>JBGAKG010000013.1:0-283717 GCA_044224495.1 Polyangiaceae bacterium | reverse complement strand
ACCCCGTCCCCCCCCACCATCCCCCCCACCAAAGGTTGACAAGGTTGACACCGTCCCCGTTGCGCGTTGCGTTGGGCGATTTGGGCGACCAGCGCGTGCTCGCGTTGCTCCGCGAGCACCTCGACGCGATGCACGCGAGCTCTCCGCCCGGGTCGGTGTACGCGCTCGACGTCAGCGCGCTTCGGGGACCCGACATCTCGTTCTTCACCGTCTGGGATGGTGCGACGGTCGCCGGATGCGGAGCTCTCCGTGAGCTCGACCCGACGCACGGCGAGCTCAAATCCATGCGCACGGCGCGCTCGCACCTCCGGCGCGGCGTCGCGACGCAGCTCCTCCTCCACCTCGTCGCCGTCGCCCGCTCGCGGGGCTACGCGCGCCTCTCGCTCGAGACCGGCTCCGGTCCCGCCTTCGAGCCCGCGCTCGAGCTCTACCGGCGCCACGGTTTCATCAGCGGCCCGCCGTTCGGCGACTACGTGCCGAGCGCGTTCAACCAGTTCCTCCACCTCGAGCTCCCACGTCAGTCGTGACGCGCGATGCGCGCGAGCTCTCCGAGCACCCAATCGGCGAGCGCGAACGACCCGGGGCCGTCGGGGTGCAGGCCGTCGCGCCGGACGGGCCAACCGTCGCTCTCCTCGATGCATTCGGTCGTCGGGCACATGTGCGCCATGACGTCGACCGTCCCCCACCCTTCCTCCGCCGCGATCTTGGCGAGGTCCGCATCGAAGCAGCGCGCGCTCGCCAGCGTGTGACTCTCGCGCCACCGCGCGCCCGGGTACGGCGGTAGCGCCAGCACGATCTGCCCCGCGTCCGCCGCGATCGGCACGAGCAGCGAGAGCAACCGCTCCCGGTACGACTTCCGCCACGCCGCCTCGCAGGTGCGCGGCCCCAGGAAACCGCCGCCGAGAAAGACGAACGTGACGTCGGGGTGGAGCTCCGCCACGTCCTTCGCCCAATCGGACGCACAGCTCGACCCATCGGCCGCCGGGTGGATGCTGCAGTTGCCGACCCCGCGCTGCGCGACGAAGGCATGCGCGGTCGCCTGCCGAAAGCGCATCGAGTTCCCGAGGAACTTCGACACCGAGTCCCCGAGGACGAGGATCCGCAGCGTGCCCGGCCTCAGCGCCGAAGCGGGCGGCAGCGCTTCATTGGGAACGGTGTTCCACTCGGGCCACGCGGAGGCTGCGGACGGCGACGCGGCTTCGGGCACGGGCACGGGCACGGATCCGGAGGCGGGCCCGCGCCCCAGGCGCACGACCACGACCGCCAGCGCCGCAACGCCGACGACCGCGCTCGCTACGACCCAGCGCCTCAGCGCTCAGCTCTTCTGATCCTGGCTCTTCTTGAGCAGGTCGCCGAAGGTCCCGAACTTCGCCTCTTGCTTCACCTGCTGGCGATAGCTCTTGTAGGCGTTGCGCTCGGTGTCCTCGTTCATCGCCTTGATCGAGAGCTTCGCTTCACCGCGCCGCGGGTCGATCTCGACGATCTTCGCCTCGAGCTCCTTGCCGACCGGGAAGTGCTTCCGCAGCTCGGTCCCGCGCGGCGTGCCGGTGCCCGCCGAGGTGATGAAGCCGCGCGCGCTGCGCCCGGTCGCCCCGACGATGCGCACCTGAAGCCCACCACTCTCGACCGTCTGCACGACGACCTTCACGATTTTGTGGAGGGCGACCTTCTGGAAGACTTCGCCCTCGGCCGCGCCTTCCGGCACGGGGTGGAGCGCAATCTTGTGCGACGACGAGTCCACCGACGCGACGAACACGTCGATCTCGTCGCCGACCTTCACGACCTCCGACGGGTGCTCGATCCGCTTCAGCGAGAGGTCCGACGTGTGGATCAGCCCATCGACGCCCGTCTCGAGCTCGATGAACGCTCCGAACGGCTGGAGCCGCGCGACGCGCCCGCGGTGACGCGAGCCCTCGGCGTACTTCTTCGCCACGTCGGCCCAGGGATCCGGGAGCGTCGCCTTGCGGGACAGCCAGATCTTCCCCTTCACGTCGACGCGCTGGACGAGCACGTCCACGTGCTGGCCGACGCTGAAGACGTCGTTCGGGGTGTCGCCGCGGTTGTGGCTCATCTCCTGGAGCGGGACGAGCCCTTCGATGCCGCCGAGATCGACGAACGCACCGAACGGCACGACGCTGCGAACGATGCCCTCGACGACGCCGCCGACGACGATGCGCTTGAGCGCCTCTTCGCGCTGCGTCTTCGCCTCGGCCTCGATCATCGACTTGCGCGAGAGCACGATGTCCCGCCCACGCTTCGCGTACTGCGTGACGTGGAACGGTAGACGCTTGCCGACGAGCGGACGAAGGTCCGCGCCGTGGCGCACGTCCATGTGCGAGCCCGGCGCGAAAGCGCGGAGGCCCTCGATGTCGACCTCGACCCCAGCGCCCCGGATGGCGCCGGTGACGAGCCCCGTCACGGTGGTCTTCTCGACGAAGGCCTTCGCGACGGCCGGCTTCATCTTCCGCCCGCGACGCGGGTGGCGCGTGAGGACCACGAGCCCACCGCGGCCGCCGTCGTTGTGGACGACGCCGACGAAGTTCGCGCCCACCTCGAGCACGACCGGCGGAAGCGTCACGACCGGAGCGGCCTCGGGCTTCGGTGCCTCGGCTGCCTTCGGCGACTCCTCGGTCTTCGGTGCGTCCGCGGTCGCCTCGGCAGGTGCCGCTTCGGCGGGTGCGGCTTCGGCCGGCGCTGCTTCGGCCGGTGCGGCTTCGGGCGCGGCTTCCGCCGCTGCTTCGGCGGGAGCGTCCGTCGCTTCACGCGCCTCGGCCGCTTCGTCCTTCTTCGGCGGGAGGAAGTCGTCGTCGTCGTCGAGGATGTTGCTCCCCGGACCCTGCGCCGGCTCCTCCGGAAGATCGAGCTCGAGCCGATCGAAGATCGCGATGCCCTTGCCCGACAGGTCGACGAAGAGCACGTCGTCCGTGATCTCGGTGATCTTGCCGAACACGACGTCGCCGACGCCGAACGCCGGGCGCTCGCGCGGCTCACGGTGCTCGCGGTGCTCGCGATCGTGCTTCTTCTTCTCGCGCTTCTTGTCGTCGTGCTTGCGGGGCTCGCCACCCTCGGTCGGAGCAGCGCCCTCGGCGCCTTCGGCCCCGGCCGGTTGAGCTGCGCCGGCCGCAGCCGGGTCGCCCTTCTTCTTCTTGCGCCGACGGCGGCGCTTCTTCTTCTCGCCGCCCGGAGCACCGGCCGCCTGGGCCGCGCCTTCGCCGCCGGCGGTCGCCTCGCCCTCGCCGTCGCCCTCGCCCTCGCCGTCGTTGCCGTCTTCTTCGCCCCCCGCTTCGCTAGGGGCAGCAGCCGCAACGGGTTGCTCCGCGCTCGCGGCAGGTGCCGCAGCGGGCTCGGCCGCGTTGGAGGCTTGGGCTTCACCAGCCGGGTCGGACTTCGTGTCGGTGGGATCGGTAGACGTCATGAGAGTACTTCCCTCGCGGGGGCGCGGAGTCTAGGCGCGCGAACGCCCCAACGCAACGGTCACTGCTTCAGGACGTCGTAAGCGAGCCCGTGCGCCGCCAGCCGGTTCTGATAGTAGAAAAGAAGGCGCGGGTCTTCGAGCACGATGTCGCCGCCGTACGCGACGAGGACCGGGTTCGCGTGGTAGCCCGCAAACGCGCGGAGCGCGAGGTCGATCACCTCGCGCGCCTTCGCGAAGCGGAGCTGGGCGGAGAGGACGATGTTGCCCTTCTGCTCCTCCTCGTGGAGCCGCGCGAGCCTCGCCTCGACGTTGGCCGTGAAGTCCTCGCGCGGGACGCGCACGCGCTCGCGGTAGTTGACGAGCCCGAAGAGATCGCTCTTCCCGACCTTCTTCTTCAGCTCGTCGAAGGCGGCGGCCGCCGTCACGTGCGTGGGCATGACGACGGTGTCGCGCTTGAACGCCCGGCAGATGGACGAGCCGAGCTCGCGCGTGTACTGCGCGTCCCGCGCGGCGTCGCGCACGACCGCGTCGCCGTCGCCGTACAGGTAGGTGATCGCGTCGACCGGGCGCCCGCGCTCGTCGTGCGAGCGGCCCTCTTCGTCGACCAGGTTCCCGAAGCAGTCGAGCGGCGACGAGAACCGGATCACGACGCTCGCGTCGAGCCCCATGAGCTTCTGCGCGAACGACGCCACGCGCGCCACCCGCGTCGACTCGTCGTCTTCGATGATGTAGCGGCTCTTCCCCTCCTCGGAGAGGAAGTCGTCGATCAGCGTCTCGGCCTCGAGCGTGAGGAGGTAGTTGATCGTCGCCGGCACGAAGAAGACCGGCTGCGGCTTGCCGCCCTGCGCGGTGCGCGCGAACGCCTCGATGCCGGTGCCCGCGAGCCCGAGCTTCAGCCGCCGCTCGACGCCACCCGACCGCGACCGCGTCCCCCCGGGGAAGAAGAGGCTGTGGTAGCCGTGCTCGATCAGGACCGACGAGTAGGCCTTGAGCACGTCTTTGTAGAGTACATGCTTCAGGCGCCGGTCGACGCGGTACGCCCCGAGGTTGTGCATGAAGAACGACAGCACCGGGTTCGTGAACAGGTTCTTTCCGGCGCCGTAGGTGGCCGGGGGGAGCCCCGCTCGCTCGAGCGCGAAGCCGAAGACGACCGAGTCCAGGTTCGAGAGGTGGGTCGGGACGAAGACGAGGGTCCCGAGCGTCGCGAGGTGCGCGATCTGCTCGGTCGGGCCTTGGACCACGATCCGATCGTCGAGCGCGGCCAAGCTGTGCATCTCGGGCAGGTGCCGGAGGGCGGCGCGCGGAGACAAGAGCGCCCCCAGGAGCGGGGCCATCGCCCGTGAGGCGAATTTGTAGACCCGCGGATCGAAGTTCCCGGCGACGTCCCACGCGTACCGTTCGGCCAGGGTCTCGAGCTTCCGGACGAGCTCCGTCTTTTCCATCCGCCCGAGGCTGCCGGCCAGGTCGCGCCATTCGGCAGAGGCATCGGACTTGGGTCCGAGGCGCCGGATCTCGTGGTACGCCGCATCATTGAGCGCGAGGAGCGGATCGCGCACACCCTCGACCACCCGCCGGACCACCTCTTCGACGATCTTCGGTTTCGCGGCGTTGAAGCTGAAGATGGGGGCGTTCGCCATGCGGGAACCGAGCGTAGCGGTTGCTGCGTACGAATGCATCCACCTGCGGCCGCCGCGCGTATACCATCGGGACCGTTTTCATGGACGACGAGACCCGCGCCCAACTCCTCGAAAGGCTGCTCGCCCGGCGGCCCGTACGCCTCGCGAACGCGGCGCTCGACGAGCTCGGTCCGGACGAGCTGGCGGAGGTGCGGGCGATCCACGACGTGCTCGCCGCCCTCCCCCAGGCGCTCCCGGCCGACGTACCTTCTCCCACCCTGCGCGAGCGGCTGATGGGCTCGGTGGCGAAGCGCGCCCCGCGCCGGGCGTTGCTCGTCGTCGACATGATCAACGACCACCTGCGCCCGGGGACCATCCTCGAGGTGCCGCGCGCGCGCGACATCGTCCCCGCGCTCCAGCGGCGGCTCGCGGCGGCGCGCGCGGAGAAGCTGCCGGTCGTGTACGTGCTCGATCGCCACGACGCCGCGGACTCCGACCTCGACGACTGGGGCAACCACGCGATCGCCGGGACCGACGGCGCGGAGGTGTGGCCGGCGCTGAAGCCCGAGTCCGGCGATCACCTCGTGACGAAGCCGAGCTACAGCGGCTTCTTCCGCTCGTCGCTCCAAGCCAAGCTCGAGGAGCTGAAGGTCGACACGCTCGTGCTCACCGGCTGCGCGACGGAGCTCCAGTTGATGAGCACCGCGGCCGATGCGCTGCAGCTCGGCTACGCGGTCGAGGTGCCGGCCGACGCCCACGCGGGCACGAACGAGCTCCTCGAGGTCGCGGCGTTCCGCGTGCTGTCCGTGCTCCCACCGTACGGTCCCGCGCGCGAGGCGTTGCTGGCGCGGCTCGCCGCCTGAGGCCTCCCCTCTTGACGCCGGAACCGGCGTGATTATCGGAAAAAATGCTCGCGACACGGCGTCGCGGGCACGACGAAACACATAGGAGGTGTCTCATGTTGACGACGTGGGATGCCGTCTCGACGCTGGATCGCATGTTCGACGACGTCATGGGGTCCGCGCTCGGTACGGCTACGAGCTCTCGAACCTTCGAACCGACGATCGACATCCGCGCGAGCGAGAGCGAGGTGCTGTTCGTCTGCGACGTCCCGGGAGTGAAGGACGAGGATCTCGAGGTGACCTTGGAGAATCACGTCCTCACGATCAAGGGAACGCGCCGGTTCGAGGCACGACCGAACGAACAGGTGGTCCTCGGGCGCGCGTACGGTGCCTTCCAGCGTTCGTTCACGCTGCCGGAGTCCCTCGACGACGAGAAGCTCTCCGCGAACCTCGCGAACGGCGTGCTGACGGTTCGAATCCCGAAACACCCCAAGGCCCAGCCACGCCGGATCCCGATCGGGAACGGCTCGTCCGAGAAGCAGCTCGGCGGGTGACCCCGGGCCCATCGAGCCTCAGAGCACGATCTTCTCGTGCACGAGGAGCCGCTCCAGCGCGCGCTCCATGATCTCACGCGCTCGCGCGGTGTGTTCATGGAGCGCGCGATGGAGCTCGGCATCCGCGTCGTTCTGGTTCTCGCATCTCGCGGAGTAGTCCTCGAAGCTCGTGAGGGCGAGGAGGAGCTGCGCGACCTGGTTCGGGCACTCGCACGGAACGGCGGACTTGATCTCGACCAAGCGCCCGAGCTGCGCGTCGGTGAAGGTGCGCGGTGGGATCGGATCGCTTCGCTTGGGCTCGATGGGCTTCTCCGCGAAGATCGAACGAACGACGACCCCGAGCATCTGGGATCGCAAGCTCTGCAGCGTGACGGGAGCCCGAACGACCTTCCGCCCTTCGCCCGCGAGCGCATCCACCGTCGTGCGCCTCGCGAAGCGATAGAGCGTGATGACGAGCTCGATCGATGGGGCCGCCGCCTCGATCTCCCGCACCTTCGCCGCGGGCTCCTCGCCGAGGCTCTCCAGGTCCACGACGACGACCTGCGGCTGCTCCACGCGTACGGCCTCGAGGAGCTCCGCCAAGACGCTCCCCTTCCACACGACCTCGATCCCTTCGAGGTCGCGCGAGCGCTCTCGAAGCTGATGGGGCAGGACGGGATCGAGGACTGCGAGCTTCACCATGCGCGGTCGGATGTCGGCGAGGCGGTCGACCTCGCGCGTTCGAACGAGCCGGAACGATTGCGAGCGATTGCTCAGCGGCAGGGGTAGCTCGCGAACGACACGCCCTGCTCGGTCCGCGTCGCCGCGACCAGACTGCCGTCCGGACCCACCGCGTAATCGCGGAAGCTCTCCCATGGGGGGTTCTCGACCGCGAGCGTGAGGCTCTTCTTCACGCCGCCGGTCCCCTCGTCGAGACACACGGCCCAGTTCACGTAGTCCGCCGGCGTGGACCCTGCGAGCAGCACCACCCAGATCGATCCGGCCGCGTCGGTGTCGAGAAACGCGACCGCGCTGAGCTCCGCCGGGAACTTGAGCTCGCGCGTCCAGCGATGGACGGCGCTGAGATCGGCGAGGTTCACCCACGCCCTTCCCTGATCGGGATCGGTGATGCCGGCCGAGACGAGGAACCGCCCGTCGCGCGTCGGCATGCCTTGGATCTCGGTGCGCGTGCCCGCCGTCCCGTCGGTCCCACCGACGCGGAGGAGCGGACCGCCGCCGTTGCGCTCGACGTAGACGTCGCTGCCGGAGACGACGAGGCGGCTCACGTCCTTCGGATCGTCGATCCCGGTGCCCGCGAGGGGGAAGCGGCCCTTCACCTTGCCGTTCGCATCCAGGATCGCGACCTCCTTCGCGTCGAGGCGATCGAGCACGGCGAGCGAGCCGTCGGCGCCGCGCGCCACGTCGTCCGCGCGCTTGCCGGGCAGCGGGATCGAGCTCCCGTCCGGCTTGAGGAGACGCGACTTCTCCTGGTCGAGGACGAGCAGGCCCGCCTCGTCGGCGAGGAAGCTCGAGGGCGCGACGTTGCGCCCGTCACCGGTCGTGCCGCGACCGAGCGCGCCCGGCGCGTCGCCGAACGCGAGGAAGCGAACGTCGGCCGAGTCGACGGGCGCGGGGGGCGCGCTCGCGATCGTGGTGAGCGCGTGGTCGCCGGCGCCGGAAGGACCGTGCCCGCTCGCCGCGGCGCCGGAGCCCGCGCTGCCGCTGGCCGTGGTCGACGCGGGCCCCACCGAAGTCGAGCCGCGCGGCCACAGCCACCACGCCACGAAGCCAGCGACGACGGCGACCGCGACGATCAGAGGTGTGGGCGGACGGCGCACGCGCCCAGCCTAGTCGATGTCGACGCGCGCGCGTCGCTCAGAGCGACGTCGGCATGAAGACGTAGGGCGCGCCGCAGGTCTTCTTGATCTGGCCGCAGAAGTCCGAGCACGCGCGGCTCGAGGTGCTGTCGACCGAGATCTCGATGTGGCCGTACTTCGAGTTGTAGCCGCACTGGCCGCGGCGCCACCCGATGATGCTGCCCTTCGGGATGTCGTTCGCGCCGACGTTGATGCGCTGGAAGCCGACGCCCGCGGTGTAGCCGGGGTTCGCGACCATGTACTCCGAGATGTCGATCGCGTTGCCGCGCTGCCAGGTCTTGCCCGACGGGATGATCCCCGACTTCTCGACCGAGTTCGAGACCTCGAGTGCGCACCAGCCGCCGGCGGCGTGCCCGTCGACGCGGAGCGCCGTCGACGCGAGCTTCGCGCCGCGCGTCGCGCCGTAGCCGCCCGGGTTCCCGTTGCTGCCGCCGCCGCCGTTGTTCGCGGGGACGAGGTAGCTCGTGTGCGACCAACCGTTGTAGCCGCCGAACGAGATGGCGACCCAGGCGTTGGCGCCGCTGGTCTGACGCACCGTCACGGTCGCGCCGTCCGGGATGACGCGGAGCACGCTCGCGCTCGTCGACCCCGCGGAGCGGAGGTTGAGCGCGGCGGTCGTCCGAAGGACGGTGCCCTGCGCGTAAGTCGGGCCGGTGGTCGCGAGCTCGTCGTTGTCGACGGCGACCACTTCGTCGTCTCCCCCCTGCGACGCGGCGCAGGCGACGGCGTTGAGAGCAAGGAAACCGGCGAGGGCGAGGACCTTGAGCGACGACATGCTCTCCCCTAATTCACGCAACGTGCCAGCCGCGAGGAGGCTCTGGCGCGCGCGGGCGACCCGAAAATCCTCGAAGATCGCTGGTTTTGCCTACATCTCCGCAGCTTTGCTCACGGATCACCGTTTCGAGCGGCGCGACGAAACGATTAACCAGGGTCGCGAACCTTCGCGAGCATAACGCTGTTCCGACGCATGGAACCGCGAACGCCCGCGACTGGGGCGGCGATGCGCCCCGCGGATCGACGACGATCAGGTGCGGCGCGACGGAAGCTCGGGCATACGTGGTCGGGATGCGTTGCGTCATGGCGCTCGCGCTCGCGGCAGTTCTCTTCTTCGTCGCGGTGCCCGCGCGCGCGCAGGCGCCGACCGACGTCGTGGCGCCCGTGCTCACGTCGTCGCCCGACGTGCCGTACCCGGACGGCGCGACGGGCTCGACCGAGGTCGTGCTCGTCGTCACCGTGAACGCCGACGGTACCGTGCGCGACGCCGTCGTCGACGCGCCGAACCCCCCGTTCACCGACGCCGCCATCGCCGCGGCGCGTGGCTGGCGCTACACGCCGGCGACCCGCGGCGGAAAACCCATCGCCGCCAAGATCAAGGTGGCGATCTCCTTCCAGCCGCCGGTGATCGCTCTGGTCGAGCCAGCGGACGCGGGCGCTCCCGCCACCGATGGAGGGGCACCACCGCCGAAGCGCCCCGACGACGTGGAGGACGTCACCGTCCGCGGCGTCCACCCCGATCCCGGGCGGACGGTCTCCCTCGGCCGCGCCGAGGTGCGGCAGATCCCGGGCGCGTTCGGCGATCCGTTCCGCGCGGTGGAGATCATGCCGGGCGTGACGCCGATCGTCTCGGGCCTCCCCTACTTCTTCGTGCGCGGCGCGCCTCCGGGCGACGTGGGGTACTTCGTCGACGGCATCCGCGTTCCGTACCTCTTCCACGTCGGCGCCGGTCCGTCGGTGGTCCATCCGGCGCTCATCGACCGCGTCGATCTCTACCCCGGCGGGTACCCGGCGCGGTTCGGGCGCTTCAGCGGCGGCATCGTCTCCGGCGAGACGGTCGGGCCGCCCGACAAGGCGCGCGGCGAAGCGAACCTGCGCGTCTTCGACGCGGGCGCGCTCGTGGACGTCCCCTTCGCCGGCGGCCGCGGCGAGCTCCTGGCCGGTGGGCGCTACTCCTTCACCGGGCTCGTCCTCTCGCTCTTCTCGCCCGACACCGTGCTCCAGTACTGGGACTACCAGCTGCGCGCCGGCTACGACGTGACCCGAAAGGATCGGATCGGTCTCTTCGCGTTCGGCGCGTTCGACTTCCTCGGCCAGAAGCAGACCGACGGGACCACGAGCACCGTCTTCGGCGCGCAGTTCCACCGCCTCGACCTGCGCTGGGAGCACAAGCTCGGGGGCGAAGCCTACGTGCGCACGTCGCTCCTCGCCGGGCTCGACCTCACCGAGATCCAAGCGGGCAACGGCGTCCGCCCCAACCTGCGCGATCGACTCGTCGGCGCGCGGACCGAGCTCGTCTGGCGGCTCGGCAAGGGCGCGCTCCTCCGCGCGGGCGCAGACGCGCAGCTCGACAGCTACGACGTCGTGCTCCCCTCCGACTTGCCGCCCTCGGCCGTCGCGCTCGCCTCCTTCTTTCCCACCCGCACCGATCTGAACGCCGGCATCCGCGCCGACATGGTCCTGAAAGCAGCGCCGCGGCTCGAGCTCATCCCGGGTCTGCGCCTCGACTACTACTCGTCGAGCGGGGCCGCGGCGATCGGCGTCGACCCGCGCCTCGCGCTCCGCACCGTGGTGAGCTCGCGCGTGCGCGTGCTGGGCTCGATGGGCCTCGCGCACCAGGCGCCCTCGTTCGTGATCCCCGTCCCGGGGTTCCAACCCGGTGGCCTGCGCGGTGGGCTCCAGACCGCGCTCCAAGAGAGCCTCGCGCTCGAGGTGGACCTCGGAGGCGAGACGACCGCCACTGCGACCGTCTTCCACAACGCGTTCTTCGATCTGAGCGACGCGCTCAGCGTCAACCGCCCGCAAGCGAGCGGGTGCGCCCCCGGCACGTTCCCCGCCGACACGCTCGCCGGTGATCGCGCCACCCAGCCCGCCGGCAACGCCACGAACTGCGGCACGCCGCGCTTCACCCCCGGCACCGTCGGGCCCGATCGGAGCGGCGGCGGCGGCCAAGGCGCCGACAGCAGCGGCAACCAGCGCGCGGCGGCGGCGTTCGAGACGCGCGCGGACGGTTCGAGCTTCGGGCTCGAGCTCATGCTCAAGCGCAAGCTCACGAGCAAGCTCGGCGGGTTCTTGAGCTACACGCTCTCGCGCTCGGTGCGGCGCGCGAACGGGCAGGAGTTCATCGCCTCGTTCGACCGCACGCACGTGTTCAACGCGGCGGTCTCCTACGACTTCGGCAAAGGCTGGCGCGCCGGCGTTCGCTTCACCGCCTACAGCGGGCTGCCGCGCGCGCCCGACCCGACGAGCGACGCGACGCGACTCGATGCGTTCTTCCGCCTCGACGTGCGTGGGGAGAAGAAATGGACCTTCGGAAATCGCTGGTGGCTCTCCCTCGTGGCAGAATGGATGAACGTGACGATGACGAAGGAGTCGTTCGGGACGAGCTGCACCTTGAACGGGTGCACCGAGAACAAAATCGGCCCGATCACGATCCCGAGCCTCGGGCTCGAGGGGGGCTTCTGATGCACCGTCTGCCCCATCGGGTCGCACCGGCCGCAGCGGTGCTCGTCCTCCTGCTGGTTGCGTGCAGCTCGAGCGTGGGCAACCAGCCGCCGCCGAACCCGCCCTGCGATCAGGCCTGCCAAGACACGATCGCCGTGCGCTCCGTTCGGGAAGGGATGAAGCTGATCTACAACCTGACCCTCCAAGGCAAGCCGGTCGGTCCGCAGGACGCGACCGTGCCCTGCCCGCTCGGAGGGAGCGCCCACGTCTTCGGGACGGCGACGTCGAACGCGGTCCAGGGCGCCACGAACGTCGACCTCACCTACGTCCTCGACCACTGCGGCTACTCGCAGAAGGACACGGATCCGAAGCAGACCTACACCCTCACCGTGAACGGCACGCTCACCCAGAAGGGCACGATCGCCGTCCAGCCCAGCGCCACGACGGCGCTGGTGATCGGGAGCGACCCGCTCGACGTGAAGGGAACGGTGTACGAGCCCGCGAAGGACTACGACGTCGCGGCGTGCAAGCTCGCCTTGTCCCAAGATGGTAATCAGCTCTCGGGCCAACTCTGCGGCCGCACGGTCGGCGTCTCGCTCTGACGGCTCAGCGATCGGCGACGACGAGGCGCCCCGCCGACTCGTCGCACTTCAGCTCGGCAGCGTTGCGCCGCGTCTCGAGGAAGCACGCACACGTCGGCGTCTCGTCGCATTGCGGCGGGCGCGCGCGGCACGTCTTCATCGCTTCGTGGCCCGAGAAGCAGACCTCGTCGCTGCTGCAGTCGTTGCACGAGACGACGGCGCGCGTCGGGATCAGCGTGAGGCGACCATCCTCGTCGCGGCAGGCGTCGTCCTTCGTGCCCACGCAGTCGCACGTGGGGCGGTCGCCGCACCCGCGTGGGAGCGGCTCGCACGACGTCGTCGCCGCGCCACCACCGGCCGGCGGCGTGACGCGGCACACCTCGGTGGGTTTGCACGCGCAGCGATCGGCGACCTCGAGCGGGTGGTAGCCGCCGCGACAGGCGACGAGCGAAACGACGAGTGCGGGAACGAGGACGAGCGCGCGCGCGAGGCGCGGGATTCGCACGGACATGGAACCTCCAGACGCAGCTCCCCTCGCCGCGTTCGCGTGGGACCCGGGCCGCGCGATCGGCTTGGGTGCGCGCCGCACAATCGGCCGCCGCGCGACCGGTTTCGGGTGACGATCTCGGCCGGGGCGGCGATAGTGAGCGCGTGCTCGGGTCGTTCGTCATCGCAGCCACGACGGGTGCGGCGGAGACGGAGGGCGCACCGTCGGTCGCCCACGTCGCGCTGCTGCTCGCGGTCGTGCTGGTCGCGGCGAAGCTCGGCGGCGAGCTCGCGACGCGGCTGAAGCAGCCGCCGGTGCTCGGGGAGCTCCTCGCCGGTCTCCTGCTCGGCAACTTCCCGCTCCCCGGCACGCGCGAGCTCGGCACCGACCCAGCCGTCGACATGCTCTCCCAGCTCGCGGTGCTGATGCTCCTCTTCGAGGTCGGGCTCCAGTCCACCGTGCGCGAGGTCCTCTCCGTCGGCGCCGCCGCGATCCGCGTCGCGCTCCTCGGCACGGTGGGGAGCCTTGCGGCTGGCGTGGGCGTGGCGTGGCTCGTCCTCCCCGAGGCGCCGGTCCTCACGCGCGTGTTCGTCGCTGCGGCGATCACGGCCACGAGCGTGGGCATCACCGCGCGCGTCTTCAAGGATCTGGGGCAGGCGCGGAGCGTCGAGGCGCGGACGATCCTCGGCGCCGCCGTCATCGACGACATCCTCGGCCTCATCGTCCTCGCGATCGCGACCGGCATGATCACCGGCGGCGAGGGCGGCGGGGGCCCGCGCCCGCTCGGGATCGCACTCACGGTCGGCAAGACGATCGGGTTCCTCGCGCTCGCGATCGCCGTCGGGGTCAAGGTCACGCCGCGCCTCTTCGGCTACGCCGCGCGCCTGCGCACGAGCGGCGCGCTCCTCGCGGTCGGGCTCGCGTTCTGCTTCTTCCTCTCGTGGGCGGCCTCGCTGATCGGGCTCGCGCCCCTCATCGGCGCGTTCGCGGCCGGGCTGGTGCTCGAAGACTTGCACTCTGCACGCTTCGTCGCGCGCGGCGAGAAGTCGCTCTCGGAGCAGATCGAGCCGATCGCCGGCTTCCTGGTCCCCGTGTTCTTCGTGGTCATGGGCGTCCGCGCCGACGTGCGCGCCTTCCTCCACCGGGAGACGCTCCTCCTCGCGGGTGCGCTCACCGCGGCGGCGCTCGTCGGCAAGCTCGTCTGCAGCGCGGGGCCCGCGCGTGGCACGAACCGACTCGTGGTCGCGTTCGGGATGGTCCCCCGCGGCGAGGTGACGCTCGTCTTCGCGAGCATCGGGGTGAAAGCGCTGCTCGGCGGCGCGCCCGTCTTGGACGCGAACGCCTACTCCGCGCTCGTGATGGTGGTCGTGCTCACGACGCTCGTGACGCCGACCGCGCTCAAGTGGAGCTTCGCGCGTCCTTCCAAGGCAAGCGCAGCGTGATCTTCGTGCCGTGCTCGACGCCCTCGGTGCAGCTCTCGACCGCGACCTTGCCGCCGTGCGCGACGACGATGTCGTGGATCAGGCGAAGCCCGAGCCCCGCGGCGTGAACGGCGCCCTCCTGGCGCTCGAACAGCCACGGCACCTTGTCCGCCGGAATGCCGGGGCCATCGTCCTCCACCGCGATGAGCACGTCTTTCGCGGCGGAGTCGAACGCGAGCGAGATCCCGATGCTCCCCCCGGGGAGCCGCCGCGTCCCCCGCCGCACGTAGCGGAACGCATTGCCGACGAGCGTCGCGACCGCCCACGCGAGCTTCTCCGGATCGATCACGGCGCGCTCCGGCACGTCCGCCGCCGCCTCGATCCGGAAGTCCACGTCGAGCTCGCGCGCCTGCTCCGCGAGCGCCTCGGTCGACGACTGGAAGAGCGCCCGAAGATCGGTCGGCGCGAGGTGGAGCGGGATCGACGGCGCGTGGCTCACGCGCGCTCCGTCGCCCACGCGAGCAGGTGCTTGGGGCCGTTGGACGCGGCGTTGAGCACGCGCTTCGCGTCGAGCCCCGCGCGCTCGGCGTTCTGCGTCGCGTAGACCACGTTCTCGAGCTCGTCGACGTGGTGGGCGTCGCTCGTGAGCACGAACTGGACCTTCCGGTCCTTCGCGCGGCGGAGGATCTCGACCGAGACGTCGAGCCGCGGGAGCGACCCGTTCAGCTCGAGCGCGGTCCCCGTGCGCTCGGCGGCGTCGAAGATGGCGTCGATGTCGAGGTCGACGGGAGGACGCCCGCCGATCATGCGCGCGGTCAGGTGACCGATCAGGCGGACGGAGGGGTCCTCCATCGCCTTCACCACGCGCGCCGTCTGGGCGGTCCGATCGAGATCGAAGTGGTCGTGGATCGAGGCGACGCAGAAGTCGAGCTCGCGCCGGAACTCGGCGTCCCAATCGAGCTCGCCCTTCGGCCCGATGTTGAGCTCGGCGCCGTGGAGGATCCGAAGGGACTTGCCGACCTCCTTCTGGAGCGCCTTGATCTTCTCGCGCTGCGCCAGCATGACCTCGCGCTTCACGCCGGAGACGGTGCCCTCGGCGTGCTCCGTCATCGCGAGCACCGCGTAGCCGCGCGCCTTGGCGCCGGCGACCATGTCTTCGAGCGGCGAGAGGCCGTCGCCGGAGGTCGTCGAGTGGACGTGGAAGTCGCCGATGAGATTCCCGATCGGCTTCGGGAGCGTGCCCGATTCGGCCGCCTCGATCTCGCCGTGATCCTCGCGCAGCACCGGCGGGATCCACGGCAGCCCGAGCGCGCGGTAGATCTCCTCCTCCGTCTCGCTCGCGACGACCTTCCCGCCCTCGAGCTCGGACAGCGCGTACTCGTTGAGCGTCCACCCGCGCGCGAGCGCGCGCTGGCGGAGCTTGATGTTGTGGCCCTTGGAGCCGGTGAAATAGAGAAGGGCCGCCCCGATCTGGTGCTTCTCGACCACGCGCACGTCGACCTGGGTGCCGCGGCGGGTGACGATGCTCGACTTCGTCTCGCCCTTCGCGAGCACTTGATCGACGATTGACATCGAGAGGAACGCGTCCATCACGGCCGCAGCGTCCTTCGCGGCGACCAGCACGTCGATGTCGCCCACCGTCTCCGAGAACCGGCGGAGCGAGCCGCAGTGCTGCGCGTGAATCACGCCCGGGACCTCGAGGATGCGCGCCTCGATCCGGCGCGCGAGCGGGAGCGCGACCGAGATCGGCGTGCGCCCGACGACGCCTTGCGCTTCGAGCCGCGCGAGCGTGGCGGCGAGCTTCTCCTCCGACTTGGCGCCGAAGCCCGCGAGCTCGCGCACCTTCTTCTCCGCGACGACGCGCTTGAGATCGTCGATCGACTGCACGCCCAGCTCGGCGCGGAGCTTCTGGACGGCCTTGGGACCGAGGCCCTGAATCCGCATCAGCGCGACCACGCTCGCGGGGTGCTTCTTCCGGAGCTTCACCAGCTTCTCGACCGGGCGGCCGGCGAAGAGGTCCAAGATCTTCTCGGCGGTGCTCTTGCCGACGCCCTCGATCTCCTGGAGCTCCTTGGCGGAGAGCTTCGACACGTCACCGGAGTAGGCGGCGAGGCCTTGCGCCGCGCTCTCGTACGCGCGGACGCGGAAGGACTGCGGCGACCCCTCTTCGAGCGTCGTCAGCTCGGCGAGCTCCTTCAGCATGTCGAGAACGTCTTGCTTGGGATCGCCCATCGGGAAAAGATGTAGCCCTCGGATGGCGTCCAAGGAAGAGGAACCGGCGATCCTGACCTTGGGTGGGCACGAGGTGCGCGTGACGCACCCGAGCAAGCTCTACTGGGGCAAGGACATCAAGGTGTCCAAGCTCGACATCGTGAACTACTACCTGGCGGTCGCCGAGGGCGCCCTCCAGGGAATCCGCGACCGACCGATCGTTCTCAAGCGCTTCGTGAACGGCGCCGGTGCGCCGCCGTTCTACCAAAAGCGCGCGCCCGAGAAGCGGCCCTCGTTCCTGCGAACGGCCATCCTCTCGTTCCCGAGCGGGCGCACGGCGGAGGAGATCGTCGTCGACGAGGTCGCTGGGCTCGCGTGGGTCGTGAACCTCGGCTGCATCGAGCTCCACCCGCACCCCGTGCGGAGCGCCGACCTGCTCCACCCCGACGAGCTCCGCGTCGATCTCGATCCGGGGCCCGGCGTCACGTGGGACATGGTGCGCAAGGTCGCGCTCGAGGTGAAGGCGCTCCTCGAGGAGCTCGGGCTCGTGGGCTGGGTGAAGACGAGCGGCTCGCGCGGGATGCACGTGAACGTACGGATCCAACCGCGATGGACCTTCACCGAGGTGCGCAAGGCCGCGCTCGCGTTCGCGCGCGAGGTCGAGCGGCGCGCGCCGAAGCTCGCGACGGCGAAGTGGTGGAAGGAGGAGCGGCACGGCGTCTTCCTCGACTACAACCAGAACGCGAAGGATCGCACGACGTGCTCGGCGTACTCGATCCGGCCGCTCGCCGACGCGCGGGTCTCCACGCCGCTCCGCTGGGACGAGGTGGAGGCGTGCGAGCCCGCCGACTTCACGATCTTCACGGTACCAAAAAGGTACAAGGAGCACGGCGACCCGCACGCGGAGATGGACCGCGCGGTGGGCTCGCTCGAGAAGCTCTTCGAGATGGCGGCCCGCGACGAGGCCGAGGGCGTCCCTGATGCCCCGTGGCCACCCCACTACGCGAAGCAAGAAGGCGAAGCACCGCGGGTGGCACCGTCGCGCGCGCGGAAGGCCCCGGCCGCCGGTGAGCCCGGTGGTCCCGGGGGACCGGTGAAGCCGCCGAAGCCGACCGGCAACAGCCCCACCGGCCGCCGGAAGTCGACGATGCCGCTGATCGTCATCGCGAAGTCGGGCGACAAGGACGCCGCGCTCGCGGGGCTCGAGCGCTGGAAGGCGCGCCACCCGGAAGCGGCGAAGCTCCTGGCCGAGGACGACGTGTTGGTCGATTCGATGCGCGGCCGCTCCACGACGTGGACGCGGATCCGCCTGAACCTGCGCCACGTGCCCGAGGAGCTGCGACCGCCGAAGGACGAGCCGCCGGATCCGGACGACGAGCCGACTTTCTGGCCGGAAGGCGCCGAGTGGCCGCCGAAGAAGTGAGTCAGCCGTTCGGCTTCGCCTTCATCGACCGCACGAACTCCTCCGTCACGCGCAGCTTCGCCTCCCGGTCGGGCGCGCGCGCGATCCGCGCGACCAGGGCGGACCCACTGATCGCCCCCGCTGCACCTGCGGCGACGGCGCGCGTCACGTGCTCGGGCCGCGCGACGCCGAAGCCCACGAGCGGCGGAGGCGCCCGGTGGCGACGGACCGCCGCGATGAGCTCGGGCGACGGCGGGAGCGGCTCGCTCCCCTCGCCCGTGACGCCCGCGCGGCCGAGGATGTACGTGTATCCTGCACCCAGCTCGGCGATCCGACGCACCGTCGCGTCGCGGGCGTCGGGCGGAGCGACGAAGATCGGCGCGATCGCGTGGCGGCGCGCGGAGGCGACGAACGGGTCTGCCTCGCCGAGCGGGACGTCGGCGACGAGCACGCTGTCGATGCCCGCGTCGCGGGCTCGCCCGTAGAACGCGTCGCGTCCGCGCGCAACGACCAGGTTCGCGTAGACGAGGAGCCCGACCGGGAGCTCCGGGTGGCGCGCGCGCACGGCTGCGACGAGCGCGAACGCTGACGCCGGCGTGACCCCGGCGGCACGAGCCCGGACCGCCGCGTCCTGGATGACGGGACCGTCCGCGATCGGATCCGAGAAGGGAATCCCGAGCTCCAGCGCGTCGGCGCCGCCCGCGATCGCGGCTTCGACGAGCGCCTCGGAGGTCTCGAGATCGGGGTCGCCGAGGACGAGGAAGGGCACGAACACGCGCGGCTCCCGCGCGAAGAGCGCGGCGTAACGATCGTGGCTCATCGCGCACCTCCTGCGAGGAGCGAGCGCGCCCGCTCCACGTCCTTGTCGCCGCGCCCCGAGAGGTTGACGATCACCGTCGTCTCCTCGGTGACGGTCGGCGCGTACCTCATCGCCCACGCGAGCGCGTGCGCGGACTCGAACGCGGGGAGGATCCCTTCGCTCCGTGCCAGCGCCGCGAACGCCGCGAGCGCTTCGTCGTCCGTCACCGATTCGTAGCGCGCACGGCCCGTCGCTTGGAGGTGCGCGTGCTCGGGACCCACCGCCGGGTAGTCGAGACCCGCGCTGATGGAGTGGGTCTCGGCGACTTGTCCGTCGTCGTCTTGGAGCACCAAGGTCTCCGCGCCGTGCAGGACGCCGCGGCGCCCGCGAGCGAGCGTGGCCCCGTGCCGCCCCGTCTCGAGCCCCGCCCCCGCCGCCTCGACGCCGACGAGCTGGACCGCAGCGGCATCGATGAAGTCGGCGAACATCCCGATCGCGTTGCTCCCGCCCCCGACGCAGGCGGCGACGACGTCGGGCAGCCGCCCGGTGCGCGCCAGGATCTCGGCGCGCGTCTCGCGCCCGATCACGCGCTGGAGCTCGCGCACGATCGTCGGGAACGGATGCGGCCCCGCCGCCGTCCCAAGAAGGTAATGGGTGGACGCGGACGACGCGGCCCAGTCGCGGAGGGCTTCGTTGATCGCATCCTTGAGCGTGGCGCTCCCGGTGGTCACCGGGACGACCTCCGCGCCCATGAGCTCCATCCGGAACACGTTCTGGCGCTGACGCTCGACGTCCGTCGCGCCCATGTAGACGCGAACGGGCAGCCCGAGGAGCGCGCCCGCGAGCGCCGTCGCGACGCCGTGCTGCCCGGCGCCCGTCTCGGCGATCAGACGCGTCTTCCCCATGCGCCGCGCCAAGAGCGCCTGGCCCAGCACCTGGTTGGTCTTGTGCGCCCCGCCGTGGAGCAGATCTTCGCGCTTGAGGAAGAGCCGCACCTTGGTGCCGCGCACGAGGTTCTGGCACTCGGTGAGCGGTGTCGGCCGCCCCGCGTAGTCGCGGAGCAGCGTCTCGAGCTCGCGCCCGAACGACGGATCACGCTGCGCCTCGTCGAAGGCGAGCGCGAGCGCTTCGAGCGCCGGAACCAGGAGCTCCGGGACGTAGGCGCCGCCGAAGTCCCCGAATCGACCGGCCGTCATCGCTGCACCTCCGCGCGGACGGGCACCCGGAGCGCCTCGAAGAACGCCGCCACGCGCGCGGGCGACTTTCGACCGCGCGTCGCGCCTTCGACCCCGCTCGACACGTCGAGCGCCCACGCGCCCACCGCGCGGGCGGCCCTCGCGTTGGACGCGTTCAGCCCGCCCGCGAGCAGCGCGGCAGCCCGGCGCGGGTGCTCCGCGAGTCGTTCCCACGCGAACGAGACGCCCATCCCGCCGGAGCAACCCGCGACCGACGCATCGAAGAGCAACCGATCGGCGGCCGGCTCGTCGGCGAGGACGGAGCCCTCGGCGTCGACCTCGACCGGGACGGCGCGGATCAGCTCGGTCTCGCGTGGGAGCGCGGCCTTCAGCGCGGCGAGGGTCGCCGGCGTCTCGGAGCCGTGAAGCTGGACCGCCGCCAGCCCGAGCTCGCGCGCGAGCCCCACGATCCGCTCGGGAGCCGCGTCGCGGAAGACGCCGACGAGCGGCAACGTCGAGCTCGCGGCGAGCCTGCGCGCACGCTCGCGATCGATCTCGCGTGGGCTCGGCGCGAAGACCAGTCCTCCCATCGTCGCGCCGTGCGCGGCGACGAGTGCGAGATCTTCGGGCTCCGTCAGACCGCACACCTTCACCCTCCCATGGACGAGCGTCGCCGCCGCCTCGCGCAGGGCCGGGCGCCGCATGAGCGACGAGCCGACCAGGAACGCGTCGACGAACGGTGCGAGCGCGCGAACGTCGGCGTCGCCCGTGATGCCCGACTCGGCGACGAGGACCACCCCCGGCGGAACCCGCGGAGCGAGCCGCGCCGTGAGCCCGAGATCGATCGAGAGGTCGTGGAAGCTCCGATGGTTGATCCCGACGAGCTCGGCGCCGAGCGCGAGCGCGCGCTCGAGCTCCGCTTCGTCGTGCACCTCGACCAGCGCGTCGAGCTCGAGCCGCCGCGCCTCGGAGAGCGCCGCGCGAGCGGTCGCGTCATCGAGGACGGAGAGCATGAGGAGGACGGCGTCGGCGCCGTACGTCGCTGCCTCGACGACCTGGAACGGATCGACGACGAAGTCCTTGCACAGGAGCGGGAGCTCCGTGCGCGCGCGCACGTCGGCGAGGAGCTCCAGGCTGCCCCCGAAGAACGGCGCGTCGGTCACGACGCTGATCGCATCCGCGATCCCGGCGTAAGCGTCGACGATGGCCGGCGCATCGAGCGCCGGTCGCAGGTCGCCGGCCGACGGGCTCCGACGCTTCGCTTCGAGGATGAAGCGTGCGCCCGCGCGCGCCAGAGCGGCGCGGAGCGAGCGCTTCGGGCGGTTCTGCGGCTCGAGCCGCCGCTTCCGCAGGGCGACGTCCTTCTTCTTTCGTTCCACGATCTCATGCAGCACGGGACGCACGGCAGACCTCCTGGTAAGCGGTGAGAGCACGGGCCGCGGCGCCCGACGCGAGCACGTCGCGCGCGAGCGCCACACCCGCGGCGTGATCGGGGGCGCGGTCGGCGATCCAGAGGAGCGCTCCCGCGTTCAACGCGACGGCGTCGCGAAAGGCCGACGGATGGCGGCGCTCCAGCAGATCTCGAAGCGCCGCCGCGTTGAACGCCGCGTCGCCGCCGGCGAGGGCTTCGAGCGGCGCGCGCTCGAGGCCCACGTCCTCGGGAGCGATCGTGAGGGTGCTCACGCCACCGTCGCGCAGACGCGCCGCGGTCGTGACGCCGTGGAGCGCGAGCTCGTCGAGGCCCGAGCCGTGGACCACGAGCGCAGCGCGGCACCCGAGGAGGCGGAGAGCCTGCGCCATCGGCACCACGAGCGCCGGATCGGCGACGCCGAGCAGTTGAAACTCGGGACGCGCGGGGTTCACGAGCGGCCCGAGCAGGTTGAAGATCGTGCGAATGCCCAACGCACGGCGCACCGGCATCGCGTGGCGCACGCCGGGGTGCATTCGGGGTGCGTGGAGGTAGCAGAAGCCCGTGCTCGCGAGCGCGCGCGCGGCGACCGGCGGCTCGACGTCGGCGGGGACGCCGAGCGCCTCGAGGACGTCGGCCGAACCGGCCGCGGACGACACGGCGCGGTTGCCGTGCTTCGCGATCGGGAGCCCGGCCGCGGCGGCGACGAAGGCCGCCGCGGTCGAGACGTTGAGGGTCTTGGCCCCGTCGCCGCCGGTACCGCAGCTGTCCCCGATGGGTACGCGCGGGTCCCGCTCGAACGGAAGCGCGCCGGCGAGCAGCCCGCGGGCCGCGCCGACGAGCTCCGAGACCGATTCGCCCTTCGCGCGGAGCGCGCCGAGGAACGCGGCGAGGAGGTGGGGCTCGACGCTCCCCGCGACGACGTCGCGGAAGATGGCCTCGGTCTCGACCGCATCGAGGTGCTGGCCGCGGACGATTCGCTCGAGTGCGCTCTGGATCATGCGTCCTCCAAGACGTTGCGGAGCATGCGGTCGCCCGCCGGGGTGAGGATCGACTCGGGGTGGAACTGCACCCCGCTCTGGCGCGCCGCTCGATCCGAGATCGCCATCGCCATCCCGCCGAGCGCGGCGTGCACGGTGAACCGCGCCGGCACGGCGCGGACGCAGAGCGAGTGGTACCGCCCGACCGCGAGCGGCGAGGCGAGCCCCCGAAAGAGATCGCCACCGTCGTGGCTCAGCATCGACGCGCGCCCGTGGACGAGCTCCGCCGCGCGCTCGACGGCGGCGCCGGCCTCTTCCAGGATCGCCTGATGCCCGAGGCACACGCCGAACACGCGCGCGCGCGCCTTCGCGGCGCCGATGATCGCGAGGAGGTTGCCCGCATCGCGTGGGCACCCCGGCCCGGGCGAGAGGACGACGAGCGACCGGTTCCGCTCCGCCTCCGCGACGATCCCCTCCGGATCCACGTCGTTGCGAACGACGGTGACGCGGGCGCCGAGGCGCTCGAACGCCTCCATCAGGTTGAAGACGAACGAGTCCTCGTTGTCGATGATGATCACGCTCCGCACGGCGTCACCTCCGTCGCTCCCAACGCGCGCAGGACCGCCCGCGCCTTCCGCGTCGTCTCCTCGGCCTCCGCCGCGGGCTCGGAGTCGGCCACGATCCCGGCCCCGACGCGGACGTGGGCGACCCCGTCGCGCACCACCGCGGAGCGGATGACGATCGCGCTGTCGAACGTACCATCGTGGGACAACCAACCGATGGCCCCGCCGTACACCTCGCGCTTCGACCCTTCGTGCACGCGCAGGAGCTCGGCGGCGCGGAGCTTGGGCGCGCCGACGAGCGTCCCCATGTTCGCGCACGCCGCGTAGGCGCGGAGCGCGTCGAGCTCCGGCCGCAACGTGCCGGTCACCTCCGACACCAGGTGCATCACCTGCGAGTAGCGCTCCGTCGCGAGCAGGCGCGCGACGCGGCGCGTGCCCGGGACCGAGACGCGCGCCACGTCGTTCCGCGCGAGATCGACGAGCATCATGTGCTCGCTCACCTCCTTCGCGGAGAGGCGAAGCTCGGCCTCGATTCGGTCGTCCTCGTCGGCGGTCGCTCCGCGGCGGCGCGTGCCCGCGATGGGGTGCAGGTGCAGCCGGCGCTCCCCATCGTCGACCGTGACGCGCACGGCCGCTTCGGGGGATGCCCCGAAGACGACCGCGCCGGGCTCGCTCCACAGGAACTGGTACGGGCTCGGGTTCTCCTTCGCCAAGCGAACGTAGGCGGCGAACGGGTCCGCGCAGGGCGCGGAGAACGTCCGCGACGCGACGATCTGGAAGACGTCACCGGCGTGGACGTGCTCGCGGAGCGTCACGACGAGAGCTCCGTACTCGGCGTCGCTGCGATCGACGGTGGCCGCGACGCGCGGAGCCGCGCTCGGCGCGACCACGGCATCACCGACGCGACCGAGCGCCTCCGCGAGGCGCGCGAGCCGCGCCGCCGCGTCGGGCTTCACGGTGGGTGCGTCGCCGAACGCCGTCGACCAGATCCGCGTCGTGCCGGCGGCGGCGTCGACGACGACCGCGCCCTCGGCCAAGAGCGCCACCGCATCGGGGAGGCCATGCCCCGGAGCGCGGGGCGGCGGGAGCGGCTCGAATGCCTCGCACAGGTCGTATCCGAAGCGCACGACGGCGAAGACGGCGTGCGACGAACGGTCGCCCACCACGGTCGCGTCGACGAGCGCGCGGACGGCGTCGAGCGGCGACGGGAGCGCCAGCCGCGCCGCGTCGTCGCGCGCCGCCCCGCGCGGGAACGCGAGGTCGACGACCTCGGGTCCCACCTCGACGACGAAGCTCGCGAGCGACTCGGCCATCGATCGGAGCACCGCGCGACCGTGCGGCGAGAGCGCGAGCGCCCGCACGCGCGAGCCGCGCACCTCGAGCCTCACGGCGACGTCCGTCACGAGGATGCTCCGTCGCTCATCGGCACCGCTCGCGTCCCCGGTCTCGAAGAGGACCGTGCCGCCGAGGGCGGCGTGGAGCGCCTTGGGATCGGGCGCGAACGAGAAGTGACGCGTCAGCGCCTCGGCCGCGAAGCTCATTTGAGGCTCCGTCCGAGCGCGCGCGCCACGGTGACGAGGTCGCGCATCGTGCGCTTGAAGCCCTGGGGGTCGAGCGACTGCGCGCCGTCCGAGAGCGCGCGGCTCGGGTCGTGGTGCACCTCGACGATGATCCCGTCCGCACCGGCCGCAAGCGCGGCGAGCGCCATCGGGCCCACCAACGAGCGGACGCCGGTCCCGTGCGACGGGTCGACGAAGACGGGGAGATGACTCCGCTCCTTGAGGTACGGAACGGCCGCGAGATCGAGCGTGTTGCGCGTCGCCGTCTCGAACGTGCGGATCCCGCGCTCGCACAAGACGACGTTCGGGTTGCCCTCCGCGACGACGTACTCCGCCGCGAGGAGGAGCTCTTCGAGCCGCGCCGACGGGCCGCGCTTGAGCAGCACCGGCTTCTTCGTCCGCCCGACGGCCGCCAGGAGCCGGAAGTTCTGCATGTTGCGCGCGCCGACTTGGAGACACGACGCGTGCTCGGCCACGCTCTCGACGTCGGCGGCGTCGAGCACCTCGGTCACGGTCGGGAGCGCGAGCTCTTCGCCGACCTCCGCCAGGAGCGCGAGCCCTTCGCGCCCGAGGCCCTGGAACGCGTAGGGGCTCGTGCGCGGCTTGAACGCACCGCCGCGCAGCGCCACCGCGCCGAGCTCCTTCACCATCGCCGCCGTGGTGCGGAGCGACTCGGCGCTCTCGACCGCGCACGGACCCGCGACGATCGTGAAGCGCCCGCCGCCGATCATGACGCCCTTCCCGAGCTCGACGAGCGTGTCGTGCGGGTGCAGCTCTCGCCCGACGAGCTTGTACGGCGAGAGGATCGGCTTCACCGACTCCACGTGCGGATGCGAGCCGAGGTTCGCCTCCGCGAGAACGCGCTCGTCGCCGAGCGCGCCGAGGACGGTCCGCTCGGTGCCGGGGAGATGGAGCGGCTTGAGGCCGAGCGCGGAGATGCGCGCGAGCAGCTCGTGGGCGACCTCGGGAGGGGCGTCGGGTTTGAGGACGATGATCATCGGAGCTCCTGGGGGTTCGAAGAGACGAGACGAGACGAGACGAGACGAGACGAGGACAAAACGCAGAAAGGCCCGCACCGGAAACCGGGCGGGCCTTTCGAAACGAGGCGCTCTAGGTCAGGAGCGCGCGCGGCCCGCTGGGGTGCACCACCACCAGCCGAGCCACGAAGCGCGGCCACCCTCAGAGCCCGAGACGTCGAGCGCGATCGGCTCGAATGAGATCTCGGAGAGGAACGCGCTGCGCTTCATCGAGGTCGGGAGATTATGGCAGAGCGCGTGCGCGCGTCAAACGTCAGCGCCGACGGCGCGCGATTCGGACCAGCGCGAGCGCTGCGCCGAGGAGCGCGAGCGCGCCCCCCGATGTCGTCAGCGCGTGCCCGGGCGTGGAGCACGCGCAGCCCGCGTCGTTTCCCGGGCTCCCGCCGAGCCCACCGTCGTCGGTCGCGGCGGCATCGGCCCCTGGGTTTCCGCCGGCATCGACCGGCGAGCCCCCGGCGTCACCGCCGTCGCTCGGCGGGATGATCCCGGCGTCGCCGTTCGTCAGGACCAGGTCCGCGCACTGATAATAGATGTCGTTCCCGGTCGGCCCCGGATCGTACGGCGGCTTGTCGGTCATCACCTGGATCAGCTGCAAGGTGCAGCTCGTGCACTCGACGTTCGGCAGCGTGACCTTCTGCGTGTACGGGATCGGCGCGGTGCCGCCCTTGTCGGGGATGCCGTCGACGAGGACGTTCACGCCGCCGTCCATGTCGGTGAAGCTCTTCGGGTTCGGGAAGTTCGTTCCGTTCGGATCGAACGAGATGCGGTAGTGCCCGGGGTGGTTGATCGTCTCGTCCCAGGCGACCGTGATCGTCTCGCCCGGCTTGAAGACGGTGACGTTCTTCGTTCGCGCGTTCGTGGTCTGCCCGCACGGTCCGACCTTCAACTGCACCTGATCGTTCGTGCGCGCGGTCGGGGACTTCAACGCGATGTGCGCACCCGCCGAAGACGCCGCGAGCGCGAGAACGAACGGGATGCCGAGGGTGCCGAGCACGACGCGACGAAGGCGAGCCATCGGCTCACTGTAGCTCACTTGCGCGAGAGCTCCGCGCCGAAGATCGCGGCGAGCTCCTGCGGCGCGACGACGTCGAGCTGAGCATACGTGCAATCTGCAGGTTTCTTGTCGGTGCGCCAGCGGCGGAAATGCGCGGTGTGGCGGAAGCGCTCGCTCTGCATGTGATCGTAGGAGACCTGCACGCACAGCTCGATCCGGAGCGGCTCCCAGCTCAGGTCCTTGCCTTGGCTCCAGCGGCTCTTGCCGCCCGGGAGACGCTGCGTCCCCGCGTGCGCCGCCGGCTCCGCCCACTCGCGCCACGGGTGCGCCGCGAGCGCGCCCTCGCGGTAGGGCTGGAGAAACTCGACGAGCTCCTTCCGCTTCGCGGCGGTGAAGCTCGCCGCGACGCCGACGTGGTGGAGCTTCCCCTCTTCGTCGAAGAGCCCGAGCATGAGCGAGCCGACCGCAGTCTTCTCGCTCCCCTTGTGCCAGCGGAAGCCCGCGACCACGCAGTCGCACTCACGCTCGTGCTTCACCTTCACCATCGCGCGCTTGTTGGGCTCGTAGACGCCCTCGGGCCGCTTCGCGATCACGCCGTCGAAGCCCGCGCCCTCGAAGCGAGAGAACCAGTCGGACGCGGTCGCACGATCGGTCGTCGCCGGGGTGAGGTGGAGCGGGGGCTTCGCGTTCGGGATCGCTTCGAGCAACGCGGCGCGCCGAGCCGAGAACGGCTCCTGGAGCAGGCTGCGATCACCGAGCGCGAGGAGGTCCCACAGGATGAGCGACGCCGGCGTGGTCTCGCTCAGCATCTTCACGCGCGACGCCGCCGGGTGAAGGCGGTTCTGCAGCACCTCGAAGTCGAGGCCGTCCGGCGTGGCGATCACGATCTCCCCGTCGACGACGCATCGCTCCGGGAGCTGCGCGTGAACGAGCGCCTCGATCTCGGGGAAGTAGCGCCCGAGCGGCTTCTCGTCGCGGCTCTGGATGACGACCTCGTCGCGATCGCGGAAGACGAGCGCGCGGAAGCCGTCCCACTTGGGCTCGAAGATCCAACCCTCGCCTTCGGGGAGCTCGAGGGAGCGCTTCGCGAGCATCGGGAGGAGCGGCGGGCGGAGCGGGAGTTCCATCGGACGCCGATCTGTAACATGGCGCGCGTTCGCGCTGGGCTATGATGCTCGCCGATGGCGAGGCGGCGCGAGCCCGAGGTCACGGAGGAGACCACGTTTCGCTTCACCCGCGTCCGCAACGTCGCCGTCGCGGCTTGGCGCGATGCTCCGACCGTGAGCCAGCTCCGGCTCTTCGAGCGCCTCGGTCACGCGATGAACGCGCCGTACCCGAACGGTACGGCCCTCTTCAACGTGGTGCTCTCGGGGAAGCCGGACTTCAGCGCCGAGGTACGGGCGGAGACCGCGCGCGTGAGCGCGTTGAGCAACATGTTCGTCCTCGCCACCGCGCACGTCGTGCTCGTGGAGGGGCTGGTCGGCGCGGCCGTGCGCGCGTTCCTCGCGACTTCGAACCTGATCGGCAAACCGGCGACGCCGACGAAGGTTTTCGGTTCGACGAGCCTCGCCGCGGACTGGGTGCTCTCGCGCCTCGCGCCGAGCGGCGAAGCGTGGACGAAGGAGGAGCTCGTCGCGCTCGTCGAGCGTGGCTGACCCGCTCGAGATGCTAAGCTCCGCCCGATGACGACGACGCCCTTCACCTTGGAGATCCGCGAGGGGCGCCTCCTCGAGGGACGCATCCGCTCGCCGATCGCTCCGCCCGACGTGCGCGCCTTCATGGAGCGCCTGCGCTTCCTCCTCGGCGGCCTCGGTGGGCGCAAGGTCGCGATCGTCACGGAGCTGCTCCGGGCCGACGTCTTCCCGGCCGACGTCGCGAACGCGTTCCTCTCGGTGATGAAGTCCGACAATCCGCTCGTGGAGCGGAGCGCGTTCTTGATCGGCGAGAGCGCGATGTTCGGGATGCAGGTCGAGAAGCTGATCCGCGAAGCGGGTCACCCCGCGCGGCGGACCTTCCGCGACGCCGGTGCGCTCGAGCTGTGGCTCGGCGAGATCCTGGGGCCTGCCGAGCGCGCGCGCTTGAAGGCGTTCCTCGCGGTCAAGTGAAGCTCTCGCTCACCTCGGTCGCGACCATCTCGGCGAGCTTCTCGTAGAGCTCGGCGCCCTCGCCCGCGCTGGCCTCGGCCGGAGCGCCCGTGTACGCGCGGTCGAGCCCCATCTCGGCGAAGGTGGCCTTCCCCGCCTTGATCCCGTCGGAGAGGCTCGTCTCGATGTTTGCAAGATGCATGCGTTCGGCGTCGCGCACGCGCCCCCCGCCGGCGAGGACGAGCGAGGTCTCGTAGCGCCCGGCGTGGCAGTTGCCGCGCTTGAACTCGTCGGAGAGCGTGCGGCCCCACCGTTTGGTGAGCGGGCACGCCACCACGACGCGCCCCGGGAACGCCGCCGCCGCCTCCCGCACCGCCGCGTCGTGCGCGGGCTCGAGGTGATTGTTGACGAACGCGACGCGACCGAAGCCCGCGCCGAGGAGCGCGCTCGCGACCGCCGAGAGGTACGCGACCAGCACCGGGCGCGGGACGGAGAGCGCGCCCGCGAAGCCTTGCGCGTAGTCGGTGACGCCGTACGGAACGGCCGGGGCGATCACCGCGCTGATCCCACGCGCCTCGAGCAGCGCAATCGCGCGCGTCGACGCCACGTCGGAGATGAGCGTGTCCGTCGCGAGCGGGAGGTGCGGGCCGTGCGGCTCCACGCTCCCGACCGGGATCAGCGCGACCGTCTTCGGCGCGGAGAGCAGCGCCTTGGTCTCGTCGGTGGTCAGCTCGGACAGGCGGTGCGGGCGCATGCTCACGCCTTCCGCCCCTGCTCGCGCGCGCGGAGCGCCTTGCGGTCGACCTTGCCGCGATCGTTCTTCGGCACGTCGTCGACGAACTCGAGGAGGCGTGGGTATTTGTGCATGGCGAGCTTCCCCTTCACGAACTCCTTGAGCTCGCCCGCGAGCGCGTCGCTCGCGCCGTGGCCGGAGCGGAGCACGACGAACGCCTTCGTCTTGAGGAGCCCCTCGTCCTCGACGCCGATCACCGCGGCGAGCGACACCGAGGCGTGCTTCATCAGGCACTCTTCGACCTCGACCGGCGAGACCCACAGCCCGCTCACCTTGAGCAGCTCGTCGGCGCGCCCGGCGAAGTAGAGGTAGCCGTCGTCGTCGATCCGGAAGAGGTCGCCCGTCCGGCACCAGTGCCCGTGGAACGTCTTCCAGCTCTTGTCGCGATCGAGCCAGTAGCCCATCGAGACGCTGTCGCCCTTGACCCAGAGCACGCCGATCTCGCCGGGTGCGCACGGCGTCGCGCCGGCGCCGGTCGCTTCCTCGGGGAGGATGCGCAGCTCGTAGCCCTCGACCGCCTTGCCGAGCGAGCCCGGCTTCACGTCGCCGGGTCGGTTCGACGCGTAGATGTGGAACATCTCGGCCGAGCCGATGCCGTCGTAGACCTCGCTCTGGAAGCGATCGAGCCAGCGCCGGAGGAGCGGCTCGGGGAGCGCCTCGCCCGCCGAGAGCGAGAAGCGGATGCTGGAGAAGTCGAGCCCCTTCTCGCCCGCGTCGCGGAGCTTCTGATCGTGATCGAGGAGCTTGCCGAGCATGGTGGGCACGTTCGTCACCACCGTCGGCGCGTAGCGCGCGATCGCGCCGGCGAGGGCCTCGGGCGTGGGCCGCTCCGAGAACAGGCCGACCTTGGCGCCGACGGCGAAGGGGAACATCAGGTTCGTTCCCGTCGCGTAGCCGAAGTAGAGCCGCGGCACGCTGACCGTCACGTCGCCCGCGCGGTACCCGACGGTGCGCTTCGCGTAGACCTCGGTGTTGAACGCGAAGTCCCGGTGCGCGTGCACGTTGGCCTTCGGTTCGCCGGTCGACCCACTCGTGAAGAGCCAGATCGCGGGCTCGTCGCGGTGCGTCTGCGGGAGACGCTCGCGCACCTTCACCGTGCGGAGCTGCGCGGCGAGATCGAGCTCGGAGCCGGCGAGGTCGGGAGGGAGCGCTTCCCAATCGGCGCCGGTCGCGGCGTCGGGCACGACGAAGGTCGCCTGAACCTCGGCGCCCGCGCGCCCGGCGGCGCGCGCCTCTTTCAGGGCGGCGAACACCTTCGGCACGGTGACGACGGCGGTCGCGCGCGTGTACTCGACGAGGTACTCGATCGACGACGCCGGCACGTCGGGGTTGCCCATCGCGACGACCGCGCCCGCGGCGAGCGTGCCGAAGAAGATCCACGCGAACGGCGGCACGTCCGGGAGGACGATGAGCACGCGCTCGCCCCGCCGGATCCCGCGCTCCGCCAGGAGCGAGGCGAACGCCCGCGTCTTCTCCGCCACCTGCCCGTAGCTGAGCCGTCGCTCGCCCCACAAAATCGCCTCACGGTCGGCCAGGCCCTCGCGGATGCGGTCGAACAGGAAGTAGTCGGCCAGGTTGAACGCGTCGGGAAAGGTAGGGGCGGCGTCGGGGACGGGCGTGTCCATCGCGGGCGATGCTACTCGACTCCCGCGCGCGTTGGGCTATAGGAAGCCCGCATGTCGATGAAGCGCGCGCGCGAGGTGCGTCGCACCCGCGAAAACGGTTCGGAAGACGACGGTTCCCTCACCAAGAAGCCGCCGGAGAAGGTGTGGGATTGGGAGAAGGAGATCTCCACCTTGCCGGAGGACACCTTCGTCGCCTACTCGCCCAAGTCCACGTTCGCGAAGGCTGCGTTCGTGAACCACACCAAGTTCGGCAAGGGCGTCGTCGTCGGCGTCGAGCCGGGCAAGGTCGAGATCCTGTTCCAGGAAGGCTCGAAGAAGCTCGCGCACGGCCTGCCGTGAACGCGGCGCCGGGCGTCACGGGCAACCGTGACCGCTCTTCGCCAGCGCCTGCACGAGCAACGGCTTCATGAGGTAGCTCCGCCCGCCACACACGCGGGCGCGGAGCGCGCTCGCGGTCTTCGCGTCGTTCGCGAGCTCGTACGCCTGCGCGAGCACCCAGAGATCCTGCAGGTCGGAGTCCTTCTCGGCGTCGACCTTCTTCGCGGCGGCGAGCGCGGCCTTGCCGTCGTGGGCCCGCACGGCGAAGAACGCCGCGAGCACGTTCATGCCGTCGTCGTCGTGCGCCGCGCGCGCGCGCGCGTCGTACTCGGCCTTCGCGTCGAGCGCCGCCCGCAGGAGCTTCGGATCGTCCTTCGCCGCGAGCGCTACGTCGCGCAGCAGGTACGCGCGGTCCCAGTACGCGTGGAGGAGCAGCGCGTCGACCGTGGCGGGAGGCAACATGGCGTGGAGAACAGCCACCCGAGAGGCCTCCGCTTGACGCAACGCCTCGTCGAGCGAGCCCTGCGCCCACGCAATCCAGGTGAGCTCGTTGCGGAGCCAGAACTCGGCGGCGTCGTCGGGGCGTGTCTTCGCGGCCGGTAGCTCGGCATCGAGGAGGGCCTGCGCACGCGGGAGATCGTTCGCGGTGGCGGCCGCGACCGCGTCCTCGTAGACACTCCGCGTGCGCGCCTTGACCGTCGCCGGATCGAGGAGCGCGCGCACGTCGTCGAAGCGCTCGTTCGGAATCGTGAGGGAGAGGACGTACTGCGTGACGAGCCACGCGCCCCCCACCTTCCGCAGCGCTCCGCTTCCGCGCGCGGGGCCGAGCTTCTCGCCCACGAGATCTTCGTCGAACCACGCCCCGAGCCCGTCGTCGGTCACGACGATCGCGCGCCGCGTCGCGTGGAACGTCCACCCGTGTCCGGAGGCGAAGCGCGCGTGGGCGTAGGCGCGAAACGCGGGGAGGTCCCAGCGCTCCGTCGCATCGGTCCCGAGGAAGACGGCATCCGGCGCGTAGAGCGCGAAGTAGCGCGCTTCGTCGGCCTTGGACGCCGCGTCGTGGAGCTCGTCGAGCCGCGTCGAGATGGACTTGGACTCGGCAGCGCGGTCCAAGAGGACCGGCGCGGGCTTGGCAGCGATCGGCGGCGACGGCGCCGCAGGCGACGGCGCGCACGCGGACGCCAGAACACACACGTGGAGCGCGAGGAGCCCGAGGACGTTTCGCATCCCACGGTTCTACGGCGCCTCCGCTCCCGAGAGCTACTCGATCGCGAGACGCACGCGCTTCTTGCCGTTCTCCTCGAAGGTCTGGTTGTACACGCGCTTGCCGAGGATGCCCTTGGCCTTCGCCACGTTCTGCTGTGGACCGGCGAGCTCGAAGACCAAGGGTCGCGCCGCATCGAAGTCGATGAAGTCGGAGACGTGGACGGAGTACTCGTCGAGCACGTCTTCGAGCGGATACTGCGTGTCTTCACCCTCCTCGAGCTCGAGCGACACGGCCATGCGGCAGTTCGTCTTGCCCTTGTCGGAGAGGTCGACGTAGACGCCGTCTTCGACGCGCCGATATCGAGACGCGTCTTCGTACTTCTCGAGCGGTACCAGCTTGATGTTCTTCATCTTCGCCTCGCGAAAGCCTCGTCGGGCCCAACGTTAGCGACATCGGCTACGCTTCGTCCATGGCGACGCCGTATCGAGCCCACGGCGAGCTCGGCGACATCCTCCCGGATCCGTCGCGACCGAGACTCGCGCTCGCGTTCGTCGGCTTCGGCGGCGTCACGTCGTTCGTGGCGCTGGTCGTCTACCACTTCGTTCCGTGGAACCACGCGCTCGCCACCGCGCTCGCGCTCGGCGGCGCGACGATCATCCTCGGGCTCGCCATCGCGGGCTTCACGAGTCGCACGGCGACGGCGATGGTCGCCGCCGTCACGCTCGCCCTCGCTTACGTGAGCACCGGCGTCTGGCTCGCCGTGCTCGGCCGTCCGCTGCCGGCGGCAGCGACGTGGCCGATCCGCTACGCGAGCATCGCCGTCGGCGCCGTCGCGCTGCTCGTCCTCTACCGGCGCCTGCAGCAGCGCTCGTACGGGCTCCCACTCCGGCTCGCGGCGGTCATCGGCGCGCACTGGGCCATCGTGCGTGCGGTCTCGCTCTGGGTCCCCGACGCGGCGGAGGTGAACACCGTCGAGCTGGTGGCACGCTTCGCGTGGCTCTTCCTCGGCGTCGGCGCGTGGCAGCTCCGGCGGTGGATCGGCGTCTCCGTTCCGCGCGCGCCGGCAGCCACCGATCTCGGCGCCGTCGTCAGCACGCGCCTCGCCGTTGCTTGCGCGACGTTCGCGCTCCGGCTCGCGCTTCTCGACGATCTGCAAGCGCCGGTCGCCGTCCTCACCGCCTCGCTCGCGGCGGACGCGATTGGGGCCACGGTGGCGTTCGCGGTCGAGGTCCCCGCGTTCCACCGCGTCGCCCCCGAGCGCACCAAGGTCGCGCTCGTGCTCGCGCTCCTGACGATCGTGCCGGGGCTCGTCCTCGTCGTCGACCCCACCGCCGGTGCGCACCTGCTCCCGTTCCTGCAGCTCGCGCCCGTCTTCGCGCTCGTGGGGACGGTGAGGAAGCACGACCCCCAGCGGGTGCCGGCCGCGTTCGGCGCGCTGGTGCTGCACGTCGCGAGCGCCATCCTGAGTCTCTTCGCGGCGTTCGGGTGATCGATGGTTGCGCCTCTCCTCCTCGTCGTCGGACCGGGTTCGCAGCGACGACGCTCGTGCTCCTCCTCGTCGCGTGCGGCGCCCGGACCGGCCTGGGCACCCGCGGCGACGCGAGCGACGACGACGACGCGAGCGCGAGCGACGCCGGCGATGCGGGCGACGCGAACGACGCCCGCGACGCGACGCCCGACGTCCGCGATGCAGGTCCCGACGTCGCACCCCCGCTCTGCCCGATCGCGCTGGACGCGACCGTGAACGCCGTCGTCCGCATCACGACCGACGACGACTACGTGCTCTGGCTGAACGGCGTGCTGATCGACGCGACGCCGCGACTCTGGACCAACCCGCAGACGTACACGGTCCCGATCTTCCGCCACCCGATCCGGCGGAACGCGATCGCGATCCAGGGCACGAACCGCCAGAACACGTCCGGTCCCGATCGCGGGATCGTGATGGACCTGCGGTTCACGGCGGGCGCGAGCGAGGCGCGCGTCGTCACCGACGCGAGCTGGCGCCTCTCCAGCGTCCTGGTCGCCGGATGGAACACGGCATCGTTCGACGCGAGCGCATGGACGCCCGCCTTCGTCGAGGGCCCGTACGGGATGGCGCCGTGGGGCAACGTCTTCGGCCTGCCGAGCACCGCGCGCTGGCTCTGGAGCTTCGACTCGAACCTCCCGGCGAACCAGAAGGTCGTGCAGCAGACGGTGTGGATCCACCGCGACTTCTGGGTGGACCTGGCGGGAACCGTCCGCGACGGACCAACCCCGTGCCCCTGACCCCCTCCCTCTCCCCCTCCTCTCCCCCTCCCTCTCCCCCTCCCTCTCCTCCTCCCGAGCGTGACGTCTGCCGGCTCGGCAGCGGCAAGCTCGTTGGAACCTCGCTCTCCCGCAGCTTGCTAGTCGAGATCAGGCCGCCGCTCGCCCATCCCCACCGCCCAACCCATCGAGTAGCGCGCGTTGATCTCGCTCCGCACGCGCAGCGCTCCATCGCCGTAGACGAAGCCGTCGATCCCGAACGGGCCGAAGTACCCCGCGCGGTGGAGCGCGAGCGCCACGCGCTCGATCTCACGCCGGTAGTCGTCCGCGTGCGCATGGCTCGCGTCCCGCTCGGAGGCGAGCCACGCCCCGCGTTCGTCACAGCGCTGGCGCGTGAGCTCGCCCATCGTGAGCATTCCATCTTCGGCGAGCCACCCGTGGAGGGCATGGTCCTCCCGCCGTTCGACCATCGGCTCGAGCTGCGCCCCGCTCCGCACCGCGCGCTCCACGGCGGCGCGATCGCGCTCCACGAGCGGCCCCTCCAAACGAACGCGCCCGCGCCCCGCGAAGCCGAACGGCGCCTTGAGCAGCCACGCCCCGCCGCCCACCAGCGCCGCCTCGACCTCGGCGACGGACGCGACCCACCGCTCGCCGGGGAGAGTCGCACCGAGCGCGAACGAGAAGCGACGAGCGTTCACGGTGCGGAGCACCTCGAACGGGGGCGCCGGAGCCGGCGTCGCACCGGCGCGACGCAGGCGCTCGAGCGCGCTCGGCGTCGGACACCACGCGCGCCCCACGCGCCCGTCGGCGCGCACGTCTTCCCGCACCACCAGCCCGCCCGCCAAGAGCGCAGCCAACTTGGGCTCGAGCTCCCGGATCCGCGCCGCCATCTTCGTCGACGCGGTGTGCGCGCTGGGATCCTCGAGCTCCAGCTCGGCGTCCAAGTTGAGGAGCCACGCACCCGCCTTCACGCCCGCAGCGGTCACGTGGCCTCGTAGCGCTCGAGCTCGTCGAGGAAGCCATCCGTGTATCCTGCACGCTTTCGCGCCTCGCGATCGAGCGGACGCCCGCGCATGAGGATCGGCGAGAGCGGCGGCGGGAGGGCGGCGCGCCACGCGTCGAAATCGAGCTCGACGCTCTCGGCGCCCCCGAAGCGGTGCCACCAGCGGAGCGCGAAGCGGACGTGGGGGATCTCCTCCTCGCCGACCTTCTCCGTCATCGCGGCCGCCTCTTCGTCTCCCGCCTCGCGCAAGCGCGCGGCGAAGCGGCGCGTGTGATCGAGGTTGCCCGCCTCGAAGCCCATCCCCATCGTGGCCACGAACGCACGCGGCGTCGTGCACTGCGGGAGCCGCTGCCAGAACCAGTCGCGCACCGGGAGCGCCCCGAACGCCACGCCCGCGCGCGCGAGCCACGCCGCGTACATCTGCATGTGGCGCACCTCGTCGTCGAGCACCTTCAACAGCCCGACCCGGAACGCGCGCGGCGTCGCCGGGAACGCGAGGAGCGCCCACGCCATGAGCTCCGCCGCTTGCAGCTCGTGGTGCAGGAACGTGTGGAACAGCTCGATCCGACGCTCGCGCCGGAGGAGCGCGTTGGGTCCCATCGGCTTGTGACGGCGGGTGGAGAGCTCGAGCTCGGCCGGGCGGCCGGGAGCCGCGATCCGCCGCGGCGGCGGCGCGCTCTCCCAGACCCGCGGGCGCGGTGGCGGCGCGAGCTTCCGCGCGAGGTCGGTGCCCGTCACGTAGGCGAAGGCCCACCCTTCGATCGTCTCCTCCGGCGGCGGCTGCACGCCCGGAGCTTACTCGACGAAGCTCACCGTGTGGGGCGTCGGGGTGCAGGTGCCGCTGGCGAGGATGCCGACGTCGTCGCTGCACGTCTCGTGCACGCCCGTTCGGAGCGCGTCGCTCCCGTTCCAACCCCAGCACTCGAAGGTGCGATCGCTCCGCGCGCAGGAGTGCCCGCTCCCGACGACGATCGAGATCGCGGGGCGCGCGAGCGCCACGCGCTGCGGCGTGAGCACGATCGACGGGGGCGCGAGCGCCGTCGCGCCGGTGCCGACCTCGCCGCCGTCGCTCTCACCCCAGCACGCGACCCCGCCGTCCGCGAGGCGGACGCAGGTGTGCGAGCCCGCAGCGGCGACCTGCACGACGCCACCGTGGAGGATCTCGACCGGCGTGCGTGCCTTGCCGGCAGTACCGTCGCCGAGGACGCCGTCGCCCCAGCAGAAGAGCTTGCCTGCCGTCGTCCGCGCGCAGCCGTAGGCGTCACCGAGCGCGACCTCGACGACGTTCGAGAGGCCGGACACGGCGGTCGCGTCGTCGAAGATCCCCCAACACGAGACGAGGCCTCCCCGCCGCGCGACGCACGCGTGGTGCTCGGCGACGGCGAGCCCCACCGCGTCGGTGATGCCCGGGACCGGATCGGCGGAGTCTTCGTCACCGCCCCAACACATGACCCTGCCGTCGCGCTCGAGCGCGCAGGTGCGGTCGTTCGTGCCGGCGATCCGCGTCGCGACGACGCCAGTCACGTCGTGCGTCGTCTGCTCGCCGGCCGTCCAACACGCGACCTTGCCGTCGACGCCGAGCGCGCAGCCGCACGCGAGGTCGATCGAGCGCGCGACCGGCATCTTCTGGGGCGCGTGTTGCTCGGCCGACCAGGTCCAGACGGTCCCGTCGTCGAAGAGCGCCTCGCTCTCCGTGTCGCAGGTCAGGAGCACGAGCGGCGCACCGTGGGGCACCGGCAGGACCGCGTGCTCCGCGAGGACCGAGAACCCGAACGCGTGCATGAACCCGATCGGTAGGAGCACGATCGCGGCGACCCGCTGGCGCTCCGAGTCGAACCGCCGCACGAAGGCCGCGAGCACCCAGAAGAACGGCCCGATCCCGACGAGCGCGATCGGGAACGAGCGCCGCGTCAGATCGCCCGGCTCGGCGAGCCGGCCCGCCGCGAACAGCATCCCCGTGGCGACCACGACGCACCCCAAGCCGACCGGTGCGGCGAGGAAGATCGTCCAGCGCGGCCCACGCACGAGCGTCCACGCGGCGACGCCGAGGGTGAAGGCGTTGACGACGACCGCGACCCACGCCGCCACGGTGGTCGCGCTGCGGGTGTTCCAGAATGCCTCGTCCGCAAGCGTCCCGCACCCGGCGAGCGCCAGGGTGGCGAGGACGAGGAGCCCGCGGGCCTTCTGCACCAAGCCATCTTACGCCGAACGCCGGCGCGTGCTTCCCGAGCGCGCCGTCCAGAGATGAGCTAGGAACGACGCCATGAGCTCGGCGCGGGTGGTCTTGGCGTGCATCTTCCTCGTGGCGTGTGGGTCCTCGGCGGAGACCCCCGTGAACACCCCGGACGGCGGAGCGACACCCGACGCACCGACCGGGGACGACGGAAGCACGGCGCCGGCGGATGGAAGCGTGGGTCCCGACGCCGACACCTCGGCGCTCGTCGCCGCGCGCCCCTACAACCTCAAGGTACCGAGCGGGTACGACAAGACGAAGGCGACGCCCCTCGTCATCTTGCTCCACGGCTACACCGCGAGCGGCGCGACGCAGGAGGCCTACTTCAAGCTCTCCCCCGTCGCGGACGCCCACACGTTCCTCTACGCGACGCCGGACGGCACGAAGGATTCCTCGGGCAACCGCTTCTGGAACGCGACCGACGCGTGCTGCAACTTCAACGGCAGCACCGTCGACGACGTCGCGTACGTGAACGCCATCATCGACGACGTCCAGAAGAAGTACGAGGTCGACCCGAAGCGCATCTACCTCGTCGGCCACTCGAACGGCGCGTTCATGTCGCACCGCCTCGCGTGCGACTCGAGCGCTCGGATCGCGGCGATCGTCGCGCTCGCCGGCGACGTGTGGGCCGACGACTCGAAGTGCAAGCCCAAGAGCCCCGTCGCCGTCCTCCAGATCCACGGCACCGCCGACGCGGTCATCGCTTACGGCGGCGGGCAGAACGCGACCCTCGCGGCCTACCCGCCCGCGACGAAGAGCGTGGCGACGTGGGCCGCCAAGAACGGATGCGCGGCGTCGCCGACGGCGGGCGCTCCGATCGACTTCGAGGCGGTGCTCCTCGGGAGCGAGACGACGGTTGCAGAATACAAGAATTGCGCCGCCGGCGGAGCGGCGATCCTCTGGTCGATCCAGGGCGGGAGCCACATCCCGGCCCTGCAGCCCAACTTCGGCGAGACGGTGTGGAGCTTCCTGGCCGCGCACCCGAAGCCGTGAGCGGCCTCAGGCCATCATCACCGCGATGGTCGGCGAGACGGGCCCGCGATTGCCGGCGAGATCGTACGGCCGGACCGCGTACCGGTAGCGCATGCCGGTGACCACGCGCGCGTCTTCGTAGCGGAGGGAGCCCGCGCGCACGCTCGCGTAGTGGAGCAGGATCCCGTCGCGCTCGGCGCGGAGCACCTGGTAGCCATAGACGGCTTCGTTGTCGCTCGCCGCGTGCCAGCGGAGGAGCACGCGCCCGGCGCTCGCCTCGGCGGTCAGTCCGGCGCCGGCCTCGGGCCACGCGGGCGGCACGGTGTCGTCGCTCTCCGGCGCTTGCCCGCTCTTCTTCGGCCAGAGCGTGCAGTCCACGCGGCGGAAGTTCTCGTCGAGCGACTTGCAGACGTTGCCGTACAGACAACGAACCACCGTCTCCTCGCGCCCGCTCGCCCACTTCTTCGGCAGGTCCGGATCGGCGAGCAGCGCGCGCGCCATGCCGACGAGATCGCCCTTCCCCGATGCCAGCACGCGCTCGGCGAGCTGCAGCGTCCCGATCTTGCCGACCGCGACCACCGGCGTCTCGAGGCCGGCATCGCGGAGGGCCGCGCGGACGGCCTCGGGGATGTAGAGGTTCGCGCCATCGGGATAGGCCGCACCCGGCATGCAGCGGTCGCCCGAGTAGCCCGTGTACGGATAGGGAGGCTCGCCCTCGATCGGTCGTGCGTCCTCGAACTTGCCGCCCGCCGAGAGCGACACGTAGTCCACCCCCGCGTGCGCGAGGCGAACCGCGATCGGCCCCGCGTCGACGACGGTGTAGCCGTTGCGGATGCACTCCTCGCCGACGAAGCGCACCCCGATCGTGAAGTCGTCCCCCACGGCCGCGCGCACGCGCGCGACGACGCGGAGCGGGAGCCGCAGGCGATTGTCGAGCGTGCCACCGTACTCGTCGCGGCGCGGGTTCACGCGCGAGAGGAACGACGAGAGCGTGTAGGCGTGGGCCATGTGGAGCTCCACGCCGTCGAAGCCGCAGCGGCGCGCGCGCTCGGCGGCCTGCGCGTAGGCCTCCACGATCGCGTCGATCTCCGCGTGCGACAACATGTCGACCGTCTGCCGCCACCCCGAGCGCGACACCTTCAGGAAGTGGATGATCTGCGGCATCACCTTCCCGGGACCGGCGTCGTGGCAGCGCTTCGCCAGATCGCGGAGCCCCGGCACGAACGCGTCGTCGCTGATCCGGAGGAGCGGACCGCTCTTGGCGGAGTGAACCGCCATCGCCTCGACGACGACGAGCCCGACACCACCGCGCGCGAAGCGGACGTACCGCGCGAGGACGTCGTCGTTCACCACGCCGTCCTCGCCGGAGAGGCGCGTCACCATCGCCGGGAGCACGAGTCGGTTCGGGAGCTCGGTCCCGCGGAGCGCCAGCGGGGTGAAGAGCGTCACTTCTTCGCCTCGGACCGCTTGCGCGGCCGCGGGATCGCCAGCTTGTCGAGCTTGTAGACGAGCGTCCGCCGCGCGATCCCGAGCTCCTGCGCCGCCGCGCTCTGGTTGCCCGCGTGCTTGGCCAGCGCCGCGACGATCCGAGCGCGCTCGGCATCGTCGTCACCTTCGGGGGCCTGGCGCGGGGTATCCGGACCAGTCGCCTCGACCGGGGCCGCGCGCGGAGCGACGCTCGGTGACGCGCCGGGCGCGATCGCGCGCTCGATGTCCTCGCCGTCGATCTGGGTCGAGCCGCGGTTCGCGAACAAGAGCGCGCGCATCATCACGCTCCGGAGCTCGCGCACGTTGCCGGGCCAGGCGTGGCTCTCCAGGCGCTCGATCGCGCCCGCGGTGAGGTGCGATACGGCACGCCCGCGCTCGGCGCACGCGCGCTCGAGGAGGAGCTTCGCCATCGGCGCGATCTCGGACCTCCGCTCGCGCAGCGCGGGGAGCGCCAACGGGAAGGCGCTCAGGCGGAAGTAGAGATCGGAGCGGAACGTCCCCCGCTGGACCTCGGCGGCGAGGTCGCGGTTGGTCGCGGCGATGATGCGGACGTCGACCGTGCGCGCCGAGCGCCCGCCCACGCGCACGACGCGGCGGTCCTCGAGCACGCGGAGCAGCTTGGGCTGCATGTCGAGCGGTAGCTCGCCGATCTCGTCGAAGAAGAGGGTGCCCCCGTCCGCGAGCTCGAACAGACCCGCGCGCTCCGCGGTGGCGCCGGTGAAGGCACCGCGCTCGTGCCCGAAGAGCTCGCTCTCGAACAGCGAAGCCGAGAGCGCCGCCGCGTGGACGGGCACGAAGGGACCCTTCTTCCGCGGCGAACGCCGGTGGAGGTAGCGCGCGAGCACCTCCTTGCCGACGCCGGTCTCACCGGTGAGCAGCACCGAGATGTCGTCGGCGGCGAGCCGATCGGCCATCTCGAGCACCTGCACCATCGGGCCGTCCTTCGCGTAGTAGAACGGATCGAGGCCGGACGACGGAGCCGCGTCGCGCAACGACGCCGGCGGCTCCCAGTCCACGAGGAGCAACGCACCGCCCACGCGGAGGACCGAGCCCGGCGGCACGTGCGCGCGCTTCTTGGGCTCGAGCCGATCGCTCCCGAGCCACGTGCCGTTCCGGCTCTCGCAGTCGGTCGCGGAGGGCGGGGTTCCCGGCTCGAGGCGGACGTGGAGGCGCGAGACCGACTCGTCGTCGAGGCGGATGTCGCTCGCGACGTCGCGCCCCACCGTGAGCGGGCGATCGAGCACGACCGGCGCGCGCTCGGGCTCGTCGAGGAACGAGACCCGGAGGCGGGCAGCCTCGCGGGGTGCGGAGAGTGGCGCGGTCTCGCCGACGAAGCCACGTGGCGTGCGACGACGCGAGATTACCAACGCGACCTCGAGGGGCTCGGATTCACGGGCGCCAGCCTACCAAAGACTCAGCGCGTCCGGGCAGGGATGGCGAGGTGGAGGAGCGCAGCGTGATCCGGCACGCGCGTGAGGAAGCCCGCGCGGAGCTTGCGATCCGCGATCCGCCGGGCGCGCCGCTCCAACGCGGCGCGTGCGCGGCGCACGACCGCGCGGGCGGAGGCGAATTGTCCCGCCACGACGAGCGCCCGCGCGTGCGCGAGCGCGAGCGTCGCCGCCGACACCTCGCGCGTCTCGGGCGCCGATGCGGCGCGCGCGGCGAGCTCGAGGGCCTCGTCGTTCCGGCCGCGCTCGACGAGCACGAGCGCGAGCGTCGCGAAGAGCCACGGCGCGAGCGAGGGAAAGGCCGTGGCGTGCGTCGTCGCTTCCCGCGCATCGCGCTCGGCGGATTCGATGTCACCGTTGGCGAGCCACATGCGCGCGCGATAGGCGAGGCTCCCGGCGAGGAGACGGTTGTCGGACTGCGCGCGCAGGATCGCGATCGCGTCGGTCTCGATCGCGATGCCCTCGCCGACCCGACCACGCCGATGCCCGACGATCTCGCCGAGGTTGTGGAGGGCCACCGCGCGGAGCGCGGTCGCGATCGTCGTGCGCTCGGACTTCGCGAGCGTGGCGCGGAGGATCGTCTCCGCGCGTGCGTACTCCCCGACGAGCCCGTAGGCGAAGCCCAACGCGGAGCCATAGAGGCACGACGAGCGCCAGTCGCCCAGCGACTCGAAGACGTCGATCGCGGTGCCGAGACGCTCGATGTGCTCGTCGAGCCGGTCGTCGTAGAGCGCGGCCGTGACGAGGCAGCCGGGCGAAAGCGCGCGCCGCCGCTCGTCGGCGCGCCCGCGCGCATCCACCGTGCGCTCGCGAAACAGCGCGACCAGAGCGTGCGCTTCGCGCAGCTTCCCGAGGTAGAACAGCTGCACCGCGGTCCGCGAGCAGGCGCGGTCCCATGCGAACGCGGCATCCGGCGATGGCTCCGCCCGCAGCGCCGACCCGACCGCGATGACCTCCGCCGGATCGCCGATCCTTCCGGCGGCCGTCGCGCGCTCCCCGAGCGCCTCGCAGAACGCGCGCGAACCGGCGGGCAAGAACGCGAGCGCGCGCCGCGCCGCCTCGCTCGCGCCGCGGTGATCCCCGCCGAAGCGACGAACGCCGGCCCGCACGAGGTCCAGCATCGCGCCGAGGAGCGAGCGCACCGAACCGGACACCCGCGCCAACATCTCGTCCCCCAACGCGACGAGCGGTGCCGCCGCGCCGGGCCTGACGCGGCGAGCGCACGCGCCGCGCCACGCCACGCGTAGTAGGCCGCGCGCAGCGCGCGCGCCGCCGCGAACGCCCGCGCGACGCGCTCGTCGTCGCGCGCGAAGCGGCGTGCCACGAGCCACGCGATCGCCGGAGCGATCGCCGCGCGCTCCTCCGGCGAGACCGTCGCCGCGATGCTCTCGCGGAGGGCGGACGAGCGGAAGCGGAACCCACGCGCGAACGGATCAGCGACGTGGACGCCCGAGCCGATCCCCGTCGCGATCGCGCCGAAGGCGGCCGCCGAGCTCACGCCGGCCAACTCGGCGAGCTCGCGGGCGTCGAACACCTCGCCCCACGCCGCGGCCACGGCGAGCTCGCGCCCCACGTCGCCCGCGAGCTCCAGCGCCGGTGCGGGCGCGGCGATCTCGTCGGCGTCCGCGTCGAGCGCTCCCGCGACGAAGACGAGGCGCGCGCGCGGCGCCTGCGCGAGCCACGCGTCGACGACGGCGCGGCTCTCCGCGTCCGGGACGGCCTCCGCCGCGACGAGATCGCGCGCCGGCGGCTGCGCGGCGAGGAGCGCGACGAACGCCTCGCGCCGGCGGGCGCGGAGCAGCGCCGGATCGGCGCGGAGCGCATCGAGCATGGTCCGCGCCGCGGCATCGGGCTCGCCCGCGAGCACGTCCGCGAGGATCGACGCGAGATCGCGCGCCGCCGCCGGCCCGACTCCCGCGAGCGCACGCCGCGCCGCCGCCTCGACGACGCGGAAGCTCGCCCCCTCCGCGACGCCGAGCAGACGCGCGGCCGAGGCCGCGATCGAGCCGAACGGACGTGGGCTCGGCTCGAGGAGCACGAGGAGCTCGCGCCGCGCGACCGCATCGACGACGAACGCGAGGAGCGCGTCCTCCGCGCGCGGGCCGACCAGCCGAACGTGGCGCGGAGGCGCACCGCGCGCGCCGCCGCGGACCGAGACGGGGGAACGAACGTCGTCGTCGGGGGCCCTGCCCGCGCCGCCCCCGGAGTAGCCGCGGCTCGCTCCTTCGCTCGCGAGCGCCGCCCAGCTCGTGGGCCGGCGCGCGGGTTCCTTCTCGAGGAGGGCCGTGATCTTCTCGGCCAGGTCGGGCGAGGCCGTCGTCGCGCGGCCCGGTTCGAGCGCGAGCACGCGCAGCACGCTCGCATCGCGGGACGGCGCCGCGAACGGCGACGCCCCTTCGGCCGCCGCATGCAGGACGGCTCCGAGCGCGAAGAAGTCCGAGCGCGGGTCGGCGGTCGGCGCTCCGACGAGCCGCTCGGGCGCTGCGTACGCCGTCGTCACGCGCGCCGCATAGGGCTCGCCGATCCGGACGGCGGTCTCGAAGTCGATCAACACGGGATCGCCGACCCGACCCCGGCGGAGGAGCACGTTCTCGGGCTTCAGGTCCCCGTACACCCAACCCGCGCGGTGGATCCGATCCAGCACCGCACCGAGCGCGTCGGCGAGCAGCGCGAGCTCACCCGCCCCCAGCACCGACCGCTCGATCCGCGCCGCGAGGGTGGGCCCGCGCACGTACTCGAGCACGAGACAGCTCGGCGCCGCGTCGACGAGCCCGACCACCGCCGGCCCGGCGAGCGCGCGCAACGCCTCGGCCTCGCGCGCGAGAGCGTCGGAGCCGCGGCCATCGCGCGCCGCCTCGCGCGCGATCTTGAGCATCACCTCGCGCCCCCCGCGCCGCTCCCGCGCGCGGTGAAGCGCGTGGGCCGACGTCTCGGCGACGAGCTCGCGGGCGACATACCCGCGCGGCGGTTGGGTCACTTCAGGATCGCGCCTCCGATGATGAGCTTCTGGATCTCGGTGGTCCCCTCGTAGATGCGAAGCGGGCGGATCTCGCGCAGGAGCTGCTCGGGCACGTTGCCGGTCGTCACTCCCAGGCCGCCGAAGAGCTGCACGGCGCGATCGATGATCCGCTGCGCGGCCTCGGTCGCGTACATCTTGCCCATCGCGACCTCGATCGGGGCGGCTTCGCCGCGATCCTTCTCCCACGCGGCGCGATAGACGAGGAGGCGCGCCGCATCGAGCTCGGTCGCCATCTCGGCGATCTGCGCTTGCACGAGCTGCTGCTCCGCGAGCGGCTTCTGGAACTGCACGCGCGCCTTCACCCGCGCGACCGCCTCGTCGAGCGCGCGCCGCGCCAAGCCGCACGCCGCCGCGCCGACGGAGGTGCGGAACACGTCGAGCGTGCCGAGCGCGAGGCGCATCCCCTGCCCCACCTCGCCGACGAGCGCGCTCGCGGGGACGGTGCAGCGCTCGAACACGAGCCGCCCGAGCGGGTGCGGCAGGGACATCGGCACTTGCTCCACCGAGAGCCCAGCGCTCTTCGCCGGCACGACGAACGCGCTGATCTCCTTCGGTGCGCCGGGGACGCGCGCGAAGACGACGTAGTGATCGCAGATGCCCGCGTTCGAGATGAACACCTTGGTACCGTCGAGGACGAAGCCGTCGCCCTCGCGGCGAGCGGTCGTCTTGAGCGACGCGACGTCGCTCCCGGCGTCCGGCTCCGTCAGCGCGAACGCGCCGATGCGGTCGCCCCGCACGACCTCGCCGAGGAAGCTCGCGCGGTCTTTCCCGCCGGCGAGCACCATCGCGAACGACCCGAGCCCTTGCACGGCGAAGATGGAGTCCGCGAGCGGCGACCGGTAGCCGAGCGTCTCGCGCGCGAGGCACAGCGCGCGCACGCTGGGGCGCCCTTCCGCGCCGTCCGCCGGAGCGCCGCCGTCCCGCTCGGGGACGAGGAGCGAGAAGAGCCCGCTCGCGCGGAGCTTCTTCACCGCGACGGTCGGATCGTGATCGTCGATCGCGAACGCCTCCGCGCGCTTCACCACGTCGGTCGCGAGCGCGTGCTGCGCCGGCGAGAGGAACGGCGCCACCCCGCGGGCGAGGAGCGCCGGCGTCACGGCTTGTCCCGGAACGGCCCCGGTGCGCCGGCGAAGACGATCGGCTTCTTCGCCTGCCACGCGTCGAACGCCGTGCGGAAGTCGGGGTGCTGCATGCAGATCGCCTGCGCCTGCGCCTCGGCCTCGATCGCGTCGGCGAGGCCCATCGTCGCCTCGCTCTCGAGCATCTGCTTGGTCATCGCGTGGGCGAACGCCGGGCCCGACGCGAGCCGCTCGGCCAGCTTCTTCGCCTCCGTCACGCACTGCTCGTGGGGAACGACCTTCGTCGCGAGCCCAATCCGGTACGCCTCTTCCGCGCCGATCACGTCGCCGAGGAACAGGAGCTCGCTCGCGCGGCCGAGCCCGACGATCCGCGGCAACAGGTAGGCGGCGCCCATGTCGGCCCCGCACAGCCCGACCTTCGGGAACAGGAACCCGAACTTCGCCTTCTCGCTCGCGATGCGGAAGTCGCACGCGAGCGCGATGACGGCGCCCGCGCCCACCGCGACGCCGTTGACCGCCGCCACGATCGGGCGCCGCAGCCGGCGCAGGTTCTGGATGAGCGCGCCGGTGACGCGCGTGAAGGCGAGGAGCCCCTCCATGTCGCGCGCGAACAGCTCGCCGATGATGTCCTCGACGTCGCCGCCGGAGCAGAACGCGCGCCCTTCGCCCGTGATCACGACCGCGCGCACGCCGGGCTCGCGCTCGATCGCCGCGACGGTGTCGCGCAGCTCCTCGTAGATCGCGAACGTCAGCGCGTTGAGGCGGTCGGCGCGATCGAGCGTGATCGTCCCGACGCCGGCCTCGAGGGACCAGCGGAATCCCTTCGGCGAGATCATGGATTCCCGGGGAGGACGGCCGTGCCTTCGATCTCGACGAGCGCGCCCGGCTCGAGAAGGCCCGCGACCTTCACGAGGCTCATCGCGGGGTAGTACTTGCCCATCCGCGAGCGCCAGCCCTCGCCGATCGCTGGGGTCGCCGCGCGGTACGCGTCGAGGTCGGTGACGAACGCGAGGAGCTTCACGATGTGCTCCGTCCCGCCGCCCGCCGCGCGCACGATCGCGATGACGTTGTCGAGCGTCTGGAGGAACTGCGTCGCGAAGTCGGGGCTGACGATCCGCGCGTCCTTGTCCCAGGCGATCTGGCCCGAGATGTAGAGCGTGCGCCCCGCCGGCGCGATCAGACCATTCGCGTAGCCGCGCGGCTTGGGAAAGTCCGCGGGCTGGATGATTTTCGTGGTCATCGCATCACCTGTCCACCGTCGATGGCAATCGCTTGCCCGTTGATCCCCCGCGCACCGTCGTCGCAGAGCATCGCGACCACGTGCGCCACCTCGTCCACCTGCATCAGTCGCTTCTGCGGAGAGAGCTCGGCGAGCGCGGCGCGCGCATCGTTCTCGCTCCGCCCCGTCGTCTCCATGATCTTCTGAACCGTGCGCGCCGTCATCTCGGTGTCGATGAAGCCCGGGCACACCGCGTTCACGGTGACCTCGGTGCGGGCGAGCTCGGCGGCGAGCGCGCGCGTGAACCCGACCAGCGCGTGCTTGGACGCGCAGTACGCCGCCGTGTACGCGTAGCCCGTGAGCCCCGCGTTCGACGCGACGTGGACGACGCGCCCCCACCCCCGCTTCGCCATCGCCGGCACCACCGCGCGCGCGAGCCGGAACGGCGCGTTCACGTTGACCTCGAAGATGCGCGCCCACGCTTCGTCGGTCGTCTTCGCGAGCGGTGCGCTCTCCGCGATACCTGCATTCTGCACGAGAATCGACGGTGGCCCCCACCGCTCCTCGAGCGTGGCGAGCGCGCGGCCCATCGCTCCGGCGTCGGTGAGATCGCAGGGGAGCGCCAGCCCGTCGATCGACTTGGCGACGCCCTCGAGCGCGGCAGCGTCGCGCCCGACGACGGCCACGCGCTGGCCGTCCGCCGCCAATCGGCGCGCGATTGCGGCGCCGACGCCGCGGCTACCCCCGGTGACCAGGGCGACAAGGCCGGTGCGAGCCATCCCCGTGACCTATAGCATCAGTGCGCTCGGATCGCGGCGCATGCGCGTCCCAGGCGATCACGGAGCGCCTCCCACGCGTCACCGGCGGGAACCGGGTCGAACACGATCGCGGTCGCCCCCTCGGCGTCCAGGCGGTTGAGCAGCGCATAGAGCTCGCGCGCCGCGCCGGCCGGCTCGGCGGGGAGGACCGCCGTCCCCGCCCCGCCGAAGGTGACGCGGACCGCACCCGGGGTGGCGGCCACGGTCGCGGCGGCCTCGGCCCCCGACCGCGCCAGGAGGACCGAAGCCCGCGGCGCATAGTGCCGCTCGTCCATCCCGGGGGACGCCCGGACCGCATCCGTGGCGGCGGCGCCGGTGAACCGCTCGACCGGCTCGCCGAGGACCGCGGCGAGCGCCTCGGGCACGATCGTCCCCGGGCGGAGCACGACCGGAGCCGCGCCGCGCACGTCGACCACGGTCGATTCGAGCCCTTCGGCGCACGGTCCGCCGTCGAGCACGAGGACCGGCAGCGGCCCGTCGGCGAACGCGCGCGCGACGTGCGCCGCCTGCGTCGGCGAGACCGATTGATAGCGGTTCGCGCTCGGGGCGACGAAGCCCTCGCCCAGCGCCTCGAGCAGCGCGCGGGCGACCGGGTGGCGCGGCGCGCGGAGCGCCACGGAGTCGCCACCGCCGGTGACGACGTCGGGCACGCGCGGACCGCGCGGGACGACGAGCGTGAGCGGCCCGGGCCAGAACGCACGCGCGAGCGCGTCGGCGCGGGCGCTCCACGCCGCAGCGTAACGGCGCGCGTCTTCGGCGCCGGTGACGTGCACGATCAACGGGTGACTGCGCGGACGGCCCTTGGCCTCGAAGACGCGCGCGATCGCCGCCTCGTCGCTCGCGCACGCCGCGAGCCCGTACACGGTCTCGGTCGGCACCGCGACGAGCTCGCCGCGGCGGAGGGCCGCGGCCGCTTCGACGATGGCGCCCGGATGATCCGCCGGGACGACGCGGACGCTCACCGCAGGCTCCCGTTCACGCGGCTTCCTCGCACGCGGAGCGCCCCGCTTCGAGCCGGAGCACGAACGTGGCGCCGCCGCCGGGCGTCTCGCGGAGCGCGATGGTTCCGCCGTGCGCTTCGACGATCTTGCGCACGACCGCGAGGCCGAGCCCCGTCCCACTCGCGCGGGTGGTGAAGAACGGACGGAAGACGTCCTCGCGGAGCGACGGGGGGATCCCTTCGCCGTCGTCGGCGACGGTGAGCTCGGCGGTCGGCCCGTCCTGCCGGATCGTGACGACGACGGGCGTCCGCCGCCCGGGCGCTTGGAGCGCGTTGGTGAGCAGGTTCACGAGCGCTTGGCGCACGAGCCCGTCGTCGCAACGCACCGCGACCGCGCCGGTGGTGGTGATCGCAACCTCTTCGTCGGGGACCCCGAGGCTCGCGCGCGCCGCGTCGGCCGCGCTCGTCACGAGCCGCTCCGCATCGACGTCGACCGCGCTCAGCCGGCGCGGGTGCGCGAAGTGGAGCAGGTCCGACACCATGCGCTTCAGGCGCTCGGCCTCTTCCTCGAGAATCCGGAGCAGATCGCGCTGGTCTTCCCCGACGGTGCGCCGCTTGAGGGATGCGACGGCGTTGTAGATCACGCCGAGCGGGTTCCTCACCTCGTGCGCGATGACGGCGGACATCTCGCCGAGGGCCACGAGCCGCTCGCGCGCCACGAGCTCCTCCTGCGTCCGGGCGAGCTTCTGCGCGGACGCCTCGAGCGCGACGGAGCGATCGACGAAGTGCTTCGTCAGCGCGAAGGCCATCCCGACGACGAGGATGAGGTACCCGAGATCGAGGAGGTACGGCGTCGGCACGACCGCGTTCGAGACGAGCCCATCGTGCGCCCCCGCGACGAGGAGGCAACCGAGCCCGACGACCTCCGCGCGATCGGTGGGGAGCCCGCCGCGGGCGCGAACGAGCGCGCGCACGAAGAGGCGAAGCACCACGCCGAACAGGAGCACCATCTCCAGCGCGCCGAACCAGGTGACGCGCCCGTCGTGATAGACGGCGCCCAGGCGCGGGAGCTCGTGGAGCCACGGCCCGTTCACCGCGACGCCCGGGACGAGCGTCAGCGACGCGAACCCGAGCAGTAGACCGATCTGCACGCGCTCGAAGGTCGTCGTCGCGCGCGCCTCGCGCGCTGCGGCGTACGACACCCACGAAGCGGCGTGGCACGAAGCGAGCGCGACGCCGACGCGGGTCGCCACCTGCCCGGCGTCGGCCGAGACCGGGAGCGCCATGACCGCGTTGGTCATCGCGTAGAGCGCACCGCACAGACAGCTCAACCCGAAGAACCGGTACGCGCCGAGCCCCGGTGCGCCCGCCAAGATGCGCGTCAGCGCGAAGAACAGGAGCCCGAGCGCGGCTGCGGCGATCGAGATCGTGGCGAGCAGGCTCTGCACCGCGCGATCTTGGCTGGATCCCTTTTCCCGGGCAAGCACGCTCTGCTACCGTCGCGCCGTGCGAAACGCGCGATCCCTCGTCCTCGGCGCCGTCGTCCTGCCTGCGGTCGCGCTGGCCCTCCACTGCGGTGGACCGACCCCGCCGAAGACCCCCGGGTCGGCCTCTGCGAGCTCGGATGCGGGTGCCCCTCCGCCCGTCCTCATCTCCACTGCGCTCCCGTCGGGCGCGCGGATGCCGCCGCCGCTCCAGCTCACGTCCACCACCGTCACGTCGGACGGGACGCCCCGCTGCGATCCCCGCGCCGCCACCGGCAAGGATCCCAAGACTCAGGCCGAGTCGCTCGCCAAGCTCTGCAGCGGTGCGCGGCGCGACGCGAGCGGGCTGGCGCCGCAGGTGCTCACGCTCGACGCGACGTCCCCCGCCACGGTCGTGGACTTCGGGCTCAAGGAGTGCGCGGTCGTGGTCGCGGCGGCCGAGCCGGCGGTGAAGAGCTTCGTCGTGGTCGTCCAGGACGCCAACGGCGCCCCGATCGTCGAGCTGCCCGGCGATCCGGTCAGCCCCACCGTCGCCAGCGCGGTCTTCTGCGGTCCGGCCTCGAAGATCACCCTCCGCGTGGCCGTCGGTGCGGGTCAGGGCAAGGTCGCCGTCGGCGCCGAGCTCTTGCACCGCGAGGCCAAGCCCTGATGAACTCGCGCTCGATGAAGCGTCGCCCGGTCCTCGCCCTCCTCGTCCTCGTCGCCGCCTGCGGCGGTGCTCCGCAGCTCCGCGTGGCGAACTACGAAGACCCGCGCACCGGCAGCAACCCCGCCGGCGCCGCGCACACCCACTACGACGACACGATGGAGCTCGAGGCCGACACGGAGGTCGTCGAGCCCGAGCACCCGTTCGTGAAGACGCCGCAAGAGCGGGCGATGGTGCACATCCACACGCCGAAGGGCCCGTGCAGCGGGGCGCTCGTCGCGCCGAAGCTCGTGCTCACCGCCCACCAGTGCGTCGGGAACGACGTGCGCGGCACGGTGCCGGTCGCCGAGAAGGAGCGCGAGGGCTATCGGGTCGAGCTCGCGTCGACCACGCTCACCTGGACGGAGCGCAAGATCACGCACGTCGTCACGGCCGACTGCGACTGGAGCACGTTCGACGCGGCGCTCCTCGTCCTGGACGAGCCGATGACGTCGACGAAGCCGGTCGACGTCGCCACGACCCCGGCCCCGGGAGCGCCGATGCAGGCGCTCGGCTTCGGCCGGTGCCGCGGGGATGCCCGCGCCTTCGGCGAGCGGACCGGGCAAGTGGTGGAGCGCGAGTCGGACGCCGTCGTCTTCGACATCGGCATGTGCCACGGCGACATCGGCGGCCTGGTGGTGGATGGCGCAGGCACGGCCTTCGGCGTCGTCTCGCACCAAGACGACCCGAACGGCGCGGAGCGGAAGACGACGACCGCCTTCCGCCTCGACACGACGGTCGCACGTCACCTGTTCGAGGCGGGAAACGCCATCGCGAACGGGGCGGCCGCGCCGGCGCCCCTAGCCTGCAAGTAAGAAGGCCTCAGGCCTTCTTGGTCGGCTTCGAGTCCGCAGCCTTCGGGTCGTAACCCTCCGGATGGACGGGGAAAGCCGGCGTGCCGACCGCGCGGAGCTCACGCTTGTTGCGCTTGCCGCTGGTGGTCTTCTTGCGCTTGCGAATGCGCTCGAACTGCTTCGACGCTGAAACCATGATTCTCCGTCCTGCGAAAGGGCGCGGGAATATGTAAAAACTGGGGTGCCCTGTCAAGCGGGGAGATCGAAGGTCCACCACGGCCGTAGAGGATGCGTGCGCTTCCCCCTCTCCGTCCTGGTGATGACGTCGGCCCTGGTGGTCGCGTGTGCGCCGGCAAAAGCCCCGGGCGCCGGGCGAACGGCGAGCGGCGGAGCGGCCGACGAGGAGCTCGCCACCCACGAGCAGAGCGAGCAGGACCGCGGCGGCGCGAAGCAGACCGGCACCAAGGGCGGGATCGCCCGCGGCGAAGCGGCGCCCCCCGTCGCCGGCAAAGAGTACGACCTGGTGGTGAAGTTCCGGAGCGCGGGTCAGGGCACCGACCGCGACGCCCGGACGCGGCTCGATGCGATCTTCGATGGGACCCCCGAGCTCGGTCGCGCCCACGGCCGTTGGGGCCGCGAGGGAGAGGTCGACGAGTGCGCCGACCTCGATCGGCTCACGCCGGCCGACCGCGCCGCGCTCGTCGCGAAGGTGAAGTCGTCGATGCAGACGGGGCGCAACGTCGACGTGCTCGAGCACCACGCGTGCGAGCACGACTTCGGCGTCGCGCAGGAGCGCTTCGAGCTCGTCGTCGTCTTCTTCAGCCCCGGCGACGGAACGGACGCCAAGGCGGAGGCCGCGCTCGACAAAATCGTCGCCGCGTGGCCGAAGGTCCCCCACGCGAGCTTCGCCTGGGGCAAGGAAGGCGAGCACAACGAGTGCTTCTCGTTCGGAACCGCTCAAGACGCGCGGGACGACTTCCTCCACCGCATCAAGACCGAGGGCATCGCGTCGAGCAACCGCGTGCGGATCGAGCACGACGCGCGTTGCTCACTCCGTTGATCGGGAGACCCGTGCTGCTAGCCTGCGCGGCGTGAGCCACTTCGACGTCATCGTGATCGGGTCGGGCTTCGGTGGCAGCGTCAGCGCGCTGCGCCTCTCGGAGAAGGGGCACCGCGTGCTCGTGCTCGAGAAGGGCAAGCGCTTCGCCCCCGAGGACTTCCCGAAGACCAACTGGGACCTGCGCCGCTGGATGTGGATGCCGCGCGCGGGGCTCAAGGGCATCTTCCAGATGAGCTTTCTGCGCCACGTCACAGTGCTGCACGGTGTCGGCGTCGGTGGCGGCTCGCTCGTCTACGCCAACACGCTCCCCGTCCCGAAGGACGACTTCTTCGGCGCGAGCTCGTGGGCGAGCCTCGCCTCGTGGAAGCGCGAGCTCGAGCCGCACTACGCCACCGCGCGGCGGATGCTGGGCGCGACGCGCAACCCGCTCGAGACGCGCGGCGATCGGATCCTGCGCGAGATCGCGCGCGACCTCGGGCGCGAGAGCGGCTTCCAGATGACGGACGTTGCCGTCCACTTCGGCAAGCCCGGCGAGCGCACGCCCGATCCGTACTTCGGGGGCGAAGGCCCGGACCGCGTCGGCTGCACCTTCTGCGGCGCCTGCATGACGGGCTGCCGCGTGGGCGCGAAGAACACGCTCGACAAGAACTACCTCTGGCTCGCCGAGAAGCGCGGCGCGACGGTCGTTCCGGAGGTCGAGGTCACCGCCGTCGCTCCGCGCGAGGGCGGCGGCTACACCGTCGAGGTGCGCGGCTCGTTCGGCCAACGGCTCGACACTTCGCGCTACACGGCGGACAAGGTCGTCTTCGCCGGCGGCGTGATGGGGACGCTCCCGCTCCTGCTCGCGATGAAGGCGGACCGCGCCGGGCTCCCGCGCTTGTCGGAGCGCGTGGGCGACGCGGTGCGGACCAACAGCGAAGCGCTGTTCGGCGTCATCGTCCCGCGCAGCGACGAGGACTTCGCGCGCGGGGTCGCGATCACGTCGATCCTCCACACCGACGACCACAGCCACGTCGAGCCGGTGCGCTACGGGCGCGGCTCCGGCTTCTTCCGCACGATGGTGCTCCCCCAGACCGAGGGCGAGAACGCCGTCGCGCGGCTCGCGGGCGCCGCCCGCAGCTTCACGAAGAGCCCCCTCGCGTGGCTCAAGGCGTACGCGGTGCGCGACTTCGCGAAGCAGAGCCAAGTGCTGCTCTACATGCGCACGCTCGAGGGCTCGTTGAAGGTGCGCCTCGCGCGCTCCGTGCGGAGCGGGTTCACGCTCGGGCTCGACACCGTGCTCGAGGCGGGAAACCCCGCGCCGATGGCGAACATGCCGGAGGCGCTCGACATCGCGCAGCGCTTCGCGGCGAAGGTCGGCGGCGTCGCCGCGTCGCTCGCGACGGAGACGCTCCTCGGCGTTCCGTCGACGGCGCACATCCTCGGCGGCGCGTGCATGGGCTCGAGCGCGAGCGACGGCGTGATCGACCACGGTCACCGCGTGTTCGGGTACGACGGGCTCTACGTGATCGACGGAAGCGCGGTCTCCGCGAACCCGGGCGTGAACCCTTCGCTCACGATCACGGCGTTGGCCGAACGCGCGATGGCGCTGATCCCCGCGAAGGGGTGAGGCTTCGCATCCCTCAGGCCGCGTGGCGTTTCTCGGGTTCGAGCTTCAGCACGCGGTCGCAGACGGCGAGCGGTTCCTCGCGGTGCGTGACGAGCAGGATGGCGCGCTTCCCGCGCAGCGATGCGATCGCCGCCAAGACGTCGCGCTGCGCTGCCGCGTCGAGCCCGGCCGTCGGTTCGTCGAGCAGGATGACCGGTGCCTCGGTGGCGAGCGCGCGCGCGAGCGCGACCCACTGCCGTTCGCCACCGGACAGCACTCGCGCCCCTTCGGTCGCGCGGTCGGCGATCGGCTCGTCCGCAGCGCCCGCGAGTGAGCGCGCTCCGACGCCCTCGAGCGCGGCACGCGCCCGCGCGCCCCGATCGTCCGCGTCGTCGCCGAGCACGACGTTCTCGACGATCGAATCGCCCACGATCGGAGCTTCCTGGGGACACCACGCGAACGGCCGCTCGGCGGGGCCCACGCCAGCGGCCGTGATCGAGCGCCCGTCCCACACGATCTCGCCGGCGCGCGGCGCTTCGAACCCGAGGAGCGTGCGGAAGAGCGTGGTCTTCCCTGCCCCGGTCGGCGCGACCAAACCGACGATCTCGCCCGGAGCCAGGCTGAGCTCGAGGCGCCCGAGCTCCCCGTGGGCGAGCTGCAGTCCCCGCACGTCGAGCCGCCCGGGAGCGAAACCCGTACCGCCCGCTCGCGGACGCGAGTTAGCCCGCCAACGAGCGAGGAAGGGCTGGAGCTCTCCGAACGCCACCGCCGCCCGCGCCGCCGCGAGGCGGGCGTCCCCGAGATCGCGCAGCGGCCGATAGGCCATGAAGAACGTCAGCGTGAACGGGAGCAGCGTCGCGGAAGCTCCCGCGCCGAGCACGCCGCTCCGCACCGCGAGCACCACCAGCACGACCGCGAGCGCACCCGCGATCTCGTTCGCGCCGCTCACGGCGGCGCCGAACGCAGCGACGCGCACCGCCTGCCGCGTGAGCGCCGCGCCGAGGCGCCGCACCCGCGCGCGCACGCCGCCCGCTGCACCGAACGCCCGGAAGAGCTCCGCGTGACGAACGGCTTCGTCCGCGGCGCCGAGCAACGACGCTCGCCGCGCCGACTCCCGCGCGAGCCCGCGCCGAAGGCGGCGCCGAGCGACCGACAGCACCACCGCGAGCGGCGCGAGCACCAGCAAGGCGAGCCCCGCCAGCCGGGGCGCGAGCGCGATCAGGAGCGCCACGAGCGGGACGATTTGGAGAACCGCGCGCACCGTGGCCAGAAGCCCCGCCGCGAGGCCCTCTTCGCAGGCAGTGACGTGCGCCGTGAGCGCCGTGACGCGGCCGGCCCAACCTGCCCAGCCTTCCGCCGAGCCGTCGTCTGTCTCTTTCGTTGCACCCCCCTGATCCGAATGTCGTGCCTGAGCCAACGATCGGTCCGTGAGCAGCGCCCCCAACACCCGCTCGCGCAGCGCGGCACCTACCTCCCCACCCATGCGCGCCTGCACAGCGGTCCCGAGCACGTTCCCGAGCGATTTCAGGGTCGCTGCGGCGAGCCCGGCAAGGGCGAACTCCAACGGACGCGCGGAGATCAGCGCGGTGCCGGTGCCACTCCCGAGCCCATCGACGCAGCCCGCGATCGCCACGGCGATTGCCGCGTGTCCGAGCGCATATGCCGCTCCGGATAGCAGGAAGATCCCTGCATCCAGGGGCCGCCGCAAAACCTCCATCGCGCCCAGCGCGTAGAAGCTGTGCGCCGTCGTCCTCTTTGTGTCAGCGCCGTGCACGGAATCCGTTTCGTCCTTACATGAGGGAGAGCAGGAACCCAATGAAGCCCACGCCCCGCACTGCTGCTCGTCGCACTACCGCGGCCAACCCCGCGGCGGTGCGTGCGTCCCCAGCTCGAGCGGGAACAAAACTTGCATCAGCACGGGGGATGAGCAACGCGGCCCGTTCGCTGAAACCCCGTCGCGCCGCAGCCCCCCAGCCGGCTCCGTCCGTTCGTAGCGCAACGCGTGGCGAAGTCAAACCTCGTCGCGTGGCTGCCGGAATGTCAGGGCGGGGGAAGACGTTGCGTAATTCCACAGCAGCGAACGCGAGTGTCGAAGAAAGCACCAAGAGGAGACGAACCGAAAGCGACGCCGACCGCATCGAAAGGGAACCCAGAATGAAGAACAACGCACACCGCGCAGCGGCCGTCGCAACCCCCGTCGCCAATGACGAGGGTGAGGACGAGTTTCCGTCTTCGCAGGTATCCAAGGAGCCCGAAGCGGCCGAGCCGGCGCTCGACGAGCCCGATTTCGATTTGGGAGAGGCACCGGCCGATCTCGCCGCAGCTGCACCGCGCAAGGAGCTTCCGCCGATCCGCGACCGTGAGGTCGAGGAGAGCGGCGGCGACAGCATGCTCGCCCGCTACTTCCGCGAGATGGCGACCCACCACGTCATGGGTCAAGAGCAAGAGCTCGAGACCGCCGTGGACGTGGAGCGGGCGGAGGTCGCGCACTGGATCGCGACGCTCTCGCACCCCGCCGCCGCCCCGTACGTCCTGGACCGCCTCGAGCGCGATCTGCCGACCGGAGAAGAAGCGCTCACGCTTCCTCAGCTGGACGAGCTCCGCCGCATGCTGAAGCGCAAGCGCGGCGACCGGGGCGCCGCCTGGCAGCGCCGATGGGAGCGCACGAGCGAGTCCCTCGCACGCGCCATCCGCCTCGCCGACAGTGATCGCCTCTGGATCCTGCACGCGGAAGAGACCGCCAAGGCGTTGGTGGAGATCCCCGATCTCGACGCGGACGACGAGCAGACCCCGCCCGACAGCGACGTCCAGCTCTCGCGTCACCTCGTGCCGAAGCTCACGCTCACGCGCGACTACAAGAAGTACCTCGACAAAATCCACGCCTGCGCCGAGCACTCGCGCCGCGTGAAGAACAAGTTCGTGAAGGCGAACTTGCGCCTCGTGGTGTCGATCGCCCGTCGCTACAACCGCGGTCGCCTCCCGCTCATCGACCTCATCCAAGAGGGCAACATCGGCCTGATGAAGGCCGTCGAGCGCTTCGACCACACGCGCGGTTACCGCTTCTCGACCTACGCGTCGTGGTGGATTCGCCACGCGATCAGCCGCGCCCTCGCCGACAAGGGCCGCGCGGTGCGCATCCCGGTCCACATGCTCGACACGCACAACCGCGTGGCGCGCGCGACCGCATCGGTCATCGCCCGCACGGGCCGCGAGCCTTCGCTCGCCGAGCTCGAGCAGGAGACCGGCATCCCGCAGGACAAGCTCGACAAGGTGAAGGGCGCGTGGGCGGAGACGCCGTTCTCGCTCGATCGGCCCGTCGGCGACGAAGATGGGCGCAAGTTCATCGACTTCCTCCAGGACGAGGCGGCGCTCTCCCCGTACGAGAGCCTGGTCTCGCAGAAGTGGGGGGAAGAGGTGCAGCGGCTCCTCGGCACGCTGACCCCGATCGAGTCGCGCATCATCCGCTGGCGCTTCGGCCTCGACGACGAGGACGAGCTCACGCTGAAGGAGATCGGCGACAAGTACAACCTGTCGCGCGAGCGCATCCGCCAGCTCCAGGAGCAGGCGCTGGGCAAGATCCGCAAGCACATGCGTGAGTGACGTCGCCGGCATGGGCGATGCAGCAGAGATGGGACGTTGGGTCGCTTTCTTGGCCAACTCCCTGAAATGACTCTCTGATCAACCCTCTCCCACGGTCCCTTCCATGACATCCGTGTCATGGAGCCCGGCCGCGAGGATCCCGCATCGCCATGCCTGCTCGACTTCCAAGCCTCGTCCCGTTCGCCCTCGCTGCGGCGCTGGCCGTCTCGTCCGTCGGCCTCGGTGGCTGCGGCGCGGACGCCAGCACCGACGTCACCCCCACCCCTCCCGTCACGAACGCTGCGTGCTTCGGGCCGGACGGCACCTCCCAGAAGTACGCGCTCTCGCAGGACGCGTCGGATCAGCTGATTGGGACTTGGGACCGGTGCGCGAGCACGCTCCCGGACATCCCGGCGAACACGATCGGCCTCCAGTTCGATGGAAAGTTCGCCTACTTCCTCGTCCCCGGCCCGGATGGCAAACCCATCCACGGGGCGAGCGATGCGTACATCCGCTCGGTGCAGGTTCGGCTCGAGACCTCCGGCATCGTGCTCGTCCTCTCCGCCAACGACGGCACGTTCGCCACCTACGCCGCGTCGATCACGTCGGCTCCGAACCGCCTGCGCCTCGAGAACACGACCACGCACGCGTACATGACGCTCGGTTTCAACAACCGCATCTGAAAGCTTCTTCTCCTTCGTTCGTTTCTCGCTTCGTCTCTTCGCTCTGCTCTTTGCTCCTGTTTCCTTGCTTACCGGGCGGTACCAACATGGTACCGCGGGAGGTTCTTCATGCGCTTTGCTTCGCTCGCCGTCTTCGGCGCTGCAGCGTGCCTCGCTGCGTTCGCCGTCCCCCACGTCGCTGCCGCGTGCGGCGGTTGCTTCGCCCCGCCTTCGGAGACCACGGTGGTCACGGACCACCGCATGGCACTCGCGGTGTCGAAGACGCAGACCGTGCTGTGGGATCAGATCCGCTACTCGGGCAACCCGCGCGAGTTCGCGTGGGTGCTGCCCGTGCGCGAGGGCGCGCGCGTCGAGCTCTCGCGCGACGACTGGTTCGCCGCGCTCGACGCGACGACGCAACCGATCATCTACGGCCCGCGCCCGAGCCGGAGCTCGTCGGGCTGCGCGCTCGGCGCGTGTGGCTCGGCGGGCTCGTCGTCGGACAGCTCGCCGGGCGGTGATCCTGTCCAGGTGCTGCGGCAGGACGTCGTCGGTCCGTACGAGACGGTGACGCTTCGATCGACGAACCCGGGCGCGCTCCGCGGGTGGCTCGGCACGCACGGCTACGCGATCCCGACCGCCGTCGAGCCCACGATCGACCAGTACGTGAACGAGCGCTTCGACTTCATCGCGCTCCGCTTGCTCCCCGAGTGCAACGTGCGCTCGATGAAGCCGGTCCGCGTCGTGACGCCGGGCGCCGACCCGACGCTTCCGCTGCGCATGGTCGCCGCAGGCGTGGGCGCCTACGTGGGGCTCACGCTCTACGTCGTCGCGGAGGGGCGCTACCACCCGCAGAACTTCCCCGATGCCCAAGTCGATTACGGCCGGCTCACCTGGAACCGCAACACGAACCGCTCGAACTACCAGGAGCTCACCGCAGAGGCGATGTCGCAGGACGGCTCGCGCGCGTGGGTCACGGAGTACGCGAAGAAGCCGGGGGTGAGCTACTGGGCCTACGGCTCCGGGAGAAACCCGACCCTCTACGACTCCTACTACGGGCTCTGTGGCCCGACGCGAACGGGCGGAGGAGGCGGCGGCGGCGGCGGCTCCACCTCGGGCGAGCCCTGCACGCGAGACGCAGGAACGGACGCGAAGCCGCCGACGGACGCCGCCGCGGACGCGGACGCGGCCACCGACCCGGACGCGGACACGGACGCGGCTACCGATCCGGACGCGGCCACCGATCCGGACGCGGCCACCGATCCGGACGCGGCCACGCCCGCCGACGCGGCGGCGGACGCGAACACGGACGCAGCCACCGATTGGCCACCGACGTCCTCGGATCGCCCCTCGGGGTGCGGAGCGTTCGACGATCTCGACGTCGCCCTCCGCGGAATGTCCTCCGCGGACGTCTGGGTCACACGCCTCCGCGCGAACCTCCGCGCGTCGGCCCTCGACCGCGACCTGAAGCTCGAAGCCGACGCTCAGACCCCGGTCGACAACGTGCACTCGACGAGCGTGTACGACGAAGGCACGACCAACACGGTGACGCCGCGCAGCGATGGCTGCTCGAGCTCGCCGCTGCGGACGCCGCGCTCGCTCGGTGGAGCGAGCGCGCTCGTCATCCTCGCCGCCCTCGGCGTTCGGCGGCTCGTGCGCCGGCGCGCGCGCTGATCACTTGCACTCGAACGTCTTGCACTCGCCCGTGAAGCCGAGGTGATAGACCGCCGGCGTCGTCTTCGTCCGAGAGAGAGGATGACGCCGGATGATCTGCCCGAGGCAGCGATCGAGGTTCGGCGTGGCGGGCCCGCGGATCTCGATGTCCTTCACCGTGCCGTCGCCGTTCAGGTAGACGAAGTAGTAGGGGAACTCGTGGACGGGCGGCTCGTGGAGCGACGCCTTGAAGCACGCCGAGATGGAGGGCTGCTCCGCATCCATCGCGGCGCCGAACGAGTGCCAATCGCAGTCCAAGCACTCGCTGAAGTCGAGGCTGGACTTGTGCCCGGTCTCGCCGCCGTAGACCTTGCCCGCGGCGGGAGGAGGCGCGACGGCGACCGACGCCGTCGGCGCGGTGCCGCTGGCGGCCGCGGAGGAGCTCGCCTTGACGCGATCGGTCGTGGATGGCGCCGGCCCACCGCTCGCAGCGGGCCCGACCCACGCCCCGCCGAGCGCGGTGCTGCTCGCGAGCGAGGCGCCGCTGGGGCTGGCGCTCGCGATCGGGGTCGATGCGGTGGTCGCGTTGGCGACGCTGGCCGGAGGCGCGCCGCTCGAGAGCGTGGCGACCGACGTCTGCGGCGCGCTCGCGTTCCGGCCGTCCGCCGAGATCTTCACGACGAGCACCACGACGACGCCGAGGATCGCGACGACCGCGACCGCCGCAGCAGCGATGACCCCCGCCGAGCTGCGCGACGGCGCCGCTTGGGCCGACGGGTTGGTGTTCACCATGCCGGCGACGGAGGGCGTCTTCGCCGACGCATCGTGGGGCGCGGGCGGTTGGCTCCGCACGACCACGGGCGTCGGCTGGTTCGACGAGTAGCTTCCGCCGCTCGACGGCGCAGCGACCGTCGGCGCGTCGGACGAGACGGGCGCCGTCACGCCCGCGGCGCCGGGGAGGAACGGTGCGAGCGCTGCGCGCATCGCCTCGGTGCTCGGGAAGCGTGCTTCGGGGCTCTTCGCCATCGCGCGATCGACCACGGCGACGAGGCCCGGCGGAAGGTCGGGGCGAAGCCGAGAGAGCGGCTCCGGAGCCTGCTCGACGATCGCGAAGAGCATCGCCGGAAAGCTGGGCGCGTCGTGCGGGAGTCGGCCCGAGAGCGCCTGATACATCGTCGCGCCGACGGCGTAGATGTCGGAGCGGTGATCGACGGTGCCACCGCGCGCTTGCTCGGGCGCCATGTACGCGGGCGTGCCGAGCATCGCGCCGGTCCCCGTGAGGCGGCCCCCGCCTTGTTCGACCGCGAGCTTGGCGATCCCGAAGTCGAGCACCTTCACGAGATCGTGGAACGCCGACGTCGACGTGAGGAAGACGTTGTCCGGCTTGATGTCGCGATGGACGATGCCTGCCGCGTGCGCGGCGCCCAGCGCGGAGAGCACCTGCGACGCGACGAAGGCCACCCGCTCCGGGGAGAGCACCGACTCGCGATCGAGGAGCGCGCCGAGCGACTCGCCGCTGAGGAGCTCCATCACGAGGAATGGAGGCTCCGTCGTGGTCGGCGCGCCGAAGTCGGTGACGGCGACGATGTTGGAGTGACCCAGCGCCGCTGCGGAAGTGGCCTCGCGCCGGAAGCGCTCGAGCTGGTCGGGGTGCGCGGCGAGCGACGGGTCCAGGATCTTCACTGCGACGGTGCGCCCGAGCCCTTCTTGCATCGCCTCGTACACGGCGCCCATCCCGCCCTTCCCGAGCATGCGTTTGATGCGGTAGCGGCCGCCGAGGAGCGTGCCGGAGAGGTCGGGGGATGTAGGTGTGCTCATGGCGCGGCCCGGGCGAGAGTATAGCGTGGGGCGGAGGCGGCGCGAGCGGGAGGAGGAGCGGGAGAAGGAGCGGGAGTGGGAGTGGGAGGAGGAGTGGGAGGGGGAGTGGGCGCGGGTTGGTGGGCTCGTTGCGGCCGAGTCTGGTAGCCTGACGGGGAGTGTCCAATACTCCGGCAGCCGGCGCCCCGACGCGCGTGATCGGGCGGTATGCCCTCTACGGCGAGCTCGCGTCGGGGGGGATGGCCACGGTCCATCTCGGGCGCTTGATGGGGCCGGTCGGCTTCGCGCGCACGGTCGCGATCAAGCGGCTCCACCCGCAGTTCGCGAAGGACCCCGAGTTCGTCTCCATGTTCCTCGACGAGGCGCGCTTGGCGGCGCGCATCCAGCACCCCAACGTCTGCGCGACGCTCGACGTCGTGGCGACGCAGGGCGAGCTGTTCCTCGTGATGGAGTACCTCCAGGGCGAGACGCTCTCGCGCTTGATCCGGGGCGCGCGCACGCGCGCGGAGAGCATCCCTCCGAACATCATCATCTCGATCATCGCGGGGTCGCTCTACGGCCTGCACGCCGCGCACGAGGCGAAGACGGAGCGCGGCGAGCCGCTCAACATCGTTCACCGCGACATCTCGCCACAGAACATCTTGGTCAACCGCGACGGGGTCGCGAAGGTGCTCGACTTCGGCGTCGCGAAGGCCGCCGGGCGCTTCCACACCACGCGCGAAGGCAACGTGAAGGGGAAGCTCCCGTACATGTCGCCCGAGCAGCTGCGCGGGCAGCCGATCGATCGCCAGACCGACGTGTACGCCGCGGCCGTGTGCATGTGGGAGGCGCTGACGCTCCGGAAGCTCTTCAAGGGCGAGAACGAGGGCGCCGTGCTCGAGCAAGTGTTGTTCGGGGCGGTCGATCCGCCGAGCACGTTCAACCCGGACGTGACGCCCGCGCTCGACGCGCTCGTCATGCGCGGGATCGAGCGCGACAAGACGAAGCGCTTCGCGACCGCGAAGGAGATGGCGCAGGCGCTCGAGCGCACGCTCCACCCGGCGCTCGCGACCGACGTCGGTGACTGGGTCGAGCTCGTCGCGGGGGAGACGCTGCTCGCGCGCGCGGAGAAGGTCGCCGAGATCGAGAGCGTGACCGGCGACCAACCGGCGCTCACGCAGATCATGTCGGGCCTGGGCGAGGAGACGACGTTCACGCCGCCGCCGCCCGGATCGTCGAGCTCGGGAGCGATCCCGCCCGCGGGCGAGAGCCCGTCGCAAGTCTCGAGCATCTCCGTCGCCGCCGGCGACTCGATGTTGCCGGAGCGGAAGAACCGCAAGGTGTTCCTCTACGTGGCACTGGCGAGCGCGGCGGCGGTCCTGCTCCTGATCGTCGGCATCTCGATCGGGCGCACGGGACAGGACAAGACGGTCGGGGGCGCCGGCACCGGCACCGCGACGGGCACGACCGCGCCGCCGAGCACGGAGACCGGGACCGCGCCGAAGACACCGCCGACGGTCACCTCCACGGCTGCGGCACCGGACACGGCGTCGGCGGTCGCGTCGGCGAAGCCCGTCGTCACGGGCACGACCACGAAGCCTACCGTGACGGCCACCGTCCGCCCCCCGAGCAACGGAACGGCGACTGCGAAGCCCACCGCTACCGGCGCCGGGACGGGCGCTCCGAACTGCAACCCGCCCTACAAAATCGGGCCGAACGGGGACCGCATCTACAAGCGCGAGTGCATGTGACGCGCTTTACAAAGTGCGGGGCGTTTGGTGTGCTCGTCAGCATGCGACGCGCACGCCTCCCCTCCGTCGGAACCGCGGCTCTCGGTTTGGTGGTCGCGATGCTCGCGGCGTCGCCGGCCCTCGCTCAGACCAAAGACGAGTGCTTCAACGCCGCCGAGAAGTCGCAGGCGCTGCGGCGCGAGAAGAAGCTCGGCGCGGCGAAGGAGCAGCTCCTCATTTGCGTGAAGGACGCGTGCCCCGCGGTCGTCCAGAGCGACTGCACGAAGTGGCTGGCCGAGGTCGACAACGGCATGCCGTCGGTCGTCGTGCGCGCGCACGACGCGAGCGGCAAGGCCTCGATCGTCTGTCGGGGACGAGCAAGACGATCGATCCCGGGGAGCACAAGTTCCACTACGACTTCGGCGACGGGACGAGCCAAGAAGAGACGATCCTCGTCGCCGAGGGCGAGAAGGATCGCGTCCTCCGCGTCGAGCCGAAGGGCAAAGGCTCCGGCGGTCCCGCCCCGAGCGGCGGCGGGGGTGCGGGCCCGCTCCCGTGGGTGTTCATGGGCATCGGCGCAGCGTCGCTCGTCGGGTTCGGGATCGTCGAGACGGTCGCTCAGCTCCGCTACTCCGACTACAAGGACACCTGCGGCGTTCCGCCCGCGGGCGCGACGACGGGCACGTGCGATCCCGACAAGGTGTCGGCGCTGCGCGGCGCGTTCATCTCCGGGATCGTGCTCCTCGGCGTCGGCATCGTCGGGCTCGGCGTCGGCGTGACGTGGCTGCTGGTCGGCGGCAAGAAAGAGGCGCCTCCGCCGGCCGCGGCAGCGCTCGACTTCCACCCCATGCCCGGCGGCGGCATGGTCACGTGGGGCGGCAAGTTCTGATTCAGCCCCAGAGCTCGTGCACGATCGCCTCGACGAGCTTGTCGGCGGCGATGCGCGCGGCCGAGGCCTTGCCCGCGACCTTGTTGAAGACGATCGAGAACGCGATCGGTCCCTTGCCGGGCGGGCCGAGCACGTAGCCGCTCAGCGCGATCGCGTCGTCGAGCGTCCCCGTCTTCGCCCGGACGCAACGGCGCCGGGCCTGGGAGTGGAAGCGTTTGTGGAGCGTCCCGTCGACGCCGCCGATCGCGAGCTGCGCGACGAACTCGGGTCCGACCGCCGAGTCGCGGTAGGTGGCGCGGAGGAGCTTCGTGAGGCTGTCGGTCGTCACGCGGTTGGCGTCGTAGAGCCCGGAGCCGTTCTTGAAGACGAGCCCCGCGTCCTTGGCGCCAACGTCCTCGACGTGCTTCGCCACCGCGGCGGCGGCCGCGTCGGCCTTGGCGGGCGTCCCCTTCGCCTCGGCGCCGAGATCCTTGAAGACCATCTCGGCGTAGAAATTGTCGCTCTGCTTGCCCAGCGCGTAGAGGAGCGTCGAGAGCGGCTGCGACGTGTGCTTCGCGAGCACGTTGCCCTTGCCGTTCCCCGCCTTCACCTCGCCCGAGAACGCGATCCCCTCGCGCTCGAGCTGCGACTTGAGGACGTAGCCCCCGAGGAGCGTGGGATCGTCGACGCGCCGCGTGTAGCGGACGAGCTTCGCGTCGGCGCCGACCGCGCCGGAGATCTTCGCCGCCATCCGGCGCCCGGACGGCGAGAGTCCGAGGACGACCGTGTCGGCGCCTTCGCCGGTGGTGATGGCGCCCTCGACGTCGACGAAGCCCGGCGGATCGAAGAACACGTGCGCGCCCTTGCCGGGATCGGTCGGCCTGACCTGGAGGGTGATCGTGTTCTCGTTGACCGCGAGCGCGCTGATGGGCGCACGGAACGCCGCCCACTCGCCGGGCTTCTGCTCGAACGCCGGGGGCGTCGTCTCGCCGTCGAAGTACTTCTGATCGACCAGGAGATCCCCGTCGACGCGCCGGACGCCGTGTGCGCGCAGCTCGAGCACCAGATCGTAGAGGTCCTCGGTCTCGAGCGACGGATCGCCGCCGCCCCGGAGGGTGAGGTTCTGGACGTCGGTGCCCTTCATCGAGCCCGAGAGCGTCGTCTCGAAGCGACGATCGCCATGAAGCATCGCCAGCGCAGTCGCAGCCGTGTAAAGCTTCGCGTTCGACGCCGGGTTCAACGCCGCATGTTCGTTGTAAGATGCAAGGACCGCCCCCGACTCGACGTCGACGATCGAGACGCCGACGAGCGCGTCCTTCCAGGCCTTGTCGCCCGTCATCGCGGCCGTCGCCGCCGCGAGCGACTTGTTCTCGGCCTTCGGCGACTGGTCCGAGCGCACGTCTCCGCCGAAGGTGCCCACGAGCAGCGCCGCGGCGAGCGCCGCGACGACGGGGAGGGTTCGGCGGGGGGCCGGGCGACGACGCATCGCTTTCTACCTACAACGCCGCGCGCGCTCGCAAAAGTCCTTCTCGTCGCCTTGCTGATCGCGGTGGGCCTCGGACCGGCGGGCTGCACGGGTTGCCGGCACGAGGGCGCCGCGCGCGATCCGGCCGATCCCGCGCCGCTCGAGCTCCTCGTCCCCACCGACGCCGAGACGGTGGATCCGCGCTTCGTCACGGACGCCGTCGGGATGCGGATGTCGCGTTTGGTGCACGCCGGGCTCTTCCGACTCGACCCCGACACGCTCGCGCCCACCCCCTACCTCGCCGAGGCGTACCGGTGGGAGGACGAGCGCACGCTCGTCGTCACTCTGCGCGAAGGGCTGCTCTTCCACTCGGGTGCACCGCTCACGCCGGCCGACGTGGTCGCCACGCTCCGCGCGTTCGGCGATCCGAAGGTCGCCGCTCGCCACGCGCGCGTGGTCGAGGCCATCGACGACGTGAACGTGGTGCTGACGGAGCCGCGCGCGGTCCGGATTCACCTGGGGCGCGCGCACGCGACGCTCCTCTCCGATCTCGAGCTACCGATCTTGCGCGCGGGCGACGCAGTCTCTCCGGCCGGCGACGGCTCGGCGCTCGACGGACTGGGCCCCTACCGGATCACGTCGTTCGCGCGCGGTCGGATCGAGCTCGCGCCGGCGACGGGCGCGGCCCTGCCGGCCCCGGCGCGCGGGCTCCGCGTCCTCACCGTGCACGACGAGAACGCGCGCGCGCTGCGGCTGCTCGGGGGGCGCGCCGATCTCGCGTTGAACGGCGTCTCCCCGTCGCTCCTCCCCGCCCTCGCCGGCGAGCGCGAGCTCACCGTCACGGCGCGGCCGGGGGCGAACCTCACCTACCTGCTCTTCCGGACGGACCGCGGTCCGTTCGCCGACGCCAATCTCCGACGCGCCGTCCGCTTCGCGCTCGACCGAGCACCGATCGTGACCCACATGCTCGATGGCCGCGCCTCCCTCGCCACCGGGCTCCTTCCCCCCGCGCTCTGGGCCCACTCCGAGCGGGAGGGCTGGGGCCCCGACGGCGCGAAGGCCCGGGCGCTCGTCGCCGGAGCCGGCGGGCGCGTCCACGTCACGTACCTTTGTGGTACCGACCGGCTGCGCGTCGCGATCGCCAAGGTGTTCGCGCAGTCGCTCGCGGAGGCCGGGTTCGACGTCGAAGTGCGACCGCTCGAGCTCGGCACGCTGATCGCGCGCCTGTCCGAGGGGGACTTCGATCTCGCGAGCCTGCAGATCCCGGAGGTCACGGAGCCGAACGTGCTGCGGACGTTCCTCCACTCGACCGCCGTCCCACCGAAGGGGACGAACCGGGCGCGGGTCGACGATCCGGAGCTCGATGCCCTCCTGGACCGGGGCGATCAAGAGCGGGACCCCGCCGTGCGCAAGACGATCTACGCGGCGGTCGAGGAGCGCGTGCTGGACCGCGCGTACTGGATCCCGCTCTGGCACGAAGACCAGGTGGCCGTCGCGAGCGCTCGCGCGAAGGGGTTTTCCCCGAGCGCCGAAGGCCGCTACCTCGGGCTCGCCGGTTTGCGCTGACCCTTGGTAGACTGGAAACGTGCGCCTTCCGTTCGTCGCGCCCCTGCTCGTCGCCGCCGGTTGTCTCCTCCCGGCGACGGAGGACTTCGTCGGGGGCACGCCGACGTCGGATGCCGGCCCCTCGGACGCGAAGGCGGACGCGCCGAGCGAAGCCGCAGCGGACGCGGGGCCCGACGCGCGGATCGGGTTCTTCGACGACTTCGCGCGCGCGGACGGGCCCGCGATCGGCAACGGCTGGATCGCGAAGAAGCCGAGCGTCTTCCAGCTGAGCAAGGAGACCGCCTTCTGGACGGGGACGAACGCGACCGTCTACCGCGACAACGTGGTCACGCGACCGCCGAGCGAGGACCTCGCGGACGTCACCGTGTCCGCCGTCGTCCACCTCGGTGTCGGCTTCACCACGCCGGGCTACCCGCAGATCTGGGCGCGGCTCCAACAAGCGACGCTCGCGAAGGCCGACACGCTCGACGGCTACGTCCTCTACGTCTTCAACGCCTTCGACACGGCGAAGTTCGGGCGCCAGAACGGGAGCGCCTTCGTCACCGACTTCTTCCCCGATCTGACGATCTCGCCCCCGCTGTCCGCCGGGTCCACGTGTCGGCTCACGCTCGAGGTGAGCGGCACGGACCCCGTGAACGTCACGGCCACCGTGGAGGAGCTCGTGAACGGCAAGTTCGTCGTGCGCGCGAAGGCCACGGTGAAGGACGCCGACCCGGCGCGCATCACGAGCGCCGGCACGGTCGGGTTCGGCGGCGCGGAAGACCCGACCGGATCGTACGCGTACGACGACTTCTCGCGCGTGCCCTGATGACTCTTTCTCCCCCGCGCTCGATCGCGTAAGCATCGGCGCGATGCGCGTCCTCACCTGGAACGTCAACGGAATCCGCGCGCGCGAGGCGCAGGTGCTCGAGCTCCTCGAGAAGGAGAAACCCGACGTCGCGTGCTTCCAGGAGATCAAAGCCACGACCGAGCAGCTGTCGCCCAACCTCTACGGGCTCACCGGGCTGCTCGACTACCACTCGTTCTGGCACGGCAACGCGAAGGGCTACTCCGGCGTCAGCATCCACCTTCGGAAGAGCCGCTTCGCGTCCGCGCCGAAGCGGGCGCACCCCAGCTTCGACGCGGAGAGCCGCGTCGTCGAGGCGCACACCGAGCGCGAGGTCTTCGTCTCCGTCTACGCCCCGAACGGCGGCAAAGACTACGACGCCAAGATCGTCTTCTTCGAAGCCATGAAGGACTACGCCCGGTCGTTCGGCGACAAGACGGTCGTGATCATGGGGGACATCAACATCTCCCGCACCGACGCGGACGTGCACAAGACGCTGCGGATCAAGGAGTCGGTCGGGCAGAAGACGGAGGAGCGCGCGCTCCTCGAGAAGCTCATCGCGGGTGGCCTCGTCGACGTCGGGCGCAAGCTCTCCCCCGACGACGACGCGCTCTTCACGTGGTGGCCGTACTGGCGCAACGCGCGCCAGAAGAACGTCGGGTGGCGGCTCGATCTCGTGCTCGCCTCGACGGCGCTGGCGGAGAAGGCGACGAGCCATCGCGTCCTGCGCGAGTTCGGAGCCAGCGATCACGCCCCGGTGGTGGTGGATTTCACGGACTGAAGGCGGCAGGGCACCCCGGACTGAAGTCCGGGGCAGCAGAAGCGTTGCCGCTCCCACTTGAAGTCCGCCTGCGGCGGACTCCGCTCTGGTGGAGAGGGCCAAGCTTTCACGGCGGAGTCCGCCGAAGGCGGACTTTGGTCGAGTCATTCAATGCTTTTGCTGCCCCGGACTTCAGTCCGGGGTGCCCGGAGGATTCGGCAATGCATCTCGAGACGCGGCCCTCTCCTCCAGCGCCACCCGCGGGAAGAACACGCCGAACACCACGCCCAGGATCGCCATCCCCGCGATGACGTGGAAGATCGTCGTCATCCCTTCGCGCAGGACGTCGCCGATGGTGTGGACCACCGAGGGATCGAGATCCTTGCCGCGCTCGGGCCCGAGGAGGTCGTCGAGCACCTCTTCGGCCACGCGCCCGTGCAGCACCGCTGCGAGCACCGAGCCGAGCACTCCGACCGCCAGCGCGCCGCCGATCGTGCGGAAGAACATCGTGCTCGCCGTCGCCACCCCGCGCTGCGCGAAGCCGACGCTCTCCTGCACCGCGATCAGGAGCGCGGTGTTCGCGAGGCCCATCCCGGTGCCCACCACGAACATCGCGCTCTGGAGGACGAGCGGCGACGAGCCGCGCGCGATCCCGCGATCGATGACGACCGCCGCCACGGCGACCACGGCCAGGCCGATCCGGACGAGCGGCCGCGGGCCCACCCGCAAGAGGAGTCGCCCCGACAGCGCCGATGCGATCGGCCAACCGACGAGCATCGGAGCCACCATCGCACCGGCGTAGGTCGCGCTCTTCAGCAGGATCGACTGCACGTAGAGCGGGACGTAGAGGACGATCGCGCTCATCGTCGCGCCGAGGAGCGCGCCACACACGCTCGACACGGCGATGAGCCGGCGCCGCATCAGATCGAGCGGGAGCATCGGGGACGGATGCCGCCGCTCGACCGCGACGAACGCCGCGAGCGCGACGAGCGCGCCCGCGAGCAAGAGCGGCGCGCCGCGCGCCCCGCCGAGCAAGAGCAGCACCGCGAGCGACAACGTGAGCGCTCCGAGCACGTCGACCGGGGGTCGCTTGGCCTCGCCCCGCGCCGGCTCGCGGTGACCGACGACCAGGAGCGCAGTCGCGAGGAGCCCGAACGGCACGTTGACGTAGAAGACCCAGCGCCACGAGAGCGCGTGCACGATGAGCCCGCCGAGGAGCGGGCCCGCGATCCCGGACACGCCCCACACCGCGCCGAACAACGCTTGGACGCGCGCGCGCTCGGCCGGCGTGTAGACGTCGCCGAGGATCGTCATCGAGATCGGCTGGATGCCGCCCGCGCCGATGCCTTGGATCGCGCGCATCGCGATCAGGAACGGCATCGTGCGCGCGAGCCCGCTCGCGGCCGAGCCGACGAGGAACACGGCGATGCCGAAGAGCATCACGGGTTTGCGGCCGAGGACGTCGGCGAGCTTGCCGTACATCGGCATCGTGACGGTCGCGGTCAGCATGTAGATGGCGCCGACCCAGCCGTAGAGCTCGAGGCCGCCGAGATCGGCGACCACGGTCGGCATCGCCGTGCCGATGACGGTGGCCTCCATCGCGGCCATGAAGGTCGCCATCAAGATCGCGAGGACGACGACGGTGCGACCCGCGCTTGTCTTCATGCAGACCGCGAGGGACACTATCGCCCAAACGATGACCACGCAAACCACGCAAGGCGCTCCGAAGGCGCCGGGGCTCCCGGAGATCGACGTTCACGAGTACGGCGGCAAGAAGGAAGGCGAGCGCCAGAAAGCGAACCGTCGCCTCTTCATGCAGCTCCTCGTGTTCGAGCTCCCCGCGAACGAGATCTCGGCGAAGGTGAAGGAGCTCACCGCCGCGCTCGAGACGACCGGCATCGGCGGGGTCGTCTACGCCGACACGATGGATCCGCGCGCGCTCGGCTTGCTCACCTGGAGCGAAGACCCCGCGATCTTCGTCCGCGACGTGCGCCCGCTCTTCGCGACCATCCTCCAGAACGCGACGATGCGGCCCGACTTCGCGATGATCGGCCGCACCTACGCGCTCGGCCACGAGCCCGAGCTCCTCCACTGGTTGCTCGAGCACCCGGTGAAGAACGCGCTGAACCCCGAGACGCCCTGGCACGTCTGGTACCCGCTCCGCCGCAGCGGCGCGTTCGCGCGCCTCGAACCGCAGGAGGTGTCCGGCATGATGCGCGAGCACGGCGCGATCGGCCATGCGTACGGACAGGCGGGGCTCGGTCACGACATCCGCCTCGCGTGTCACGGGCTCGACGCGAAGGACAACGAGTTCGTGATCGGGCTCGTGGGGAAGGAGCTCCACCCGCTCTCGCACCTCGTGCAATCGATGCGCAAGACGCGCCAGACGAGCGAGTTCATCGTGCAGATGGGCCCGTTCTTCGTCGGCTATGCGATCGCGCGCGTGAAGCCGCGCTGAAGCTTGCGGTACGCGCGGGGCTTCGGTAGACACCGAACATGTCCAAGCGCCGTCTTCTCGCCGTCGCCATCGTCGCCCCGCTCCTCGTCGCGTGCAGCAAGCCGTACGTGATGGTGCGCGAGGCCGTGCCGAACCCGTTCGTGAACCCGGGCTGCCGCGTCATCGTCGAGGACGTCCACATGGACAACCTCCAGGTCGGCGGCAAGACCGAGGCGGAGTACTTCGCGGGCAAGGATCCGAAGCAGCAGCAGTCGTACCTGCAGGACAAGGCCGACTTCGCGGGCTACTTCCGCGTCGCGATGCAGGAGCGTCGCCCCGACATCGCGCTCCCGCCCGTTCCGCCCGGCCAAGCCGTGGCAGCGACGCCGAACACGTTCGTGATGCGCCCCAACTTCGTGTTCTGGGAGCCGGGCTACAACGTGTGGGTCAGCTCGCGCCCCGCCGAGGCCATCCTCGTGATCCAGGTCCTCGATCCCACCGGCCAGCGGGTGATCGACGAGCTCCGGACGAACGCGAAGACGAGCGACTTCTCGTCCGGCAGCCGCATGCGCAGCGCCGGGCTCGTCCTCGCGCGGAACGTGTCGCGCTACCTCGCCGATCGCTTCGTCTGCGCGCCCCCGCCCTGAGCTCGATGCGACCGCTCCGACTCTCCATCGCCGTCCTCGCCTTCGTGGCTGCGTGCGGCCGGAAGGAAGGTGAAGGTGCGCCCGTCGCGAGCACCGTCCAAAGCGCGACGGCCGCCAGCGCGAGCTCGCCCAACGTGGTGGGGAGCGTGGAGCCCGCCGCGAGCGCGTCGGCGGCACCCGCGGTGCCGATGCTGTGGCTCGTCGCGTCCGATCCGACCGTCGGCGCGAAGCAGCCCGGTGCGATCAAGATCGGCTGCGACGATTGGCTCGTCCCGAAGCCCGCATCGCTGACGGCGACCGACACGAAGGGGCGCTTGGTCGAGGCGGTCGCCAAGCTCCTCGGCGAGATGAAGTCGAAGCTCGCGGTCGCATCGGTCAAGGACGGGCCGGACGGCGCGCTCCTCCTCGACCTGAAGGGCACGTTGAGCTTCGGCGGGCTCTGCGATCCGCCGCGGCTCATCCAGCCCGTCGAGCGGACCGCGGGCCAGTTCGGCAAGGTCACGATCAGCGTGAACGGCCAAGCGCGGACCTGGCGCTGCGCGAACGACGAATCCGGTAAGTGCCTTTAGCCTCGCGCGCCGGTTTCTCGGGCCTCCCGGTACTGAGAGCAGGACGCCGCGCGCATGGCCATCTTCACCACCTCCAGCGACGTTTGGACCGCCGAGCCGTTCTGCCCGAGCTGCCGCGGCCACTTCGTCCCCGATCCGCCCCAAGGTGCGGTGAGGTGCGAGTGTGGAGCCGCGCTGGAGGTCGAGTATCGCTCGGGCGGCTGGTGGCGGATCCGCCCGTTCGACGAGCTGATCGAGGCCGAGGTGGACGCCGCGAGCGTCGTCCGGGGGATGGGGCGCTTTCTGGCGGACCAGACCGGGTGGGTCCCGTCAGAACGAGCCGCCGAGGACGACACCACCCCAGGTCGGTGAGATCCACGCGGAGGTCTTCGCCTTCGGCGCGAAGAGCACGAGCGCGAGGCCACCGGCCGCGATCACGCCGCCCGCGATCAACGCCACCGTCGCCACGTCGGCGAACGTCCCCGCGCGCTTGCCGGTGTCGATCCCCTCGTCGGTGGGGCAGATGCCCCCCGGGCAGAGCGACTTGGCGTTCGACCACTGCCCCACCGCGACGGCGCCGAGGATGCCTCCGGCGACGAGGCCCGCGCCACCCACGCCCAACGCGACGAAGCCCACGAGCTTCAGCGGCGACGGCTTCGCCGGCGGCGGCGGCGGCGGTGGCTTCGGGGGCTCGATCGGCTTCACCGGCTCGACCGGCTTGTTCGCGTTCGGATCGATCGCGAGCTCGCCGACCTCGACCTCTTTCGTCGACCCGTCGGCTTCGACCGTGACCTTCGTCTGCGACGCGATCCGACCGCTCGCGCTCGCCACGATCACGTGCTCGCCCGGGTCCACCGGCACCGCGACGTCCCACGCCGCACGCGCGAGGGCGATCCCGTCGACTTCGATCTTCAGATCCTTCGGCACCGCGCCGGCGACGCGGAGCTGGAGCTTCGACAAGCGCGGCGAGATCGCCGCGAGGTGCTCGCGCGCCGTCTTCTGGCGATCGGAGCGCCCATCGCGGATGGCGCGGCTCAGTGCTTCGCCGAGCTCGGCGTACGCGGTGGCGAGCCGACCTTCCGCCTCGTGGCACATCCCGAGGTTCAGGAGCGTGCCCGGCGCCGGATCCAGGCGATAGCTCTCGGCGAGCTTGGGGCATGCGGCGGCGTAGTCCCCCGCGGTCATCTTCGCGCGGCCGTCGTCGAAGAGGGTCTGCGCGAGGATCTTCTCCTGCGGCGTCGCCGCCGACGTGCCCTGCGCGTGCGCGGCCGCGGCGCGAGCGAGGACGGCGGCGGTGAGGAGCAGGCCGAGAGCGCGCTTCATTGGCACTTCGTCACGCACTGGAGGAATCCTTGGCAGGCCGAGGTGCAGTTCGAGGCCTTCGCCACGCAAACGCCGCTTCCGAAGGCTTGCTGCAAGATACACGTCTCGCACGCCGGTGACGGCGTGTTCCCGTTGGGGCAGTAGCCGGTACACTCTGCGCCGCACGCCTTGAACGAGGCTCCCTGACAGATGCACGAGTGCATCTCGGTCGAGAACGCCGCTCCGCCCTCGCCGGCGTCGGCGCGACACAGGGTGTTGCACTCGGCGAGCGTGCGCCCGGCGTCGCCCCCGTCCGCGGGCGGTGCGCCATCGGGCGTGGCGTCGGCGACCGCGTCCGGCGCGCCGGTGTCCCCGATCGACGCGTCGACTCCCCCATCGCCGCGCTGGAGATCGTCGATCCCGATCACGGCGCGACATCCGCCGAGGATCAAGGCGACGACGAAGAAGAGCTCAGTTCCGGTCTTCCGTACCATCGAAATTGGGGCCGTTCGCCTTCCCGCTTGCGTTCGGTTTGGGGGTCGCCGCCGAGCCGGCGGGCCGCGCGACGGCGGCGGTGACGGAAGCCGCCGCCGTCTTCGCCGACGGCGCGCTGGTCGAAGCCGTGACCGTGCTCGTCGCCGTGGTCATCGCCGTGGCCGTGACCGTTGCCGTCGGCTGCGTGGTGGTCGTGGGTGGGGGAGGCACCGGCAACGCCGCCCCCGCGGACCCGGGCTTCGAGGCTCCGTCCCGCGTGACGAGGACGACGGTCGTTATCGCTGCGATGCCGACGAAGCCAGCGGCCGCAGCGATGAGCCAACGGCGGGAGCTCGGCGCGGATGCCGGAGGCGGACGGCTCGACAGCGCGGGCGCAGTCTCGGCACCTTGCGCCGCGGTCGGCGGGAGCGGCTTCGACGGCGTGTGACGCGAGAACGAGAGCCGATCGCCATCGGGGATGGACGCCATGGCGGGGCGGCCACCGCCCAACGTGCGCACCGCGCGCTCCGCGTGGAGCGAGGCCTCGTAAGAAGCAAACGGCGCGAGCAGCATCGCGAGCTCGCCGACGTTGGCGGGTCGCTTGTCCGGGTTCTTCTCCAGGCACCGGTGCACGATCGCGACGAGCTCGGGCGGCAGCCCCGTGGTCACCGAGTCGAGCGGCGTCGGCGGGTCGTTCACGATCGCGATGCAGACCTGGGACGCGATGACGCCCTCGAACGGGCGCTGACCGCTCAGCATCTCGTAGAGCGTGACGCCGAGCGCCCAAACGTCGGTGCGGACGTCGACGTTGGCCGCAGCGCGAACCTGCTCGGGCGACATGTAATAGGGCGAGCCCATGCCGCCCGTCGTCTTCTTCGAGTCCGATGCGTCCTTCGCGATCCCGAAGTCGAGGATCTTCACGAGCGGCGAACCGTCCGAACGGGTCGTCACGAAGAGGTTCGACGGCTTGATGTCGCGGTGGACGATCCCCGCCGCGTGAGCCACGGCGAGCCCTTCGCACGCCTGAAGGATGTGACCGACCGCGACCTGCGTGGGGATCGGACCGAGCTCCAGCACGCCATCGACGTCCACGCCGCTCAGGAGCTCGAGCGCCATGAACGGGTGACCGCTCGGGAGCATCCCAAAGTCGAACACCCGGGCGATGTGCTCGCTCTTCAAGCGGGCGGCGGAGCGGGCCTCGCGGAGAAAGCGCGCGCCCAGCGTCCGATCCTCGTGCCCGTTGGTCAGCACTTTGATGGCGACCTCGGTCCCTAGTTCGGAGTGGGTTGCAACGTAAACCACACCCATGCCGCCCGATGCGAGCAGTCGGTCGACGACGTAACGCTCGGCGACGCGGTCGCCGGGCTGGAGTGGGTGGCTTCCCTCCATCAACCCTTACGATACTCCGAATGCGCGGCAGTGGACAGAAACGCCACGCCCATGATTTCGCTCACGAATTTGCCGGCGGAGAGGCCCAAACCGCCACGCAGCTCTTGCACCTATCCCCCTCGGAATAGGAAACGCTCAGGGCCACCACGAGTCGTGGTAGCCGGCATCCTCCAGGTTCGACGCCTGAGCGGTCGGCGCTAGTGGCTTGAAGCAATCCATCATCACCGCGAGCTCGTCCGTGCGCTGGGTGCCAATGCTCGCTTCGTACGCACCAGGGTGGGGCCCGTGCGCGATGCCCGCCGGGTGCAGCGAGATCGCCCCCGGTCCGACACCGCGCCGACTCGTGAAATTACCCCGGAGGTACAGGATGATCTCGTCGCAATCGACGCTCGAGTGCGGGTACGGGCACGGGATCGCCTGCGGGTGGTAGTCCACCACGCGCGGCACGAAGCTGCAGATCAGGCACCCGGGCGCCGCGAACGTCGTGTGGATCGTCGGGGGCAGGTGCACGAGCCCGGTCTTCGGCTGGTACTTCTCGATCGGGAACGCCCAGGGGTAGACGAAGCCGTCCCAACCGACGGCGTCCATCGGCGACTCCTGCAGCTCGTAGCGCCGGAACGTGCCCCCCTTCTTCACGACGAGGACCTTCGGGCCGTCCGGCACGTGGTCCGGCGTCGCGATCGGCCCGACGGGCTTCTTGAAGTCGCGATGCGTGTAAGGCGCATCCATTCGGAGCTGGCCCACCGGGTTGCGGAAGTCGCGCGGGATCATCATCCCGCCCGTGAGCTCGAAGACCATCACGCGCAGCGCGCCGCCCTTCGGCACGTGCCAGCGGTGGATGAGCGAGCGCGGCACGTGGACGTAGTCTCCAGCCACCACGTCGAGGCGACCGCACGGCGACTCCAGCGTCGCGGAGCCGTCCTGCACGTAGTGGAGCTCGTCGCCGTCGCCGTTGGCGAAGTAGGCGTCGTCGGTCTCGGTCGCGTGCGCGAGGAGGACCGTGACGTCGGCGTTGAAGAGGACCGGCGTCCGCCGATCGAGAAGCTGGCCGCCCTTCGCGACGCGGTCGGAGAGGAAGAGCCGGCGCTTGAGCGAGACGCCTTCTGCGGCGACGGCGCGCGGCCAACCGCGCTCGGTCGGCCCGGTGTCGCGCTGCGGCGTGATCGGGTGACGGTGGTAGAAGTAGCTGAACGGGCCGTCGAAGCCACCGCGCGTGAACATCTCTTCGAAGAAGAGCTTTCCCGCGGCGTCGCGGAACGCGGTGTGCGGCTTCTCGGGAAGCAGGCCGGCGCTCTGACGATCGATCATGCGCGGATCGGTACCCCGATCAGCGCAAGAAAGCGAGGAGCAGGACGACCGCCGCGACGACGACGAAGACCGGCGCCAAGACGAAGCCGAGCGAGAGCATGGCGCTCCCGAGCGGGAGCGCGTGGCGGTAGGAGAACCGCTGCTGGCGCACCACGTCGTCGAGGTCGCGCACCGCGACGACGTACACGCCGCGCTCGCGACAGAGGCGCGCGATGGCGCGCCGATGGGCGGACACGTCGAGCTCGACGCTCCCCTCGCCCGCGCGGCACACGTAGCGCGTGGTCGACTCGAGGTACGGCTTCGGTGCTTGGACGGTCTCGACGACGGTGCCGTCCGACAGCACGCTGAAGAGGTAGTAGCTCGACAAGGTGGAGGCGACGCTCCCGCTCATCCTCGTCTGGCGCGCGAAGACGTGCACGGCGCCGTCCTCGCTGAGGTGCACGTCGCTCGCCGTGGACACCCACCCGGCGCGCTCGCGAACGCTGCCGATCCAGCGCAGCCCGGCGGCCTCGAAGCGCGTGCCCTCCTCGCCCGACGCCGCGGCGGCCAACGGAACCGCCGCGCTGCGGTAGCCGCCGCCGACGGTGACGTGCCGCGCCGGCGACACCACGTACCTGATGACCGCCCACAAGAGCGCGCGCACGGGATCGGTCCGGCCGTCGAGCGCGGCGAGCGCGTCGGGGGCCACGACCGGAAGCCCCGCGCGAGGCTCGGGTGCGAGCTCGGGGGGTGCGGGGAGCGGAGCCTCTTCGAGCGCGTCGTCGCCCTCCGGCTCGGAGGCCGAGGGAAGCGGGCGCCGCTCCGGCGTCACGCCGGAGCGCGTTGGGCGCGCTCGATGCTCTCGAAGAGCGCGCGGAAGTTGCCGTAGCCGAAGCCGGGGTCACCCGCGCGCTGGATGATCTCGTAGAAGAACGGTCCCGCGCGCGAGTCGTCGTAGTAGCCGGCCGCCTCGCGCATGAAGATCTGGAGCATGTACTTGTCGTTCTGCCCATCCAGGAGAATCTGGAGCCGCTCGAGCTCCGCGAGCTCCTCCTTCACGTTCGTGATGCCGAGCTTCGCGAGCCGCGCGGGGAGATCGCGGAAGTAGCTCGGCGGCGTCTTGAGGAACTCGACGCCGCGCTTCGCCAGGTCTTCGACGGTGGGGATGATCTGGGGAACGCCGAACGCGATGTGCTGGACGCCGGAGCCCTGGTTGTCCTCGACGAACTTCCAGATCTGCGAGTCGCGGAAGCGGGGGCGAAGCGGCTCGTTGGTGGCGAACTTCACGCCGCTCTCGGGATCCCACATCACGATCGACTTGAGGCCGGAGCCCCCGAGCGAGGAGCTGATGTCCTCGGTGTGGAACTTGATCTCCCAGAACTGCTCGAAGCCGAGCACGTCGCGGTACCAGTTCACGATCGGCGCCATCGTGAGGCCGTTGGAGGTGACGTGGTCGATCGAGCTCACGCCGTACCTGTTTTCAGGGCGCGATGCGGCGCCGGGGCCCACGTCGACGAAGCCCGGCGCGAACGCGCGGAAGTCGTTGCGCTCGATGAAGCGGAAGGCGACGTCGCCGAGCGGCGTCGCGATCTCGAAGCTGCGGTACGTGCCGCCGCGCTCGTCCTTCGCCTCGACCGGGTCCGCGAGGATCGTGCCGCCGCGCTTCTCGAGGAAGCGCATCGTCTGCTCGAGGTTCTGCACGCGGAAGCTCAGGCTCATCACGCCGGCCGGGTGCCGCTTCAGGTAGCGCGCCGCCTTCGACGAACCCGTGAGCGGCGTGGAGAGACAGACGCGAACGTCACCCGCTCCGTACACGACCGATTGCTGGCCGCTCCGAGTCACGAGCTCCTCGCCCGCGCGGGCGACCTCCTTGAAGTCGAACACGCTCTCGTAGAACTTCTTCGAGCGCTCGAAGCTCTCCACCACGAAGTGGAAGCTGTCGTAACCGAGGATCCCGATGCGATCCGCCGAGGCGGTGGCATGACTCATGCGGCGGAGCATGCCATTCGACGCACTTTCATGCACTCGAGCGCGCGAGCTCGGCAGTATGTTTCATTAGCGCAACGCGTAATCCGGCTCGCACTTCGGTCCCTCTTCGTGTACGCTGTCGTTCCGTCGCGAAGGCGGGCCGTGGAATCCAGGCCCCAGAGAGGAGCCGTCCATGAGCCGCAAGCCCACGAAGTTCGTTTTCGTCACCGGGGGCGTCGTCTCCTCGATCGGCAAGGGTCTCGCGAGCGCGAGCCTCGGCGCGCTGCTCGAGGCGCGTGGCCTCAAGATCACGCACCTCAAGCTCGACCCGTACATCAACGTCGATCCGGGAACGATGAGCCCCTACCAGCACGGCGAGGTCTTCGTCACCGACGACGGTGCCGAGACCGACCTCGATCTGGGGCACTACGAGCGCTTCACCACCGCGCGCCTCACGCGCGCGAACAACCTCACCACGGGCCGCATCTACGAGTCCGTCATCTCGAAGGAGCGGCGCGGCGAGTACCTCGGCGCGACGGTGCAGGTCATCCCGCACATCACCGACGAGATCAAAGCGCGCGTGCTCGACGCGACCGAGGGCTGCGACATCGCGATCATCGAGATCGGCGGCACCGTCGGTGACATCGAGTCCCTCCCCTTCCTCGAGGCGATCCGCCAGCTCAAGGTCGAAGCCGGACCGCAGAACGCGCTCTCGATGCACGTCACGCTGGTTCCCTTCATCGCGACCGCGGGCGAGCTGAAGACGAAGCCGACGCAGCACTCGGTGAAGGAGATGCGCGAGATCGGCATCCAGCCCGACATCCTCATCTGCCGCACGCAGGAGACCCTGTCGCAGAGCACGAAGGAGAAGATCGCACTCTTCTCGAACGTCGCCGTGGAAGCCGTCATCTCCGCGATCGACGTCTCGTGCATCTACGAGGTGCCGCTCTACTTCCACAAGGAAGGCCTCGACGATCTCATCGCCGACCGGCTCAACATCTGGAGCCGTCGTCCCGATTTGGGACCGTGGCAGCGCATCGTCGATCGGTTCAAGAAGCCGACCCGCGGCGCCGTGAAGATCGGCATGGTCGGCAAGTACGTCCAGCTCAAGGACGCGTACAAGTCGCTCCACGAGGCGCTCGTCCACGGCGCGCTCAAGAACGAGTGCAAGGTCGAGCTCGAGTACATCGACTCGGAAGAGGTCGAGAAGCGCGGCGCCGAGGCGCTGCTCGGTCACCTCGACGCGGTGCTCGTCCCCGGTGGCTTCGGCGACCGCGGGACCGAGGGCAAGATCCAGGCAATCGGCTACGCGCGCGAGGCGAAGATCCCGTTCTTCGGCATCTGCCTCGGGATGCAGCTCGCGGTCGTCGAGTACGCGCGCCACGTCGCGGGGCTCACCCACGCGAACTCGACCGAGTTCGACAAGGACTGCAAGGAGGGCGTCATCGACTTGCTCCCCGAGCAGCGCAACCTGAAGAACAAGGGCGCCACGATGCGGCTCGGTGCGTTCCCGTGCGTGCTCGCGCCGGGCAGCCTCGCGGCCGAGGTCTACGGCGCGACCGAGATCAGCGAGCGCCACCGTCACCGCTACGAGTTCGCGAACGAGTACCGCGATCGGTTGTCCGCCGCCGGGCTGATCTTCTCGGGGACCTCCCCGGACGGGAAGCTCGTCGAGATGGTCGAGCTGAAGGAGCACCCGTACTTCCTCGCCTGCCAGTTCCACCCCGAGTTCAAGAGCCGCCCGACGCAACCGCACCCGCTCTTCAGTGGGTTCGTGAAGGCGGCGATCGAGCGGAGGGACGCGAAGGTCAAGCCCGAGAAGGCGGACGCTCCGAAAGAGCTCGTCAACTAGCCACTCCGTTTCTGCGCTATCCTGATCGACGATGCGGTTCATTCGCGTCGTCGGTCTGCTTCCGTGGGTACTCCTGGGTTGCACTCAGGACTTCGACGCTTACGAGCCCGCTGCGGACGGCTCCGTCGTCGACGTCGGTCGGAGCGATGCCTCCGCCGTCGACGCCGCGCCGGACGCCCCGCGCGATGCGAGCGTCGTCGACGCGCCGACCACGAAGGACGCGAGCGCCGATGCACCGAAGGACGTCGTGATCGACGTCCCCGGCGCGGACGCCGGTTGCACCGGGCTCGTCTACTCCGGTCACTGCTACTACCTCGTCGGCGCGAGCGTCGACTTCGACACCGCGAAGAACGCGTGCACGAACTCCGGCGGGCACCTCGCGGCGCTCACGACGAGCGCCGAGCAGACGACGGTGCAGGCGCTCGGCACGGGCCAGCGCTGGATCGGGCTCTACCGCGCCGGCGGTCCGCCGAACGACGGCTCGTTCGCGTGGATCGACGGCGAGCCGCGCGGCGGATTCGCGAACTGGGGGAGCGGCCTTCCGCAGGGCGGTGGTCAGTGCACTTACCTCCAGAGCGGCGGCACGTGGGCGAACGACGCGTGCACGAGCCTGCGCGACGCCATCTGCGAGCGGCCGTGACGGACGCGTGGCGCGCTCAGTAGCAGCCGACGGTCAGGAGCTTCGCGGTCACGGTCTGGGACCCCGACGGGACGCAGTTGCCGCTGTTCATCATTCGGCACGGCGTCTGACAGGTCTCTGGCCCGAGATTGGCGAACGCGTGCGAGCTCGTCGTGCACGGTTGGGGATCGCAGCCACACGATCCGGTCGTCGGCTGCGTCGAGCCCCAGTTCCCGAGCCTGGTCCACCCGGAAGGGCAAGCGCTACCGGTGAACTCGCAGAGCGATTGAGGCACCCCCGCATCGCCCGCGACGCCGATGTTCCGCGCCTGGCCCCCCGCCGTCTCGCAGTCGCTCTTGGTGTGCTTGCCCCCATACAACGAGGGCGACCCGCACACGTTCGGCACCACCGCGCTGCAGGTGAGGCTCCCGGTGCAGGTGCCGCAGCTCTCGACGCCACCCTTCTTGATGATCGCGCCGCACCCGTCGCTCACGGGACCGCAGTTCGCGCCGATCGACTCGCACGTGCGGGGGATGCACCGACCGGCGTCGTCGACCGGGGAAGCCTCGCTCGCGGCGTCTGCACCGTCACCGCGCATCCCGTCGAGATCGACGAGCACGGAGCACGAACACAGGCCGAGGAACGCAAGCCAGATACGCACTCGCAACGATGTTCGCGCGCATGACTTCGGTCGTCAATCCGCGCCGTCGCGCGCGTTCAGCGCAGTTTGTCCACCATCGAGTGCACGCCGTCGATCGTCGCGGACGCCAACGTCTTCGATCGATCGGGCGTCCACCCGTTCTCTTCGTCGGGCTCGTTCGCCGCGTCCTTGAACGGCATCTCGAGCGTGAGCGCCAGGCAATCGAACTTCTCGCCGACCCAGTTCGCGGCGCAGCGCAGATCGCCGTCGCCCGGGGCGTCCTTGGGGTAGCCGTTCTCGGTCTGGTACGGCTGGCTGAGCGCGCACATCGCGTCGTCGAACTCGCGCTCGAGCGCCTCGATGCGGCCGTTGTAGTGCGGGTTGCCCTCGGCTCCCGCGGTGAACACCCACGGGAGCTGCTCGTCGCCGTGGACGTCGAGGAAGAAGTCGACGCCGGCGGCCAACATCGCTTCGCGGACGGCGAACACCTCGGGCGAAGTCTGCGGCGACGGATCGTGCCACGCGCGGTTGAGATCGATCCCGACCGCGTTCGTCCGGTGGTTGCCGAGCTGATGACCATCCGGGTTCATCGAGAGCACGAGGTACACGCTCGCGCGCTCGAGCAGATCGTTCACGAGCACGTCTTCGTCGTCCATCAGCCGGAGCGCCATGCCCTCCATGAACCACGCCCCCATCGTCTCGCCCGGGTGCTGGTGCCCGACGATCCACAGCGCGCGTTGGCCCTTGCCGAAGCGAAGCACCTGAATCGGCTCGCCCTGCACCGTCTGCCCCACGCGCGCTGCGATCGCGCGCCCGCTCGCCGACGCGCGCGCGAGGAGCGCGTGCCGACGCGCGCGCGGGTACGGCGCGAAGTAAGCGTAGGCCACACCGTCACGCTGCGGCGCGTGCCGGATCACGAGCCGCTCGCCGTCGAACGTCGTGTCCACGCGGAACCAATCGTCGCCGTCGTACGAGGCGCAGACGCGGTAGTCCTCCCACGCCGCCGGATACGTGCAGCGCCCCGCGTTCGCGATCGTGAGCTCGAGCGGAACGCCACGGCAGTCGCGCACGACGAAGTGGAACCACTGGCGCTGCGAGGCGTCCGCCACGTCGGAGCGGATGGCGAGCACGGCGCCGCGGCGGCCGCGCTCGCGGAGCTGAATCCGACCGGAGTCCTTCGGGGTCAAGATGCGCATCGGGGCGCGGCATCCTACTCGGCCCGGGGGCCAGCGGTAGCGTCCTGGCGCACTGCGTCGACCGGGATAGGCCGGCGCAGGGCGTCGCGAACGCGCCCGCACGAGCGGAAACGTGCACTCCAGGCGGAGTGGCCGCGGGAACGCCAGCGTGCAAGTACCTGAACTGCAAGGATTTTGTACGAGGTGATGACCCCGCGAGCCCCCGCCGACCCTTCGACCCGCGGCGTCAGGAGGCGCCAGAACATTGTTACGGAATCGTACGAAATGTGTACGACGGAGGTTGTCGTGCGCCCTTCTCCGCGGTAGGTTGCAGCACTCTCGTGGAGGTGGCGGTGAAGCTTCCCTATGCCCTTTTCGTGCTCGCGCCCGTGGTGTTCTCCTTCGGTTGCGCGACTTCGGCGGCCGAAGACATCGACTCCGGCACTCCCGTCGACTCGGGTTTGAAGGACGCCGCCAAGGACGCTCCCAAAGACTCCGCGAAGGACACCGGACCCACGCAGGTCTGCGTCCCGAGCTGCAGCGCCGACCAGGACTGCCAGAACAGCTGCGCGACGCCTCCGAGCGGCATCTACTGCTGCGACATCGCGACGTCGCTCTGCTACGTCAGCTCGGATCAGACGTGCCCTGCCCCGTCCGACGGCGGCAGCAACATCGATCCCTGATCGATTTCGGCGCACGCCCATCGGAGCGGTGCTAACGAGCGTCGGCGCATGTCCGCCGTCCGCGTCGTTCGTCCCGTCGTTCGATCGTTCACGAAGCCGTTCACCGCTCGCGCCATCGCATGGGCGCGCGCAGGTGGCCACGCCGTCCTCTGGGAGACGCCCTCGCGCGCGATGATGATCCTCCCGCGGCCCGATCGCGCGGACATCGGCGATCTCGCGCGCTGGTCGCTCCTCGATCTCGAGCTGAATCGTTGGACCGAGCCGAAGAGTGGTCCCTTCCGCGGGCTCGCGGTCCGGCGCCTGACGAGCGACCTCCACGAGATCGTCAAGAACCGCGCCCTCCGCGACGCGGTCCACCGCGGACCCACGCGGAAGATCGCGCTCGACTGCCTCGCCTGCGGCGCGTGCTGCCGCGACAACGAGGTGGTCCTCGAGGACGAAGACTTCGAGCGCCTCGAGAACGCCGGCCTCGAGCACCTCGCGCGTGCGCCGTGGGCGCGCCGCGATCGCGACGGGCGCGTCGTGCTTCGCCTCGCCAAGGACGAGCGCTGCAAGCACCTGGCCCGCGACAACAAGTGCGGCATCTACGAAGCTCGGCCGAACGCGTGCCGCGAGTTCCCCGCCGGGAGCGAGTGCTGCCTCTGGGCGCGCTGGGAAGAGCTCGGGATCGCCGACGGCGATCGTTGGGAAGATTGAGCGCCGCGTAGCGCGGGGGGCATGACGCCGCGATCATGCGCAGCGTGCGCGCCAGGAACGTCGCACGAAGGCCGCCGTACGATCGGGCATGACCTATCTTCGTCGCTTCGTCTTCGCCGCGGGCTGCCTCGCCGTTCTCGCCTGTCGGCGCGGGCACTCCGCGCCCACCGCGCCTGCCCCGCACCTCCCGCAGACGACGGTGAGCAGCCCGCTTCCCCCGCTCCCCACGCCGGCCGCGGAGACCGTCGCGCTCGCGGCGCCCGAGCTCGGCACGTTCGGCGATCTCGACATCCAAACCACCCCGTCGCCGACGATCGTCGGCGTCCGCGATCCCGACGGCTCGTTTCGGCCCCACACGCCGATCGCCGTCGCCAGCGTCGGCAAGAGCGGCGGCCTCGGCGAGTGGCTCCTCGTCCTCGCCGAGAGCGGCCTCTTCCTCGTCGAGGGCGACACGCTCGCCGTCCGCGCGCGGCTCTTTGCGAGCGCGAGCGGCGACGTCGCCGCCTCCCCCGACGGCGCGAGCTTCGCGTTCGGTGCGTGCGAGCCGGCTCCGAGCGGCAGCGGGAAGGAGCGCTGCGGCGTCGACGTGCGCGCGTTCCCCGATCTCCGCCGCATCCGCTTCGCGGAGACCGACGCGCCCTCGCGCCTCCGATGGTCGTCCGACGGGAGCGAGCTCGCGATTGCGTCGCGCGAGGAAGCCTCCGTCACGGTCGTCGGTATCGCGACCGGCAAGGTCGAGCGGTGGGCGTCGACCGGCGCGGTCAACGACGCGTGCTTCGTCGGGACCGACGCGATTGCCTACGGTGACGACGACGACACGACCCGCGTGCTCGACCGCGCGTCGGGGCGCGTGCTCCTCGATCACCTCGCGATCATCGGCCACCGGGTCCGGCGCGACCAGAACACCGTCGCCTACGATCCGGCGCACGACCGGCTCTGGACCGGCGGAAACGACAACGACGTCTGGCGCTACGACGGACCGCGCGGCGGTGGGCTCTCCGCGAAGGCGGCCCCCCTCGTCGAGCTCGCGAACGACGTGAGCGACTTCGTCCTGCGCCCGAACGGCGACCTCGTCGTCGCGCTCGACAGCGCATCGCTGGATCTCGTGCACCCCTCCGGCGAGACCGAGCACTTGCTCGGCGCCTCGGTCGGGTCGGTCAGCTACGGCGCACGCATCGCCGCCGGCCGTGACGACGACATCGTCGGCGTGCTCGGCGCCGTGGTCTTCCGGTGGAAGCTCGGCGAGCCGCACGTGCGTCAATCTCCGCTCTTCGGTCGCTTCGAGCAGACGTCGCCGCTCCGCAACGCGCCCGGCTACGTCACCGTCTTCGCCGGCGACTCCATCGCGTGGATCCCGACCGGCGGCGATCCCCTGAAGGTGACCCTGTTCGATCTCGGTCGCGAGCGCGGCGATTGCTGGGCCGTGCACGATGGACTCGTCTGCTTCCGGGACGAGCCCGTGCCCGTCCTCCGCGGAGCTCCTGCGGGAAAGCCGCTCGCCGAGCTCGCGCTCCCCACCCGCGTGACCGGTCCGTTCAAGGCGTTCACCGTCGTCGACGGCTTCGCGGTCGCCACCGACTCGGCGCTTCGCGTCGTGCTCGTCGATGCGCACGGCGCGCGCCTCTTCGGGCGACTCCCGCGCGGCAGCCGCATCGGTGGCACGATCGCGCACGACCCGAAGACGGACGCGTGGACCGTCGACGGGAAGGCCATCCTCCCCGTCGCGGCCGAGCCGAGCGACGCCGGCTGACTACTTCTTCGGCTCGGGCTTCTTCGGATCCGGCTTCTTCGGATCGCCGCCGCCCGCCGTCTTCGCCTGCTGATCCATCGCCTCGAGGATCGCGTGGATGCGCGCCTTCACGGCGTCCGGCATCATCGGGTCCACCATCCCCGCGTCGACGAACTTCCGCCCGTCGGCGCCGCCGATCTTCACGATCGCCTGCGCCGCGCTGACCACGGCGCCCGCCATCACGTCGCCCTCGTGCGAAGCGCGATAGATGCCGAAGAACTCCTTCAGCGCCGGGAGCTCGGCGGTCCCGCCGAGGTCGACGAGCGCCGCCGCGGACTGCTTCGCGTCGTCCTCGGAGTCGGCCGGGTCGAGCAGGTGCGCGGCGAGCAACGGCGCCGCCGCCTTCTCCTTCATCGCCCCGAGCGCCTGCGCCATCGGACCGACCGGCGGCGCGACGAGCACGTCCTTGAGGAAGTCGTAGTGGCGCGCGAGCGCATCGAGCATGAACTTCGCTCCGTTGCGACGACCCGCGAGCGCCGCGCGCGCGTCGGCCACGAGCGGCGGCGCGGTGCGCGGATCCGAGGCGAGCTCGACGAGCGTCTTCGTCGCGAGCTCGTCCTCGAGCGTCGACATCTCGCGGAGGAGCAAGCGCTGACCCGACGTCATCTCTGCGTCGCGGTTGAGGAGCGCCGCCGAGATCTGCGTCGCCAACGCCGGCACGTTCTGCGGCGCGGGCGCGTGGAAGCCGTCGGCCGAGACGACGCAGCTCTTGATCGGCTCGCCGAAGTCGAGCGTTCCGCCCACGCCGCCGTTCTGCGCGTTGATCATCGTGAGCTTCCCCGCTTCGTCGCAGGCGAAGAACGCATCGGGGCCGGCGCCGCCGCCGACGAGATCGTCGGCGGTGTTCCACACCCACGACAGCGCGCCCTTGTCGGCGTCGAAGCCCATGACGATGCGGAAGTAGGTGCCGAAGAAGCGACCGCCCTCCCACCCGTTCGCGCCCGGGCGCCCGTAGAGCTTCGTCTTGTCGATCGCGAGCGCGACGGGACCGACGCGCTCCTCGCCCGGGGTCCGGAGCATCGGCGTGCCCGGCAGCTCGCGCTGGGGGAGGCTCAGCTTCGTCGCGCCGTTCTTCGACGCAAAGGCGATTTTGTCGTCGAAGCGGAACGTGTCCGCCTCGCCGAACCAGAGATCGCCCCCGCTCGCGAAGGCGTGGCTCACCTTGCCGCGGAAGAGGATGCGCGCCGACTCTTCGCCGCTCGTGAGGTCGATCACGGAGACGTACTGGCTCGACCACGGGACGAACACGTGCCCTGCGACCACCGCCGGCACGCCGAGCACCTTCTCGGTCTCGATCTGGCGAGCGACGCTGCCGTCGCGCTCGACCGCGATGATCAACGAGCCCTGCCCCGAAGACTGGCCGAGCGTCACGACGGTGACCTTCCCGTCGTCCCCGGCGCCGTGCATCACCATCGGTCCGACGGCGCGCGCCCAGAGCTTCTTGCCGGTCGCGGCGTCGAGCGCGAAGAGCTCGCCGCCACCTTCGCCGACCACGACGCTCCCGGCCACGGTGGGCCGTACGTCGATCGCGTGCGCGAAGGTCCATTTGCCGCCCGCGAGCGGGACGCCGACGACCTTGTCGTTGTTGCCGGCGACGGCGACCGCCACGTCCGCGTTGGCGGAGGGCTTCGCCGAGGCGAGCTTGGTGCGGAGCGCGGCGACTTCCTTGCCGCCATCGTCCTCCCACTCGGTGCCGAACAGGTTGGAGTGGGTCTGACCGGCGCCGCACGCCGCGAGCGCGAGCGCGGTGCCACCGAGGAGCGCGAGCCGAGCGAAGCGGTTCATGTCCCACCTCCGGTCGCCGCGACGGCTTGATCGAGCGACTGCTTCACGCGGGGCGACGCCGTCGTCAGGCGCTTGGCCACGTCGCGCAGGAACTTGTTCGCCTCGGGGGTTCCGAGCTCGCGCACCTTCCCGATCATCTTGATCTTCACGTCGTCGTTGATGTCGGTCGTGGCGCGGAAGAGGATTTGCTCGAGCCCACCCGCCATCACGTCGAACGGGAGGCGCCCGAGCTTGCCCGCGAGCTGATCGCACTCGGCCGGGCTGCAGATCGTGCCGATCGACGTTGCCGCCTCGTTCACCCGATGATCGAGCGCGAGGAGCAGATCGGGCAGGGCTTCCTTCGCCTTCAGCGAGCCCAGGCCGCTCGCCGCGACGCCGCGGACCATCGGATCCTGGTCCGAGAGCGCGCGCCGCAGACCGCGGATCGCCGCCGCACCCTTGGTGTGCGTCAGCGCCTTGGCCGCCGACTGACGGACCTTCACGTTGCGGTGCTCGAGGTAGGTGGCGACGACGGCGCTCGTGCTCTCGACCTCGAGATCCCCGAGCGTGTCGATGGCGGCGATCGTGAGCTGGGGCGTGAGACCCTTCGCGAGGACCTCCGCGATCACCGGCGCGACCGACGCCCCGGCCTTCCCGGCGATGCGAACGTCGTCCAGCGCGGCCTGCACCTTCGCGGGGTCCCCCGAGCGAAGATCCGCCGCAGCGGTCTTCGACACGGTGGCCGCCGGCGCGGCCGGGGCCGCACCGCCGCCCTTGGGTTTCGGCGCCGGACCATCGGCGGACGCCGTCAGCGTCACCAGGAAAATGGAGCCGACGAGCCCCCACGCCACGAACCGCACTTTTCGCATGCCCCTAACCTCGGTTTGGGGCGCAGATTAGCCACCTTTCGGGGGCTCCGGGAACCTTTTCCGGCAAAGCACCGGCAGCGTGACCGTGCTATCTCCCTGGACCTGCTCATGGCGCGCGACGACGATCCGAACGACTCGAACGACTCGCGGCCTCCGCAGCGCCCGCCAAGCGAGCCACCGCAGGCGGCGCAAGTCCCAAAGCGCCCCTGGTACCTGATCCTCGCGCTCGGTGTCTGCTTCATCCTCGGCTTCACCTCGGCACGGAACGCACTCAACTTCATCTTCGTCCTCCGCGAGCCGGAGACGGACATCACCACGCAGTTCGCGGACATCCCGAGCGACGTCGCGCGCCAGAAGCTTCAGGGCGCAGCGCAGGGCCTCCTGGATGCGATCCACGCCGAGCAAGCCCGCATCTATCCGATCTCGGTCGCAGAGCTGGTCTTGGGCCTCGCGTTGTTCGGTCTGGCCGTACTCGCGATGGTCGGGCGGAACGGCGCACGGCGCGCGCTCGTCCAAGTGATGATCGTCATGAGTCTTCTCGCCGGGGCCGAGTGGTTCGCCACGCCGAAGCTCCGCGCCGCGGAGCGCGAGGCGGCGATCGTCCAGATCGACGTGGGCAGCGCCGAGTCCGGCATGGATGCCAGGGACGTCGCGATTCAAGTGGCGACCTGGCGGCGACTGATGCCGATCGTCATGGGCGTCCGACTCTTCCTCCGCGTCGTGGTCACCGTGCTCGTCGTGCTCGCGCTCACGCGCCGTCGCACGTACCTGTTCTACGAGTCCATGGCCGAAGAACGGAACCTCGAGAGCGGCTCTTGACCGCGAAGGTCCGGCGCCTCGACTCGGCGCTCGTCGACCAAATCGCTGCGGGAGAGGTCGTCGAGCGGCCTTCGAGCCTCGTCAAGGAGCTCGTCGAGAACGCGCTCGACGCCGGCGCCACGCGCATCCGCGTCGACATCGACAACGGCGGGATCGATCTCGTGCGCGTCTCGGACGACGGCGAAGGCATGTCCCCCGCCGACGCCGCGCTCGCGCTCGAGCGCCACGCCACCAGCAAGATCGATCGCTTCGAGGATCTCGCCGCCCTGCACACCTTCGGGTTCCGCGGCGAGGCGCTCCCGAGCATCGCCTCCGTCTCCCGCCTCGTCCTCACCACCCGCGAGCGCGGCGCGGACGAGGGCGTCGAGATCACGATCGAGGGCGGTGGTCCGCAGCGCACCCGCCCGATGGGGCGCGCCGAAGGCACCACGATCGAGGTGCGCGAGCTCTTCTTCAACGTCCCCGCGCGGCGCAAGTTCCTCAAGGCGCCCGCGACGGAGAGCGCGCACGTCGGCGAGGTCGTCGCGATGGCCGCCCTCGCGCGGCCCGACGTGACGTTCACGCTCTCGCGCGACGGCAAGGTCGCCCGCGAGTACCTCCGCGCCCCCGACCGCGAGACGCGCGCCCGCCAAGTCGTCACGCAAGAGCCGCGGCTCCTGCGCTGCCTCGGAGAGCGTGGGCCGATGCGCCTCGAAGCGCTCCTCGGTCCGCCCGAGCGCGCGCGAACCGGCGCCGTCGCGCTCCACCTCTTCGTCAACGGGCGCCCGATCAAGGATCGCCCCCTCGCGCGCGCCGTCGCGCACGCGTACGGCTCGGTCCTCGAGCCGGGGCGCTACCCGGTGGGCGTCGTGTGGATCGATCTCCCGCCCGAGCTCGTGGACGTCAACGTGCACCCGCAGAAGAGCGAAGTGCGCTTCGAGAACGGACGCGCACTCTTCGACGCCGTGAGCCGCGAGCTCCACGTCGCGCTCGCCAAGGCGTTCCCGATCGCGAGCCCGACCTTCGGCGGTGGCGCCGGAGCCCACGCCGCAGCCGCAGCGCGCTTCGCGGCGGGCCCGATCGGGCGAGGTGCGCCGTCGAGCTTCTTGCCGGAGCTCTCGGAGCGCTTCGCTTCGCCCGGCACGCTCCCGCCTTCGTCCGCCCCGGCGACCGATCGCGACGCCCCCGTCTCGAGCGAGGGCGCTCACCTTCCGGAGGAGGCGCCCACCTCACGGAGCACCGCCGCCGATCTCTTCGAGCCGGCGGGCTTCTATCGGCGGCTCCGCTTCCTCGCGCAGGTCCGCGCGACCTTTCTTCTTTGCGAGGGGGACGACGCGCTCTACGTCCTCGACCAACACGCCGCCGACGAACGGCGGAACTTCGCGCGCCTGAAGAAGACCTACGAGGAGCGCGGCGTCGCGGTGCAGCGGCTGCTCGTCCCCGAGATCGTCGAGGTGTCCCCCGCCGACGTCGCCGCCGCCACCGAGAACGAAGCCGAGCTTCGCCGGCTCGGGCTCGAGGTACGCGCGGTCGGCGCGCAGGCGCTCGCGATCGACGGCGTGCCGCAGATCCTCCGGCGCGCGCGCCCGGAGCGGCTCTTGCGCGACGTCCTCGTCGAGCTCGCACGCGAGGGCGGGCGCGGCTTCGGCGACGCGGTCGATCTCCGCCTCGCGACCATGGCGTGCCACGGCAGCGTGCGGGCGGGAGACGCGTTGAGCGAGGAAGAGGCCCGCGCCCTGCTGGCCGCGATGGACGACGTCGCGTTCAGCGGCCACTGCCCGCACGGAAGGCCGGTCGTGATGCGCCTGTCGTTCGGGGAGTTGGAGAGACGAGTGGGGCGGTGAAGGGCCTTCAGATCGGAAAAGTGCCCGCCGCGAGCTTGTTGTCCATCGTCTGGAGGATCTGCATCACGTCCTCGCGCGGGACCTTCGCGCCGTGACCGCGTGACTCGACCGCGTCGAGCGCGGCGAACGCGAGCAACACCGGGAGCGCGGTGAACGCGATCGTGCCGCGCGGAGCGCCGGCCTGGTGCAGCCGGCGAACGTACTCGGTCGCGCGCTGGAGATCCTTGCGCGCGATCCCGAAGAGCGACTCGAGCGACACGCCGGCGGGGAGGAAGCTCCGGCCCTCCGTCACGTCGCCGCCCGCATCCTTCAGGATGTTCACGAGCTGGAGGCCCTCGCCGAACGTCGCCGCGTCGGCGTCGAGCTCGGCCTGGACGGTCTTGAGCTGCGGTGCGGCGAGCACGAAGAGCTCGGTCAGCATCTCGCCGACGATCCCGGCGACGATGTAGCAGTAGTTCTTGAGACCCGGCACGTCGCGGATGACGAGCTCGCCGTGTTCGTCGCACGAGGCGACGACGTCCCCCATGCCGAGCGTGGTGCGGTGCACGTGCTTGCGGACGATCGCGCTGGCGGCGCTCCCGCACGCGTCGAGCGCGGCGAGCACCTCCGGCGTCTGGCGCACGAGATCGGCGCACGACGGGTCGTGGAGCGGCGGGAGCTTCATCCACGCCGCGGTCGTCGCGGCGGCGTCGCGCTTGTGCTCCAGCACGTCGGCCAGCTCGAGGAGGCACGCGCGGCGGAGCTCCTTCGGCCAACGCGACTCGTCCTCGAACGTGTCGGCGATGCGAAAGAGGAGGTACGCAAGCCCGACCTCGCGCCGCGTGGGCTCGTCGAGGAGAGGGATCGCCAACGCGAACGTACGGCTGGTCCGGCGCAGCAAATCGTCGAGATCCACGGCGGGACTCTCGTACCGTACCTTTCGTCACGATGGAACGACCGATCGCGCTCGCGCCCCGATTTCGCCTCGTCCGACCACTGGGTCGTGGCGCGCGTGGCGAAGTGCTCCTCGTCCACGATTTCGAGGCGATTTCCAGCGAAGCGGCGCAAGATCGAGAGGGCGAGTTCCGGGCGCTGAAGATCCTGCACGCGCCGAACCCCGAGCTGCGTAAACGTTTTCCCACGCTGGCCCGTGCGACCGAGCGCTCGCCCGGCCTCGTCCGACTCGAGGAGTGGATCGAGGCCGCGGCGGAGGGCCGCGCCGGGCTCACGATGGCGGTCGCGCGCGGGGAGCCGCTCGTGCAGGCCCTGCGTGGGACGGAGATGGAGACCGCGTCGCGATTGGTCCTCGGCCAGCGCGTCGAGCACAAGCCGCTCGCGGCGCCGTCGGCCGAGCTCGTCCTTCGCACGCGGCGCGTGCTCGGTGCGCTCGCGCGGGCGCTCGAAGGGCTGCACGCGGCGGGCTTCGTCCACGGCGACCTGCGCCCGGAGAACGTGCTCGTCGATCGCGCCGACGGTGACGCCGTGACGGTGCTCGACCTCGACGGCGCGCGGCCGCCCGCCACCGTGGACGATGGCCTCGTCGCGACGACGTGGGCAGCGCCGGAGCTGGGGCTCGACCCGACGAGCTTCTCCACCGCGTGCGACGTCTACGCGCTCGGGACGCTCCTCTTCCAGCTCCTGACCGGCGATGTACCGTTTCCCGGCACCGCGCACGACGTCGTGCTCCGGAAGTCGACCGTGCGCGCGCCGTCGCCCTCGTTCCTCGTGCCCGGGGTTCCGCCCGATCTGGATGCGCTCTGCGATGCGATGCTGGAGCGCGTGCCCGCGCGCCGCGCGACTTTGCACGAGCTTCTCACTTCTTCACCCAACGGCTGAGCGCGTCCTGCGACAACCGATCGCGAGGTGCCCCATGAGCCGTACCTGCGATGAGCTCTCCCGCCGCCCCAAGAGCCCTGCCCTCGCCCTCGCGACTCCACCGCAGACCTTGCGCGAACAGTTCGGGAACCCGACCGGCGTGGTCGGGTGGCTCGTCGGCCAGCTCATGGCCGTGAAGAACGCGCGCCGGAGCGCGTGGGTCCACGACCAACTCGCGCTCACCGGCTCCGAGCGATTGCTCGAGATCGGCTTCGCCTCCGGGGTCGATTTGGTTCGCGTCGGGCGACGGGTCGGGTCACTCGCCGGGGTCGATCACTCCTCGACGATGCTCGGGATGGCGACCCGTCGCCTCGCGCGGGCAGGGCTCGCGGCCGACCTGCGCCTCGGCTCGGCGTGCGAGCTGCCCTTCGAAGACCTGTCCTTCGATCGGGTCGTCGCGATCAACGTCGTGCAGTTCTGGGAGGACCTCGTCTACGGGATGTGCGAGGTGCGCCGCGTTCTCGCGCCGGACGGGCGCGCCGTGATCGCCATCCAGCCGCAGAACGCGGGCGCGACGGCGGAGACGGCGCGCGACTGGGCGGATCGCCTCGGCCACGCGATGCGCGTCGTGGGCTTCGCGCACGTCGAGCTCCGGCGCTTCGAGCGAACGGCCGTCCCGACGGTCTGCGCGATCGGTACGGTATGACGCCAGGGCGACGATCAGAAGTCGGCCTGCGAGCGGAGGGAGAGTCCGCTCGCGCCCCGCGGGTACGCCCACCAAATCCGCCCACGCTCGGTCGCAGGGAGGAACGTGCCTGCGGTTCCGGTCGCTCCGGCGGCGAGCGCCGTTCCCCGTAGTCGCACGGGCCGCTCCGACGCGGGCGAGAGCTTCCCGTCGGTGCCGGGGCGAAACACGGCCCACCGAATCCGGTCTTCGGTCGTCGCGGCGAGCGGCGTGACCGTGGAGTCGCTCGGGACTTCTGGCTGCGCGAGCCCGATCGTGGCGACGTGCAACGCGTCCATCCCCCCGGTCGCGGCCGGGGTACTCGCCGTCCGGAGGAAGCGCATGTCGATCTGACGGCGTAGGCCCGCGGTCCCGACGAAGTCGGTCAGCGGGAGCGGCGCGTCGAAGGTGGACGACGTCACGTCGCTGAGAGGATCGAAGCTGCGAGCCACCGAGTACGACACCCGCGGAGCACCCGCAGATGCAGTGCCGTAGACCGCATAGAGGAAGTTGACCCGGAGGACGTGAGTGCTCCCATCGGGAACGCGAACCGAGGCCTGCGCAAGCACGGCGTCCGTCGTCGGGGAGGGATGCAGCACCGCGAGATCGCTCGTAGCAGCCGTGCTGTCCCACGTGGCGGCTCGGAGCTGTCCGCTCGGATCGCGGAACGCGACGACGAGTACGTTCTCGCTGAAGCGATAGTCGATCGTCTGAATCGTTCCCTGAGGGAAGCCATCCGCCGTTCGGCCCAGGAGGTTCTGGCGGAGGATCATGTCCACCGAAGAGCTCCGCGCGAGACCGTAGCGCGTGAACGCATCGGCGAAGCGGGGTCCGAGGGGCGCCGGCAGTGCACCGAGATCCTTTGCCGCCTGCGACTGGCCACGCACGATCGGCCCGAGCGGAATCGTCGCGGCGAGATCGGGAGTTCCCTTCGGCAGGCGCGGGCCCCACGGGTCACCTGGCTGCGGGATCGAGATCGCGGGCGGTGCGTCGACCAAGCCCTTCAGGATCCCGAGGATCTGATCGCCGATCTTCGGCACGAGCTTGGACGGGGGAGGGATCGGGACACGCTCCCCGATGTCGACGCAGTCTCCGATCGACAGACCCATCGCACCGATCGTTCGGAACGGATAGTGATGGCCGCCGATCTGCGTGAGGAGGTCGCAGATCGTGAGGTACTGGCTCGCGGACCACATCGCGATCGACGGGGTGCCTTGCACCAGCCGCTCGACCGGCGGGTCGTTGTTCAGGAACGCGTGGCCGCAGCCCGAGGTCACGGTCGTGGCCGCCTCTCCGGTGAGGCTCCGTCCGCGGAGCCTCTGAACTCCCGGGGTGCTGGTGCTCTCGGTATAGGCGAGGAAGATTGCGTCCGGCGAGCTCGCGGCGCTGAGCCCCGTGACGGCCGACGTGCCGGCGATCGAGCAGGGCCCCACCCAACCGGCTCCGAGCGTGGCGGCGGCCCCCCCCGCGACGTCGTCACGCCAGACGTACTGAATGGTTGCCGGCGTCACCGCATCGCGGAAGAAGACGAACGTGCGTTGCCGGCCGGCGCTCGACCCCGTGAGATCGAGCTGCGCCATCCCCAGCGCGTAGTCGGGGGACGGGTTCAGCATCGTGGGCGAACTGCCGACGGCCGGGATGACGACGCTCGGAGAGCTCCAGAGTTGCCCGTTCACGAGTGCGATCCGAACTTGGCGCTCGAGCGCGGAGATGCCGGGGCCTCCCCCGATCGCTCGCGCGGTCCGCACGAGCGCGTCGGCGTATGCCGCCCAGTCCGTCCGCGGGGGCAGAACGGTGACCGTACCCTGGACCAACCGCGCGACGTCGTCCTCGGCGACCGGTTCGACGGTGTACGGCGTCGCGGCGACCGCTCCGAGGAGCGACGTCATGAACCGATTTCCGATCCCGAGGTTGGTGTGCGATGCGACGAACGTCGACGAGCGCATGCCCGAGCGGCCGTAAGCGTCGTACTTGGAATATGCGAGGTTGCGATAGCTGGACGTCCCCTCGCACCAGCCCGAGTTGTCGGACGTAGGCTGGCAGGTCGAGCGCCATGGCCGGGCGAGCCCCGCGTCCGCGCAAGGGCGATAGGGAAACACGATCGACGTCGTGTCGTCACGCAGCGAGCTCACATCCTGCGCGCCGATGGCAGCCAAGGTGTCGGCGTCGTCGGCCAGCATGCAATCGTTCTCGCGTCGGTGCGTGAACCGTCGCTCCAGCAGCATGCCGAACGCATCGCACAGTGACTCTTCGACCGCGCCGCCCTCCGCTTCGCTCGCCTGAGAAAACGCCGTGACGCTGGACGAGCGAAGAACGCTGTGGAAGAGCTCGTGCCCGATCGACTCCAGACGTCCATTGCCCGCTGCAAGCGTGATGTTCCCGTGGAGGTCGTTGATGCCAATGCTGAGAAACGGCGTCGCGCCGATTCCGATCCGGTGCGACTGCCCGAGCCACTCGTCGGAAGAGGGGTGGCCCGAGTCGGCGCCGATCACGGCGAGGCGCGCTTGGGCCTCGCATGCGGCCTCCGATGCTTCATCAGCGTCGCGTTCGACGGGGGTGCTTCCCGTCAGGAAGCTCGCCGTACCGTCGCACGCCTGCGTCAGGATCGTCGTGCCGTTTCCCGCGTCGACGCCGATCGAGCCCGCTGCGGGAACCACTTGAACGTCGAAGTACCGGACCTGGTCCTCCGACGACAAGACGGTATTGGTCACGCGGTCGACGAGGACCTCTCGGACCGCGCCCGTGCGCCCGACGCCGACGAGCAAGAACCTCCAAGCTCGGCGATCGAGGTCCGGACCCCCGAGGACCTTCTGCGCGACGACCACGTCCTCCGTCTCGAGGGCAGAGATCGTCGCACCTTTCCACGGCGGTCCCAGGCTGACGAGCGAGCTCTGCGCGGTCGCCAGCGCGGTCGCCGAGGAGATGAGCGTGCCCGAGCCGGGGCTCAGCTTCGGTACGGTCGTCGCAGCGAACTCCGTGAGCTTCCCCTTCGCGTCGAGGTCGACGATGGCGACGGCGCCATAGACGTTCACCCCCTTCCATTGCTCGCGATAGACGAAGCGGCGTCCACCATTCTTCTGCGCGAAGGAACGCACGAAAAGCAGGCTCTCGTTCGTGCTCAGCCCGAGAAGCTCGTAGGCGACGCCGCCCTTCGCGAACGCGGCATCCGCTCGCGCTTGGGTTGCGCCGACGGGCAGTGACGGCGCCACGTCGTAGCTCAGGAATCGAGCGCCCACCTTCGTCACCTGTCCGCGCCAGCCCGTGTCGACGGTGAGCGTCCGCGCGTCGTCACCGTACCAAGCGAGCCCGTCGACGACGTCGGGCTGCTCCTTCGTCGAGAGCTGAGCGAGCGCGGCGGCGGAGGACTGGAGCAGCGACGATTGCAGCACCTTCAATGCCTCGGTCGGCCCCGACAGGGCCGCGGCCGACCCTCCCACGGCTTCGGGCGCGGGCCCGCTCGAGCAAGCGAGAGCGACGAGGATCCCAACGAGCGCCAGAGAGCGAGGTGACACGATCCGCATGCCCCAGCCGTACGCAGTTCCCAGTTGATTGGCAATCACTAACTACGTTTTATGAATTGCGATTTACTCGATTGCACATCATGCGCAATCGACTTCCGCCCAATGCACACGAAGCGCAGCCCCAGCGAGCCTCACATTGCGCATGCCGCGCAACGTCGCTTCGGAGGCGTCGACGGCCCGTGGGGGGGGCGCCGCGGCGGGCCGGCGACCTCGCCCGTTGCCCAATCCCGCGTCCTCGCCTAGCTTGCGCCGCCATGGCGGACCAGCTCGTCTTTTTCTTCGGCGACGGCAAGGCAGAAGGCAACCCCAAGCGGCGTGACCTCCTCGGCGGAAAGGGCGCCGGGCTCGCGGAGATGACGGCGCTCGGCCTCCCCGTTCCGCCGGGCCTCACCATCTCCACCGAGGCGTGCAACCACTACGCGCAGAAGGGCGCGCACGCGGCCGGGCTGAAGGAAGCCGTCGAGGCCGCGCTCGCCAAGGTCGAGGCCGCCGTCGGCGCGAAGTTCGGGGACTCCGAGAAGCCGCTCCTGGTCTCCGTGCGCTCCGGCGCGCGCGCGTCGATGCCGGGGATGATGGATACGATCCTGAACCTCGGTCTGAACGACGCCACCGCCGAGGGCCTCGCCAAGCGCACCGGCGATCGCCGCTTCGCGCTCGACGCGTACCGCCGCTTCGTCGCGATGTACGCGAGCATCGCGCTCGGGATCGAGAAGGAGCCCTTCGACCACGCCATCGACGACGTGCGCATCACGGTCGCGCGCGCGAAAGGCGTCGACCCCACGCGCATGAACGCCGAGGAGCTGAAGCGCAAGGTCCCCGACTCCGACATCCCGGAGAAGGAGCTCGAGGCGCTCGTCGCCACCTTCAAGAAGATCGTCAAGGACAAGACCGGCAAGGACTTCCCCACCGACGCGAAGGCCCAGCTCTGGGGCGCGATCGAGGCGGTCTTCGGCAGCTGGAACAACGCGCGCGCGGTCTACTACCGCAAGATGCACGACATCCCCGACTCCTGGGGCACCGCGTGCAACGTGCAGGCGATGGTCTTCGGCAACCTCGGCGCGACGAGCGCCACCGGCGTCGCCTTCACGCGCAACCCGTCGACCGGCGAGAAGAAGCTGTTCGGCGAGTGGCTGCCGAACGCCCAGGGCGAGGACGTCGTCGCCGGCATCCGCACGCCGATGGCGATCCGGAAGGAAGAAGGCAAGGGCGACTCCCTCGAGGAGAAGATGCCGGAGGCCTTCACGGAGCTCGTTCGGATCGCGAACAAGCTCGAGGTCGACTTCCGCGACATGCAGGACCTGGAGTTCACGATCCAGGAGGGCCGCCTCTACATGCTCCAGTGCCGGAACGGGAAGCGGACGAGCCGCGCCGCGGTCCGAATCGCGACCGATCTCGTGGCGGAAGGCGCGATCGACAAGCAGGAAGCCGTGCTGCGGGTGGAGCCCGAGTCGCTCCACCAGCTCCTCCACCCGACGCTCGACCCCAAGGCCGAGAAGAAGCGCCTCGCGCGCGGCCTCGCCGCGAGCCCCGGTGCGGCGAGCGGCGAGATCGTGTTCGACGCCGACGCGGCCAAGCTCCGCGCGAGCCAAGGGATCGCGGTGATCCTGGTTCGCGTCGAGACCTCGCCCGAGGACATCCAGGGCATGCAGGCGGCGCGCGGCATCCTCACCGCGCGCGGCGGCATGACGAGCCACGCCGCCGTGGTCGCGCGCGGCATGGGCAAGCCCTGTGTGGCCGGCACGTCGAGCGTCCAGGTCAGCTACGAGAAGCAGACGGCGACGTTCTCGCTCGAGGACGGCAGCCAACTGGTCCTCAAGAAGGGCGACAAGATCACGATCGACGGCGGCGCGGGCCACGTCTTCCTCGGCGCCGTCCCCACCGTCCCCGCCGGGCTCACCGGCGAGTTCGAGAAGCTCATGGGCTGGGCCGACGAGCTCCGCACGCTCCATGTCCGCGCCAACGCCGACACCCCGCACGACGCGCAGACCGCGCGCGCGTTCGGCGCCGAGGGCATCGGCCTCTGCCGCACCGAGCACATGTTCTTCGGCGAGGATCGCATCGCGGCGATGCGCGAGATGATCCTCAGCGACGACGAGAAGGAGCGCGCCCGTGCGCTCGCGAAGCTCCTGCCCTTCCAGCGCGGCGACTTCGAAGAGATCTTCACGGCGATGACCGGCCTGCCGGTCACGATTCGCTTGCTCGACCCGCCGCTCCACGAGTTCCTCCCGACGGAGCCGAAGCAGATCGAGGAGCTCGCGAAGGCGATGAACCTCTCCGCCTCCACGGTCGCCGCGCGGGCGAAGGATCTGCACGAGCAGAACCCGATGCTCGGCCACCGCGGCTGCCGGCTCGCGATCACGCACCCCGAGATCTACGCGATGCAGGTGCGCGCCATCCTCGAGGCGGCGAAGGCCGTCGCGGCGAAGGGCATCGACGTCCGCCCCGAGATCATGATCCCGCTCGCGCTCTCCAAGGCGGAGCTCGACAAGATGCGCCAGATCGTCGACGAGGTGGCGAAGGAGCTCGGCGGCCCGAGCGCGCTCCCGAAGTACCAATTTGGTACGATGATCGAGCTCCCGCGCGCAGCTCTCCTCGCGAACGAGCTGGCCCAGACGGCCGAGTTCTTCTCGTTCGGCACGAACGACCTCACGCAGGCGACGATGGGGCTCTCGCGCGACGACGCGGGGCGCTTCCTCCCCGCCTACGTCGACGGCGGCATCCTGCCGAAGGACCCGTTCGTCTCGCTCGACACGAGCGGCGTCGGCCAGCTCGTGAAGATGGCGTGCGAGCGCGGCAAGCAGACCCGCCCGGACATCAAGCTCGGCGTCTGCGGCGAGCACGGCGGTGACCCGGCGAGCGTCGCGTTCTTCCACCACGCGGGCCTCGCCTACGTGAGCTGCTCGCCCTTCCGCGTGATCATCGCCCGCCTCGCGGCGGCGCAGGTCGCGGTGAAGGACAAGGGCCGCGCGACGACCGGGACCGCGTAGACCCGCGGTCCGCGTCGTGGACCTCGACGAACTCGTAGCGCGCACGGCGCGTGAGCCCGAGCTCCTCGCCATCGTCGGCCCGACGGCGAGCGGGAAGAGCGCGCTCGCGCTCTCGGTCGCCGAGCGGATCGGCGGCGAGATCGTCTCCGTCGACAGCGTCCAGATCTACCGTCACTTCGACGTGGGGTCCGGCAAGCCGTCGTCGGCGGAGCTCGCGCGCGTACCGCATCACCTGATCTCGACCCACGATCCGCTCGACACGATCGACGCGGCGCGCTTCGCCGAGCTCGCCGAAGCCGCGATCATCGACATCCGCGCGCGCGGCAAGGTCCCGATCCTGTGCGGAGGCACCTTCCTCTGGATGCGCGCCGTCCTGCTCGGGCTGGCTCCCGCCCCGCCGGCCGACGAGGCGCTCCGCGCGCGGCACCGCGAGCTCGTGGAGCGTGAGGGGCGCGCCGCCCTGCACGCCGCGCTCGCGAAGGTCGATCCGGAGATCGCGGCGACGCTCCACCCGAACGACGTGGTGCGCGTGAGCCGTGCACTCGAGGTCCACGAGCTCACCGGCGAGACGATGAGCGCACGCCACGCCGCGCACGGGTTCAAGACGCCGCGCCACCGCGCGCGGCTCGTCCGCCCCGCGTACACGCTCGAGTCGCTCCGAGCGAAGATCGACGCTCGCGTCGCGGCGCTTCTCGCCGCAGGGTTCGTGGACGAAGTTCGGCGCCTCGTCGCGATGGGTTACGAGAACGCTCGCGCGATGGGGAGCGTCGGCTACCGCGAAGTTCTGGCGCACGTCCGGGGAGAGCTCGCACGCGAAGACCTCGAGCGCAAAATCGCCACAGCGACATGGGTCTTCGCTCGGCGCCAACGGACGTGGCTGCGCGACTTGGACGTGACGACGATCTGATACGTTTTGCCCATGCGTGCGATTCTGCTCGGGTGCGTCGCCGCGTCGACGTTCGCCCTCGGGTGCAGTGATACGGGCTCCACTCCGCCGGCCTCGTCACCGCCCAAGGCGCAAAAGCTCGCGCTCGGCAACGCCCACAGCTGCGCGCTCGCCCGAGACGGGCGAACGTACTGCTGGGGCTTCGGCCAGTTCCTCGGTAACGGCGTACTCCAGAACGTCGCGTCGCCCGTCGCCGTCCGCACGACGGCCAAGGCCACCGACCTCGGCGTCGGCAACGAGCACGGCTGCTTCGTCGACGACGGCGGAGCCGTCCAGTGCTGGGGAACCAACACCACCGGCGCTGCCGGCAACGACAAGACGTCCGCGCCGACACCGCGCATGGTGACCGGCGTGGCGGGCGCAACGAAGACGTTCGCGGGTGAAGCGGCGTCGTGTGCTCTCACCGCGAGCGGTCACCTCTGCTGGGGCGATGGCAACCCGACGCCCACTGCAGTCGTCGGCTTCGAGGGCGCGACCAGCTTCGCGTTCGGCGAGCTCTTCACGTGCGCGATCGTGACGGGCGGCGCAATCCGGTGTCGCGGGAAGGGCAGCCTCGGACAGCTCGGGAACGGTCAAAGCGTCGATGCGACGACGCCCGTCGACGTCAGTGGGATCACGGGAGCGACCGCGGTCGACGCGGGGGACGCGCACGCGTGCGCCATCCTCGGGGACCGCTCCGTTCGGTGCTGGGGCTCGGACGGCAACGGCCGGCTGGGCGACGGGGCGACGAGCGGCACCAAGAACGTGCCCGTCGCCGTGACCGGAATCGACGACGCCATCGGGCTCGCCGTGGGCGGTGCATTCACGTGCGTGCTCCGCGCGAGTGGGACGGTGGCGTGCTTCGGCACGGGGACGTCCGGCGAGCTCGGCGACGGCAAGGGTCCGAGCTCACCGACCCCCGTCACCGTGGCCGGGTTGCAGGCACCGACCGCGATTGCCGCGGGCGCAGCTCATGCGTGCGCGGTCCACCGCGATGGACGTGTCGCCTGCTGGGGGCGGAATGGCTCGGGCAGCACGCCCACCGGAGCCATCGGGTCGCTCACGCTCGCGAAATCGGACGTACCGGTCGACGTCGTCGGCTTCGAGTGACCCGCCGGCCCGGAGCGCTCAGTTCACTTCCGGGATCGAGATCGTCCGCGTGGGCGGCGGGATCGTGTTGCTCGGAGCCGCCGCCGTCGTCGCCGAGGGCGCCTGGGTCACGGTGGCCGAGGCCTTCGGTGGAGCCGAAGCCACCGCGGGCGCCCCACCCACGATGCCGCCGACGCGGAGGCCGCCGTAGATCGCGCCGCCGAGGAGCACGACGAAGAGGAGGATCAGAACCGGCGAAGGCCCGCTCTTCGCCGGCGCAGGCTTTGCGGCCGTGCTGACGGGCGCCTGGCTCGTGCGCGGCGCGAACGCCTTGGCCGCTTCCTCGGGCGGCAGCGGCGGAGGCGCGGTCGGCATCTTCGGCCGCATCGCGCCCGAGCTATCCGGGGCATGCGGGAGGTTGGGCTTGGACTCCGGCAGGTTGATCGAGTCGAGGTCTTCGATCTGATCGAGCTGGATCGTCGCGTTGACGTTCGGCTTGTCCTCGGAGCTCACCCCGACAACGTAGCGCTCTTGGCGCGTCCCGGGTCGGTTTTTCGGGTACAGTCGGGGGCAGCGTGAAGGTAGGCATCCTCAAGGAAATCGCGCCGAACGAGGCCCGCGTCGCCGCGACCCCGTCGATCGTCAACCGCATCCGCAAGCTGGGGCTCGACGTCGTCGTCGAAGCAGGTGCGGGCGACCGCGCCGGCTTCCCCGACGGCACGTACGCCGAGGTCGGCGCCACGGTCGTCCCCGAGTCGAAGACCGTCTGGGACGAAGCCGACGTCGTCCTGAAGGTGCGCGCGCCGACGATGCGCGCCGACGGGCGTCACGAGGCCGACCTCCTCAAGGAAGGCGCGACGCTGATCTCGTTCATCTGGCCCGGCCAGTCGAAGCCGCTCGTCGAGCAGCTCGCCTCGCGCAACGCGACCGTGCTCGCGATGGATGCGATGCCGCGCATCACGCGCGCGCAGAAGATGGATGCGCTCAGCGCGATGGCCAACATCGTCGGCTATCGCGCGGTGGTCGAGGCGGCCACCCACTACGGTCGCTTCTTCTCCGGTCAGGTCACGGCCGCGGGTCGCATCAAGCCGGCGAACGTGCTCGTCATCGGCGCCGGCGTCGCCGGGCTCGCCGCAGTCGCGACCGCGAAGGCACTCGGCGCAGTGGTCCGCGCGTTCGACACGCGCCCCGCCGTCCGCGAGCAGGTCGAGAGCCTCGGCGGCACGTTCCTCGAGTTCAAGTTCGAGGAGTCGGGCGAAGGCGAAGGCGGCTACGCCAAGCAGATGAGCGAGGCGTACATCGCCGCGGAGCAAGCGCTCATCGCCGAGAACGCCAAGGAGTGCGACATCATCGTGACCACCGCGGTGATCCCCGGCGCAGATGCGCCGAAGCTCATCACCAGCGGCGCCGTCGTCAGCATGAAGCACGGCTCGGTCATCGTGGACCTCGCGGCCGAGCAGGGCGGCAACTGTCCGCTCACCGAGCGCGACAAGGTCGTCGAGCGCTTCGGCGTGAAGATCATCGGCTGGACGGACATGGCGAGCCGGATGGCCAACCAGTCGAGCGAGCTCTACGCGACCACGCTCTACAACCTCCTCGAAGACGTGTGGGACGCCGAGAAGAAGGCGATCACGCTCGATCTCGAAGACGCGATCCATCGTGGCGTCGTCGTCCTCGACAAGGGCAAGCTCCTCTGGCCGCCGCCGAAGCCGAAGCCGCCCTCGCACGCGCCGCGGCCCGAAGCGAAGAAGCCCACCGCCGCGCCCCCGCCGCCCCCGCCGAGCCGCGTCGGTCCCGTGATCGGCGCGATGCTCGCGCTGTTGCTCGCGGCCGCGGGCCTCTTCGCGCAGGCCGAGTTCCTCCAGCACCTCACCGTATTCCTGCTCGCCTGTGTCGTGGGCTGGCACGTCGTGTGGAACGTCAGCCCGGCGCTCCACACGCCGCTCATGAGCGTGACGAACGCGATCAGCGGGATCATCCTCGTCGGCGGCGTGCTCTTACTCCGCGTCGGCGGGGCCTCGTTGCCGGCACTCCTCGCCGGGGCCGCGATCCTCCTCGCGATGATCAACGTGGCGGGCGGGTTCCTCGTCACGCAGCGCATGCTGCGCATGTTCAAGCGTGCCCCTGGCGCCCCCAGCGCGTCGGGCGGCCATGGGCACGGGAGCAAGCATTGATCACCTCCGCCCAGACCCTCGTCTACATCTTCGCCGGGATGCTCTTCATCCTGAGCTTGCGCGGCCTCTCCACCCAGGAGTCGGCCCGCCGCGGCAACCTGCTCGGTGCGATCGGCATGCTCCTGGCCCTCGTCGTCACCGGCGTGGCGCTGGGGACCGGCAAGCAGGGCGCCGGCATGCCGACCGCATACGCGATCCTCGCCGGCGCGATCGGCGTCGGTGCAGTCGTCGGCGCCGTGCTCGCGGCGCGCGTCGCGATGACCTCGATGCCGGAGCTCGTCGCGGTGCTCCACAGCTTCGTCGGCGCGGCCGCCGTGCTGGTCGGCGTGGCCAGCTACCTCGAGCCCGACGCCCCGCACGAGGTCGTCCACTCGGTGGAGGTCTTCGTCGGCGTGCTCATCGGCGCGGTCACGTTCACCGGCTCGATCATCGCGTTCCTCAAGCTCCGCGCGACGATCGGCTCGAAGCCGCTGCTCCTCCCGGGCCGGCACCTGATCAACGTCCTCATGCTCGCCGGCTGCGCGTGGCTCGGGGTCATGTTCGTCCGCGCCGAAGGCACGACCGGCCTCACGCCGCTCCTCGTGATGACCGGCATCGCGTCCGTCCTCGGCATCCACCTCGTGATGGCGATCGGCGGCGGCGACATGCCGGTCGTCGTCTCGCTCCTCAACAGCTACTCCGGGTGGGCGGCGGCGGCGTCGGGCTTCATGCTCGGCAACGACCTGCTCATCATCACGGGCGCGCTGGTCGGCTCGAGCGGCGCGATCCTCAGCTACATCATGTGCAAGGCGATGAACCGTTCGATCTGGAACGTCGTCTTCGGCGGCTTCGGCGCCACGCCGGCCCCGAGCGCGAAGGGCAGCAAGGACGCTCCGCAGGGCAAGGTGACCGAGGCGAGCGCGGAGCAAGTCGCGCAGCTTCTGTCTGCCGCCAAGAGCGTCATCGTCGTCCCCGGCTACGGCATGGCGGTCGCGCAGGCGCAGCACCCGGTGAAGGATCTCACCGAGCGGCTCGAGCGCCGCGGCGTTCAGGTTCGCTACGCGATCCACCCCGTCGCCGGGCGCCTGCCGGGCCACATGAACGTGCTCCTGGCCGAGGCGAACGTCTCCTACGACATCGTGAAGGAGATGGACGAGATCAACGAGGACTTCGACAAGACGGACGTCGTCCTGATCATCGGCGCGAACGACATCGTGAACCCGAGCGCCCTCACCGATCCCGAGAGCCCGATCTACGGCATGCCCGTGCTCGAAGCGTGGAAGGCCGCCAAGGTCGTCATGCTCAAGCGCGGCATGGCCGCGGGCTACGCCGGCGTCGACAACGCCATCTGTTACAACGAGAACACGTTGATGCTCTTCGGCGACGCGAAGCAGAGCGTCGTGAAGCTGTCGCAGCGGCTCGAAGACGAAGCACGCGCCGCCGAGTGAACGTGCGATCGGGGAGCGCACCCTTCCTCGCCCCTCTGCTCGCGCTCTCCATCGGCGCGTGCGGTGGCGGTGCGCCTCCGCCGCCGCGGGCCGCCGCGATGGTCCGCTTCGTCGACGACGCTCCCTACGAGGTCGTCCACGCCAAGTGCGGTGGGCGCGAGCTCGACGATGCCGCCGCCCATCACGTCGCGCCGAGCCCCGATGCCGCTCTCGCCTACGCGGCCTGCGCCGACGGCGCCCAGCTCACCGGGCCGATCGGAGCGTGGGTGGGACGCAAGCTCGCCTGCACGCTGACCGAGCGCTCGCCGCTCGCCACGATCGACGAAGCCGGCTTCACCGCCGAGGTCCGCTATCCAGGCGGCTCCGGGCAACCCGGCCTCGAGCTCGTCTTCTCGCGCACGCTCCAGAACGGGACCGATCGCGATGGCTTCACGGGCCGCTGGGCCGAGCGCGAGCAGCACGCCGATCACGTGCTCTACCGCCACGACGAAGGCGACGCGACGCTCGGCGGGAACTGCGACGACAGCCGCGTGCGTGCGCTGGTGGAGACGCTTGCCCTTCGTGCGAACGGGTTGGTGCTGCGCTCCGAGTGGAAGTGCGGGCTGCTCGGCACCCGCGCGTTCCGTGAGCTGCGTTGCACCGCACTCCCGTGATTCCGCGGTACACTGGCGAGATGAACCCGTACGATCCGCGGTATCCGCCGCCCCCGCCGAATCCCTATGGGGCGCCACCCGGACCGCCGCCGTACGGGGCGCCCTACCCGCCGCCGATGCCGTACTCGCCGTACGGGATGGGGTATCCGCCGCCGGCGAACGACAGCGAGGCGACCACGATCTTCGTGCTCGGTCTGTGCGGGCTGCTCGTCTGCCAGATCCTCGCCCCGATCGCGTGGATCAAGGGTCAGAGCTACCGCTCGACCTGCATGGCGATGGGGGTCGCGCCGTCGGGTCTCGGCACGGCGGGATGGATCCTCGGCATCGTCGGGACCGTGATGCTCGGGCTCACCCTGGTCTGGGTCCTCTTCGTCCTCTTGCTCGGGGCGGCAGGGGCCTGAAGGGCCCCTGGATCGTGTCGCTGGATCTCCTACATCTCACCCAACGCTCCTGCGGAACGTAATTTCAACGACTTAGCTCGTATCTTACATCCGTATACCTTGGCCCACGATGTGCTAAAGAGCGGGACATCATGTCCAAGCGCTCCTTCCTCGCCCCGTTCGCACTGGCTCTCCTCGCCTCGACCGCCATGGCCTGCAGCGCGGCGCCCGGAGAAGACGTCGGGGACGACGACGATCTCGCTTCGGCCTACTCCAGCTCCGAGGCCGTGCTCCTCGACTTCGAGTTCGACGGCACGCTCGTCACCGACAGCGCGTGGGACCTCGAGGGCACGATCAACGATCAGATGCTCTACACGATCGGTCACCTCAACGGCGATCGCTCGGTGGGTCGCCTCGATGCGCTCGAGCTCTCCAACATCAAGCAGGTGAAGCAGAGCGACGGCAAGACGCTCGTCACCTACCACGCGAAGATGCCGGTCTCGTGGGGCAAGAAGACCGCGATCCCGACGAGCTACACGTTCACGATGCCGAAGCTCGCGAGCTACTCGGGCTTCCAGTCGTTCACGACCGCGTACATGCACTCGTGCGTGGAGCACGGCGCGCACGACGTCGACTCCGGATCGATGTGGTACTACTACCGCCCGTCGCTCGGCGGCTGCGCGCTCAAGGACACCGACGTCGTGAAGTGGACCGCGTCGGTCAAGGTCTCCAAGCTCAACACGACCGGCAAGTACCCCGAGTACGACAAGGTCTGGTCGGACGGCGAGCTGAACGTCGTCAGCGTGTTCGGCAAGTTCGAGGACGGCGCCACGAGCGACGTCGGGATCGACGGCTTCGGCAACTACGTCGCCGCGATCAAGAACGCGCTCTCCACCGCGAAGGTCACGACCACGCCGGCATCGCTCCCGGCGAAGGTCGGCGTCGCGACCCCGGACGTCACCATCTCGGCCACGCTGGCCGACGGCAAGAAGGTCAACGTCACCGCGCTCCTCGTCGACAACGTGTCGAGCGCGCCGCAGAGCTTCTACGATCGCTACAACGCGCTCAGCACCAAGGCCGACCTCATCAGCTACAACGGCCACGCCGGCCTCGGTCAGAACGTGCGCGCCCTCGCGAGCCACGGGAAGTTCGTGAAGGGTCAGTACCTGATCATGTTCATGAACGGCTGCGACACCTTCGCCTACGTCGACGGCTCGATGGCGCAGACCCGCGCCGCGATCAACTCGGACGACCCGACCGGCACGAAGTACATGGACATCGTGACCAACACGATGCCGGCGTTCTTCACGTCGATGCCGACCGCGTCGCTCGCGCTCTTCAAGGGCCTGCTCGCGTACGGGAGCCCGAAGAGCTACCAGCAGATCTTCGAGGGCGTCGATCGCTCGCAGGCGATCGTCGTCACCGGCGAAGAGGACAACGCGTTCACGCCCGGCACCAACCCGCCGCCGCCGAGCGACGGCTGGAAGGGCATCAGCGAGTCGTTCACGGTGACGAAGTCGCAGGAGAAGCGGTTCTCCGCGTCGCGCCTCGCGCCCGGCAAGTACGCGTTCACGATCGACGGCACGGGCGATGCGGATCTCTACGTGAAGGTCGGCGCCGCTCCGACGACGAAGCTCTACGACTGCCGCCCGTTCCTCGGCGGCTCCAAGGAGCGCTGCGAGGTCGAGGTCAAGTCGACGAGCGACGTCTACGTGATGGTGCGCGGCTACGCGACGAGCTCGACGGTGAAGCTCGTCGGGCAGAAGCCCTGAGCCACTCGTTCGCCGAGCTCGGGCGTCAGAGCCCGAGCGATGCTTCGAGGAGCTCGGCGAACGTCGCCGGCTTCCACGGGGCGACTGAGCCCTCGAACGCGGCGGCCTTGGCGTCGGCGAGCTTGGGCTCGGTGCGATCGGGCTCCATCGCCGCAGCGGCCGGCGGCCGCTCCGACGGGAGACGAACGCTCGGCGGCTTCGACGCCGGCTTGACCGACGGCGGCGAGAGATCGGGCGAGTACTGCCCGGGCGCCTGACCGGCGAGCGGGAGATCGGCCTCCATCTCGTCCGCGGCGGCAGCGACCTTGGCGGGCGGCTGCGACGCGAGCGGGATGGCAGCCTCGCTCGGCTCGACCGGAGCAGGAGCGACCTTGTTCGACTCGCGAACGCCGGTGAGGTCGTCGTCGAACGAGAGCGCGGCCACCTGCTTGCCCGACTCGGGCGGCGGCGTGTGACGTGCTTCGCTCGCGACGGCGACCGGCGGCGGCTCCACGATCGGCTCGGCGATCGGGCGCTTCGACGACGGCGGTGCTGCTTCGGCCGCTTCGGCCTCCGCCGCTTCTGCCGCTTCGAGAGCCTCGGCTTCCGCGGCGCCGATGAGCTCGGCTTCGGAGCCTTCGGCCTCGACGACGGACACGGAGACCTCGCCATCGTCCTGGACGATGTGACGATCGTCGAGCTCGACGACCTCGGGCTCGTCCGCACCGCGCTCTTCGGCGGCGACGAGACGCGCGCGGCTCTCCATCGGCGGGGGCGCCTCGGGCACCGGCGTGGGCGTGGGCGGCGGCGGCGGCGGCGGCGTGACCGGCTCGGCGTCGCGGAGCGCGACGGCCTCGGCCGGCGGCGGGGCGGTGACCGGACCATCGATCGACGGAATCGGGGCCGGCTCGACGGCCGCTGCGATCGGAGCCGCCGGAGCGACCTCCATCGCGACGGCGGGTACGGGGCGAGGCTCCGCGGCGCGCGTCTTGATCCGCCCGAGCAGCGCTTCGAGCTTCCCGATCTGTTCCTTCGCGCCCATCAAGCCGCCCCTCCCTGGAGCCGGGTGAGCGCCTCGGCCCACGGTACGCCTTCGTCGAGCCAACCGCGGACGCGGCGCGCGGCGTCGTCGTTCGTGGCGAGGATGCGCATGCCGCCGTGTGCACCGAGCAGGATGCAGGTCGCGTCACGCCCGGTCGCCGAGACGATCGCGCCCTCGAGGATGCCGCAGAGCACCTCGGACAACTCGACCGGCGCACCGGTCCAGTGGAACACGAGCGCGCGGCCCCAGCGCTCGATCACGAGCGTGCCGAGCCCCGCGAGGGCGACCTCGCCAGCGAGGTGGGTGGTGACGAGCTCCAGGCTCCCGCCCATCAGCGCAGCCGAGCCCCCGACGCGCTTCGCGATTCGGCGGCCCATCGCCTCCCCGATCGCCTTGCCGAAGCGACCACGCGCCTCGGTCGGGCTCGAGCGGACGAGCTCCGCGAGCGCACTCGTGGGAACAACCGCGGCGTTGGCGTCGTCTGCCGTACGAACGGAGCCCGTCGGCAGGTGAAACGTCACGGCGTTGGACAAATCGACGCTTTCGGCCATGATTTCGCGTCCTCGGGTCGGTACGCCGACCTGCTCGGAGGAACCGAGCGCTCCTCCCGAGCGAAACATGGTTATAGAGGGGGCGGAAAGAGCGTGTCAAATCGCCGGATCCCCGCCTGGGCCACCTCGGCCGCCTCGACTGCCTGGACTGCCTCCCAGCGTGCCGGTGCCCTCGCCGCCGCCGTGGGGGTGGGCGCGCTGACGGCGCTCGCCTTCCCCTCCCCCGCGGCGGCCCAAGATGCCCCACCCGGCGTCGCGACCACCCCGCTCGTGGCGCCGCCCGCCTCGTCGCTCACGGCCTGCTCGTTCCGCCACGAAGTCTGCGTGCACGGGGAGCCCGGCGATCCGATCGTGGAGTCGCTGGCGGACCTCGAGCGCGCGTGGGACGTGGCGACGGGCTCGCTCGGTCTCCCGCCGCCTTCGCGCGCGATCGCGTCGGGCACCTACGACGTCTGGCTCTCGCGCGAGCTCGAGGCCCCCGGCGCGACGTACCTCCGCGAGCGCGATCTGCTCGGCCTGCGGGACCGTGCCTCCGCGTTCTCCGTCGTCGATGCGCGGCTCCACGGCTGCAGCCTCGACCGCGCGCTGACGCGCGAGCTGTTCCGCGCGATCGTGTTCCGCACCTCGCCCGCCACCGACGACGCGACGGCGCGCGGCGAAGCTGCAGCGCTCACGCGCCTCGCGGTCCCGTGCGCGCTGGGCGCCCCCGATGGAGCCGAGCTGCTCCAGGCGCACCCGGAGCGCGGTCTCTACCCGCCGCCGCACCGCACGACCGAGGGGCTTCGCCTCCGCGCGGGCGATGGCGCAGGCCTCTTCTTCACCTGGCTGGACGATCGATTCGCGCAGAGCCCCGGGGGGATGGTGCGCGCGCTGATGGCGATGAGCACGACGCGCACGCCGAAGGACGCTGCCGAGCTCCTCACCGATCCGGACGCGTTCGACGTCCTGCGGGAGAGCCTGAAGGGAGTGCTCTCGAGCAACTCGACGTTGAACGACGTGATGCTCGCGTTCGCGATCGCGCGCGCCGACGTCGGGCACCCCGCGACCAGCGAGTCGGCGGAGCTCGGCGCGATCGGGGCGCCGCTCGCGCCCGACTTCGATCTGCCGTGGCCCGCGCCCGGCGCCGCGCGCAGCTTCACCATGTCCGCGGGTCTGTCCCCGACCGGGATGGCCTCGCTCCGGGTCCACCACGCGGGCGCTCCGCCCGGCCTTCGGCTGCGCGTCGAGATCCGATGGGAGGCGCTCGCCAAGCTCCGCTGGGTCGCGCTCAAGCTGGACGCCTCCGGGGCAATCTTGCAGCGGCTCCCCTTCGGCGTGATGGAGAAGGGGACCGAGTGTGCGCTCTCCGTCGGCGAGCTCGACGGAACGGCGGACATCCTGCTCGTGGGGACGAACGTGGGCTCGAGCGACGAGCCCCTCGATCCCGAGTCGACACCCCGCGAGGCGCACGGCTGGGTCGTCTCGCTCGGGGCCGAGACGCCGTAACGCTGTTCCGCGAGCCATGTAGGTGGAGGTCGGAGTTGGATCGGGCTCCACCCATGAGGCGTGGAGGGCCCGCCTCGCGTGCGCGCGCGAGGCTTGTTTTTGGCTGCGCGCGCGCACGAGCGAGCGCCGGCTCGCGAAGGATCGCGACGCGCGTCGGCTCCGGCGACGGCATCGAGCTTGCTCTACGGAGCGCCATGCAACGACGCGCTCTCCTCGCACTCCCGCTCGCCCTCGCCCTCGGTGCCGCCTGTTCGTCGACGGCGGAGGAAGGTGACGTCAGCTCCAGCATCGGCAACACCGATCAGGAGCTCAAGGGTTGCCACGGCAAAGCGTCGTACGTCATCCCCGCGTCGGGCACCTACTACGTGACGACGTTCGGGACCAGCTCTGGCGACGACGGGATCATGTCGTGCGGGACATACACGAAGCACGGCAGTTGGTACTACGCCGCGTCGCGCCAGCGGTATGGCTGCGGCTCCCGGATCAAGATCGAGGCGAACGGCAACTGCGTCGTCGCCAAGACGGACGACTACGGCCCGGACGTGTGCGTGGAGAACGCCGCCGGGGGTCCGATCATCGACGTGTCGCCGCTCGTGACGAAGGAGCTGTTCGGCGTGAAGTCGGCCGGGTGGAGCGATCACCTGAAGGTGAAGGTGACGAAGGTCTCCTCCTCGACGCCGCTCGGTCCCTGCAACTAGCTCCCCGCGACTTGCCGAGAACGGCAAGCCGCTGCCGGCTCGCACCGGGAACGACGCGGCTTCTTTCGGTGGATCTTCGAGCGCGCTCGTTGGTACGCAGGTTGCTGGAGTGACGAGCTCCGGAGGATCCGCGATGACCAAGATGACGCTCGACGAGGCGAAGGCGTGCGCAGACGCAGGTACCGTCACGGCGCTGCGCGTGACCGAGGCGATCTCGATCGCCGAGCTCGCCGCGTTTCCGAACCTCACGTCGCTGGCCCTCACCGGGAACGGCAAGGTGCGCGAGCTCGACGCGCTGGCGGGCCTTCGCAAGCTCGAGGAGCTGTGGCTCGACGACATGGGGCTCACCGCGATCCCCGAGGCGCTCGTTCGACTCGAGCGGCTTCGGCTGCTCTTCGTCGGCAAGAACGCGATCAAGGATTTCTCTCCCTTGAAGCGCATGCCGGGGCTCGAGGACCTCGGTCTCGAAGAGCTCGCGCTGAAGAAGCTCCCCGACGAGGTGCTCGCGCTGAAGAAGCTCCGCATCCTCGGCATCTACGGGAACTCGCTCGGGACGATTGCCCCGCTCGGGAATCTCCCCGAGCTGGAGGAGATCTACGCCGCCAAGAACGAGCTGAAGCAGATCCCGCCCGAGCTCGCCGCGCTGAAGAAGCTCCGCAAGCTCGACGTGATGCACAACTACCGGCTCACGACCTTCGGCGCGCTCGGCGAGCTCCGGACGCTCGAGGACCTCTCCGTCACCAACGCGCACGCCGTCCCCAAGCTCCCGGCCGCCATCTTCTCGCTCGACCGACTCCGGTCGCTCACGATCTCGATTCACTGGAACGCGCCGCCCGACGAGCTGGAGGGGCTCGCGGACATCGGGCGCCTCGGCGCGCTCGAGTCGCTGCGCCTGTGTGGGGCGGCGATGACGTCGCTCCCGGCCGGCTTCGGAGCGCTGAAGAACCTGCGGACGCTGGACCTCTCCGACAGCAAGCTGCTCGCCGACGTGAACCCGCTCGCCGGACTGCCCCACCTGAAGTCACTCGACTTGAACAAGTGCGAGAAGCTCGCGGACGTGAGCGGCCTCCGCGATCTGCCCGCGCTCGAGACGCTCAAGCTCGCGAGCACCGACATCACGACGATCCCGGAGAGCTTCTCGTCGCTGAAGGCGCTCCGCTCGCTGGAGATCGCCTACAACAAGAAGCTCGCCACGATCCCGGGGCTGCGCGATCTACCGGCGCTCGAGAGCCTGACCCTCTTCACGTCGATGTCCACGCTCCCCGCCGAGCTCGGCACGCTCGGCGCGCTCAAGCAGCTGAAGCTCGCGGCGAAGGGAGCGAAGCCCGACTTCGTGGGAAAGCTCGGCGCACTCGAAGAGCTCTACGTGGCGGACTGCAAGTTTCCGAGCGTGCCCCCGCTTCCGAAGGTGGCGAAGCTGACGCTCTACCGCAACGCAGCGGGCGACGACGCTTCGCTCGCGGGCCTGCCCTCGCTCACGGAGCTCATGCTCTCGCAGCCGGAGGTGAAGCTCCCGGTGCTCCCCGCGCTGCGGGTGCTCACGATCCGCGACATCGCGGCGGAGGGCCTCGAGCTCGAGAGCCTGCGCGAGATGCCCGCGCTGCGCGAGCTCACGATCGAGGTGTGCGACCGCCTGAAGACGATCCCGGCGGCCGTGGCCACCGCGAGCGGGCTCGAGAAGCTCACGTTCGACATGCTGGACTCGGTCGTGGACTTCGCCGCGCTCGCCGGCTCGCCCGCGAGCGAGCTGAAGATCGACGGCTGCGAGAAGCTCACCGAGCTCCCGGCCAGCCTGGCGGCGATGCCGCGCTTGGTGAAGCTGCACGTCGAGAGCTGCGACGCCCTGACCGACGTCGCGGTGCTCGGCCGCCTCGCCACGCTCGAGGAGCTCCGGCTCGAGCGCCTCGACGAGATCGTGAAGCTCCCGTCGATGAAGGACGCGCGCGCCCTCCGGCGGGTCGTCGTGACGCGGCTCCCCGCCCTGAAGGACGTGGCTGGCCTCGCCGACGCCCCGGCGCTCGCGCACTTCGAAGCCAACGACTGCGCGAAGCTCTCCGCGAGCGCGGCGGCGAAGATCACGAACCGCCTCCGAGCTGGAAGCGGCGGCGCGGCACCGCTCCGCGTCAGCTACGCCGACTTCATGATGACCACGTACCGGACGCTGACCGGAAAAGAGGATGCGAAGCACACGTATCGCTTTCCCCTCTCCTTCGGCACGCCGGCCGAGCTGCTGGAGACGATGGAGGGCTTCAGCTGGCTCGACGACCACCGCGACGACGGCGAAGGTGATCTCCAGAGCATGCTCGCGGGCGAGGACAGCGCGATGGTGCCGCTCGCGGTGCTCGACTTCGGCTTCGCGGGGTGCGAGGACGAGACGATCGACTCGTACGCCGAAGAGGTCTTCCTGGTCGACACCGCGGACACGCAGAACCCGGTCTACCTGTGGGGCCACGACGGGAACCCACGGAAGATCCACGCGTCGTTCGACGAGTTCCTCGCCAGCCTGCGCGACTTCGGACCGCGCGGCGCGGCGAAGACGGAGGAAGCGAAGGGCGCTGGGGGTGGCGAGCTCGCCTCACTCGTGTTCGTCGAAGGCACGTCGTCGAAGTTCTGGAAGATCGTCGTCGACGGGAGCACGCACACCGTGACGTACGGGAAGATCGGGACGGCGGGCACGTCGAAGACGAAGTCCTTCGACTCCGCCGCAACGGCGAGCAAGGACGCGAACAAGCTCGTCGCCGAGAAGCGCGGAAAAGGTTACCGCGACGCGCCCTGAAGGACGTCCTTCAAGAACGGCACGAGCTCCGCGTTCACCGCGCTCGGCGCGTCGAGCGTGGAGAGGTGCGCGGCGTTCGCGACCATCGTGAGCCGGGCGCCCGTGATGCCGTCGGCGATCGCGCGCGATCGGTCGGGCGGCGTCGCGACGTCTTCGCTCCCGCAGAGCACGAGCGTCTTCGCGCGGATGCGCCCGAGCTCGGGCACCAGATCCTTGCGCCAGAAGACCGCACGCCCGACTTGGTACACGCCTTCGCGGGGGAAGCCTTCGAGGTCGGCCATCCAGGCCTCGACCACATCCCTCCGGGCGGCGCGCGTCCCATGCGCGAACATGAGCGGCACGACTTGGCGCTCGACGACGATCCGCGGGAGCCCGAAGCGCCGGAAGGTCGAGAGCATCGCGCGGTACTTGATCTGCTTGCCCACGACCTCGGGGCTGGCCGCGGTGTCGAGCAGCGCGAGGCCCGCGACCCGCTCGGGCCGGCGCAGCGCGACCCGCATCGCGAGCATGCCACCCCACGAGAGCCCGACGAGCGCAGCGCGCACGATCTTCAGCTGATCGAGCGCTTCGACGAGCGCGTCCGCGCCGTCCTCGAGCGAGTGGGCGGGCGGCGCCTCGCTCTTGCCATGGCCGGGCCCGTCGAAGATCACGACCCGCCCGAGCGCGGCGAGCGCCGCGCGCTGCCCGTCCCACATGCCGCCATCGCACAAGAAGGAGTGCCACAGGACGATCGCGGGCGCGTCGGGAGACGTAGGCGCGCCCAGCTCTTCGTAGAACAGGCGGCCGAGTCGGGTCTTCACGTACATCGCCTGCGCACGGTATCAGGACGCGGGCGGGACGGGGAGGCGTTGCCCCGGGACACGGCGCCGCGTACCTTCGGCTTCGTGCGACACCGTGTCTTCCTCGTTCCCATCGCCGCAGCCTTCGGCCTCGCGTGCTCGAGTGACGAGTTCGCCGGGAACGACGGCGGCTCGGACGCCATTGCCGACGGGACGTCCGGCGACGCGGTCTCGGTGTTCTGCGTCGGGTACCCCGACGTCACGCTGTGCGACGACTTCGATCGCACCGAGACGGGGGGCGGCGGCTTCAAGCCGCTCTACAAGCCCACGACCGCGAACGGCTTCCTCACGCGCGTGACGGACGCGGTGTCACCTTCGTACGCGCTGGACGCGCAGTTGAGCTCGGGCGTGGCCACCGCGTTCCTCAAGTACAACACGAACCTCGGCGCGGCTTCGCGCATGCAGCTGCACGCGAAGGTGAAGCCCACCGCCGGCTGCGCCGACGGGACGGCACTCACGACGATCGGCGCCGGGGACCAGCTCTACACCGTCTCGCTCAGCAAGGTCGGCGCGCGCGACACCCTGCACGTCTTGGTCGAGAAGCAGGCCGGCGACGCGGCCCCGTCGTTCTCGGCGGACGGGACGAACACGATCGCGTTCGATGCCTGGGCGGACTTCGACGTCGACGTCCGAGTCGCGCCGCCCGACGACGCGGGTGTGCCCCAGCACGACGTCTCGCTCAAGTGGGGCGGCGAGGTGGCCCTCACGGTGCGCATCCCGGGCCCGGCGCTCCTCACCTCCCCCGTCCTCAACTTCGGCGCGCGGGCCGACGGCAAGTCGTGCCACGTGGGCTGGGACAACCTGATCTTCGACGTGACGCCCTGACAAAACGCGACGACCGACGCGCGCACGATTGCGGCGTCGGTCGTCGGGAGTGGCGCAGCCGTCAGCCGCGCCCCAGACTCAGGGGAAGATCTCGCGCTCGCGGTACACGGCCTCGATGCGCTGCAGCGCGAGGGCGTACGAAGCGATGCGGCGGTCGACCTTGCGCTGGCGCGTGAAGTTGTCGACGTCGCGGTAGACGCGCTTCATCGCCTTCTCGAGCTTCTCGTCGACCTCTTCCAACGTCCACGACTCCGAGCGCTTGTTCTGCGCCCACTCGTAGTAGCTGACGGTGACGCCACCCGAGTTCGCGAGGACGTCGGGGAGGATGTCGATCCCGCGATCGAGCAGCTGCCGCTCGCCGGCCGGGTGGAGCGGCCCGTTCGCGCCCTCCACGATGACCTTGGCCTGGATGGCGGCGCCTTCGGCTTCGCCGACCTGGTTCTCGAGCGCGCACGGGGCGCAGATGTCGGCCTTCATCGCCCAGAACTCTTCGCGCGTGCACGGCTTGCCGCCCGGGTAGCCGGCGATGCTGCCGTTCTTCTCGACGTGGTCCTGCAGCTTGTGCGCGTTGAAGCCTTCCGGGTTCACGAGGTAGCCGGAGTGATCGCCGACCGCGATCGTCGAGACGCCGAGCTTCGAGAGCAGCACTGCGAAGTGCGAGCCGACGTTGCCGAAGCCCTGGACGATCATCGTCGAGCCTTCGAGGTTGAACCCGCGGTCCTTCGCCCACTCGGTGAGGCAGTGGACCATGCCCTGACCGGTGGCCTTCGTGCGGCCGAGCGTGCCGCCGCTCGCCACCGGCTTGCCGGTGACGACGCCCTTCACGCCCTGCTTCTGCGCGGAGCCGACCATGTTGGAGTACGTGTCCATCATCCACGCCATCGTCTGGCTGTTCGTGCCCATGTCCGGCGCGGGGATGTCGTACTCCGGCCCGATGTTCTCACCTAGCGCGTGGGTGAAGCGGCGCGTGATGCGCTCGAGCTCGCCGCGCGAGTGCGCGCGCGGGTCGAACTTGATGCCGCCCTTGCCGCCGCCGTAGGGGAGGCCCATGAGCGAGCCCTTCCACGTCATCATCGTGGCGAGGGCTTTGACCTCGTCGAGCGTGACCATCGGGGCGTAGCGGATGCCGCCCTTGAACGGCCCGAGGATGTTGTTGTGCTGGACGCGGTAGCCCTTGAAGAGCCGGACCTCCCCATTGTCCATCTTGACGGGGAAGTTCACGATGATCTCGTTCTTGGGCTGGCTCAGGATCGTCGCGACGTGGGGCGCGAGGTTGATCGTCTTCGCCGCAGCGTCGAGGTAGCCCTGGACGACCTTGAAGAAGTCGTACTCGCCCGCGGGCAGCGAGCGCATGGAACCGGGGGCGGCGGGGATGGACGTGGAGCTCGGGGTCTTGGCAGTCGTCATGCGTGGGTCCTCGAAAAAGGCCGAAACGGCCGAAAAGCGGGAGCCGTATCGTAGTGACAAAAATCGTGACGCGTAGCGTTACTTTGCGCGAAACGTTTTCGCGCTTCACGGCCTCGTCTTCTGCTCACCTCGCCACGTCACCCAGCACACGGGCACGGGGCAGAGTCGACCCGCCCGAGGCGCCCCGAGACGACGCGGCGCGTCCACCCTGAACGGCGCGATGCCACCGCGCCTCGGCGCTCTCTCCAGGGACGCCGGCGCGCGCGAGCTCGGCGCAAAGCCCGGCGGTGAAGAGATCCCCGGCCCCGATCGCGCTCGCGGATCCATCGCTCACGACGAGCTCGGCCGCCTTCGGCAGCGCGTCGCGCACCATCGCGACATCCATCCCCAGCACGGCGAGATCGGCGACGCTGCATCGCGCCGCATCGACCTCGCGCAGCACCATCCGAATCGTCCTCGGATCGTGGCCAGCCCAGGCGTGGAGGCTCGCGTTGAAGTCGATCAGGACGAACGTGCCGGCGCGGCGTGCAGCGCGCGCAGCTCTGCACAGCGCCGCCGCGTGGGCCACGACCGGCGAGAGCCCGGAGAGCAGCAGGACCTTCGCGCTCCACTCCGGCGGCACCTCGAGGGGAGGCTGCTCCATCACGTCTTTGGGGTGGGAATTGGCGCCGCCGCTCGAATCGACGAGCAGAAGCCCCAGACCCGCGCGCGGTCGCGCGAGCACGACGCCACCGGCGTCGACGCCTGCCGCGCCCACGGCGGCGAGACGGCGGCGCCCGAGCTCGTCGTCGGTGAGCACCGTGGCGAGCCCGACCTGGAGACCACTCCGCGCGAGCGCGAGCGCGACCGTGACCGCACCCCCGCCGGGGCGGAGGCCGACGCCGTTCGGCGCGAGCTTCCACAGCGCTTCGCCGGCGCAGATCACGTCGAACGTCTTCGGGGGACGCACGTCTACATCTTACGCGATTCGGTCGCGATGATCTCGACGCGTGCGAAGTGGAGATTCAGCGCGCGCGCGCGCGGGTCCTGCGCTTCGGCACCACGCGTCGCTGCAACGACGTGCTCCGCTCCGCCTCCACGTGGACCGTCACGTCCCCCGCGGCCGCGTTCGCCACCACCAGGATGACCGCGCGCTTCTTCGTCCGGTTCTCGATCGCGTGCGCGTAGTCCTCGCCGCGCGGGAACCCGATCGCGTCGCCACGACGCGCGCGTCGACGCACGCCCGCGTGGACGTAGCTGACCTCGCCCTCGAGCACGATCACCACTTCGTCGCGCTCGGTGTGGAAGTGCCGCCCGGACGCACGACGCCCGGCCGGGATGATGTCGTGATGGACGAAGAGCGAGCGGCCGACGCCGAGCAGGCCCGAGACCACCGCCGACAGCCCGTAGGCCTCGCCGGTGCGGCGCGACACCTGCTCGCGATGGAGGACCTTCGCCAGGTTGAGCGGCGCGGAGACGTGCACCTCGGGCTCGACGGCCTCGGGCTCGAAGGCGGGCTCCGGATCGGGACGCGGCACGAGACGAAAGTTCGAACGAGAGAGAATGTCGCGCGCGCTCACTTGCCCCCAGCCTGCTTTCCGACGACGAACACCGTGTAGAGGAACGTGACCGTGCTCGTCAGGAGCAACGCGTCGACGCGATCGAGGATGCCGCCGTGGCCCGGCACGATCGCCCCCGAGTCCTTCACGCCCGTGGCGCGCTTGATGAGCGACTCCCCGAGGTCACCCGCCTGCCCGAGGCCGCCGGCGACGATCGCGAGCGGGATGCCGTGCTCGAGCGGCAAACTGGGAAGGAACCAGAAGTGCGCGAGCACGGCCCCGAGCGCGCTGCCGCAGAGCCCCCCGATGGCGCCCTCGACCGTCTTCTTCGGCGACACCGCTTCGTAGAGCTTGTGCTTGCCGAGGAAGCGACCGGCGAAGTAGCCGCCCGTGTCGCTGAACCACGCGAACATGAGCGTCATCACGACGTAGCTCGCGCCGTCGTTGCCGCCGATGTCCCGCCGCATCATCGCGAGGAACGTGAGCGGCGCGGCGACGTAGAGCGGCCCCATCCCCATCGCGGTCGACCGGAGCGCGGCGGACTTGATGTCCCCGAGACGGACGAGCGTGATGAGCGGCCCGCTGATCGGAACGACCGCGAGGATCGCCACCACGTAGCGGAGGTCGTCCCCGAGGAAGAAGAGCGTCGCCGAGACGACCCCCGAGAAGACCACGCCGATGAGCTGGGAGACCTTGTCCCCCGCGTGCGTCATCGCGAAGAGCTCGTAGCTGCCGATCAGGAGCGCAGGGAGCGCGAGGAGGTACAGGCCCCACGCCGGGCCCTTGTAGAGGAGCAGAAGGATGAGCGGGACCGCGACGACGGCCGTGCCGATGCGGACGGCGAGGTTGGAGTTGGCCTTCTTGGTCTCCTCCTGCTTCGAGGCCCCGCCGGCCGTCTTGCTCACCGTCTTGCTCACGAAAGAAATCTCAGATCGCGATGCGAGTGACGGACGCGGGCGGGCCGGGGATGACTTGCGTGGCAGGCTTGCCGACCTTGCCGAAGCGCCGCTCGCGCGCTTGGAAGCTCGCGATGGCTTCGTACAGATCTTCGGCGCCGAAGTCGGGCCAGAGCACGTCGGCGAAGTGGAGCTCGGCGTACGCGAGCCCGTAGAGCAGGAAGTTCGAGATGCGGCGCTCGCCGCCCGTGCGGATCACCAGGTCGGGATCGCCGACGGTGAGGCTGGGCATGAGCTCGTGCATCGCGTCGGCGGTGACCTCGTCCGCGTCGATGCGGCCCGACTTGACGCGCCGAGCGAGCTCGCGCGCGGCCGCGGCGATCTCCTCGCGCCCGCCGTAGCTGAGCGCGAGCGTGAGCGTCATCTCGTGGTTGGTCTCGCTCGCGCTGCGGAGCGGATCGAGCACCGCGCGCACGATGCCCGGGAGACGGCCCAGGTTGCCGATCGCGTTGAGGCGAATGCCGTTGTCGAGGATCTCCTCGCGCTCCGACAGGAGGAACTCGCGGAGGAGCTCCATCAGCGCATCGACCTCTTCGCCCGGCCGCGCCCAGTTCTGCTCGCTGAAGGCGTACAGCGTCAGGGCGCGGAGCCCGAGCCGGCGCGCGGCGCGAACGATCCGACGCACGGCTTGCGAGCCCTGGCGATGCCCTTGCACGCGGGGGAGGCCGCGCATCTGGGCCCACCGGCCGTTGCCATCCATGATGATGCCGACGTGGGACGGGAGGTTCCGGGCTTCGACGAGGTGGGGCATTTCCGTGAGGAGTCGCGAGGTACCATGGCGCTCGCCCGCCCGCAATCGGCCGTAATGCCGAGCGGTCAGAAGCGAACGTCGACGGTCGGATCGCGACATGGAATGGGTGCCCCCGACCCCTGCCGGGGGGTCCAAAAAACGGGAGCCGGCACCCGAGATTTCGGAGAGAGGAATGTCCCCCTCCCCCCGCACGTACCAGGTCCGGTGCAACGACTTCGGTCGGTAGGCGGGTGGGTCGCACCCACGTTTTTCGGCTCGATCGGGGGTTTCCTGATCGTCACGGCGTTGTTCCGCCTCGGGTGGAGCGACGAGCCCGTCGTGGCCGAGCTCCTCCGGGCCATCGCCCTCGGCGCGGGCCTCGGGCTCGCGTTCGTGGCCGTGGACGTCGTCCTCGCTGCCCGCCACGTCCGCGCGATCCCGGAGGGCAAGCTCGCCTGGGGCTCCGCGCTCGCCGGCGGATTCCTTGGTGAAATCCTCTGGATCCTCCCGTCCTGGGAGCCGATCCCCGCCCTCCCGATCCTGATCTTCAAGCTCGTCCTGACGGCGACGACGGTTCGCCTCATCTTCAGCCGAACACGCTAAGCTCGAGACAACGATGTACCCCTACGGTCCCTACTCGCCTCCCCCACCTCCTGCCGGTCCGATGGGTCCGCCCGGCGGTTACGGCCCGCCTCCGATGGGGATGGGTCCGCCACCGGGACCGTATGCGCCCCCCCCGAACGGATTCGCCCCGCCACCCAAGGGCGTGCACCCCCTCGTCTGGGTCGGGCTCACGGTCGGGCTCCTGTTCACGTTCGGGATCGTCGGCGGCGGTGCCTTCGCGGCGGCCAAGAGCTACCGCAACGCGCACTCGACGACGTCGCCCTACGGCTACGGCGCCTACGGTTCGTACGGGAGCTACGGCTCCGGCGGGTCGTACGGCTCCGGCGGGTCGTACGGCTCCGGCGGCTACGGCTCCGGTTACGGGAGCGGGTCCGGCTATGGGAGCGGCTACGGCTCGGGCTACGGGAGCGGCTCCGGCTACGGGAGCGGCTATGGCTCGGGCGGCTCGTACGGCTCCGGCTCCGGTGGCTCGTACGGCTCCGGCTCCGGTGGCTCGTACGGCTCCGGCGGGCTCGGCTCGGGCGGACTCGGCTCCACCGGCTCGACCTACGGCGACGTGACCCTCGTCGAGGGCTGCACCACGGCCGACCTCGACACGCTCGACAAGAAGCTGAACGACGTCCTCGATCAGGCCGTCACGTTCAACATCGAGGGCAACTACACCGCGAGCTACAAGCTCTACACGAGCACCGGTGACACGCTCACGCGCACGCTCTCGCCCGGGTGCAAGACGATCCAGAAGATCAAGGACACCATGACGAAGGCCTCCAAGGAGTCCTACGACATGGACAAGGCCTACGATCTTCGCGACGAGTACGAAGACATCCTCGACGCCGTGTCCGCGAAGCGGAAGAAGTGAGCTCCGCGCGCGCGCTGCGCGCCGTTCTCCTCGTTGGGCTCGTCGCGTGCGGGAAGTCCGGCGCGTCCGCGTCGGCGCCCGTGCCCGTGTCCGGGTCCGCGTCCGTATCCGCGTCCGCCTCCGCGTCCGCGTCCGTGTCCGCGCCCGCGTCCGCCTCCGCGTCCGTGTCCGCGTCCGCAGCTCCTCCCGAGCTTCCTTGGAGCGCCCGCGTCGGACGGATCGACGAGCGGGGTCGCATGTGCCTCCCTCGCAGCTCGAGCGGCGTCTGCAAGAGCACCGTCATCGACTCGTCGCTGTGCGAGCTGCCAGGCTGTCGCCTCGTTCTCTCCAAGCTCGCGCAGCCTGCGACCGAGTGCTGCTTCACGCCGCGCTTCGACTTCGAAGGACGCCGGTGCGCGTTCGCCGAGGCGACCACCGGCGCGCCCGACGCCGGCACGTGCGGCAGCAAGCTCGACCCGGGGAGCTCGATCGTGACGCGGCTCGACGGCGCGGAGACCGAGCGCGTGCGCCGCTCGCTGCGCGAGGCGTGCTGCTACACCGAAGACGGGGACATGTGAGCTCGGCGCCCCGAGCTCAGAGCGTGCAACTCAACGTTCGGCACGTCCATCGCGTCGCCGCGACGTCGAACACGCACGCCACCTGTCCCGTCGGACCGCAGTCCGCGTCGTCCGTGCACGCGTCGTTCGCGCCGTGGCAGAAGTAGCCGAAGGCTCCCGCCGGGATCCCTTCGCGGCAGCTCTGCGAGATGCCGAACGCCGAGGGCGAGCAGAAGCCCTTCCCCACCACCCCGCAGTCGGCGTCCGTGCGGCAGCTGCCCTGCCGGCAGACGTTGGCGCCGCGATCCTGGTCCGCGCGGCACTGGCACACTCCGGCACCGCCGCAGTCGGCGTCCTTGGTGCACTCGTCGTAGCTGCACGTGGGTGGATTCACTCCGATCGGGATGCACCGGCCGTTCGTCCCTTGCGTGCAATCTGCATCTTTCGCGCAAGCGCCGCCGGGGATGCCCGACGCGGTCGACGCAGGGCGATCCGTGGGGCAAGCCGCGGCCGTGGCGCGGTGGACCGCGGGCGTCTTCGTCGTCGCCGCGTCGGTCCCCGCATCGCTCGCGGTCGGGGAGCTGCCACCGCACGCCGCGAGGAAGCTCCAGGAGAGGCCGAACGCCACGATGCCGCGAGCCCGACGCGAGAGACTGGAACGGAGAGTCATGCCCCGGGCCAAGCACGGGCCGTGCCGGTCGTCGTGAATTTCTCCCCCGTCGCGATGTGCGGTAACCTCTAGGATTGGTGGCCCAGAAGCCGATCGCCCTTCGCGGCGTCGCCGTCACATCCGGCAGCGACCGCGCCCCCGGTCAGGTGATCGCGGGCAAGTTCCGCCTCCTCGAGAAGCTCGGCGAGGGCGGCATGGGCAGCGTGTGGCTCGCGCAACACCTGACCCTGAAGAACGAAGTCGCCGTGAAGTTCATGGACGGCGCGTTCGCGAACCGCGACGAGACCGCCCTCAAGCGCTTCCAACAAGAGGCGACCGCCGCTGCCGCGATCCAGAGCCCGCACGTCGTGAAGATCCTGGACTACGGGAACGACACGTCGGGCCGACCGTACCTCGCGATGGAGCTCCTCCGGGGGGAGGACTTGGACCATCGCCTCATGCGTGGCGGCGTCCTCCCGCTCGAGGTCGTGCATCAGATCGTGGTCGAGACGTGCAAAGGGCTCGCGAGCGCGCACGCCGCGGGCGTCGTGCACCGCGACCTCAAGCCGGAGAACATCTTCCTGTGCAAGGAACCGGACGGCTTCTCGGTCCGCATCCTCGACTTCGGGATCGCGCGCGCCGATCGCGAGCTGGCAGCGCGCGGCAACCTCACGATCACAGGTCAGCTGCTCGGCACGCCGATGTACATGAGCCCGGAGCAGGCGCTCGGGAAGAAGGTCATCGACGGACGGAGCGATCTCTATTCGCTCGCGGTCGTCGCCTTCCAGTGTCTCACCGGCGCGACCCCGTACGTGGAGAGCGAGACCGTCGGCGAGATCATCGTCGCAATCACGACCCAACCACCGCTCGACGCGGCGACGCTGCGCGACGACCTTCCGCCGCAGGTCGTGCGCTGGCTCGAGCGCGGGCTCGCGAAGAAACCCGACGATCGCTTCCCGGACGCGAAGGCCATGTCCGACGGGCTCGTCGAGGCGCTCGCAGCGCGCAAGATGACGATCACGATGAGCGGGTTCGACGTCGACGACACGCTGCCACCGCGGGTCGACTTCGACTCGATGGGCCTCGAGCTCGAGGTCGCGAAGCTCGCGGCCGCCGAGCGTGCGTCGGCGAAGCGCTCGGTCCCGCCGCCATCCTCCGGCACTCGGGACGCAGCGCGACAGGCCGTGACGCAGAAGGATCTCGAGCCGCTCGCTCCAAGGAAGAAGCGGCGCGGGTTGAGCCCCAGCACGATCGTCCTCGTCATCGTGCTCGCGGCGTTGGTCGTCGGCGCGGGCGTATACGTCGCGCTGCACGGGATCGGGTAGCCGTTGCGCGCGCGGGCGGAGTGACGTGACCGAGGCGCCGGCTCCGCTCGACCGACTCCCTCCTCCCGTCGCCGAGGCGATGCGGCAGGTACTCGCGCTCCGCGTGCCGGCGCAGCCGCTCTTCGAGCCGAATGCCTACCGGAACCTTCGCGTCACGACGACCGCGACGAAGCCGGCGCCGGTGGACGCGTTCGTCGTCACCGCGTTCGAGGGCGTGGCGTGGCCGCCCTACGGCGAGCCGATCCCGCTGCCCGCGGCGCTGAGCGACGACCAGCGCGCGCTGGCCGAGCTCGTCGCCCGGCTCGTCGATCTGCCGCTCCATCGGTTCGCCATCCCGCAGACGGCGTGGGCGCGGCGGCGGTGGCTCGGGATCGATCCGAGCGGACCGGTCGAGCGCGACGTGAGCTTCGTCGTGAACGGCGCGCCCCACACGGCACCGCTCTATCGGGCGCTCCGATTGTTGCAGAATGCAAACGACCACGCGGGGGCCGGTGCGCTCTTCGCGGCGCTCCCACTCGGGGAGCGCGTCCGCGCCTCGATCGAGCTGTCCCTGCACGCGTACCGCGTCGCGGCCCCGTCGGGCCGAGGCTTCGACGCGATCGAGACGACCGACGGCGCGTGGGCCCCGGCGCTCGCGGATTGGGCAGCGGCGATCTTGGACGGGCCCCACGGCGAGCGTGGAGGTGCGAACGAGCTCGGGTGGGAGCAAGGGATCTGGTTGTTCCTCGGGTTGGTGCGCGCGCACGAGGCGCTCGGCCTGACGATCGCGCCGCGGTGGGAGCGCTTCCTGCCGACGGGGTGGAGCACGACGGGCCCGCTGATGCGCCGGTGCCTCGAGGCGCTCGCGCCGGAGCGGCGTGGGCCGGCGATGGCGCGCGCGCTCGACCGCCTGTTCCCGCGCGACGTGCTCGCCTGCGCGCTCGAGCACTTGCCGTACGTGCCCGCGCTCGAGGTGGTGGACCGTGCGCTCGCGGCGGCAAACGACGGTGTCGGCAACCTCGGCGTGCTGCCCCGGCGCGAAGCCGTCGCGAAGGTCCGCGCCGCGGTCGCGGGCCATCCCGTGCTGGAGGCCCACGTCGACCAGTACGTGGCGGACCTCCCGCCGCTGGTCGCGCTCCGCGTACGGAAGACGACCGAGCCGGGCGATCTCGCGGAGCTCACGCCGCTCCAGCGCGCGCAGCTCCGCGCGACGAGCGGGGTCGGCAACGCGGGGCTGGCCGAGGACGCCCCCGAGACGGGTGAGCTGAAGTACGTGACCTTCGACGAGATCGTCGATGGCGACGGCGTGCTCGTCTACGAGACCGCGCGCTTCATGGAAGAAGACGGAATCATCTTCCGCGCCGGGACGACGGAGGCGGTGGCGTACGTGTGTCAGTACGCGTTGGACGGGCCCGACGAGCTGCTCGAGAGTCTGCACACCGCGTTGCGCAGGTGACTCGGTCGCTCGTGAGGAAGCTCTACGCCGCCTGAGCTCAGCGTGCCCCGATCGACCGGTACGGCCCGCGGTCGATCGACTCCACCGGGCGCGCGCTCCGGATCGCGTGCAGCGCCAAGAGCAGCGCGGCGATTGCCGTCGTTCCACCGACCGCGATCCCGAGCCCCGGAACCCAGCGAATGGCCGCCATGCACGCGAGGGCGACTCCGGACCACGCCCAGACCGGCGTCCACGAGCGGTCGGGGTTGCGCGCGACCAACCAGACCTCGAGCAACAGGAACGCGCTCACGACGCCACCGAGGAGGAAGCACCCCGCCGCGACGAAGAGCGGAAACGCCGCGCCGACGTCGAAGATCGGAGGACCCCCGAACGAGTACTCGGCGTCCGGGTGGCGCGCGAGCATCCAGAACAGGACTCCCGAGCCCACGACCACCGCGAGGATCGGTGGGAGGAGCAACGCACGCAGGTAGGCGGACCGCGGCGTCCGCGCGCGCACGAACAGCGACTGGTTGATGAGGAACGCGAGCGGCGCGACCACGGCGAGCGCGAGAGGCACGCTCTCGGGCGACACCTCACCCACCGTGGCGACCAATGTGGACGTTGCGACCACGAGCATGAACGCCGTGGCGGCGAGGGGGACCTGGATCCGGGGCGTGGTGAGCCAGTCGCGGAGAAGCATTCCAGGGCCGACCCCGCACGCGGGGAAAGGTTCCCGCCCCGGTCACTTCGCCTTCGAATACACCTGCGCCGCGATGTTGCCGTTGCCCTTCTTGGGGCCCACGTCGATCCGGTACGGGACCGGCAGCGGCACCGCGGGGCAGACGTTCTGCACGACCGCCACCGCGTCGGTGCGTTTGTCTTTCCCGACGTCGGTCGTGTAGAGCGGCGGCAGCATCAGCGCGAGATCGACGTCGCTCACGCCCGGCCCACCCACCGCGATCACGGTGTAGCAGCGCCCCGCGCTCAGGCTCGCGATGAAGCTCCCCTTCGCCCCTTCTTGGAGCGACTGCTTGAACACGGCCCCTTCGGGCTGCATCCCCGCCGCGAGCGTCGTCGCCTTCGAGCGCAGGAGGAGCTCCGTCGGATCCTCGGTCGCGATCGGCGGCGCCGTCGACGTGCCGGTCGGCACCGCGGTCGGCTGAGCCGTGTTCGTCGGCGTCGCCCACGCGGTGGGCATCCCCGTACCGGTCCCCGTCGGCTGCGTGGCCACCGCGCCCGCCGGCTTCGAGAAGAGCCCGAAGCCGAGCCGCCCGCCCGTACCGTGGATCGAGACGTCCGCGATGAGCTCCCCGCTCTGCGGCGGACAGAGCACCATCGGCGGCGCGCCCAACACGACGTAGGGCTCCTGGGTCTGATCCTGCAGGAGCGTCGCCCCGTTCGCCTGCATCGCAACGTCCACGTTGGAGCCGGTCGGGCCCGCGACGATGATCGCGTAGCACTTCCCCACCTGGAGGTTCACGCCGACCTTCTGGTGCTGCTCGATCATCAGATCGAACTTCGAGGGCGCCATCTCGGGCCGCATGTCCGGCACGCGCTGGGCGGCGAGCTGGTTCACGACCGCTTCCACGTCGACGTTGGTCGACCCCGCCGAGCCGGTCGGTGCGCCCGTCGGCGCGCCCGTGACGGTACCCGTCGGCGCGCCGCTCGAGGCCGATGCCGTCGGGAACGCTGGACCCGGGTCGTTGTCCTTGGAGCAAGCGACGAACGAGACGAGCGCGAACGGCGCGAACGCCGTGGCGAGGGCAAGGGCCGAGACGAGCTTCCGCATGCCGCGCATGCTGCCACATTCCTTTCGCCGTGCGCCGCGTTTTGTGGGACAAATCCGCCATGTCGCTGAAGGTCACGCTCCGCTTGAGAATGTCCACCCACGACGCGCACTACGCCGGCGAGCTCGTCGACGGCGCGCGCATGCTCGGGCTCTTCGGCGACCTCGCGACCGAGCTCTTGATCCGACTCGATGGCGACGAAGGTCTCTTCCGCGCCTACGAGTCAGTCGAGTTCCTCGCGCCCGTCTTCGCCGGCGACTACATCGAGGCGACGGCGGAGCTCCTCCGTGTCGGCGAGACCAGCCGCCGCATGGCGTTCGAAGCGCGCAAGGTGATCGGCAACGTCCGCCGCGACGGGATCGCGCCGAGCGCCGCCGACGTCTACGAGGAGCCCATCGTCGTCTGCCGCGCGGTCGGAACCTGCGTCACGCCGAAGAGCATGCAGCGGCGGCCGAAGGGCCTCTACTCGCCCGCGCTCCCGCCGGGACCGGCGCCGTCCGCCGCACCGATCGTCACGCCGAGCGGCGGGCCCGAGCTGGTCCTCACCGCTGCGATCGTCGGCGCCGAGATCACGCGCAAGCAGACGCCCTACTTGCCGATCACCCCGCACGAGATCGCGGACGAAGCCGCGCGCTGCCGCGACGCGGGCGCCAGCGTCATTCACCTCCACGTGCGCAACCCCGACGGGTCCCCCACCCAATCGACCCACCGCTTCGAGGAAGCGATCCACGCGATCCACGAGCGCACGGACTGCATCGTGCAGACGTCGACCGGCGGCGCGGTCGGCATGTCGATCGACGAGCGCGCGCAGCCGCTCGCATGCAAGCCCGAGATGGCGACCCTGAACTGTGGCTCGCTCAACTTCGGGGACGACGTGTTCGTCAACACGCGCCCGCAGATCCGCGATCTCGCGGCGCGGATCGCCAAGGCGGGCTCCATCGCCGAGCTCGAGTGCTACGAGGTCGGGCACGTCGAGGAGGCGCTGGCGCTCCACGAGGCCGGCGCGCTCAAGGGGCCGCTTCACTTCCAGTTCGTGCTCGGGGTACCGGGCGGGATCGCGGCCAAGGAAGAGCATGTAAAATACATGGTCTCGATGCTGCCCTCGGGCTCCACGTGGGGTGTCGCCGCGGTGGGTCGGTACCAGAAGCCGATGACCGAGCTCGCGATGCGCCTCGGCGGCCACGCGCGCGTCGGGCTCGAGGACAACATCTACCTCTCGAAGGGCGAGCTCGCCGAGGGCAGCGCCCCCCTCGTCGCCCGCGCGGCGGCCTACGCCCGGAGCATCGGCCGGACGATCGTGGACCCGAAGCGCGCGCGCGAGCTCCTCGGGATCAAGCGCTGACGGTCAGCTCGCGAGCTCCACCGAGAACGCGAGGTTTCCCCCGTCCGTCTTCACGTCGATCGAGCCTCCGTGCGCCTCGATGATCGAGCGCGCCACGATCACGCGGAGCCCGACGCTCCCTTGGCGTCGCGCGTGATCGGCCGAGGCCAGCGCGCGCAGCATGTCGGTGCGCTCGGGATCGATCACCTCGTCGCTCCGCGTGTCGATCCGGACCTTGGCTTTGCCGTCCGCCATCGCCGCCGTCACGCGAACGGTCGCGCCCTCGGCGCCCACGTGCGCCGCCGCCACGATGAGCCCACCGAGCGCCTGCGCGAGCCTCCCCGAGTCGACCATCACCGACGGGAGCGCATCGAGCCCCTCCTCCACGATCGGGCGCCCCAGCTCCGCGGAGAGCTCGCGCGCGTCGAGGACGGCGGCGAGCACGACGTCGCCGAGCGGTGCGGGCTGACGCTCGAGCGGGAGCTCCCCCGCCTCGACGCGCGCGGCGTCGAGGACCGTCTCGACCAGGCGCAGGAGCTCGCGCCCGCGGTGCTCGATGATCCCGAGGCTCTCGCGCTGCGACGGCCCGAGGTTGGAGCGCGCGGCGAGCGCCGAGAACCCGAGGATCGCGTTGAGCGGCCCCTTCAGGTCGTGGCTCATCGTGGCGAGGAGCACGCCGCGCATGCGCTCGGTCGTCGCGCGCGCCAGGATCGCGCGCTCCTGCGCGCGCGCGAACTCGCGGAAGACCGCGCCGAGGCGATCGATCGCCTCCGTCAGCTCGCGCACGGACGCATAGCGCGACGTCCCGATGACGGCCGAGCCACGCAGGACCTCCGCCGCGCCCATCGACGCGATCTCTTCGGTCGCGAGGCGCACGTCGCTCCCGAGCGCCGACCCGAGCTGAGCTCCGAGCCACGCCGCGAACGCGACGCCGAGGATCGCGAGCGCGAGCCACCCGGCCGTCGCCGGGGCGAGCTCGACCGGATCCGTGCGCACGATCGCGCGCCCGTCGTCGAGCGGAACGATGACCACGTTGGGATCGAACGCATCGACGCTCGGCGGCTCGTTCTGCGTCTCGAGCTCGACGTTGAACCCGGCGGCACGAGCCCGCGCGATCGCCTCGGGTCGCCCGTCGGCGTGACCATCGACCCGATCGAACACGCCGAGCGCGAGGGCGCGCGCATCCGACGCGCGCGCGATCTCGTCCGCGCTCCGCACGTGCGCGTACACGAGGAGCGACGCACCGATGCCGATCAGCGCGACCGGCGCCGCGACCGCCGCGAGCAGGCGCCGCTCGACGCGCTGCGTCCCGCGTGGCTCGTGCTTGAGCTCCTCGAGCGCTTCGCGCGCGATCTGGACGGAGATGCGCTCCAGCACCGCCGCGACCGCCGAGCGCGCGGCCACGTACAGCGGGAGCGATGCGATGCTGACGAGCGTCAGATAGAGCAGCACGAGCGCCGCGACCGTGCGCGCGTCCAGCTCGGTCGGGCGGAAGAGACCGCTCAGCGGCGCGATCGCGACGACGGCCGACAAGAGCACGTGCACGGTGACGACGCGCGACGGCAGCGCGAAGAGGCGAAGCACGGCGTCCGCGTCGGGCGCGGGGGCCTTCACGCGGCCCGGCGGCTGCGCGAGGACGAGAAGACAGACGATCGCGACCTCCGCGAAGAGCAGCGCGGCCGCACCACCGCGCGCCGTCCCCGCCGCGCGCGCGACCGTGCTCGCGTCGAGCAGCAGCCACGGCGGCGCGAAGACCCAGAAGATCGCATCCGTGACGACGTTCACGAGCACGAGCGCGAAGAGGATGCGCAAGAGGAGCCGGCCGGCGACGCTCATGGTTCGTCCCCCGTCGCGAGCGGAAGCGACACCGTGAAGATCGAGCCCTTGCCGACCTGGCTCTCGACGTCGATCGCACCGCCGTGCGCGAGCGCGAGCCGCCGCGCGATCGCGAGGCCGAGCCCGCTCCCGCGCCGCTTCGTGCGCTCTCCCGACGCTTGGCGGTACTCCTCGAAGACGAGCGCGAGGTCCGCCGGTGCGATCCCCGGCCCCGTGTCCTCGACCCGGATGAATGCGAGCCCCTGGCGCGACCCCACGCGCACGGTCACCGAACCGGCCTCGGTGAACTTCACCGCGTTGCTCACGATGTTGCCGAGGAGCTGACGCACGCGCTTCTTGTCCGCGAACGCGACGACCGACTCGCCCGCGAGGCGCACCTCGATCGGGCGGCCGACCACGACGGCCTCGGCCTGCCGAACGAGCTCGCCCGCGACGACGCGCAGATCGACCGGCTCGGGGTGAATCCGCAGTTGCCCGCTCTCGAGCGCGGAGAACGCGAGGATGTCCTCGATCAGATCGTTCAGGTGCACGCCGCTCTCGCGGATGGCCTCGATCTCCTCGCGCGCTTCGCGCGGGAGCGGCCCGTCGACCTCGCTCAGGAGGACGTCGGCGAACCCCAGGATCGCGTTGAGCGGCGTGCGGAGCTCGTGGCTCATCGTCGCGAGGAACGCCGCGCGGTCGCGGTCGGCGGCCGACGCGCGCGCGAGGTCGCGCTGGTACGTGCTCTGCGCGGCTGCGAAGCGCGCGACCAGCTCGTTGAAGGCGCTCGTCAGCGCGCCCACCTCGTCCATCGCGCGGACGGGGACGGGCTCGCCCGCCGGCTCGCTGCGAACCAGCGCCATGCCGTTGATGCGCCGCGTGACGAAGCCGATGTCCTGCTCGGCGTCGCGTGCGACGGCGAACGCCACGATCGTCGCGACGCCGACGAGCAGCGTCGAGAGCGCGAGGAGCGCGGTCAGCAGCGCCGAGGTCTCGGCCGTCGCGGGCAGCGGCACGAGGACGACGAGCCGCGAGCCGTCCCCCAGCTCGTCCGTGGCGAACGCGGCGGGCCCGCTCCGCGAGCGGATCGCGCCGAGCTTCGCGCTCAGCGTGCGGAGGATCTCGTCGTGCGACGGCGCGCCATGCGAGCCGTCGACGAGGATCGCCCCGTTCGCGTCGACGACGAGCATCTCGCTGTCCGTGCGACGGGCCGCGAACCGAACCGTGCCTTCACGCGCGCCGCTCGGCGTGGCCGACAATCGCGCGGCGAGCGTGTCGGCGAGGAGGCGCGCGCGCGACGACGCGTGGTCGTGCGCCGAGTCGCGCATGTGCTGCACGCCCGCGAGCCCGATCGCGAACGCACACGCGAGCCCGACGACCAGCACGACGAGCGGCGCGAGCGGCACGAACGGCCACCCCGCACCCGAAGGACGCCGCCGCGGGGGCGCGCTACTCGGCGGTACACCCCGCCGAGAACGCGGCCCCGACTCCGACTCGGCGTCGCGTCTGCGAGGGACCATTCCCGTTCGATCTTAGAACCCACCGAAGGCTTTGGGGAAACGCTCGACGCGCTGCGGCAAACTTTCGCCTCTTGCACTCTCCGCGAAGCTGCATAGGGTGGTGGATACGACGGTGGGGGCATCGGTCGAAATGAGTGCGAAGAAGATGGAAGTGGTTTCGGGAATGGCGCGGCGCCGGCGCGAGTTCGCCAGGCGTATGGAAGAAGCATCGGCAGAAGCCACGGAGTTCCTCCAGAGTGGCACCTTCCCGACCGCTGCACCTCGGAAGCCCATGCCCACGCTCCCGAGCGAGGTCACGCTCGTCGTCTACGGTTGGGAGAACGTCCAACCCGGCACGCTCGCGTGGGTCTTCCCGAGCCTGAAGGCCGCGATCGCGGCGGCGCGCGCGATGCGCAACGCCGTGAACTGGATCATCGTCGCCGGCCAAGAAGTGGTCGACATCGCGACCGCGCGGTCGAGCGGCTTCGTCCTCGCCGAGAGCCTCTGACTCAGGCCGCCTCGGTCGCCACCGAGCTCTGCGCGCGCCGCGGAACGAGCTCGTAGTCGGCCGCGTACTCCGACTTCACTTCGCCGGTGGCGGGGTCGACCATCCACACGGGCGCGGTCTTGCGCGGCACGCGCACCTGCTCGAGCTCGCTCTGCGTCCCGAACACGCGATCCCAGATCGGCGTGGTGACGCCGTGGTTCGCGCGGGGCGTGCGGTGGTGGTGGTAGAGGTGGTGGCGCCGCATCCAACGCCCGTAGCTCCCGCGCGGCGCGTGGGTGTGGATCCGGCGGTGCATGACCTCGTACGCGCCGTAGACCGCACCGAACCCGAGCGCGAACGAGATTGCCCGCCGCGGGCCGACGAACGGCGTCAGCGCCGCGCCCATCGTGGGGATCACGGCGGCGGCGGCGGCGAGCTTGCGCGTGGTCGGCGCGAAGTACGACGGGTCCGTGTGGTGCGCGAGGTGCTCGCGGTTGAACTCGGCGGCGAGCCCGCTCGGCGTCAGCCGCTCCAGCACCGACTCCTTCGGCGTGCGCTTCGGGCCGTGGCCGACGAAGCGATGGATGACGTATTCGCTCGCGGTCCAAGCTGCACCACCGAGGACGAACCAGGGGATCGAGATCATTCGGGACTTCCTTTCGTGACGGACTCGAGAGCACCGGCGAGCTTCTTCGCGCGGCGCGTGGCGACGGGGGTGGCTCCCCAGCCGACGAGCATCGCGTGGAGCGCGACCTCGGCGACGGCGGGAGCGGTCGGGAGCTCGGGCGAGATGCGCCGCGCCTTGGCGAGCGTCAGCGCCCCTTGCAGGGTGGCCCAGAACGCGAGCGTGCGGGTCGTGGCCGTCGTGGCGTCGCCCGCGACGAGCGCGCCCGACGACTCCGCCGTGACGAAGCGCTCGCGCACGGCCCCGAGCAGCGCACCGAGGAGTGGCGCCGTGCGGAGCGACTCTTCGGTCGACAGCAGAAGCCGCGGATCGCCGAGGAGGATCGCGACGAGGAACCATGCCTCGGGGTGCGTCTCCGGGAGGTGCGCGTAGACGTCGGCCGCGGCGAGCAGCGGCGCGAGCGCGGCGACGTGCGGATCCGCGCTCCGCGACTTGGCGACGCGCGCATCGACCTCGCCGAGCGCCGCCTGGACGGCACCGCCGATGGTGACCACGGCGCGCCGCTGGAGCGCGGCGAGCAGCGCATCCTTCGACGGGAAGTAGCGGTAGAGCGCCGCGGGCACGTAACCGAGCGACTCGGCGAGCCGGCCGAGGGTGAGCCGGTCGATCCCCTCGCGCGCGAGGAGGGCCATCGCTTCGTCGAGGATGGCTTCGGAGCGGATCTCGCGCTTTTTGGCGATCCGGGGCCGTGTCGCGGTGGGGATTTCGTGAACCACGACCATAAAGTGAACCATGTTCACGTTTTTGTCAAGGGCTCGCCGCTCTCTCCACGTGCCGGTGCCCGTGCCGTGCCCGTGCCCGATGGTCCGAAGCGCGTCGTCTCTCCAAATGCTGTCACCGAGACCGAGGGAGGCTCGCGCTCGAGCCAGCGTCATCGTTCGGGCACGGGCACGGGCACGGGCACGGGCACGTGGAAGAGAGTGACGCACCTAACCTAGTCGCGCAGCTTCGCGATCCGGCTCGCGAGGTAGGCTCGCTCCACCTCGTTCGTCGCGAGCGATCTTGCCCTCTCGTAGGCGCGGAGCGCTTCGCTCGTGCGGCCCAAGCGGCGCAGGAGATCGGCCTCCGTCGCCCACGCCAGGTGGTGCTCGCTCAGCGTTCCTCGCGCGATCATCGCTCGCACGCGGTGGAGCCCCGCCTCCGCACCCTCCGCCATCGCGATCGCGGCGGCTTCAGCGAGCTCCACGTGCGGTGAGTCCGCGCGCTGGCGGAGCAGTCGGTAGAGCACCACGATTTGGCGGAAGTCCGTCTCCGCCCACGTCGGAGCTTCGTCGTGGAGCGCCTGGATCGCCGCCTCGATCGCGTGGACGGGGACGCGCTCGCCCGGCGCCTCGGCGAGCACCTCCGCGAGGAGCGCCTTCCCCCGCGCGATCGTCGCGCGATCCCAGAGCGCGCGATCCTGATCCTCGAGCAACACGAGCGCGCCCTCCCGATCGACGCGCGCTCCCCGCCGCGCGTCGATCAGGAGAAGCAAAGCCAAGAGCGCGCGCGGCTCCCTCCGCGTAGGCAAGAGAAGAGCGACGAGCTCGGCGAGGCGCAGCGCCTCCGTCGCGAGATCGACGCGAAGCAAGTCGGGGCCCCCCGTCGCCACGTAGCCCTCGTTGAAGATCGCGTACACCACCGCGAGCACCGCCTCGACCCGAGGGCCCAGCTCGCTCGCCTCCGGGACCTCGTACGGGATGTGCGCGGCCTCGATCTTCGCCTTCGCGCGCACGAGGCGCTGCGCCATCGTCGCCTCCGAGACGCCGAACGCGCGCGCGACCTCGTCCGTCCGCAGCCCCGAGAGCATCCGCAGCGCGAGCGCGACCTGCGCGTCGTCCGCGATCGCGGGGTGACAGCACGTGAAGAGCAAGCGCAGCTGGTCGTCGGGGAACGTGCCGTCGGCGACGTCCGCGGTGTCGGTCGAGTCGAGCGCGAGCTCGCCGTGGACGCGCTCCGCCATCGCGCGGTGGCGGAGCGCATCGGTCGCCTTGTGAATCGCGGTGCGGTAGAGCCAAGCGCGCGGGCTCGCCGGAGCTCCCTCCACCGGCCACTGCTCGAGCGCCGCCTCGATCGCGCGGTCGACGGACTCCTCCGCGACGTCGAGGCTCCCGGTGCGGCGCGCGATCGTGGCTACGATCGCGCGCCGATGAGCGCGCACGAGCTCCGCGAGGATGGCTCCCGACCGCGCGTCCACGTCAGACGTACGCCGAGGTGTCCATCACCGGGCGCACTTCGATCGTGCCGATCTCGGCGCTCGGGATCCGCTCCGCGAGCTTGATCGCCTCGTCGAGGTTCTTCGCGAAGACGCGGTAGTACCCCCCGAGCTGCTCGCGCGTCTCCGCGAACGGCCCGTCGGAGACGACGCGCTTTCCGCTCGGCGTCGCGACCGTCTTCGCCGCCTTCACGCCTTGGAGCGGCGCGCCGTCGATGAACTGGCCCGTCGCGGCGAGCGCGCGGCTGAACTCGCCGTAGCGCCGGAACATCGCCTCGCGCTCGGCTTGGGTCATCTTCTCCCAGAGCTTCTCGTCGTCGTAGATCAGGAGGATGTACTCCTTGAAGCCGTCCTTCGCGGACAGCTTCTTCGCCGCCTGCGCCTCGTCGACACGATCGGCCATCGGCATGGCCTGAACGGGGCGCACCTCGATCCGGCCGTAGGCGGCGCCCGGGATCTTCGCCGCCCAGGCGAGCGCTTCCTCCGGATCGTCCGTCTTGAGGCTGTAGTACCCGCCGAGCTGCTCGCGCGTCTCGGCGAACGGCCCGTCCTTCACGATCCGCTTGCCCTCGCGCACGCGCACCGACGTCGCCGTGGCGGTCGGCGTGAGCGCCGCGCAATCGCCGGCGCGCCCGGTGGCGAAGAGATCCTTCGTGTAGGTGCCGTAGGCCTGCATGACCTGCTCCACGGCGTCCTTGGGCATCGCGGCCTGACCCGCCTCGGCGGAGTAGATGAGGAAGACGTAGTCCATGTTCGTTCTGAGCTCCTTTCGAAGCTACATCGAACGACCGACCGCGGGATCGACAGCACCCCCGCTTTTTTTTCAGGAGTACGCCCGCGTCCCCGGCGCGACCTCGTACCGGGCGACCGTTCGCTCCCTGCCCTTCGGCTGGCGCGACGGCACGCTCACGACGTTCCAGTCGGGCAGGACGACGGCGGACAGCGCGTGACCGAACACGCACCCCGTGTCGATCCCGACCGCGTGCTCCGTGACGAGCGGCTTCTCGAGCACCGTGTGCCCGAAGATGACGCGCTCCGGTCCCTTCCAATGGCGGGTCCAGAACGTGTGCGTGTCGGGCGCCTTCGAGGGCCAGAAGCTCTTCCGCGCCGGCGGCGCGACGCACTGCGCGTGCAGCAGGTGATAACGGTCCTGGGCCGCCACCGGAACGCCCGGGAGCGCCCCCGCGTGAACGACGGCCGCGCCGTGCTCGGGCAGGAGCAGGTACGTCGGGAGACGCTCGAGCCACGCCCAATGCGTCGGGCGAAGCCCGCGCCGCGACCGCGCATGCTCGGGGTTGATGTCGGCGTCGGGGCGATGCCGTTGGGCGAGGTGCTTCTCTTCGTGGTTCCCCATGACGCTCTCGTGCGCCATCGCGAGCTCGACGCACTCGACCGGCTTCGGGCCGCGGTCGATCAGGTCGCCGACGAAGACCACTCGGTCGGAGCTGGACGCGGCGACGCGATCGAGGAGGTCGAGCGCCTCCTCGTAGCAGCCGTGCAAGTCTCCGATCACGATGGTCCGTCGCATTTCCGCCTCACTGACGTGGAGCGAGACATCGGCCTGACCGCGTGATGACCGCGGCGGGACCGCCGCCTTGCTCCTTGAAGCATGGGAGCGACGCGTTCACGCGAGGGACGCCGCCGCTGGGCAGGTCGTCGCAGGTCCGGCAGGCTGGATCAAGCGGTCACGGTGCTAGAGTGGCGCGGATGCGCCCGGCCTTCGCCATCGTCCTCGCGCTCGGGTGCGCCGCCATCATCACCGGCTGTCACGAGCCGACGCAGATCTCGGTCGAGGTCACGACCGACATCGACTGCAAGGATCACGGTGGCACCGCGATCGCCGTGGGTCCGCTCGGGAGCCTGGGCTCGCGCCCGCTCGCTTCGCTCTCGAAGCAGTGCCTCGCGAGTGGGTCATCGGCTGCGATTGGAACGGCCGTGCTCGTCCCGAACGACGGGCGCGACGGCGAGGTCGCCTTCGAGGTCCGCACCGGCGTCGGCGTCTCGGCCGAGCAATGCACCGACCCGAGCTTCGCCTCGCGCTGCATCGTCGCTCGGCGTGCGTTGCGCTTCCTCCCCGGGACGAGCTTGAAGATCCGCCTCGCGATGACGGCGGACTGCCGCGGGGTCGTCTGCAACCCGTCGTCGACCTGCGTGCGCGGCGCTTGCCGGCCCGCCGACATCGACCCCACCCGCTGCAGCGGCGCGGGGTGCGGGGACGAGGTCGTCGGCAACGGCGACGGTGGCATCACCGACGCGGGCGACGGTGGCATCACCGACGCGAGCGACGGCTCGGTCGTCCCGCCGGGCAACGTCGTGGCGCTCGGGCTCGGCCGAAGCCACTCCTGCGCGCTGATGAAGGATCAGACCGTGCGCTGTTGGGGCGCCAACGACCAAGGCCAGGTCGGGATCGGCAGCGATGCCGGGCTCGTCGCGCAACCGACCGCCGTCCCGCTCGCCGGCGTCCGGCAGGTGGCCGCCTTCGCGGAGGGCAACACGTGCGCGCTCCTCGCCGATGGCACGGTGCGGTGCTGGGGCAGCGCCTGCTGCGGCGAGCTCGGGAGCGGTGACGTGGTGCCGCAAGCGAGCCCGCGCAAGGTGCTCGCCGTCACCGGCGCGGAGATGCTCGCCGCGGGCCGCAGCCACGCGTGCGTGGTCACCGCGAACGGACCGCAGCTCTTCTGTTGGGGTCAGTGGCTCGACACGCCGACGGCGCCGACGCAGATCGTCGGGGTCGGCGGGTCGGTGCGCTCGCTCGGGGCAGGCGATCACCTCACCGTCCTCGGGCTCACCGACGGTACGGTTCGCGTGTTCGGCGACAACCGCTTCGGGCAACTCGGGCTCGGCCTGGCCGAGGACGCGTCGGCCGGAACGCCGACGCCCGTCCCCGGCGTCACCGGCGTGGTGGCAGTGGCGAACGGCAACTCGTTCGTGCATGCGAGCACCGCGGACGGCGGCGTCACGGTGTGGGGCGAGTCGTCGGGAAACCAGCTCGGCGTGAACACGACCAACGCGGTGAGCGCTCCGATCGCTGCGCCCGGCCTCGCCGGCCTGCACGGAGCGGCGCTCGGGGATCAGTTCGGCTGCGCGATCGACGCCTCGAACGACGTCGTGTGCTGGGGGTACGATCAGAACATGAGCCTGGGCGCCGGCGGCGACGGCTCCCGCAGGTTCACCCCCGTGAAGGCGGGCGTGAGCCAGGCGACCGCCGTGTTCGCGGGTTGGTCCCACGCTTGCGCGATCGACGCGCTCGGCAGCGTCTGGTGCTGGGGTGCGAACGAGAGCGGTCAGGTCGGCGACGGAACGACGACGGATCGGCGCACGCCGTTCAAGCTGAGCTTGTGACCGCGCGCCGGCGGGCCACGCCGACGATCCCGAGCGTGACGAAGCCGAACGCGTTCACGATGCCGTGGAGGTAGAGCATGCGGCGGAGCTTCGCGTCGTCGAGGGTGGCGAAGCCGCTCTCGGCGAAGTGCGCCGCGAACAGCGCGGCGACCACGCTCGCGAACGGCGAGAGCACGAGGAGCACCCGCGCGAGCCCGCGCGAGCGGAGCGCCAGCCGCACGAGGCACACGTCGACGAGCAGGACCGAGGCGACGAGCGCCCACGCCGACACGCGCTCGACCGCGTGCGACGCGGTGATGCCGAGCGCCACGAGCGCGACCGACGCGATCGTTCCGACCGCACCGACCCGAAAGATGCGCCCCGCCTCGCTCCCGAGCTCGCGCCCGACCAACGTGACGAGCGTGCACGCGCCGAAGCCGGCGAAATGGAAGTGCGCCGCGGTGAGGAGGCACTCGAGCCCCGCGAAGCCGGCGAGTGGAACCCCGAGCCGATACGCCGCCGCCCACACCGCGCCGACGGGCAGGTACGCGAACGCGGCCGTCTCGGTGACGTCGAGCAAGGTGGTGGCGCGGAGGTCGCGGAGCCGCGCGAGGACCGCTTGGCCCGCGAGCCAGCTCGTGACGAGACCCCACGGGAGGACGAGCGCACCACCGAGCGGCGTGCGCACGACCATCGCGAGCGCGAGCAGCACCGCCGCCCCGTAGATGGCGGCGCGCGGGAGCGGAGCCTCGCGCCCGTGCCAGAGCAGCCGACAACCGAGCGGAACGACGACCAGCGCGGCGAACGCGACGACGGTCCGCGCGAGGAGCGTGAGGTGATCGATCCGGACGACGTCGAAGAGCACGCCGCTTCCTACCACGTCATGCGCGACCGCGACTGACGCCGGTCGTGACGCCGCCCGCGACCAGGTGCGCGAGGCGCAGGACCTCCGGCAGGTTGCCGTGGAGGGTCGTCTTCTGGAGGAGATCCCGCACCTCGGCCAGGGTGGCGCCCACGCGCTGCACCCAGACGCCGCGCACGCGCTCGAGGGGGCCGGCTTGTTGGATCAACACCCACTTCCGCTCCGCGCCGGGGCGATGGAAGAGCGCCTTGCGGAGCTCGACGTAGTCGGGCTCGCGCCGCGCGACGGCGATGATCGGGATCCGCAGGCGGTGGTGGAGCTCCATCACGTCGACGACGTTGAAGCCCGCCACCGCGATGCCCTGCAGGAAGACCGCCCGGACGTGCCGTGCGAACGGACCACGCTCGATCATCCGGATCATCACCTCGGTCGCGTTGCGGCCGTCACGCCGAACGCGATCCGAGAGCACGCCGTCGGGGCGCGTCCGCGAGCACACGATGCCGACGAGTCGAACGTCGCCGCGGTGCTCGCGGGAGAACGGAGCGTCGTCGAAGCCGATGACGTTGGGGGTGAGCGGCACGCCCCCAGGCTGTCACATCTGCGGCTCGCAGTAGAAGCGCTCGCGCACGACATCGGCGTGGGAGTGGAACAATCCGTTGCCCGGTCCAGAACGCTCGGTATCCTCGGGCCGTGACGTCACCCTTCGACAAGCGCGCCCTCCTCGAGGAGCTCCGCACCAAGATCGCCGCCGAGATCGAGCGCGGCACGCGCTCCGCCAAGGACGCCGCCGATGCGGCCACGCACGAAGAGAACAAAGCCGAGGGCGACAAGGACATGCGCTCGACCGAGGCGTCCTACATCGCGCGCGGTCAAGCCGAGCGCGTGCGCGAGCTCGACGCCGCGCTCGGCAAGCTCGCCGCGATGCCGCTCCGCGAGTTCGGCGACGGCGCGCGGATCGGCGCGTCGGCGATCGTCGAGATCGACGACGGCAAGAAGAGCGCGACCTATTTCCTCGTCACGGCCGCGGGCGGCATCTCGCTCGCGGGGGGCGCGCTCGCCACGCTCGCGACGACGAGCCCGCTCGGGGCCAGCCTCCTCGGCCTCGAAGCCGGTGACGAGGCCGAGGTCACCGCCGCTCAGGGCACGAGGACCTACGAAGTGAAGAGCGTGCGATGAGCGATTCCTCCGATCCGTCCCGCAAGGCTCTGCTCGACGCCCCGCGCCCGCGCCGCGACCTCCCGTTGCTCGCGCCGGAGAAGAAGCGGCTCCCGCTCGCCGACGCGAGCCGCGAGATCGACCAGCGCACGCGCCCGATCTACGCCGTCTGGGAGATCACGCTCGCGTGCGACCTCGCGTGCCGCCACTGCGGCTCGCGGGCAGGGCGCGCGCGGGGCGACGAGCTCGACACGCGCGAGTGCCTCGACCTGGTCGACCAGCTCGCCGACTTGGGCGTGATGGAGGTGATCCTGATCGGCGGCGAGGCGTACCTCCGCGACGACTGGCTCGACGTCATCGCCCACATCAAGAAGCGTGGCATGCAGCCGCTCATGACGACCGGCGGCCGGGCGCTCACGAAGGAGCGCGCGCGCGCTGCGGCGGACGCCGGACTCCTGAGCGCGAGCGTCTCGATCGACGGGATGGAGGAGACCCACGATCGCCTGCGCGCCCTCCGCGGAAGCTGGCGCGCGGCGCTCGAGTCGCTCGAGAACTTGCGCGAGGCGGGGATCAAGGTCTCGGCGAACACCCAGATCAATCGCCTGAGCATGCGCGAGATGCACGACGTGCTGGACGTGATCGCCGCCCGCAACGTCCACAGCTGGCAGATCCAGCTCACGGTCGGGATGGGGCGCGCGGCCGACGAGCCCGACGTGCTCCTTCAACCCTACGACTTGCTGGAGCTGTTCCCGGTCCTCGGCGAGCTCGCCGATCGTTGCAAAGCGCAACGAATTCGACTCTGGCCCGGCAACAACGTCGGCTACTTCGGGCCGATCGAGTCGAAGCTCCACGGCACGATGCCGCGTGGGCACATGGCGTCGTGCGGCGCGGGTTGGTCGGGGATGGGGATCGAGTCCGACGGGACGATCAAGGGGTGCCCGTCGCTGAGCACGGCGACGTGGAGCGGCGGGAGCATCCGCGAGGCCTCGCTGAAGGACATCTGGGAGCGCGCGCCCAAGCTGCGCTACACGCGCGATCGCACGGTCGACGATCTGTGGGGCTACTGCCGCACCTGCTACTACGCCGAGGTCTGCATGGGCGGCTGCACGTGGACGAGCGAGTCCATCTTCGGGCGGCCGGGCAACAACCCGCTCTGCCACCACCGTGCGCTCGAGCACCAGCGGCTCGGGAAGCGCGAGCGCATCGTCCCGGTCGCGGCGGCGCCCGGCGTTCCGTTCGACCACGCTCGCTTCGACGTGATCGTGGAGGATGTGCCTCAGACCTCGTCGAGCGGGACCGGCGGCGCGCCGTAGGGCTTCTTCAGGTTGCGGATCGGCGTCGTCGCGGTCGCGGTCGCCGTCACGGCGGCGGCTGCGCCCGAGTCCTTCTTCGCCCCCGCGTCGACCATGGGGGCAGCCGAGGCGTCCGGGACGATCGTGGGCGGCGCGCCGTAGGGCTGGGCAATCGCGGTCTCGGGTGTGGTCGGCGTCGCCGTCGCGCTCGGCGCGGTCCCGGCGTCGAAGATCGGGGTCGGCGGGTTCGGCGGCGCCCCGTACGGCTGCGCGATGCTGTCCGACTCCTTCTTGCACGCGTCGAGCGTCGCCGCGCCGGCCGCCACTCCGAACGCCATGATCGCCGCGCGCCCGAGCCGGGCCACGCGATCGGGACCGGTGGCGAGCGCGGTGTTCGCGTCACCGCAGAACGGACAGGTCGGGGCATCGTCGCGGACGTGGCGCTGGCAGCTGGGGCAGAGGACGAGGCGCATGCGCGAAGCGTATGCGAACTCGAAACCGATCAGGGAAAAACCCACCGGGCGACGAAGGCAGCGAGGGTCTCCCCCACCGCGGGCGCGTAACGCCCGCGACCGTACTCCGCGAGGCTCTCCGCGAGGGAGCCATGGACACCGAACGAGTGGTCCATGCCCGCAGGCACGACGAGCTCCGCGCCGGTGCGGCCCTGCACGAGCAGCGCGCCTTCGTCTTCGCCCACGACCCAGTCGTACTCGCCTTGCACGACGAGGAGCGGACACGTCAGCCGATCGAACGCTTCTCCAATCTGTGCATTCTGCAACTGACGACTGAACGCCACCGTTCGCCCGAAGAGCTCGTCCGCGAGCGGCGCGCTCCGGATGGCCTCGGTCTCGCGCGCGACCTCGGCGGACGCCTCCGCTTCGGTCCCGCCGCGGAGCAGCACCTGGCGGCGCGTGGAGCTGGCGACGCACTCGGTCCACGGGCGGCGCGAGCTCCCGGCGACGATCGCCGCGCGCGGGCGGCCGGCGCCGGTGCGCGCCACCAGCGGGAGCATCATGCCCCCCACACTGTGACCGAACAGGACGACGCGCTCCGGATCGATCCCGAGCGCGCCGAGCTGCGCGGGGGCGACGAGCGCGCGGAGATCGTCGACCTCGGTCTGGAAGTCGACGCTCGCCGCGGGCGGCCCTTCGCTGTCACCGAGGCCGCGCCGCTCGAGGCGCACGGTCGCGACGCCGCGCCGCGTGAGCTCGTGGAGGATCGCGCCGAGCGGCGGGAGCGCCGTGCCGCCCCAGTCGAGCGAGTTGCACGCGATCCCGGGGAGGAGCACCACCGCCGGCAGCGGTCGCTCGTCGGCCGCAGCGGGCACGGTGACGAGGACACGGAGCCGTGCGTCCGGGCGCGCGAGCGTCGCGTAGCGGACCGTTCCACCCTCGAACGTCTCCGCGGCGACGCGCACCGCGACCCCGCTCACGTGCCGCACGACGTCGCCGCGCGCGACCTCGAGCGCGATCGCGTCGTTCGCCGCTTCGCGCCGAAGCGCCTCGCGGAGGGCGGGCGCTCCCGTGATCCGGGTCGCGCCAATCGCGCGGACGACGTCGCCGGGGAGCACCCCCGCACCGGCGGCGAAGGAGCCGGGCATCACCGCCGCGGCGACCAAGCCACCCTCGCGGAACGGGTCCTTCCCGAGCTGGATCCCGAGGCGCAGGCGACGCGGGAGCTCTCCTGTCACGGCTCCTCACCCTAACATTCTTCGTCGGCGCCGCGCGCGCCGTCACGCCGAGCGGAGGACCGTCTCGACCGTGGGCTCGGCCGAGCCTTCGCTCGAGACACCGAGCGCGCGAATCACCGACGCCAGATCGCAGCGCGACGTGATGCCGAGCTTCAGCATCGCGAGCGTGAGGTGCCGACTCACGGTCCCGTGCGAGTAACCCAACGTGTAGGCCACGTGCTTCTGCGAAGGAGAGAAGACCGCCCCCTTCACGACCTCGATCTCGCGCGCGTTCAGCCGCCGCGCGTTGGCGACGACGGGCGAGTTCGTGCGCGCGACGAGGTAGCAGTGCCCATCGCGCTCGAAGCGCTCGGCGACCGAGAGCCGCCCCGACGCGATGCCTTCCCACACGGTTTGCGGTGCCGGCGAGGTCGCCGGGTCGGCGAAGAGGAGCGCGCGCTCGGGGACCACCGACGGCTCGGCATCCCACGCCGCGCGACCGGCGGCGAGGTGGATGCCGACGAGCCGAAGCCGATGCAGCGTGTCGCGGAGCATCGTGGGCGGTCGCAGGAGCGGGACGTAAGCGCCGAAGACGCGCCGCGGGCCGAGCGGCCCCTGCAGGATCGCGGCATCGAACACGCCGTGCGCGGTGATGGAGGGATCGAACAGGCGCTCGTGCGCCCGCCCGAGCGCGAGCGACGCGAGGCTACCGACCGGTGGTTGAAGGACGCCGCTCGCCGCGGCCGGCACGCTCTCGACCCAGCGCCGAAACCGGTCGACGAAGATCGGCGGGCAGGTGGAAGCGACCTCGCGCACGCGCGGTCCCATCTCCGTGAGCTCGGTCAGCGCCAGGATCACCCCGGCGCCCTCGTCGAGGCACCGGAGCGCCCCCAGCACGTTCCCGAGCCAGATCGGGTACGAGTGCGCGCTCCCGTATGCTGCCTTCACCACGCGAAGGAGTGCCAACCCCATCTCGACTCCAATCCCCCCCGAGACTCAAGCAATCGGTGTGCCCGGCCCAGCCGTGGAAATCGTGGGGCGGAGAACGATCGAGTGTCTGATTTTTCCGACGGCGTCTGCTGGAGTGGACATCCGGAGCCAAGCGACTAGCGTTCCTGGGGATGCAGCCTGCGGGGTGGACCGGGACGGAGGAGTTCGCCCGCGGAGCGCTCGCGCTCCTCGAGGTCGACGAGCTCTCCGGCCTCCTCGACGCCGCGCTCGCGCTCGTGGTGCGAAGAGCGCAGCCGCGCGAGGCTTTCATCGAGCTTCTCCTGGAAGACGAAGGGGGCGAGGACGCTCCCCGCGTGGTCGCGCACGGTTGCTCGAGTGACCGCCTCGAAGAGATCAAGCGGGTCGTCTCGAGTGGAATCATCGCCGAGGCGACGGCCACGGGGCGAACCGTCCAGACCGCCAATGCCCAACTCGACCCGCGCTTCTTCCAACTGGAGAGCGTGCAGCGGAACGAGATCGAGGCGGTCCTTTGTGTCCCGATAGGAAAAGACGTCCCACGTGGGGTCATCTACCTGCAGGGGAAGAGCGAAGGAGGGGCCTTCGCCTTTCCCGCGGACGCGCGGGCCGACGTGGAGCTCGTCGCCCGCACGTTGTCGCTCACCGTCGATCGTCTCGTCGGCGAGAGCCTCGCGCCCAAGCGGCCCGCAGTGGCGGCGGACGATCCCTTCGCCGGCGTCATCGGCATGAGCACGGCGCTGCGCGAGGTGGTGGAGAAGCTCCGCTTCGCGGCGCCGCTCGACGTGCACGTCCTCCTCACCGGCCCTTCGGGGGCCGGCAAGACCCAACTCGCGCACGCGGTCCACGCGGCGTCGCGGAGGCGCACCGGTCCCTTCGTCGAGCTGAACTGCGCCGCCGTCCCGGAGGCGTTGCTGGAGAACGAGCTGTTCGGCTCCGATCCGGGTGCGCACTCGACCGCCCCGCGCCAGGGCGCGAAGGGCAAGGTCGAGATGGCCGATGGCGGCACGCTGTTCCTCGACGAGATCGGGGACCTTCCGTTGCTCGCGCAAGCGAAGATCCTCCAGCTCCTCCAGAGCAAGACGTACTACCGCCTGGGCGGCTCGGTAGCGCGCCAAGCCGACGTGCGGATCATGGCCGCGACCAACGTGCAGTTGAAGCGTGCGATCAGCGAGAAGCGGTTCCGCGAAGACCTCTACTTCCGCCTCAAGGTGCTCGAGGTGCGCGTTCCGTCCCTCGCCGAGCGACCGGAAGACGTGGTCCCGCTCGCGCGTCACTTCCTGCGCCAGGCGCTCGCGCGGCACGACTTCTCGCACAAGATGCTGAGCCCGGGCGCGGTGCGCGCGATCCAAGCGACGGAGTGGAACGGCAACGTCCGCGAGCTCGCGCATCAGATCGAAGCGGGCGCGCTCGCCGCCGAGCAGCGCGGCTCGGACCGCGTCGAGAAGAGCGACCTGTTCCCGGATGCGGGGACCGACGCCGACGCGACGGGCCCGCGCTCACTGCATCAGGCGACGCGAGAGTTCCAGCGCAAGCACATCGCGAGCGTGCTCACCGCGGTCGATTGGAACATGACGGACGCGGCGCGCGTGCTCGACATCTCGCGCGCGCACCTCTACACGCTCGTGCGGAACTTGGCGCTGAAGCCCGAAGACTGACCGCGCACGGCGCGCTCGCGCGGGAACGTGAAGAACTGGCGCGCGCGCGCGATGCGCGTCGAGCTGAACATCTCGTACGGGACCGGCTCGGCGCGGTCGACCTCGGCGTCGCAGAAGAACGGGTGCGGGCGGAGCGTGGACGCGACCGGCCCCGACTCGTAGACGCGCGCCGTGCCGCGCCAATCGAAGATCCGCCGCTGCAACTTGCCGCTCGTGCCGGTCCAGACCTCGGTGGGCTTCAAGAAGAAGGACTTCAAGAACGTCGGCAGGGTGAACGCGCTCTCCGGTTGGTGACGGAGGACGACGATCGGCTTTCCGCGCTCGTCGGAGACGGCGAAGGATTGGCGATCGAGATCCACGTCGAACTTCACCGGCTCGGGGTAGACCGAAAACCCGATGTCGCGGTTGTACTCGAGGAAGCCGCGGCTGTTCGACGCGAGCATCGGCGAATAGAACGCGAAGCCGGAGCCTTCCTTCCGCTTCACCGCGATTCCCCACGAGAGCTCCTCGAAGGCGTCGAGCCCGTGGGAAGGGCGAAAGCGGGCATAGCCGACCTCGAAGTGCGCGAGACCCTCGATGAGATCCAGCTCGAGCTCGTCCGGTACGAGATGCCGAAGCCAGCGCGGTGCGATCTTGAAGAAGCCCGTGCAGTCGTGAGCGCACGGCCAGACGTCCCACTTCTCCGGAGTAGTGGCGCTGCGAAGCATGTACCCTCGGCGCGATGCTATCCGATCTCGTTCGGCAGGTGAAAGCACTCCCGGCTCCGACTCCGCGCACGCGCGCCGAGTGGGAGCGCAAGGTCGACCCGATCGCGAGGCTCATGCTCGACGCGGCATCGAGTGACGAAGCGGTCGACCTCGCCGACGCGCGGAGCCGCCTCGACGGGATGCGCCAACTGAAGCAGACCGGGCCGCTGGTGAAGGACGGCCGCTTCGTCTACCGGAACGTCGTGCTCGATTGGCCGGCGGTCTGGGCGAAGTGGCAATTCCCGCCCGCGGACTTCACGACCTTCACCACCACGGCGAACGGCGCGGCGTCGGTCCACGTGCTCGGCGAGTGTTGGGGCATGTCGAAGGTCACTCACCCGCTCCAGGGCGGCGCGGTGCTCGTGACGGGAGACTTCGGCGCGAGCCCGGCGGGGAGGGTCGCGTGGGGAGCGAACGGCGACACCGTCGTCTGCGCGCTCGGCACGACCTACACCCAGATCCACGATTTCCTCGACGCCGCCGCGGCGCAAGCCGGTGGTCCGCAGATGAGCCTGCCGAATCAGCCCGGGTTCTCCGACATGACCATCGCCGGCACGATCGGCGTCGGGGCGCACGGGTCGAGCCTGCATCAAGGCTCGCTCGCCTCGCTGGTCCAGTGCGTGAAGGTGGCGACGGATGCCCAGAACGCGACGACGGTGAAGCGTGGTGACCCACACTTCGATGCGTTCGTGACTCACCTCGGTCGGCTGGGGCCCGTCGTGGAGATGGAGCTCTCCGTCGTGCCGCGCTTCCAGATCGAGGAGACGCGCGAGATCAAACGGCTCGGTACGGGCGGAACGAGCTGGCGCGCCGATCTCGACAACCTCGTGAAGACCGTGATCGCGACGCAGCAGGATCCGCACGTCCACTCGTGCGAGCTCTGGATCGCGCCCTATCCCGACTGGCTCGGGCGCTTGGTGGTGGCGGTGGGCACGCGGAGGATCGTCAACGGCCAGCCGGTGACGACGCCGAAGGACCAGCGCCCGCCGGCGCTCCGCTGCGCGATCCTGCAGAAGCTGGCGCGCGCCATCTCGACGATCGCTGCGGGGATCGACCCCGCGTTCGCCCGCTCGCTGCTTCGGTGGGCCGTCCAGGAGACGCGGACGGCGCCGGTGGTGATGGAGGCGCGCGAAGGTCTGGACTTCGGTGCCGCGAACGAGAACCGGATGACGACGATCGAAGCGGCCTTCGAGATCCCCGCGATCCCCAATGCGTCGCCGATCATCGCCGCGATCGACGAGCTCGAGTGGCTCGCCGCCCACAACGGGCTCTACGTGTTCGCTCCGCTGGGGGTCCGCTTCGTCGGCCAAGGCGAACAAGGCGGGCTCTCGCCCCAAGCGGGCCGAGCGGGGACGCTCCACATCGAGATCTCGACCTTCGCGGACGGGAAGCTCCCCCTCTTCCGCGGTCCGGAGCTCCTGCCTCCGCTCCAGTCCACGCTCGCGAAGCTCGGCGGCCGACCGCACTGGGGCTTGAACGTCTTCCTCTCCAAGCCGGAGCTCCTCGCGCTGTGGCCGGCGTCGGCCTGGACCGAGTTCGAGACGGTCGTGAACGGCACCCCGCAGGCGGCGAAGTTCTCGAACGAGCTGATCGACGATCTGCTCACGCCTTGAGCGGGATCAACTTCGTCCAAGCGGCGATCAGCGCATCGAGCTGGCCCGGGCCGTAGAGGGTGTGGCCGCCCTCGTAGTTCTGCGCTTCGTATTCGGCCGGCGTCGTGACGTACCCGGCGTAGTCGCCGGCGAGACCGATCGGCGACGCCGTCACGGTCTCCGAGCGTGCCCGCGCCCATGCCGCGACGAGCTGCTTCTCCGCGGTGCGCGCGGCGTACGTCGTCTGCTCGAACGGTGAGACGAAGAAGACGTGGTTCGCGAGCCGGAGCAGCCAAAGCGGGTGCGTCGCCGAAGGCCGCAGCGGGAGCGCGGCGCGCACGAGCCACTGCAGCGGACCGAGCGCGGGGAGCTTCGGTCCTTGCGCACCGTGGCGCCACGAGATCGTTCGCGCCTCGCCGAAGAACGAGCGCGTGAGCAGACCCTGCGGATCGTACTCCTCGGAGCCCACCAGCACCGAGGCGCCCACCTCGAACTCGGGGAGCCCCGCGTCCGCCGGCGAGAACGCGTGATGCGCGAAGGCGAGCTCGGCATCCCCCGATGCGCCGGCGACGGCATCCGCGAGCGCGTCTCGCCACGCCCCGGCCACGGCTTCACCGAGCTCGTGCACGCGCCGCACGGGATCCGCGACGCGAAGGTCCCCCGAGGGCAGCGGGGTGACGTCGCCGTTCGAGCGCATGTGCATCATCGCGAACGAAGCGCCGCTCTTCTCCAGCGCGTCCACCGCGACGCCCGGCCAGTCGCGGTGGTAGGGGCGCTCCGGCGCGCGCCGGAAGGTGGCCGGGTGACAGCACCACGTGCCCCAGGTCGCGACGACCTTCTTCGTTGCGTCGACGAACGCGACGACGGTGAGGCGCGGATCGATCGCGCGCTGCTCCGGCGTCGCGCCTTCGGGAGGCAGCGGGAGAATCTTCGCGTCCCGGAGCTCTTCGTTCCACGCGCGCGGGTCGTGCCCGTCGAAGTTGCGGAGGAACGCGCGCATGCTGCGGTTGCGGCCGGGCCCCCAGAGCGTGCGCTCCGCGACGCCGAGCTTGCAGGGCGTCGTGGTCTCCATCGCGGCGCGCGCCGCGAGGCGCGCCTTCGCCACGATCTCCGAGATCGCGAGCTCTCCCCGGAGCGAGGGGTACTGCCCGAACCAGTCGTAGAAGGTGCCGAACACCTCGCCCGGCGCCGCGTGCGTGTGCGTGCCGACGATCAGGATCTCTTCGCGCGCGAGGGTGTAGCCGTCCTGCGCGAGGACCGCGTGCAAGCGCGATTGAATCACCTCCGAGCCGGCGCTGAGGTCGAGCCCAATCACCAGGAGGCGCATGCTCCCGCGGCAGAGGAAGAGCGCGCGGGCCTGGAGCACGTCGTACTCGCGGCTGCCCTCCGGCACGTTGAGCCCACGCCCGCCGAGCGGCCCGAAGCCGAACAGCCCGTGGCCGTCCTGGAATGTCAGGTTGGCCTTCCCCGTCCCTACGTCGATCATCGAGTCCCCATCCCGAGTTGCATCTGCGCCCACCGCTCCGCGACGGCGACCCCCCGCTCGGCGAGCACCGCGGCGTGCGACTTCTTGGCTGCTTCGTCGCCGTCGAGGTGGGCCGTCCACCACCGGGCGGTGGCTGCGTGGGTCTTCATCGCGGCGCCATCATAGGCCAACGCGGCGGCGGCGAAATGAGCGCGCGCTTCCTTCGGGCGCTCCTCGATCACCGCGATGCCTCCCCGCAGCATGTCCGCGGGCGCGCGGGCGTGGGGACGACCTTCCTTCACGAGCGCGGCGACGTCGGCGCGAACGCGCGCGAGCGCGCGCGCGCGGGCCTTGCCCTCCGCGCTCGCAGCGACGCCGAGCGCGGCCCGACCGTGGAAATCGGCGGCGTCGATCCGGACGAGCTGCATCGAGGTCAGGTTCGCCTTCCGCGCCAGCGGGAGCTCGCGATCCATGAGCGCGAGCGCGACGTCGCCTGCGCCTTCGTAGAGCCGCGTCAGGGTGGCCAGGCGCAGCGCGATCCAGTGCTGGAAGTGGTAGCCGCTCACCGTCCACAGCCCGAGGTTGCGCTCGATGCCCTCGAGCGAGCCGGCGACGTCGTCGCGCGCGAGCGCGACGAGCGACAGGTGCAAGTTCGATTCGACCTCGAGCGCGAGATCGCCGCGCCGCCGAGCGTCGCGCGTGAGCAAGTTCGCACGGCGCTCGAGCTCGGGAAGGTCACCGAGCTGATTGAGCGCGAAGAGCGACGTGTTCTTCGCGGTGTCCGCCTCCCACACGCTCGCCGCGTAGGAGGCGTCGAGCACGGCCGCCGCCGCGTCGAAGATCCGAACGGCGTTTTCCCATTCACCGGCGCAGCACTGAATCATGCCGCGCCCGACCTGGCAGAACGCGAGCCCGTGCCCATCGCCGTGCGCGTTCGCGAGGGCCTCGCCCGCGGCGAGCCATCGCTCGGCGCGCGCGAGATCGCCGGCGGCCCCCGAGAACCCGAGGAGCGTCGCCGTGTAGGCGATCCCGCGCGCGGCGAGCTTGGGGTCGCCCCAGTCCAGGGCCCGCCGCGCCGCGCGGAGGAAGAACCACGCGCCGAGCGTGGCGTCGTACGCGGCGAACCCTTTCCCGATCGAGCCGAACGTGTCGAGCAGGAGCCGCTCGGTGGGCTCGAGCGCCCGCGTCTTCTCGACGACGGGCCCCCGCAGGAGGAGACGCCCGACCTCGGCATAGAGCGCGACGTTCGTGAGCCACGCCGCGCGCGGCTGCCAGACGCCGAGGTCGCGCAGCAGTGCATCCATGACCGCGCGCCCGTCGTCGATGCGCCCGCCGACGAGGAACTGCTCCATCGCTTCGCGCCGCAGCTGGAGCGCTTCGAGCGACGTCGACTCGCCGGCGCACTCGAGGAAGAGTCGAGCGGCCTCGAAGCAGCGCCCGCAGTTGGCGAGCGCGCGGGCGCGGGCGCCCGTCAGCTCTCGGCGCACGACGAGGTCGGCCGGCGGGCAACAATCGAGCGCGAGCGCGAGGAGCTCCGCGCTCCGATCGAAGGCGAGGACGTCGGCGGCCGCCTTCGCCGCGTCACGCGCGAAGGCGAACGCGAGCGACTTCTCGCCGGCCGCGGCGTAGTGCATCGCCGCGCCCTCCACGTCGTGCGTCGCGGCGAAGCTCTCGCCGAGGGCATGGTGCGTGGTGCGCCGCGCCTCGTCGGACAGAGTGCGCGCGACCGCGTCGCGGATCCGGTCGTGATAGACCTCCACCGCATCGGCCGAGCGGGTGCCGTCGGAGCGGAGGAGGCGGCTCGCGACGAGCGTCGCCCATGCCGCGCGCGACTGCGGGGCCACGTCGGGCGTGAAGGGAACCTGCCCGCGCGCGACGGGACGAGCCGCGATCGCGATCGCTTCCAGCATGCGGCGCGCCGGCGCGCTCAGCGCGGCGACGCGGCGACCGAGCGCGTGCTCGAAGGTGAGGGGCTCGCCCGCGGGCACGGACGCGAGCATCTCCACGATGAACGGGCACCCCTCCGACTCGCGCGCAATCGCCGGCGCGCGCTCTGCATCGCGACAGAGCGCCGCCGCCATTCGCAACGAGCCCGCCGCCGACAGCGGACCGACGGGGACGGTCAGGGTACGCGTCTCGTTCGCGAAGACGGCGAGGAACGGCGCCGCCGACGGCTCCGCGCGATAGGACAGCACGACCAGGAACGGCGGCGCCGGCGAGGCGAAGAGCTCGGTGAGGAGGAGGGCCGAGTCGCGGTCGCCCCACTGAAGGTCGTCGAGCACGAGCACCAGCCCGCGCTTCGCGGCGAGCGCCGCGAGGAGCTCGGCGAGCGCGCGCGCGCCTTGCACCCGGCGCGCGACGGGATCGGCGAGCGTCGCCTGCGGAGCAGGGGCGGCGATCGCGCACGCCCGCGCGATGCCGGGGAACAAGAAGTGGAGCGCTCCGGGGTCGGCCGGCAGGAGGTCCGCACGCTCGCTCGGCGCGAGCTCGCCGAGGTGGTGCGCGAGTTGGTCCATCGCCGCGTCGAGCGCCTTGAACGGGACGGCATCTCGCTCGTGCGCCCTTCCTTCGAGGACCCACGCGCGCGGGCGCATCGTGGCAGCGAACGAGCGCAGGAGCGCCGACTTCCCCATCCCCGACGGCCCGGGGAGGTGCACCATCAGCCCGCGCCGCTCGCGGGTGACGCGCTCGAAGGCGCCGACGAGCTGGGCGAGCTCCGCCTCGCGCTCGAAGACGACGTCGTTCGACGACGGCGGCGCGCTCTCCACGTCCAGGGACGTGAGGCGCGCGAGCGCCTCCTCGATCCCGAGGCGCTTCCCGGGGCTCGGTTCGAGGAGGCCGCGGCAGAGCTCCGCGACGTCGGCGGGCTCCGCGGAGATCGCCGGCGCGTCCGTCCGCTCGAGCCGCGCGGCGACGCTCTTGCGAACGTCGTCGGCGAACGGGAGCCGACCCGTGAGCGCGAGGTGGAGGAGCACGCCGACGGCGTAGGCGTCGGTGGCCGCGTTCGCGACGACGCCGGAGAAGAGCTCCGGGGCCAACCCGGCCGGGCTCCCCGCGAAGTAGTGGGCCGAGTCGTTGCCGACGCCCATCGGACGCACGAGCCCGAAGTCGAGGATCGCCAAGCGCCCGTCGTCCTCGACGAGCACGTTCGACGGCTTGATGTCGCGATGCACGAGGCCGCGCCGGTGGAGAGCGGCGAGCCCCGCGCAGAGCTGCGCGGCTGCGCTCCGAATCGCGGCGGCGCGCTCGGCGGGGGCGCGCCGGCCCAGCCACTCGAGGAGCGGCGCGCCGCGCACCAGCTCCATCGTGAAGAAGACCTGATCGCCGTCGGTCTCGAGCGCGTACGGCAGTACCAAATTGGGATGAGTCAGATCGGCGACGAGCCGGAACTCGCGCTTGAGATCCGCGCTTCGCGCGCCTCCGTCGCGGAGCACCTTCAGCGCGACCGGCGTGTCGGCCTCCGGATCCGCGACGGCATAGACCAGGCCGTGGGCGCCCTCTCCCAAGAGCGCGAGGACCCGGTAACGACCGATGCGGGCCCGGTGGAGCGCGCTTGGGTCGACGGTTGCCATGCTGCTCCAGCCTACAGGGGATCCGCCGGCGAAAGCCGTACGCCGGCACGCGCGTGCGCACGGTCCGCGAGAGCGACAAAGTGTCCCGGCCTTCGATCGACTTCGCCTTCGCGCTAGGATCGCGGGCGATGACGGACGCTCGCCGGCGCGCGATCCACGTCTTCCACCCCTCCGGTGGAGGAGGCGAGACCCTGGTGGCCGACGCCATCCGCGCGATCGCCGAGGGCCGGGTCGTGGTGGAGCTCCCCGACCCAGCTTCCCTCGCCGCCGCGCTCCCCGAGGTGCAGGTGCTCGCGGCGCCCATCCCGCCCCGCACCGGCTGGGCCTCCGCTCGCGCACTCGAGCTCGTCCAACTGTTCGGCGTCGGCGCGGACATGCTCCTCCCCTCCCCCGATCTCGATCCGCGCGTCGAGGTCGCGACGCTCCGGGGCGTCTTCGCGGCCGAGGTCGCCGAGCACGTCTTCGCGCTCCTCCTCGCGATGGTCCGCGCGATCCCGACGCTCGCGGAGCGCCAGCGCGCGAAGGCTTGGGTCCCGTTCGGCGCGGGCAAGCTGGAGGGACGCACCCTCGGCGTCGTCGGGCTCGGCGCGGTCGGGCGACGCGTGGCGCGCCTCGGAGACGCGTTCGGCATGAGCGTGCTCGGCGTTCGCCGCACGCCACGCGAGCCGGTCCCCTTCGTCGGGCGCGAGTGCGCGTCGCTCGACGAGCTCTTGGCCGACAGCGACGTGGTCGTCGTGTGCCTCCCGCACACGGACGCGACGCACCTCCTCTTCGACGGCGCGCGCCTCGCCCGGATGCGGCCCGGAGCGCTGCTCGTCGACGTGGCGCGCGGGGGCATCCTCGACGAGCCCGCGCTCGCCGACGCGCTGTCGTCCGGCGCGCTCGGGGGCGCGGCGCTCGACGTGTTCGCCGTGGAGCCGCTCCCGCCGGACAGCCCGCTCTGGACCGCGCCGAACACGTTGATCTCGCCCCACGTGGCCGGGCTCGGCGTGGATTACGTGGCGCGGGGCGCGCGCGTGCTGCTCGACAACGTGCGCCGCCTCGAGCGTGGAGAGCCTCGCGTCGCGCTCGTCGATCGTGCGGCCGGCTACTGAAGCGACCCGCTGCTATCCTGGCGCCATGACCTTCGACGTCCCCACGCCGAGCGAGCTCCTCGCGATGCGCGTGTCCGAGCTCGACGACGTGTACGTGCGAGCGCCGCTCCGCGCGCTGCCCACCGGCCGCCTGAACGGGAGCACGATCTGCCGCTTCGAGAACGATGGCGCCGCGCACCCCGTCTTCCGCCCGCTCGAGTGGCTCGGGTTCGAAGCGCTGCGCTGGGGCATCGACTTCGACGCTCCCCGCTGGTTCTGGTACGGCGACGCGCCGCTCCTCCGCTCGACGCTCAGCGCGGGCCGCTTCGATCCACGGCGCGGCCGCTCGCGCTGGCGCGACACGGAAGCGGTGGGCCTCTTCTACGACCCGTCCCGCCTCCCGAGCTTCGTGCGGAACAGGCTCTACGACGAAGTGAAGCCCCTCTCCGAGGATCTCGCGCTCGGCATCGGCGGAGTGAACCGCGACAAGGGCGCCGGCGATCACTTCTACTTCCTGCTGACCCGGCCGACGTGAAGCGCGCGTGTCCGTGCCACTCGGGGCGCGCGTACGCGGCGTGCTGCGGTCCGTTTCACGAGCACGAGGCGCTCCCGAAGACCCCCGCCGAGCTCATGCGCTCGCGCTACGCGGCGTTCGCGCTCGGCCTCGGGGCGTACCTGGTGGAGACGCTCGCGGCGGAGCACGCGGACCTCGCTCGCCCCCGTGACGAACGCGGGGCCGGAGACGCGACGGCGCATCGCGCCGCGCTCGCCCGGGCACTCGGCCAGGCGAAGGATCGGCAGCGCTTCTTGGGGCTGCGGATCGCGCACGAGCGGATGGAGGGCGACGAAGGGGAAGTTCTCTTCCTCGCCCGCGTATTCGAGCGCGGTCAGGACAGGAGCTTCGCGGAGCTCTCCCGGTTCGTCCGCGAGGACGGCGCCTGGCGCTACTTGGATGGGGAGCTCCTCCCGACGGAGAAGCTCCCCCACGACCGCGAATCCCTGGATCTCCAACGGTTCCGAGCACTTTCGGAGCCCTGATTTTTCTGACTACATCAGGGTAGATTTCACCACTTACGTCGTATAGAAAACACCATGACGTTCTCCCCGCCGTCCCCGCCCAAGAACGATCTGTTCGCCGCCCTCGCGCCGAAGCCCTTCGAGTCCCGTCCGCCGCCGCCCCCGGCCTCGCTGCAAGCAGCGCCCGCGGCGCCCGTGATGCTGGAGCCGGCTCCGGCGACCGCGTTCGCGCCGATGACGGCGCAGGCGCCGGCGATGACCGCGGCGGCCCCGGCGGAGGAAGAGCTCCCCGATCTCACGGACGACGTCGAGATGTGGGCGGTCGGTGGGACGAAGATCATCGACCACCCGCGCACGCCGGCGCCGAGCGCGGTCGAGGAGACTCCCGCGCCCGTGATGGCTGCGCCCGTGGTGGCCGCGCCCGTGATGGCCGCGCCCGCGATGACCCCCGCGCCGACGCTCGTGTCGGCGAGCGAGCCCCCGCCGCCGTTCGCGGCGACGATGCCCGCGACGACCGGCTACCCGGTTCAGCCGATGCAGCAGATGCTGCCGCCGGCCCACCCGCCGCAGCCCTCGATCCCGCCGGTCACGATGGCGACGCCCGTGCCGCAAGCGGCGCCCCCGCCGAAGAAGAGCCGCCTCTGGCTCTGGGTGGGCGGTGCGCTCGCCGCGTCGTTCCTCGCCGTCGTCGGCGTGGCGGGCGGCGTCGGTTACTACTTCTACCACCAGACGCAGGAAGCCCTGACCGAGGCGAACACGACGACGACGGCGTCCACCACGACGTCGACGACCACGTCCCAGAATGGTACGACCGCGTCCGGCTCGTCCGGCTCGTCCGGCGCGTCCGACACCTCCGCGACCGGCAACGGCGCTGGCGCGCGCAACGGCAGCGGCATCGTCGGCTCGCCCGCGAGCACCGGTGGCGGCACGCTCGCGATGGGCAACTCGGGCACGAGCACCACGACGGGCGGCACGGTCAGCGGCAACACGTCGGTCGGCGGCAGCACGGGCCGCTCGACGGGTGGCTCCACGACGACCACGACCGGGACGTCGCGTACGGCGACCACCGGAACGACCAACGGCACCGCGCAGACCGCGCCGTCCGCCGCGATCCTCGGCATGCTCGGCGGCAACGGCACGTCGTCCACGGCAACCGCCGGCACGTCGACCGCGAAGGCGACGACGCCCGCTCCGACGGGCAACCAGGGCACCCTCAAGACGTTCGCGGCCGGGAACGGCCAGCCGATCTACGTCGACGGCAAGCAGGTCGGCGTCGGCGGCTCGAACCCGAAGGTCTCTTGCGGCACGCACAGCATCATCGTCGGCAAGAGCAAGAGCCGCATGGTCGACGTGCCGTGCGGCGGCAGCGTCACCGTCGGAACGCCCGACGGCAAGTGATCACTCCTTGGCGGCCTGCGCTGCCCAGGAGTCCTTGAGCGAGATCGTCCGGTTGAAGACGAGCGCGCCCGGCTTGGAGTCGGGATCGACGGCGAAGTAGCCGATGCGCTCGAACTGGACGCGCTCGAGCGCCTTCGCGCCGGCCAAGCTCGGCTCGACGAAGCCCTGCACCACCTCGAGCGAGCTCGGGTTGATGTGGCCGAGCCACGCATCCTTGTCCTCGCCGGCCTGCGGGTTCTCCACCCGGAACAGGCGATCGTAGAGGCGGATCTCCGCCTTCTCGGCGTGAGCGGCGCTCACCCAGTGGATGGTGCCCTTCACCTTGCGCCCGTCGGCCGGAGCGCCGCCCTTGGACTGCGGGTCCCAAGTGCAGACGAGCTCGGTGACGTTGCCGGCGGCATCCTTCTTCACCTCTTTGCAGGTGACGAGGGCGGCCCACCGGAGGCGCACCTCGGCGCCGGGCGCGAGGCGGAACCACTTCTTGGCGGGGACCTCCATGAAGTCGTCGCGCTCGATCCAGAGCTCGCGCGAGAACGGGATCTTGCGCTTCGGCCCGTCGGGCTTCTCGGGATCGTAGGGCGCCTCGATCCACGTGACCTCGCCGGGCGCCATGTTCTCGATGACGACCTTGAGCGGGCGCACGACGGCCATCACGCGCGGGCTCGTCGCGTTCAGGTTCTCGCGGAGCGCGTGCTCGAGGAGCGCGATGTCGACGACGCTGTCACGCGTGGAGACGCCGATCCGATCGCAGAACGCACGGAGCGCCTCCGGCGTGAAGCCGCGCCGGCGGAGACCTGCGAGCGTGGGCATGCGCGGGTCGTCCCACCCGTTCACGCGCTTCGTCGCGACGAGCTGCTGGAGGCGCCGCTTCGAGAGCACCGTGTACGTGAGCTGGAGCTTGGCGAACTCGATCTGCTGCGGGCGCTCGCCGCGGACGGCGCCGATCTGGTCGAGGAACCAGTCGTAGAGCGGGCGGTGGTTGACGAACTCGAGCGTGCAGATCGAGTGGGTGATGCCCTCGATCCAGTCGCTCTGACCGTGCGCCCAGTCGTACATCGGGTAGATGCACCACGTGTCGCCGGTGCGGTGATGCTTGGCGTGACGGATGCGGTACATGAGCGGGTCCCGCATCTTCACGTCCTTCGACGCCATGTCGCCCTTGGCGCGGAGCACGTGGGCGCCGTCGGGGAACTCGCCGGCCTTCATGCGCCGGAAGAGGTCGAGGTTCTCCGCCGGAGTGCGGTCGCGGTGCGGGCTGTTCGTCCCGGCGCGGTGGAAGTCGCCGCGGGTGTCGCGGATCTCGTCCTCGGTCCGGCTGTCGACGTAGGCGAGGCCCTTCTCGACCATCTTCTCGGCCAGCTCGTAGAGCTTGGGGAAGTAGTCGCTCGCGAAGAAGAGGCGATCCTCCCAGTCGAAGCCGAGCCAGCGGACGTCGGCCTTGATCGACTCGACGAACTCGACCTCCTCCGTCTCGGGGTTCGTGTCGTCGAAGCGGAGGTTGGTCTTGCCGCCGTGCGCGAGGCCGAGGCCGAAGTTCAAGCAGATCGACTTCGCGTGACCGATGTGGAGGTACCCGTTGGGCTCCGGCGGGAAGCGGGTGAGGACTTTGCCCTGGTGCTTGCCCGCGGCCAGGTCGGCCTCGACGATGTCGTCGACGAAGTTTCCGGGGTTGTCGCTCTTCTCGGTCTTCTCGGTCTTCTCGGTGGTCACGGGGGGCACTCTAGCAAAGACGCGTCCGTGTATGCTCCGCGGACATGAGCACGGTCGATCTCCACGACGTCTCGGCGTTCCTCGCCGTCGTCGAGAGCGAGAGCTTCACCAAGGCGGCGGCGCGGCTGGGAATCGCGAAGTCCGCCGTGAGTCGGCGCGTCCAGTCGCTCGAGGACGCGCTGGGCGTGCGGCTCCTGCACCGGACCACGCGCCGCCTGCAGCCGACGGATGCCGGGCGCGCCTATGCGGCCAAGGCGGCGCGGGCGCTCGAGAGCATCAGCGAGGCCAACGAGACCGCGCGCGACATGGGGGACGCACCGCGGGGCGTCGTCCGCTTCACGGCCCCGGTCGACCTGTGCGAGGCCATGCTCCCGGCGACCCTGGTCCGCTTCGCGGAGAAGTACCCGGAGATCCGGGTCGACGTGATCGCGACGGCTCGCTACGTCGACCTCGTGGCCGAGGGGATCGATCTCGCGCTGCGCTTCGGGAGCCTGGCCGACTCGTCGCTCGTCGCGCGGAAGCTCCCGGCCGGGCGCGCGGTGCTGCTCGCGAGCAAGCGGTACTTGTCCCAACGTGGTACGCCGAAGCGGCTGACCGACTTGGTCGACCACGACTTCGTGCTGTTTCGCGCGCCGTCAGGGTCGATGCGGATCGAGCTCGAGGGGCCCAACGGGCGCGAGGCGATCGAGGTGCGGGGGCGGCTCGGGGGCGACGATCTCAGCTTCGTGCGGCGGGCCGCGGTCGAGGGCGCCGGGATCGCGTGGATGCCGACGTTCCTCGCGTTCGACGCGCTCGATCGGGGAGAGCTCGTGACGGTGCTGCCGCGGTACGCGTCGAAGAGCGCGGTCGGGCACCTCGTGTTCCCGTCGGCGCGCTTTCTCCCGAAGCGGGTGCAGCTCCTGGCCGATCACATCGAGGATGCGTTCGCGAGCGCCATCTCCGCCGCCGAGAGCGCGTGCAAGGCGCGGGGGCGCGGATGAGCGAGCCGCAGGCCGAGACGCCGCCGGAGGGGACCGCCGAGGAGAGCTCGCCGGAGTCCGCCGAGACGGCGACGGAGAAGCCGAAGCGCTCGTGGGTACCGAGCCTCTACGTGCAGGTCCTGATCGCGATCGCGCTCGGGGTGCTGCTCGGGCGCTTCTACCCGCACGCGGGGGCGGCGATGAAGCCGCTCGGCGACGGGTTCGTGAAGCTGATCAAGATGCTGATCGCGCCGATCGTGTTCACGACGGTCGCGGTGGGCATCGCGGGGATGGGGGACCTGAAGAAGACGGGGCGCGTCGGGGGGAAGGCCGTCCTGTGGTTCGAGATCATGAGCACGGTCGCGCTCGTCGTCGGGATGACGATGGTGCACCTGATCGGGCCCGGGCGCGGCCTGCACGTGCGCGCGGACCAGATCGACACGAAGGAGCTCACCGAGACGCTCGACAAACCGCACCCGCACGGGGTGGTCGCCCACTTGCTCGCGCTGATCCCGGACTCGTTCATCGGTGCGTTCACGAGCGGCGACGTGCTCCAGGTCCTCGTGCTCGCGGTGTTGACGGGGATGTCGCTCGCGGCGCTGGGGAAGCGCGCGAAGCCGCTTGTCACGCTGCTCGAGCAGACGAGCACCGTCTTCTTCGCGATCGTGGGCCTCGTGATGCGCTTGGCGCCGCTCGGCGCGTTCGGCGCGATGGCGTTCACGATCGGCAAGTTCGGGCTCGGGAGCCTCGGCAGCCTCGCGAAGCTGATGGGGACGTTCTACGCGACGGCGCTCCTGTTCGTGATCGTGGTCCTGGGCGCGGTCCTGCAGGTCCTGGGGCTGAACGTGTTCAAGCTCCTGCGGTACCTGCGCGAGGAGCTCGTGCTCGTGCTCGGTACGTCGTCGTCGGAGACGGCGCTCCCGCGCTTGATGGTCAAGCTCGAGAAGCTGGGGTGCAAGCCGGAGATCGTGCGCCTCGTCATCCCGACGGGGTACAGCTTCAACCTCGACGGCACGTGCATCTACCTGACGATGGCGGCGCTGTTCGTCGGGCAGGCGCTCGACGTGAAGCTGTCGCTGACCGACGAGCTGCTCTTGCTCGGCGTGCTCCTCCTCACGTCGAAGGGGGCCGCAGGGGTGACGGGGAGCGGGTTCATCACGCTCGGGGCGACGCTCGCGGCGACCGGGACGATCCCGGTGGCGGGGCTGGCGCTGCTGCTCGGGATCGACCGATTCATGAGCGAGGCGCGCGCGCTCACGAACATGGTGGGGAACGCCGTCGCGACGTTGGTCGTCTCGCGGTGGGAGGGGGAGCTCGATCTGGCGCGGGCGCGAGCGGTCCTCGACGGCGTGGAGCCACCGCCGAAGGTTTGAACGCGCGACCCAAGGACCGCCGAACGTCGGTGTTTCAAGCCGGATGCGCGGGCGGCGCTCCTTCCGTTGGGTGGTGACGGCAGGGATGGGCTCCGCGCTCGTCGTCGCGTGTGGGCACGCGGCCGCACCGCCGCCGAACGCCGCGGATTGGCGACCGGCCGACGACGTGACGGCGAGCACGTGCGACGACACGGAGCCCCTCCCCGACGCGCACGCCGACGTCGGCGAGCTCCGGGTCGAGTGCGCGGAGCATGTGCCTGCGGCGTGCAGCGCGCTCGCAGACCGAGGCGCGTTGGCGACGGCGGACGTGGCGCTCATCCGGCGTGAGCTCGGGCCGCGCTGCGCGAAGGATCCTCGCTGCGGCTGCGCGCGGCTCGGGCGGGCGTTGCTCTCGAGCCCCGAAGCGGGGGTCGAAGCGGCGACGCTGCTCGACGCGAGCTGCCACCGCGGTGCGCTGGATGCGTGCGACGACATGCTCCTGCAGGCCGAGCTGTGCGGGGCGACTCCCAGCCTGCGTGGTTCGCCGCTCTGTCGTCGGCTCGCGGCGCAAGGTCGGCTCCCGAAGCCGGAGCAACCGCCGCCGCCGCCGCGGACGCTCCCGCCGACGCTCGCGCGCTGCTTCGTCGTGATCGCGGCGGCGCACGATCGGGTGCACTGCTCGGACACGGGGGCGGCGGCGGCGTTTCGGGTCCGGGACCAGACGCTCGGACCGAGGCTCGCTCCGGGCACGGTGATCTGCTTCGAGCGCGATCGGTGGTCGCTTCGTCCCACGATGGGACGATGGAACCAACGGCTCGCCGAGTGGGTCGTTCACCCGGACCGCGATCAGGCGGAGGACCGGACGTCGGACCTCGTCATCGAGGCGGATGGCGTGCAGGCGGCCGCATCGAGCAACTGCACGGTTGCGTCACTGGCGGTCGTGGATGGCGCCTGGATCCAGGACGCGCGGCGCATGCCGCGGGTCGAGGACGTGTGCGGGCGGATGCGGCGCTGCGTGAGCGCCGTGGCGCGCGCGTTCCCGCCTCCGCCAGGCGAGGCGACGGATGCACCGCCCCCCGAGCTCCCGGACGACGTGCTGGGGTGCGCTGCCTGGCAGGCTCAGACGACGAAGCTCGTCCCACAACCTCCGCCAGAGTGCGAGTAATCGGAGGCGGGCGGATCGTTTCTCGCTCGTGATACGTCCAAGAGTCGATGCTCCAACCTTGCGCTGGCTGTCGCCGTCTCGTTCGTGCTTCCGATCAGGCATGTCCCTTCTGCAACGCGGTGACCCGAACCGAGGCGCCCGCGATCCCGCTCGGGCGCCACGCGCGGGCGGCCCTCATCGCGACGGCGCTGGCGAGCGCGGGCGCCGTCGGCGTCGCGTGCACGCCGAGTGACACGCCGACCGAGACGACGACCGTCCCCGCGCCCACGACGTCGCCGGGCGCGGACTCCGGCGCGGCGCTCGTGGCGGCGTACGGAGCGGCGATGCCGCCGCCGGAGATGGATGCCGGCGCACCGCTCTCGACCCCCGACGCGAGCGCGCAAGCGCCGATCGTAGATGCAGGGCCCGCGAAGGACGCGGCGGCGCCGAAGCCGCCGCCGCACCCGACGACGATCGCAGTCCCGGCCTACGGCATGGCGCCGCTCCCGCAGCCGACGAACCCGCCGCCGTCGCACGCGCCCGTCACGGCGTACGGCGCGCCGCCGGTCGGGCCGACGGTCCCGCCGCCGAACCCGACCGCGCCGAAGCCGAAGCACTGAGCCTCACGGCTTCGAGTCGAGTGCTTCGAGGAACGCGTCGTCGGGTTGCGCGCCGCGGATGCGCCGCCCGTCGACGAACGACGTGGGCGTTCCGCTGACGCCGAGCGCGTGCGCGACCCGGTCGTCCTCGGCGAGTCGCGCGAGCGTCGCGCCGTCGTCGAGATCGCGCTCGAAGCGCGCGCGGTCGAGGCCCAACTCGCCCGCCAAGGCGACGAGCGCCTCGCGGTCCTGCGCGTGGCCGAAGAGTCGCCCCGCGTAGCGCTCGAGCATGCCCTGGTTCTCGGCGGCGATGGCCGCCTTCGCGGCGAGCGACGCGCTGGGGTGCATCGGGAGCGGCGTGTGGCGGAGCAGGACCTTCACGTCGGGACGCTGCGCGACGAGCGCGCGCAAGCGGGCTTCGAGCTTCGCGCAGAACGGACACGCGAAGTCGGTGAAGAGCAGGATCGTGTGCGGGGCCGATGCGCTGCCGAGGTAGAGCGCACCGCCGGCCTTCGCGGCGGCGACGGGATCGCTCGGCGCGTCCTGCGCTTCGTCGTCGGGGAGCGGCGCAGGGTGGCGCTGCGCCTCCGCGAGGATCGCGTCGTACACGGCGCCGCGAGCGGTCCCGGCGGCGACGAGCGCGCGCGCGTGGGCGAGCTCGTCGTCGATCGTCTGCTCGAAGGTCGCGATCGGTTGTGCGCCGACGATCCGAACGCCGTTGACGAAGAACGTCGGCGTCCCGTGGACGCGGAGGTCGCGCGACAGCTTCGAGGCGCGCGCGAGCGCGACGTGCGCGGGGTCACCTTCGTCGGTCGAGCCGACGCGGGCGCCGTAGCTGGTCCCCAGCGCCGAGAGGCTCTCGTCGTCGACGGCGGCCTGCTCGAAGAGCTCGTGATGGACGGTCTCGAAGCGCGACCCGGTTCCGAGCGCGAGGAGCGCGGCCTTCTTCGCGTGCGGGTGCATCGGGAGCGGGTTCTCGGCGATCGCGAAGCGCACGTCGCTGCCATAGCGCGTCGCGAGCTCGCGCATCGTGCGTTCCCCCTTCTTGCAGTACGGGCACTCGTAGTCCGTGAACTCGACGATCGTCACGAGCGCGTCGCGCGCGCCGAACTGCGGGAGGTCGTCGACGGGGACGGCGTTGCGCAAGGTCGGCGCGGCGGTGTTCGCGGCGGTCGCCGCGGGCGCCGGCGGATCGGCGGTCGCCGTCGGTTGGGGTTGACTGCACGCGGGAAGCGCGAGCGCGAGAGCGACGAGGGAGAGCGTTTTCTTCATGCCCTTCCCTGGCCTCGGGACGGCGAAGGTTACTCCGGGACGCACGAAAGCATCGTCGCCGGTGCACGCGAGTATCCTCCCGCCTCGACGACGCGCGCGGGAGCGATGCTGCGGGTCGGGGCGACGGCCTCGTCGCGACACACGAGCGGCTCGGCGCCTTCACGGCACACGCCCGAGCCGAGGTCCGGTCGCGCGGGCGCGAAGTCCACGCGTTCGGTCGTCGACGGCGCGACTGCGTTCGTGCGCGTGGCGTCGGGACGGAGCCAACCACCCCGCACCGCGAGCACGGTCGACGCAGCGACGGCGAACGCGACCAGCGCATGGAGCCAGCGCCCGGAGTCGCGCCGGTCGGCGGCGCCGAACGCAGCGTGCACCGCCTCGAAGGGCGGCGGCGGTGGCGTCCGCTTCGCGCGCTTCGCGAAGAGAGCGCGGAGAGATTCGTCGCCGCTCATCGATCACCCCCGGCATGCTCTTCGAGCTTCGCCCGGAGGAGCTCGCGGGCGCGGTGGAGCTCGACCTTGACCTTGGCGAGCGAGAAGCCCATCGCGGTCGCGATCTCCTCGTACGAGAGCTCGTGATCGAGGCGGAGGACGAGCATGGCGCGCCGGTCCTCCGAGAGCTCGCCGAGCGCGCGATCGAGGAGCGCGACCTCTTCGCGTTCGATGCACGCGCCCTCGGGGCAGCCGTGCGGTGACGGGGCGCGCTCGCGAACGGCGTCGGGGGCCTCGGTGATGACGCGGCTGCGTCGAAGACGCGCGCGCCGCAGCTCGAGCGAGACGTTGCGGGCGACGCCGAAGAGCCACGGGCGGGCGCGCTCGGGGTCGGCGAGGACCTGGGGATTGGCGAACGCGCGGACGAACGTCTCCTGCGTCGCGTCCGCGGCCAGCGCGTCGTCGCGGAGGACGTCGCGGAGGAACCGATGGATCGCCGGAGCGAGGCGATCGTAGAGCAGGCGGAGATCGCGCGCGGTCGCGTCCGGCGCAGCGGATTCGAAGAAGGTAGGCAAGTGGTCGGGGTACGAAGCCACGACGAGACCTTGCCGGCCGAACCGAGAAGTTACGGAGTTTCTTCCGCGACGACGTCGAGCGTGGTCCACGCGGTGCCGAGCGCGAGCTTCGGCACGACGACGGCGCCGTCTTCGCCGACGACCAAGTCGCCGGATTGACTGCCGAACGTGAAGTGGAGCTTCGCGCCGGGGTCGGGCCGAAACGCCTGCGTGCGGCGGAGGGTGACGGTGGCGACGATGGGGAGCGTCGCCGCGACGAGGTCGCCTTTGGTCGGGTAGCCGGCCTTCGGAGGCGGCGCGCCGGTGCCGGAGAGGACGCGGAGCGGAAGCGCGAAGTGGCGCTCCTCGTCGACGAGCTTGGTGGCGTCCCAGCGGAGGTGGCGGTTGAGCGCGCCGGCGAGCTCGCCTTTCCATCCGGTGTCACCCGGGACGGTGACGTCGGCGGCGTAGCCGCTCTCGGCGTTCCACGCGACCTTCCCGTTGCCGGTGCCGTCGCCGGGATCGCCGTCGGCGCTCGAGGCAGAGAACGCCGGCACGGCCCGGTCGAGGCGCGTGAACGCGGTCGCGTCGGTGATGCGGTCCCAGTTGCCCCACCAGCCGTCGCCGAGGACCGGATCCGCGGGGCCGTGGGCGCCCTCGTCCCAGACGGCGAAGTGGGGGTGGCCTTGGAGCGCCTGGTAGAAGGTGAGCTTGGTGAGCGGGCTCGCGATCGTGGTCGCGCCGAAGTGGATCGTCGGATCGTCCTTGCCGTGCTTGAGGAACAGGAAGATGCCGGCGGCCTCGGGCTCGTCGCGCAGCACGCGCGTGAGATCTTGGCGATCCCAGACGCCCATGCCTGCGCCGTCGTCGAGGTTCAGCGCACGCGTTCCCCAGAGGACCTCGAGCGTCGCGAGGCGCGAGGGGCGATGGTTGCGCGGGATCGCCTGCCCGATCGTGGCGTCGATGGCGGCGAAGTGACGCGCCCAGAGCAGGCCGATCGTCATGGCGCCAGCGCCGCCCATCGAGCCGCCCTCGACGTGGACGCGCGTGGGATCGGCGAACTTCGTGCGGAGAGCCCAATCCATGAGCGCGAGCACGCGACGGGCGGTGTACGGCGGCACTTTGCCGGTGGTGGCTTTGCCGGCAGGAAGATTCTCGGAGTAGCCCCACCAGTAGCTCGTCATCGGGTCGTGGGGCTGAATTCGGAGCTCGCTGGAGCAGCCGAGCGACGCGGACGGGCTCCCGCCGACGCCGTGGAGCTCGAGCGCGAGCGGGACGCGGTTCTGCGCGGTGGCAGCGTTCGGGATCGTCGCGACGGCGGTGAACGTGCGCCCCGCGTAGCCGGGGCTGTCGAGGAACGCGTCGGTCTTCTGCGCGAGCGTGAGGCGCGTGCACGCTCCGACGGTCTCCGTCTTGGTGACGGTGGGCTCGGGCGGCGCGATGGAGTCGGTGACGGTGATCGTGAACGACGCGGTGGCGGCGAGCGTGCCGTCGGAGACGGTGACGGCGACGGTCGCGGGAGGCGCACCACCTTGCGTGAAGTCGGGCCGAAAGACGATGTGCCGCGTGGCCCGGTCGAAGGTGGCGCCGAGCGGAAGGCCGGTGACGTGGAAGGAGAGCGGATCGCCGTCGGGATCGCTCGCGACGAGAGGAACGTCGAGGGTCGTCTCTTCGGCGACGGTTTGGGGTCCGATCGCGCTCAGCGTCGGAGCGCGGTTCGGGAGGGCCGAGGCATCCGCGTCGGTGACCGTGGACGCGTCGCCCGCATCCGGAGGCGGCTGGTCGGGCGAAGCGACGTCGCTGCAACCGACGGCGGCGAGCACGAGCGCGGACGATGCAAGCCTCCGCACCATGGGCGAGAGGTTAGCACGGCCCCTCATGCCGCACGTCGAACACGACCTCGATCGATTCGTCGCCAAGACGAATGTCGTCCGCCGTTCCGAAGCGCTCGTCGGCCCCCGCGCTGAAGACGAACGTCGCCTCGCCCGCGCAGACGATGACGTAGGGCGTCCCCCACGCGTCGTTGGTCTCCGCGCTCGCGGCGAGCTCCTTCTCTCGTCGAAGCTCCTCGAAGGTCGGGCAGTGCCCGTGGTTCATTCGCCACGACTGCGCGACGGCGTGGAGCCCCTTCGCTTGGTTGCGCGTCACGTCGCTCCGCGATTCGACGAACTTCGGCGGAAGCATCGCAACGAGGAGCCCCGTCAGCGCCGCCGCGCCCAACGCGCACAACGCGCCCACAGTCGGCGTCCACGCGCCCGCGTCACGCGTTCGTTCGAGGAAGCTCGCCATCCCCGGCCGATGAGCAAACGCCGTGCCTTCAGCTCAGCGTGCACATCAGCACGCAGAACCCGACCGCCGCGGCGCCCATCCCGACCACGAAGGCCGCGATCCCGAACCCCTCCGGCACCACCGACCGCGCCGCCCGGCGCGACACACGCTCGACGAGGCTTCCCATCCGTCAGGATGACACGCGCCGCGCCCGCGCGCTGCCATCCCGTCAGCCCGTTCAGCGCGCCACGGCCGAGCTGGGTCAGTGGCCGCCGCGCACGCGCGACGCCGCCCGTGCGGCGAGCTTCGGGAAGTAGTTCCCGAGGACCCGCTTCATCCCCCAGGCCACCTTGCCGTCGGCTTGCGGGACCACGTACACCTTGCCGCCCTCGAGCCCGCGAATCGCGTGCTCGGCGATCTCGGCCGCCGACCACTTCGAGCCCTCGACCAGCTGCGCCGACTTCTTCTTCAGCCCCTCCGGGCTGCGCTGCGCCTTGTGGATGTTCGTGCGGAAGAACGTGGGGCAGAGCGCCGTCGCCATCACGCCGGTGCCGCGCAGCTCCGCGTGCAGCGTCTCCGTCAGCGCGACCACACCCGCCTTCGTCACGTTGTACGGGCCCATCTCCGGGGGCGCGAGCAAGCCCGCCGCCGACGCGACGTTCAGGATCCAACCGCGCCCGCGCTCGCGCATCTTCGGCACCGCGAAGTGGCAGCCGTAGATGACGCCGTAGAGGTTCACGTCGACCTCGAAGCGCCAGTCCTCGAGGGAGACGTCGCCGATCCGGCCCACCACCGCGACGCCGGCGTTGTTGACCATCACGTCGAGCGCACCCCACGTCGACTCCGCCTTCGCGACGAGCGCCTCGACGGCCTTCGCATCGCGCACGTCGCACTTCATCGCTTCGGCCGTCGCCCCGCGCGCGCGGAGCATCTCGACCGTCTCGGCGGCCGTCGCGTCGTCGACGTCGCTCACGAGCACCTTGCCGCCGCGCGCGCCCAGCGCGAGCGCCATCGCACGACCGAAGCCACTGCCCGCGCCGGTCACGACGCAGGCGGCACCCGACGGGATCCGGGCGCTCATTTCGCCGGCTCCGCGAGGGCGGCCGTAATCGCCTTCTCGAGCGCAGCCTCGTCCCCGTCGACGAACCCGCGCTGCGTGTACGCGAGCGCGCCCTTCTTGTTCACGACGATGCCGGTCGGCATCGTCGCGACCTTCCACGCGCTCGCCGTCTTGCCACCGTCGTCCCAGAACACGGGGAACGCGACCCCCATCTTCTTCGCGAACGGCATGACGTCGGCCTTCGTGTCGTCCTCTTCCACCGCGACGACGGCGAGACCCTTGTCCTTGTACTTTGCATGAAACTGCTGCGCGATCGGCAGGAGCTTCTTGCACGGGACGCACCAGCTCGCGCAGAACTGCACGTACGTCACCTTGCCCGCGACCGGCACCGCCAGATCGCCGCCGCCGCTGAGCGGAACCGCGTGGAACGCCGCCACCACGTTCGGGGCCGGAGCCGCGCTCGCGGTGGGCGCCGCGCTCGCGCTCGGCGCCGCGCTGGCCGAAGCGACCGCGCTCGCCGAGGAAGCAGGCGTGTCGACGCTCGCGCTCGCCGACGCCGCAGGGGTCGCCGAAGGCGCAGGATCGACGGTCTTCGGTGGCTCGTTCGGCGAGCATGCCAGCGCCACGAGCGCCGGAACGGACAGGAGGAGGAGGAGTGCGGTACGCATCGCGCCGCACTCTACCTCAACGTGCCGTCAGGCCGGCATCACATCGGGCGGACGGTGACCGGGAAGCTGTAGCTCGCCTCGGCGAAGGGCGAGATCTTCGCCTTCTGGAAGGCTGCCTTCACGCACGCCTCGTTCGGCTTGCCGGCCGCGAAGCCGCTCACGCTCACGGACTGCACCGAGCCGTCCGACTGGAAGACGATGTTCGCACGCGAGATGGGGTCGCCTTCGGCCATGCACTTGCGTGCCTCGGGCAGGACCGCGTTGATCGCTCCCTGGACCTGACCCTGCGACGGCTTCTGCGGGACGCTGCCGGGCGCGTAGGCCGGGCCCGTGGACGTTGCCGTCGCGGTCGCAGCCGCACCGCCACCCGCCGCGGCGCGCATCGCCTCGGTCAGATCGCCGCCGCCGCCGGAGCCACCGTTCGGGATGTTGTTCGCCACGAGCCGCGGATCCACCGAGCCCGTCGGCGCTGCCGCCGCGCTGTCGACCGCCGCGACCGTTCCGTTCGGCTTCGTGCCGTTCGCTGCGTTGATCTTCGGCATCACGCGCTTGCCGGTCGTGTCCACCGTCGACGGGAGCGAATCCATGTCGACACCGCCCTGGCCCTGCTGCGCGGTGTCGACCGCGGCGACCGACGCCGCGGCCGTCGCCGTCGGCTTCGTCTGCGCCACGGTGGCCGCCGGCTGCGACTGCGTGGTCTGCGCCGTCTCCTTCGAGCCAGAGAGCACGCCCGACTTCACGACGAAGAAGGCCCCCGCCGCGATCGCACCGACCGCCAAGAGACCGCCGAGGAAGATGACCGCGCCGCCACCCTTCTTCTTCTCGTCCTTCTTCGGCGCGGGTGCGACGCTGGGCGCCGCGGCCGCGCTCGCCGGAGCGACGCTCGGCGTGGCCGACGGAGGCACCGAGGCGCTCGCCGCGACCGGCGGCGGCGGTGCCGACTGCGCAGTCGCGCTCACGCTCGGGGGCGGCGCGCTGGCCGCCGCTGCCGCTGCGCTCGCGGGTGCATCCTCGTCGAAGAGGCCCGACGCCGCGAGCGGCGTGGACTTCGCGCGTTCACCACCCGACGGATCGAGCTGCGCGACCATCTTGAGATCGACGATGCCGGAGTCGTCGCTCCCGCCCTCTTCCGCGCGGACGACGGCGGCAGGCGGAGGAGTCGCCGAAGGCGTGGCGGCGGGCGGCGCGGGGGTCCCCGCCAGCTTCGCGAGCTCCTGGAACGACGTACGGTCTTTGGCGCGATCCTTGGACATCTTGTTCTCCAATCCAGTCACAGACGGAAACGAAGCTCGTGCGTCGCCCGGACGTGCGGACGCCGCCAATTTTCCCTCACTCTCGCGGGCGGGCAAGGGCGGCGCGAGGAGAGCCTCGGTCGACGCCTCCATCTTGCCCATCGACTCCGCGTTGATCGTGTCGACCACGCGGGCGGCAAAGTCCTCGCGCTCGGAGTCGGTCGGCGTCGCCGTCGGCCACTCGGCAAGCATCTTGTCGAGGTCACGTGCGCCGCTCATGAGCCACCTCCTGCAGCGAACCCTTTCGTCTCCATGAATTCCCTCAGTTTGCGCCTCGCCTCGTGCACACGCCAGGCGATGGTGCCTTCGGGTGCGCCGAGGACGCCCGCCGCGTCTTCGTGCGACAGACCGTCGACGCAGACGAGGATGAGCGTAGTGCGCAGCGTCTCGCTGAGAGCATCGATGCCCTCGCACAGCGCCGCGTACTCCTGCTTACGGGCAGCGTCCCCCGGAGGATCTGCACTTCGTCCCGGACGCGTCTCGGCGAGGAATGCATCGAGCCGCGGATCGCTCGCGTCGCCACCGCGGCGCGCCGTCTTGCGCGCGCGGATCGCGTTGAGCGAGAGGTTCACGCCGATGCGATAGAGCCAGGTGTACGGTTCGCTGCGCCCGTCGAAGCGCGCGAGCGCTTGCCACGCGCGGACGAACGTCTCTTGCGCGACGTCCTCGGCCTCCGAGCGATCGCGCAGCATGTGGAGCGCGAGCCGCAGGATGCGCGGCTGATGACGGCGAACGAGCTGCCCGAACGCTTCGACGTCACCTTGACGTGCACGATCGACGAGATCGCGGTCCGACAGTTTCGCCATGCTGGTCTTGGCACGCCTTTTCGGGGGTTGTGGTCGAGTTACGAGCGCAAAGAACACACCACCAGGCCCGCCAAAGGCAGGCACAGGGAGCGCGGTGTTTTGCGACGATACTTGAATCACGGGCCTTTAGACAAAAACTCGCCACCAGCCTTTGGAGGGGATTTCACGTTCGGTTTTGCGTTTCTTTACGGGCAGTTAGGACCAGGCGACCTTACGCTCGTGGCGGAAGGCCCCGCTCCGAGGCGGGGTTGCACAGAAAACAGTGGAAAGGGTAGGCGCCCGCCTTACGTTCCGGGGCGCAAAGGTTTCCCCTCCTGGCGGGGGAGAACGACGAAGGACGACCATGGCGGAAGCGGCGACGGACGAGCTGCGCAAGGCACTCGCGGCAGAAGAAGGGGGACGGCGTTGGCTTCGGCGGCTCGCGACCGCAGGCGTGGTCGCGATCGTGATCGGGGCTGGGCTCGCGTACCGCGTGACCCATCGGCCGCCGCCGCCCGCGCGCTACACGACGGCAACGGCCTCGAGCGGCGACGTGACCGAGAAGGTCCAGGCGACGGGCGCGGTGCAACCGCTCCTCCAGGTCAACGTCGGTGCGCAAGCGAACGGTCGCATCACGCGCGTGCTCGTCGACTACAACTCGGTCGTGAAGAAGGGGGACGTGCTCGCGGAGATCGATCCGACGATCTACGGCGCGCAGCAGAGCCAAGCGGCGTCCAACCTGGCGACGCAGCGCGCTCAGTTCGAGGCGTCGAAGGCGCAGGCCGAGGCTGCCCGCATCACGTGGGAGCGCGTGAAGGGCCTCTACGCGCAGAACCTCGCGAGCAAGGGCGATCTGGACACCGCGAAGGGCCAGTACGACATCGCCACCGCGAACGTCGCGTCGGCGCAGGCCGCGATCGGCGCCGGTCAGGCGCAGCTGCAGCAGACGCAGACCAACGTGAGCTTCACGAAGATCTACTCGCCGGTCGACGGTGTCGTCGTCACGCGCGCGATCGATCCGGGCGCGACCGTCGTCGCGAGCTTCCAGGCACCAGTGCTCTTCGTCATCGCGCAGGACCTCCGCCAGATGCGCGTCCTCGCGGACGTGGACGAGGCGGACGTCGGCAAGATCAAGGAGCAGATGGAGGCCGAGGCCGTCGTGGACGCGTTCCCCGGCGAGAGCTTCCACGGCGTGGTGAAGCAGGTGCGCATCAGCCCCAACACCGTGCAGGGCGTCGTCACCTACTCCGCGATCGTCGAGGTCGACAACCCGGAGGAGAAGCTCCGCCCCGGCATGACCGCCACCGTCACGATCAAGACGCGCGAGGCGAAGGCGGTGCGCCGGATCCCGAACGCCGCCCTCCGCTACAAGCCCACGCCGCCGGCGGGCCCGGACGGAAAGCCGATCGTGCCTCCGCCCGAGGCGCCGCTCCCGAAGGGGAAGGCACGCGTCCACGTCCTCACGAACGACAAGCCGGGCGAGGAAAAGGAAGAGACGCGCGTGATCGACGTCGGCGTGACCGACGGCATCAACACCGAGCTCCTCGGCGATTCCCTCGCCGACGGGGTGAAGGTCATCACCGACGAGACCGACGACCCGAAGAAGAAGAAGGGCCTGTTCTAGTCGTGGTCGATCTTCGGCTCGAAGCCAGCATCGGCAGATCTGGGCACCCCGGACTGAAGTCCGGGGCAGCAAAAGCCAATTCCAGACTCCTCAAAAGTCCGCCTCCGGCGGACTACCACTGCACCAAGCGCCGAGACCAGCGTGCCAACGCGTCACTTGGAACGGGAGCCCCGCCTCCGGCGGGGCTTTTAGGGAGGTTGGCACCGTCTTTTGCTGCCCCGGACTTTAGTCCGGGGTGCCCCAACCAACCCGACTTGATTTCACGACGCCGAGGCACAAGTGCCCGCTGAGCCCCTCCTCGTCCTCCAGGGCGTCGTCAAGGACTACACCACCGGCGGTGGCGTGGTTCACGCGCTCCGCGATCTCGATCTGACGATCGAGCAAGGCGACTTCGTCGCGATCGTCGGCACGAGCGGCTCGGGCAAGTCGACGTTGATGAACATCCTCGGCTGCCTCGACCGGCCGACGAAGGGCACGTACCAGCTCGCCGGGATCGAGGTCGGTCAGCGCGGGAACGACGCGCGCGCGATCGTCCGAAACCGTCTCATCGGCTTCATCTTCCAGGGCTTCAACCTGCTGCCGCGCACCACCGCGCTCGAGAACGTGGAGCTCCCGCTCCAGTACCGCGGCGTCTCGGCGCGCGAGCGGCGGAAGCGCGCGGAGGACACGTTGCGTCTCGTCGGGCTCGGCGAGCGCATGGATCACACGCCGAGCGCGCTCTCCGGCGGCCAGCAGCAGCGCGTCGCGATCGCGCGCGCGCTCGTGACGAACCCGCCGTTGCTCCTCGCCGACGAGCCCACCGGCAACCTCGACACGCGAACCAGCCTCGAGGTGCTCGCGCTCCTTCAGCGACTGAACCGCGAGCTCGGCATCACGGTGGTGCTCGTCACGCACGAGCACGACATCGCCGCGTGCGCCAAGCGGGTCTGCACGTTCCGCGACGGGCGCATGGTGACCGACGTTCATCAGGAAGCCCAGATGGATGCCGCGAAGGCGCTCGCCGAGCTCCCGCGCGCCGAGGTCGTCGGAACGGGCGCGGCGGCGAAGGACTCGCACGAGAGCCACGCATCCGGGCTCGGCGGGCCGGTGCCCTTCAACGCGTTCCTCGGGATGTTCCTCGGCGGCCTGCTCGGGCTCGTCCTCGGGCTGTCGTACAACGCGCTCATCGTCGGGACGGCGATCCCGTGGATACCGCCGCTCTTCTCGACGATCTTCGAGGCGATCATCGCGACGCGCTTCGCGATCGGCAAGCTCCACCGCCCGCTGACCTCCGATCAGCGCGTGCGCGTCGCGCTCGGCTACACGCTCTTCGGCACCGCCCTCCAGGGCGCGGGGCTCATGCTCGCGATGCCGGGGATGAAGGGGCCGATCGTGACCGCGCTCGGATCGATCGGGCACAGCGCTCCGCTGACGATCGGGGTCGTCGCGCTCGTCATCATGGCGCACGCGCTCCTGCGCTACCTCGTGCTCACCTTCTTCGGCGCGCTGGCGAAGCAGCCGCGCCCGGCATCGGCGTGAGGCGCCGATGACGATCTTCTGGAACGCGCTCCACACGGCGTGGGTCTCGATCGGGCGCAACCGGACGCGCGCGGCGCTGACGGTCCTCGGCATCCTGATCGGCGTCGCGGCGGTCGTCACCGTGACCGCCCTCGGCTCGAGCGCGTCCGCCCAGGTCGGCGGCAAGATCGACAGCTTCGCCGCCAACGCGCTCTTCGTGTTCCCGCAGCCGACGCAGTCGTCGGGCGCGCGCCAGAAGACGAGCGGTCGCCTCACCGAGGCCGATGGGCGCGCGATCGCGCGCGACGCCGTCAGCGTCGCCGGCGTGGCGCCGTTCCTCCAGACGATGAGCCAGGTCGTCTACCAGGACCGCAACACCCAGACGACGGTGTACGGCACCACCCTCCCCTACTTCTGGATCCGCAAGTTCGAGCTGGGGCGCGGCGACTATTGGACCGAGGCCGACGAGACGTTGAAGACGAAGGTCTGCGTTCTCGGGCCCACCGTCGCCACGAACCTCTTCGGCACCGAGGATCCGATCGGGCGCACCGTCCGCGTCGGGCGCGCGCCGTACCGGGTGATCGGGATCACGAAGGCGCGCGGCACGTCGCTCTTCGGCGAGGACCAGGACGATCGCATCTTCGTCCCGATTGGGTCCTTCCGCGCGCGGATCATGCCGACCGCGCCGGGCCGAGTGGACACGCTGATCGTGGCGGCTTCGTCCGAGGAGACGACCGATCGCGCGCAGGCCCAGGTCGACGCGATCCTGCGCCAGCGTCACCACATCGCGCCCGATCGCGATCCGGACTTCCAAGTGAGCTCCCAGGGCGAGCTCCGCGGCGCGCAGCAGGCGATCACGGGCGCGCTCTCGGCGCTGCTGCTCGGCGTCGCGGCGGTGAGCCTCGTCGTCGGAGGCATCGGCGTCATGAACATCATGCTCGTGAGCGTGGCCGAGCGAACACGCGAGATCGGGATCCGGCTCTCGATCGGCGCCCGCGAGCGCGACATCCTCACCCAGTTCCTGGTGGAGGCGATCATCCTGAGCTTGATCGGCGGCCTGCTCGGGCTCGTCATCGGGTCGGTGATCGTGGTCGGGCTCGGGCGCGCCCTCGATTGGCCGATGGCGCCGAACGCGCTCGCGGTCGTCCTGGCCGTCGTCACGAGCGGCGGGATCGGCGTGCTGTTCGGGTACCTCCCGGCACGGCGCGCGGCCAAGCTCGACCCGATCGAAGCGCTGAGGGTCGAATGACGGCCCTCCTCGCCTGGTTCGCCGCCGTCCGCATCGCCCTCCGCGCCATCTCGCGCAACGTGCTGCGGGCGACGCTCACCGTGCTCGGCATCCTCATCGGCGTCGCGGCGGTGGTCACGGTCACCGCGCTCGGCTCCGGCGCGCGCGAGTCGGTCGGCAAGCAGATCGAGTCGCTCGGTTCGAACTTCATCATCGTGTTCCCGCAGCAAGCGAGCGCGTCCGGTGCGCGCGGCGCCCAGGGCGCCGGAGCGCGACTGACCGAGGACGATGGGCGCGCGATCAAGAACGAAGCCGTGAGCGTGGCCGCGGTCGCTCCCGTGCTCCGCGCCCGCGCGCAGCTCGTCGTGGGCGATCGCAACACGTCGACGAGCGTGATCGGCTCGAACCGCGACTTCTTCACGGTGCGGAACTGGAAGCTCCAATCGGGCAACCTGTGGGACGAGCACGACGAAGCGCTCAAGACGAAGGTGTGCGTCCTCGGGACCACGGTGAAGACGAAGCTCTTCGGCGATCAGGACCCGATCGGGCGCACGGTGCGGATCGGCCGGTACAACTTCAAGGTGCTCGGCGTGCTCGAGTCGAAGGGGCAAGCGCCGATCGGCGGCGACCAAGACGACCAGATCGTCATGCCGATCGGCTCGATGCGCGCGCGCGTCTTCCGCACGCCCGCGGGCTTCGCGGGGGCGCTGATGATCTCGGCGAGCTCCTCCGACACGACCGACCGCGCGGTGAACCAGATCACGGGCATCCTGAAGCAGCGCCACCACATCGACGAGAGCAAGGAACCCGACTTCGTCATCCGTACGCAGCAGGAGTTCCTCGCCTTGCAGCAGGGGATCTACGGTGTGCTCACGGCGCTCCTCGTCGCGGTTGCAGCGGTGAGCTTGGTGGTCGGCGGCATCGGGATCATGAACATCATGCTCGTGAGCGTGACCGAGCGAACACGCGAGATCGGCATCCGCATGGCGATCGGCGCCCGCGAGCACGACATCCGAACCCAGTTCCTGGTGGAGGCGATCGCGCTGAGCTTGATCGGCGGGCTCATGGGGCTCGCCGTCGGAGGCGGCGCGACGTTCGGGCTCGGGAAGGTGCTCGAGTGGCACATGACGCTGAGCCCGGCGGCCGTGCTCGCGTCGATCGGGACGAGCGCCGCGACGGGAATCGTTTTCGGCTTCTTCCCCGCTCGGCGAGCATCGCGGATGGATCCGATCGACGCCTTGCGCCGGGAGTAGCCCGCGCCGTTACACTCGCGGGATGTACCGCACCGATGCTTCCGAGGATCGCTCGCTGCTCGTCACCGCCTTTCGGGGGAGGGTCTTCGCGCTCGACCGGGTGACCGGCCAGATCCGCTGGAAGGTCGAGCCGCCCGACTTCGACGTGGGGCCGCTCGAGATCGTCTTCGGCCAGGGCGTGGTGCTCGCGGTCTCGGGCCGGCACCTGACCTTCGTCGACTACGCGTCGGGGCGCGTGCTGAAGCGGATCGATCGCAAGGAGCGCGGCGCGGGTGGGCGTCCGATCGTCATCGTCGACGGCGAGCAGCTCTTCATCGGAAGCAGCGGCTCGGTGGCCTGCTACTCGCTGAACGGCGACTTCCTCTGGGAGCAGTACTTCACCGGGGAAGGGTTCGGCGAGCCCGCGATTGGCCTGCCAGGCAACGTGCGCCAAGCCGACGATCGGGGCTCGCGCTGAGGCTGCGGGCCGAGGAACCGCTCGGCGTTCAATCGACGCGGATGACCACGCACGACACGTTGTCGGGACCACCGTTCGCGTTCGCGGCGCCGACGAGCGCGTCGCACGTGCCGGCGAGGTCGGTGGCGGACGCGAGCATGCCTTCGATCGCCGCGTCGTCCACCGGACCGGAGAGCCCGTCGCTGCAGAGGAGCACGACGTCGCCCGCGCGGAGCTCGTGGCGCGTCAGCACGACGTCGAGCTTCGCCGAAGCCCCGACGGCCTGGAGGATGACGTTCTTGCCCACCACCTCGGGATCGATCCCGGCGGCCGCGGGCGACTGCGACCGAACGAGCTCCGCCCAAGTCTGATCGCGCGTGAGCTGTGCGAGCCTTCCCTCGCGCAAGAGGTAGGCCCGGCTGTCCCCGACCTGAGCGACGAACATGGAGCCGAACCCCACCGCGGCGAGCGTGGCCGTCGTCCCCATGCGCTGGTAGCGCGGGTGCTGGCGCGCGAACGTCTTGAGGCGCGCGGAGGCGACGTCGATGCTGGTCTTCATCCCGCGCCCGAGGCGCTCCTCCGCGGCGGCCACGGTGCGGGCCGGATCGGCGAGGAAGCGGGTCCAGCACGCCGTCATCGCGCCGGAGATCACCTCGCACGCGAGCGTCGCCGCGATCTCACCCCCGACCTCGCCGCCCATGCCGTCGCAGACGAGCGCGTAGAAGCCGCACGGAACGACGTCGACCGCGACCTCGCACGGGCCCGCCCACGCGCGGCCCGCCGCCGCGTCGCCGACCATCACCCGATCCTCGTTCTCGGGCCGCGAGCGACCCACGTCGGACCGTGCGGCGACGGTGAGGTGCAGGCGAGGCGGCGGGAACGGGTCGGGCTGGGGTACGTGGGTCGACATACATCTCTAGTTGTCATAGAAACTATAGTTGTCAACTGATGCTTCGGCGACCCACCGGCCTGGGGCGGGTGACCGCCACGACCCCACGAGTTACAGTCGAACGTGATGCGCAACCGGGCGAGCGAAGCAGCCGAGACGACGTGGCAGGCGCGCCTGGTCGAGGCGATGGATGCCCGTGGGCTCTCGGGTGGCGAGCTGGCGCGGCGCGCCGGCTTCACCGCCCAGTACGTGAACTCGCTGAAGAACGGGGACCGCGGCGCACGCCTCCCGATCGAGACGGCGCGGAAGCTCGCGGCCGCGCTCGGGGTCTCGGTCGATTGGCTCGTGAAGGGCGAAGGCGCGCGCGAGCGCCTCAGCGACGTCTTTCCCGTCGCGAGCCCGAGCGGTCCGAGTGGCGCGCCGAGATCCGAGTACCGGCTCCAGGCGTTCCGCGAGCCCGCGGATCCCTACCCTTCCCGCGCCGAGGCGATCGCGCTGCTCGCGTCGGTCGCCGCGCCGGAGGTGATCGATGCGCTCCGCGCGGTCGTTCCTGAGACCGAGGGCGATCCGGGGCGCGAGTATTGGATCACGGCGGCGAAGTCGCTCGCGCGCGACTTCCGTCGGATCAAGGACGATCCCGATCTCGGCGGCGGTCCGCCCAAGTCGTCGTACTCGCCGATCCGCAAGAAGTGACGCGGGTCAGGGCGCCGCGCACGTCGCGGTCGCCGGATCGCAGCGCTGCTCGCGCTTGCCGGTCGCGAGGTCGACGCGCTCGAAGAACGCCCCCGCCGAGCCCTGGCTCACGACGAAGACCTTGCCCCCGCGCACGTCCAGGTACGCGGTGTGGAAGTACTCCGAGTGGCCCACGCCGAGCCCGCGGATGCGTGTCTCCCAGCGTGTCGCCCCGGTCGCCGGATCGACGAGGACGAGATCGACGCCGCTGTCGCTGATCGCGCCGTAGTTGCCGAGGAGGAGCCCGGCGCTCGTCGCGACCACGTCGGTCCCGGCGACGAAGGTGCTCGCGAGCGCGGGGTGCGTCCACCGCACGGCGCCGCCGTCGTCGAGGAGCACGACCCGCTTGTCGCCGAAGAGGAGCACGCCGGTCGGCTGGAACGAGATGCTCCAGATCGCCTCGTGCAGGCGCGCGAGCTCGTGGCCCGCGTGATCGAACACGATCGTCGCGCGATGGCTCGCGTCGCGCACGACGAGCTGGCGCGGGCCGACCTCGATCGCATCGGGGTCCATCTCGTCCTCGAGCGCGCTCTTCCAGAGCTCCTTGCCGTCGCTCGGGCGCAGCGCCCGCAGCGCGCGGCCGGGGACCTTGCCCGAGCGGCAATCCGTCACGAAGAGCGCGCTCCCATCGGTCGCGAGCCGGTCGGCGGGCCCGCGCGCGGTCCACGTCGGCTTGCCGGTCACGTCGTCGAAGGCGTGGAGCACGTCGTCGACCGCGACCACCGCCATGGACGAGGCGATCACCGCATCGGGCCTGCGTACCGACCGTGCGCCTGCGAGCGCGGTCCGCCAGCGAACGGCGCCGCGGGGCTCCTCGCGCACGACGGCGCCGGCTTCGACGCGGAGGGGCTCGGTCGTGCCCACCGCCGTGCCGGTCGCACCGAAGAGGACCGAGTCGACCCGCCACGCCGCGCTGCCGTCCCGAACGGGTACGGCTTGGGCCGAGGCGTGAACGGCGAGCTTTCCCACCGTCGCCGCCGTCCACGGGTCCACCAGCCGATCGCCGATCGCGAGCGGTGGCGCAGCGACCACGCCCGCGTCCCCCGCGCCGACGACCACGGGCGGCGAGGCGGAGACGGTGGGGGCCGGCAACTCGACGGCCGAGCTCGACGAGCGGGTGGTCGAACATCCCACCGCCCCGAGGACGACGAGCGCCCCCGCGAGCACCCTCCCCGTCAGACGCCTTCTCGGTCCTCCCATGCGACGTGATCCTTCGCCTCCGGTAGATACGCGAACACGAACCGTGCACCTTCCTCGTCGACCCACGCGGGGGGCGCCGATTTTCCCTGCGCGGCCAGCGCGACGGCGCGCATGGCGTCGGCCAGCATCGACTCGCTCCCGGTGAGGACGCTCGAGAGCAACGCGCGCTCGTCGTCCAAGATGCCGAGCGCTTCGTCCGGCTTGCCCCGCTTCAACGCGAGGAGCGCGCGGGCGCGCGCCGCGTAGGCGATCGCCATCGGCAAATGCTCCACGACGCGGTTGCCGCTCAGCGCGCCCGCCACCAGCTCGCCTTCGTCGAGCTCCCCGATCGCGGCGAGCGCGAAGGCGAGGTGACTCCGGACGAGCGCATCGACCGCGGTCGGCGTTCGGCGGAAGCGCAGACCACCCGCGGCCACCGCGAGCGCAGCGCGGAAGATCTCCACCGCCGACTTCGGGCGGCGGGCCCGCAGCGCGACGACGCCGAGGTTGTGGAGCCCCATCGCGGCGCTCTCGCGCACGGCGCGCCGCCGCACCACGTCGCGGAAGCGCGCCGTCGCGGTCGCGTCGTCGCCGCGGAGGAGCGCGAGCACGCCCTCGTTGTTGAGGCGCATGATCCGGACCGCGCGCAGGTACCAGACGACGAAGAGGAGCAGGGTCGGCAGGAGGAGCGCATACGCGAGACCGAGCCGGGTCGCGAAGAGCGACCCGACGACGAGCACCAATCCGAGCACCAGGACCGCGACGAACCCCTGCGCCGTGCCGAGCGTCCGGATCGGCGTCCCGTCGAGCTCGGGCGTGCGCGACGCGGCGGCGCGGGCTTCGCGCTCGGAGAGCGGGCGCGTCATTCGAGCACCACCCCTTGCAGGAGCTCGGGACCGAACGCGCGCGCCATCCACGTGCGGAGCTCGGGATCGTCGACCGGAGCGCGCTCGCCCGTGCCGCGAAGGCGGGCGCGCGCGATCGCTCCGGCGACGCGCACGAATGCGCGATCCCGCGCGCCGAACGCGTTGCGGTGGAGCGCACGCTCGCCGGCGATGCGGGCCTCGACGTCGGCGAAGAGGCCACGCTTCGTCGCGATGAGCAGCGCGGCGCGGCTCGCGAGCGCCGTCGCTTGGGGGAGACCATCCGTGTGGTGGGTGCTGCGGAGCGCGGCGTCCGCGGGGTCGATGAAGCCGCACGCCGCGAGGCAGAACGCGCGCCGGGCTCCGAAGAGCGGCAGGAGTTGGTTGTGCACGATGGTGCGGCGACCGGAGCGGAGAATCCCCTCGCCCCGCGCGTAGACGTCCGTTGCTTCGGCGAAGTCGCCCGCCGCCTCGGCGCACTCGCCGAGCGCGAAGAGGATCGGCGCGCGAACGCCCGGCGCGAGGCGCCGGTTCGCGAGCCCACGCAGCCGCTCGATCGCCGGCTCGAGCCGTCCGCGCAGGCGATCGAGGTTGGCCTGCTGGAGACCCTCGCTGATCTCCGTGCCGGGCCGCGCCGAGCGAACGAGGAAGACGAGCGCGAACGCGGCAACGACCGCACCCGCGATCGCGACCCAGCCCGGACCGTCGAGGAAGATGGCGACGAACGTCGTCGAGAGCCCGGCCCAGAGCGGGAGCCCGTAGAGGATGCGCGGCGGTGTCCCGCGGAGCTCGAGCCCTTCCAGGTAGCGGTGCGCCATCCCGCGCCGTTATACGCGATCCGACGGCGGCGTCTCCCGAACGGTCACCGCATCGAGGCGACGACGACGACGAGCAGCGCGTGCAAGAGGACCACGCCGCCGAGGATCCCCGCCTCCCGCCGAGCACGACCGGCGAAGCCATCGAGCATGGCGAGCGGCGGAAACACCGCCGCGAGGACGAGGCGGCCGCGGCTGGTGCGGCGGGAGAGCGCGCGCACCAGCATCACGTGCGCGACGAGCGCACCGATGACGGTGAGGAGCGCGAGCACGCCGAGGAGGGTCGCCACCCTTTGGTTCTAGACCACGGCGCGTGGTTTGGGGGAGCCGAAGGTTCGATCAGCGGCGACGGCGCCGCAGCCGCCGGAGCGACGACGCGAGCACGAGCGACCCGATCGCAGCGCCCGCCCACGCTCCGCCGGAGCCACCGCTACCTTCGGCGACCGAGCAGCCGCCACCGGCGGACGGCACCGTGCCGCCGTTCGAGCCCCCTCCGTCCGAGCCGCTGGGGTTTCCCCCGTCTTCGCACTTGGCCCAGGACGGACACTCGGTCGCACAGGGAACCGGGTTCTTGGTCGAGGCCGGAAAGCGCGTGCGAACGATGATGGACTGGTCGACCGACGCACCGAGCGCGAGATCCTTGCCGAGCGCCGCCCGCGCGAGGTCGCCGCGCATGCGCGTGATCTTGATGTCGGGCTCGTTCATCCCGTGAAAGAGCGCCTCGAGATCCGCGGCGCGTACTTGCGCGGCGGTCAGCGGGCCGGCGGCGTCGTAGTCCTGCGTCGCGTCCGTCACGCTCCCGAACGTGAAGCCGCTGCGCTCGACGGTGGAGGTCACGGTCGTCTTCAAGCTGCCGAGCGAGGTCTCGATCTCCCATGCCGTCCCGTTCGACGCGGCGGTCTTCTGGGCGCGAACCACCGCGTAGTTGCTGCGCGCGGCGGTGAAGTCCCACGTGAGATCGGTGTCCATGATCCGGAACGACGGGAAGTTCGTCGGCTCGTAGCGCCCCTCGCCCACGACCCAGAGCGAGATCCCGACCGTGCTGCCGACGCCCGCCGCCACCATTCGCAACGGGAGCGCGATGCCGGCGCCGGGGGTCGTGACGCGGATGGGACGGATCGCGCGCACGGTCGCGCCGGGCACCAGCTTCACGGCGAGGAAGTCGAACTTCTCGGCCACATACTGATCGACGATCGGTTGGACGTCGGGAGGGATGGTGTAGCCGTTCTGCGCGAGCCAGGTGGCGAGCGCGTTCGGATCGCTCGCGCTGAGCTGGACCGTCTGGTACGGGCCGACGACCTCCTGCTTCGTGACGACGACGCCCCCGCCGGCATCGAACGAGGTCCCCGCATCGGGGAACCCCCAACAGCATCGGAGCACCGGGCAGGACTGCTGCGGCGCGATCACCTGCGTGCTCGTGAATGCGTCCAACGTGCCGAAGAGGACGTCGGAGCTGATGCCGACTTGGACGGTCCCGTGGACGGGGAGCACCCACGCAAACGAGGTCGGGCTGCCCTGATAGCGAATCTGGTCCCAGAGCGTCGTCTGGTCCTTGGCGATCGAGACGACCATGCGATGGTCGGTGACCACCGTGTTGGATTCGCCGTGGAAGCAACCGCCGCAAGCGTGGGCTTCTCCTTCGCTCAGCGTGACGAATCCCACGCCGCCGAGCACGCCGAGGAGACCGAGAGCTCTGCCGAAGAGCACCGCTTGCTTCATGGCCCCGGCGTAACGCAATTTGCGTTCCTGACTACAAACCACGGAAATCGTCAGTCGACCGTGTGCCACGACGTGCCAGCCCCGGCGCGGTTCACTCGAAGTCGCGCCAGTGACGCGAGAGCGCGACCCCGAAGACGGCGAGCGCGAGGAGATCGTAGAGGGCGTTCGCCGGTGCCTCGGCCTTGAACGCGACGAGCAGGTTGAGCGTGCCGAGCGTGACGAGGACGTAGACGGCCCAGCGCTTCCACGCGAGCGTGCCGAGCACGCCAATCAGCTGGAGCGCGGAGATCAGCGTCATCGCCAACATCGCGTTCTTGATCGCGGCGACGGGGCGGTGGTCGAGGATGGTGTTCGGATCGGCCGACGACATCGCGAAGTAGCCAATCGTGCCGAAGCAGACCCCGAGCACGGCGCCCGTGCCCTTGAGGAACAGCGACGCAGCGAGCAACCGCGAACGCGCGCGCGCGACCGCCGTGCCGGGGAGCGGCTGTGCGGCGAGGTCGAGCGGGCGCGGGAGCGCGGACGGAGGAAGGAACTGCGGCGGCGGCGGGGCGGGCACCGCGTGCGGGATGACGGGGGGTGCCGGCGTGCCGGCGGCGGGACGCGGCGCCGGTGGGCGCCCGCCCCGACCCGAAGGCGGCGGTGCGTCGCCGTTCACTCAGCCCCCGAACCCCGTCACGACCGTGCCCTGGACGGCTTGGCGCGGAACGGAGAACTGGAGCGTGAGCGCGCGCGCCACGCGGACGGTGCCGCCGACGCGCAACGGAACTTCGCTCCCCTTCGGGACGTGTTGTCCATCGACCTCGGTGACGGAGTCGCTGAGCACGCGGAGGATGAAGCCGTGAGGCGAGCGGCGGAGCTCGAACTGCCACCGGCTGATCTTCGCGGTGGTCTCGGCGTCGGGCCCGGCGAGGACGATGTCGTTCGCGACGACGCCCTCGTGATCGGCGATCCGACCGAAGCCGATGAGATCGCGGCACGGGAGCTCCCAGGCCTGCCCCGTCTCCACGCAGCGCACGGCGGTCGGGTAGAAGTTCGTGTCGTGCCAGTCGAGCTCCATGAGCTCCACCGGGACCTCGACGCCCTTGAGCGACACGGGCGGCAGCCCGCGACACGAAACGCGCAGCACCGCAGGCAGCTCCTGGAACGCAGGGCGCGTGAGCCGGATCTGCGCATCGCGACGCCCTTGCTCTTTGCCGCTCCCGGCGACGCGCGCGCACAGGTTCACGGAGTCGCCCGCGACGCTCTTGCCGTCGGTGAGGACCATCCCCCAGTGCAACCCGCCGCGGACGGTGAGGTGGTGCTCGCGGGGTTGGGTGAAGTTCTGGGCCGAGCAGCCGCGCTGGATGTCGATGAGGGCAGCCGCACCCGACGCCGCGTCCCCGAACGCGAAGAAGGCGCCGTCGCCGGCGGTGTCGACGAGACGCCCACCGCGCGTCGCGATCGCCGTGCTCACGAGATCGAAATGGCGCTGCTGGAGCGCGCGGCCCGCGACGTCCCCGAAGCGGCGGAAGTACTCCACCGACTCGACGATGTCGGTGAAGCAGAGCGCGAGCATTCTCCCGAAGCGCCGCTGCATGATCTGGGAGAGCTCGTTCTGCATCCGCAGGAGCTCCGCCAGGGTGGCGCTCTCGGGCTCGGTGAACTGCACGGGGTCGAGCATACCCTGACAGCGCTGTCGCGGAAACGGCGTCCGGATCAGGGTGGGTGCGGGGAGCACTCGCGTGATTTCCCGCGAATCACGCGGCGCACCGCGTGCGACGAGGTTTGCGCACCGCCGGCACGTGGGTTGCAAAACCCGCGGCGGGCACGCTTACTTCCTTGGCTTCTCCCTCGCTTCTTCTTCTTCAGCTCGACTTCTTCGCTTCTTCTTCTCCTTCGCTTCTTCTGCTTCGCTTCTTCTGCTTCGTTTCGGCTTCGATTCGCTGGGGCTCGCCGTCGGACCCACTCGCCGCGCGTACGCGCGCGGCGAGGTCCCGACGAACGCACCGAACGTCCGCGTGAAGTGCGCCTGATCCGTGAAGCCGAGCTCGTCCGCGAGCTCGGCGAACGGTGTCTTCTTCCCGCGCCGCGCGTCGTCCACGATCCGCTCGACGGCTTCGTGGATGCGCGCGCGCTGGATGATCCACTTCGGCGTGACGCCGATCGTCTTCCGGAACAGTCGTTGGAGCGTGAGCGGCGTGGTCGCGAACGCGGTGCACACGCGCGCGACGGTGGTCAGCTCGCGGTCGGCGACGATGCGATCCGCGATCCGTTGCGCGCGGCGAGCGTCCGCCGGGAGCCGCGGCGTGCGCGTGCGCAGGTGCTCGAGCATCCGGGCCGCCGCATCGTCGTCCGCGAGGCGCTCGAGCTCGCGCGCGAGCGGCGGCGCGCCGAGCATCTCGGTCGCGGGGACGACTCGGTTCGTGAGCTCATGGAGCGGGCGCTCGGTGAAGGCCGCGAACCCCGCCGTGCGGAAGCGGACGCCGACGACGCGCCCGACGCCCTCGAGCACGCGCACGAAGCGCCCGGTCACGACGCCCATGAGCTCGGAGCGCCCGCCTTCGATCACCCACTGGACCGACGGGTGCGGGAGCGTGACGGAGGTCTGCTCTCCGCTCGCCCGGACGTCCCACCGGACGATCCACACGTGCTCGATCATCGAGGCGAGATCGGCGGGCGGGACGAGACGCTGGAGCGCGATCGGCTCCGTGGTTCCGCGATCGGGGCCGAAGACGACGCCCCGGGGAGGGTCGCGGCGACGCTGGAAGGCCATGCCGAGACTCTTCGCGCACGCGACGTGTTTTTGCAATCACGCGGGAGCGTTTCGTGCGATGAGCGAGCGCCGATGCCGAAGAAGTCGTCGCCGAAGCCCAAGGTCCTGCCCGAGCGGTCGTTCCGTGACGGCGCAGCGTTCGACGCGTGGCTCGCGAAGCAGCACGCCAGCGCGGAGGGCCTCTGGCTCGTCATGGCGAAGAAGGGGAGCGGCATCGCCAGCGTCACCTACGCCGAGGCGCTCGACGTCGCGCTGACGTGGGGATGGATCGACGCGCGGAAAGAGAGCGTCGACGACACGTACTGGAAGCAGCAGTTCTCACCGCGCGGCAAGCGGAGCATCTGGTCGAAGGTGAACCGCGAGAAGATCGCGGCGCTCGAGGCGAGCGGGCGAATGAAGGACCCGGGGCGGGCGGCGGTGGCGGCGGCGAAGGCGGACGGGCGGTGGGACCGTGCGTACGACTCCCCGGCGCGCGCCGAGGTTCCGCCCGACCTGGCGGCAGCGCTCGCGAAGAACGCGAAGGCACGGGCGCTGTTCGGCGAGCTCGACTCGGCGAACCGCTACGCGATCCTCCACCGCGTGCTGACGGCGAAGAAGCCGGAGACGCGCGCGCAGCGGATCGCGACGTTCGTGGCGATGCTCGCGCGGGGGGAGACGCTGCACCCGCGGCGGAAGGCACGGCCTCCGCGCGGGTGATCGACGCACGTGAGCTGCCCGCGGCGTCGTTCGGGCACGGGCACGGGCACGGGCACGCGTACGAGAAGAGCCTGAGATTTTGGCGCCGCCCTAGGCGCCTCCGTGGCCTACCAGGAGGTGGCGGCCCTGGCACTGGCCATCGACGCACTCGGCGGCGAACTCGTCGGCGGAGAGCGTGGGCTTGCAGAGCATGTCGCAGGGCCGGCACTTCACCTTCATGAGGGCGCACACGGCGCGCTCCTTGTCGAAGTCGGCCTTGGTCAGCACGCGCGGGGGTAACCCGCAGCACGCGCAGCAATCGGGGCTCCGGTTGGTGACGATGCACTCGTCGTTGCGATGACACGCAGCATCGCCGGACGGCCGCAGCGGAGGCCCGGAGCTCACGCGAATCGTCGAAGCCGCCGCGGACGCGGATGCGGGTGCGGATGCGGACGCGGGTGCGGGTGCGGATGCGGATGCGGATGCGGGTGCGGGCTCGGACGCGGACGCGGGCTCGGATGCGGACTCGGCCCTCGAGGGCGGCCGCGCGCACGCGACGACGAGCATCGCGATGCCCACTCCGAGGCTCTGGACGCGCAGCATCGCCCTACGTTAGCCGAACGAGGACGCGTATACTGCTCTCGTGGGGACTCCTTGGACGTGTGCAGCATGCAACCACGTCGTGCCGGACGGCCGCCCGCGCTGCATGTACTGCGGCGCGACGAAGGACGGCCCCGCCGCGGCGACCGCCGCCGTGGTGGTCCCCGCGCGCCCGGGTGGCGCACGCTCCGCCGACGCTTCCGACGCGTCGACGTTCCTCGCCCGCTACCGGACGGCGATCGACATCACGCTCCTCGCCCTGGCCGCGCCGATCGCCATCCTCGCGATCGCCACCAGCTTCACCGTCGCGCTCGTCGCGCGCCTGTTGCGGAGGCGATGATGGACGGGATCCTCCGTGCGCTGCGCCCCGTCACCTTCGTCTTTTGGGGGTTCCTCCTCGTCGCGTTCTCGTACGCGGCCTTCACCGACGCCACGGAGGAGAGCTCGCTCCTCGCGCGGTTCGCGTTCCCCTGCCTGCTGGTGTCCTGGCTCGCCGGGCTCGTGCTGATCGTCCGGCTCCACCTCCGGCGGCGCGAGGGGAGCAGCTTCGACGAGTGAGGTAAGCTCGGGCCATGGAGAGCGTCGCGCACGCGATCGAGTGCGGCTCGGACGAGGGCCTCGAGCGCGGGCTCCGGGAGATCGTGACGCACTGGGCGCCGCAGCCAGGTCGGCTGGCGGTGCATGGGCTCGAACGCGCGGGCGACACGCTGTTCCTCTTCACGGCGCCGGAGCCGGTCGCGGGGCTCGGCGATGGCGCCGAGTGCGCGCGAGCGCTCGACGCGCGGGCGCGGGTCGGCTGGGCCGTCGCGCGCACGGTGGAGCTGGCGCGAGCGCTCGAAGGCTGGCCGGGGCCGCATCGCGACGTGACACCGCGCACGACCGCGCTCGACGACGCGGGGCGCGCGCTCCTGTATCCACCCGTGAGCGCCGTGCTCGGCCGTCGCCCGCGGATGGGAGCGGGGGTCATCCGCGGAACCACGCGCTTTCTTTCGCGCGAGCTCCTGCGCGGGACGACGACGACTGCCGCGAGCGACGTGTACCAACTTGGGATGATGTTGCGCTTCCTGCTCCGCATCCCGTTCCATCACGACCTGGACGAGGTGAAGGTCATGGAGCGGATCCTCGAGGGGGCTCCCCTCCCCGGCCTGCGCGCGGCGGGCTTCGACGTACCGAGCGCGCTCGACGACGTGCTCGCTTCGGCCACCGCCGCGGACCCGATGGCACGTCCGCCGAACCCCGTCGCGCTCGCGCTCGCGCTCGCGCCGTGGGCCGACGACGACGCGCAGGTCCGAACCGAGATTGCCCGCGCGGCCGTGGCGCGCGTGGAGGCCGCCGGCGACGCGGCGCGTCCGCCGTCGCGGTTCGACGACGGACCGATCGTGCGGCCCTGCAAGCTCTCCTGGGAGGAGCTCCAACCGACGGGCGACCCGAGCGTGCGCAGCTGCGCGGAGTGCCGCCTCACCGTCCACCGCGCCACGACGCGCGCGCAGCTGCTCCCACTCCTCGGACGGGTCTGCACCGCGTGGGATCCGCGCTGAGCCATGGTCGACCTCGCCGACGTGAAGATCGCTCACGGCACCTTCGGGGACATGGTGCGCTGCCAGCCCCGGCACGCGGATCTGGTGCCGTGGGGACACGAGAGCGTCTCGAAGGTGCTCGAGGGTTGGGGGACGAGCCGCGACGGCGTGGACGTCGAGATCCTGATCTACGAGCACTCGTACCGGCGAAAGGGCCGCACCCGGCGCCGGCGCACGGCCGTCGCGATCGTGCGCCACCCGCGGCTGAAGGGAGGCGCGACGGTGTCTCCCGATCTCGCGCGCTGGGGACCGGGCTGGGCGGCGCTGATGGTGTTCTCGATCCTGGTGCTGACGGTCCTGCTTCTGCCGATCTACGTGCTCGCCGCGCCGTTCTGGCTGGGGCACGCCATCTACCTCCTCGCGACCGGGCGCCGGCCGTCGCTCCCGTTTCCGTTCAACGGCGCACGCGAGGTCGAGGTCGGCGATCCCGAGTTCGACCACCTCTACCTCGTGCACGCGACGTCGGCGGCGACCGCGGCGGACGCGGTCGTCCCTGCGCTCCGCGAGTACCTCGTCGCGAACCGCTTCCACGGCAAGCTCACCTTCCACGACGGCGCGATCGTCATCGGGGGCGCCACGGACGCGGAGCTCCGCCAACGCGCGGAGGCGATCGCGGATATCGTCGCGCGGCAAACGGGCGGTCACCCGATGCGGTGACGCTCAGGAGAGCGCCACCACCACCGCGTGCGCCTTCGCCGCCGCGTCGGCGTAGAAGGCGCTCAGCCGCTCGAGCCGCTCGACGAGCTCTTCGAGCGCGTCGTCGTCGTCGGGATCGGTCCCGAAGCCGCCGTGGACGTCCGCCAGCGCCCCCGCGCGGAAGGGAACCTCGAGCGCGGCGCGCGGCTCCAGCAGCCGGAGCTCGGCCGCCACGCTCGCGACCTCGTCCGCGCCGAGGAACTTCGCGGGGCCGAACCCCAGGTCGCCCCCGATCGGTCGCACCCCGGCGACCGCACGCCGCGCGGTACGTGATTTCAACCCCAGCGCGACGTCCAACGCATGCCAGGCCTTCCCGAGGACGAGCGCAGGCGGCAGCGAGCGGCCACCGGACCGCTGGCGCGCCAGATCGCGCTCGAGCAACGCAATCGCCCCCTCCGTCCCCGCGTGGTGCGAGAGCGAACGGATGCTCCGCTCCAGGGCGGCCGCGTGCGCCTTGGGGTCGCCCCAGCGCTTGGCGCCGTCCAGGTCGGAGACCAGATCGGCGATGCCACGCGGGTCCTTCCCGAGCCGGCGAAGCTCGAGCTCGGGCAGGGCGAGTAGGGTACAGCGCATTCCCACGCCGCGTCCTACGCGGCGGAGACCACGACGCTTCCCCTGGCGCGGCGCCGCCAGGCGGGCGAGACTAGCGGCGTGCGTGCACACCTCCTCCAGTCGGTTGCGCTCGGCCTCGGCCTTGCCGCCGGGCTGTTCGCCACCCTCCCGGGCGTCGCTCACGGCGACGCGAAGTCCCCCACGATCGGCGTCGACGAAATCAAAGAAGGGATGAAGGGCTACGGCCTCACCGTCTTCCACGGCTACGAGCCGGAGAAGTTCGACGTCGAGGTCATCGGCGTGCTCCACAACTTCCGCCCCTCCCAGGACTTGATCCTGGTGAAGACGCCGCACCCGCGCCTCAACATCACGAAGAACGTGCAGGGCATGAGCGGCAGCCCCATCTACCTCGATGGGCGGCTCGCCGGTGCCTACGCGTACTCGCTCCGCACGTTCATGACCGAGCCGGTCGCCGGCGTGACGCCGATCGCGCCGATGCTCACCGAGCTCCACCGCCCGATCCCGCCCGGCTTCTGGCCGCTCGAGGGCCGCGCCCCGCTCCCCGCCGGCCAGACGCCGCCGCCCGCGCCCAAGCCGCGCGCCGACGCGTCAGACGCCATGCGCTTCGACGGCGCCCCCGGCGAGTACGACGCGCTCGTGCACGCGAAGCAGATCGGCGACCGCATCGGTTGGAAGGACGACGGGCGCGGCATCGTGCCGGTCGCCACGCCGCTCCTCGTGGCGGGGCTCGGCGACAAGGCGCTCGGCATGCTGCGCCAGGTGTTCGCGCCGATGGGCCTCGAGCCGCTCCAAGCCGGCGGCGGCACCACCCCCGCCGCGGCCGCCGGCGCGATCCCGTCCCACTTCGTCGATGGCGGCTCGCTCGGCGTGCAGCTCGCGCGCGGCGACGTCTCGATGATGGGTCTCGGCACCGTCACGCACGTCGAGGGCACGCGCCTCTGCGGGTTCGGCCACCCGATGATGAGCGCCGGCGACACCGCGATGCCGACCGCGCTCGGCCGCGTGCTCTGGATCTACGCGAGCGATCAGCACAGCTTCAAGGTCGGCGAAGCGGTGAAGCCGCTCGGCACGCTCGTGAACGACCGCCAGAGCTCCGTCATCGTCGACGAGACGAAGGTGGCCCCCACCTTCCCGATCCACGTCGTCGTGAAGGGCGTCAACGGTGCGGTGCGCCTCGACTGGCACGTGGAGGCGGCGGAGGACAAGTTCTCCAGCGCGTCGCTCGCCGCGACGGTGCTCGGCGGCATCACGGAGGCGACGATCGGCGACCGGCGCGATCTGACCTGGACGATGCACTCGAAGCTCGCGGTGCGCGGGCACGGCAACGTCGAGCTCGACGACTTCGGCGTGGCGATCGGCGGCATGCCCGACGCGGGCGAGTGGTTCCAATCGCGCGTCGTGCGCGTCCTCGGCGACTCGCTCAACAACCCGTGGGAGAACGTCCACGTCGACGGCATCGAAGCCACGCTCACCGTCGACTACGGGCGCGACGTGCTGCGTCTGCGCGGCGTCGACGTCCTCGATCCGATCGTCGACGCGGGCGAGAAGGCGCGCTTCGTCCTGCACCTCCGTCCGTTCTCCGGCAACGAGGTCACGAAGACGGTGGAGCTCCCGATTCCGAACGAGCTCGCCGGGCGCGACGTCGAGGTCGAGATCATCCCCGGCTACGACGTCGGGCCCGATCTCGCGTCGCCGGAGTCGCTCGATCAGCTCCTGCGGAACTCCACGCGCCAGAGCTTCGCGCCGCAGAGCGTCGTCGTGCAGGTGAAGACGCCCACGCAGGGCGTGGCCTTCGACGGCATGGTCGCGCCGACGCTCCCGCGCTTCGCGCTCGATGCGCTCCGCCCGCAGACCACGACCGTGGCGCCCGAGCCGTTCCAGACCTACGCGCGCACGGTGACGGCGATGACCAGCTACCTCGAGGGTCGCGACAAGGTGAAGATCAAGGTGCGGCCGAAGCTGCGCTGACGCGCGGGACTTCGGCGACGAAGCCGAGCTCCGCGCGAAGGCGCGTCCCATCCATGATCGCCTCGAAGAGGCGCCCGCGCTCGGCGTTCGAGCCGTCGGGCGGTGGCGCGCCGACGGCGGCGAACAACGTGGCGAGCGTCGGCGACTCGTCGTCGACCAGGTTGAAGATTCGGTGCGGCGGCGCCGGAGCATCGAGCACCCGACGCACGGCCTGCGCGACGTCGACGTGATGACACACCGACATCCGCTGCGTCGGTGAGAAGTCGCGCATCATCGGGACGGCCTCCTCGATGTGCGGGTCGCCGTCGCCGTACACGAACGGCAAGCGGAGGACGAAGACGGGCAAGCCCTCCACCGCGAGGAGGTACTTCTCCGCCGCGAGCTTGCTCACGGGATAGGCCGCGACGGGGTTGCACGGATCGTCCTCGCGTGCCGGACGGCCTCCGTTCGGCCCGTAGACCAGACCGGTGCTGGTGAAGACGAAGCGCTTCACCCTCGCCGCACGGGCGGCCGCAGCGAGACGTTGCGAGCCGAGATCGTTGACCTCGTGCGCCTGCTCCGGCGTCGCACCGCGGAAGAATGCGGCGCAGTGCACGACCGCATCGACCCCCCGCACTGCCGCCGCGAGGGAGTCCGCGGCGAGCAGATCGCCCACCGCGAGCTCGATCCCCGCCGCGCCGAGCTCGGCTGCGCGCGCAGGGTCGCGCACGAGCGCCCGCACGTCGTCGCCGCGCGCGGCCAAACGTTTCGCGAGTCGACTACCGACTTTCCCCGTTGCTCCGGTCACCAGGATCTTCATCGCCCCAACGCTAGCCACCGCGGATTCGCCCGGCTTGGAAGAATCGGACAACGACGGCGCGCCGGCTTCCGGCGCTTGCGTCCGCAGCATGCGCGCGCAGAATGCAAGCCATGCATGCGAGCGTCGTCCGTGCCGAACGCATCACCGCGCCTGCGCGCGGCACGGACGTCGAAGCGTTGTTGGTCTTCGACTGCACGCGCGACGTGCCGCTCGTCGCACTTCCCCGGGCCGAGGTCCAAGTCGTGGTTCGCTTCGGGCCATCGGCCGAGCGCGGGCTCGACGTTCACGTGATGGGTCCCAAGCGCACCGCGCATCGCAAGCTCATCCGGCGCGGCCAATCCTCGGTCACGGCGCGCCTCGACCTCGGTGCCGCGGTGAACGTCCTCGGCGTTCCGGGCGCGCTCGTCGCGGACCGAATCACACCGCTCGCGGACCTCTGGGGAGAAGCGCGGACGGAGCGACTGCTCGACCGACTGAGCGGTACACGGGGTCAACGGGAGGCGGCGGAGGTCCTCGGCGCCGCGCTCGCCGAGCGGCGCGCCGAGCCCGACCCGAACGCCGGACTCGCACGGGCTGCCGCGGCGCGGCTGCCGGCGGCACCCGTGAGCACGGTCGCGGCGGAGCTCGGCGTGAGTGAGCGGCACCTCCGGCGTGTGTTCCGCCGCACCACCGGGCTCGGCCCCAAGACCTTCGTTCGGCTCTTTCGCTTCCACCACGCGTTGGAGCTCGCTCGCGATGGCGCGCAGACCGGCTGGGCAGGCGTCGCCGCCGCCGCGGGCTACTACGATCAAGCGCACCTCATCGCCGAGTTTCGCGCGCTCGCCGGCACCACCCCGAGCGAGCTGCTTCGCGAGCTCGCTCCGCAGGGGGAGGCGCGTTCGAGCCCCTCGTGGGACGCACGCATTTGCTAAGCTACGCGCGTGTCTCGCTCCCTTCCCGTCGCCACGCTCGCCGTTCCGTTCCTCGCCTTGGGCGCCGCCCTCGTTCCCAGCGCCTGCTCCAGCACTCCGGAGGACACCCCCGCTGCGGCGCCCTTCGACTTCGGCACCGCCGACATCTCGGTCCACGTCGCGACCGAGCCCTTCGGCATCACGGTCAAGAACGGCAAGGGCGACGTCATCCTCCAATCGCTCGACGGTGACGAGAAGTACGCCGCGCTCGGCGTCACGCATCGAAGCGTCGTGTACAAGACGCACCTCGTCGAGGGGTGGGACTACCAGCGCCAGACCGACGGCACGTTCACGCGCCTGCGCAAGGTCGTGAAGGAGAGCCACACGAGCGACGGCGCCACGTTCGATCTCGTGAGCGGCGCGATCACCACGACCGTCACGCTCAAGATCACGGGCGCCGAGCTCCGCGTCGACGCGAAGGTGAACGCACCGGCCGAGGCGAAGCTCCCCGACGACGAAGCGCTCCCCGGCACGAACCTCGCGACGATGGCGTGGAACCTCCCCGCCGACGAGCACTTCTTCGGCCTCGGCGAGCGGCTCGTCACCGTCGATCACCGCGGCACCACCTACGAGAGCTGGGTCGAAGAAGGCGGCATCGGCGGCGGCGAGGCCGCTCCCCACTCGGCGGAGAACCCCTCGCCGAACGGGCCGCAGATGTCGCACGCGCCGATCCCGTTCTTCCTCTCGAACAAGGGCTACGGCGTCTGGTTCGACACCGGCTTCCGCACCGGCACCTCGTTCGGCGGCGAGCGGCCCGACGCGTGGCGCTTCTGGGCCACCGAGCCGGCCGTGCACATGTCGATCTTCGTCCACGACGACCCGAAGGCGACCATCTCCGACTTCACCCTGAAGACCGGCCGCGCCACCCTCCCCGCTCCGTGGGTCTTCGGTCCGCGCCGCCGCATGGACTTCCGCAAGCTCATCAACGGCGTGCCCGAGATGGAGCTCCTTCGTACCAAAAAGGTACCGACGACCGCGGCCGACGACGCCACCCACTTCCTGCCGATCGGCTCGCAAGTCGGGCGCGAGACCGAGCTCACGAGCTGGGTCGCCGACCTCCACAAGTGGGGCTACAAGGCGATCGCCTACTACAACTCGTACGTGTCCGTGACCGACGACCGCGCCAAGGCCGACGCAGCCGAGGGCCGCAGCAAGGGCTACTTCGTCAAGTCGGTCGCCGGCGAAGAGAGCAACGTCTTCATGATCAGCGCCGGTCCGCAGACCGTCGCCACGATCGACATGACGAACCCGGCCGCCATCACCTGGTACGGCACGTTGCTCCAGCGCGCGATCGACATCGGCTACGACGGCTGGATGCTCGACTTCGGCGAGTACCTCCGCGCCGACGCGAAGATGTTCGACGGGCGCCTCGGGTGGGAGGCGCACAACCTCTTCCCGGTCCTCTACCAAAAGGCGACCTGGGACTACATGCGCAAGGTCAAGGGGAGCGACTTCATGTACTTCGCGCGCGCCGGCTACACCGGCACGCAGGCGTACATCCCGATCCACTGGTCCGGCGATCCCGCGGCGAGCTTCGACGACGTGAAGGGCCTGCCGGCGCAGGTGCGCGCGGGCGTGAACGCAGGCATCTCCGGCATCCCGTACTGGGGCAGCGACATCAGCGGCTACACCTGCCAGAACGATCCGCCGGCCGACAAGGAGGTCTACCTCCGCTGGGTCGAGTTCGGTGCCTTCTCGCCCGACATGCACCACGAGAACGCGTGCTCGGGGCTCCAGCAGGGCAAGAAGTGGGAGCTCTGGGACGACGACGAGACGATCCAGGTCTACGGCGACTACGCGCGCCTCCACACGCGGCTGCTCCCTTATTTGTATAGTGCAGCCGACGAAGCGGCGAAGACCGGCGTCCCGATCATGCGCCACCCGTGGCTCGTGCACCCGACGGTGAAGGAAGCCCTCGGCGTGGACCTCGAGTACTACTTCGGGCCCGCGTTCTACGTCGCTCCGGTCGTGCGCCGCGGCTCGGTCAAGCGCACCACCTGGTTGCCGCCCGGCACCTGGGCCGACTGGTGGACGCTCGCGAAGGTCACCGGCGGTACCACGCTCGATCGCGATGCGCCCCTCGCGACGCTCCCGCTGTGGCAACGCTCGGGCACGCTCGTCGCGATGCTCGATCCGTCGATCGAGACGCTCGCCCCCGCGACCGAGCCGACGATCGTCACGCTCGACAAGGTCGCCGACGTCCTCGACGTGCGCGGGGTCGTGGATCTCGCCGCCAATGCGAGCGCCACCGCCACGCTGGTCGACGGCGCCAAGCTCGACGCGAAGCTCACCGGCGCGCCCGCGCTCCCGGGCGGGTTCACCACCGCCGCGACGGAGGGTGATCTGCTGACCTGCAGCGACTGCGGGCGCATCGATCCCACGCCCGACGGCGGCACGCGCATCCGCGTGAACGGCACGCTCGGGACGAAGTCTTCGATCACGGCAGGCGGGCTCGCGCTCTCGAGCGACGGTGGCCCGGCGAGGCGCGTGCGGTGGGACATCGTCGTACTGCCCTGACGCTCGCCTTCGCGCTCGCCGCGCTCGCGGCGTGCGCCGGCGAAGAAGCCGAGAGCGGGGGCGGCGATCGCCTCGGTTGCCTGCACGGGTGCGCGTCGCGCAAGGACCAGTGCATGCTCAAGGCGGGCAACGCCTACGAGATCCAGATCTGCGACGCGGCGAGCCGCCGCTGCAGCAAGGAGTGCAGCCCGTGAGGCGGCGCTTCCGCGCGCTCCCGCTCCTGACGCTCGCCGGTGCACTGACGAGCTGCGCGGGCATGCGCCCGTATCAGGCGCCGACCGCGGAGCAACCGCACGCGCTCGTGAAGCTGCGCCGCAGCTACGACACCGTCGCCGGCACGGGGCTCGCGGAGTACGCGGACGTCGCCGGCATGACCGACGACGACGCGAGGTCCGGGCGCGCCTACGCGGGGCGCGTCGAAGCGAGCCTCGGGACGACGCCGCGAACGGACGCGGTCCTCGTGCATCCGGAGCAGCCGCTCGAGCTCGCGATCGGGAGCGGCTTCTTCCACATGGAGACGCGGCAGGTGCAGGAGCCCTACACGGTGCAGGTCCCCTACACGTCGATGGAGAGCTACGACTGCTCCTTCGGCTACGGCGCGACGGCGAGCTACCGCACCTGCCAGCGCCAGACGACGGCCTATCGCTCCGAGACGCGGTACCGCACCGTGACCAAGGCGGTCGAGGTCGGCGACGGCGAGTGCAAGAGCGCGGTGCGCTTCCGCCCGCGCGCGGGGCGCGTCTACCTCGTCGACTACACGTACCGCGCCCCCGGGTCGTGCAACATCACGTGCGTGGAGCAGGAGATCCTGCCGGGCGACGGAAACTTCCGCGCGCTCCCGTGCGCGCGTTGAGTCAGCGAACGTCGAGCACGCTCGTCAGCCGGCCGTTCTCTTCGTCCCAGAGCGAAGCGCGCAGCGTGCGGAGGCCGCCGAGCAGCGTGACACGCGGGGCGTTCGCGAAGATGTCCGGCCGCGCATCGTGGAAGCGCGCGAGGCGCCACCCCGGGATCTTCGGGTTCAGGTGGTGCGCGTCGTGGCACTCGACGCCGTAGGAGAAGAAGCGGAGCACGGCCCCGACGACGGGCGCGCGCGGGAGCACGAGGAAGCTCGAGCCGAGGAGCGCGTTCTCGAACGCGTCCCACGCGGCGCCGCGCCGCTTGTACACGCCGGGGAACGTGTGCTGGAGGTGGAAGAGGTAGAACCCGAAGATCGCCGCGAGCGCGAACGTGACGAGGAAGTAGGGCATGCGGCCGGTGACCCACACGACGGCGAGGAGCGCCGCCACGAGCGCGTTCTCGTGGAGCCGCGCCTTCACCCGCATGAACCCGAGGAAGTACGCGATCGGGAGGACCGTGAAGGTGACCCACGGGACGTTGAGGACGAAGTAGAGCCGGCGCTGCCACGGGGGCGCGGAGCGGTAGCGGGCGAGCGTCCACGACGCCGTCTGCCCGTCCTGCTCGCGATCGAGATCGTTGCTGTCGCGGTGGTGGCGATCGTGCTCGCGCTTCCACACCGAAGGAGCCGTCAGCGACAGCGTGCCCGTGATCAGCGCAGCCGCCCCCGCGACGCGGCGGTTCGCGAAGAGCGCGCCGTGGAGCAGATCGTGGTTCACGAGGAACGCACGCACGAACGTGGCGACCTGGACCGCCCCGAGCAGCGCGACCGCGAGCACGCCCGCGCCGAAGCGGAGCCACCCGCCCGGCTCGCCGAACGTGCGCCACCCGAGCTGCGCGAGCGCGTACGCCCACGGCAGGACCACGAGCCCGCCGACGTAGAGCGCGACCGTGAGCACGACCTCCGCGACGGCGCGCCGCTCGTCCGGGACGGCCCAACGCGACGCGGCGGCGCGTGCTTCGCGGCGGAGCTCGGGAGAGAAGCTCGGGGCCATGGTCAGGGCCCGATTCTACTCCCGCCCGCGCCGGCCGGCGCATCTCTCACTTGGCCGGGCCGAGCTTCTTCAGGATCGTGCCGAGCGCCTCGCGCTTCGTCTTCACGTCCTTCTCGTCGTCGTCGATCTTCTTCCGCGTCGCGGCCAGCTTGTCCTCTGCCGCGAGCATGCGCGTGACGAGCGGCTGGACCGCCGGGCCCTTCTCACCGAGCGCCTTTGCATCGTCGCGCAGGCGCCCGACGTCGCGCTCCTCGACCGCGAGCTCGGTGCGCTCGTCGACGAGGCGCTTCTCGACATCCTCGATCTCCTTCGTCTTCACGGCCGCGTCGGTGGCGACCTGCTTGTCCGCGGGCGCGAGGGTCGAACTGGCGACGAGCTCCTGGAGCAGCTTCGTCGTGATGCCTGCGAGCGCGAAGCTCCGCTCGATCCCCTCGACGCTGGTCATCGTCCGGTTCGCGCGCTGGCCGGCGCCGATCTTGAAGAGCGCGAGCGGACGCGAAGAGGTGGCGTCGAAGTCGAACGCGTCCGCGCCGTTGACGGTGGCGTTCCGATCGATGTCGAGCACGACGTAGATGGTGCGCGGCAGCCCGCTCCGGTTCTCGAGCGTCCACGACGATCTCGTGGTCCGCAGGAAGTGCTCGTGGAGCGAAGTCCCGTCGAAGGTGAGCCGCTGCGGCGCGCGGTCGATCTTGAGGACCTGCTGGTTGGCTTCGACGTCCAGATCGGCGCCGAAGGTGAGGAAGCGCCGCTCGTGCGCGCGCATGCGATCGATCGCCGACTCGCCCGCGAAGCCGCCGCCGGAGAAGATCGCGAGCGTCCCCGGCGGGAGCGTCTGCGCAGTCGAGTTCACGAAGCGAAGACCGCTCCGCGCGACGCTCCCGGGTGACTCGAACCACGCGATCGGCTCCGCCTCGACCGATTGCTGGAGGAACGGGACGAGCGTCGACGCGCGCGCGCGGAGCGCGACCGGCGCCGGCATCGTGTAGACGAAGAGCGCGCCGTTCTCGACGCCGGTCGCCTGCGCGACCGAAGAAAGGTCGCCCACGTCGAGGAGCGAGCTCGCCGAGTCGCCCCCGCTGCCCGCGCCGTGTCCGACGGTACCGATGCGCCCGAGGCCGATCCCTTCGCCGCGACCTCCCCCGCCCTCGCCGGTGGCGCTCATGCCGAGCCCGCCCGCGCCGTACGAGTCGCCGATCTGATCGCCCCAAAGCCCGTCCGCCGTCTTGCCCATCAGCTGCGGCACGGTCGAGAGGTCGCCGTTGGGCGTGACGAGCTCGCGGCGCGCGTAGCGAGGCGCCGCCAACGGAAACAAGAAGGAGTCCGGGCGCCCGTTGACGAGCTCGACCTTCACGTCGGCCCAATCTTCGTCGGTGTCGTTGTGGAGGAGCGCCCACCCTTGGAGGAGCGCACCCCGCTCCTTCGTGAGGACGATCCGGTACGAGGTGCGCCACACCGGCGTCTCGGCGATGTAGCCGAGCGTGATCGGCGAGCCCGGATCGCCGAGCACGCGCAGGTCGTGGTGGCTCGCGGCGCCGTGCGCGAGGAGCGCCGCGAGCGCGGCGTCGATCCGCGCGGCTTGCGCGGGATCGGTGGGGCGGACGGAGACGACGTCGGGCCCGTCGACGTGCATGACCGCCCCCGCGTCGGTGAAGATCGTGAGCCGCAGCTGCGGCGGCTTCGGGAGCGATTTGCCGTCCGACTTCTCGGACTTGTCGGGGAGCTCGACCGGCACTTTGTCGACGTCCACGAGCCGACCGACGAGCGTCTGCTGCGGCGTCCGCAGCTCGACGTGCGAGCCCTTGAGGCTCGTGAGCAGCGTCTCGTAGGAGACGACGTCGTTCTCCTCGAGCGGGAGGCCCGCCATCGCGCGCGCCATGCCGTTGCTGAGCCGGCTCCCGAACTCGACCCCGGCGACGCGCGACTTGCCGTCGGGGCTGAGCACGACCAGCGTCTTGAGCGCGTCGTCGAGGTGACCGGCAGGGACCGGCAAGCCCGCGTCCGTGGCGGCCGGGATCTTCCCGCTCCGCTCGAAGTAGCCGACGCCGGTCTCGTAGAGGCGGAGCGTGCGGAGCGGGAGGATGGAACCCGCGGTGCGCGCGGGCGGAGTCGAGGCACAACCGGTCACCGCGAAGAGCGCTGCACCGGCGAGCGCGAGGAGCGAAGCATGACGCATGGAGCGCACCGACAGTCGGTCAGCGCGAAAAGTTCCGCGGACATGCGGAGGTTCCGCTGGCGCGCGAAGTTTGCGCCGCCGTCACCGCGGCGCGGCTTCGCGACGGCGGAACGCATCGAGGATGCCGTCCCCGTCGAGGTCGGGTCGCTCGGCGAGCTCGAGCACCGTCGGCGTCGGGAGCGTCGCGAGCGCGCGCAAGAGACCGCGCGCGCCCGCTTGGGCCGAGAGGAGATCCGGCGACGCATCGGCGAGGATCATGTCGCGCGCGATCGGCCCCGCAGCGCGCGGGTCGATCGCGGCGAGGAGCGGGAGCGCGCTGCGGAGCGCGATCACGTCGCGCGCTTCGAACGCGGCGCGGAGCGCGCAGTCGTCGGCGAAGAGCGCGTCCACGGGCGAGGCGTCGTAGACGCAGTCCTTCGGGAAGAAGAGGATCTCGCGCCGGCGCGCGAACGCGTGGAGGTCGTCGGGGAGCGACAGGAGCACGAGCGCCGCGCGCTCGGCGACCCGCCGCACGGACAGCGGGCTCATTTTTCGTCGACCCCGATGTCGAACGCGGGGCCCTTCGGGCGGAGCTCGCGATCGACGTCCATCAGCCCGAGGCCGTCGGTCATGGAGCCGCTCGGCGACGTGCCCTTGTCGATGCAGGCGCTGCCGACCTTGAGGTGGAAGTCGGTCGCCGGATCGACGAAGCCCGGATCGCCGACGAGGTTCGCGGACGCGGCCTTGCACCCGTTCCACGTGCACGCGTTCACGTCGCCGATCAGCTCGATGTACGAGGTGGTCTGCTTCGAGTGGATCAAGAGGTGCCGGTTGGCGCCCACGTTCGGCGGGTTCGGCTCGCCGGTGTAGACGAGCTGGTAGAAGAGGTTGTTCTGGAGCGTGGTCGTGGACTGGAACCCGACGTCGAGCGCGCTCGCCGAGCCGGTCGTCGGTCGCTTGGTCCAGTCGAGCGGCGTCGACGTCCGATCGCCGAGGACGTTGTTCACGAGGTCGAGCGGCGAGTTCGAGAGCACGCCGCGCGACGACTGGATCCCGCGCCCGCCGAAGATGACGTTGTGGACCGCGAAGCCGATGCCGGGCCGCGGCGGCTGCGCTTGCTGGAGGTTCAGGTAGCCGTAGCTGTCGTTGGCGTTGCCGCCTTGATCGCCCGGGTTGATGACGTTCGCGACGAGCCGCATCGTCCCGTAGTTCTGGACGCCGACCGCGAACGAGCCGGTGGCGCCGGGTCCGCTCTCGATCACGTTGCCCCAGAGCGTGGTCTTGCCGTGGGAGTTCACGGCGAACACGGATGCGGTCAGCCCGGTCCCCGCTGGGACGCCGCCGTTGATCCGGTTTCGGATCAACCACGTGTCGTTGGCGGTGACGGCGACGTCGATCGCGACGTTCTGGATCCCTTTGCCGTTCGTGATCTTGGAGTCGGTGATCTCGACGTGCCCGGTCGAGTTCACGAGGATCATCTTGAGCGGATGCGACGGCTTGTTGCCGCCGCTGAACGTGAACGACTTGAGGACGACGTTGGCGTCCACGTTGATCGAGAACCACTCGCCGTTGTCGAGGCAGACGCAGTTGCCGGTGCAGTTCTTCTGGATGCGGCAGCTCTGGGAGTCGAGGTCCTCGACGTAGTCGTTGCCGCCGATGATGGTCTCGTTCGCGACCGGGTCGAAGGCCCACGTGGTGCCGTCGTAGCCGCCGTACACGCGCATCGACTTCGGCGTTCCGGTCTGGAGCGGGTACGTGCCCTTGGCGACGAAGATGGAGCGACCGACGGGCTCGTTGTTCGGCGTGTTCTGGTAGGCGTCGAGGACGGCCATCGCGACGGAGCAGTAGGGTTGCGCCTTCGTGCCGAGCTTGAGGGTGTCGGAGCAGCTCACGTTGCTCGCGTCGACGTAGTAGCCGGGCCCGCTCGCTGCTTTCAGATCGCCGTCGCCCTTGCAGTCGTTGTCGAGACCGTCGTCGGCGAGCTCCGCCATCTTCGGGTTCACGAGCGGGTTCTTGTCGTCGCAGTCGAGCTTCTTGGGATCGCACGCGGCGCCGACGCCGTAGCCGTCACCGTCCTGATCGACGCAGGTGGGGCCCGCGTCGACGACGTCCGGGCCGGCGTCGGGGACGGGGGTGGCGTCGTTGGGGTTCGTGCCGTCGGGGGCGGCATCGATGGGGCCGGTGTCGTTGCCGGCGTCGGGCGTGGGGGTGTCGGTGGAGTCGGTACCCCCGCAAGCGGGAGCGGCGAAGACGGCAAGGACGCACATGACGAGAGCGGGTCGGCGCATTGGTCATGGATGGGTCGCCCGCCCCGCCGCGATCACGGAAAGCGCCGCGATTTGCAACCAATTGATTTTTGGACACTTTTCAGCGCCCGGTTCGGACTACAGGGCCCGAAACACGAAGTTGTCGATGTAGATCTCGGTGGGACCGACGCCCGGCGACGTGTTGTGCCCGAGCACCAGCCGGCGGTCGCCCGTGTGACCCGTCGCGTTCACGCCCGAGAGGGTCAGCGTCACGCTGTCGACCGTACACGCGAGGTCGAAGGTGCTGCCGCCCGTGGAGATCGCCTCGAGCCGAACGTGATGCCACGTGTTGTTCGCGACCAGACCCACCTGATCCTTCAGCGCCCCGTTCGGCCCCACGCATGACCAGCCGGTCGCCGACAGCGTGATGGCCACCGGGATGCCTGGTGCGCCTTCCTTGAGCCCGAACGCCAGAGGCGCAACGGTGTTCGCGGGTGGGATGGTCGTGGTGACGATGAACATCTCCGCGTCGAGCGTGGACTTCAACACCGTCGGTGGCGTGACGGCTCGCAGGTACCGGGCGAAATTCCCCGCCGGGCTCCCATCCGCCGCCGCCGACACCATCTTCATCGAGCCGTTGCCGCTCTTCGTCGGGGTCCCCGCGAGCGTCGGGAGCGGTTGGTTGTTGTTGGGGTCCGGTGCCCACCCCGCGGTGAACGAGCCCTTGTCGAAGTCCTCGCAGAACACGAAGCCGGGACCGGTCTGGGTGTCGCAGAACGTCGTCGGCCCCGTGTCACTCGCGGCATCGACCATCACGTCCCCGGCGCCGACGTCGTTCGTCACCGCGACGTCGTTGCTCGCCTCGGCTCCCGAGTCTGGGCCGGCGGTGAACTCGTCCGAGCTGCACCCGAGGAACGCGGACGCGACGGTGAGCAGGAGCACGGGCGTTCGGTGACGCATGCGGTGATGCTAGCTCAAGAAGGATGGGGCGTCGCCTCACGCGCGGCGGGTTCGGAGGAGGTCGCGCGCGCTTCGCAGCGTCGCCGCCGTGAAGCTCAGCGCCGGCACGAGGCGCATGATCGCGAGCCTCTCGCGCGCGCTCGCCTGCTCCGACAGGAAGCGCGCCATCGTCGCCGCGGGCGCGCGCTCGAACAGGCGCGCGAAGAGCGCCGGTGCGTCGGCCGGGTTTCGCGTCATCCACTCCAGCATCACGCGATCCATCGTGAGCTCCGCCGGTCCGCGCGCAGGCGGCACCGCGTGCGTCGCGCGCTCGGAGAGCACGAAGCGCTCGGCGAGCGCATCGACCTGGCGCTGAATCGCCTGGAACGCGTACCCGGTCGACGGCTTCGCCGCGCCACCGAACGCACCGAGCCGCTGCACCCGCGCCGCGCGCGGAGACCCGAGCGCCTCCGTCGTCATGGGGAGCACGCCGCGCTCGGTCTCGAGGACCTCCCACGCCGAGAGCCCCAGGCGCTCTTCGCGCCAGCGCGCGAGCGCCGCCTCGTAGACCGATGCATCATACACGGATTCGGAGAACCACGTCGCCTCGACCAGCGCCTCGCGCTCGGAGAACGGGAGGACGTAGACGAACGCGAAGCCGCGGTCCTGCGCGACGTCGAAGTCCATGAGCATCGCCGTCGACGGATCGAACGCCGCCGAAGGCGTCCGCACGAACGCGCCGCGAAAGTGCTGGAGCAAGCGGAGCTCTCCCGACGCCGGCGGAGCCACGAACGGGCGCGGGCGCGTGTCGTAGGCGACGGCCGCCGAGAGCTCGCCGGCGTCGGTCACGACCTCCACGCCGTGGTCCGTTTCGCGCACGGAACGAACGTCGGTCCCGAGGCGAAGCTCGACGTTCGACGCGCGCCGGAGCTCCGCGAGCGCGTGCTCGTAGAAAAGGCCGCCGTCGACGTGGACGTACGCGAGGCGCGGCGCGGACCGCATGACGTCGCGTCCGCGATGGCGGACCGCCCACGCGGGCCATCGGTGCGTGATCGCCGCGCGCCAACGGTGCGGCTGGAGGTCCCAGAAGCACCACGTGCGGTCGCGCCGGTACGACGTCCGCTGCTCGAGCACCGTCACGCGAACACCGCGCGGCGCGAGCGCGGTCGCGAGCGAGAGCCCGGCGCAGCCGCCGCCGAGGATGACGACGTCGGTGCGCTGGCGCGGCGCGGGGGAGGCCATTCGGTCGATCAACGTACCCGAACGCTTCGACGCTGCGCGCGCGACGATTCGTCCGGAATCGCTCAGGCGCCGTTTGGACTGACGCGCGTCGGAATCGATTCTCTCCCGTAGTGTCAGTCCGGCGTCACTGCGACGCCAGGAACGCCCCACGAGGTCGCGAACTCCTCCAATGCGCGCGCCTCGCTCTCCTGTCCCAACTCGCGCGCTCTCGAGATCGCGGCGGTCAGCTGGGGCGACGCCTCGTCGAGTCGTCCAAGTGCATTCAGAGCGGCACACAAGGGCGCAAAGTCCAGAATGTCTGGAAGACGCCCCCCCGATTGCGCATGCTTCACCACGCGTACGGCAAGCCCAAGTGCGTCATCGTGACGACCGAGACCCCCGTAGGCAGCCGACACGAGGCTCGCACGGTGACGCCAGGCGCCGCTCTCGACATCGAGGCCCGACAGCGAAAGCAGTCCGAAGTCCAACGTGCGGGCCCAATCCATCATGCCGCCGTAACGAACGGCGATCCGAAACTGGAGCGCCGTCACCGCGGGTCGCTCTCTACTCTCTCCGGCGAGGCTCGCCAGACCAGCCAACAGAACCTGGACGGCTTCCCGAGCACTCGGGCCCGTCAGCTCACCCTTAGCCGTAGCCGAGGCCAAGGCCACAGTCGCGCGGACGCGGGCATCGACCTCAATCCGTTCCGTCTCCGCCGTCGCGACCAAGCGATGCAGCAGCGCCCGTGCCCGCTCGTGTTCACGAGCACGAAGCAGCCCTTGAGCTACCTCCAGCTCGTCGAACCAATCCATCAGTTCGGCGGCGGCTTCGCGCAGCGGCCGTTCACGCAGAGGGAGCCCGCATCGCAGCAGTCGCCCGCCGTCGTGCACTTCTCGAACTCCTTCGAGCACTGCCCGTTCGGCGGCGGAACGCACGCGAACCCGCCGTCGCCCGTCGGACGGCAGAAGCCGCCGCAGCACTCGTCACCGGTCTCGCACGAGATGCCGTTCTGCTTGCACGGGTCGAGCGCCCAGAACCCGCGCATGTTGCCCGCCGCGAGCTCCTGACCGTCGAGGTAGAACGCCGGGTGCGACGGGTCCTTGCCCGGCACCGCGTTGATGTCGATCGCCGCGACCCAGAGCTTCTTGCGCGGCGTCGCGTCCTGGCCCGGATCGGTGATGGTGTTGCCGTACATGCGGCGGCTCGTGAAGAGCACCCAGTAGTAGCCACCGACCGCGAGCGGGAGGACCGTCGGCTCGTAGTTGAGCGTCTGCTCCGTCGAGCCGTAGGGCAGGTAGGTCGTGTTGCCGTTCATGCCGTTCAGCGCGTCGAGCTTGGTCACCTGCTTCGTCGCGATGTCGACCGCCATGAGGTCGGCGTGCGCACCGCTCCAGGTCGCGAAGTCCTGGTGATCGTCGGAGTGATAGATGACCGTCTTGTCGTCCGGGATGAACGCCGGCCACCCGAGCCACTTGCCCTGGTCGTTCGCGACCTCCTTCAGGTTCGAGAAGGTGTTCGTGTTGAAGGCGAAGTCCATCACGCTGATGGTGTGGCCACCTCCGACCTCGAACTGGCCGAACGCGACCTTCGTGCCGTCCTGCGAGAAGACCGGGAACAGCGCCTTGTGGACTACGCCGTCGAAGCCCGGCGCGTTGATCTTCGCGCCCGTCTTCGTGTCGAAGAGCTGCGAGTCGTAGTTGCCACCCATGCCCGGGATGTTCGGCGGCCACGAGCCCGCCATCGTCCCGCACGACAGGATCTTCTCCCCGTTCGGCGTGAGCCCACCGAAGCTGTAATACCAATCCGGCTTCTGGTTCAGCTGCGCGGTGTTGTTCGTCAGATCGTACGTCGCGTCGTACTGGTGCCCGTAGGACGCCGCGTACACGTTGCCGTTCGCGCTCACCGAGTGGCACACGGAGCAGTTCGCGACGAGCACCTGCGCCTGCGAGCCGATCTTCACCTTCAGCGTCGCGCCGTTCGAGCCGCCGAGCGGAGACGAGTAGCTGTTGTAGTAGACCGTGCCCTTCAGCGAGCCCTGCGCGATGTTCCAGACTTCCTTCGTCGGGCCCGTCGCCACACCGCCAGCGAGCTTGGTCACTTCGACCGTGAGCGGATCGCTCGCGGCCGCCGACTGCGAGATCGTCTTCCACACCGCCGGCGAGAACGTCACGCGCGCGGGGTTCGAGCCACCGTAGAAGCCCTCGTAGTTGAGGTACTTGCCGGTGATCTTCACGTAGAAGGCCGTCGGCGCCGTCGACCCGCCGAACTGCATCACCGGGCCCGGCAGCCCGCGCGGGAACACCGTCTTGTCGTACGGGTAGAGCCACTTGAACTGCGAGTCGGCGGTGCCGCCCGCCTTGAGCTTCGCCTGATCGGACCCGCTGATGTTGCCGGGGTTCTCCTGCAGCGTGAGCACGACGGTCGCCGTGGTCTGGCCCTTCGCCTGACCCGAGCTCGCGCTCACGATCGTCACGCCACCCGCGTTACCGGATGCCTTGAAGAGACCGTTCGCGTCGATCGACCCGAGGAAGCCGTTGTCGATGCTCCACGCGACCTGGTTGACGACCGTGCTCGTACCACCTTGGTACGCCGTGAACTGCTGCTGCGTCTGCGACGGGTACGCCAGCGTCGGGTTCGGCGGCTTCACGTCGAGCGTGTTGTTGACCTGCTGCCCGTCGGGGTTGGCGAACGGATCGAACGAGTCGGTCGACGCATCGGCGCCGTTGCCCGCGTCGTCGTCGAAGCCGCCGCTTCCACCACCGCAACCGGCAGCGTACATGGCGGCACCCGCCAGCGCGGGGACGAGCAAGAAAGAGAGGAGCTTGGTGCTCGAGCCGGAGCGCGAAGAAGCGGGCTTCGTCATGGGTGGGGTTCAGCCTAGCAATGAGCCTGAAATTCGCGGAGAAATCCGGTGCTCGGGGCGAAGTTCGGTGTACAAAGGTGGCATGCCCGGAAAGCTCCGTGTGGTCCGCGTCAGCCTCGGTCTGTTGGTCATGGCCGCGAGCCTCCTCGCCCGTCCATCGGGTGCGGTGGGGACGCGCACCTTCGACCTCGACACCCAAGACGAGCTCACGGGCGGCGACCTCAAGGGCGTGTCCGTCGCGTCCGACGGCGTGGTCCGGGCGGGCCTGAACCTCGGCAACGTGCCCGTCTCGAACGACGTGACCTCGGTCTTCGCCGCCGCCAGCCTACCGGATGGCTCGGTCCTCCTCGGCACGGCCCCGAACGGCAAGGTCATCCGCGTCGCCGGCGATCAAGCCAGCGTCTTCGCCGAGACCAAGGAGATGGCGGTCACCGCGCTCGCCGTCGACGGCAAGGGCACCGTCTACGCCGCGACCATCCCGGACGGGAAGATCTTCAAGATCTCGCAGGGGAAGGCCGAACCCTTCGCGACCCTGCCCGACGCGACCAACGTCTGGTCGCTCGCGTTCGACAAGACCAAGACCACCCTGTTCGCGGCGGGCGGCGGGCCCGAGACCAAGCCCGAAGGTCGGGTCTGGCGCGTGACGGCCGGGGGCCAGGTCGACGTCCTCTTCAAGTGCGACGAGCCCCAGCTCGTGTCGGTCGCGGTCATGGGCAACGGCGACGTCCTCGCCGGCTCCAGCGGCAAGGGCCTCCTCTACCGCATCACGGGGCCCGGCCGCGCGAGCGTCATGTACGACTTCGTCGGCGAAGAGGTGAAGAACATCGCCGTCACCGACGCCGGCGTCGTGTGGGTCATCGTCAACGAGTACGGCGAGCCGCCGGATCCTCCGCGCCGGAGCGGGGGTCGCAGCCCGGGCGCGCCGAGCTCCACCGCGCGTCCCAAGCCGGGCAAGGGCTCGCTCGTCCGCTTCGACGCGCAGGGTCGGCCCGAGCGCATGATGCGCCACGACGACACGCACTACATGGCGCTCGCGCTCGACGACGCCGGGCAGCCCTACGTCGGCACCGGCGCCGAAGGCCGCGTCTACACCGTGGACGACACGCACGCCGTGACGCTCGTGGCCGACACGGACGAGCGCCAGATCACCGCCATCGCCGTTCCTGGCTTCCCCAAGAACGCAGCGCGACCGACGGGCGCGTACGTCGTCGGCAGCGACGCCGCGGTGTTCCATCGCATCCTCGGCAAGGGCGGCGCGGACGCGGTGTGGACGAGCAAGGTGCTCGACGCGGGCCTCCGCGCGCGCTTCGGCACGCTCTCGTTCCGCGCGACGGGCGCGCTCGAGCTCTCCACCCGCACCGGCAACACGCAGGCGCCCGATGCGACGTGGAGCACGTGGTCGAACGGCATGACCGCGAACGGCACCATCCAGAGCCCTGCCGGCCGCTTCATCCAGGTCCGCGCGCGTTGGACCAACGCCCCCGACGCGGCGCTCGAAGAGGTGATCATCCCCTTCCTCACCGACAACCTGCGCCCGGTCGTGACCGAGCTCGATGCGGTCGCGAAGTCTGGCCCGCGGGAGACGAAGGAAGGGCTCGTCGCGAGCGGCGGCGACGTCCCCAAGCACGACGCGACGGTGAAGGTGACCTGGCGCGTGGACAACCCCGACGCCGATCCGCTCCGCTACCGCGTCTGGTACCGGAAGGAAGATCAGACGGCGTGGCACGAGATGCTCAAGCCGGAGGAGACGCTGACCAAGACCGAGTACGACTGGGACACCTCGGGGCTCCCCGAGGGCAAGTACCGCGTCCGCGTCGAGGCGAGCGACGAAGCCGCCAACCCGCCGGACCAGGTGCAGAAGCACCAGCTCGAGACCGGCGGCGTCCTGGTCGACAACACGCCCCCCACGATCGGACCGATCGCGATCGCGGGGCGGAAGCTCAAGGTCCGCGTCGTCGACGGTGCGTCGACCATCACGCGGATCGAGGTGAGCTACGACGGCAAGTCCGACTTCCGCCCGCTCGCCCCGACCGACGGCATCTTCGACGCCGTGGACGAGAGCGTGGACGCGGAGATCGGCGCCTTGGTCCCCACCGGCTCCCACATCGTCGCCGTCCGGGCGTACGACGCGGCCGGGAACGTCGCGGTCAAGGACATCGAAGCCAAATAGGTGGCACGCCTTGCGCCGACCGCCGCGTGCATGACTCCATCGTCATGCTCCGACGGCAGGCTCGCAGCGTCGCGCTGGCGAACCGCGCGAAAAATGCGATAATCCATCGCAACGGCACGCTTCCTGTATTGCCGTTGCTTTGGTCGATGTCCCCTTATCTCACCCGCGCTCTCCGCGCCCTCCGCGTGCTCCCGGTCCTGGCCCTCGCCTCGGCGACGGGGTGCACCGCGATCGCGCTGTCTGCGGGGGAGCCGGATCCGCCGCTGGTGCCGGGTGACGGTGGCGCCAGCCCCGACGCGGGGAACTACATCGTCGATGCGGCCGGGGCGGACGCTCCCGCGCTCGGGCCCCGGAGCCCACTGTGCGCGACGACCAGTTGCCAGCCCGACGATCTCAAGGCGTGCGCACCTGCGCCGAGCACGCCCGACGGCGGTGGGGACGCCGGTGACGGGAGCGCGTACCCGAACCTCGCCTGCCGCGTCGTCTACGACGAGCTCCTGAACCGATCCGCGCCGTCGTGCGTCACCGCGGGCGACGGCAAAGACGGCGACCCCTGCATCGCGGGCAGCGACTGCAAGGCGGGCTACGAGTGCGTCGGCTCACCGGGTCGCTGCCGCCAGTACTGCTGCGCGCCGTCGGAGTGCGCCGCCCTCACCGCGACGAACACCGGGAAGACGTACTTCTGCGACGTGCAGACGCAGACGGCAGCGCCGCAGGTGAAGGTTCCCGTCTGCCTCGTCGCGCAGCCGTGCGAGCTGCTCAAGGACAAGTGCGGCTTCGGCATGACGTGCGCGCTCGTCGATCCTACGGCGGGCACCACGAGCTGCGTCGCGACCGGCCCTGCCCTGCAGGGTCAGGACTGCGAGAAGACCCACTGCGGGACGAACCTGAACTGCCTCGGCACGATCGGCGCGCGCGTCTGCGAGCGGCTCTGCGATGCCATGCACCCGTGCAGCGGCTCGCAGCAGTGCTGGTACAAGTACCCGACGTTGAAGCAGCAGGGCGTCGGCATCTGCCAGTAGCGCTCCTCGCCCCGCGCTGACGCGCTCCTCGCCCCGTCGCGCTGACGCGCGCCTCGCCACTGGCGCGCGCCACCCCTCACCGTGGCGCGCCACCTCCCGAGACGCGGAATCGCCGAGGAAGCCGCTGGCACGCCCGCTGCTCTTCTCGCGCTCATGGCATGGCTCTGGTCCGACTCCGCGCCGCGCGCGGAGCTCCGCTCGCACTCGACCGCTCAGCTCGTCGGTCTCGTCTTGCGCCCACGCGATCCGGTCCGCGGCGAGTCGATCGCAGCGGCCGCGCTCGCGCGCGCGGGCTCGTTGGGAGCGCTGGTCCGGCGCAGCCCGTTCGAGCTCGCGCGGTTGCCGGGTCTCGCGGTCGTCGATGCGGTACGGCTCGCGGCAGCGTTCGAGCTCGGGCGTCGCGCGGCGACCGCGGTGGAGTCCCCGCGCGTGCTGCGCGACAGCAGCGCGGTCCACCGCATCGCGCGGGACCTCCTGGCCGATCTGGTGCACGAAGAGCTCTGGGTCCTCGCGGTCGATGCCCAGCAGCGCCTGCGCGCTGCGGGATGCGTCGCGCGCGGGGGACTCCACGGGCTGCAGGTGGGCGTGCGCGACCCGCTCCGCTTCGCGCTCCGCCACGGCGCGAGCGCGTTGATCGTCGTCCACAACCACCCGAGCGGCGATCCCAGCCCCAGCGCGGAGGACGTAGCCTTCACCGATCGCCTGGCCGAAGCGGCGGACGGCATCGGCACGCCGCTGCTCGATCACGTCATCGTCGCGGGGGCGCGCTTCCGCTCGCTCTTGGACGACGGGCTCATCGGCCGAAGAGCCCGAGCTGACCCGGCGCCGGTGGGTGACACAGCGCGCGATAGCCGCAGCGCAGCTCCTCGCAGCGCGTCTCGGGCACGCGGGGGAAGCGCTCCGTCCGGCGCGCCGTCTGGAGCGCGCGCGCCTGATCGAGGAGATCGCGCGTGAGCTTCGACAGGCGGGGGAGCTTCGCGAACCGCGGCTCCGCGGCGGGCGACGTCCCACCGAGGAACACGATGCCCGCGCGCACCTTCCCCTTCTCGCCGGCCAGGCGAGCTGCCGCGAGCGCGTACATGGCGAGCTGCGGAACGTAGGGCTCGACCTCCGGTCCGCGCGCGCGCTTGTAGTCGATGACGTCGACGCCGCCGTCCGGGTGGAGGACGAGGAGATCGATCGCCCCGCGGAGCACCACCGTCAGTGCATCGGGCTCTTCGTCCGCGCCGATCGGGACGACGAACGGGTGCTCGCGGAGCACCTTCGCGCCCGTCGCGCGCACCGAAGCCGCGTACTCGCTGCGGAGGAAGCGCGCGGCGCGATCGATCGCCGCGCCCGCGAACGGCGCGAGCGGGTCGAGGCCCGCGCGGCGGAGCGCATCGTCGAGCGCGGGGCGCGGGTCCGCCTCTCCGAACGCCGCCGGATCGACGACCTCGAGCAACGCGTGGAGGAACGTGCCTTCGTTCCGCGCCACCGCCGCGGCGGTGCCGTCGCCGCGGATCGCGAACGCCGGCGCGACGAGCTCCGAGAGATCGAAGAGGTGGGCGAGCTGGAAGCGCCGCGGGCAGTGGATGAAGTCCTGCAAGGTGGTGGTCGCGAGCGGGACCTCGCGCGCCGAGAGCCGGAGCGGGACGAGCTCCACGCGCGGGATCGGCTCGACGACGGCGCTTCGCGTCGCGGTGCGGACGTCGTCGACCTCGACGACGCTGAGCTCGGGGTGCGCGGCCAGCGCGAACTGCTCGAGGAGCGGCGCGGGGGACGGGAGCGGCGCGCCGGTCTCCGGTTTCGGCTTCCGATCGCCGACGAACACGAGCTCGCGCTCCGCGCGCGTGATCGCGACGTACCAGAGCCGGCGGCGCTCGTCCGCATCGGCGAGCGCGCGCGCTCCCGCCTCCGCGACCATCGACGGCGTGCGATGCGGATCGCCGAGCGCATCCAACACGCGGGCCGCGATCCGCGGTGCCCCGTCCGCGTCGCGCCCGAGCGTGAGCATCGTGTTCGCCCCCCCGGACGAGCGATGCGCGATCTCGGGGAGGATCACGACCGGGAACGCCAGCCCTTTGCTCGCGTGGACGGTGAGCAGGCGAACCGCATCGTCCGCATCGGAGAACGTCGCGGCCTCGGACTCGCGCTGGGCGTCGGCTGCGGCGCGGCAACGATCGAGGAACACCTCGGCGCGCGGCTCGCGGTCGGCGAGCGCGAACAGCTTGCGGACGTTGGCGACCCGCTGCGCCCCGCGCGGGAGCAGCACGAGCGCCTCTTCGAAGCGCAGCTCCCGCGCCGCTTCGCGGAGCGCTCCCCCCGGCCCGAGCCGCGGCACCGCGTGGCGCAGGCGGCGTACGACCTCGACCACGCGCAGGAGCGGCTCGCGATCGGCCTCGTCGAGGAGCGCGCGCCGTGAGCCGCGCGTCCACTCGTCGATCCGAAGCTCCAACCCGCGGTGCGGCTCGGTGAGCGCGAGCAGCGTGCGATCGGAGACCGAGGCCCACGGTCCGCGCAGGACGGCCAACCACGCCGCGCGGTCGTCGCGCTGGACGAGTACGCGCAGCATCGCGAGCGCGTCCCCGACCTCCTGCGCGCGATAGAAGCCGCGCCCCGCGACGACGTAGGGGATCTCGCGGAGCGCGAGCTGGTGCGCGGCCGCGTCGAGCATCCCGTTCGTCTGGGCCAGCACGGCGAAGTCGCGGAAGCGCGCACCGGCGGCGACGCGCTCCTCGATCGCGCGGGCGACCAGCACGGCGTCTTCCTTCTTCTTCGTGTCGTGGCGCTGCGCAGTCCGCATCCACGTCACGGCCGGGCGGCGGTCGTCGGCCCGCTCCGGCGCGGGGAGGAGATCTTCGGTCTCGGGCGCGTAGCGGATCGGCGCCTCGGGTCCGCCCCGCAAGAGCTCCGCCGAGAGCGCGTTGACGAAGCGCAGGAGCGGCGGGGTGCTGCGGCGGTTGGTCCGGAGCGCGAAGAAGTCGGCCGTCGGCGCGGGCGCGTCCGGTGGGGCATCGGCGAGGGAGAGCGCGCGCCGCGCGACGTCGCCCGCCAGCGCAGCGCAGGCATCGCTGAACACGCCAACGTCGGCCCCGCGGAAGCCGTAGATCGACTGCTTGCGGTCGCCGACGATGAAGAGGCCCGTCCGCCGCACCGCGCGCGGCAGCGTCCCCGGGACGCGGTTCTTCGGATCCGCGTCCCACAAGAGCCAGACGAGATCGCGCTGCACGCGCGACGTGTCCTGGAACTCGTCGACGACGAAGAGGTCGTAGCGCCCGGCGATCTCCGCGGCGAGCGCCGGAGCATCGCGGAGCGCGTCGCGCGCGAACGAGAGCACCGCGCCGAAGCCCACCGCCGCGCGCGCGGCGTACCCACGGTGGAGCGCGTCCTGAGCGCGCGCGAGGAGGTCGCGGAACGCAGCCGCCGCGGGGACGATCGCATCGCGCACCGCCCAGAAGCGCCCGAACGAGACGCCGCGATCGCGCAGCTTCCCCGAGCCCACTGCGTCGCGCGCGTCGACGAGCGCCGCCACGGCCGGCGACGGGTTGCGCGGCTTTCGAAACTCGAAGAGCTCCCCGAGCGCCGCGCTCGGGTCCTCCCCGCGCGCGTGCGTCCGCAGAAACGCCGTCGCCGCGGCGCGGTAGGTCGGATCGTCGGCGACGCCCTCGGCGGCGTCCACGAGCGCGGCGAACCAGCGCTCGATCACGGCGCGGTCACCCTCCGGGATGCGGGCGTCGCGCGCGCGGGTGCCCTGGTCCTCGAGTTGGAGGAGTGCGTTCGCCATCGACTCCGCGAGACGATCCGTGCCGCGCGCGATTCGGGTGAGATCGCGGACGACGGCCGGGTGCTCCGCGTAGGACCGCGCGATCGCGTCCTCGACTGAAGCGACGACGAGCGCGCGCGTCTCCTCTTCATCGAGCAGGGTGAAGCCAGGCGGCGCGCCGCGATCGAACGCCGCCCGCCGCGCCACCGCGTAGGCGAAGCCGTGGAGCGTGCTCAGCGTCGCCCGACCGAGCTCGGCGAGCGCCCGCCGCGCGCGTGCGACCGCGGCGCTCCCACCGAAGGGGACGCCGAGCGCGCTCGCCGACGCCGCGAGCGCCGTGTCGAACGGCGTCGCGCCCCCGCCCGCGAGCGTGGCGAGGGTGGTGGCGAGGCGCTCGCGGATCTCGGCGGCCGCCTTGCGCGAGAACGTGGTCGCCACGATCCGTGCAGGATGCACAGGTTCCGGCACTCCGTCGCGACGGCGCAGCTCCGAGAGCCCGAGCAACGCGTGCAGGAGCGCGTTGACCAGCGTGTGCGTCTTTCCGGTCCCCGCGCTGGCGACCACGACGACGTTCCGCGCGAGGAGCTCGGGCCGAGCGGCGCTCATGGCTGCTCCTCGGCCTCGAGCTCGCCGGAGACGAAGCGCGGCCGCCGGCAACCGCCGTCGAGATCGCAGCGCGTGCAGACCGCCGGCGTGATCGGCCGCGGAGCGACCTCGCCGCGGCGCAGCGGCGCGACCACGCGCAGGAGCGCGCGGCGGAGCTCGGCTGCGTCGTCGGCGAGGAGCTCCTCGACGCGCGCGGCGAGCTCGGGGCGCTGGTGCATCTCCGGCGTCTGCGTCGGCACGTAGGCGCCCTCGGCGCGGGGCACGCCGTGGGCAGCCCGCGCGCACGCGGCGTAGACGGGGATCTGGAGCCGCGTGACGCCGATGTCGTCGACGCGGACGTCGTACTTGACCGAGCGCTTGTAGTCGATGACGCGGACGGCGGCGACGTCGTGAGCGACGTCGACCCGATCGATGGTGCCGCGAAGACGTAGCGGCGCGTCTTCGCCCTCGACGACGAACGGCGGCAACCCCTCGTCCCCGGCGCCGAACGGGAGCTCGGCGCGGTCGAAGTCCCACGCAAGATCGGCGATCGCGACGTCGAGCACGCGCAGGATCTCTTCACGCATGCGCGCGATCGCGAGCGCGCGCAGGGGCGTGGTCGTCTCGGCGAAGTGCTCGTCGAGGAGGGCGCGCGCCCGCTCGCGGATCGCGGCTTCGTCGCGCGGGCGCTGGCGTAGGAGCTCGCGCGTGCCCTCGAAGACGACGCAGAGCGCCTCGTGGACCATCGTGCCTTCTTCGCGCACGTCGGGCCGGTCGTCGGGGCCGAGGTCTTCGCCCGCGCGGAGGACCACGCTCGCGAAGCCTTGGAACGGACACGCGCCGATCCGCTCGAGCGCGGTCACGGAGAGCGGGCGGGCCACCCCCGTCTCTTGCGCCAGCACCAGCGCCGCTTCCCCCTCGATGAGCCCGACCTCGCTCGACGCCGCGGTCGCCAGGTCCGCTTCGATCCGGTCGTGCCATCGCTCGCGAGCGCGCTCGCGCTCGGCGCGCCGCTGCGCGGACGGCAGCCGCGCCGCGTACTCGGGCGCGAGCGGGAGGAGCAGGAGATCGTGCTCGCGCGCCGAGAGCGGGTTCGTCGTCAACGGCGCGGAGGTGAAGCGCTCCCGCGCGACCCCCGCGCGGCCGAGCCAGAGGACGAAGGCGGACTCGGCGAGCGCCGCCCCCGCGTCGTCCTCGGTGCGATGCGCGACGACGACCGACGCGGCCCGATCGCAGAGCACCGCGAGCGCCGCGAGCTGCGCGGCACCGCGCTCGCCCTCGCCCCACGGCGCGCGCCGCGCATCCGCGTCGCGGAGCGCAGCGGCGAGCTCGCCACCCGCGAGGCCCTCCGCGTCGTCGTGGCGCGGGAGCACGCCGTCGTTCGCGTCGAGGACGACGACGTGCGCGAGCGGCTCGAACGCGAGCTCCTCGAGCCGGCCGACGCGCACCGCGAACGCACGCCCCCCGCCCGGGAGCGGCGGACCGGCTTCCAGCGCGCGGCGCAGCTCGTGCGCGAACACCTCCGCCGCGATCGGGGTCGTGACGGCCAGCTCGGCGACGGCTTGCTCGTAGCGGACGAGCGCGCCGTGGAGGACCTCCCACGCGTGCGCGTCGGCTGCGAGCGCGCGGAGCTCGGCGCGGGCGACTCCCGTCGGTACCTGATCGGTACCGAGCACCGAGCGCGCGAGCCCCTCCGCGCGCACGCGGAGCCCGAGCTCCTGGAACAGATCCCGCGCCACCGCCACGTGCTCCGCACGCGAGCGAACGCCGGCGGGCCGCTCGAGGACGTTCGCGATCCGCTCGGTCACGGCGACGAGCTCGGTGCGGGCCCGGTGCCTGCTCAGACCGACGTCGGCGGTGTGGAGGAGCGACTCGCGCGCCGTGGCGCGCGGGATCGTGGGCGTCGCCTCGAGCGCCGAGGCAATCGCGGCGAGCTTTCCCCGTGCTCCCTCTCCCGCGAGCTCCTTCCCGGCCAACAGATACGTCGAGCGAAGGAGCCGCGCCACGTCGCGCCGCGGGAGCCCGCGCGGGCCGACCGCCAGCGCCTCGAGCGCGTAAGCGACGATGCCCGCGCGCGCGGGCGCCGGTCCCCGCGCGTCGTACAGCGGGACACCGGCTTCCTCGGCGAGCCGCCGCAGCGGGACGAGGGTCTCTTCGTCGCCCCCGGGCGAGACGATCCCGATCTGCTCGACCGGAACGCCGCGCGCGAGCGCGCGCATGACCGAGAGAAGCGCCGCGCGGGCTTGTCCCTCGGCGCTCTCGCAGGTCGCGATGCTGACGCGCTCGGGCTCGACCGGAGGCGCATCCCCCGTGAAGTCTCCGAGCCGCCGCGCGACGGTGAAAGTATCCGGGGGCTCGCCGAGCAGCGCCCCGGCCCGATCGATGAGGATCTCGAGCGGATCCCGCTCGCGGAGCGCGTCGAGCGGAGCCGCGAACGACGGGAGCTCGAGCCGGAACGCGGGCGCACCGCCGAGCACCCGCGCGAACTCGCGCAGGAGCCGGGCGGTCCGCGCGTCGAACGCGAGGAACGAGCGGACCTCGACCGCGTCCGCCTCCAGGACCGCCCGGACGAGCGCGGCGCCGTCGCGCGCGCCCTCCAGCGCGCTCGCGATTCGCGCTTCGCGCGCCCGCCCGTCGACGAGGTCCGCGGCGGCGAGCCGCGCATCGACCGCGTCGAGCACGTCCGCCAGGAGCAGCGCACGGACGGACGCGCCGCTCCGCGCGCCCACGCCGCGAAGGTACGCCGCGTCCACGTCGGCACGGCGCAGCTCGAGCAGCGCGTCGTCGAGCGTGTCGAGCATGCGCTCCCACGACAGCGCACCGAGCTCGCGCGCACGCCGGAGCGGCGGGTGGGACAGATCGCGCGCTGCCTCCGCGAGAGCGAGCCGCGTGTGCTCGGGCCCGCCGAACCGAACGCCGGGGAGCAGCTCGCGCGCGAAGGCATCGACCACGCGCGGGAACGCCATCGCCCGCTCGCCCCTCTGCATCGCGCGCTCGACGTGGCGTTCGAACGGGACGACGATCAGCGTGCTCAAGGGGTCTGCCCGTCGGCGCGCTGCGGGAGATGTAGCAGCTCGGGCAGAGCGCTCCGATCGTAGAGGTAGGCGTACGCGAGCTCGCTCGCGAGCACGCGCTTGATGTAGCCGCGCGTCTCCTCGTACGGGATCTGCTCCACGAACACGTCGAACCGCTCGGTGCCGCGCGCGGCGAGCCAGCCACGCACGGCGCCCGGCCCCGCGTTGTAGGACGGGATCGCGAGGGCGGGGTTCTGGGCGAACGACTGGCGGAGCGCGGCGAGCAGCTTCGTCCCGAGGCCGATGTTCGGGGCCGGCGTTCGCAGCGCGGCCTCGTCGAACGCGAGCGTGGTTCCCTTCGCGACCTCGCGCGCGGTGGACGGGAGGAGCTGCATCAGCCCGATCGCGTTGGACGGGCTGCGGATCTCGGGGAAGAAGCCCGACTCCTCGCGCATGATCGCCCAGAGGAGCGCCGGCGTGACGGAGCGCGCTTGCGCCTCGGTCGTCACGAGCCCCGCGAACGCGCGCGGGAACGCGGTCTCCCAACGCACCCGCGCGGAGCCGACGGGGTAGTGCGCGAGGTGATCGGTGATGCGCTGCCGCGTGAGCCCGGCCCCGCTCTCGGGCGCCCCGGCGCGATCGAGCAGGTCGGCGCCCAGCCACACCAGATCGGCCGGCGCCGAATCGCCGAGCAGACCGGCCGCGCCGAGCTCCTTCTTCGCCGCATCGAGCTCGCCGACCTCGAGCAACGCGACGCCGCGCCGGAGCGCCGGCGAGTCGGGCGCCGGCGCCGGGGCGGGCCCCGCGCCGAGCGCCGCGCCTTGATCGTCCTCGGCCTTCTTCAGCGCGGCCGCGGCGGCGCCGGGCTCCAGTGCCTCGAGCCGCGCGTACGCGAGCGCCATGTAGAACGCGAGCGGGAAGCGCGCGACGACGTCCGCGTAGCGCCGCTTCGCGTCGGCCGCGTCGCCGAGCTCCTCGGACGCGCGCGCGCGGAAGTACGCCGCGCGCCCGGCCGTCGCCCAGTGGTGCCCATCGCCATCGATCGCCGCGCCCGCGTCGAGGAGGGGCTTCGCCCCCGCCCAATCGCCGCGCTTCAGGTGGAGCAGCGCGGCGCGGAACGACGCTTCGCCGCGCATGTCGCCCTCGGGGTAGTCGTTCGGGAGCGACGTCCACATCGCCTCGGCCTTCGCTTCGTCGCCCTTCCCGACGAAGAGCAGCGCGGCTTGATGACGCGCGTCGTCCGCGAGGCGGTGCTTCGGATGCTCCTTCTCGACCCGCCCCCAGCGATCGATCGCTTCGTCGGGCTTCTTCGCCGCGAGCGCCTTCGCTGCGGCGTAGAGCGCGGCCGCGTGCGGGTCCGCACGCCCCTCGCACCGCACGACCGCGTCGTCCCAAGCATCCGCGGTGCTCACGCCCTTGAGCTTCGTGCTCGCCTGCGCCCGCGTGGTGGCCACCGTGCAGGCGAGGTCCGAGGCGCCCTTCAGCGGCGCGAGGATCGCGTCGGCCTCGGCCTTCGCCTTGTCGGGGTGGCTCGCGTCGAGCCAAGCTTGCGCGCGGCGCGCGCGTTCGTCGTCCCCGAGCGACTCGGGCAACGACGGGTCGAGCGCCCGCGCTTGGCGCCGCAACGCGACCGCGCCCGTCGTCTCCTCGACCGAGGGCGCCTCCACGACGACGCGCGTCGCGAGGTCGAACGCTTCCTTCACGTCGGCCTTGTTCGTCGCGTCGAGCTTCGTGATCGGCGCGAGGAGCGCCTTCGCGAGGCGCGTCGACGTGTCGATCCATCGCGGCCCCTTCACCTTCTTCGCGAGGAACGCACGCCAGAGGGCGATCGCATCTGCCGTCTTCCCCGTCGCACCGAGCGCTTCGGCGCGGAGGAGGTTCGCGTCGTCTGCAAGGGCAATCCCCGCGTCCACGCCCGCGAGGCGTTGGAGCGCGGTCGCCGGGTCGCCGCGCCGCTCGAAGGTCTCCGCGACGTGAAGTGCCGCATAGTCGTGGAGCGCGCAGGTGCTCCCTGCGTCCGTCGGGCCCAGGGCCGCATCGAAGGCCTGCCCGGCGAGCGCGTCGTCACCGCCGAGCGCGGCGAGGCGCCCGACGACGTAGTCGACCGCACACGGCTCCAGCGCGCCGGGAGCGAGGTTGGCGCGCGCCGCCCCCACCGCCTTCGCCGCATCGGCGTAACGCTTCTGCTGCTCGAGCTCGGCGGCGCCCGCCATCTGAGGGTCGAGCAGCACGGGCCGGAGCGGGATCCGCCCTTCCATCGACGCGCTCGCGTCGACCGGCGTGCCGGCGTCGGCCGCCGAGGTCGTGACGTCGGCCACCTTCGGCGTCGCCCCTTCGCCGCGGCACCCGGTGACGACCAGCCCGGCGACCAGGCCGAGCGAGATACCCCTCAGCGCTTTCGCCATGCCTCGCTCGCCTCTTCTTCCGCTTTTGCCTCGGCGGCGCGGCGGGCGCGCTCTTCGTGCCGAGCCTTGTCCTTGGCGACGACCTCGACGTCCGCGTCACGCGCAGCGAGCTCGCCGCGCGCTCCGGTCTCGCGCGCGCGCGCTTCGTCCGCCGCGGCGAGCGCTTCCTCTTCCTTCTTCAGCAGGGCGCGCCGTTCGGTCTCCACGCGTTGTTCCCATGCGCCGGCGCGCTGGAGATCGGCGGCGGTCAGCGCCCCTTCCTCCAGCACCTTTGCCTCTTCGGAACGTACCGAAGCCGCCGTCTGTTCCGCCGATTGCCGCGCGCCGGCCGCTTGCGCGGACGCTTGCTCGGCACGGGTCCGCTCCTTCACCGCACCGGCGAGCGCGACCCCCGCCTCGTCCTTGCGCTTCTCGCGCAAGTCCAGGAGCGGGTCGAGCGGGTACTTCGGCTTCGCCATGGCATACTCTTCTACCGACGGCTTGTGACGCATGCAACGCGATGACGAGCGAGACCACGAAGGCTGCAGAGCCGTCCTGATCGACCCGAGCGGGCCGCGCTGGCTCCGTCTCTTGCCGCTCGGGGTCGCCGGCGCGCTGTTCGTCGCCGGGGTGGCGCTCGCGTCGGCGGTCACGCCGCTCCTCGTCGCCATGGGGATCGCGGTTCTCGCCGGCGCGCGTCACGTCCCCCTCTTCCTCGAGCGCTTCGCCGTGGGGGACGTGCGGCTTCGCTTCGTCCCCGGTGCGATCGAGGTGCGGGGGCCGCTCCTTCGCCGGACGCGGCTCGCCGCACGGCACGTCGAGGGCGCTTCGACCGCGCCGACCAAGAACGGCTACCGAATCACGCTCCGCCACGCCGCGCGGTCGCGCCCGCTCGCGATCGAGGTGCGGACGCTCGGCGAGCTGCGCGCGGTCTGCCGTGCGCTCGGGATCGGCATCCGGGGCTATGGGTCGCTCGCGTTCCCCGCTCGTCCGACGCCGCAGAACGTCGCGGAGAGCGTCGCGCGCACGCTCACGGTGCTCGGGACGATCGTCTTCGTGGCCGCATGGTTCGGCGGCGCCGAGGACCTGGCGCAGTGGACGACGCTCGCGACCGCGCTCATGGCGCTCTTCGCGATGGCCATGTCGATCGAGCGGCTCTACTCGGGGCCCCCCACCCTGCGCTTGGACGCGCACGCGATTCAGCTCCCCGTCACGCTCTCGTACCCCTGGGTCCACTACGAGGCGATCGAGTCGATGGTCCCGGCGAAGAAAGGCTTCGTGGCGCGCGTGCGGAACGGGACCGGCAGCTACGAGCTCCTCCTCGACGGCTACCGACTCCCGTTCGTCCCCGAAGGCATGTCGCAGCTCGAGCGCGAGCTCTTCGCCGAGACCGTGCTCACCGCGATGGCACGCGCCCGCGGCAAGGGGATGCCCCTCGACTCCCACGAAGACGCGACGCGCCACCTGGAGCGACGCGCCGACGAGACCGCCGCCGAGTGGCTCGCGCGGATCGATGCGCTCGCTCAGGGACCCCAAGCGGCGTATCGCGGCAACTCGATTCGGACGGAGGACCTCGTCCGCGTGCTCGAAGACACGGACGTGAGCCCCCACATCCGAGCCGCCGCGGCGCGGGTGCTGGCACGGAGCCCCGGCGAGCTTCGGCTCCGGGTCGAGCCGGTGGTCGCGGCCGAGCACGACGAAGCGGCGCGGGTCCGGATCGCGGCGGCGGCCGACGGCCGGGACGAGGAGTTCCTGCGCCTCGTGGCCGAGGACGAAGAGGCCGCGCCCGCCGCACGGGCCAAGCTCGTCCGTCACTGAATGCGACGCGGCGGGGCCGCAACGAGGTAGGGCGCCAGGGGGAAACCATCGGGCGTCGCCGTCGCGACGCGAGGGAGAGATCCACATGCAGCGCGAAGCCGCCAATCAAGCCATCGATTTGACCGACGACGAATACCTCGAGGACACCGATCCGCGTCCCGCCGCGACGAGCGGCATCGAGCTCACGCGCGAGGGCGTCCTCGAGCGCCTGAACGCGTACTCGATCCTGCCGCCGCGCGCGGCGCAGCTCAGCGACGGCACGCTCGACGGGGTCGAGCAGGTCTTCGTGACGTGCGCGGAGCTCGTCGACGACGACTCGCGGCGCCGCGCGATCAAGCTCTTGTTCGGCAACGAGCGCGAGCTCCGCGAGGTGCTCCTCGCCATCGTCCCGATCTTCTACGACGAGCTCTTCTTCGACGAGCGCACGCCCACCCGCGATCTCGTCGAGCTCACCCTGATCGCGCACGCGAAGTGGCGGCGGACCCTCCAGCTCACGGGCTGAAGGAGAACGCGTAGGGGTTCCGCTTGCTCGGCGTGGCGAGCGTCTCGGCGTAGGTGAGCGCCCCGGTCTTGAGGTCGACCGAGTAGCGGCGCACGTCGGCGCCGACGGCGCCATTCGCGAACGCCAGGCCCGAGTCGACGACGAAGACGTTCTCGCCCCGTGCGTCCACGACGACCACGCTGGGTTCGACCCCCGTCGCGACGCTCGGCGTGCCGAGCGGGGTGAGCTTCCCGTCCGGACCGACGGCGAACTGCGAGAGCCGCCCTGGGTTCATGTTGTGCTCGGTGCTCACGGCGTAGACCCACTTGCCCGAAGGGTGCACCGTGACGCCGAGCGTGTTGCCGGTCGGCGTCGTGGCGACGCCACCGAGCGCGGTCACCTTGCCGTCCTTCCCGAGCGCGAGCTGTTCGACGCCGACCGACGGGGTCGCCCCGCGACATGCGGCGTACGCCCAGAGGCCCGACGGGTGGAGCGCCAGCTGCGCGCACGCATCGTTCGCCGCGGCGACGGTCGCTGCCGCAGGTGCCATCGGCGTCAGCGCGCCGTCGCTGCCGACGTCGTACTGCGAGATCGTCCCGTCCCCCTCGTTTGACGCGTAGGCGTGCTTCCCCGCGGCGTCGACGACGATCGAGCGGGTGACGAACGCGGAGGCGACGGAGGGAACCGTCATCGGCGTGAGCGCGCCCGAAGGTCCGACGGAGAACTGGAAGACTTCGAAGCTCGCGGCGACGTAGACCGCAATCCCCGCGGGGTGCACGGTGACGGCGCTCGGCGTCACCGTCACGGGCAGCGACGGCGTCGCCATCGGCGTGAGCCGACCGTCGCTCCCGAGGTCGAGCTGGTGGACCGCCTTCCCCTCGGCGTCGCTCACGTAGAGGTGGTCCCCGCTCGGGTGGACCGCGATGCCGGACGGCTGTTTCCCCACGTCGATCGTGCTCGGCGGAGCGAGCAGCGCGAGCGAGCCCGCGCTCGTCGCCCGGTACGCGACGACGTCGCCGGTCCAGACCGCTTGGGCGTCCACCCTCCAGCCCGCGAGGTAGGCGAAGCGTTGGCGACACGCGACGGCGATCGTCGTGACGTCCGCCGACTTCACCGCGCCCGCGCCGGCCGTGACGCGGCAGGTCTGGCTCGCCGGGGGGAGCGCGACGCGGACGTCGAACGGCGTGCCGTCCGCGAGCTTCTCCGGAAACGCGAACGCGCCATCGGCCGAGACGGTGACCGTCGCGGCGCCGTTCGCCAGCACGACCGACTCGCCGCTCGCCAACCCGCTGACCGTGCCGCCGACCGTGAAGGCGACCGTGGCATCGGGCGGCGCGCCCGCGTCGGCGTCGGGCGAACCCGCGGCGTCGGGGAGCGCACCCGCGTCGTCCGCATCGGGCGCGGGAGACTCCGGCGTGCTGCTGCACGCGAGGACGAAAGCGAGGAAGGCGAAGCCGGCGGTCCGCATCCTCGGATCTCAGCAGAAGCGTCGACGGAGAGCCGTGGGCAACTCGGTGACACGCGCTAGACTCGTGGGATGCGGTACGCGCTGGCACTCGCTTTCGTCGTCGTCGGCTGCGGCGCCGGCACGCAGGCAGAGTCGCCACGAACGGCCGACGTTGCAGCGCCGATCACCGCTCCGACCTCCGACTGCACGACGGCGCCGGCGTCGATCACGCTCGAGGAGCCGCCTCCGCCTCCTCCCGATCGGTTCCGCACCCGCACGATCGCCAGCGACGACGAGCGGCCCCACTGGGTCGGCCGCAAGATCGATCTCGATCTGAAGGACGCGGACATCCACAACGTCTGCCGGCTCCTCGCCGACGTCGGGAAGACCAACATCGTCATCGGCGACGACGTCCAAGGGCGCGTCACCGTCACGATGCACCAGGTCCCGTGGGATCAGGCGCTCGCCGTCGTCCTCGAAGCGAAAGGACTCACGATGGAGCGGGACGGAAACATCATCCTCGTCACGCGCGCGGCGCCGCCGCCGCACTGAGCGTCAGCCGGCGCCCCACTCCTGGAGCGAGCGCACCATCACCTTGCCCTCGCCGCGCATCGCCTCGAGCGCGTCGCACGCGGCGAGCGCAGCGGCGATCGTGGTGAAGTACGGGATGTTCGAGAGCAGCGTCTGCCGGCGGAGCGAGTAGCTGTCGCGGACCTCGCGCGCGCCGATCGTGGTGTTGACGACGATCGCGATCGTGCCGCCCTTGATCTCGTCGACGACGTGGGGCGTGCCTTCGTTCACCTTGTTGATCCGCGTCGCCGGGATGCGCGCGCGCTGGAGCGCCGCCGCCGTGCCGCCGGTCGCGCAGATCTCGAAGCCGAGCGCGCGGAGGCGCCGCGCGATGTGGACGACCACCGGCTTGTCCTCGTCCTTGACGCTGAGGAACGCGCGCCGCTTCTCGCCGTCCTTCGGGAGCCGCACCGGGATGCCGCTCGCGGCGAGTGCCTTGCCGAACGCGCGCGCGAACGTGTCGGAGATGCCCATGACCTCGCCGGTGGAGCGCATCTCGGGCCCGAGGATCGTGTCGACGCCGGGGAACTTCGCGAACGGGAAGACGCTCTGCTTCACCGCGACGTGGCGCGGCACCGGCATGTCCTCGATCCCGAGCTCCTCGAGCGACTTGCCGACCATCACCTTGGCCGCGATCTTCGCGAGCGGGCGGCCGGTGGCCTTCGAGACGAACGGCACCGTACGGCTCGCGCGCGGGTTCACCTCGAGCACGTAGATCTTCTCGCCTTTGATCGCAAACTGCACGTTCATCAGGCCGACGACGCCGAGCTCGAGCGCGAGCATCCGCGTCTGCTCCTCGATCGAGAGCACGATCTCGGGCGAGAGCGAGTACGGAGGGAGCACGCTCGTCGAGTCGCCCGAGTGGATCCCGGCCTCTTCGATGTGCTGCATCACGCCGCCGATGACGGCGCGCTTGCCGTCGGAGACGCAATCGACGTCGACCTCGATCGCGTCCTTCAGGAACTCGTCGATCAGGATCGTGCCGGCCCCGGAGTCGCGGGCGACCTCGACCGCGCGCGCGACGTAGGCCTCGAGCTCGGTGCGGTCGTACGCGATCATCATCGCGCGACCGCCGAGCACGTAGCTCGGACGGACGAGCACCGGATAGCCGATCCCTTCGGCGATCGTCACCGCCTCGGCCACGTCCTTCGCGATGCCGCTGCGCGGCTTCTGGAGGCGCAGCTTCGAGAGGAGCGCGTCGAAGCGCTCGCGATCCTCGGCGCGGTCGATCGCGTCGGCCGTGGTCCCGAGGAGCTTCACGCCGCGCTTCTCGAGCGGGACGGCGAGCTTCAGCGGCGTCTGGCCGCCGAACTGGACGATGACGCCCTCGGGCTTCTCTTCGTCGCAGATGGCGAGCACGTCTTCGAGCGTGAGCGGCTCGAAGTACAGCCGGTCCGACGTGTCGTAGTCGGTCGACACCGTCTCCGGGTTGCAGTTCACCATCACGGTCTCGAAGTCGAGCTCGCGGAGGGCACGCACGGCGTGCACGCAGCAGTAGTCGAACTCGATCCCCTGCCCGATTCGGTTCGGCCCGCCGCCGAGGATGACGACCTTGCGGCGCTTCGTGACCTCGGACTCGGTCTTGGTCTCGTAGGTCGAATAGAGGTACGGCGTCTTCGCCGGGAACTCCGCGGCACACGTGTCGACGCGCGCGTAGACGGCGCACACGCCCTTCTCGCTCCGCGCCCGCCGAGCGGCGTCTTCGTCGCCGCCGGAGAGCTTGGCGATCTGGCGATCGCTGAAGCCGAGCCGCTTGTACTCGCGGATCTGGTCGGGCCCGAGCTCACCCTTCTGGATGTGCTCTTCGGCGACGACGATCCGCCGCATCTGGGCGAGGAACCACGGATCGATCTTCGTGCGATCGAAGAGCTCCTGGTCACTCATCCCGGCGCGCATCGCATCGACCACGTAGAAGAGGCGATCGGCGCTGGGGATCGCGACGAGGGTCTCGAGCGCGGCGCGGAGCTCCTCGGGGCGCGTCGGAGGGAGCGTACGGGGCGCGTCCTGCTCCGGCGGATCCATCAGGAGGTCGCGCGACTTCTTGGGCTCCGCGAGGAGCCGGTAGTCGACGCGCCCGACCAGCGTGACGAGCCCGTCGCGCCCAGTCTCGAGCGAGCGAGCGGCCTTCTGGATCGACTCGCAGAAGGTGCGGCCGATGCTCATCGCCTCGCCCACGCTCTTCATCTGCGTGCCGAGCGTCGCATCTGCGCCGGGGAACTTCTCGAACGCGAAGCGCGGCCACTTCGTCACGACGTAGTCGATGACGGGCTCGAACGCGGCGCTCGTGCCGGTGATGTCGTTTTTGAGCTCGTCGAGCGTGTAGCCGATGGCGAGCTTGGCCGCGATCTTCGCGATCGGGTAGCCGGTCGCCTTCGACGCGAGCGCGCTCGAGCGCGACACGCGCGGGTTCATCTCGATCACGTAGACGCGCCCGTCGTACGGGGAGACCGCGAACTGCACGTTCGAGCCGCCGGTCTCGACGCCGATCTCCGTCATGACGGCCTTGGCCGCGTCACGGAGGCGCTGGTACTCGCGATCGGTCAGGGTCATCGCGGGCGCGACCGTGATCGAGTCGCCCGTGTGGACGCCCATCGGATCGATGTTCTCGATCGAGCAGACGACGATGAAGTTGTCCGCCTTGTCGCGGATGACCTCGAGCTCGTACTCCTTCCAACCGAGGACGCTCTCTTCGATGAGCACCTCGGTCGTGGGCGACTGCGAGAGCGCCCAGGCGACCTTCGCCTCGAACTCGGACTCGTCCTTGGCGATGCCGCCGCCGGTGCCGCCGAGCGTGAAGCTCGGGCGCAGGATCGCGGGGAACCCGGTCGACTTCACGACCGCCCAAGCTTCTTCCACCGTGTGCGCGACGCCGGCGCGCGGGCACGAGAGGCCGATCTTCTCCATCGCCTCCTTGAAGAGCGCGCGATCTTCGGCCTTCTCGATCGCGGGCGGGCGCGCGCCGAGCATCTCGATCCCGAGGCGCTTCAGGATGCCCGCGCGTTCGAGCGCGAGGGCGAGGTTCAGGGCGGTCTGCCCGCCGAGCGTCGGGAGCAACGCATCGGGCCGTTCGCGCTCGAGGATCGCCTCGGCCGTGGCGACGTCGAGGGGCTCGACGTACGTCCGCGAGGCGAACTCGGGATCGGTCATGATCGTCGCGGGGTTCGAGTTGACGAGGACGACCTCGTAACCCTCTTCGCGCAGCGCTTTCGCGCCTTGGGTCCCGGAGTAATCGAACTCGCACGCCTGGCCGATCACGATCGGTCCGGCGCCGAGGAGCGCGATCTTCCGGATGTCGGTCCGCTTGGGCATCCGAGCGGCGTACGTACCAGTCATGGCGCGGGAGGGATAGAGGGAAGGTGTTCCCTCGAAGGATCGCGGGGCAGAACGCTGGCACCGGGCGTGCAGTCCGTCTCGCTGAAGCGGCCGCGAACGGCCTCGTCGGAACGGATCTACAATGAGACCCATGGGATCCCCGCAGCACGTCCCGCCCTCGCGGCCGCTTCGATTCGAAGAAGAGCTTCGCTCGAAGACCCGACCATGAAGATCTTCGTCACGGGCGGCTCCGGTTTCGTCGGCGGCCATTTCATCGAGCGCGTCGCGCGGGAGCACACGGTCTTCGCCCTCGCCCGCTCCGAGAGCAGCGAGAAGCTCGTCGCCACGTACGGCGCGACGCCCGTCCGGGGCGAGCTCGGCGCCATCACGCGCCCGATGCTGGCGGGCGTGGACGCGATCGTGCACGCGGGGGCCTTCGTCGCCGAGTGGGGCACGCGCTCGGAGTTCGAGCAGGGAAACGTGGAAGCGACGCGCCAGCTCCTCCGCGTCGCGCGCGCCGCCGCGGTGAAGCGGTTCGTCCACGTCGGCACCGAGGCCGCGATCTTCGACGGCAGCCCGCTCGTGATGGTCGACGAGACGTGGCCCTACCCCGCGCGCCAGCGGTTCCTCTACAGCGAGACCAAGGCCGAGGCGGAGCGGCTCGTCCTCGGCGCGAACGACACCGGGTTCGCCACGCTCTCCGTGCGACCGCGGCTCGTCTGGGGTCCGCGCGACGGCGCCGTGCTCCCCGCGATCCTGCGCGCGAAGGAGAACGGCGACTTCGCGTGGCTCGATGGCGGTCGCCACCGCACGTCGACGGTGCACGTCTTCAACGTGGCCCACGCGCTCCAGCTCGCACTGACGCGTGGTGACGGTGGGCGCGCCTTCTTCGTCGTCGACGACGGGGTCACGACCTACCGCGAGTTCCTCGGCGCCCTCGCGAAGACCCAAGGCGTGGATTTGGGGACGCGCTCGTTGCCCGGGAGCGCGGCGCGCGCCGCCGCGCGCGTGATCGAGGGGAGCTATCGGCTCTTCCGCGTGAAGCGTGCGCCCCCGATGACGACGTTCGCGGTCGCGATGCTCTCGACGGAGGTCACGATCGACGGCTCGCGTGCGGCGCGGGAGCTCGGCTACGCGCCGGTCATCTCCCGCGCCGACGGGCTCAAGGCGATGCCAGGTCCTTCCCGCCCCGGTACATCGCCTCGACGAGAGCCTCGTACTTCAGGAGCACCGCCTTCCGCTTCACCTTGAGTGAGGCAGTGAGCTCGCCCCCGTCGACGGTGAAGGGCCCCGGCGCGACCGAGAAGCGCTTGATCTGCTCGAACGACGCGAGCGTCGTGTTCGCCTCGTCCACGTGGGCCTGCAGACGCGCCTTCACGTGATCGCTCTCGGGGTGCGGCTCGAAGCCCTCCCGCTGCGCCACTTCCTTCAAGACCTCGGGGTCGAGCGCGAAGATGACGCTGCAGTAGTTCCGTTGATCGCCGATGACGACCGCTTCCTGCACGAACGCCAGCGCCTTCAAGCGCGCCTCGATCTTGAGCGGTGCGATGTACTTGCCGCCGCTCGTCTTCAGGAGCTCCTTCTTGCGGCCGGTGATGCGGAGGAAGCCGTCCGCGTCGAGCGAGCCGAGATCGCCGGTGTGGAACCAGCCCTCCTCGTCGAACGCCTCCGCCGTCGCGTCGGGTCGGTTGAGGTAGCCCGCCGTGATGTTCGGTCCCTTGGCGAGCACCTCGCCGTCCTCGGCGATCCGGAGGGACACGCCTTCGAACGACTGGCCGACCGTGCCGATGCGGATGTTGTCGGGACGGTTCGTCGTGAGCCCGGGACACGTCTCCGTGAGCCCGTACGCCTCGACCAGCGTGAGCCCGATCGCGAGGAAGAACTCGTGGACGTCGGGTCGGAGCGGCGCGGAGCCGGAGAGCAGGATCGAAGCGTTGTCGAAGCCGAGCCGCGCGCGCAGCTTGGAGAGGACGAGCTTGTCGGCCAACGCGTGGCGAAGCGAGAGGAGCCCCGGGATCGGCTGGCCGATGCGCGTGTAGGCGCTCGCCGCCTTGCCGGTCGCGATCGCCCAATGCGCGAGCCGCCTTCGCATCGGCGGCGCGCCGTCGAGAGCGCTCATCACCTTCGCCATCATCTTCTCGAACACGCGCGGGGCGCCGGGGAAGAACCCGGGCCGCGCGAGGCCGAGATCCTCGGCGAGCGTCGGCACCGACGAGATGACGAGGGGCGAGTCGAAGAAGGGCCCCGCGAGCTCGACCAAGCGCCCGAAGGAGTGCGCGAGCGGTAGGAACAGGAAGAGACCGTGGCGCTTCGCCTTGTCGTCGAAGATGGCCGCGGACTCCGCCATCTCGAGCATCGAGAGCATGTTGCCGTGCGTCTGCGTGACGGCCTTCGGCGGGCCGGTCGTCCCCGAGGTGTAGGTGAACGTCGCGAGCTGCGCGCGGCGGATGAGACGCTCGCGGCGCGCCATCTCCTCGCGCAGCTCGCCGAGGCGCTCGCGACCGCGCGCCTCGAGCGTGGCGAGGCTCTCCCAGTCGTCCGCCGGCTCGAGGCCGGTCGGATCGACGACGACGATCTTGCCCCGGATCGAGAGCCGCTCGGGGCCGTAGCTCACGTCGAAGAACGTGAACCCGTCCCGCATCGCGCGGACCTTCGCCACCTGCGCCGCGTTCTCCGCGATGACGAGCACGACGTCCGTGTCGACGTGCATGTAGCCGACCTCTTCCGGCAAGAGGCTCGCGTAGATCGGCACGCTCTTCAGCCCGACGGACAGACACGCGAAGTCGGCGATGACCCACTCCATCGACGTGTTGCCGATGATCGAGACGCTGGCGCCGTCGGCGAGCTTCCCCGCCGTGAGGATCCCCGCGGCGATCGCCTCGATCCGCGGCGCGACGTCGGACCAGGGAACGTCGACGAAGGCGCCGCCCTTCCGTACGCGGAACGCGGTGTGATCGGGGTTCGACTTCGCCCGGTCCGCGATCATCTGCCCGAGGTGCTCGTACTTGGTCCGTTCGCTTCCCACCATGGCCCCAGTCTAGCGGCGGACGAGCGTCTCGGCGCGTGCGACGTGGCGGTGATGTTTAGTTCACTTCCCGTCAGTTCAAGACGCGCGGGGAGACGGGCGCCGCCGGCTCCTCGGCGGCCTTGGCTTCGCCTTCGGGCGCATCCGCGTTCGCGCGCGCGGCTTCGGCCTTCGCCTCGTACTCCTGCTTGCGCTTCCCGTCGGTCTCGCGCGCGGCGGCGCGGTCCCACTGCCGGGCGGCTTCGCGCCAGGCGATGCTCGCAGCGTGTTGGTCCTCGGTCGCGAGAGCCTTCTGCTCTTCTGCCTGTGCCTTCGCCACGTGCGGGTTTCGTCCGAAGCTCATCGCCAGGCTCTTAGCACACGCCAACTCAGTCGTACCGGACGAGCGACGCGGTCCCGTCGCCGGTCGAGATGAACGCCTTCACGCCCTCGCCCAGCGCCATGACGACCGTCTGGGGCGTCGCGTAGACCGCGTAAGTCTCGGCCTCCACGTCGACGAGGAGGATGTGGTCGTCGCCTTCGATCGCGACGCTCCTTCCATCGTGGAGCGGCATGATCAGGCCGCCGCCTTCGGGCGTCGGGTACACCTTCTCTTCGCCCGACTTCGGATCGACGACGTGGAGCGCGCTCACGTCGCCGGTGACGAGCTTGCTGCCGACGCCGCCGAGCGCGACCCAAGCTCCCCCATTCGTCTGGAGGAGCGCGCGCCCGCTCGCCCACGGCGGCGAGAAGCACTGGAGCACGCCCGGCGCGGAGGGGCCGCCCGGCTCGGCGGCGTGGCTCACCTCGGTGCGGAACGAGCAGAACGTCCCGTCCGCGAGGCGCGTGCCGCTCAGCCACGCGACGTCCTTCGAGCGCGCGACGACGGCGGTCGTCGCGCCGGTCGCGAGGTCGAGCGCGAACGCTTCGTCGTCGCTGACGAAGCCGCCGCGGTACACGCCCACGAGCGCGACCTTCTCGTCGCCGGACAGCGCGATCGGAATCGTGCGCGCCTTGCACGTGCGCTGGACGCAGAGCGCGGCCTGATCGCCGCCGAGCGCGCGCGGAGGCGAAGCCCCGTCCCAAGCGAAGAGCTTGGTCCCCCGGTGGAAGACGAGCCCGCCGGTCTCGGTGAAGAACGCGTCCTCGCCGGCCTCGGTCCCGACCACCGCGGCCGCGCCGCCGAAGAGGACGAGCTTCGACTCGCCCTGCGCGTCCCTTCCCTCGACGAAGAAGCGCTCCTTCGGCCCCGCTTGCGGCTCCGCGTGATGCAGCCCGCGCGTCGCGGCGTCGATCGCGGCGCGAAACGACGCGTCGACCGCGCCGCGAAGGTAGACGTCGGGCCCGACCTGCGGGGACGGCAGCCGCGTCCCGGCGAACGAACGCTCGACGCGCGAGAGCGCGCGCGGTGGCGGTGGCCCGGGACGCGCGATGCTCGCGACGGGAACGCCGGAGCCCGAGGCGACCGGGCTGGGGACCGTCACGCCCTGGGTGCGATCACGGCACGCGGCGAGGGCGACGAGCACGCACGAAGCGACGAAGAGAGCTCTCACGGCGCGAGCGTAACAGGCGTCGTGGACCGCGCGTGCATCCGTGGTACGGAGGTGCATGCGCAACCGTCGTCTGCTCGCGGGAGCCGCCGTGCTCGCCTGCGTGGTGCTCGCCGGCGACGCCTCCGCCGAGGCGCCTCGCGTCGTCGACCGGATCGTGGCGGTGGTCGATCACGATCCGCTGTTGTTCAGCGACCTCGTCGCGCGCTCGGCCCCCGCGCGGAGACAGGCGACCGCGAGCGGGGCGAGCCAAGCCGCGCTCGTCGAGATCTACCGCGTGACCCTCGAGACGATGATCGACGATCGGCTGGTCGAGGGCGAGGCACGCAAGCAGGGGATCCTCGTGACGCCCGAGGAGGTCGACCGCGCGCTCGACTCGATGGTGTCGAAGCTCGGCCTGAAGTCGCGCGAGGAGCTCTTCGCAGCAGCCACCGCGCAAGGCATCGAACCGGACGCCTACCGGGCGGTGCTTCGCGCCCAGCTCCTCGAGTACAAGCTCCTCGGTCCGGCGCTGGTCGCGGCCCGCGGCGCGATCACCAAGAGCGCGGTCGCCGACCGGCTCGCTGCGCTCCGCGCCAAGGATCCGAAGGCGACCGAGGCCGACGCCGAAGACGCACTTCGCGACGAGGCCTACGCGGCAGCGCGCGCGCGGATGATGGCGGAGCTCCGGCGCGCCCACTACGTGGAGGTGCGGCTGTGACGCGCGCCCTGCTCGGGGCGATCGCGCTGGCGGTCGTGAGCTGCGGCGGCGCGCGCGCTCCGGAGACGCCGACGCCGGCGGCGGCGTCGCCTTGCCATGCTCCGGCGAGCAAGCAATCGCCACCGCCCGCCGCGCCCCCGCCGGCGCCGAGCTCGGCGGACGCGTCGCTCGAGAACCTCACGATCACGGGGCTCGCGGTGAAGGGCAACCGCACCGTGAGCGTCGAGCGGTTGACGCAGATCTCGGGCTTGGCGGTGGGCGCCGCGTACCACCGCGCCGCGATCGCCAAGGCGATCGCGATGCTGTACCACGCGGGCGAGCTGGACGACGTCCAGGTCCTCGCGGCACCGACCGACGGCGGCGTGGCGGTGGAGCTGCTCGTGCGCGAGCGCCCCTTCGTCGACGGGATCTTCGCGCCGGGCGCGACCCCGGAAGAGGCAGCGGCCCTCGCGAACCGGCTCGGCCTCGCGCAGGGCCGCCGGCTCGACGTCGCCGAGCTCCACCTGCGCATGCAGGGGAGCGAAGCGCCGAACGTCGACTTCGAGATCATCCCAAAAAGGGACAACAAGGCCGACGTCTGCCTCTACCGCAAGTGAGCGCTCACTTCCGCGCTTGGCACTTGCCGGCGCGGCACTGCGGGGCGGCCATGCCCCACGAGCACGCCATCGGTGGGCACTTCAGGGGCGGATGGGCGCGACAGAACGCTTCGAGCTGCGCCGAGCTCGTCTTGTTCGCGTAGCGGAGCTCGCACGCGCCGCAGCAGCTTCCCCAGAGGCTGGTGGTCGTGCAGTCGGCGTCGGTGGTGCAGGTGGTGTCGACGACGGGGTGCGACGTGGGGACGGCCGCCACGGTGCTCGACGCCGAGGGCGGCGCACTCGCGGCCGCCGACGCGCTCGGCGGTGCCGAAACGCTCGCGGGCGCCGGAGGGGTCGGTGGCGCCGACGCGCTCGCGGAGGCGACGGTGGGCGGCGCGCTGCTCCCGGCGCTGGCGTCATCCTTCGGTGCCGCAGGCGTGTCCGGGGGCGCGCTGCTCTTGGAGCAGGCTCCGAGCAGCGGCGCGAGCACGAGCATCACCGTACCGAGGACCTTCATCGGGCCATCTTCCCACGACGTCGAGCGAGGCAGGGACGGTTCGCGCTATCGTCTGCGCGATGGCCCACCGGCTCGCCCGCTCTTCTTTCGCGCTCGCTGCGGCGCTCGCGCTCGCGGCGTGCAAGGACAAGCCGACGGAGAAGCCGGCCCCGAGCGAGGTCTTTGCCGGGACCGAAGGGATGGCGCTCGCGCCGGCGGCGGCGACGGCGAAGGCCCCCGCCGCCGCGACGTATCCGAACCACGTCGTCGCCTACGGCGCCACGCGGGGCCTCACCCTCGACGGGCGCGTGATCCTCCCGCCTTCGAAGGATCCGGTGCATGGCTTCGACGTGAAGGACAAGCCGGGCAACATCCACGACCTGATCGTGCTCCCGCTCGACGCGGCGCTCCGCTCGGCGACGCCCGGGGAGACCACCCTCGTGGCGATCGCGGCCGACACGCCGTATCGGATCGCCGGCGAGATCGTGTTCACGCTCGGGAACTTCGGGGTCAGGAAGCTCGAGCTCCTGGTCCAAGCGGGCACCGAGAAGCGCATCGTTTCCGTCCCGCTCGCGACGACGGCGCTCCCCTGTGGCGAGACCCTGGCTGACATCGAGCACGACCGGGCCGTGCTCGATTCGCTCTTCGGGGGCGACGGTGGTGCTCCGCAGGCGCTCGCGTTCGTGCCGCTCTCGGCGCGCGACCCGATCTGCCTCGCCGCCGACTTCTCCGCGGACGGGGTGCGCGTGCGCTCGCGCCGCGACCGGCTCAGCGCGAGCTGCGTCGAGGTCGCACCGATCGCCGAGGGCATGGTGGCCACGCTCGCGACGCCGAGCGACGGCTCGCTCCCGGCGAGCGAGGTCGCGCGCTGCACGGGAGCGCTGAAGACCAAGTTCCCCCACGCCGTCGGCGCGCGGGTCGTGGTGTCGGCGTCGGGCGAGAAGCCGTGGCGCGACGTCGTCGCGATGCTGGACGCGTTCGGTCCACCGTCCGGGTTCGGGGACCCGTTCCTCGGAGCGCCGCGCTGACGTGAAGACGAGCGCCGGCTTGCTCCTCTGGCGACGCGACGCGAGCGGCGAGCTCCGCGTGCTGCTCGTCCATCCGTCGGGCGCGTACAACCGGCGCGCGCCGTGGGGCATCCCGAAGGGCGAGCTGGACTCCGGCGAGACGGCGGAGGCGTGCGCGCTCCGCGAGACGATGGAGGAGACCGGGGTCGTCGTCAGCGGCGCGCTCGTGGCGCTCGGGAGCATCGACTACACGAAGAGCCGGAAACGCGTGCACGCGTTCGCGGCGGAGCTCCCCGCCGAAGCGGCGCCGCGCTGCGCCTCGTGGGAGATCGACGGAGCGGAGCTCGTGACGGTGACCGAAGCGCGGCGCCGGATCCACGCCGACCAAGCTGCGTTCCTCGAGCGGCTCGAGCGCGTCCTCGCGGGCGCGCCCGTCACCTGACGCAACGCCTACTTGCGGGGGAGCGAGTTCCCGGAGATTCCGGCACAGGTCATGTTGCGCTTCGCAACCATGTCTCCGGTCGCGCCCGGGACCACGTCCGCCGAGATCGAGACCGACTTGCCTCCCTGGTCGAGCTCGATGGTCCCCGTGCAGTGCTCCGATTTGTAGGTGCACTTCGTCGGGTTGATGACGGGCTCGCACTTGATGTCGGTGAGCGGAAGCTCTTCGACGCCGCAGTTCACCTTGCAGTCGGGCGACTTCAGCTTGTTGCCCTCGACGACGACCGTCTGGCTGCCGAGGAGGAAGCGGTCGACCGTGTAGCTCCCTTGCATGTTCTTGGGGATCTCACCCTTGTTGCCGCATCCGGCGAGGGCGAGCGTGGAGACGAGCATTCCAATGACGAGCTTGTTCTTCATGATGGGGCCTGGCCTATCCTTGTTGGCCCAAAGATAGATGGGGGCCCACGTCCGCCGAATGGTCATCTGATAGACAGAGCCGTCGCGGTGTCGGTCACTTGACGCAGCCGCCGGTCCCGGGCGCGGGCGCGGGCGCGACGGCCAGATCGCGCCCGCACGAGAAGTCGAACATGTCGAGGAGCGCATCGCTGTTGGCGTCGCGGGCGGTGAGCGCGGGGAGCCCGAAGATGGCCTCGACGAAGCGCGTGATCGCAGTGTGATCGCGCACGACGTGCGAGACGTACCCGCGCCGCGACCACGGCGAGATGGTGACGAGGGGGATGCGGGGCCCCCGCGCGGTGACCTCGGCGCGCGACGGGACCGGCAGGCAACCGGCGACCGGAGGTACGTGGTCGAAGAACGCCCCGCCCTCGTCGTAGGTGTAGAGGATCGCGAGCCGCTCCCACTGCGGGCTCTTCACGGCATGGTCGTAGAGCTTCTTCAGCCACGCCTCGCCGAACTGGAGATCGCCGACCGGGTGATCGTCCTCGACGTCCTCGATCCCGTCGACGAACGCGACGCTCGGGAGCGTTCCGGCGTCGAGCGCGTCGTAGATCGCTTGGGTCGAGTGAACGCCCGGGTTCTCCTTCGTCCACCCGAGGGTGTCGCTGAGCGGCGCGCCGTCGGTGTAGACGCCCCACGTGAACCCCGCGTTCATGAGGAGCTGGAAGATGCTCGGCGTGCCGGGCTCGACGTAGGTGATGCCGGTGTCGACGACGCCACCGGGCGTCCCGAACATCATGAAGGTCCGATTCGCGAACGTCCCGCTCGCGACCGGGGCGAAGTCCCGATCGGCGATCGCGAACGTGGAGGCGAGGAAGTAGTAGAACGGGAGATCGCTCGCCTCGTAGTACGTCATGACGAACGAGCCGTCGGTGCCGGTCGTCGTCGCCGCGTTGCGGACGAAGCCGTCCATCTTCCCGCCGTTGACGCCGGCGGTCATCCCCTCGAACTGATGCCCCGCGTCCCACGGGAGGCACGTCGTCGTCGCGTGGCGCGGGGCGACCGCGTTGCCGTTCAGGTCCGGGTTCGTGAACGACGCGGGGATCGGCTCCACGCCCGGCTGGCCCTGCTCGTGGAGCTTGCCGAACACGTGGTCGAAGGAGCGGTTCTCCTTCATCGCGATGATGACGTGCCGGATCGGGATCTTCTGCAGGTCGCTCGGAGGGACGCCGAGCGACTGCGCGGCGGTGGCGCCGCTCCGGAACGTGCAGCGCGCCCGCTCCGCCGCGGTGGCATCCGCCCCGAACGTCACCCCGCATCCCAATTTGGGATCATCGGCCGGGGTCTTCATCCCGTCGATGGCGGAGAAACCCCAGTCGATCGCGCCGGGGCGGCAGGCGACCGCGATGACGAGGGCGACCGCTCCCCCGAGCGCGCGCTTGTGGATCGTGCTCATCGACCCCTCCAGAGGGAGACCCCGAACGCGGCGCCCAGCGTCACGTCGGCCGGACCCGAGGGCTCGAAGACGTTCCCAGTGGCCTCGTACGTCACGTGATCCGTCTCGCGCGACAGCGAGGCGAAGAGACCGAGCCACATCCCGTTCGCGAAGATCTTCCGCGCCCACCCGCTCGCGCCGAAGCGGGTCTTTCGCCACGTTCGCCCGAGCGCCGGGTCGTCGAAGATCACGGTGGTCCCGGCGGTGCCTTCGAGCGCGACCGAGAGGCCCCACGTCCAGTCGAAGCGCGCCATGGCGCCGACCTCGCTGAAGGCCGCGCCGTCGGCGTTCTGGCCGTGCGAGCGGAGCGCTTCCTGGAAGAACGCGACGAGGAGCAGCGAGCGCGTGCGATCGAGGAACGACGCGCCGCCCCCGAAGCGCGCCAGGCCACGCGCGCTGACGCCGCCGACGCCATCCATGTCGTTCACGTCGCCGAGCTCGCCGAGCGACACGCCGGGCGTGCCGACGATCGACATGTCGGCGCCGAGCCGCGCCGAGAGGACGGGGCTCACCGCGCCCGTGAGGAAGCGATAGGTCGGCTCGATGAACGACGCGGCGCGGAAGCCGTAGAGCGCGCGGTACGGCTCGCGGTTCGCGAGCACGCCGACGGTGAAGCTCGCGCCGAGATCCCACGCGACGAGCCAGTGAGCCCCGAAGGCGCGCAGGCCGACGGTCTCCATCCCGAGATCGCCGAACAGGCGATAGCCGGCCCGACTCATCCCGAGCGATGCCTGCAGAACGGGCCCGCGCGCGACGACCTCGAAGGGACGCGCGGGCGCCTCGTCGGCCCGAGCCTGGCCCGGCAGGGCGAGGAAGCCGATCGCAGCGACCGCGAGGAGACCGACGGATCTCACGCGCTCACGATACTCCAGCGGCGCGGCCGCCGTCTCGCAGTGCGAGGTGGCGAGTCAGGTCAGGGCGTCACGACCTCGCCCGCGTTCATCGGGGCGAGCTTCGCGACCGAGGTCTGGTCGTTCGGACCGTAGCGATAGCCCCGCCCGACGATCGACGAGAACGTCTGGTTGGGCGTCGCCGGGAACGGCGACGCGCCGAAGTCGGCCGCCATGAAGCTCGTGACGACGAGATCGTCGTTGCCGGCGCTCGACACGACGGTGAAGTCGACGCCGGTCGTCCCGGTCTTCGCCTTCACGCCCTTCACCCGGAGGAGCATCGACTGGTACTGCGCGGAGGTCGGGCTCCCCTCGCGGATCTCGTTCGGCGTCACGTCGACCGGGGGTGGGACGGTGGCGGTGCCCGTCGCGACGTAGGTGCCGCCGGTCGCGTCGAGTTGGTCGAGCCCGCGGTACAGGACCAGCTTCCCGGTCACGGTCACGATGGCGCCGACGCTCACCGAGACGTCGGTCGCGCCCGTGAAGACGTAGATGCCGGCCCACGTCGACGCACTCGGGTCCTGGACGAAGAAGCCGCGCGCGACGCCGACGTTCTTCACGCCGGTGACGACCACGCCCTCGACGCGAACGCGCGTCCCGACGGCGGGGTGCCCGGCGGCCTGGGGATCTCGAAGCGTCGGGATGGTGAGCGCGGTCGGCGCCGCGTCGGGGTTCGCGCCCCCGTCGTTGGTCGTCGCCGCATCGCCCCCGGGCGGCGTCGTCACGGCCGCATCACCGACGCAACCGGCGAGCACGAAGAGAAAGACGCAGAGCGACGATCGTCCCATGGAGCTCAGGATCGTCAGCGTTCGCAGAACCGAAAATGGTCATTTCTTTAGTGCGCGCAGTTGCAGCTCGCAGCGCCGGGGTGCATCGGGCACGCGCGTGGTGCTTGCGACGGCCACCACCCCCAGACAATGCCGATCGAGCCCCCCACCGTCGCGAGCTCGTTCTTCCCCAAGCCGTCGACGTGAGGCGTCCATGAGAGCCCCGCGGTGACCCTCAGCCCGCGCGCGACGGGCATCGCGGCGGCCAGGCTCACGGTGGTCTTCGCGGTCGCCGAGTCGGGGACCTCCACGCCGTTGGCCTTCGCCTCGAGCGAGGCCTCGTACGCGAGCGACAGCGCGAACGACAGCGCGTTCGGGAGCGTGTAGCTCGCGGCGAAGAAGCCCCCGAAGAGCGCACCCTGCTGCGCGCTCGTGCCGCGCACGTCGCGCACCGACCGCCACGCGACCGTGCCGGTCAGGTTCACGAGGAAGCGCCCGAACGACTGCTCGAGCGCGAGCCCGTTCTCGAGCTGGAACGAGCCGGTGCCGGTCGCGTCCGTCGCGAGGGGTAGGTGTGCGCGGTCCGCGGCGACGCCGGTCGGGAGCGTCACGCCCGAGAGGAGGTGAACGCCGGGCACGATCGCGTCGGTTCCGACGTCGATGAGGTGCACGCGTGATGCGAGCTTCGCGTCGCCGATCCCGCCGGAGACCTCGCCGAGAGCCCCGGCGCTCCGCACGGTCTCGACGAACGGAACGACGAACGACAGCTCGAGCCGCGGAACCGGCATCCACCCGAGGAAGAGGCGCTGCGAGAGATCGACCTCGCGCGAGCCAGGTCCGCTCGCCGCGAAGCTGCGGTCGGCACCGAAGCTCCCCGTCACGCCGGACGCACCGACGGAGAACCCCACGATCGCGTTCTCGCCTTGGCGCAAGCGCGCGGGCGCGAAGGCCGAGGGCGTGGCGCAGCACGCCTGCGCCGCCGCGACGCGCTCGCCGGCGAACGAGCCGGCGAGCGCGACCAGAAGCGGAGCGGCGAGCTCAGCGAACGTCGAGCGCGATCGTCGCATCTTCTTCGCTGGCTCCTCGGGTGAGCTTCGTTCGAAGCTCCCATTTTCCGGCCATGAACACGCTCACGTTCTCGAGCAGGTACACGCCGCCGCCCTTCGCGGTGACGGACGGCTGCACGGAGGCGCCGTGCGTGTGGGCCGGCATCATGGGCGTCGCCACAATGGCGAGCCCGTCGGCGGGCACGTTCGCCCGGTCGCGTACCCGGAGCTCGACCGCGATGACGCCGGTGGTCGGCGGCTGCGGCGAGGTCCGGACTTCGATGGAATAGGCACCGCTCGCGGTCGAGGTCGTCTCGTAGGCCGCAGCGGGAAAGGACGCTGGCGCTGCATCGCCGCCGCCGCAAGCCGCGGCAATGGCGAACAGCGCGAGCGCGGTCCACGCGTTCGCTCTCATTTCGTTCTTCTCCTGTCCACGCCACGCACGTGCGCGGCGATCTCGAAGACCTGGTGCGAAGCGGTCAGGCTCGAGGAGGAGGAGGCTCGGGCGGAGAGGGTCCGTGAACGACGAGGAGCGCGGGAGCGGCGAGGTCGCCCGGCGTGCACGCCGCGACCGGGACGAGGACCGAGCTGGGCTGAAGTACGGCCGGCAACGCGACCGCGCCGAACGCTTCGTCGCGCTCACCGCACGGGGCGCTGACGGCGAGCTCGTTCTTCTTCAGATCCTCGCGATCGGGAAAACAGATCGGGCACGCGCAGTCGGTGTGCCGCGCGTCGCAGTGGCAGACGTGACTCGCGGGCCCGGCGACCACGCGCGCGAGCCACGGCAGATGCGCGCCGAGCAAGAGCGGCAGGGCGAGGACGACCGTGAGCAGGCGCACGAACGCTGCGCTCCGCAACCGGTCCAGACCGCGTCCCATTCCACGGTTATGCGCCCACGGGACGCCCGTGACAAGCGTGCTATGGTCCGCGCCATGGCCACGCCTGCCGCCCGCACCTTCGCCGAAGATCTCGACAAAATCGCCGCCCGCTACGAAGCCCAGTTCGCCGGCCAATCGCGCGCCTCGCGCAACTTGGACGAGCTCGACGCGATCGTGAAGGAGACGAAGGCGGTGCTCGCGAGGATCGAAGCGATCCCGTCCGCCGCACGTGGGCCCGAGCTCAGCACCATCGCGGACACCGCGCGCGAGAACGTCCGGATCTACGAGCAGGAGCGCGGGCTCATCGTCGAAGCGAAGCAGATGGGGCCGGCGTTCGACGACTTCGCGCCCCTCGCGGCCTCGGCGAACCTCGTGTTCGCGAAGTACGCGCGTCACTTCGCAGGGCAGTCGCGCTCGACCCGCGATCTCGGCCTCTTGGCGGAGCTCGCCGAAGAGCTCGAGGTGATCGGCGAGGACATGGAGGAGCTCATCAAGAAGAGCCCCGGCCCGCGCATGAAGGCCGACCTCGACGTGGTTCGTCAGTCGATCGAGATGTACCGCAAGGAAGAGAAGGAGATCGCGAAGGCCCAGACGGAGGGCACGGTCGACGACCGCGTCAACCGGCTCGCGCAGCTCGCGAACTCGCAGTTCAAGCTCTACGCGGACCACTTCGCGGGGCGCTCGCGCAGCACGCGCCGCCCGGCGCTCCTCGTCCGCATGATCGCGTCCCTCGAGAGCTACCAGAAGCAGATGAAGAAGCTCGACAAGGAGAACGGCGGCGACACGAACCGGAAGAACATCGAGATCGTCGAGAACCAGCTCAGCACCTACCGCGCGGAGCTCGTCGAGATCCGCAAGGCGCGCCAGCAGACGCCGTTCGCGGACCTGATGGGGATGCTCGGCGGCGCCGCGAACGAGCTCTTCGACGAGTACCGGAAGAACTACTCCGGCCAGGATCGCCGCACGCGCGACCTCGCGCTCCTCTCGCGGATCTGCGACGACCTCGGGGACATCCGCAAGCAGATGACGGACCTCGCCCGCGCCGACGCGAACGAGATGAACGCGCAGAACCTCGGGATCGTGAACTCGCAGCTCGCGCAGTTCGAAGAAGAGTGGGAAGCGATTTCGAAGGCCAAAACCGGTACTTGAGCGGCACCTGAGCGCGCGCACGCCAACTTGATGGCGTGTTAAGCTCGGGTCATGCGGCGATCCCTTCCCTTCGGCTTCGTCCTCTCCCTCCCCGTCGTGCTCGCTGCCTGTGCGAACGGCATCGTCACGGGGCCGTTCACGGATGGTGGTGGCGTCGTCGACGACGCCGGCATCCCCACCGCAGACGGTGGCTCCGGCGGAGATGGCTCGACCAACGGCGACGGCGCCGCGCAGGGGTTCACCGTCGGCGGAGCCGTGACCGGGCTCACCGGCACGGGGCTCGTGCTCCAAGACAACGCCAGCGACGATCTCGCGGTGAGCGCCGACGGCCCGTTCACGTTCAAGACCGCGCTCGCCAACGGTGCGGACTACGCGGTCACCGTGAAGACGCAGCCGAGCAACCAGAGCTGCGCCGTGACGAGCGGCTCGGGGAAGATCGCGGGCGCGAAGATCACGAACGTCGCCGTCGCCTGTACGGCCGCCGCATCGACGGTGGGTGGCACCGTGACGGGCCTCCCGAAGGGCAAGACGCTCGTGCTCCAGGACAACGGCGCCGACGATCTCACCCTCACCGACAGCGGCCCGTTCACCTTCGCGACCAAGGTGGGGAGCGGCAAACCCTACGCCGTCACCGTCCTCACGCAGCCGGCCGGCGTGACGTGCACCGTCGGAAGCGGAAGCGGAACGATGGGGAGCACCCCCATCACCACGGTGACGGTCACGTGCAAGGGCTCGGTGACGTTCGCGTACACCGGCGCCGCGCAGACCTTCACCGTTCCCGGCGGCGTGACCCAGGTCACGCTCGCAGCGTGGGGCGCGCAGGGCAACTCGAACGCCCAGAGCGTCGCCGGCGGGCTCGGCGGGTACGCGACGGGAACGCTGACCGTGACCTCGGGGCAGGTGCTCAACGTGTACGTCGGCGGAGGCGGCACGGCGGGGACCGCGGCGGGCTTCAACGGCGGCGGCTCCGCGGCGGTCCATCCGTGCTCGACCGCGGCCGGCGGCGGTGGTGGCGGCGCGTCCGACGTGCGGACCCCCGGCACCGCGCTCGCCGATCGCGTCATCGTCGGCGCGGGCGGCGGCGGCGGTGGCGGCAACCGCATCTCCGGGTGTGGGCGCGGCGGCGGCGGCGCGGGCGGCGGCGGCTACTACGGTGGCGGCGGCGGCGCGGGGTGGCCCGACACCGGCACGATGCCGACGGGTGGAACGCAAGCCGCGGGCGGCAACGCGGGGACGTCGTCGTACTCGGGGACGAACAACGGAACCGTGGGGAGCCTCGGTACCGGCGGCAACGGTGGTCCCGAGGTGTCGAGCAGTCAGGCCGGGAGCAACACCGGCTCTGCCGGCGCCGCGGGTGGTGGAGCTACCGGAAACTCGGGCACCTATTCGGGCAACTACACCGGCGCAAGCGGTGCGGGTGGCTCCTCGTACATCGGCGGCGTGACGGGCGGGACGACGACGGCCGGGCAGCGCTCGGGTGCGGGCCAAGTCCAGATCTCGTGGTGAGAGGCGCTTCTTCTCGCTTCCGAAGCTCCAGCACCCTCTCTATGCTGCGCCGACATGCGCTCACGCACCCTTCTCCTCGCGCCCACGCTCTACGTCCTCGCTTCGGTCGCCTGCGGGGGCACCCCGCCGCCGGTCACGCCGAAGCCCGTGCCCACGACCGCGAAGGTCCAGCCGCCGCCGCCCACGCGCGCGAAGTGGGTCTTCTCGCGCCCCGAGCGCGGGTTCGTCGCCAAGCTGGAGCTCGGTGACGAGGGCACGCTGTACGTCGGCCGCAACGGCCGCCGCACGCTCGTGAAGGCGGGCGCCGAGCCGACCGACGCGACGACGCTCGCGTTCGAGAACCTGGTCGGCGTCGTGAAGGACGAGAAGGGCCAGTACGCGTTCGTCGCCGACGACGGCGACATCTACGTCTCGGCGACGCCGCTCGGCCCGCTCGACACGGTGCGCGAGGGTCCGCTCGGTGACGCGCCGAGCGCCGGGCGTCTCGGCTCCCTCACGACCGGCAAGTCCGCCATCATGGGCATCGCTCCGGACGGGCGCGTGCTCCGTACGAGCGACGGCGGCGCGAGCTGGAAGCCGGTCGACTACGCCGGCGGCAGCAAGCCCTTCGGCAAGGTCGGCTCGCTCGCGCTCGACGGCAAGGGCAACGGGCTCCTGATCCACTTCCCGCAGAAGCTCTTCGTCACGCACGACGACGGCGCCACGTGGGCTCCGCTCGCGACGCCCGGCATCGGCGCGAAGCGCGTGTTCCGCGACGGGAAGTTCCGTCTCTTCTTCGAAGGCATCCAGGGCAAGCGCGCCAAGCTCGACGGCAACGCGCTCACGATGACGACCGAGCAGCCCGAGCCGATCCTCAAGGGCAACCTCCCCGGCAGCGCGCCCCTCGACGATCGCGCGGACGTGCTCACGATCCTGAGCGGCGAGCGCGTCGTGGAGTTCGTGCTCCGCACCGAGGACTCGAAGGAGATCGAGGTCTCGTCCGCCAAGATCGGCGACAAGCTCGGCGCGCCGGTGAAGGTCGCCGACCTCTACAGCGATCGCGGGCTCGGGGTGCTCGTGGCGGGCTACGGCTCCGAGATCGTCTACCTGCGGCCCGACGGCGAGCAGGAGGGCGACTCGACGACCATCTTCCGCAGCAAGGACTACGGCGCGACGTGGACGAAGGACGGCACCGTCGACGGCGTCTCTTCGCGCAGCGCCGACGGCTCCGAGATCTCGGTCGGGCCGAAGGGGTGGACGTTCGTCACCGCGCTCTGCCAAGACCAGGGCGACGAGGGCGAGGGCGACTACGAAGGTGACGACGAGGACGACGACGACGGCTACCGCGGCGAAGAGCCCAGCGAGGACACGAGCTGCGGCCATCGCCAGATCAAGCCGGCCGGCGCGAAGGCGTTCGAGGACATGGCCTTCGTCGAGGAGTTCTCGCCGCAGTCCTTCGCCTTCGACGAGGCGCACGATCGCGTCTACGCGCTCGGCGTCCACCAGAACAAGCTCCACGTCTACGAGTCGCCGCTCTCGCAGAACAAGTTCGTGCGCTCGAAGATGCTCGACGTGGACAACGACATCCACGCGGCGATGTCCGTGGACGACAAGGGCGTGCTCCGCGTGTTCGAGCGCGACAACGCTCACGACCAGTGGATCGTCCACCGCCGCGGCGCGGACGGGAAAGAGATGCCGACCGTCTACGTCCCCGCACCGGACGGCACGATGTCGTTCGCCGGGGGCCGGGGCCTCCTGTTCGGCGGCCACGACAAGGGCTACGAGACCGCCGACGGCGGCGAGAGCTGGATGCGCGTCGCCACGAACGGCTTCGTGCAGGGCCTGACCTGCTCCGTCGCGGGCTGCTTGAACGGCGGCGCCGCGCGCGTGGGCTGGGACATCCCCGTCATCCAGAACCCCGACAAAATCGCAGCGCAGCCGACGCCGCAGCCGGTGCCGCAGCGCCCGCCGCCCGTGGTGACGCCCACGCCGGTGCTCGCCGCACCGCGCATGGAGCTCACGTGCAAGTCGGCCGGTGCGGTCGCCAAGCTGACCCAGACGCCCTACTCGGACATGGTCGACAACCGGAACCCGGACGCGCGCTGGGGCTTCGTGAAGCGCGACGCCGACGGCAAGGCCACCCTCGTGCTCGGCGGCAAGACGTCGACGCGCGAGCTCGCCCTCCAGCCGCCGACGCCGAAGGATCCGCCCCCGCCCGCGAAGCCGCCGGCGGCGGGCGCGAAGCCGCCGCCCAACCCGCCGGAGCGGCGCCAGGGGCAGACGACCCTCGCCGACGGAATGGTCCTCGCGCGGTACGCGTTCCAAGCGCGCACCGGCAGCGGCCTGAACCCGGTGGACGTGGACCTCACCTGGTACTCGTCCGCGACCGGCAAGGTCGTGAAGAAGAGCCTGCCGCAGATGAAGCCGTTCCGCATCTCGCGCTACGGCTTCAGCGGCACCGCGCAGATCGTCGACGGCGGCCTGCTCTTCCGCGGCTCCGACGACGATGCGATGAACTTCATCCACGACGACGGCAAGGTCGAGCCGATCGCGCTCCCGGCGGACGTCGGCGTGCGCTACGCGGCGCACCTCGGCAAGCGCTGGATCTTCGAGGACACCGACTACGGCAACGCCATCCTCAACGTCTCGGACGACGGGAAGACGTGGACGAAGAAGGCCTGGGGTCTCGATCCCTTCTCGACGCCGAGCCTCTCGCTGTTCGGCGACAAGGCCATGCTCGGCGTGCAGAAGGGCATGTTCGCGGGCGCGCTCTTCCCGATCGAAGCGACGATGGGCGACGACCCGCCGGCGCCGATGGTCGTCGACCAGGCCAACGCGGACGCCGTGTGCGACGCGAAGGCGGGCCGCTACCGCTACTACCAGGGCATCTACGGCGCCGACAAACGCACCTTCAAGATCGCGGGCGACTCGGCCAAGAACTGGAGCCCGGTCGCTTCGTCCGGGCGCGTGATCCACGTCACGCCGGCGGGCAAGCTCTGCACCTCGGCCTGGACCATGACGAGCCAGGAGATGGATCAGACGACGTTCCTCTACCCCGAGGCGAACGCGACCTACACCGGCTGGCGCTTCCGACGCACGAAGGACGCGAAGGACGCGACCAAGTACGTGACCGAGGCCGAGCCGATCACCTGCGCCGCGCCCAAGTGAGCAACGGTGGAGCGAGTCCTCTGCATCTTCGCGCCGGGGGGCGTTCGCACGGTCCCCCTGGCGCAGCCGTCGACGCTGCGCCTCGGTAGGGCCGACGACAACGACGTGCCGATCGACGATCGGTCCGTCTCTCGTTACCACGCGAAGCTGCACGTCGGCGCCGAGCTCTCGATCGAGGATCTCGGCAGCGCCAACGGCATCCGCGTGCGGCGGACGCGCTCGGCCGCCGAGACGTACGAGATCGTCGAGGAGCGCATCCCCAAGAACGCCACCGTCCCGGTGGCGCTCGAGGAGCCGATCACGCTCGGCTCGGTGACGCTCCTCGTGCGCTCGGCCGAGGACATGAAGCCCGCCTCCGTCCGGCGCGCTCCGAAGGCGACCGGCGACGCGAGCGACGTCGTCACCGTCGCGCCCGAGACGCGGCGCGTGTTCGAGCTCGCCGCTCGGATCGCGAAGGGGCCGCTCAACGTCCTCGTCACCGGCGAGACCGGCGTCGGGAAAGAGGTCCTCGCCGCGCACGTCCACCGTTCGTCGCCGAGGCACGCCGCGCCCTTCGTCGAGGTCAACGCCGCGACCCTGACGGAGAACCTCGCCGAGAGCGAGCTCTTCGGGCACGAGCGCGGCGCCTTCACCGGTGCGGTCGCGGCGAAGAAGGGCTTCTTCGAGGCCGCGCAGGGGGGCACGCTGTTCCTCGACGAGGTCGGCGAGCTCTCGGCAGCGCTCCAAGCGAAGCTCCTCCGCGTGCTCGAAGCGAAGAAGATCGTCCGCGTCGGCGGCACCCAGCCGATCCCGGTCGACGTGCGCGTGATCGCGGCGACGCACCGCGATCTCGCCGCCGACGTGAAGAGCGGGCGCTTTCGGCAGGACCTCTACTTCCGCCTGAACGGCATCACGATCGCCGTGCCACCGCTCCGCGATCGGCGCGAGGACATCCCGGCGCTCGTCGAGCGCTTCGCGGCGCGGACCGCGGAGACGATGGGCATGGCGGCGCCGACGTTCTCGGCGGCGGCGCTGGACAAGCTCCGCGCGCACGCGTTTCCGGGCAACGTGCGCGAGCTTCGGAACGTCGTCGATCGCGCGTGCGCGCTCGCGGCGGGGCGCACGATCGAAGCGGGAGACGTCCTCTTCGACGAGCCGTCGGACGACGCCGCCGCTGCCGATGGCCCGCTCCGCGAGAGCCTCGCCGCCGAGACGAAGCGGCGCATCCTCGAGGCACTGGAAGCCTGCGGCGGCAACCAGACGAAAGCGGCCGAGCGCCTGGGGATGCCGCGCCGGACGTTGGTGGCTCGCTTGTCGGAGTACGGGCTGACGAAGCCGCGCAGCCGCTGAGAGCCCCTCAGGGGAACACGACCCAACCGGTGCTGCCGCCGTCGTACGGTGCCGGCTCCGGCGCGGGGCGCACGACCAACCAGGTGACGACCGCCGCTGCGGCGACCACCGCCACGGCTCCGGTCCAGAACCACCACTGCTTGGTGATCGGCGTGCGCTCCGCGGCGAGCGTCGCCTTGAGGCTCGTCTCCTCGCCGGGGCCGAGCGTCACGTCGTTCGTGAACGAGACCCAACCCTTCTGCGAGACGACGAGGTGATAGGTCCCCGCCGGTCGCACGACGTCGACCGGCGCCAACCCGACGTCCACGCCGTTCACGCGGACCTGCGCGCCGACCACCGACGACGCGACGTGGAGCGTCGCGGGGAGCCGCGCCAACACGAGATCGAGCGCGCCGCGTTGGCCGGGTGCGAAGTCGCGCGTGAGCACGACGTCGCGGTAGCCCTGGCGCGTGATCGTCAGGACGTGAGAGCCGGGATCGACCTCGAGGTCGAACCGACCCGAAGGAGGTGGCTTTCCGATCCCGGGCGCCTCGACCCCAGCCTCGAGCACGAGCGCGTCCCCGTCGCGCCGCTCGCGCAGCGGGCGGCCATCGACGGCGAGCGCGGCGTCCGCGGGCTCGAGCGTGACGGCGACGCGCGGGAGGATCCGCGCGTACTCGGCGAGGAACCCCTCGACCTCTTCGCGGATGCTCGCCGGCAGCTCGCCCGGGTTCGCGTTCGCCCGATCGAGCGCGAGGCGAAGCTTCTCGCGCGCGCGCGTCGCACGCCCGAGGACGCGCTCGCAGACGCCGATGTTGTAGAGCGTCAGCGCGTGCGGCTTCGCCGCGAGCGACGCTTCGAACGCTCCGAGCGCCTCCGCCCAGCGCGTCGCGCGCGCGAGCTCGTTGCCACGCCCGTACTCGCGCGCGGCGACGTCCGTCGGCTCTTCGGCGTGGAGCGGCGCGGCGGCGGCGAGACCGAGGGCGAGCGCTGACACGAAAAGAAGGCGAGGCCGAGCCATCGACGCCATCCTACTCGGATCAGTGGGCGGCGAACGGATTGTCCGCGACGAGGCCGCCCGCGCCGCGGGACACCGCCGGAGCCGCCGACGCGCTCGCGGCGGCCGCACTCACGGAGGCACCAGCCGAGGGGCGCCCACTCGCGCGCAGCGTAGCGCCGCTGGACACGCGGGTCGGGCTCGACGCCGTTGCCGATGGTGCGGGCGCGAGAGGCTGGTCCGGCGCGGAGGTGCTCGCGGCGGCGCTCGGAGCGGCCTGGACGGGTACCGCGCTGACCGAGGCGGACGCCGTGGCGTCCGAAGCGGCGGGCGCGGCGGGGCGCGAGAGCGCGAACGCGACCGCACCCGCGACGAGCAGGCCGGCGCCCGTCGCCGCGATCCACCGGGACCTGCGCTTCGGCGGTGCGGCGAGGCGCACCGAGCGCGGGGCTTCTTCCTCCGGCAGATCGAGCTCGGTCGCCGGACCCACGGCGCCGAGCGCGCTCCGCAGCGCCACGAGCGATGGCGCGCGTGCGCCGCGCTCGGTTCGAAGGAGCGCCATCACGGCGCGCGCAACGGCCGGATCGACGCCGGGGGCGACGTCCGCCAGCGGCGCGATCCCATCGGTCACGATGATCTTGAGCACGCCGCCGAGGGTCGCTGCGTCGGTCGGACGCTTCCCGCTCGCGCACTCGTACGCGATGATCCCGAGCGCCCAGAGATCGGAGCGCGCATCGATGTCGCGCTCGCCGAGCGCTTGCTCGGGCGACATGTAGAACGGAGTCCCGATCATCGCGCCCGTCGTCCCGACCGGCGCAGTCGTCGCCCCGTCTTCGTGCATCGGCTCCGCGAGCTTCTCGGTCTGCTTCGCGATCCCGAAGTCGAGGACGCGGACGCGGGCGCTGCCATCGGGCTCGCGCGCGAGGAAGATGTTCTCCGGCTTCAAGTCGCGGTGGACGATCCCGGCCGCGTGCGCCGCCTCGACCGCGTCGATGACGGGGAGGAGGATCGCGGCGAGCTCACCCAGCTCGAGCTTGCCCTTCCGCCGCAGTCGCGCGCCCAGCGTCTCCCCGCCGAGGAGCTCCATCACGAGGAACGGCTTCGCGTCGTCCTCGACGACCTCGTACATCTCGACGACGTTGGGGTGGCTCACCGAAGACGCGAGCCGTGCCTCGCGCAGGAAGCGCCGCCGCGAGGACTCGCTCGCGGCGAGCTCTTCGGCGAGCACCTTCACGGCGACACGCTCCTTCGTGTCCAGGCGCACCGCGCTCCACACCTCGCCCATGCCGCCCCGGCCGAGGGGTGCGACGAGCGAGTAGCGACGAGCGAGGACGTCTCCCGGTGACAACGCGGAGAGGATAGCGCACCGACGCGAGAGCGCGCGTTGCGCCGAATCTGCTCAACATCGAGCAAGGTCCGCTCGATTCGGTGCGCAACGGGGCTGGAACCCTCGAAAATCCAGGGTCCCGTGGGTCGGCCCGGGGCGTGCAGTAGCCCGGAGCATGCCCCTCGCCGCCACCCCCTGCGCCGTGAAGCTCGACTTCTCGTACCGTTGCCGCCGCGCCGCGGCCTCGCTCGCGATCACGCTCCTCGCGCGGCCCGAGCTTCGGGTCCGCACGGTCGAGTGCCGCGGCCTCGTGGTGGACGACGGGTGGGGTGCGCCGATGCCGCCGGCGCGCGCGCCGTTCATGACGGTGCTCCACGTCGTCTCCGGGACGGTGGTGCTCCGTGGCAACCGCACGACCGCGCGCCTCGGACCGGGGACGACGCTCGTCGCGCCCCAGAGCTGGGTCGCCACGGCGCGGTTCGAGCGGGCGCGCGTGCTCGAGATCACGTGGGCGGCCGCGGAGCTCGAGCACCCGCGCCTCGTCGCGGGGGGAGCCGTCCTCGCGTCGCTCGCCGCAGAGCTCGACCGAGTCGGCGACGACGGCGCGGTCCAGCGCACGTTCTTCGAGCACGTCGGCGCGGCGCTGGCCGCGCTGGGGATCGCGCTCCCGGAAGCTGCGCGCCGGCTCGAAGGCGGTCCCACCGCGCGCGACCTCCGCCTCGGCGCGGCGCTCGCGGAGCAGTTCCGCGACTTGAAGCACAAGGGCTCGATCTCGCACCTCAGCGACGACGCGAACCTCTCGCCGCGCCAGCTCCACCGCGTGCTCGGCACGTTCAGTGAGCGGTACGGGATCGACGCTCGCGGTTGGCGCGACGTGCGGAACCGCTGGCGCCTGCGCCTGGCGCTCGCGCTCCTGAGCCTGCCCGAGCTCACGATCGGCGAGGTCGCCGACGAGGTCGGTCTCAGCAGCAGCACCTGCCTCGCGCGCTTCTTCGCGCAGTGGTCGGTCCCCTCCCCGTCGGTCGTCCGCCGGGAGCCCGCGCTGCCGCTCCGCGCGGTGGCGTGAGCGGAGGCCGCCCGCTCACTCCGTCGCGAACGGCAGGTACTTCGCCTGCCACATCTTCGTCCGCACGTAGGCGACGGCGTCCTCGGGCCGCACCTTCGTCGACTGAGCGACGCCATCGGCGATCGCCTGCACGATGACGCGCGCCGCGACGTGGACGGCGACCTCGCGCAGCTCTTCGACCGGCGGATACACGAGCCCCGAAGCGAGGTGATGCTCGGCCGTGTAGTCGGCGAGCCCGCGTGACGCGGCCATTACCATCGCGTCCGTGATCTCGCGCGCCTGCGCGAGGATGGCGCCGAAGCCGAGCCCCGGGAAGATGAATGCGTTGTTGCCTTGCCCGATCGGGTAGGACTGGCCGCCGTACACCACGTCCTCGAACGGGCTGCCGGTGGCGACGATCGCGCGGCCTTCGGTCCAGGTCAGGATGTCGGCCGGCTGCGCCTCGCAGGACGAGGTGGGGTTCGAGAGCGCGAACACGACCGGGCGCAAGGCGTTCTTGCCCACCGCGCGCACGATCTCCTCCGTGAACGTGCCCGGCTGGCCGGACAGGCCGAGGAGGATCGAGGCCTTCGTCTTCTGGATGACGTCGAGCAGCGTCGGCGTCCCCGTGATCTCCCAGCCCGCGATCGAAGCGCGAGAGCGCGCGAAGGGCTTCTTGTAGTCCTCCATCGCGCGGTCATCGAGGAGCAGGCCCTTCGAGTCGAGCACGTAGACGCGCTCGAGCGCCTCCGCTTGGGAGAGGCCCTCGGCCATCAGCCCGCGCACGATCTCCCACGCGACCCCGCCGCCACCGGCGCCGGCGCCGTAGACGATCACCTTCTGGTCGCGGAGCGGGACCCCGATCAGCTTGCACGCCGAGAGGACGCCAGCGAGGCACACCGCGCCGGTCCCCTGGATGTCGTCGTTGAACGACGGGAGCCGCTTCCGGTAGCGCTCGAGCACCGTGAACGCAGCGTCCTTCGAGAGATCCTCCCACTGGAGGATCGCGCGCGGGTAGCGCTCGCGAACGGCGTCGACGAAGCGATCCATGAACTCGAGGTACTCGGGCCCCTTGAGGCGGCGCTGGCGCACGCCGAGGTACGAGGGCGTCTTCACGAGGTCGTCGCGATCGGTGCCCACGTCGAGGCCGACCGGGAGCGAGCGCCACGGGGAGACTCCGCCGCCGGCGGTGTAGAGCGCGAGCTTCCCGATCGCAATCGCGAGCCCACCGTACCCCTGATCGCCGATGCCGAGGATCGCCGACGAGTCGGTCGCCACGATCATGCGCACGTCGTCGTAGAAGCAGTTGTCCATCACCTGCTTCGCGCGGGCGATGTTCTTCGGCGAGAACGAGACGCCGCGCGCGCTCTGGTAGATCGCGTGGAAGTTCTTCACCGCGTCGCCGACGGTCGGCGTGTAGATGATCGGCAGCATTTCGCCGAGGTGCTGCTCGAGGAGCGCGTAGAAGAGCGTCTCGTTCCGCTCCTGGAGAGCGCGGAGGAACTGGTACTTCGCGAGCGCATTGGGCTCGCGGACGAACGCGCCGTAGTTCCGCGCGACCTGATCTTCGAGCGTGCTCACGTGCGGCGGGAGGAGCCCGTCGAGCCCGAGCAACGCGCGCTCCTCTTCGCTGAACGCCGTTCCCTTGTTCGTCGCCGCGAGGCGAAGGAGCGGGATGCCGGTGAGCTTCACGACGAGGCGGTGGACACCGGACGCGTCGCGACGCGTTTCGAAGTAGCGAGAGAGGCGCGGCATGAGGAGGAGTGGTCTACACCTCCATCGTGCTCGGGGAAAAGCGTAGAACGTTGCGCACTGCAGTTGACGCAGCGCGCAGCGCCGCTACGGCGAGCACTGCGGCTTGCAGTACTTCGTGCTGCAGACCGTCTGGGTCTCGATGAGCTTCTGCGACGCCGGCGGGTACTTCTTCACGCACGCCTCGGTGCAGGTCAGATCGCCGTTCGGGCAGTCGGCTACGCACGTGCCGGCGAGGAAGCAGTCGCGATCGAGCGAGCACGCAGCACGCTCCGCGGGGCAGCTCGCCCCCATGCAGTTGACGCACGCGTTCGAGCCGCCGCCGCACTCCACCGCGCAGTTCTGGGTGAGACAGGCGAGGTGATCGAGCACGTGCTGCGTCTCCGACGGGGTGTTCCCGAAGCAGCTCGCGTAGCAGGGCTCCTGCGCGGCATCCGCGTTGGAGCAAGCGATGATGCAATCCGCGAGCACGTTCCCCGCGTCCGTCGCGAAGACCGTGGTGTAGCTCTGGCAGCAGTGCGCCTCGCGGCACGCGCGACATTTGTCCGGCAAGGTCGGCGCACCACAGCTCTGCGTGAGCGGGTACGGCAGCGATTTGCTGGCATCCGCGATGGCGTCGGCCGCTCCCCCGTCGGCGTCGGGCGCCGCCCCGTCGGCGTAGACGAAGCCGCCGTCCGCGGGCGGAGAGGTCGATTCGGTCGAGCACGCCCAGAGCGAAGCGCCCACGAGCACCATGCACACTGCAAGCTCCCCGCCCGTCCGCCACCGTCGATCCATGGACGGACGCTACCACACGGGCTAAGCCTGCCGATGATGCGGTTTCGGACATTCCGGCCGGGCGCTCGCCTCCTGCGCTCCTCGGCCTTGGGCCGTGGCGCGGGGCTCGTGCTCGCGTGCGCCGCCGCATCGAGCTCCTGCGCGGAGCCGGAGACGCGGTCACAGACCGTCCTCGTCATCGACACCGATCTCCCGATCTGGGGCGACCCACGCGAGCTCAATCGGCTCGCGGCGATCGACTCGCTCCAGATCGAGGTCTTCGATCCGTCGGGCACGTCGCTCCGCGCCTCGCGCGAGCTCCTGGTCGCCAACCCCGACGACTGGCCGCTCTCGCTCGGCGTGGTCGGGCCGGCACGCGTGCGCGTGCGCGCGTTTCGCGCGAGCTCCGCCGCCAGCGGCGCGGGGGCCGATCCGGTGTTCGTGGACCGCGTGATCGACCTCCCCGGGCCCAGCGACCCGAGCCATCCGATCGATCGGCGTCGGGTCGAGCTCCGCGGCGACTGCCTCGGGCGTCCTTCGTCGGTCACCGCCGGTCGAACCTGCATCGACGGCGCGACGCTCGACGGCTTCGCGAACGTGGTCGCATCGGCGAGCGTCGGCGAGGTCCCCGTCGGCGCGCCGTCCCTCGCATCGACCTGGCGCGCCGCGACCGTGTGGCCATGCGCTCAGGCCAAGCGCAACGATGCCCCCTGCATCCCGGGCGGGCTCGTCGTCTTGGGTGACCACCGCTTCTTCGGGCTCGTCGATCAACTGGAGGCGCCGTTCCCGCTCCGACTCGCCGTGGTCTCCCCCCTCTACATGGATCCGACCGAGTACACGGTGGGCCGATTTCGCCAGCACCTCCGCGCAGGGTTCACGCCCATCGCGACGCTGCCGAAGCAGCCCGCGCCGTTCCCTTCCCGCCAGGACTGCTCGTTCGCCGGAGTCGACGATCCTGCCAACGACGAGCTCCCGCTCAACTGCTTGACCCCCACCCTCGCCGCCGAGCTCTGCGCGCTCGAGGGCGGACGACTCCCCACCGAGGCCGAGTGGGAGCACGCCGCGCGTGGACCGGGCCTGGGCCGCACGTTCCCGTGGGGCGAGGCCGAGCCATCGTGCTGCACCGCGAGCGTGGCGCGCGACGGCTTCTGCGCCGGGCCGCGCCTCGAGCCCGTGGGCTCCCACAAGAACGCGACCGGATGCCCGGTCGGCGTCGATGTCTCGATGAACGGCGTGCTCGATCTGGGTGGCAGCGTCGCGGAGCTGATCGGCGAGACGTTCGTCGGCACCCCTGCGTGCGCGGCGGCGTGGGGTCCCGGGATCGTCGCGAACGGCGTCTGCGCTCCGCCGCCCCCACCGCCACCCGCCCTCGCCACCACGCTCACGAAGGGCGGCGACTTCAGCAGCGGCTACGACATCTCGGCATCATCGTTGCGCCGTTCCTGGACCAGCGAGTCCTCCACGATCGGCTTTCGCTGCGTCTACCCGGAGACCAAGCCGTGACGCCGCGCCGCGTGCTGGGCGTGCTCGCATGCGCCCTCGGCGCGTCGTGGATCGCGTGCGGCTCCCCCGAGGCGCGCGGCCAGTGGCTCATCACCGTCCGAACCGATGCACCAATCCCGCTCGTCGGCGATCGGCTCATGGTCGAAATCACCGACGACGACGGCCAGCTCGCTTGCACCGACTGCCGTCGCTTCGTCGACGTGCACGCGCCGACCGTGTTTCCGGTGAGCTTCGGGATCGTGCCCCCCGCGACGGCGGCGCCGCTCCGCGTGCGCGCGCGCCTCCATCGCGCGCGCTCGTTGGGCCCCGCCGGGCTCCCGCCGCCGAGCACGACGATCGATGCCGTCGCTCGCCTCCCCGCCGCGGCTCCGAGCGTCCCCACGCACCTCGCGCTCGAGCTCCGAATGAGCTGCTTCGGCATCGCCTCCGATCGGGACCACGCCTGCGACCCTTCGACGGGTGCGCTCGCCGACCTCGGCGCCATCGCCGGCGGCGACGGCGATCCGACCGTGAACCCCGGCTCCTGGCCGGACGCCGCGACCGCGCCCTGCGACGGAGCTGCCGCCCCGCCCGGCATGCGCTGTGGACCGACGGGGCTCTTCTTCCTCGGCAACCCGCTCGACGTCGGCGACCCGACCGAACGCCTCGCCCGGGTCGATGCATACTACATCGATCAGGACGAGTTCTCCGTCGGGCGCGCTCGCACTCTGATCCGGAGCGGCAAGGTCTCCAGCGAGCCCGTGCTCCACGGCGACAACCCCTTCGACGCCACCTTCTACTGCCCCTGGCGCGGCGCCCAAGACGGCACGCACGACGGCGAACCGCTCGCCTGCGTGAACCGCGCGCTCGCCACGCGCCTCTGCGAAGCCGAAGGCAAGACGCTCCCGACCGAAGCGCAGTTCGCCGCGGCCGCAGTGAACGGCGCTCTCGCCACGCGCTTTCCGTGGGGCGACGGCGACGACGTCTGCGCGCACGCCGTCGTCGCGCGCGGCGAAGCGTCGCTCGGCTTCCCCGCGTCGTGCCGCTCCGGCGTCACCACGCCCGTCGGACCCGAGCCGCTCGACACCCCGACGCTCGACGTGACCGTTGCCCCCGCCGGAATCCGTCGCCTCGGCGGGAACCTCTCCGAGTGGGTGCTCGACGACTACGCACGTTTCAGCGCGCCGTGCTGGAGCTCTCCGCCCGTGCTCGTGAACCCTCGCTGCGTGACCGGCGGCGTCGAGGCCACGATCCGCGGCGGCATGTGGGACGGCCCGCTCGGCTTCGCCCGCTCCTCGATGCGCTCGAGCTCCAGCGCCGGCCCCACCGCGAACGTCGGGTTCCGCTGCGTCAAACGCGCCGGGTGAGCGTCAGGGGACGTTGGCGTAGAGCTTCAGCGTCAGCCCGGCGCGCACGACGACGCGATGAGCGTCGGGAGAGAACACGACCCGGTCCGCAGCCTTCTCGGGCAGCGTGGCGACGACGCGCCCGCCGTCCGTCTCGTGGATCGTGATCGAGGTGACGCGCTGGTCGGTGACGTGGCTCGCGGCGAACCGCTTGGCATCGGGCGAGAACCACACGCGCTCGATGTCGAAGGGAAGCGTGTACTTTGCACGTCCCGTCTTGGGATCGAGCATCTGCGCCGGCGTCTTGTCGTCCGGCATCCAGTTCTTGTCGCTCACGGTGAAGAGGACGCTCTCGTCGGGCGCCATCACCGCGCGCGAGCTCATGAGCGGCCCGGTGACCTTGCTCTTGATCTCCTCGAACGCACCCGAGGCGCGCGCGACCCAGAAGACGAAGTTGCCGCTGTCCGTGATCGAGCCGGCGCGAACGGGCGCGGCGGTCGTGAACTCCTTGAACGTGCCGACCGTGGCCCCGGTCTTCGAGTCCTGGACGACGACCACGTCGTCGCCGTTCTTCTGCGAGCAGTTCCGCGACACACGCGTCGCGTCGGCGCTGAAGGTCTCGTCGGTGCAGGTGTAGCCCTTGGGTGGGTCGAGCGCGAGGCGCGCGCCGGATGCGACGTCGACCGCGGCGTCCGAGCCCCCGTGGAGGACCAGGAGCGGACCGGTCATGCGCGGGATGCGGGTGACGGGACGCGCATCGATCACGCCGAGGAGCGTGCCGTCGAAGCGGTGGAGGCGCCCGGCGGCGAGCCACACCACGTTGGCCCCGTCGGGCGTGAAGGCGGGACCGGCCGCGCCGTCGCCGCCGGGTGCGGTGATGGTGGCGGCGAGCTTCGCGCCGGGAGGCGGCGCGGTGATGGGCGGCGCGGACACGACCGCCGGCGGCGCCGATGCGCTGGTGCTGCCGCTCGCCGCCGCAGAGGACGGAGCGCTCGGCTCCGTCGCCGCAGCGCTCGAGGACGCAACGCCCGCGACCGGAGCAGCGGGACCGGGTGCCCCGCACGCGAGCACGAACGCAACGGGCGAGGCGGCGATGGCGACAGCAATCAGGGAACGGCGCATGACCCGATAACGCGTATCCGAGGGTCGAGGCTTCCGCAATCGCGCGGGTTTCGTCCTCCCGACCGACCCGGGTGGACGCACGGCATGATCGCCTGCTACGAAAATCGACTCGGAGGTTCCTCATGCGCTCGTTGATCGTCGCCTCGCTCCTCGCCCTCGCCGCGTGCGGCGGTTCGTCCACGCCGCCGGCAACTTCGGCGCAGACGCAAACGGCCGAAGCCTTCAAGCGCATGACGGTGGAAGAGGTCGAGACACGGCTCGCCACGAACGACGGGAAGACCTTCGTCTTCGACGACAACGAGCAGAGCCGCTTCGCCAAGGGCCACGTGCCGGGCGCGAAGTTCCTCCCGTACAAAGAGGTCGCCGCGGACAAGCTGCCGGCCGACAAGACGGCGACGCTCATCTTCTACTGCTACTCCGAGGAGTGCTCGGCGTGTCACCAGGCGGCGAACGCGGCGCTCCAACTCGGCTACACGAACGTGTTCATCATGCCGGAGGGCATCACCGGCTGGGAGAAGAAGGGGAAGAAGGTCGAGAGCTGACCGCTCTCGGCCGCTCGTGTCCCTTCGGAAGTAGGCTCGCACCCGAGTGCTCGAGCCATGTTTTTTCTGCCGTCAAAAGGCGGTGTCCTACCACTGGACGAGTTCCCCGAAGGTGGAGAACGTTGGATTCGAACCAACGTATTTTGCGTGTAGGGCACGAGCGGGTGGGTGCGATGCCGCCACCGACGTGAAGGCACGCCGCTTCCGGACCAGTCAGGCGCGCGCGCGGCCGATTTGGAGCAAGCGCGAATCAGCGAAGCGTGCCGCGCTCACGTCGTCGCAGAGCGGCTTCCACTCGCAACCCTCGCACGACGGACGGAGCGCTCCGCTCGCGAAAGCTTCGCGGAGCACGCCGAGGTCGGTCGCCGAGAGCGTCACCGGTGAAGCGAGCTCGCGGCCGAGTGCGCTTTCGACGTGCCGGAGCGCGACGGCGTCGCGGTCCCGGTTGTGCGGCGCGCGGCAGTGGGCCGCGTCGTCGCTCGCGGGCTCGAGCGCGTCGCAGAGGCTGTCCGGGCCGTCCACGAGGGCGAACGCTTCGCCAGCGCCGATCCGCGCGACGACGGCATCCATCGTCGCGACGAAGCGCGGCGAGTACCCGCGCCCGACGTAGGTGAGGATGCAGAGGAGGTGATGTGCGCGCAGCCGGAGCTGCGCGTTCTCGCGGCCGTCCACGTCGTCCACGATGCCCCGCTGCCACCCCGGAGTCCAGGAGTCGTCGTGAGCGATTCGGGGATACCGCCGCGCGGCCCGCATCCAACGGAGTGATGTTCGAAGGCTTTGCCGGCATCTGGACCCCGATCGCGACGAGCGCGGAGCTCGGGCGGACGAAGCCGCTCGGCGTGACCATCGCCGGGACGAAGGTCGCGCTCTTCCGAGACGCGAGCGGAGTGGCACGGGCCGTCGTCGATCGCTGTCCGCACCGCGGAGTAGCGCTCTCACTGGGCAAGGTCGAAGACGGGTGCCTCGCCTGCCCGTTCCACGGGTGGCGCTTCGACGGCGCGGGTGCGGTCACCCACGTCCCGTGGAATCCGGACGCGAAGCACGAGCGGCTCGGCGGCGCCGCGCCGGTGCCGACGGCGGAGCGCGGCGGGATGCTGTGGGTGCACACGTCGCTCGGCGCGGAGGCCCCCGACGCGCCCTACGTGCACGAGCACTTCGAGCGCCCGGACGTCCGAGTCACGGGCGAGCGCGTGCGTTGGCGAACGCACTGGACGCGGGTGATGGAGAACATGCTCGACTGGCCGCACCTCCCCTTCGTCCACGAGAAGACGATCGGGCGCGGGATGAACGGGCGGCGGATGGACATCTCCTGGGACGACCGCCCCTGGGGAGCGGAGTCGCGCATCACGATCGACGGCGTGGCCCAGAAGGGTCGCCTCGATTGGTGCTGGCCGAACCGGATGAACCTCCATATCCCGATCGGGGAGCGGATCTTCTTGTTGCAGGTTGCATGTATCCCGGTGAGCGAGCGAGAGACGGACCTCCTCCTCGTCACGGTCCGTGGGTTCCTGAAGCTCGGGCTCCTGGACGGCCTGTTCCACTGGCAGAACCGGAAGATCGCGCGCGAAGACCAGGCGATCGTGGAGTCTTCGGAGCCGCCGATGGTGCCACCCGCGGGCGCGGAGCGCTCGGTCCGAACCGACGGCCTCACCCTGGCGTTCCGGAAGCGCTTCTACGCGGAGCTGCACGGCACGGCGGTGAGCACGGCGCCTGCCAAGGGTGCGCTGCGGGTCCTCGCCTCCTAGGAAAACAGGCGCTTCACGAAGGCCAGCACCGCCCGCGCGGGGTCCGGGCTCGGTGGCGTCTCCCCGTCCTGCGGCAGCTCCGCGCCTTGCGGCGGGATCACGGGTTGCTCCAGCGATCGTGCCAACCGGCGCGGCTTGATCAGCGCGTCCGGCGCCAGCGCGACCTCGCGGGTCCCGCTCGGCTTGACCGGCATCCCGTCGTCCTTCTCGGTCGCCCGCAGCGCCGCTGCGAGCTCGAGCGCGTCGAACCAAATTCCGTGCAGATCACACACATCGACGGACAGATCTTCGCCGGCGTAGCGCACGCGCTCCATCGTCGCGCGGCAGACGGGGCACGGCACGTCGCTCCGCAGGTTGGGCCCCCGCTCGACCTCCGTGAGCTCGTCTCCCGCCACGCGTCCCAACGGCGACGCGTAATCGACCAGGAGCTCCCAGTCGCGCGGCGGCACGAAGCACCCGTGACAACCCACGCAGTAGACGAACCCTGCCCCCCAGTCCGCGATCCGCGATGCTTCGAGCGCGATGCCGCACCGCGGACAATCGACCCGCAGCTCCGCGGCCCGCTCCGCATCGCGCGCCGGCGCGGGCGCGCCGCAGCGCGTGCAGGTTTCACCGGCGATCCGCTGGCCACAGCGAAGACACCGCAGTGGGACTCCGATGGGATCCGCCTCGCGATAGGGTCCGCCCGTCACCGCTGACTCCTCGGGTCACTCATCGCCGCCTGTCCATTCATAGCGGATGCGCGACGAGGAAGACCAGCGCCCGACCGACCGTATGCGGATTCGCATGCGACCCATTTCCATCGTCCTCGCCACCGCCGTCCTTGCGACCTTCGCCTCGTCGAGCGGCGCCGACGGGGCGCCTCGCCCGGCGCCCGCGACTCCGCTCGGCGTGCTTCCCGCCGGGGCGTGCGGCTTCGATCCGTATCTCGGCGGCGCATGCACCTCGGCAGCATCGTTCGCCGTGACGTGGGACGCGAGCGACGCGGCAGCTGCGACGACGCTGCTCGCGACCGCGCGCACCAAGTCGTTGGCGGTGGGTTACCCCTTCGCGGCGTCGTACGACGAGCTGGCTGCGCGCGATGCGACGAAGAAGGGCATCGCGATCATCCTCGGTCTCTTCGCGACCGAAGCCGAGGCACGCTCGCTCGCCACGTCGTCGAGCGCGAACGTCGTCGCGTTGACGAGCGTGGAGGCGAAGTTCGCGCGCGATTCGGCGCGGCAGCAGGCGTTCCCCACCTACGATCGCTACGAAGCATCGTCGTACGTGGCGATCGAGATGCTCGACGACGCCAAGGCCTTCTCCGCGGCCGACGTCGGCGCGATCGATGCCCAAGGAGCGTCGGGACCCCTCGGGCCCCGGATCCAGCGCCGCACGGCCGCGATCGCGGCGGCAACGGCGCGATGCACGGTCGCGCGGGGGCGCGTGTTCAGCGCGACCCGCGCGCGCGCCTTCCAGTTCGCGCGCGCCTGGATGCCGGTGACGTGCCCCGACGGCTCCGAAGCCTGGGTGAGCGAGCGCGTGACCCGCTTCGAGAGCGTGGTGACGCGAGACGGTCGCCTCCACCAGGTGATCGAGGTGAGCTGCGACGTCCCCACGCTCGAAGCGCGTTCATTCGCGACGCCGCTCTCGTCGGCGGTCGGCGACATCGTCGTCGGCCACTGCGACTGACCCGACCACCTACTTCTGCGCGACCGCCGTCCGCTTCGCCGCGGTGTCGGGCGCCGGGAGCGGCGCGCCGAGACGCGCGTGGAGCTTCCGCGCATCGGTCGAGTCGGGCCACACCTCGAGCACCTCCTCGACGATCGCCTTCGCCTCGGTTCGCTTGCCGCTCGCCTCGAGCACGTTCGCGAGGAACAGCTTCGGCTCGGGCGACGAGTCGTGGAGCAGCCACGCATCGGCCGCGCGGCGTGCTTCCTTCAGGTCGCCCACCTTCATCGCGGCCTTCGCCCAATCGTGGAGGAGGCGCGCGTCCGAGGGGTGCGCCTTCGCGGCGCTCCGCGCCTCGGCCAAGCGCTCCTTCGGCGTGAGCCGCGCCGGCGGACGGCTGGGCTCCGTGCCGTTGTCGTTGGAGCTCGGCGCCGGGGCGACGACCGCCGCGGTGACGGCCGGGACCACCTCGGGCACGCCGTCCGTGGGAGCCGGCAGCGCCGCGGGCGCGGTCATCGTCGGATCCGGGTTTGCCTCTGCGGTCGCATCGGGGCGCGGCGCAGCGCCCACGCCCGCGTGGGTCACGAGCGCGACCACGCCGAGCATCGCGGCAGCGATCGCGAGTCGCTTGCCAAGCGCCCGCCGCGGCGGAGCGACGGCCGCCTTCGGAGAGAGAACGGCCTCGAGCGCCTCTCGGAGCTCGGCCGCGCTCGCGAAGCGCTCGCTCCGCGACTTCTTCATCGCGCGGAGCACGATGGCCTCGACCTCTTCCGGGATGTCTCGGTCGGGGGTGCGGACCTTCGGCGCGATGGCATCCTCCCGCACCTGCTTGCCGAGCACCTCGACGCTGGAGCGGCCGGAGAACGCGCGCGCGCCGGTCAGGAGCTCGTAGAGCACGCACCCGAGCGCGTAGATGTCGCAGCGACCGTCGACCGACTCGCCGCTGATCTGCTCCGGCGCCATGTACTCGGGCGTGCCGAAGATGGCGAAGCCGCGCTGCTTCTTCTCCCCCTCCGCTGGCGACGCCAGGTCGGAGAGCGCCATCGCGACGCCGAAGTCGAGGAGCTTGAGGGTGCCCTGATCGGTGAGGAACAGGTTGGCCGGCTTCAGATCGCGGTGCACCAGGCCCGCCGCGTGGGCGGCCTCGAGCGCGCGGGCCGCCTGCACCGACAGCTTCACGGCTTCGCGCCACCCGATCGGGCGCGCCTTCACGACGTGATCCAGCGGCTCGCCCTCGAGGAGCTCCATCGCGAGGAAGACACGCCCGTCGGTGGCCTTCCCGAAGTCGTAGAGTGATACCAAATTGGGATGAGAGAGCGACGCGACGGTCCGCGCCTCGCGCCGGAACCGGTCGATCGCATCCTTGGCCGACCCGTGCTCGTGGGAGAGGAGCTTGATCGCGACCTTCCGCCCGAGCTCCATGTGCTCGGCGGACCAGACCACGCCGCTCGCGCCTTCGCCGATCCGATCGATGAGGCGGTAGGGCGTTCCCCCGAGGATCCCCGCCCCTTCGTTCATGTGCTCGGCCGCCTTCTCGGCGATCTCGGGCGACGACGGCGTGACGTCCTTGCCGCGGAGCTTCCGCGCCTCCTTCAGGAGCTTCACGAACTCGGCGCGGGAGCGCGCCGGCTCCTGCGGCCAGAGCGTGCGCATGAGAGTGGCGACGCGACCGCGGACGCTGCGCTCGCCCGAAGCGCCCGCCGGGGCGAGCGCGAGGAGCTTCCCGAGATCGGCGGCCGCGGCGCCGGCGCTGGCGTAGCGCTCGTCGGGGTCGCTCATCGTGAGCTTCTCGAGGATCTCGTCGAGCCGCTCCGGCGCGCCGAAGTCCTTCGCGAGCTTGGGGAGCACGAGCTTCCCGGCGGCGGCCTCTTCGAGGTGCTTCTGCGGATCGCCGTTGATGTAGCGGCGGCCCGCGACGAGCTCCCACAGCATGATGCCGAGCGCGTAGACGTCGATCCGGCCGTCGCCGATTTGCTGGCGTGCGACCTCGGGTGCGACGTAGCCGGGCTTCGCGAACACGACCCCTGCGACGGTGTGGCACTTGCGGTTGTGGCCGCGCGCCGTCCCGAAGTCGATGAGCTTCACCTCGCCCGAGTAGCCGATCATCACGTTCTGCGGCGACAGGTCACGGTGGACGATCCCGAGGGGCGTTCCGTCCGCGGCCGACCGCTCGTGGACGTGCGCGAGGGCGACGGCCATCTCGATCGTGATCGCGACCGCCTCGGGCCAGCCGATGCGCGCGCCGCTCTGGATGACGCGCTGGCGGACGTCGGAGAGCGAGCGGCCCTCGACGTACTCGACGACGGTGAACGGCTCGCCGTTGTCGTCGACGGTCGCCTCGAGCACCTGCGCGACGCCCGGGTGACTGAGCTGCGACTGCACGCGCGCTTCGTCGAGGAAGCGCGCGAGGAACGAGCCATCGTGGATGTGATCGCGACGGATGGTCTTGACGATGCACGGCCGCTCGGCACCTTCGATGCCGGTCGTCGCCGCCAGGTACACGTCCCCCATCCCCCCGCGCGCGAGGAGCTTCAGGAGGAGGAGTCGTCCGAAGACGCGTGGCGTCTCGAAGGCGGCAGCCTCGAATCCCTTGCCCTTGTCCGCTTCAGCGCCCATGGCATGGGACCCTACGGATGGCGAGCGATGGGGCCAACTTTTCGCGCGCGTCTCTGCGCGCGACCCCGATGGCGAGGGTCAGCGAATCTCGATGTCGACGCGACGATCGTTCGCCCAACCGGCTTCGTCGGTCCCCACCGCGTCGAGCTTGCCGCGCGACGTCGCGAGGATGATGTTCTCCGGCACGCCGACCGACATGAGGAACTTGCGCGCGGCCTCGGACCGCTCCGCGCCGAGGCTCATGTTGAACTCGTACTCGCCGCGCGCGTCGCAGTGGCCGACGAGCGTGACGTTCGCACCCTTGAGGGTGCCCGTGGTCACGCAGCCCGCGAGGCGCGTGAGCGTCTTCTTCGACTCGGCCGAAAGCTCCGGCGACTCGAACTCGAACTTGGGCGGCGGGAAGTCGTCGCAGCCGGGGCCGCCCTTGGGCGGCGCCACGCAGTGGCCGTTCTGGCAGCGCTCACCCGTGGGGCACGGGTGGTCGTCGTCGCACGCCGTCGGATCGTGGCTCGCGGTCTGGGCCTTCTGGCAGGTGTGGTCCTTGCCGCAGGTCTCCCCCGAGGCGCAGGCCTTCGAGTCGTCGCAGTAGCCCTTGATCGCCGTGCAGGCCCCGCTCTCGCACTTTTCGCCCTTGGCACAACCTGCGTCGTCCCGGCACTGGACGCACTTGTGGTCGATGCAGACGCCCTTGTGGCCGTCTTCGTTGCACTGCTCGTCGTTGTCGCAGTTCGGGTATTTGACCCCACCGCATCCGACGGCGATGCCCACGCCGAGGAGGAGGGCCCAACCTGCGGCCACGATTCGGCTTCCGGCGTGGGGGAGGCTCATGGCTTCGGGTTTCCTACGCTTGGCGATGGTTGTCAACTTATGTAGGTGGACTGGACAACCGGCGGGGGGTCCCGTAAGAGCCTGCCGAAAGCGTGGCCTCCGCAACCGACAGCACGATCGACTTCGCCGGCTCGAAGGTGAAGACGATCCTGAAGCTCGCGATGCCGACGGTGTTCGCGATGCTCCTCCAGAGCATCGTCAACGAGGTCGACGACGTCTTCTTCGCGCGCCTGCCCGACGCCACCGAGGCTTCGAACGCCCAGGCGGCGCTCTTCCCCTCGCTCGTCATCGTGTGGGCGTTCGGCGGCTCGCTCGGCGCGATCAGCGTCGGCACGCAGGCGCTGACGGCGCGCCGCGTGGCGGAGGGCTCCCCCAAGGCGGCGGGCGCGGTCCTCGCGAACGCCGTGTGGTTCACCCTCATCGGCGGGCTGGTCATGCTGCCGATCAGCTACTTCGCCATCCCCTGGATCTTCGCCAAGCAGATCCAGGTCGAGGGCGTCCGCAACATCGCGATCGAGTACTCGCGCTGGCGCGTCTTCGGCTTCGTGTCGATGGCGATGACCCAGTCGATCAAGGGCTTCTTCGACGGGATCGGGAAGACCCGCTACCACCTGGTCGCCTCGATCGTGATGAACGTCTTCAACGTGCTGTTCTGTTGGATGTTCCTCTTCGGTCACCTCGGGGCGCCGGTCATGGGCGCGCCGGGGGCGGGGCTCGCGGCGCTCGCCTCCACGTGGATCGGGCTCGTCATCATGCTCTGGTACGCGTGGCAGCACCGGACCGAGTTCGAGCCGATCAAGTGGTCGAACCTCTCGCGCGGGCTGCTCTGGGACATGCTGAAGCTCAGCATCCCCGCGGCGCTCGCGACCATCATCATGATGGCGGGGTTCTCCACCTTCTCGAGGATCGTGAACACGCTCGACGCGGGCGCGGCCGAGGCCGTGAACGCCGCCGCGACGACCAACATCATCGAGATCCTGAAGCTGACGTTCACCGCGTGCATCGGCTTCGGGACGGCGACCGCCACCCTCGTGAGCCAGAGCATGGGGCGCAAGGAGCCGGAGCAGGCCGCGAGCTACGGCTGGACCAGCGTGCGGCTCGGGCTGATCATCTTCGGAATCGTCGGGCTGTGCGAGGGCGTGCTCTTCCGCACGCAGCTCCTCCACTTCATCGCGCCCAAGAGCGAGGCCGTCCAAGCCGCGATGTCCACCCCGATGCTGCTCATGGGGATCGTCACGCCGCTCATCAGTGTCGCGCTGATTCTGAGTGAAGCGCTCTTCGGCGCCGGGAGCACCAAGTTCGTCGCGGTGGCGCAGTTCGTTCTGATCTGCACCGTGCTCGTGCCGGGCGCGTACCTGTTCGGGATCAAGATGGGGATGGGCCTGGTCGGGATCTGGATCCCCGGGTGCATCTACGCCGCACTGGCGGCGGCCGTCATGAGCGTCAAATTCCGTTCGGGCGGGTGGAAGAGCATCAAGCTCTGAAGGGACGGGGGCGAGACGCCTGCTAGCGGTGCTTCGCATCAGCGTCGTGCGAGACGCTCGCGGGGCTTCGGGCTCGCGTCGTGCGAGACGCGGGCGGTGCTTCGCATCGGGAGTGAGTTGCGAGACGCTGGCGTATTTCATTCACGTAAGGGGCCTGACGGCCCCTCGCGCGCTACGCGCGCTCACCCCACGGGCTTCCTTCGTCGCTCCGCTCCTCGAAAGCCGAACGGGGGCTGCCGCCCCCCTCTCCCCCCGGCCTCCAGGCTTCGGAAGCATGACGAGTTCGCTCGCGGTGCTTCGCGTCGGGAGTCAGTGCGAGACGGCGCTTCGCTCATTGCGTCGACTTCCACGTCCCGCCCTTCACCGTGCCCGCGTTGCAGGTCGCGAGGTCGGCCGTTCGCGCGCGCCATGGAAGGTCATGCTCCGGGAGGCCCGATGGACCGAGCTCCACCGTCGCCCACGCGCCGTCGGTCTCCTTGATCCACAGCGGGGCGCCCGCGGCGTACCGCCCGATCTCGCCGAAAGAGCCGTCGGGGAGCGGCAGGTAGATCGCGAGCGGCGCCGCGCAGCCGAGCCCGCCTTTGGGCGGTGACCACGCCCAACCGGCGCCGTAGCCGGTGCCATAGCCGTGCCCGATCCCCATCGCGGGCTCGCTGGCGTCGCGCTTGCGCACCCAGCCGATCGCGCGAAGCTCTCTCTCGTCGAGGATGACGCGCACCCAGTCTCCCTGGGCCGCGATCCGGCGTCCGGTGCCGTGGAAGCCGCGCAGTCGCGGAGGGGCTCCCGGCGAGCGCGAGAGATCGCCGGACACGTAGACCGGCGTGCCGGGGATCGGGTGAGGCGGCGATGCGGTGAGCTTCACGGCGCCGCACGCGACCTGCGTGGTGACGGATTCGGCGTCGTCGAACGTGACGCCGATGGGGAGGTGAATCGCGAGGCTGACCTCGCCACTGTCGCTCGTACCGACCCAGCGTACGGCGGCGCGCGTGGAGAGCATCCCGCCGAACTCCGCGTCGGTGTAGAGCGGGATGGCGCTCCGAGCCGAGAAGCCCTTCACGTGGAGCGTGCCGGCGAGCAGCGTGCCGACGACGTGCATCGTGCCGTCGACACCGAGGACGATCGTGCGTCCATCGACGTTGCCGCTGAACAGCGGCTCCGGATCGGTGGGGCGAAGGCGAAGCTCGAGCTTGGCATATCGGCGCTCCTCGATCACGCAGCCCACCGGGGTCGGCGCGGCGGGACGAGCGAGGCCATGGACGCTCGCCGGAGCCGCGGGCTCCGCCGGAGGAGCGACGACCGTGGTGGTCGCCGCCGGCTCCTTCGGCGCCGGCGCGGTGACGGGAACGGCAGCCCCACCACACGCAACGAGTGCGACCAAGACTACGGGAATCGCGCGCACGGCGACTCAGACCCACCGACACCCCGAAAGTTCCATGGAAACGCGGACGCGCCGTTCTTCCTGAGCGAGGCCCGATGCGAAGCACCCTGCGTCTCGCAACTCACTCCCGCATCTCGTACGACCCGCACCCGAGGGCTGCGTCTCGCACGACGTCTCACAAATCCCTCACGGCCCACAGAAGATCGGTGCAATCGACTTGTAGGTCGCCTCGAAATTCGCGCCCGGCATGCACTGTGGGGCGAGCTTGTTCCCGCAGTTCGCGTTGGCTTGGTAGGCCTTGCAGGTGGTGGCTTCGGACGCCTTCATGCAAGCGTCGAGGTTCGCGAGGTCCTCGGGCCCATCCAGCGGACAATCTCCACACGACTCGAGCGTGCACTGCCGGAGCTCGTTCACCGCCGCGCCGCAGCCGCCCGGCGATACGTCCTTCGTCACGATCGCGATGCAGCCCCCCGAGTTCAGGAAGAGGAGCCCGTTGCTCGAAGCGACGAGCGGCCCCCACACCGTGTCGTTGCTCGACGAGGTGAGGCACTTCATGCAGCCCGGCACCTTCTGCTGGAAGCCTTGGCAGCTCTGCTGGTTGGCGTTGGGCGACAGGCACACCGTCCAGAACGCGTCGATGTCGCTCTTCGAGCACGCGTTCGGGATCCGATTCGGCGCGTGCCAGGTGTTGGTCACGGTGGTGACGGGCGCGGGCGGGCAGACGAGCGGACCGCCGTCGGTCGGCGGCGGAGGGGGCGGGGCGATGCCGTCGGTCGGCGGCGGCTTCGCGTCCACGACCGAGGTGGGGGCGTCGGCGACGGAGCCGTCGAGTCCCCCGTCCCCCGTCGAGGCGAGCTTGCCACCACACCCGGCGACGACCGCGAAGACCACGAACGCGCCCGACCCGAGGGCGGACTTCCCCAACCGTTTCGTCACCATGCGCTCACTCTAGCGCCTTCGAGCGCCGTTCGGGTGCTCGGGGTGGCACCGCTCGTTCGCATCGCGCGGCGTAGCTCGCTACGCACCCAGGCTGCGGAAATCGAAGAGGATTCTCGTGATTTTCACTCGTTTTCAGTAAAGTCCCCGCCGTGGACGGGACGGGCTTCTCGACGGATTCGTTCGACGTCATTTTGGTCGGTGGCGGCTTTGCGGGCCTGGTCACGGCCGCTGCGCTCGCCAACGGGCGGCGTCGCATCCTCGTGCTGGAGGCACGGGACGCGCTCGCCAACCGATTCTCCGGCGAGCTCATCCATCCCGCGGGGGTCTCGATCCTCGGGCGGCTGGGTCTGCTCGATCGCCTCCGCGAGGCGACCAGCGGCGCGACCGTGCAAGGGTTCGTCGTGTCCCTCGTGGACGACGGCGAAGCCCGCATCCCCTACGAGCGCGTCCTCGGCTTCTCGTGCAACCACGTCACGATGGTCGAGACCATGCGGCCCGAGGTCGCGAAGCGCACCGGCGTCACGATCCGCCGCGGCGTGCGCGTCCGGGATCTCCTCCGCGAAGACGGCCGCGTCGTCGGCGTGCGGACGGAAGACGGCGAGACGCTCCGCGCTCCCCTCGTCCTCGCCGCCGATGGGCGCCACTCGAAGATGCGCGCGGCCGCCGGGCTCGGCCACGACACCGAGCTCCTCTCCTTCACCGCGGCTCCGCTCATCCAAGCCGAAGACCTCCCGAACCCGGGCCACGGTCACATCTTCGTCGGCGCGTGGGGTCCGATCCTCGCGTACCCGACGGAGGGTGGGCACGCGCGCATGTGCGTCGACCTCCCCCCGCACTTCGATCGCGGCTCGGTCCACCAGCGCATCGCCGAAGAGCACGCGCCGGTCCTCCCGCCGCGCCTCCGCGCAGCGCTCCTCCGGAGCCTCGACGAGGACGACATCGAGATGTGTGCGACCCACAAGGTCCACACGCGCGCCTGCGTCATCCCCGGCTTCGCGCTCGTCGGCGACGCGGGCGGCTGCTCGCACCCGCTCACCGCGGCGGGCATGACGATCGCCTTGAACGACGCGGAGACCCTCGCCGCCGAGCTCGATGCGATCCCCGCTTCTTCGTGGGCCGACCGCTACCGCGCGCGCATGATCGACGCGGCGCTGTCGCGCTACCAGTCGCGGCGCTACGCGTTCGTCCGCGCGCGCGAGCACCTCGCGACGGCCATGTACGAAGTGTTCCGCGGCCACGATGCCGGCTCGCGCGCCGTCGCGCGAGGGCTCATGCGTGCCTGGCGCGAGAACGCGGAGCTCCGCCGCGGCTCGATGGCGATCCTCTCCTGCCACGAGTCGAGCCCGAGCGCGTTCCTCGCCGCGTACCTGCAGGTGGCCGGCCGCTCGACGCGCGTCGTGCTCAGCGGGCAGGCCGGAGAGAGCTCGCTCGGCGGTCGCACCAAGTCGCTCGTCGGGCTCGCGCGCCTGAGCGTCGACAAGGTCTCGCGGGTGCTCGCCTCGTGACCGCGACATCCCAGACGACGCACGCCGCGCGCCCGCACGACGCGATCGATCGCGGGCTCGAGGTCCTCTCCGAGACCCAGCACGTCACCGGTTCGTGGAAGGGTGACTACGGCGGACCGCTGTTCCTCCTCCCGCTCTACGTCTTCACGCTCTACGCGGTCGGGGACGCGCCGAAGGGGAAGCTCAAGTCCGAGATCGAGCGTTACTTCCGGAACCACCAGAACGAGGACGGCGGCTTCGGGCTCGACGTCGAGCACTCGAGCATGGTGTTCACCTCGGTCGTCGTCTACTGCGCGCTGCGCATCCTCGGCGTCCCGAAGGACGATCCGGCGCTCGTGCGCGCGCGGCTCTGGTTCCTCCGCCACGGCGGCGCCGCCGCGAGCGGCTCGTGGGGCAAGCAGATGCTCGCGGTGATGGGCCTCTACGCCTACGAGGGCCTGCACCCGGTCCCGCCGGAGCTCTGGCTCCTGCCCGAGGCGCTCCCAGTGCACCCGTCGCGCCTGTGGTGCCACTGCCGCATGGTGTACCTGCCCCTCAGCTGGCTCTGGGCGAAGCGTGCCGCGTTCCCCGCGGACGGGCTCATCGGGGAGCTCCGCGAGGAGATCTACGAGGTCCCCTTCGCTCAGGTCGACTGGGAGGCCGCGCGCGATCGCGTCGCCAAGACCGACGCGTACACGCCGCGGACGGGGCTCCTCAAGCGCGTGAACTCGATCCTGCACCGGCTCGAAGCGCGCCGAGAGGGCCGAATCGCGAAGCGCCTCCGCGCGCGCGCGACCGACTTCGTGCTCGATCAGCTCCGCGCCGAAGACAAGAACACGAACTACCTCTGCATCGGCCCGGTCAACAAGCTCTTCAACACGCTCGTCTGGTACTTCGAGGCGCGCGCGACGAAGTCGGCCGAGGCCGAGGAAGCGCTCCGCCGTCACCGCGAGCGTCTGCCCGACTACTTGTGCCACGCCAAGGACGGCGTGAAGATGAACGGGTACGACTCGTCGGAGCTCTGGGACACGGCGTTCGCGCTCCAGGCGATCGCAGCGACCGGGCGCGCGGATCAGATCCGCAGCACCGTCGAGCGCGCGTACCGCTACCTCGACGACAACCAGGTTCGCGAGGACGTCCCGAAGAAGGAGAAGTACTTCCGCCACGCCAGCAAGGGCGGGTGGCCCTTCTCCACGCGCGACCACGGCTGGCCGATCAGCGACTGCACGGCCGAAGGTCTCAAGGCCACGCTCCTCCTCGAGGCGCTCGGCTACAAGAGCATCGGGCGCGAGCGGCGTGACGACGCGGCGAAGCTCATCCTGAGCTGGCAGAACGACGACGGCGGTTGGGCGACCTACGAGAACATGCGCGCGCCCGCGTGGCTCGAGAAGCTGAATCCGTCGGACGTCTTCGCCGACATCATGGTCGACTACTCGTACGTCGAGTGCACGTCGGCGTGCGTGCAGGCGCTCGCGGCGTACAAGAAGGCGTACCCGGGCTCGCCGATCGACAAGAAGCTGGCGCGCTCGATCGAGCGAGGGAAGCAGTTCCTCCTCGACAAGCAGCGGCCCGACGGGAGCTGGGAAGGCAGCTGGGGCGTCTGCTTCTCGTACGGGACCTGGTTCGGTACGTGGGGGCTCCGCGCGGCGGGCATGCCGGCGTCGGATCCTTCGCTCCAAGCGGCGGCGCGCTTCCTCGAGGAGCGGCAGCGGTCCGACGGCTCGTGGAGCGAGACGATCGAGAGCTGTCGCCAGCGGCGCTGGGTCGAAGCGGAGACGGGCCAGGCGGTGCAGACGTCGTGGTCCTTGCTCGCGCTCTGGGCAGCGGGTCGCGGTGACGGCCTCGCCGCGCGGCGAGGCGTGAAGTGGCTCGAGGAGGCGCAGACGAGCGACGGTCGTTGGCCGGAGCAGCGCCTGACCGGCGTCTTCAACAAGACGTGCGCGATCCACTACGACGCGTACCTGCGCGTGTTCCCGGTGTGGGCGCTGGCGCTCGTCGGGCGCTGAGCTACACCGAAAGGCGTGAGGCCTTACCGCGATCTCACGCCGCGCTCCGGCCACCTCGTCGTCCGCGTGAACGCGGTCTGGCGGCCGCTCGTTCTGGGGCTCGTCGGGACGCTCCTTGCCGTCCCGCTCATCCTCGTCTTCACCGGGGTCGATCCGGTCGGTGGCGCTCTCGTCGTCGCGTTGGTAGGGGGACTCGTCGTTGCCCTGTTGGTTCAACCGACGGCGACGGTGATGGCGCTTCCGCTGCACGAACGCATCCGCGTCATTCGCCGGGCGGGCACGATGGTCGAAGCGGCCACGCTGCGCTTGTCGCCCGACGTGGTCGTCGACACGATCGTCTGCGACGGCTCGCCGTGGATCGCGCTCACCGACGGCGACGGCCGCTTCGCGCGCGTCGCGAAGCCGCGCGACGCCGAGGAGGAGGCCGCCGTGCGCGAAGAGCTGGAGCGGATGCTCCGCGAGGCCGTGGCGCGCTGAATTCGCACCTGGCGATGCGAAGCTCGTCGGATCAGGGGGGACTCGGCGGGAAGACGTCGGTGCCGGACCAACGGGTCAGCTTGAACTTCTTCCGTCTGATCCATGACCAAGCCACGAGTGCCACGACGAGCGCTGGAACGGGCAGCGCCAGCACCTCGACGGCGAGAGTGAGAGGGCCTTCATCCTGCGTCGCTTGAACGACTCCAGCGTCCTGACCAACCGGCACTTCTTCAGCGTAGCCCGCGGTCACGGATTCACCAGCCCGCACCTGTTCGCCGCCCAAAGGGTCCGCAAGCGCGAGCCCGGATGATCCTTGCATTTTCGGAGTCTATGCTCGAAATTTCAAGGATGGATCGCGCCCGAGCTCGAACCGATCTGGAAGCAGCGCTCCGGCGCTCCCCGGCGGTCGCCCTCGTCGGCTCACGTCAAGTCGGCAAGACGACACTCGCGCGCGACATCACGAAGCGACTCCGGACCGAGACGACGTGGTTCGACCTCGAGGACCCCACCGATCTCGCCCGCCTCGCCGACGCCCGCCTCGCACTGGCCGATGCGGCACCGTTCGTCGTCATCGACGAAGTCCAACGTCGCCCCGACCTGTTCCCCATCCTCCGAGTCCTCGTCGACGCGCCGCGCTCCAAACAGCGTCGGTTCCTACTGCTCGGAAGCGCGTCCGGCGATCTCCTGCGCCAGTCGTCCGAGACGCTCGCGGGTCGCATCGCCTACCTCGAGCTCGCACCGTTCTCGACCTTCGAGACGATGCAAATCGTCAGGCTGTGGCTTCGCGGTGGCATGCCGCGGGCTTTCCTCGCCCCCTCGGACCGAGCCGCCTTTGCGTGGCTCGCCGACTACGTGAGCACCTTTCTCGAACGGGACGTCCCCTCGTTCGGGTTGCGAATCCCTGCTTCGGCGCTTCGACGTTTCTGGATGATGCTCGCACACGTTCATGGGCAGACGCTCAATCTGTCCGAGCTCGGGCGATCGCTCGACGTCACCGACAAGACCATCCGCCACTACGTCGACGTCCTGACTCAAACGTTCATGGTGCGCGAGCTGCAACCCTGGCACGCGAACATCTCGAAGCGGCAGGTCAAGGCGCCCAAGGTCTACCTCCGTGACAGCGGCGTCCTCCACGCACTTCTGGGAGTCAGGAGCGCCCGTGAGCTCGACGTGCATCCCAAGGTCGGTGCGTCGTGGGAAGGCTTCGCGCTGGAGAACGTCATTCGCACCCTGCGTGCACCCGCCCAGGAGTGCTTCTTCTGGGCCACTCACGCCGCGGCGGAGCTCGACCTCTTGGTTTTTCCTCGCGGAAAGCGCATCGGGTTCGAGTTCAAGCGCACCGATACTCCGAGGGTGACGAAGTCGATCCAGATCGCGGGCGAAGATCTCGCCCTCGATCACGTCTTCGTCGTTTACCCCGGAGCCAAATCGTTCCCACTCGGGCGGAGCGTGACGGCGCTCGCCATCGCCGACGTCCCGTCGCGCCTCGCCAAGCTCACGTGAGCTCGGCGCGCGCGGTCAGCCGCCGTCTTTCCCCGCTCCCATCATCTGCTTGAGCAGATCGTCGTCGGTCTGCGTCGCGGACGGGGCCGGAGCCGCCCCCGCGTCGCCGCCGCCGCCCATCATCTGCTTCAGCAGATCGTCGTCGCTCTGCTCACCGCCACCACCGCCGGAGCCGCCGTCGCCGCCCATCATCATCTTGAGCAGATCGTCGTCCTCGCCCCCGTCGCCTGCGGGCGGCGGCGGGTTCGTGGTGTCGACCGTGGGCGGGGTGGTCGGAGCGGGCTCTGCGTACTTCTTCCGCTCTTCGTCCGTGCACGGCTGCGGGTTGTTCGGATCTTCCTGCACGCACTCGAGCTTCCACGCCTCGGTCGGCGGAACGCCGTCCTTCTCGGCCTTCTCACGCGCCGCCGCGATGGTGCTGCGGATCGTGAGCGTGGAGATGCTCGGCACGTAGGAGATGAGCAGGAGCGCCGCCAGGAGTACCCCCAAGAACGGCAAGATGGGCCGGTAGAGGCTCGTCGGCGTCCGGTTGAAGCGGAACGACGAGATGAACAGGTTCAGCCCGAGCGGCGGCATGCAGTACGCGAGCTCGAGGTTCACGAGGAAGATCATCGCCGTGTGGAACGGCCCCAGGTGGAACCGCGCCGCGAACGGCAGGATGAGCGGCACCGCGACGAGGATCGCGCTGAAGCCTTCCATCACCATGCCGAGAACCAGCAAGAAGAGGTTCATCGCGATGAGGAACTTCGGCGTCGAGTCGATGCCGAGCTTCAACATGAAGTTCAGCACCGCGTCGGGGATCTTCTCCTGGACGACGTAGTTGATGAGCGCGTTCGCCATCGACAGGATCAGGATGATCGCGCCGCCGAGGCTGAGCGCCGTCTTCGTGATGCGCGGCACGTCCTTCTTGAACGAGATGTCCTTGTAGACGAACACCTCGATCAGAACCGTGTAGAGCGCAAGGATGCCGGCGACCTCGTCGAGCTGCGCACCGCCGTACTTGAAGCCGACGATGAGCACGGTGGGGATGCCGAGCTCCCACTTGAACTCCCACATCGCGAGCCCGACCTCTTTGATGTCGAAGGGCTTGCGCGGGATCTTCTCCTTCACGCCGATGTAGACCGCGTAGGCCGAGAAGATCAGGAGGACGAGCAAGCCCGGTGCGACGACCGCCTTGTTCGCCGCTTCGAGGTCGACGTGGCCGACGATCGAGTAGACCATCAGCGGGACCGAGAACGGCAGGAGCAATCCGATCGAGCCGCCGCTCGTGAGCACGCCGAGCGAGAACCGCTCCGAGTAGCCTTCCTTGCGGAGGGCCGGGTACAGGAGACCGCCGATCGCGATGATCGTGACGCCGGAGCCGCCGGTGAAGAGCGTGAAGACCGCGCTCGCGACGACGCACACGATCGCCAAGCCGCCCGGCATCCAGCCGAACACGGCCTTCGACACGCGGACCAGGCGCTCGGCGGTCTTGGACTCCGCGAGCACGTAGCCGACGAACGTGAAGAGCGGGATCGTGACGAGGATCGGGCTACCGGCAAAGTGCTCGGTGAGGATGTTCGCCGCGATGCGCTCGAGCTTCTGCTGCGCCGGGTCGTGGTGGAACAGCCACGCGAGCTCGCTCGCGCCGCCCATGACCGCGAAGAGCGGCGTGCCGAGCAGCGCGAGGAGGATGACCATCGCCGGCATGAAGCCGCCGAAGATGCCGATGATCGTGACGATGGCGCCGACGGAGCCGAGGCTCGTCGCCGCCTGACGCGGGGTGACCTTGGTGCTCACGCTGCACCCCCTTCGGCGGCGGCGTCGGCTTTGGGCTCCTCTTCGCCCTCGCTCTTGTGCGCGCTCTGGATGTCCGGATCACCGTGCGCCGCGTCGGGGTCGACCTTGACCCAGCCCGCGATGGCGAGGATCGAACGAAGCAGGAACCGGAGCGCGATCATCAGGAGCCCGAACGGGAAGATGAAGTCCGCGTCGCGGCGCATGAGGCCGTTGGTGTCCTCGTTGCCGCCCGGCACGTTGATGACGGGGAGGCGCGTGACGGTCGGATCGCTCTCGTCGAGCTTCTGCCCCTCGACGTCTTCCTTGGGGAAGTACTCGGTCCAGCCCTCTTCGCCGGCGAGCCACTCGTTCCAGTCCTTGGCCTTGAGGTAGTCCTTGTACTTCGTGCCGCCGAGGACCTTGGGGAGCGTCTTGAGGTCGAGGGAGGCCTGGCGCCCGAGCAAGAAGACGTCCCGCCGCGCTTCGTGGCGGACCTTCTTCATCCGCTCGCCGAAGGTGAACGTGCAGGTGTCCATCGGGTTCGCCTCGCACGGGCCCTGCTCCATGACCTTGAACTCGGCGATCGCGAGGTGGTCGACGAAGCCGTAGGCGCCGGTCGCACAGACGAGGCCCGCCGTCATCCAGCCGAGGACGGCGATCGGCACGCGCATCTTCACCGGGACGTAGCGCATGACGACGTCGACGTTGATGTGCTTGCCCTGCGCCGTCGCGAGCGAAGCGCCGAGGAGCGCGACCCACAGCGTGAGGCGCGTGGCGACGCCGCGCAGGCCGCCGATGAGCGTCAAGCTCGATGCACTCTGCAACCAATTCAGCAGGTTCGAGAAGTACTCGCTGCCGGTGGAGCCCCAGAAGCGCGCGGCGACCATGCCGACGACGATCGCGACCAGCACGCCGATCTGGTGGTTGCGCCGTGCGCCGGCGTCTTTCTCGTCCTTCGGACGGAGCGCGCGGTTCGCGATCAGCCCGAGCACGATGGCGCCGAGCGCGCCGCGCCACACGAGGCCCGACGCGTCCGCGCCGCCCGGGTGCCACTCCGACGACAGGCCCTTGAGGAGAACCCAGATCGAGAGCGCGATGATCTCGGCGCCGAGGACGCCGAGCACCATGCGTGCCTCCCACTTCGTCCACCACTCGTCGAACTTCACGAGCGGCTTGGCCCAGGCCATCCCCTCGCCTTCCTTCGGCGCGTCCGACTTCTCCTCGGGCGCGGCCTTCGGCTTCGCCTTCGCGGCGACCTTCTTCGGCGGTGGCGACGCATCCTTTGCGTCGTCTTCGGGCTCGGGCTCGGCCTTCTTCGCTTCGGGCTCGGGCTCGACCTTCTTCGCTTCGGGCTCGGGCTCGGCCTTCTTCTCGTCGGCAGCCTTCTTCTCGGCCGCGGCCTTCTCGGAAGCAGCTTCCTGCTCTTCGAGCTCTTCCTTGGTGAGCGGCTCGTCCTTGGCCTCTGGCTCGTCCTTGGCCTTCGACTGGGGCGTTTCGTCCTTCGGCGCGGTCGCCGGCTCTTCCTTCGCCTCGGGCTTCCCCTTGTCCTTGTCGTCGGTCATCGAAACGCGAGGGTAACGGAAAGCGCACGAAATGAACGCCAAAACTCCAAAAGAAAAGCCCCGGCGTCCTTGCGGAGCCGGGGCTTTGCTGTCGCTCGAAGGAGCTCAGCTCACTGCGAGTACTTCACCGCGTCGTCGAAGATCTGCGCGTTGAAGACCGCGCCGCGGAGCTTCGCGCGCGTGTCGGAGAACATCTTGTTCCACTCCGCCGTGTCGGCCGGGGTGGGATCGTACTTCGTCATGCGGCCCGCGAGGCGGCCGTACGCGGCGTCGTCCTCGCGCCGGATGCGCGTGGTGAGCGCCTCGCCCGCGACCTTGCCGGTCTCGAGGAGGATCGTCTGCGCGTCCGCCGGGAGGCTCTTGAGCTTCGCCGACGAGAAGACGAGCGCGCCGATCGCGACGCCGCCGACCGCGGTGTTGATGTTGTCGAGGCGCGAGGCCCACTGGAGCTGCTCGGCTGCGAGCGACGGAGCGACGACGATGTTGATCGTGCCGTTCGTGAGGCCCGGGAGGATCTCGGGGACCGAGACCTGCTTCGGGGTCACGTCGCCGATGACCGAGTACATGACCGGACCGACGGGGTCGCCGGCGATGTAGTACGTGTTCTTGTGCTTGAAGTCCGCGGGCGTCTTGACCGCGAAGCCCTTCGACATGACGTGGGCGCGACCGACGTCACCCCAGCCGAGCACCTTGAAGCCCTGCTTCTCGAACTCGGTGTCGAAGCTCGCCTTCATCGCGTTGCGCGCGTTGTCGAGCTTGGCCCACTCACGGTAGAGGCCCGGCATCTGGAGCACGAGCACCTGCTTGTAGATCTGGCCGAGGCCGATCGCGGTGATCGCAGCGCCATCGAGCTGGCCCGTGCGCATCTTGCCGACCATCGCGGACTCGTCGCCCTGCTGGCCGTTCCAGAAGAACTGGAGCTGGAGCGAGTTGCTCGAGCGATCCTCGACGCCTTTCTTCCAGACCTTGAACACCTGACCCCACGGAGACTCACCCGGAGCAAGGGTTCCGACCTTGAGAACCGTCGGATCGGCGTGAGCCGAGGAAGAAGCGCCCACCAACACCGCTGCCGCGGCGACGAACGAAAGAACCTTGCGAAGCATGTACGACTTACCTCCTCCGGCGTGGATCGAAGTCCAGGGGGTTTTACGGCCCTGGGCGGTTGGACGGTAGCTCAGACACGAGATTCAAAAAAGACGAATACGGAACATGGAACGGGAACGGGAACGGGAATGCCCGGACCCGAGCGCGTCAAGAAGACGTAACGCGTTGCGTCAGTCAGTGGGGCGGCGGGGGCGGCGTGTGGAACGCCATGGCGCAGTCGGCGGTCACCGTCGGGAAGTCCACCACGTCGCCTTTCCAGCCCACCGCTTCGGCCGCCGCTTCGTGGCGGCCTCGCACGTCCCACGAGTGCGGCTCGGCGGTGATCACGCCGAGCTTGCCTTCGCCCACCTCGGTGACCTGCGCGTCGGGGAAGCGCTTCAGGATTTCTTCCAGGAGCTCCGGCGGCGGCGCGCCCGTGCCGCGGAACCCGAGGTACGTCGCGGGACCCGCTCGGCAGGAGGTCGCCTTCACGATCGGCGCCCGCGCGCTGGAAGGCGGCGCGGCGCTGGAGCTGCTCGAACCCCACGTGCTCGGCGCGGTCGTGGCTCCACCGCCGCCCGACGACGGAGTGCAAGCGCCGACCAGAGCGAGCAGAAGAAGAAACCGGCGCATCGGGACCAGTCGGGGGACCCGCCGAGCGGGGGCGGAGCCGCCGACGTGTAGCGGAGGCTCCGCGTGGAGGGGAGGCTCGTTCGGCTTTGCCGAACGAGGGGAGGCGGCGCGTGCCGCCTCCCCCAGGTCAGAAGCTGCAGTTGTCCATGCGGACCTTGGTGAGCGCACGCTTCGCGCGGCGCTTCGCGACCGCGTTGGTGAGACGCTGCTGCGGGTCCGGATCGTCCGCGGCGAGGACTTCGTTGAGGAGCTTGTCGTAGAGCGCCTTGTCGCCCTTGTTGCAGGCCCAGCGCGTCGCGTAGTTCACCTGGACGAGCAGCGTCTTGTGCTCGGTCTTGGTGAGCGCGTCCTCGAAGAGCTTCTGCGCTTCGTCCATCTCGCTCATCGCCGTGCGCGCGTGGTACGCGGCGAGCGCGGTGAGCACCGAGTAGTGGTTGTAGGACTCGTCGAGCTGGCGGGCCTTCTCGAGCATCGCGATGCCGACGAAGAGCTCCCCGACGAGCGCCGGATCGTCCTTGCCGATGTTGACGCGAGCGAGCCACGCGTAGCCGGTCCAGAAGAGCGGCTCGACGTCTTCCTTGTCGTCGAAGTTCTTGTCGAGCCACGCCTTGAACGTCTCTTCGTTCTTCTTCGCGGCGTCGAAGCCGTCGGCCGAGTGGCCGAGGAGCTCGAGCCCGTAGAACACGGAGCGCTCGTACGCCATGCGGGCGCGGCGCTTCTGGTACTCGGCCATGTCGTCGTCGCCCTTGTCGACGGCGGCGTCGTAGTCGTCTTCGCAGAACGCGTAGCCGTAGCTGACCCACGACTTGGTGAGCAGGAACAGCGCGTCGGTGTTGTTCGGGCCGAGGCGGTGCATGCCCTCGAACTGCGCGAGACCCGCGCTCGCCGCGATCCGCGCGAGCTCGTAGTCAGCGACCGTATCCAATCCGCCCGCGCCCTTGCGCGTGGCCGAGACCTGCCCGTCGAAGATGATCTTCTTCAGACAGCTGGTCTGCGAAAAAGCGATCCCTACGGCGAGGAAGAGCGTGAGGAGGCGTGCGCGCATGGCTCACGGGAATACCCAGGTCCAAGGAGGGGTGTCAATCGTGCTCCGCGCGACTCGACGCGGGTTGGGGAAGATTGCGGCGTCCATCCGGTGGACGGGGTGGGGGTCGGGGTCGGGGACGTGCCC
>JBGAKG010000038.1:0-49114 GCA_044224495.1 Polyangiaceae bacterium | reverse complement strand
ATGGGACAGGACTCGAAGCAACTCGGTCTCTTCCCTCCGCGGTCCGAGCCGGCGAAGCGCGGTCCCCGCGGCGGCGCTCGTCCCGGTGCAGGCCGCAAGCCGGGGCCGGTGCGGCGGGTCGCCCATCGCGCGCGGCCCGTTCATCGCAACTACCGCCCGGTGCACGTGACGCTTCGTGCTCGCGGTGGCCTCCCGTCGTTCCGCGAGCAGGTTCTCGTTCGCGTGCTCACGGCCGCGATCGCGGCGGTGAAGCGCTCTCCAGCGACGGGCGCGTCGTTCCGCGTGGTCCACTTCTCGATCCAGACGAACCACGTGCACCTCATGGTCGAAGCACGCGACACGGCGGTTCTCTCGCGCGGCATGCTCGGCCTCGCCGTGCGCCTCGCGCGCGCGCTCAACCGCGAGCTCGAGGTGACCGGAAGAGTCTGGCGCGAGCGCTACCACGCGCGCGACTTGAAGACCCCGGGGGAGGTGCGGAACGCGATCGTCTACGTCCTCATGAACGCGAAGAAGCACGGCTCTCGCATCGCAGGTCTCGACGCGTGCTCGTCCGCGCGCTGGTTCGACGGGTTTCGGCGCGACGCCGAGCTGCGCGCACCGCCGCTCGCCGCCGACCCCGTTCGTCCGACGTCCGCACCGCGGACCTGGCTCGGCGGCATCGGGTGGAGGATGCACGGTCTCGTGAACCCCACCGAGCGACCGCGCGTTGCACCGAGCCCGCACGCAGGGCGCCACCCGGAGCGCGGACGCGACGATCCGATGAACCGAGCGTGACTCGGCACGTCCGCGGGCTCCGCATCCGTTCGCTACGTCGGCGCGGTCCCCCGCGGTCGCTTCCGGCGGTCGGCGTGGTAGCGTGAGTCAGCCAGGATGGAAAGGGGCCGGCTCCATTCGAGACTCGCGGTGCTCGTCGTCCTCGCGGGTGCATCGTTCGCGGCGTGCCTCTTCCCGCCGACCGAGACGCTCACCGGCACCATCGTCGACGGCGGCTCCGCCTCCGACGCCCCGATCGACGTGAACGCGGGCGACGCGAAGGCAGATGCGAGCGCTCCCGACGCCGGTGACGCGAACCTCTGCTCCGGCACCGTCTTCTGCGACGACTTCGAGCGCACGAGCGGCGTCCTCGGCCCGTGGAGCTCCACGCACGGGAGCGGTGGCGCGACGCTGGGCCTCTTCACCGACGGCGGGACGAGCCTGCGTTACGCCTACGCCGGCGCCGATGCGTCCGGCGGCGGCCCGGCGGCGTACCTCCAGAAGGACGCGCTCAACGCACCCCACACGCTCGTCGAGTTCGATGCCCTCGTCGACGTGGGCCCGGGCTTCTTCAACGTCATCGGCATCCAGTTCGACTTCGGGAACAACCTCGTCTACACGGGGGCGTACCAAGTCTCTGCGAGCGGCGGCTCCGTCAACTCTCAAGTCTGGGACTTCGGTAGCAACCAGGAGATCGCGTACGTCCCGGGCGCGTTCTCCAAAGCTCCACCGCAGAAGACGTGGTTCCACGGCACGCTCGAGCTTCGCGTCGTCGGGATGACGGGCACGGCGACGGCGACCCTCGATGGCGTGACCGTCGGGGCGTCGACCGTGAGCAACGTGAGCTCCGGCCCCGCGACCGTCTTCGCCGGTTGCGTCTACTCGTCGGGCCCCAAGGGCTCCGGCAGCATCCTCATCGACAACGTGCGCGTCGTCGCGCTGCCGTGATTCAACCGCGGCCTGGCAGCTCTCGAAGGATCCGGTGCGTGAAGGTCGGCCGCAGGTAGAACCCCCGCGGCACCGTCTCGAGGAGATCGCCCTCCGTCGAGCGCACCACCGTCTTCACCGACCCATTCGCCGCCTTCGGCCGGAGCTGCAGCGCGACCCCGACGTGCGCGCTCACGCTCTCGATCCCGAGCGCGCCAATCCGACCGACGATCTCGTCGAAGTCCTCGCGCAGCTGCGCTTCCTCTTCGGCCGACGGCACCCACAGCCGCGCCGCGCCCACGCGCCGCCCGCTTTCCCCCACCTCGTGCAACGGCACCCACAGCACCCGCGCGAGCTTCTTGCGTACCCACGACTCGCTCCACACCGCGCGATCGGCGTCCGCGATCGCGAACGTGCACACGTACGTGCTCTCCTTCGGCTTCCCCTTCGCGTCGACGGGGATCGTCTTGAGCTCCACCTCGAGCTCCGGGAAATCCCAGGTCGCCGCCGAGCCCCCGGTCGCGCCGAGCGCCGTCTCCAGGAGCGTCCCCGCCTTTCCCTTCGTGTGGAGCCCCACCCCGAACGCGCCGCTCCCCGCTCCCCCCGGGAGCGTGCGCGCGGCGAGCTCGTCGAGCGTCAACCCTTCGAGCGCGCGCACGCGATCGAGGAGCTCGGCTTCGTCGCGCGGCGGTTCCACGGTGCTAGAGTACGCCTCTCTCCATCATGCGTCGCCGAACCCTGATCGCCGTCGTCGTCGCCGCGTCGCCGAGCGTCGCGCTCGCTGCCGGCGCCGCATCGCCCGCCACCGCCGTCGACGCCGGCGCCCCCGCATCCTCCGTCGCAGTCACCGCGGACGCCGCGGATGCCCCTGCGTACGTCGCGCCCGATCCCCCGCCGCTCGTCACGAAGGACCAATGGGTCTTCGATCTGCGGTGGGACAAGGGTGAGGTCTTCCTGGTCGCCGTCCACCCGCTCACGCTCCCCGCGCCCCAGGCCACGCCGCGCTCCCTCGGGCGCTTCGCGATCGAGCTCTGGGAAGGGAGAACCCTCGTCGAGCGCGTCCGCTTCGACTTCCCGCTCCTCGGCGTCCCCGAGCCGGACGGCGGCATCCGCTTCGGCCGCAAGCTCACGACGCGCATCGGCGTGATGTTCCCGCAGACCAAGCGCGGCACCCTCCTCGTGCTCGTCGATCGCTCGACCGGGCAGCGTTACCACCTGCCCTGGCCGCCCGAGCCATCCCCCGAAGGCCCCGCGAACGACGCCGGTTGGCCGACGTCCCGCGATTGACGCCTCCCGCACTGCCCCGTAGCTTCGAAGGCGCCGTGCGCACGCGTCATTTCGCTCCTCCGCTCCTCGGTCTCCTCGGGCTCGCGTTCGCCTGTACGAGGACCAACCCCGACGATTTCCAGGCTCCCACCCCGCCCGAAGAGTGCGAGGCCCTGACCACGCCCGAAGACTACGTCTCGGCGCCCAAGTCCTGCGCCGCGTTCAAGTCGTGCGTGTACTCTACAAATTGTTCGTGCAGCGAGCCCGAGACGCCCTACGTCTGCCCGTCGCTCCGCCCGTGGGCGGCGATGAAGCACGGCTCCGCGTGCGGCACGTTCGACGGCACGTTCCCCGCGCCCGTCGCCGGTAAGTGCGTCGCCACCGATCCCAGCGCGCAGGCGAAGGAGTACGGCGGCAAGGACTCCACCGTCCCCGGTCGCTGGCACCTCGGCGACGGCCACTTCGTCCAACCCGCCGGGCACGAGCAGGTGCTCCACGGCTCCGGCGTGGTGAGCGCGTTCCTCGCCGACGTCATGCTCGTCCCCGGCACGCGCTTCGCGATCGTGACCGACGGTGGCGTGCGCGACAACGCCGTCTACTCCGTCGATCTCGACAAGCTCGCGCTCGATCAGCCCGCGCTCGTGGACACCTCGGAGTTCGCGCGCCCGGCCCAGGTCGATCACGGCCTCGCCTTCGTCGCGCCGAACCACGTCTACGTCTCCGGCGCCTCCAACGGCATCGTCTTCGCGTTCACGATCGACGCGGCCGGCAAGCTCACGCGCGACTCCAACTCCGACATCCCGATGGGCAAGGCCACCTTCCCCGTCGCCTCGCAGACCGAGTGGTACGTCGGCGGGCTCTCCGCCACGCCCGACGGCAAGAAGCTCGTCGTCGCCCCCGCCGTCGGCGAGAGCGCCGTGCGCGTCGTCGATCTCGCGACCAAGAAGTACACGTCGATCGACGTCGGCGCCTCGAAAGAGATGTTCGGCGTCTTCGCGGATCCGGCGGACGCGACCGGCAACACGCTCTGGGTCACCTCGTACGATCCCCGCACCGCGACCCGGATCGACCTCGCCACGAACACCGCCACCGCCACCGTCGCGACGGGCAAGAACACCGAGGGCATCGCGTTCCTCGGCGCGTCGCTCATGGTCGCTGCCGACTCCGACGACGACGTGCTGCGCGTGATCGACACCACGACCCAGACCACGAAGCAGACGCTCGCGCTCCGGAGCGACGGCGTCACCGGCATGCAGCCGAGCGTGCTCGCGTACGACGCGACGCGGAAGCGCCTCTACGTCGCGCTCTCCGGCGTGAATGCGATCGGCGCCTACGACGTCGACACGAGCTCGCCGACGGTGCTCACGCCCCGCGGACAAATCCCGACGGGATGGTTCCCCACCGGCCTCACGCTCCGCGCGGACGGCAGCCTCGTCGTCGTCAACGCCAAGGGCCGCGGCATCGGTCCCGTCGCGGGCAGCATGGACACGCCCGACGCGACCGAGGGCACGATCCAGCTCATCCCCCCGCCGCAGGACGGCGACTACGTCGCCCTCTCGGCCACGGTCACCGCCTCGCGCAGCAAGACGCCGGCCGAGGGCTACCCCACCGTCGCGTGCAACGGCGCTCCCTACGACTTCCCGGTGCCGCTCACCAACACCGAGGGACCGAGCACGAAGATCCAGCACGTCGTCTACGTCGTGCGCGAGAACAAGACGTTCGACGCGCTCTTCGGCGATCTCCCCAAGGTGAACGGCAGCCCGGCCGCGGTGATGTCGCCCGGTCGCATGGACGAGTTCTGGAACAACGCGCGCCAGATCGCGCAGGCGTTCACCAACTTCGACAACTACTACATCGCCGCCGAGCAATCGCTCCAAGGCCACGTGTGGACGTCGTACGGGCGCAGCAGCGACTGGATCGAGCGCACCTGGAGCTCGACCTGGGGGCGTGGCGTGCGCGCGCCGAAGGCCGGCATCGATCGCGTCTACGGTTCTCCCGGCGAGGGCTCCATCTTCGTCTGGTCCGAGAAGAACGGCATCCCCTACGACGACATGGGCGAGATCGTCGGCGGCGGCGACCAAGGCTTCGACACGAGCTACCCCGGCCTCGTCTTCAGCAACAGCACGCCCGACACCGAGAAGGCCTGCTACATCGCCGCGCGCGCGCGGGCGATGTGCGATCTCAAGGCGTTCACGTACGTGGTGCTCCCGAACGACCACACCTACGGCGACGATCCCGGCAAGCCCACGCCGGAGCTCATGATCGCCGTGAACGACGTCGGCACCGGCATGATCCTCGACGCGCTCTCGCACTCGCCGATGTGGCCGTCGACCTTGCTGATCGTCACCGAGGACGATCCGCAGGACGGCGACGATCACGTCTCCGGTCACCGCACGCCGCTCTTCATGGCGTCGCCGTGGATCAAGCGCGGCTACGTGAGCAAGACGAACCTCTCCACGCCGTCGATCCACAAGCTCATCGCGAACATCCTCGGCAAGCCGTACCGCTCCGAGGCCATCGCGAGCGCCGCCATCCCCTACGACGCGTTCACGAGCACCCCCGACTACGGCAGCTACTCCTTCAAGCCGCTCCAGACCAAGGTGTCGTGCAACCCGGCCAAGGGTTGGAGCAACGGCTGGGATTTCTCGCTCCCCGACAGCCAACCGGGGCTCGACGACGCGGTCGAGCGGCGGATGCGCGCAATCGCGAAACCCTAGGGTTTCCGCGCTCTGCGGGCTATGCTCCCCCCTCGCCCGCATGACGCAAGAAGTGCCGAACCCCCTCTTGGGGCGCGAGATCGCCGGGAAGTACCGCATCGTCCGCCTGCTCGGCGAGGGCGGCATGGGCGCCGTCTATCTCGGTGAGCAGAAGCTCGGTGCGACCCTCCGCAAGGTCGCGATCAAGACCCTCCACCCGCATCTGTCCCACGACCCGAAGATCCTCGCGCGCTTCGAGCGCGAGGTCGGCACCGTCGCCGGCCTGCAGCACCCGAACACGATCCAGGTGTTCGACTTCGGCAAGATGGACGATGGGACGCTCTACATCGTCATGGAGTTCGTCGAGGGCCGCAGCGTGGCCGACGTGCTCGAGAAGGACGGGCCGATGGAGCCCGCCCGCGTCCAGAAGATCATGGAGCAGGTGTGCGGCTCGCTCGAAGAGGCGCACCAGCAAGGCATCGTCCACCGCGACCTCAAGCCCGACAACGTCGTCCTCTGCGACAAGGCCGGCCAGAAGGACTGGGTCGAGGTCCTCGACTTCGGGATCGCGAAGCGCCAATCGGAAGAGGACAAGGAAGAGCAGAAGCTCACCCAGCAGGGCATGGTGCTCGGCACGCCGCCCTACATGTCCCCGGAGCAGTTCACGGGGAAGCCGATCGACAAGCGGAGCGACATCTACTCGCTCGGCGTGATGGCGTACGAGATGCTCACCGGGGCGCTCCCCTTCAGCGGCAACACCGCGTGGGAGTGGGCCACCGCGCACATGACGGCGCAGCCGCGCCCGCTCGACACGTTGCCCGTCGGTGGGCGCATTCCGCCGGCGATGAAGCACGCGATCTCGCGCGCGATGGAGAAGGATCCCAACGCCCGCTTCGCGACCGTGCACGACTTCTTCCAGGCATTCGCCGGCGGCGGCGGTGGTGCGACGTACGAGATGGCCGCTCCGCGCGCCAAGACGGAGGTCGGCACGCCGGTGCCGGGCGCCGCGTACGGCGCCGCGCCTTACGCGACCCCCGCGCAGGGCAATCCCAATTGGGGAACTCCGGCGCAGGGAACGCCACAACCGCAGCCGACCGGCGGTGGACAGGCGTACACGCCCGGGCCGATGGCGCAGGTACCGCCGGCGCCCACGACGGAGGGCCGTCGCGGTGGTGGGGGCAACGGGATCCTCGTCGTCCTGATCGTGCTCGGCCTCCTCGTTGCCGTGGGTGGTGTCGTCGGCTACCTCGTGACGCACAAGTCGGGCGGCGGCGGCACGACCGCCAACACCGGGACGTCCACCGGCACCGGTTCTCCGACGGTGACGCTCACGACCCCGACGGCCAACCCGACCGAGAGCTCGACGAGCGAGCCGCTCGCGTCCCTGAAAGGTACGACGACCGCACCGCCCGGCACCCGCCCGACGGTGACGGGCACGAGCACCAAGCCGAACCCGAGCGCCACCGCGACGGGCTCGACCAAGCCGAACCCGAGCACGACGGCGACCGCCACCACCACGGCGACGACCACCGCGACGGCGACCGCGACTCACACGACGACGGCGACCGCCACCACGACCACGCCGCCGCCGCCCTCGGGCCCGCCCGAGTGCGACGCCGCGAAGCTCATGCGAAAGCTGGGGCGCACGAACGAAGCGGAGACCCTCCGCATCAAGTGCGTCGAGAAGGGTGGAAAGGACCCGTTCGCGCCGTGAAGCGGGTCGCCTTGCTCGTAGCCCTCTGCGCCGTCACGATGCCCTTGTCGTGCAAACGCGACGTCGACATGATCCTCCCCGACGCGGGGGCCACCCCCACCACGAGCGCGATCACGTCCGCGGCCGCGACCGCGGCACCGCGGCCTTCGGGACCGGACGACACGGTGGAGCCGCTCGCGACGTTGTCGTCGGGGCGCGGCGCGACTCCGATCGCACCCAACGGACCCGCGGTGCGGCCGCAGGGGGACTCGGGCGCGGCCGCGGCTTCGGCGGCGACCGCGATTGGCGTCCCGCCGACGGGGGCAACGGCCGGGACCGGCATGCCTCCGCTCCCGACCGGCATGCCCACCGTCCCGCCGACGGTCGCGACCACGCTCCCTCCGCCTACCGGCATGCCGACCACGCCGCCGCCCGTGGGTGGCGAGCCGCAGGAGTGCGCCGCCGCGAGGCTGATGCGTCAGCTCGGGCGCACGAACGAAGCCGAGACGTTGCGCGTGAAATGTGTCGAGAAGGGCGGGAAGGACCCGTTCAGCTGACATGAGCTCCGAGAAGAGCACCCTCGCCGCGGTCAGCGACGCGACGCCCAGCTTCGAGGCGAAGGCGAAGATCGCGAGTCGCTACGAGGTGCTCGGCCTCCTCGGCGTCGGCGGGATGGGTGCAGTCTACAAGGTTCGCGACATCGAGCTCGACGAGCTCGTCGCGCTCAAGATGCTGAAGCGCGAGCTCGCGACGCCGCAGCTCCTCGAGCGCTTCCGGCGCGAGGTGAAGCTCGCGCGCAAGGTCACGCACAAGAACGTCGCGCGCACGTTCGATCTCGGCGAGCACGAGGGCGAGCGCTTCCTGACGATGGAGCTCGTCGACGGCGAAGCCCTCTCGACCGTGCTCGCGCGCGAAGGAAAGCTGAGCTTGTCCCGCGTCGCCGATCTCGTCGGCCCGATCTGCGAAGGCCTCGGCGCCGCGCACGCGGTCGGTGTCGTGCACCGCGACTTCAAGCCCGACAACGTCCTCCTCGCGAAGGACGGGCGCGTCGTCCTCACGGACTTCGGCATCGCCCGCGCCGAAGGCGGCGACGCGCAGCGCACGCAGATCCCCCTCGGCACCCCGGCCTACATGGCGCCGGAGCAGGTCGAAGCCGGCGCGGTCGACGCGCGCGCCGACATCTACGCGCTCGGCGCGGTGCTCTTCGAGCTCCTCACCGGGCGTCTCCCGTGGGAGGGCGAGACCGTCTACGCGGTCGCCGCGATGCGCCTCGTGCAGCCGCCGCCCGATCCGCGCAAGCATCGTCCCGAGCTCCCCGCCGCCGTCGCCGAGCTGGTGATGCGCTGCATGGCGCGCAAGCCGGAGGATCGCCCGTCGTCCGCGGCCGAGGTCGCCACGCGCTTCGTGAACGTGACGCTCCCCGCCGACGCGGACGCCGTCTCGCGCTCGATCCGCGTCCAAGCGCCGACCGAGAATCGCACGGAGCCGGGGCAGAAGACGGTGGCCGTCCTTCCGTTCCGCAACAGCGGCCCCGCCGACGACGAGTACCTCGCCGACGGCCTCACCGACGATCTCATCGACGCCCTCTCGATGACGCCCGGGCTCCGCGTGCGCCCGCGCGGCGTGGTGATGGGCCACCGCCAAGGCGACCCGCGCGCGATCGGGCGCGATCTGGACGTGCAGGTCGTCGTCGATGGAAGCGTTCGCACGGTCGGCGACGCGCTCCGCGTCACCGCGCGCGTGCTCTCCGTCGCGGACGGGTTCCAGCTCTGGGCGCGCCGCTTCGACGGCAAGCGCGCGGACATCCTGACGATCGGCGAAGAGGTCGCACGCGCGATCGCCGGAGCGCTCACCGCCGGGCAAGCGCCCGAGCGCGCGAAGGTCGAGAACCCGAAGGCGCTCGACCTGTACCTCCGCGGGCGCCACGAGTTCTTCCGCATGTGGTCCGACGCGATCGAGCGCGCGATCGAGCTGCTGCGGGAGGCGCACGAGCTCGCGCCCGACGATCCGATCATCATGAGCGGCTACTCGCTCGCTCTCGCGCGGCGCTTCGGCGTCGGGCTCCTCGGCGAGCAACGGATCGAGATCGCGCGCAACCTCGCGAATCGCGCGCTGGAGCTCGCCCCGAACCTCGGCGAGGCTCACGCCGCGCTGGCGGCCGTCTCGATCCAGCGGAACGAGGTCGCCGAAGGCGCACGCCTCGTGCGCAAGGCGCTCGAGCTCTCGCCGCTGCTGGTCGATGCGCACGAGCAAGCGGCGCGACTCTGCTCCGAGACCGATGCGCCGATCGAAGCCATCGTCCGGCTCGAGCACGCGATGCACCTGGAGCCGCGGCTCTCGAACCTGCGCTACGTGAAGGCGCGCGTGCAGGGGCTCATGGGCGACTGGGACGAAGTCGAGCGCGTCTTCGCGACGCCTCCGGCCGACGCGGACGACTCGAACCTCTATTGGATGTCGCGCGTGCGCATGGCCGCGTGGACGCGCGACACGGCGCAGACGCAGCGCGTGCTGGATGCGCTCGATCACGTCGCGCCGTTCGCGTTCCAGTCGCTCGTGCGCGGGCTCGGCGTGGTCGCGCTGTCGGGATCGCTGCCGGAAGGCGCGCGCGCGTTCCTCGAAGAGCGGGCGCAGGGCGACATCACTCCTCGGACGCGGTCCTTCTTCCGCCAGCTCCAAGCGGAGACGCTCGCCGCCGCCCGCGAGTACGAGGGCGTGCTCGACTCGACGGAGAAGGCGGCCGATGCGGGCCTCTTCGATCTGCTCTGGCTCGATCGCTGCCCGCTCCTGGAGCCGATCCGGAGCACCCCGCGCTTCGCAGCGCTGCGGCCGAAGGTGCTCGAGCGGTCGAACGCGATCGTCGCGCAGCTCGTCGGCCAGCGGCGGACGTGATCACAAACGCGCGATCAGCTTCTTCGCGAACAGGTACGCATCGCCCGGCCAACGCGCGGACACGTAGCTCCCGTCTTCGACGACGAAGGCGGGACCATCGTCCTCGCGCGTGCCACGCGCGCTGAGCGTGCGGGGACCACGCACGAAGTCGTCGGGTGACGCGAGCGCGGCGGTGACCTCGTCTTCGACGTAGGCGTCGTACGTGCGGTAGTAGCGCCCGAGCTTCCAGGCGGTGAGGAAGTACGCGCTCCGCTCCATGTACTTCGGCAGGCACGTCGTCTTGCGGCCGTGGAGCACGCTCTTCTGGGTGGCCGGGTCGATCGAGCGCGCGAGCGGGAGCACGCCGTGGCAGATCGCGGCCACGGGTCGATTCAATTTGCAGAAGGCAACGATCTGACGTTGGAGTGCCTCGCTCCCCAGGTACTGCCGCATCCCCGGCGCGTGCCCACCCGGCAAGAGGAGCGCGTCGAACTGGGAGACGTCGAGCGCTTCCCACGACTTCGGCGCGGCGTAGGACGCGTCGCTCTGGAGCTCCTCGTAGAACCGCTTGGGCTCGTCGGCTGCGCCGAGCTGCCCGAAGATCACGCCGCTGAGGAGGAGGGGATCGCACGCGGGCTTCGCGCCGCCCTTCTCGGTCGTGAACGTGACCTCGTGCCCGGCGTCACGGAGGAGACGCCAGGGGACGGCGACCTCGGTGGTGTCGAAGTCGGTGTCGGGGAGGGGGACGAGAACGGTCGCCATCGGAGAGCGCCGAGGGTAGCATCTCGAGGGATGCGCGTCGGCTCGTGGTCGTGGCCTTGGGTACTCGGAGCCGCGTGTCTGGCGTGCGGTGGCTCGCCACCGCCAGCCGCGCCTTCGGCGGCGAAGACCGATGCGTGCGCGATCCCGGTCGAGCTCTCCAACCACGGCAGCGCGGGGGGCGCGGGCTTGGAGGCGCATGCGCGGAGCGGAGCGCACGCTGCGCTCGAAGGGCAGCACGCGTGTGCGCGGCCGCTGTCGCTCGCGTTCGCGCTGGATGCACCGGCCGACGAACCGGGCGCGGTGAGGGTCGCGCTGCACCTCGGCGTGAGCGAGCGGGGTTCGCTCGTGGCGGCGAGCTCGGTGACGCTGCGGATCCCGAAGCCGGCGAGCGACGAAGACGTCGCGAATGCCGTCGCAAAAGCGGCGGGGGTGCTCACGCGGGACGTGGTGGGGAAGCTGGGAGCTCGGTAGGTCGAGCGGAATCAGGGCGCCGGTGAACGAGCTTGCTGGCGAGGGGGCGCGTCGCGGAGACCAGGATCGCGGAGCTCCGGGCGATTGGCGCGGCGGGCAGCTCGAGCTCGTCCGGCCCAGCGCCATGCCTTTGCGAGAGCTTCCGGTCTCTCGATCAACGAGCGAAGTCCGAGCGTATCGTCGCCGGCCTCGTCTTCGTGGGACGACGGCTTGAGCCCCGGGACGAACCACTCGGGCGACGGGTCGAAGAGGCCCGGGTCATCGTCACAGGCAAGGACTTCAGCGAGCAGAGCGGGGTCGAGATATCGCGACATGGTTCCTCCTTTCCGGTCTCAGCGACACGGCCAATATCGCCCGTAAACATCGCTCCCGGCGCCGTCAAGGCGGTGAGGATCCGTACGTTCGCTCTGAACGTCGATCACCGAGCCCGTTCACCCCATCGCTCGTTCCAGGATCCTCACCGCCAACCGCGCGTCGTCCGACCGCGCCACGAACGCTTCTCCGCCGCTCCCCGGCGCACGCGCGCCGTCGATCCGCGCTCGCGCCGATGCGACGAGTCGCTCCGCCTTCGCCGCATCGCCGTGCTTCGCCGCGCGCCGCGCCTCCGCGAGCTCGAGGTGCCCCCGGTAGATCGCGACCACGTCGCGGTAGAAGGCGTTGCCGGCGAGCAGCTGCTCGGCGACGTCGAAGCTGCGCTGCGCCTCCGGCAATCGACCCAGGCTCGCGAGCACCGCCCCGCGTACGCCCTCGAAGATGCCCTCGACGCGCAGATCACCGACGCGCTTGCACGCGAACGCCGCGCGGCGGAGGTGCTCTTCGGCCTCGGCCAACGCGCCGGCGTCGAACAGCATCATCCCGAGGTACCCCGTCGCGATCCGCACCGTGCGATCCAACCCGAGCGGCAGCGCGAGGTCGATCGCGCGGTCGTAACGCTCGCGCGCCCCGAGGTGATCGCCGCGCTCGACGTGCTCCCACGCGAGGCCCATCTCGGCCCGCGCTTCGCCTGCGCCGTCCCGCGCGCGCTGCGCGAGCGCGAGCGACGTCCCGAACTCGAGCCGCGCGCGCTGGCGATCGCCGCGCGACTGGTGCAGCGACCCGAGCAAGTAACGGATGGCCGACAGGAGGCGGTCGTCCTTCCGCTCCTCGGCCAGGGTCAACGCGCGATCGAGGTGGGTGCTCGCGCGATCGAGCTCGCCGAGCTGGAAGGCGACCTCGCCCGCGCGCTTGCTCATCGCCGCCATCTGGCCGCGATCCGAGAGCTCGGTCGCGAGGCGCAGCGCCATCTCGGCGTCGCGCAGCGCCTCGTCGAGGTGCCCTTGCGCGTAGACCGACGCCGACCGTGCGCCGAGCGCCCGCCCGACGAGCGCGAGATCGCGCGCGCCGCCGCCGCCCAGCGCCGCGTCCAGGTGCCCGAGCGCCGCTCGCCCGAGCCCCGTGCCGCCCGCGAGCGCATCGAGCGCGAGCGCGATCCGCAGCACCGTGTTCGGCGCGCGCGTCCGCACGGCGCGCTCCATCGCAGCCTCGAGATCGGCGCGCTCCGCGTCGCCGTCGATCGGCGGCTCGGCGCCCGCGATCGCATCGGCGCGCTCGGCGAACCAATGCACGTGGCGCTCGGCGACGGCGTCCCGCTCGGACCCGAGGTGCCCGGCCGCATACGAGCGGATGCTCTCGCACATGTGGAAGCGGAGCGGCTCGTGGCGCTCGACCTCGAGCAAGCTCTTCCGCGCGAGCGTGGCCACCACGTCGAGCGAGCGCGCGCGGCCCGCTTCGATCACGGCGCCGATCGCGCCTACGCCGAAGCTGCCGCGGAAGATCGAAGCTTGCACGAGCACGGACTGCTCCGTCGGCGAGAGCGCTGCGAAGGCACGATCGATCGCGCGCAGGGCGGACGCGCCATCGGGCGCTTTCGTGCTCGCCGGGTCGCCGCTGCCGACCAACGCGCGAAGCGGGTCGATCACGTAGTCGTCGTCGAAGCGTGCCGCCGCGAGCTCGATCGCGAGCGGGATGCCCTCGAGGCTCTGCACGACGTCCGCGATCCGCGAGAGCTCGTGCTCCGCCGGCTCGAACGTGCCGCGGTGCGTGCGCACGCGCTCGACGAACAGATCCACCGCGTCGCTCGCGATCGCACCGGCGCGCGGCAGCTCGAGCGCACCGACCGAGACGAGCTCCTCGCCGATGCCGAGGGGCACTTGGCTCGTGAGGACGAAGCGCACCTCGGGCGCAGCCTGAATCCACGCGCGGAGCGTCTCGCCCGCGGCGGGCAGGAGATGCTCGAGATTGTCGACGATGACGAGCGCTCCCGCGCGCGCGGCGAGCGCGCGGCTCAGCGCCGTCTGGGACGCGGCACCGGCGAGCGCGGGCGAGCTCCCCGGCGCGATGCGACGGCGAACGACGAGCGCGAGCTCTTCGACGTCGCGTGCTTCGCTCGCGTCGCAGAACCAGACGCCGGCGAACTTCTCCGTGCGCGTGATGCCGTAGCGCAACGCGAGACGCGTCTTGCCGATCCCCGAAGGACCGACGAGCGCGACGACCTTGCGCGCCGCGAGCCCCGCGTCGATCCGCGCGAGCTCGGCGGAACGGCCGAGGAACTTCGATGACTCCGGGCGCAGCCAACCGCTGAGTCGGCGCGCCGGCATGGTGCCGCTGCGGGATACCCTCACTCCAAGAGATTAGCGCGGTTGGCGCACCCTCACGAGGGAGAGACCCCGCCACGCTTCCCCACATCGGCTCCGCGGAAGTAGGATTCCCGACCGTGGATCTCTCCCCGCAAATGGCCCCCTCGTCGCACGCCAGCGCCGCCCCTCGCCGCTTCGAGCCGGAGGCGCTCTCCGCCGTCGAGCTGAGTCGGCTGATTCGTCGGCGCGAGGTCTCGTGCGAAGAGGTCACGCGCGCCTTCCTCGAGCGCGCCGAGGCCGATCGCGAGCTCCACGCCTTCGTCACCATCACCCGTCCGCTCGCGCTCCGCATGGCGCGTCGGGTCGACGCCGTGCACCCGCGCACTCGGCGCGAGGTGGGCTCGGCGCTCTGGGGCGTGCCGATCGGGATCAAGGATCTGCACCCCGTTCGCGGCACGTTCACGAAGCTCGGCTCGCGCGCGTTCCGCTGGCTCGTCACGCCGTACGACGATCCGCTCGCCGCGCGGCTCCGCGAAGCCGGTCTCGTCTTCGTCGGCAAGACCGCGACGAGCGAGCTCGGCATGTCGCCGATCACCGAGCCCGACATCCACGAAGCGACGCGCAACCCATGGGATCGAACGCGCACTGCGGGTGGCTCGAGCGGCGGCGCGGGGGCGGCGGTCGCGGGCGGGCTTCTCCCGCTCGCCGAAGGCTCCGACGGCGCGGGCTCGATTCGGATCCCCGCCGCACTGAATCTCCTGTTCGGCTTCAAGGCCTCGCGCGGCGTGCTCGTGAACCCGCACGCGGCGATCGATCGGCTCGAGCTCGCCGTGTGCGGCCCGCTCGCCAAGTCCGTCGCCGACGCAGCGGCCATGCTCGACGTGCTGCGCGAGCGCTCTGGTCCTTCGTGGCTCCATGGCCTCGAGCGGCCGCCGCGCAAGCTGCGGATCAAGTTCGCGAAGCACACGCCGCTCATGCCGAGTCACCCCGAGATCGCCGCGGCGGTGGAGCGCGTCGCGAAGACGCTCGCCGCGCTCGGGCACGACGTGGAAGAGGCGCCTTGGTACGACGGCACCGTCGACGACTTCCTCCCGCTGTGGCGCTCGCTCGCGGCGCGCGCGCCGGTGCTCCTGCCCCACAAGCTCCAGCCGATGACGAAGTGGCTGCGGGACGCGGGTCGCTCCACCACCGACGCCGACGTCGACCACGCCTACCGCTACTTCGGCGGCCGCACGGCGCGCTGGTTCGGCGACGCCGACGTCTGGCTCTCGCCGACGACCCCGCTCCTCGCGCCCGAGGTCGGAAGCCTTCGCCGCGCGACCCCGCGCGAGACGTTCGATGCCGTCGCCCCGCTCGGCTACTTCACCGCGATCTTCAACGTGAGCGGGCAGCCCGCCGCGACCGTCCCGACGGGGCTCTCGCAGCAGGGGTTGCCGATGGGCGCGCACCTCGTCGCGCGGCACGGCGAGGACCGAACGCTGCTCGCGCTCGCGCGTCAGCTCGAACAGGCCTTGCCGTGGGCGCACCAGTACCCCAAGGTGTTCCAGCGATGAGCGAAGAACCCCGGTGGACCGCGGTCGATGCGTGGATCGAGTCGTCCCTTCTTGGTACCGATGATGCGCTAGCGCATGCGCTGACCACGAGCACCACGGCGGGGCTCCCCGCGATCCAGGTCGCGCCGAACCAAGGCAAGCTCCTCGCGCTCCTCGCCGAGAGCGTCGCGGCGAAGAGCATCCTCGAGGTCGGGACCCTCGGCGGCTACAGCGCGATCTGGCTCGCCCGCGCGCTCGCGCCGGGGGGCAAGCTCGTGACGTTGGAGCTCGACCCGAAGCACGCGGCGGTCGCGCGCGAGAACCTCGCCCACGCCGGCCTGGCCGAGCGCGCCGAGGTGCGCGTCGGTCGCGCGATCGAGCTCTTCCCGGCAGTCCCGGGCCCGCTCGACTTCGTCTTCATCGACGCCGACAAGCCGTCGAACGCGGACTACTTCGCCGCCGCGCTCGAGCGCACGCGCTCGGGCGGAATCATCGTGGTCGACAACGTCGTGCGCAAGGGCGCCGTCATCGAAGCCGCCGCGATCGCGTCCGACCCGAACGTGCAGGGCGTTCGTCGCTTGTTCGAGCTCGTCGCGAACGAAGAGCGCCGCGGCCGCGTGAAGGCGACCGCGGTGCAGACCGTCGGGAGCAAAGGCTGGGACGGCCTCTTGGTGGCGCGAGTGATTTGAAGAACCGTCGCCGTCAGAAGACGAAGGCCCCGCCGCGCGCCAACACGGCGGCGGGCGAGTTTCCCGGGGTCACCGTGACGTCGCTGTGTGCCGTCGCAAGGAAATAGATGCCGAGCGCGGTGCCGATCAAACCGAGGCCGAGCAAACCACCGCCCGCGCCGAGGAGAAGATAGCTGGACGTGTGGGGGATCGTGTCGGCCGTGACGACACCCACGGCCAGGAGCCCGCCTCCGAGCACGATGAATGGAACTCCGATGAAGAGGCCCGCGCGCCCGCCGGACTTCCGGCCGCGACCACGCATCGTCGCGTGGACCGTCACTTCGCCGGCGCTCGGTACATCGAATTCGTCGCTGTCGATCAGCCCATCGCCGATGATGCGGTACGAACCCGCAGGCACGATCCGGTTGCAGGGTGCACGACACACCATGTCGACGACTTCGAGGGTGATCGACCCATAACCCGTGCCGGTCGCGAAGCTGCCTTCCCCACGTCCGGCGAGCTTTGCGACGCGCGCCGCCGAGTCATCGCTGACGAGGTGCACGACGGCTCCCGCGGGCGGCGGTGGCGCCGCTGCAACCGGCGGCGCTGTCGCGACCTGCGGCGGGATCGGCTTCACGGCGTCGATATCCGCCCACGGATAGGTGCGTGACTCGCCGCTGGGTAATTGGAGCGTCACGTGATCGCCGGTCGTGCGCTCGATGAGCACGCCGCGCGCCATGTCCCCATTCTTGAGCGTGACGATCGTATCGGGCTCGGCTGCGAATGCGAACGGCGAAACCGCAAGCGAACCCGCAATGACCAAACCGCCCAACCATCGAGTCATGAGAGCAAAACTAGCCATCTCGGACTCTAATGTCACGGAGACATGACTCTAGTCACTTAGTCCGGGCTGTCGTCACTTCACGGCAGATCGAACACCAGCACCTCCGCCCCGGTGCCCTTCTCGATCACGACGGTCTTCTCCTCCGCGATCGCGGCGCCGTCGCCCTCACCGAGGACTTTGCCGTTGACCGTCGCCGTGCCACGCGCGACGTGGACCCAGGCGGTTCGCCCGCTGGCCAGTGCGAGCTCCGCTCGCTCGTCCCCGTCGAACAGACCCGCCCAGAGCGCCGCGTCCGCGTGGATCGTCACGCTCCCGTCACGCCCGTCGTTGGAGGCGACCAAGCGGAGCTTTCCCCGCTTCTCGGACTCCGCGAACGACTTCTGCTCGTAGCCCGGCGCGATGCCGGCCTTCTTCGGCAGGATCCAGATCTGGAGGAAGTGCACCGCGTCGGTCTTCGAGCCGTTGAACTCGCTGTGGCGAACGCCCGTGCCGGCGCTCATGCGCTGCACGTCGCCCGGTTTGATCACGGAGCCGGTGCCCATCGAGTCCTTGTGCTCCAGGGCGCCCTCGAGCACGTACGACACGATCTCCATGTCGCGGTGCGGGTGCGTTCCGAAGCCCTGTCCGGGCGCGACGCGGTCGTCGTTGATGACGCGCAGGTTGCGGAAGCCGACCCACTCCGGATCGTAGTAGTCGGCGAACGAGAAGGTGTGGTGGCTGTCGAGCCAACCGTGGTCGGCGTGGCCGCGCTCGGCGGCGGGGCGAAGGATCATCATGGCATCTACCTCGAGCTCAAGGATGCGTCCGGGAGACCATCTCGGGAAGTGGCAATCGATTGACGTCCATCATCTGCGAATGAGATGGTTCGCGCGTGTACGATCCCGTGACCCTGGACCAGCTCCGCGCCCTCGACGCCGTCGCCGTCGAGGGCAGCTTCTCCGCCGCGGCGCGCAAGCTCCGGCGCGTCCAATCCGCGGTCAGCACCGCGATGGCGAACCTGGAGGACCAGCTCGGGGTCCCCATCTTCGATCGCACCACGAAGGTCCCCTCGCTCACCGAAGAGGGAACCGCGGTCCTCGCCGCCGCGCGCCGCATCCTGCTCGAGGTGGACGCCTTGAAGCGCCTGACCGCCGGCATGGTCAGCGGGCTCGAGGCCCAGGTCTCGCTCTGCGTGGACGCGCTCTTCCCACTCCCCACGCTCACGGACCTCTGCGTGCGCTTCGCGAAGGCGTTCCCCACCGTCGATCTCCGCGTCGACACGCAGGTCATGTCGGTCGTGTCCGCGCGCGTGCTCGCCGGCGCCGCCACGCTCGGCGTGGTCAGCCAAGCCGGGATCGCGCCCGGGCTCGAGCGCACGCCGCTCGCCAGCATCCGCATGATCCCGCTCGTCGGGCCGAAGCACCCGCTCGCCGCGATCAAGGGGAAGATCCCGCAGGCGCGCTTGGCGGAGGCCGTGCAGATCGTTCTCTCCGAGCGGAGCGACTCGGGTGTCTCCGATCAGGGCGTGCTCTCGCCGCGGACCTGGCGCGTCGCCGATCTCCACACGAAGCACGCGATGATGCGCTCGAACCTCGGGTGGGGGAACCTGCCCGAGCACCTGGTGAAGGGAGACGTGCGGGCGGGGCGGCTCGTCGTCATCCGCCCGGAGGTCGCGGCCCCGAACGAGAACGTGCTCCCGCTCTACCTCGTCCATCGCGCGGAGACGACGTTCGGGCCCGCGCATCGCTGGATCGAGGCCGAGCTCGCGCTCCTCTGCAGTCGGGATCTCGGCCGAGCCCCGAAGGCGGGTGCTTGAACCATCTCCAAAGCAGATGACGATCATCGATTTTTCATCGATTCCGCGAATGCCCCCGGCGCCGTAGGTTGAGCGTCGTCAGCAGGAGGAAACGCAAATGACCACGTACGCCATCGACACTTCGCACTCGGAAATCGGCTTCTCCGTCCGCCACATGATGTTCGCCAAGGTGCGCGGGCAGTTCAAGACGTGGACCGCGGACCTCGCGTGGAACGCCGCCGACCCGACGAAGTCGAGCGTCACCGTCGAGATCGACACCGCGAGCATCGACACGCGCGAGGAGAAGCGCGACGGCCACCTCAAGTCCGGCGACTTCTTCGAGACCGAGAAGTTCCCGAAGATGACCTTCAAGAGCAAGCGCGTCGAGGGCACGAAGGGCAACTACAAGCTCGTCGGCGACCTGACGATCCGCGACGTCACCAAAGAGGTCACCGTCGAGGTCGAGCAGACCGGCGGCGGCAAGGACCCCTGGGGCAACGAGCGCTTCGGCTTCACCGGTAAGACCTCGATCAACCGCACCGACTGGGGCCTGAAGTGGAACGCCGCGCTCGAGGCGGGTGGCGTCCTCGTCAGCGAGAAGGTCGACATCGAGATCGAGATTCAGGTCGTCGCGAAGGCGTGACGCGTCACCGCACCTTCACTCGGGGAACCCGCACTGGCTCGCGAGCTTCGCGACGCCAGTGCACCCCGGGCAGACCGGGCCGCCGAACGTCTTCGTGGTGAGCCCGTTCTTCCGACATGCGCACGTCTGGCCGGACGAGTCCGGCGGGCACTTGCACGAGATCTCGTAGGCGTTCTTGTCGCTGCACGTCCACTGGTCGATCTCGCCGCATTGTCCGTCGGAGCCCACGTAGCCTTGCCCCGTCTTCGACGTGCACGTCGGACCCGAGTCCTTCGGAGGCGGGGGAACGATCACGTCCACCGGGCTGACGTCGGGGAGGATGGTGACGTCCTTCGTGCTCGGGCCGTCCGTCGTCGAGGCGTCGCCGCCGTCGCCGGTGTCTTCGATCTTTCCGCCGCACGCGGCGACAGCGAGACAAGAGGCCAAGAAGAAGCGCAGGTGCATGGGTCGAGGATACGCGATCTCTGCTACGGTGCCGCCCATGTCGACCGCCAAGATTCTCGTCGCCACCGATTTCAGCGCCGCGTCCGACGAAGCCCTCCGCGAAGCGGATGCGACCGCGCGCGCCAGCGGCGCCAAGCTCGGCGTGGTCCACGTCGTCCCGGACGTGCAGGCGCTGAACCCGCTCTTTCCGCAGCGGAACCTCGGTTCGGAGCTCGACGTGGCGGGGCTCGTCGCGAAGGTGCACGCGCTCCTCGACGAGAGGATCCAGAAGACCCTCGGTCGCGAGCCGAAGGACATCGAGCGCTTCGTCGAGGTCGGCCTCGACTACTCCGAGGTCATCCGGCGGGCGGAGGAGTGGAAGCCGTCGATCCTCTTCGTCGGCAGCATCGGCAAGACCGGGCTGCGGCGCGTGCTCATGGGCTCCGTCGCGGAGAAGATCATGCGCTACGCCGACTGTCCGGTGGTCGTCGTGCGGCCCGACCAGGGCAAGCGCGGCGTCGTCGTCGCCGCGACCGATCTCTCGGCGCCTTCGTTCGCGGCGGTGAAGGTCGCCGCCGATCAGGCGCGCGTGCGCAAGGCGAAGCTCGTGGTGGCACATGCGATCGACTTCAGCGGCACCATGTTCCTCGGCGAGCTCGGCATGTTCTTCGGCGGTGCTCCGCAGGCGATCGACGTGCCGGCCGTGCTCGGCGCATCCAAGAGCGCGCTCGAGGCGGCCTTGGCCGAGGCGAAGATCGAAGCCGAGGCGATCGTGGTCAACGGGACGCCCGCGTCGGCCGTCCACGATCTGACGGTGCAGCGCAACGTCGAGCTCGTCGTCGTCGGCACGCACGGGCGGACGGGGCTCGCGCGGATCGCGCTCGGCTCCACCGCCGAGAGCATCATCCGTCACGTCGAGTGTTCGGTGCTCGCCGTGCGCGTGAAGGGCTGAGGTCAGCGCTCCGCGAACGCAGCCGCGAGCTCGGCGCGCGACGCGACGCCGAGCTTCCGAAAGACGTTCGCGACCTGGTTCGCCGCCGTGCGCGCGGACGTGCCGCGGTGCGCGGCGATCTGCGCGTTCGTCCATCCCCGCAGGACGAGCGTGGCGACTTGCTGCTCGGCCGGGCTCAGGCGCTCGTCGTCGACGGCGGGGGCGAGCGGCTGCACGAAGAGCACGCGCCCGGGCTCGAGCTCGTACGCGACGAGCCCCGGAGGCGGGGTGGGGGTGATGCGCTTCACGTCCCCAGTTCAACGCGGGTTGCCGCCCAGGTCAACGCCGCGCCATGGTCACTTCGGTGACTCGTCCGTTCGGGGGGGCGCGATGGGGCTCGCCCTTCGGCCGGACTCGATCGATAGTTGGGGGATGGGTGCGGCGTTGGACCTGATCGGCGGGATCGAGCTCGCCTACGCCCACCACCTGAGCGACAGCGAGTGGCTCCCGGCCCTGGCGGAGAAGATCGCGTGCGGCTTCGATGCAATGAGCCCGGCGACGGCGTACTTCTTCGACTTCGACGAGTCCGAAGGCGCGCGCGCGTTGGAGTTCACGAGCAACCACTCGCGCGAGGTGTTCGATCGCTTCCACGGGAGCGCGCGCGTCGAGGACTACCGGCGGGCCTACCTCGAGTGCGATCCGCTCACGGTCCTGTCGCGCGCGATCGGGCCCGAGCTCGTGCGCGAGAGCTTTCGGCGAGCCGGCATCCCGGGGCAGGACTCGATCGGGCTCCGCGCGAACGCGACCCCGTCTTCCGGTGTGATCGTGTCCGCGGTCGTCGGCGTCGATCATCGGATCCGGAACCGTGCTCCGCTGTTGCGCATCGCGGCGCACGTCGGGGCCGCGCTTCGGCTCCGCAAGCGCGGCGTGACGCCTTCGCCACAAGTCGCAGCAGCGGTGCTCTCGCCGACCGGAGAGCTCCAGCACGGTGACGCCGACGCGGTCGCGGCGCGCGCCGAGCTCGGTCGGGCGGCGCGCGCCATGGACACCGCGCGCGGTGCGCTCCGGCGGCTCGATCCGGAGGCGGCGGCAGAGCATTGGCGCGCGATGGTCGCCGGTCAGTGGTCGCTCGTGGACTGGATCGACCACGACGGGAAGCGTTTCCTCGTCGCGCAGACGAACACCGTGGCGGAGGCTTCGCGGCCGCGCCTCAGCGCGCGGGAGCATCAAGCCGTCGCGTTCGCGGCGATGGGGCACTCGAACAAGCTCATCGCGTACGACATGGGCATCACGGTCGGGAGCGTCAGCGTTCTCCTCGGCCGCGCGGCCAAGAAGCTCGGGACTTCGAGTCGCACCGAGCTGGTGCGGGCGTTCCGCGATTGGGATCTCCCCGCGCCGGACGGCTGAGGCGCGCTACCATCGACGGGTCGATGGTCGAGCCCGGGCAAACCCTCGGACGCTACAAGATCGAGTCTCCGCTCGGCGCCGGTGGCATGGGCGAGGTCTTTCGCGCGTGGGACACGACCCTGCGCCGTTGGGTCGCGCTCAAGGTGGTGGCGCGTGACACGACGGGCCGCGCCGACCGGCTCGTGGCGGAGGCGCGTGCGGTCGCGACGCTGAAGCACCCCAACGTCGTCTCCGTGTTCGACGTCGGCGAAGAGTCGGGCCTCGCCTTCGTCAGCATGGATCTGATCGTCGGCAAGAACTTGCGCGAGCACATCGGCGACACGAGCGTGACCGCCGAGCGCAAGCAGGCGTGGTTGGTGCAGATCGCGGGTGCGCTCGGCGCAGCGCACCGCGCGGGCCTGGTCCATCGGGACGTGAAGCCGGAGAACGTGATGATCGGCGAGGACGATCAGGCGCACGTCCTCGACTTCGGGATCGCGAAGGCCTACGGGATCGACGTCATCGGTCCGACGCAGCACTCGGACGAGGTGAAGGTGCCGACCACGCACCTCACCGGGGAAGGGCGCATCATCGGGACGCCGGCGTACATGGCGCCCGAGCAGCTCGCCGGCGCACCGCCGTCGCCCGCGTGGGATCAGTACGCGTTCGGGGTGACGGCGTACGAGCTCCTCACCGGGAAGCACCCCCGCATCTCCGGGCTGATCGAAGCGAGCGGGCGCGTGAAGCCGGCGAACGAGATCGCGAGCGACGTCCCCACCGTCTTGGCCGAGGTGGCCGCGCAAGCGATGGCCCCGACCCCCGACGCGCGGTTCCCGTCGATGGACGACGTGGTGCTCGCGCTGGGTGGCACGGTCTCCGGCACGTCGACGACGGCTGGTCGCATCATGTCGCTCCCGCCACCGTCGTCGATGCCGCGCTCGGGCTCGGCCTCGCGCAGCGGACCGCAGGCCAAGAACGTCGGCGAGCACGACACGCTGCCGATCGCGATGCACCCCGCGATGAAGACGCAGTCGACGTTCCCCAAGTGGGGTCGTCCGGTGCTCTTCGTGTTGCTCATGGTGGCGTTGCTCGGCGGCGGGATCGCGGTCGGAGTCTCGCTCGGGGGCCGCCGCGACGGCGGACCCATGGCGACGCCCTCGGCGAGCGTCTCCGCGAGCGGGACCACGATCACGGCTTGGGTCTCACCGCCCACGTCGGCGAGCGCGCCTCCGTCCGCGAGCGTCAGTTCGAGCGTGGTCCCGAGCGCCGTCCCGAGCGTGACGCCTCCCGCGACGACGTCCGTCGCGGTCCACGCGCCGCCCGCGCCGCCGAAGCCGAAGCTCACGGTGCATCAGCGCGGAACGACGGGGCTCCAGTACGATCAGAAGGCGATCGAGCGCGTCGTCGCGGGCGTTCAACCGTTGATCAAAGCGTGCCTCGACGCCCACCCGCCGCGCTCGTTCCCCGCGCTCATGGGCGTGAAGCTCGAGCTTTGGACGGTGGGCGACGAGATCGGGAAGGTGCGCGACGTCTCGGCGCACGAGCCGGACGCGCTCGTGGCGTGCTTCCGCGAAGCCTACATGCCGCTCCAGTTCGGAGCGCCTCAGCACGCCGAGTACCCACCGGGTGCCGTCTTCGTCTCGCTCGAGGTCGACGCCGCGCCGTGAGTGACCTCCACCCGCTGACCCCCGGGCAGTCGTTCGGTCGCTATCGGATCGATGCACTGCTGGGTGTCGGTGGGATGGGCGCCGTGTACCGCGCCCACGACACGCAGCTCGGGCGGTCGGTCGCGCTCAAGCTCGTTCGGAAGAACCGCGTCGACGTCAGCGGCGTCGATCCCTCGGTCCGGCTGCTCGGGGAAGCGCGGGCCGCCGCCGCGCTCCGTCACCCCAACGTCGCGCGCGTGTACGACGCCGGCAGTCTGGGCGACGAGGTCTACGTCGCGATGGAGCTCGTCGAGGGCCAACCGCTACGCAACTACGTGGGCGACGGAACGGTCGACCTCGCGGAGCGTCGCCGTTGGTTGATCGAGGTGGCGCGCGGACTCGAGGCAGCGCACCGCGCTGGCATCGTTCATCGCGACGTGAAGCCGGACAACGTGATCGTCGGGACCGATCGCGTGGCGCGCGTGATCGACTTCGGGCTCGCCAAGCGGATCGCGTTCGACACGAGCGTGGAGACGGTGAAGACGGTCACCCCGGAGACCGCCGTCGGGCGGGTGGTGGGGACCGTGTCCTACATGGCGCCGGAGCAGCTCGCGGGCGGCGAGCCGAGCCCGAGTTGGGATCAGTACGCGTGGGGCGTGATGGCGTACGAGCTTCTGTCCGGGAAGCACCCGCGCCGGGCAGCGCTGCGGGAGCCGCTGCCGCTCGTGAACGAGCTCGAGCCGGGCGTCGGCTTCGACGAGGCCGCCGCGGTCGCGCTCGCGATCGCTCCCGCGCCCGAGCGGCGCTTCGCATCGATGACCGAGCTCTTGCGCGCGTTCGGGTCCGAGCCGGCGCGGCGCTCGAGCGGCGCGGCCATCCGCGCGAAGCTGCCGGCCTCGCCGCGCTCGCGCACGGTGCTCTACGGCGCGTTCGCGTTCGCAGTCGCCGGCGCGGGCGTCGGCATCGGGATGTGCGCGCGGCGAGGTGCAAGCCCGACGGAGATCGCAGCGGCTCCGAAGGTGGCAAGCGCGCCCGTCGCGGAGTCCGTCGTCCCCCCTGGGCCCAGCGCCTCGCCGTCCGCCGTGATGCCGACGGTCCTGCCCTCGGTGTCGGCGACGGCGACCACGCCGACCGTCGCCCACGAGCCCCGTTCGGCGGCGCCTCCGATCGATTCGAAGACGTGCGAGTGCTTCGCGCTCACGGAGCGGCTCTGTCCGCCCGACACGGACTATCGCGCGCTCAAGTGCCTCTGCATCAGCGAGACCGCGGGGAACCTCGCCGTCGATGCTGCGCGCAAGCAATCGGAGTTCGCCGGAGCCACGGTCGTCCGCGACGGCGCGTGCAGCGGATGGGGGACCGACGGGAAGCTCCATGACGGCGCCTTCTCGTGGTGCGGTCCGGCGTGCCCGACCGCGCGCTACGCCGGGTTGCATCGCGCTCCGTGTCGCGGGCGTCGGGCCGGCACGGGCGAGACGGTCGAGGGGATCCTGTTCTGCTACTGACCGCCGCCGAGCTTGCTGAAGTCGCCGCTCTGGATGCGCCCGAGCTCCCACGTCACGAGCCACTGCACGATGAGCCACGTGCCGCTCGCGCCGTTCCACACGAGCGTCGCGTGCCCCCGGTGCACGACGGGGACGCTGCCCTCCGCGTGCCAGTGGCGCTGGAGGTCGATGCTCGAGATCACGCCGACCTCGCTCACGTCGACGCTGTAGTTCGTGATCTGCGTCGAGAGGCGCACCCCCGCACGTTGGATCGAGCGAACGGCGGGGACGACTTGATCGAGGAACTCGGTGCGGGACGCGAACGCGACCACTGAGCCGTCGGGGAAGCACACGCGCCCGGTGACGCGCTCGTCGAGGCGCGCGCTGACGGCGCCGAACTCGCCGGCATCGATCGACTCGAACACGTCCAGGGTGGCGCCGAACCGGGGCACGGGCTCGCGCCGCGTGATCGCGTTGGGGTTCGGCTTCTGCGGGTTGCGCATCGGTGGGGAACTCTATCCCGAAAGGGATGATTGCGGAAGGGTCAGTGCAGCTCGTGGAGCGCTTGCCAGACCTGTCCCCCCAGGCCTGGCTGATCGTCGGGGCGCGAGAAATCCCACCCGCTCGCCGCGTTCGAGCCCTGCGACCCCTTCGGGTTGCAGCTCAAGTCGGCGAACTTGCGGGGTACGTAGGCGAAGGGCGTGTAGTCGGGCGTGGACGTGAAGAGGTCGATCGGGAGCGGCGCGTCGGCGATCGTCGTCGAGCGGTACGGCTTGCCGAACACGTCCGAGATGAGCTTGTGGAAGCTCGAGAGGTGGTAGTGCGCGTGGCTGACGTAGCCGCGCTTCACCCACGGTGACGCGACGAGCGCGATCGTGCGGTGGATGTCGACGTGGTCGGCGCCTTGCGAGGGATCGTCCTCGACCACGATGACGAGGCTCTCGGGCCAGAACGGCGAGTGGCTGATCGCGTCGAGGTACATCCCGGTGCCTTCGTCGTTCGTGGCGATGAGCAGGGCCGGGTTCGGGCGATCGGCGGCGAAGCCGAACGTGTGGTCGTTGACGAGCCAGCTGTAGGTGAAGTCCTTCGGGTTGCAGGTGACGCGAACGCGCGTCGCGATGTAGCAGGCGCTGATCGTGTCGGGCGTCGTGCCGTCGGTCGTGCCGCCGGGCCACTGCGGATCGCGGTACTGGAGCCCGCCGATGAACTCGCCCTGGTTGTCGAACGTGACGCCGTTCTTGTCGAGGAACTGGAAGAGGTTGCCCTCGTCCGGCGTGGTGTCGTTCCCGACGCCCGGGCTGGACGTGACGCCAAACTGACCGCGCCCCCAGATGTTGAGCCACCGCCGCTCGGTGTAGTCGGTGCTGCGCCCGAACACGGTCCAGGCGTGGCCCTGAATCGATTGCTCGGAGTCGATGTAGTAGTTGTCGAGGTGGCTGAACTGCTGCGCGATCGCGAACGCGTTCGGCCAGATCTGGTCCATCTTGCCCGGCGCGAGCACTAGCGTCGGATCGCCATCGGCGCCTTGCCGATCGCCCATGATGCCGTCGTAGGTCTTGTTCTCGCGCACGATGAAGAAGACGTGCTTGATCTTCGTGCTCGCGCCGTCCTCGGGCTTCTCCGGGATCGGGAAGTCGTACGGTGCGCCCTTGCAGTCGACGGTGGAGTAGCCGGGGAGCTTGGCCACTTGGTTCTGGGTGGCGACCGTCGTCGCGCCCGCGGTGAGGGTCGGCCCGTCGGGCGAGGGGATCGCCTGCAGGCTGCCCGCCATGCGCTTCGCTTCGTCGAGCTCGCCGCCGAGGCTCGGGTTCGGCTTTCCATCGTTGCCGATCCCGTGGCCGCGACCGTTGAGGACGTAGACCGTTCCGTCGGTGGGGTCGACGCTCACGGCGGTCGGCCACCACGCCGTCGGGAGCATGCCCGCCGGAGTGAGCGCCGGGGTCTGCGTGTCCACGTCGAACACGGCGATCGCGTTGGCGGCCGCGAGCGTGACGTAGAGGTGCTTGCTCGCCGGGTCGTAGGCGAGTGCGCTCGGGCTCGGTCCGTGGTTCTCGCCGACCTTCACCTCGAGCGCGACCTTGCCCGCGGGGCGATCGACGAGCGAGAGGGTGTCGCCGAGCGAGTTCGCGACGACCGCCCAACGCGCATCGATGAAAGCGATCTGCTCCGGCTGCTTGCCGACGGAGATCACGCTCGCCGTCTTGCCCGCGACGTCGATCTGGAGGAGCCGCATCCGCGACGCGTCGTCGAACGTGACGGTCGTCGTCCAGAGGGACGCGTAGGCGGTGTTGCCGGTCGGGTCGTTCGGATCGAAGCGCAGGTCGTAGAGATCCTTGCCGCCCGCGTCGATCGTGCCGAGCGTCTGCCCGAAGTTCCCGTCTTCGAGCCCGAGCACGAAGATCGGCGTGTCCTTCGATTGGCCGACGAGCATCGTCTTCTGGTCGGGCGAGATCGCGATGCCGGACGGCATCGTCCCGGCGGGGAGCTTGATCGCCTTCCCGGCGTTCGCGGTGATCTTGCCGGTCGTCTCGTCGAAGTCGAACGCGAGCACGCTCGCGGCGTTCACACCGCTCGAGGCGAACAGGAGCTTCTTCGCCGGGAGGTAGGCGATGCCCCAGTTCACTGCGGCGGGCGGATCGTAGGTGATGCGAGCGACCTCGGCCGAAGGGTCGCCGTTCTTCAAGAGCGCGGTGTCGACCACGCGAACCGACTGACGGCCGTAGCCGTAGTCGTTCACGGCGAGCCAGCGCGCTCCCGGGATCAGGATCTGCGACGCGGGGAACCCACCGTCGGCCTGGAACAGGAGCTCCTTGCCGGCGGGGTCGAGGCGACGCCCGTCGGCAAGGACGAACGGCTTCTGCGTGATCTGCGCCTTGGCGATCGCTTCGCCGCTGGGAACCGTCGCGACGCACTTGCCTTGTTGCGGCGCCGGGAACGTCTTGCCGTCGAACTTGCCGCACTCCGGCGCGTGCGGGATCGAATCCCAAGGGCCGAGCGCGGGGCACGCCCACGGCTTCGTCGACTCCTGGCACGTCGGATCGCACGTGAGCGCGCACGACGGGTGCTCCTTGATCGAGGCGAAGTAGTCCTCCGGCGCGGGGAGCGGCGGTCCCGGATCGGGGGTCGAGCTGCACGCCGCGAGGACGGTGAGCACGACGAGCGACGTGGCGCGGGCGACGTGGGATCGCACGTCGTCATTCTACCCGACGCCGGCCGCGGCGTGCGACGATGACGCATGCCGTTTCGTCGTCTTGGCTTGGGTGTCTTGGGGGCTTGGGTTGCCATCTCCGCGCCGCTCGGGCTCGCGTGCAGCTCCACGGTGACGCCGGATGCCCCGGCTCCGGGGCCGCTGACGGTGACGATCGACAGCGGGCCGATCCACGGGGCGGTGGACGGCGAGGTGCGGTCGTTCCTCGGCATCCCCTACGCGGCCCCTCCGGTCGGCGCGCTGCGGTTCCTCCCGCCGAAGCCCGTCACGGCATGGACCGCGCCGCGCGAGGCGACCGGCTACGGCGCACCGTGCACTCAACCTTCGGGCGGAGCGATCGCGGCCGGCACGAGCGAGGACTGCCTCTACCTCAACGTGTGGCTCCCTTCGCGCGCCGTCACCAAGGCGAAGGTGCTCGTGTGGATCCACGGCGGGGGCTTCGTCTCCGGGTCGGGGGCCGATCCGATGTACGGCGGCGCGCGCCTCGCGGAGAAGTACGGCGCCATCGTCGTGACGATGAACTACCGCCTCGGGGCGCTCGGCTTCCTCTCGCACTCGTCGCTCGCGAAGGCCGAAGGCGTGACCGTCGCGCCGAGCGCGGGCCTGCTCGATCAGCAGGCGGCGCTCGCGTGGGTGCATCGCAACATCGCTGCGTTCGGCGGCGATCCGGGCGCGGTGATGCTCGCCGGCGAGTCCGCCGGTGGGATGAGCGTGTGCGCGCAGCTCGTGCTCGGCGGCCCGAAGGATCTGTTCGCGAGCGCGGTGATGGAGAGCGGCACGTGCTCTGCGATGGCCGCGATCTGGGTCGCGCCGGCGGCAGCGGAGGACATGGCGGGACGGCTCGCGACGAAGCTCGGTTGTCCCACCGACGACGGTGCGCTCGCGTGCCTCCAAGGGAAGAGCGCCGCGGACGTGACGCTGGCGCTTCCGAGCCGAAAGGTGTCGGTGGGGCCGGGCGATCTTTTCGCGCCGGTCGTCGACGGGGTCTCGTTGCCGAAGGTTCCGATCGCGGCGCTCCGCGCGGGCGAGCAGCGCAAGGTGCCCGTGATGCTCGGCTCGAACGCGAACGAAGGGCAGATCTTCGGGCGCCTCTGGGGCGACCCCGCGCCGACGGGCGACGAGCTCCGCGCGATCGTGAAAGAGGTGCTCGGGGCGCCGGCGAAAGCGGACGAGGTCGCGGCGCGCTACGACTTCGATGGCGACGGGCGAGCCGCGCTCGTGAAGGTGCTGAACGACGTGTTCCCGTGCAGTGCCCGCCAGGCGGCACGCGCGATCGCGGCGAGCGGCGCGCCGGCGTTCCTCTACCGCTTCATGTACGCGTATTCGATCCCGGCGCTGCCGGGGATCACGACGTCGCATGCGTTCGAGATTCCGTTCCTCTTCCGGACCGGCTTCGCCGGCGCGAACCTGAACGACGACCAGCTGAAGATGGCGGACGTGGTCGACGGGTACTGGCTGTCCTTCCCGAGCGGCGATCCCAACGTGGGACGACTCACCGGCACACTGGAGTGGCCGAAGTACACGAAGGACACGGACGAGGCGCTGATCCTCGACCTGCCGCAGACGACGGAGAAGGGGACCAACGCGGCGGCGTGCGACTACTTCGATGGGTTGGTGCCCTGAATGCTCGTGCTCGCGGGGCTCACGCGGGAGGAAGCAGAGGAGGCCCTCCGCTCGGTTCGGCGCCGGCATCCCGCGCTCGCTTGGAGCATCGAGAGCCCACCGAGCACCGGGGCCGCGGGCCATGCGCTCGTCGTCGCGGATGAAGACGCGGTCGGCATGGAGGACGTGATCGTCGACGAGCGGCGGCGTGCAGTTCCCCAGCGACACGTCGTCACCGAGGGCACACGTGCGATCGCGAAGCTGCTGTCCGGCCTGCGCCCGGGCGAGGCCCTGGGGCGAGACGACGATCGGCTCGCGGAGCTGGAGCAGACGATCGGGCGGCGGCTGCTCTCGCAGATGGGCTTCGCGTTCGCCTTCGATGGGATCCTCTGCGAGGAGGCGCTTCCGAGCTCGCGTGGCCTCGCTCTCCGCGGCAAGCTTTGGCTCATGAATGGCTCGTCGCAGCTCGAAGAGCCTTTCGAAGCCGAGCTCGCGCTCGACGACGCGGGGCAGCTCGGTCGCTTCGAGCTGCGCTACGGTCGCCCCGAGGCGGTCGTCCGCGCGAAGCTCGCTCGCGGCGACGACGAATGGACCGCTCACGGTCATCGCGTTCGCGTGTGCGTGGACCCCGAAGCGCCGTGGGCATTCGAGGTCTCGAAGACGGGCGACGCAACGGGTACGGAGAAGACATGATCACGCTCTACGGGATCCCCAACTGCGACACGGTGAAGCGCTCTCGCGCTTGGTTCGACGAGCACGGCACGAGCTACGCGTTCCACGACTTCAAGAAGCAGGGCGTCCCTCCCGCTGCGCTCGACGCGTGGATCGCCGCGCTGGGCTGGGAGCCGCTCGTGAACAAGAAGGGGACCACCTGGCGCAAGCTCGATGCGAAGGTGCAATCTGCAATCATCGACGCCGCGAGCGCGCGCTCTCTCATGCTCCGCGAGCCCTCCGTGATCAAACGCCCGGTAGTCGTCGCTGGAGGGGGCGCAAAGCCCACGATCACGGTCGGCTTCGCGCCCGACGCTTGGGCACGGCTCCGCTGATTTGGCGCTCGATGCGCATGCGCAAGTTGCGCAATCGGGGTTGCGCAAGCGCGTGGGAACGCGGGATCTCCTGGAAATTTCGGCTGGCACCGCGCGTGCAAGACCCTGGGCAACCCACGGAGGTCTTCTTCATGCGCTCCCATCGTTTCGCCCCCATCGCTTTGGTCCTCGGTCTCGTCGCGGCTTCGTTCTCGGTCGCCTGCACCAACGAGACCGGAGGCACCGGGCCCGTCTGTGACGCTTCCGGTACCGCGACGCTCGTCGTCGACGTGGTCGGGTTGCCGGCCGGGGTCGACGCCAAGGTGAGCGTCACCGGTCCGTCGGGCGCGGCGCAGGCGGTGGTCGGCTCGAAGACGTTCGCAGGGACCGCCGCGGGCTCGTACGACATCAGCGCCGACAAGGTCACGACGCCCGATCCGATCGTCCGAACCGTGTATGGCGCAACGATCAGCTCTTCGACCGTGTGCGTCGCGACGGGGACGACGCAGAAGATCACCGTCACTTACGCCCCCATCCCCACCAGCAACAAAATCTGGGTCGCGACCAGCAACTCGCCGGACGGGAAGAACTCGGTCGGCCTGTCGTCGGCGAGCCTCGTCTCCAGCGGCGCCCCGAGCGCAGCGGCCGCCGTCGGCACGCCCGGCGGGCGCATGGTCGTCTTCGATCGCGACGGCAACTACTGGTCGCACGGCGGCACCGTCGCCGACGCGATGGTCGTCCGCATGCCGGCGGGGAGCTTCGCGTCCTCGGGCACGGCGACCCCCGACCGCGCGATCAACATCAAGGGCCTCGAGTACTGCAGCGGCAGCGTCGCGATGGCGTTCGATCGCAACGGTGCGCTCTGGTACGGCGCCGGGTGCAAGAAGGCGCTCTTCAAGCTCGCGCCCGAGCAGCTCCGTGCGTCGGGTGACGTGACGGCTTCGCTCCAGATTGCGCTCCCGGGCGACGTGCAAGGGCTCGCGTTCGACAAGGCCGGGAACCTCTGGGTCGGCAGCGGGGACACCGCGCTCCGCTTCGACGCGGCATCGCTCGGCTCGGCGACCGCGACGCCTGCGGCGACGATCACGGTGAAGACCGATGCGAACGGCGCCGAGCTCCACCCGAGCTGGCTCGCGTTCGACGCGAACGGCAACCTCTGGGCGAACGACTTCGGCGGGAACATCATCTTCCAGATCCCGGCGGCCGAGCAGACGGGCAGCGGCGCGAAGACCTTCATCCCGCCCGCGCTCGTCACGCTCCAGGTCGGCGCGCTGCTCGGCGGCATGGCGTTCGACGAAGGCGGCGGCCTCTGGATCACGTACTCGCAGGGCAAGTTCGTGCGCCTCACGCCGGCGCTCCTCGGCGTCACCACGAACGGCGGCGCTCCGACCACGCCGGAGCGCATCATCGCGAGCCCTCAGGTGAACTACACCGAGGACCTCGCCTTCTACCCGGCGCCGGCCGCGCTCCCGCTCTACAGCGCGCTGCCGTGACGGCTCAGATGCCGCTCGCGGCGAGCACGGTCCAGAAGTCGCGGTGCATGATTTTGTCGTGCTCGGAGCTCGAGTAGACGATCGCGATCGGCGCCTTCAGGTCCTCGACCGCCGGCTCGGGGTGGCGCGGAACCCGATGCGCCGGCGTGAAGTCCTCGAAGCTCCCGAGCTCGGTTCGGCCTGCATCGGCGAGCCAGGCTCGGGCGAGCTTCGCGGTCTGCTCGCTCTGCGCCGTCGTGCCCCCGTTGTCCGTGTAGACGACGGTGAATCGGTGCGGGCTTTCGCGCGTCGGGTCGAACTCGTCCGGGGAAGCCCAGAGGAAGTTGCCGACCGCGCCGCCCCGCACCGGCTCGAGGTAGAGCGCGTCGAAGAAGTAGAGCTCCGTCACCTTCACCCCGCCGACCTCCATCACGGGGAGGAGCGCCTGGTAGCCGCCGGACGACGCGCCGAGCGCGAGCCGCGTGACGTCACCCGAGCGGTGCGGCCCGATGTAGGGGGCGAGCGCGACGTCGAGGAGCTCGTCGAGAAACGCTCGCAGCGCGCCCTTGCCCCCGAGCTTCTGCGGATCGCTCGTGTCCTCGTTGAAGGAGATCTCGGGCACGATCACGATCGCGCCGCTGTTCGAGCGCTCCGTCTGACCGGCGATGTCGTAGCCGGTCCGCTTCGGTCCCATCGGAACGCAAGGCCGCCCGCCGTGCGCCGTGTAGCTGTAGATGCAGTTCCGAAACCCATGGAAGAGAACGACGAGGTGGAGCGGCGTGGCGGGATCGAAGTGCTTCGGTAGATAGGCCCATGCGTTGGGCCGGTTCTCCGGAACGTCGTTCCCGGAGGCGAGACGGAAGGTGAGCGGGCCATCGGCGTGGAGGAGCCCGCTGTCGGCTCCCGCGTCCGAAGCGTCGTCGGAGGCGCTGGCCTCGGCGGAGGCGCGGGCGTCTTCGGGGTCGCTCGCGTCGGCGATGGTGACGGCGGCATCCGTGCCGTTGCTCTGCGCACACGAGGTGCAAGAACCGTTGCAAAGTGCAAGGAGTGTGCACCCGCCGAGGAGCGTTGCCCCGACGAGCTCGCGGCGCAGCATCGAGGTGAAGACCGTAACACGGGCGTACGAACCTTCGGTTCCAGACCGAAGCGAAACGAGGTACGTCTCGTTTCGTGCAGTACCCCCCTGGCGGCTACGGGCCTCCGCCTCCCCATCCCTACTATGGCGGGCACGCTCCCGCGCCGCCTCCGAAGCCCGAAGGGCTGTCCCCGCTGTGGATCATCGGCGCCGTGCTCATGCTCTTCGCGTTCGTGGGGATGGTCGGGGGCGTCATCTTCTGGGTCCGCCATCGCGCGAAGGCTGCGGCGACGGGCGCCGCGAAGTGGTCGGATCTCGATTCGCCGGTGCCCGTCTCGTCGGACGATCCGATGCGCGGCGATCGCGAAGCGCCCGTGACGATCGTGGTCTTCGAAGACTTCCAGTGCCCCTTCTGCAAGAAGCTCGAGTCCACGCTCGACGACGTGCGTGCGCACTACGGTCCCGCGAAGGTCCGGATCATCTGGAAGAACGAGCCCCTCTCGTTCCACGTCAACGCGCGGCCCGCCGCCGAGGCTGCCCGCGGCGTCTTCGTGCTCGGCGGCAACGACGCGTTCTGGAAGTTCCACGACCAGGCCTACGCGAACCAATCGATGCTCGACCCGGCGCACTACGAGACATGGGCGAAGCTCGCCGGGGTCGATGGGAAGAAGATCCGCTCGGGCGTGACCGCGCACACGTGGGCGACGAAGATCGACGACGACCACGTGCTCGCGACGTCGATCCACGTCACCGGGACGCCGTGCTCGTACGTGAACGGCATCGAGATCTCGGGCGCGCAGCCGCTGAGCAAGTTCGAGTCGGTGATCGACGACGAGCTCATCGAGGCCGCCGCGCTCGTCGCGAAGGGAACGGCCAAGAACCGCGTGTACGTCGAGCGCTCGAAGCTCAACTTCGGCAGCTCGCCGAGCGCGCTGGGGACGGGGACCACCACGGCTCCGATTCCGCCGGTCGCCCTCCCGTCCGATACGACCGTCTACAAAGTGCCCGTCGGGAAGAGCCCGGCGCGCGGGCCGGCGACCGCTCTCGTGACGATGGTCGAGTTCTCCGACTTCCAGTGCCCCTACTGCGGGAAGGTCCAGCCGACGATCACGCGCCTGATCGCCGACTACGGGAGCGAGCTCCGCGTGGTCTGGAAGAACGAGCCGCTCGCGTTCCACACGCGCGCCGAGCCGGCGGCGGAGCTGGCGCTCGAGGCGCAAGCCGAGAAGGGCGACGCGACGTTCTGGCTCGTGCACGACGCACTCTTCGCGGACTCCACGCACATGGAAGAAGCCGACCTGCTCGCGCTCGGTCGCCGCTTCGGGCTGGTCGGCACGAAGGTGTCGGCGGCGATCACGACGAAGACGTGGGACGCGTCGATCAAGGCGGACCAGGCGCTCGCGACGGCCGTCGGCGCGTCGGGGACGCCCACGTTCTTCATCAACGGGCGCAAGCTCGTCGGGGCTCAGCCGTACGACAAGTTCAAGGACCTCATCGACGTCGAGATGGCATCGGCGCGGGTGCAGCTCGCGAAGGGGACGCCGCGGGCGACGCTGTACGACACGCAGATCGCGCGCGGCTCGGTTCCGTGACGACCCGCTCGGCGTGAGGGGTCAGCTCGCGGCGAACGACGCGCGGAGCTCGCGGACTCCGCGACCCGTCTTGCGCCGCAGGAGCGTGCGCAAGGTGACACCGTCGCCGTAGCCGACGGCCGTCGCGATCTCGTCGACGGAGTCCTTCGTCGTGCGGAGGCGATGGATCGCCGCCTCGACGCGGAGATCCTGCACGTAGGCGAGCGGCGTCCGACCGAGCACGGTTCGCAGCCGGCGCTCGAGCGTTCGCTCGCTCGTGCCCACGTGGCGAGCGGCGTCCGCGAGCGAGAAGGTCGCGAGGTGCCGGCGCGCCCAATGCTCGAAGCGCTCCACCATCGGGTCCGAGTGCGCGAGTTGATCCGGCATGACGAACGCCGCCTGCGATGGGCGCGCGTCGAACACCAGGTGCCGCGCCGTCGCGTGCGCGAGCGACGGGCTCCGGCGCCGCACGAACCAGAGCGCGAGATCGACGTGCGCGAGCGCCGCGCCCGCGGTGACGACCCGCCCCGACTCGACGATCATGCGCGACTCGTCGAGCCCCACCGAAGGATGCAGCTCGCGGAAGACCGGCGAAAGCCACCACGTCGTCGTCGCGACGCCGCCGTCGAGCAACCCCGATGCAGCGAGGACGAACGTCGCCGTGCACGCGCCCGCGACGCGGACGCCGGCGCGACCCCAGGCCCCGATCAGCGCGCTCGCGTCGGCGACGTCCGGCCGCGCGAGCGCAGCGGTGATCGTCTCCTTCGTCTTCGCGCCGAGCGCGGGCACCAAGACGAGATCGGGGCGCATCCGCGCGCTCGCGCTCTCGACGGCGACGCGGAAGCCGTGGTGGGTCGTGACGTTGCGGCGGAGCCCGCAGAGCGAGACGTCCCACGCGCCCCGGCGATCGCTCCCGGCGAGCGCGTTCGCGGTCTCCAGCGTGTCGAGCAAGACCGAGAGTCCGCTGTCGAAGACGCCGTCGAGGACGAGGATCGTGACGCGCATGGAGCGAGGCTAGCACTCGCGCCGATAGCGAAATCGCCATGAATGGTAGCGATCCCGCCAGTGGCGAAATCGCTACCGACATTGTCGTTTGCGCCACTGGGGCCGATCGCGCGCGGTGACTAAGGTCTCTCGTCGAAAGGCAGGTCTCTCATGGTCAAGGTCGGTTTCTCGGCGAAGCTCGTCGCAAAGGCAGGCAAGGAAGAAGAGGTCGCAGCGTTCCTCGCGAGCGCGTTGCCGCTCGCGCAAGCGGAGAAAGGCACGGTCGTCTGGTTCGCGATTCGTCTCTCGAAGACGGAGTTCGGGATCTTCGACGCGTTCGCGGACGAGACGGGCCGGAAGGCGCACATCGAAGGGCCGATCGCGGCGGCGTTGATGGCCAAGGCGGGAGAGCTGCTCGCGGAGCCTCCCCAGATCGATCGCGTGGACGTGCTGGCGGCGAAGCTCTGAGCGAGCTCAGTCCTTCAGCACCTTCGCCAGATCGTTCAGCATCGCCTCGGCGTTCGCGAGCCCGCTCGTCTGCCCGTCGAACCGGCGCGTGAGGCGCATGTCCGGCGTCAGCCTCCACGGGCTCTTCGCGCCGCGCACCAACTCCGTCACCTTCTTCGGATCGAGCGGGGTGTCCTCGCGCAGGTGGAGCGTCACCGAGCGCGCGTTCGCCTCGCAGCCCACCACGCGCAGCCGGCGCAGCTCCGTCTTGATCGCCATCAAGTGGAGCAGCCGGCGCGCGTCGTCGGGCGGCGGCCCGAAGCGGTTCTCCATCTCCTCGCCGAGCTCGCGCACGTGGTCCTCGTCGGTGGCGCTCGCGAGGCGCTTGTAGAGCGAGAGCCGCACCCCGACGTCGGTGACGTAGTCCTCGGGCAAGAGCGCCGGCACGTCGAAGGAGAGCTCCGGATCGACGTCGTGCTCGACCGTCTCGCCGCGGAGCTCGTGGACCGCGTCTTCGAGCATGCGGCAGAAGAGATCGAACCCGACGCTCGCGACGGTGCCCGACTGCTCGCCGCCGAGGATGTCGCCCGCGCCGCGCAGCTCCATGTCGAGCGACGCGACCTGGAACCCGCTCCCGAGCTCGGTGTGGCGCTCGAGCGCCTCGATCCGCGAGCGAGCGTCCTCGGTGAGCGAGTCCTGGGGAGGCACGATCAGGTAGCAGTACGCGCGCTCCTTCGAGCGGCCCACGCGCCCGCGGAGCTGGTAGAGCTGCGCGAGCCCGAACAGATCGGCACGATCGATCAGGATGGTGTTCGCGCGCGGGATGTCGAGCCCGCTCTCGACGATCGCCGTCGCGACGAGGACGTCGTAGCGACCCTCGACGAAGTCGAGCATCGTCTGCTCGAGCGCGCCGCCGCCTTCGCCGTCCTTCGTGTTGCGGGTCATCTGGCCGTGCGCGACCGCGATCCGTGCGCCCGGGACGAGCTCCTGCACGCGCTGAGCGCGCTCGTAGATGCCCTCGACGCGGTTGTAGACGTAGAAGACCTGCCCGCCGCGCGAGAGCTCGCGCTGGATCGCCTCGCGCACGACCTGCTCGTCCCAGCGGCTCACGATCGTGCGCACGGCGCGGCGATCCGCGGGAGGCGTCGTGATGAGCGAGAGATCGCGGAGCCCGCCGACCGCCATCTGGAGCGTCCGGGGGATCGGCGTCGCGGTGAGCGTCAACACGTCGACGTGCGTCTTCAGCTGCTTGATGCGCTCCTTGTGGGCGACGCCGAAGCGCTGCTCTTCGTCGACGATGAGCACACCGAGATCGGCGAAGTGCACGTCCTTCGAGAGGAGCCGGTGCGTCCCGACGACGACGTCGACCTTCCCTTCCTTCAGGCCGAGCAGCGTCTCCTTGGAGTCCTTGTCGCTCTGGAAGCGGGAGAGGCCGCGCACCGTGATCGGGTAGGTGCCGAGCCGTGCCTCGAACGTGCGGAGGTGCTGCTGCGCGAGGACGGTCGTGGGACACAGCAGCGCGACTTGCTTCCCCGCCATCGCCGCGCGGAACGCCGCGCGGACGGCGACCTCGGTCTTGCCGAACCCGACGTCGCCGCAGACCAGGCGGTCCATCGGTTGTTCGCCGTCCAGGTCGGCGTTCACCGCGTCGATCGCCTTGCCTTGGTCGGGCGTCTCGTCGAAGGGGAACGTCGCCTCGAAGGCGCGGTACTCGTCGTCGACGGGGGGGAGCGCGGGCCGCTTCTGCGCCTTGCGCTCGGCGTAGAGGCGCAACAGCTCGTCCGCCATCTGCCGGACGGCTTTCTTCGCGCGCGCCTTCGTCTTGGCGAACGTGCTGCCGCCGAGCCGGTCGATCTTGGGCGCGGAGCTCTCACCGGCCGCGTACTTCTGGATCTGGTTGAGCCGATAGACCGGCAGGTACAGCTTGCCGCCGTCGTACTCGACGACGAGGAGATCGACGGTGAGCCCGCCGACCTCCTTGTGCATGAGGCCCTGGTAGCGCCCGATGCCGTGCTCGACGTGGACGACGAAGTCTCCGACCGCGAGCGAGCGCAGGTCCTCGACGAAGGGGCGCGTCTTCGTCTCGCCCTTGGACTCGCGCCGCCGCGCGCGCGCGCCGAAGATCTCTTCCTCGGTGAGGATGACGAAGCCCTCGGCCGGCAGCACGCAGCCGTGCGAGAGCGCGCCGCCGACGATCTGAGTCGTCGTGCGCGCCTCGGGATCGGCTTGATCGAGCCACGCGGGATCGAACCGACCGCGCCGGATCCGACAGGGGGCTCCCTGGTGCACGAGCAACGCGTGCAGGCGCTCGCCCTGCGTCTCGGTGCGCGCTGCGACGATCACCGCGAGCCCGAGATCGTGCCAGTGGCGCAGCCGGCGCAGGAGCGGGCCGAGCGTCGCCGTCTTTCCCTTGGTCTGGCGCGCCAGCTTGACCGCGCGCGCGAGGTCGTCGTGGTCGCGCGCGGCGAGATCGGGGGCGCCGGCGGGCGTCACCTCGAAGCGCGAGAGCAGCTCGCCCGCGTCGCCGAGCGTCGCCGTGCGGTGGAGCGCGAGCGTGCTCCGCTCGTCGAGGAGGGCGCTGACCTCGGCTTCGCTCGCATAGAACGAGGAGGGGAGGAAGTGCACCGTGCGCTCCTTCCCCTCGATCGCGGCGTCCGCGGCGGAGAGCTCCTCGCGGAGCGCGCTCACGATCGCGGGCGGATCGACGAGCGCGAAGACCACGTCTTCGGGGAGGAACTTCGCGAGCGGGGCGAGGGCCTCGTAGTACGCGGGGAGGAAGCCGTCGGCGCCGAAGAACGCACGCGCGGTGGTCACGTCCTCGACGAGGGCACGTGCCTTCAGCGTGGGCATGTCGATCGCGTCGGCGAGCTGGCTCACGCGGTCGCGGGCGCGCGCGACGTTCTCCTTCGTGAGGATGGCTTCGCGGGCGGGGGCGAGCTCGACGCCGGTGACCGTGACCTCGCGGGTCTCTCCGCTCTCGGTGCGCTCGCGCTTCGTCTTCTGCGTGAAGGGATCGAACGGCTTGATCGAGATGACGAGCTCCCCGTAGAGCTCCACGCGAACCGGCTCGGGCAGGTTGGGCGGCCAGACGTCGAAGAGCGCACCGCGGATCGCGAACGAGCCGGGATCTTCGACGAGCGGGACGCGGAGGTACCCGGCCTCGCCGAGCAGCTTCACGAGCGCGTCGCGGTCGAGCTCGTCCTCGGCCGTGATCTTTCCGGTGTGCGCGCGGACGGCGCCCGGCGGGACGAGCTTGCGAACGAGCGCGGTCGCGGCGACGACGAGCGCGCGGAAGGGCCGCTTCGCCGCGAGGTGAGCGAGCGTGGCCATGCGCGCCATCGCGGCACGCCGGTCGGGGTTCACGTCGGCCCACGGCGAGGACTCGGACGGGAGGAGGACCAGAACGTCGCCCTCGCCCGTGTCCTCCGCGTCGTCCGTGCCGCTCCGGAGCAGGAAGCCGAGGTCCTGCGCGAGGCGGCGCGCGTCCTCGACGTCCTTGGCGACGACACAGAGCGGACGCGCGCTCGTCGTCCCGGATGCACGTGCGGCAGCGGCGAGGGCGAACGCGTCGGCGGAGCCTCGGATGCCCGAGACGTCGACGCGGCGCGCGCCCTTGCCGGCGAGTCGCGCCGCGACGTCGGCGAGCCGCGCCGCAGTCACCCCTTCGGGGGGGACGACCGGCGGAAGCGGATCGTGCTCGTCGAGCTCGGACATGCGGGCGTCTCTCCGTAGAGGACGAAACGGGTGGGCGCCACGAAAAAGAAATCACCCCTGCATCCGTTTTCGCTCGCCGGCGAAGAGAAGTGCAGGAGGTCATCCGATGCTTCATCGAACGATGGTCATGGGTCTTGGGTTCGCGGCGTTCGTCTACGGGTGTGCAGCACCGACGAGCTCTGGCGAGGCACGTCTACGCGTCGCGCACCTGTCGCCCGACGCACCGGCCGTCGACTTCTGCGTCGCTCCGCACGGAACCAGCGATTTCACGGGTCCGGTGCTGGCGAGCAACGGTGTCTCTGCGGGCCTCGCTTATTCGAACGTCACGAAGTACGTCGCGTTGCCGCCGGCGCAGTACGACGTGCGCCTCGTCGCACCGGGCTCGAGCAACTGCGCGACCCGCCTCGGTGGCCTCGCCGACTTCACGAACCTGCCCGCGCTCCCGAACGGCGCCAACGTGACGGTCGCCGCCGAGGGCCTCGCCGCGCTCGGCTCGCCGACGCCGTTCACGCTCCGTGCGTACGTGGACGACGACGAGGTCGACGGAAGCAAAGCCAAGCTGCGGTTCATCCACGCGTCACCGGGGACGCCCTCGGTCGACGTCGGGTCGGGAGGTGGTGCGCTCTTCCAGGCGCTGTTCACCGACGTCGCCTACGGGGCCTCGTCGGCCGGTACGAACGGCTACGTGGTGACGGCGCCTCTCCCCGGCGTCGAGCTCAGCGCGCGGGCCCACGGCACGCTCGAGGATGCTCTCTCGATCAACCCGGCCGTGCTCCCCGCCGGTGCGATCGCGACGGCGTTCGCGATCGGAGAGCTCAAGAGCACGACCGCGCCGCTTCGCGTCCTCTTGTGCGTCGACAACGGCGCCCCGAACGGGATGCTGTCGCAGTGCAGCGTCGTCGGAGGCACGCCGTCGCGCGCACGCGTGCGGATCGCGCACCTGTCGCCCGATCTGCGCGCGGTCGACGTGTGCTTGGCGCCCGCGGGCACCACCAACTTCTCTCCGCCGGTCCTCGCCGGACTCGGCGTGCAGGATGGTCTCACCTACGCGGCGATCACTCGCTACGTCGATCTGCCGGCCGGGAGCTACGACGTCCGCGTGATCCTCGCGAACGCGACTGGATGCTCGATCCCCGCCATCCCCGACACGCGCGGCGTCACCGTCACCACCGGTCAGACGGTCAGCGTCGTCGCGCTCGGCGACTTCGACGCCAGCGGTGCAGCCGCGAAGGATCCCCCGATTCGGCTCAAGGTCTTCGCCGACGCGACGTCGGCGCCGACCGGCAACGCGCGGCTTCGCTTCGTGCACGCGTCGCCGGGGACGCCTGCCGTCGACGTCGGTCTCGGCTCCGGCGCTTCGTTCACGAAGGTGTTCTCCGACGTCTCGTTCGGCGAGGTCGCGACCAACGCCCCCGTGGACAGCCTCGGCTTCGTCACCGTGCCGGCGCCGGTCACATCGACGGTCGCGGCGCGGCTCGCGGGGAAGCCGACCGACGCGCTCGTGCTCCCCAACGTCTCGCTCCCGGCGCAGGGCGTGTTCACGGCGTTCGCCATCGGCGGCAAGACCGGCGCGAGCGACAAACCGCTCCAGGTGCTGCTCTGCGACGATGCGGCGACGCCGACGACGCTCCTCTCGGCGTGCGCCATCGCGAAGTGAACCGAACCTGTCCTCGAGTCGAAGACGCGCGCGATCGCTCGGCGGTCGCGCGCGTTCGCGCGTCGGGATCAGAGCGACGGGCTCAGCATCCCGACGGCGTCGGTGCGCATCCCCGGCGAGTGCACCCAGAGCTCCAGGCAGACTTCGCGGTTGGTGCCCGCCTTGAAGTAGTCGACGCGCAGCAGGTGGACGGCCGCCGTGAGGTCGATGTTCACGGTCTTGAAGGTCACCGGGTGAACGCCGTCGTTGTCGATCACGAGACGGTTGTCGATGTAGAGCTTCGCTCCGTCCTCGTTCGCCATCGTGAACTGGAAGGTGCCGGCCTGCCGTGCCGTGACGAAGCCCTCGTAGCGGATGCCGAAGTCGGTCGCCCGCGGCGTCGCGCCCGGTGCGCCGAGGCCGGCGAAGTTCTGCGGCTCGACCTCGAACGTGCGCGTCCACAGCGCGAGCTGCGGTCGCAGCGCGTCGTAGTTCGGCATCGAGGTCGTCCCCGGCGGCAGCAGGTAGACCATCCCCTTCAGCGAGTCGGAGTATTGGACGTTGGTGCCGAAGTCGACGTCGCCCGACACGAGCGGCAGCCTCCCGATCGGCGTCGCCATGTCGCTGCCGCGCGTGCCCGGACCGCTCGGCGCCGGCGTGGGGAGGATCATGATCGGCGCCATGCGTCCGGTCGCGCTCGTTCCGCGGCCGAACGGAACGCCCGCGCCCGAAGCGACGACGCCACCGCCGACGCCGACGTTCGACGGAGGCGGAGCGACGACCGGACCACCGGTGTTCGCGGGGGGCGGATTGCCGTACGCGGGAGGAGCGGTGGTTCCGCCGTTGCCGTACGCGGGAGGAGCGGTGGTTCCGCCGTTGCCGTAGGCGGGAGGAGCGGTGGTACCGCCGTTGCCGTAGGCGGGAGGAGCGGTGGTTCCGCCGTTGCCATAGGCGGGAGGAGCGGTGGTACCGCCGTTGCCGTACGCGGGAGGAGCGGTGGTTCCGCCGTTGCCGTACGCGGGCGGCGCCGTCCTTCCACCGTTCGGCGGAGGCGCGTTCGCACCGCGCGACTCGACGACGTTGACCTCGCAGGCGGCGAGGGCGGAAGCGGCGAGAGCGAGGACGACGAGAGGGCGACGCATGACGGGCTTATACCTCGATGGGGTGGACGACGGGTGTGGATGAGGTTCCTGAGGATGGACGTTTCGGGGACTTTGCCGATGCAACCCGCGGAGACGGTTTGGAACGCCCCGAAACTTATCGCAAATTCGGCCGATGCGGATGGCAGGCAAGGTGTGCTAATGCGTGCGTTGCCCATGCCCTCGCTCCCCGACGTGCTCACGAACACCGACAAGAAGGACAAAGTCGTCGACGACTGCCTCGCGCTCATCGACGCGGAGGTCGCCGACAAGGGAGGGCTCTCCGGCCTGGCGATCAAAGCCGGCTACAGCGCGGTGAAGGGCGTGAAGCCCGGCTTCGTCCGCAACGCCGTGGTGGACCTGCTCCCCGACTTCGCCCAGGCGCTCGACCCGATCTTCCAGGAAGGTCACGGGCAGAAGAAGACCGCGGCCGAGTACTTCGTGGCGAACTCGTCGCGCGTCGCCGATGCGCTCCTCGCGATCACCGATGCGAAGGCCCAGCGCTCGAAGAGCGGCGTCGTGAAGGGGACCTACGAGAAGCTCCGCGGTACCGCGAAGAAGAACGTCGAGGCCGCTCTCCCGCGCCTCGGCAAGATGGTCGACAAGTACGCCGCCACCTGAAGGCCCACATGCACTCCAACGAGATCCATACCGACGAGCACGTCCCCAGCCAGCACGGCAAGCGCGTCGTCATCACCGGCGGCAACAGCGGCCTCGGCCTCGAGACGGCCAAGGTGCTCGTCGCGCGCGGCGCCAACGTCGTCATCGCGTGCCGCAACAAGAAGAAGGCGGAGGCCGCGGTCCAAGAGATCGCGCGCGAGGCGCAAGACGGCGGCGACGTCGTCGCGATGGACCTCGACCTCTCGAAGCTCAAGAGCGTTCGCGACTTCGCCGAGGCGTACAAGAAGAAGTACGACCGCCTCGACGTGCTCGTGAACAACGCCGGCCTCATGGCGGTTCCCCGCGGCAAGACGGCGGACGGGTTCGAGACGCAGATCGGCGTCAACCACATGGGCCACTTCGTGCTCACGTCGCGCCTCCTCCCGGTGCTCCTGGCGACGCCGGGCTCGCGCGTCATCACGCTGTCGAGCGGGATGCACGCCTACGGGCAGAACGACTACTTCGACGACATCGACTTCAAGACCGTCCCCTACGATCCGTGGAAGGCCTACGGGCAGAGCAAGCTCGCGAACCTGCACTTCGCGTTCGAGCTCGCGCGCCGGCTCGCCCAGCACGACAAGGAGACGCTCAGCCTCGCCGCTCACCCCGGCTATGCGGCGACCGAGCTCCAGGGCAACACGGCGAACGCCAACGGCTCGCGCTTCACGGCGATCATGATGGCGCTCGGCAACGCGCTCCTCGCGCAGTCCGCGCGCGCCGGCACGTGGCCGGTGCTCCGCGCGATCGCCGACGACAAGGCGCAGTCGGGCGACTTCTTCGGCCCCGACGGCATGTTCGGTCTGCGTGGCCCGGCCACGCGCGTGGACGCGGAGAAGTTCGCGTACGACGCGAAGACGTCGCGCAAGCTCTGGGATCTCTCCCAGACGCGCACCGGCGAGATCTACCGCTTCGACTGACCTCGATGTCCAGGCGGCGTCACCGCGGGTAGGTCGGCCCACACTGCGCGAGACAGACGTTCTCGTCGTAGATGCACCCATTCACGCAGCGGGCGTACCCTTTGTCGGGGCCACGTGAGCTGGCAGGTTTCCTGCGTCATCGTAGCAGCGGTTGTCACAGTGCGGGCGCTCGTCGAACAGTCCGTTGACCGCCGTCGCGCGGAGCGCACCGGACTCGAGAGCATCCGGTCGCCGCATCGCCGTGGCCGCACCTATCCTCAAGCTCACTGTCGAACCGCTTGCTTGACGACCGATCCTCTGTCTGCAGAACTGCCCTCACCCGCGGTGCGCGTGGAAGTCTCAACAGCCCCTCTCCCGTGAGCGAGAAGGGCCCACCCACCATCATCCGATCGCTCTTCGCATGACGAGCCATGCGCGGATGCGCTCCAGGACACCAGGACGACATCGAGCCTCCCAGGATATCTCGATTCTCGAGCCGAAGAATGACGATGCCTGCGTCGCGAATCACGGGTCGCGGATCTCGTAACGAACGGTCGAGGATGATGTCGTGGTCGTCGACGGACGTCAGGGCGACTCGCTGCGAAGGTCGCCGGGTTGCTGCGCAAAAGCCTCACCTAGTGGTGTCTGCTCCGCGAGAGGGCGGACCGAAGTTCCGTCGCAGAATCTGCTCGGTCCGCACATCCGCGCGAAGAACACGAGGCACGGGTTCCCTCGCCCGCGAGCGACAACAACCACGGATCAACGGACGGATCCTTAGGACGACGACATCGCGTGGCGTAGCGCCGAGCAGCCGGAGGGCGACGGCGCAGAGGATGAAGACGCCGCCCCGGAGGCGTGGATGCGCGAAGTTCTCGGACGCGCGTGGGCTCGGGCACGTGCGCCCTCACGGGTGTCGGTGGTGGGTTTGGGTGATACCTCATTTACCAAATCCGGATTTGACAGTTGTGAGTTCGGCGTGGATGAGCTACCCGTGAATTCCGCACTCCGTGAGTGCGGGGCAGGAGGGCTCGATGCGTGCTCGTCTTCTCGCAGTCGTGGGTGGGGTGGCAGTGGCTGGGATCGCGGCTTGCTCGGTCGCAGAGCGCGACACGGGGACGGGTCGGAGCGCGATCCTCGATGGGACGGCGGACACGACGGATCTCCCGCATGCGAACGCGGTGGTCTTCGTCACGAATGACGCAAGCCCCACCACGGCGAGCATTCTCGGCAAGTGCTCCGGCACCCTGATTGCGCCCAACGTAGTTCTGACTGCCAAGCACTGCCTTGAAGGAACGCCGGAATATCCCGGGGGTGTCGGCGAACACCCATATGTTGCGGTGGGAACCGTGAACCAGTGGAAGGATCGTCCGCTCGTCCGCTCGCGCTTGTCGACGAAGAAGACCACAACGAACGTCACCAGCCTGGAAGCTCCCCTCGCGATGGATCTTGCACTGGTCATTCTCGACCCCGTCGGGCTCGATGAAGACGTCGCACGGCTGGGAATCTCCGGCTCGACGTGGGAGCGAATCTTCCAGATGGATAGCCTTGCGTCGCGCTGGAGACGGCCGACGTTCGAAGCGAACTACACGCCCCCCTCTCTCGCCTTCACCTACACGATCCCCCCCAACCGCGGAGTCGCGGGGTGGGGCCGGGCTGGATCAACGCAGGACCCTGCAGGCTGGCAACGATCGCGACTCGTTGGAACGCAAGCGCCGACGGGCCTATTCTCGTTGTCAATTCAGGCTCAGTACGGTCTCTTCCTCGAGCACTTCACCGGTACCGGGCCGGATGCCGCGGTCGCACAGACCGAAGGTGGGGACAGCGGGGGTCCACTGTTTCTTCAGCAATCAGACGGGTTCCGCGACGTGAAGGGCGTCATCCACGGCACGTACGACAACAGCGGGCAGCGCCACTATGCCTTCGTCGACATCACCACCCCTGAGAACGTCGCATGGATCAAGTCCAACGCTCGAGACGCCTCGCACGACGGGCAGCCCAACTGGCTCAACAAGCACGCCGTGCCGCTCGTGAACGGTGTGGCCGATTGGTGGTATGGTGAGGTTGAGTATTACGGTCCGCGTGACGTCGTGAACGACGCCGATGGTGACCACTGGCGGGACGACAAGGACAACTGCCCGAACACGTGGAATCCTGCGCAGACGGACACCGACGATGACGGCATTGGCGACGCGTGCACGCCGGGCAACTGCACGTGCGACACATTGGGCGACGTCGATGGAGACGGCTGGTGCACGGTGGGCTGCTACACCACGATCCCAGGACCAAGGTTCGACAATTGCCCGAAGGACTTCAACCCTTGGCAGGAAAACTGCAACTTGAACGCGGAACGGGCGCGGCAGAGCATGCCGTTCGGCGACGTCTGCGATCCCGTGCCGTGCCCGGCGAGCAACGCTGACGAGGTTGCCGAGGAGACCGAGACGTGCAAGCCGAACCCGGACGACGGTTGCACCTTGGTCTCGACGCACCCAGATATTGCGACCGTGGCGATCGGTGCCCACTACGCGACATCGCTGAACCTTGGGGTGCACAAGGCGGGGGACCCGCAACTCGGTGCGTTCAAGAGCGTGCGGGACGTGAACACGAAGGGGAGATACTGCAACGCGAGCATCTCCCCGCCGATTGATTGCCTGGCTGCTCAAGTCGTTGGCGATGGATTCTTGGTGGGTGACGACACGGACCGCAACCTTGCGTGGCACAAGATCACGCTCGGCTACCAGTTTGGCCTAAACCCACCGCAGCCGCTCCCTTACGGGACCGACTGGACGCTCGACTACGACGGCACGCCGAGCACGACGCACTGGACCTACGCGCTCGACGTGACCCGCTGGTTCCAAGGGACCGCGTGGATCGCGGGTGCGACGACCGACTGCGATAAGAAGTCGGCCCTCACATGCACGCCCGGCGGCGCTCTATGGCTCCACAGCGACAGCCCGGTGGGCTCCGCGCCCCAGTTCGCGTCGGTCGACGGAGTCCAGGTCGGCGTCCACGGCGAGCAGCTCTCGAACAACTACTTCCCGACGAGCGTCGAGGCGGGCCTCAAGTATTGCTACGCACACCTGCCCTTCGCGCTGAGCTACACGCCGCCACCCGCGCCGAAGCTCCAGGCCGAGGGGAGCGGCGCCGTGCTCGTCCAATCCGCGGTGGATCTCGGGGAGGTCCTCGGGCACCCACGTGGTGCGGCAGAGTTCGTTCTACCGATCGGCGACGGCGATCTGGCGGTGGCCGGGACGCGGGAGAGCGCGCTCTCGTCGGTCCGGTTCAACCTGGCGGAGCGCTCGTCCTGCGGCCCGAAGCGCGCTACGCCTGAGGTGGTGGTCTCGATGGCGACTCATGTGATCTCGATCCCGACCGATGCGTCCTCGGCGCCCGCATCGCCGACGATCACGAGCGAGGTGAGCGCGGACGGCACCCAGATGACGGGGCTCATCCAGCTGTCGGCAGGTCAGCTCGTGCGGCTCGCGGTCGCGCAGCCCCCGGGGAACCAACCGAACGCGCGGACGCGGTTCATGGCCCTGTACTCCGCGGTGCGCGGTGGCACGTTCGTGGTGGGTGGCGAGAAGGGGGGTGAGCCCCTCCACGACGTGTGGTTCGCCCAGGACGGCGAGGGTTGGACGGAGCTGACACCCATTCAGGGCGGTAGCCTGCAGGAGGTCCTCGCCGCGACCTATGGGGTGGGCGATGGTAAGCTCTGGGTGCTCGACGCGCCCGCGGCAGGAGCTACCGGCGGCCTGGTTCGCCTGGCGACGTTGGATCTGGAGAAGCGCGAGCTCGCAGTCGTAGCGACGTGGAGCCACGCGCACACGACCTATTCGTACGCGCTGTCGACGGACCGGGACGGGGGGGTACTGGTGCAGGCGACGAGCGCGACGAGCTCCGTGATCGCAAAGGTTGGCGCCTCGGGATGGACGCGTGTCGACAACGAGGCCTTCGGTCTCGCGCGGGGCGTGGCGGCCGACCGCCATGGGTACACGTTCCTCGTCCGTAGCGGGAGCGGCGTGCGCTCGGTGCGGCACACGTCACTGACGGGGACGAGTGCCTCGTGGAGCGCGATGGAGCCATGGTTCTGAGGTCGCGCGTCGTCCCCGTAGCCGCCTCCGCGCTCCTGCTCGGAGCACTCGCGGCGTGCAGCCATGGCTGCAACGGGGACGACGCACCCGCGACGCCGAGCGACGCCGGCAAAGATTCCGCTGAGGCGGGCGCGCCGGACGGCGGGGACAGCGCGGTGGCGTGCACGCCGCCGACCCGGCCCGCGAGCGTGCCGGTGGGGTGGGAGACGGAGAAGACC
>JBGAKG010000012.1:0-289620 GCA_044224495.1 Polyangiaceae bacterium | reverse complement strand
CCCCGGATCCTTCATCCGTGGCCCGAACGACGCTTCGCTGCCCGATGACCTGAGGTGGGAGCCCGGTGCGGGAAATCCGCTCGCCGGGTTCTGTCCGGGGGGCGGTCCGAAAGGACCGTCCCTACCGGAACACGGGAACGCGGAAGTGAAGAGAGAGAGACCCGGTGGTTTGCGCGAGTTGGCGGCGCGGTTGGCGCCGTTGCTTCCCGTGCGGGGGACGCGGCTCGCGTTGGCGTTCGGGGACGGGGGCTCGGGGTTCTACGAGATCGTCGGGCGCACGGCGGCCTGCGAGCCGGTCGGTCCGCTCGGGGTGTGGGAGTCCGGCACCACGCTGGGCGTTTCGGTGGTGTGCGATGGGCGCGCGATCGAGGGAGCGCTCGCACTCGGGGGTTCGCGCGAGCGGGACGACCCGCGGTTCGGCGCCTACGTCGAGGGGCTCGTGCTCGCGCTGCGCGAGCTCGTCGCGCGCGAGAACGCGCGGATCGTCGAGCACTGGGCGCCGGGGTGGCTCGACGTGCGCTTGCCGCTCGAGGTCCTGCCGTCCGGGGCGACCGCGCAGCAGTTCCGCGACTACTTCTCGTCCGCGCCCTGGCTCGGGTGGCTCGTCGCCGTTCCGCCGAAGCCGCTCGCTTGGGTTCCTGCTCCTGCGTTGGCGGTGACGGGGGCGGACGGACGCATCGACGTCCATGCGCTCTTTCACTGGATTCGACGGCACTTGCCGCGAACGTTCGTCGATCGGCGTTGGGACGACCGAATGCGGCGGAGCGTGCCTGCGCCCGTGCGCGTTCTCTCGGCGATCCACACGCTCGACGCGATGGTCGGTGGGAACGGCTTCGAGGTGTACCTCGCGCAAGAGTCGGGGGTGATGGTGCGCGAGGTCCACGCCGCGCTGACGGCGATCGGGGCTTCGCGCATGCTGCGCGCGATGAGCTTGGGGATTGCGCTCGCCGTGCGGCAGGGCGCCGAGCTCACGCGCGAGCGAGACACGCGCTGGCTCGAAGCGTTCGACGAGGCCGCGGAGAGCTGGAGCGAGATCGATCGCGGCGACGAGGGGAGCTTCGCGCTTCTCCCGAGCGAGGTGCTCCCGGCGGCGCAGCGCTACGCCGAAGCGCACCGCGCCGTGCTGGTCGCGACGAGCTGAGGCCCGTCTTCGCCGCCGCGCGGACGGCGCGCCCCGATCTGTCGGCGGAGCGAGCCCGCCACGGACGCTGGTCGGCTCGCGGGTGAAGAGCCGGCCGTCGTCGCGATGCTCGACGCGGTCCCGAAGTTCGACGAGGGAACGGTCGCGCGGCCGAGGTCACGCGTGCGTTGCGTCGGCTCGCATCCCTCGCCGCCAACCGTGAGCGAGGAGCCACGTTGCCGGCTCGACGATCAGCGCGCCGGATTCGGGCGGGCCGAGCTGCTTCGGCATCGGCGCGCGAGGCTTCGCCACGAGCTCCGCGAGCTCCTCCGACGCCCAGCGATCCCGCCGCGGTACCACCCGCTCCGAAGCGGCGTGGTGCGCGTGGTTCTCGAGCACGTAGCGGATCGCACGCCACGTCGCGCGAGGTGATGCGAGCACACGCGCGTGATAGCGGTCGCCGTACACGCGGCCGCGGCGCCCCATCAACGCGTTCAAGCGCCGCGCGAGGCGGATGCCGAAGCCCTGCATCCGCCGCGAGAGCGCCTGCTTGTCGGCGGCTTCCACCACCAGGTGCAGGTGGTTGCCTTGTACGGAGTAGTGGACGACGCGGAGCTCGCCGCGTTGCGCCTCGAACGAGAGCGCATGGCGCACGCAAGCGAACCCGCGCTGGCTGCGCAGGTTCCACACGTGCCGCGCGAAGCGCACGGTGACGTGGAGCGGCGTGCGCCCGCCGTCGAACTCGGCGCGCCGGACGTGGGACTGCAGGTCCGACCGACGCTTCCGCCCCGCGCGAGGCCGCGCACCACCGCGCGGCGCCTTGCGCGGCGGCATCGGAAGCGAGAGCTGGATCGGACGAGCACGCCGCTTCATATTTGAATTAGCATATATTTATCGAAGCCAAAAACAAGGCCCGGGACGCTCCAACCCGAGAAAGGACTCGAAAGCCGCCCGGCGGAGGCACATCGTGCATCCCCACGCGTCGCTCGGACCGATGTCGTCCGCCGTGTGCCGAAGACGCGGACACGCGGTACGCACGATGCGGACACCGAGTAGACGGACGAGCCGTCGCGAACGCCGGTGCCATCTCGCACGGAGGGGGCTGCCTTCTCCCAAGCCGGATGCCACGCGAGCACCGCTGGGAGCGCGGGCGCCCTCGCGGCCGCAGAGGTCGAGGCGACTGCCGACGCCATCGCCACGGTAGATGTCATCGCGACCGCCGACGTCGCCACGAACGCGGACGCCCTCGCGAAATGCGGACGCCCTCCCAAAGCGAGCGCCGCCGACTTTCAGCGTACCGACTCGGTCGCGGCTCGCAGGCGCGGGCGCCGAAACGGACGCGGACACCGACACGGACGGGGACGCCGACTCGGGCGCGGACACAGACTCCGATGCGGACACAGATGCGGACGCGGATGCAGGTGCTGACGCCGCCGCAGCCGCCGATGCAGACACGGACACGGACACGGGCGCGGTCGCGGACACCGACTCAGGACCCCTCCCGCCTCACCCTCTCGCGCGGTGCCTCGCCGGGCTCTCCCCGAGCTCTCGCTGAAACGCTCTGCGGAACGCGCGGTCGTCGTCGTAGCCGACCCGCCCCGCGATGACCTCGACCGGATCCGACGTGCTCCGAAGCAGCTGCGCCGCGAGCTCGAGCCGGACGCGCCGCACGAAGCGTTGCGGCGAGAATCCGGTCGCCGCCACGAACCGCCGGCTCAGCGTGCGCGGCGTCATCCCCGCCCCGCGCGCGAGCTCCGCGAGCGAAGGCGGTCGCACCGGGTTCTTCCGGATCGCAGCCTCCGCCTGCTCGATCGCCGGGTCCACGCGTGCCATGTGCTCGACGATGACGAACGGGGACTGTCCTCGCCGCCGATCGTCGACCACGAGGTACTTCGCGCACGCCTCGGCCAGCGACGCGCCCGCGAGCCGCCGCACCAGGTGCACGACGAGCTCGGTGTGAGCGAGCGCCGCCCCGGCCGTGACCACTCGCCCCGCATCGACGAGCATCTCGCCTTCGAGGAGCGAAACCTTCGGGTAGGTCGCGCGGAACGTCGGCGCGAGCCACCAACTCGTCGTCGCGCGGAGCCCGTCGAGGACTCCTGCCTCGGCGAGAAGGAAGGTCGACGAGCAGCTCGCCGCGAGGATCGTATCCGTGCGCGCCCGGCGCAGGATCCCAACGAGGGACGACGATGCCCGGACGTCACCGAGCACGTGCCGCACGTCCGCCATGCCCGGCCCACACACGACGATGACGTCGGCCGTGCTCCGCGCGACGCCGTCGACCGGGAGCACGCCGCCGGCCGACGTCTTCACCGGCTCGCCATCGAGCGAAACCACTCGCCAGCGGAAGACGTCGGTCGTTCGACCGAGCGCGCCGGCGATCGTGTTGGCGGTCACCAGAACGTCGGTCGTGAGCGCCACACTGGAGGCGAAGCAGCGGTCCGTGGCGACGATGTCGATCGCGATCGTCTTGGGAGGGCCGTTCTGGACACCGGGGCTGCGCGCGCGGCCCTTCCGGAGACGTGCGCCTGACCCCATGGTTTCAACCTACAACATGAGAGAGACGATCGTCTTCGTTCACGGGATGTTCATGAACGGCGCCTCGTGGGGACCGTGGGTCGAGTGGTTCGGCGAGCGCGGCCACGAGTGCCTCGCCCCGAGCTGGCCGGGGCACACGGGAGACGTGGCTGCGCTGCGTGCGACGCCCGATCCCGCGCTCGCGACGCTCCGTTTGTCCGATGTCGTCGCGAGCTTCCGGGCGGTGATCGAGAAGCTGCCCGCACCCCCCATCCTCGTCGGTCACTCGATGGGCGGGCTCGTCGTGCAGCTCCTGCTGAACGCGGGCCTCGGTTCACGCGGTGTCGTGATCGCGCCCGCGCCCCCGCAGGGAGTGCGGAGCTTCGCGTGGTCGCACCTCCGCTCGAACAGCGCGCTCCTCTGGCCGGGGGGCTCCCCGATCGTCCCAACATGGGACTGGTTCCGCTACGCCTTCGTCAACGTCCAGCCCGAGGCCGAAGCGCGCGCGCTGTTCGAGCAGTGGTGCGTCTGCGAGTCGCGCCTGGTGGGGAAGGGGCCGCTCGGTGACGAAGCCGCGATCGACTTCGCGAAGACCAAGGTGCCTCTCCACTTCATCGCGGGAGGCTCCGATCACATCATCCCGCCCGCGCTCGTGCGGCAGGCCCACGCGCGCTACGAAGCGGCGGGCACCAAGGCGACGTTCGAGGAGCTCGCGGGTCACTCGCACGCGCTCTGCATCGAAGCCCGCTGGCGCGAGGTCGCCGAGCGCACGGCGAGCGCCCTCGCCTGACGCAGCGGTCCGTTCGACCGATCCTGGCTCGGGACATCCTTGCATTCGAGCAGCGGCAGCGTGTCAAGGCGTGAGCACGCCATCGAGGTGCATCGCCTTCCCCAACGTGGAGATGACGGGCGCCAGGTTCTTGTCGCGCTCGACCTCGCTGCCGTGGCACTCGCTGCGCTCGCAGTTCGTCGACGTCGTGTGCTGCGCCGTCGGGGGCAGGCCGTGGCAGTCGCCGCACTGGCCCCCGGGGCCGCCCGCCTTCCACGTGGGCGTCACCGGCGGCGTCTCGGGGAGCTTCGCTCCGTGGCACGCGACGCCGTTGCACGTGGGCTTGTCCCACGTCGGTGCCGCGCCGCGCGCCATGGCCTTTCCCGCGAACGTCACGCCGACCACGCCATCCAAGTGCCCTCCGCCGGCGAGCACCGACGCCGGCACCACGTGGCAGTCGCCGCACGCGACCTCCCCCGTCGTCTCGGGCGCGTGGTGACGCGGGTGCGCGCCCGTCGTGGGCCACGGATCCGCGCCCTTGCCGTGGCACGCGCCGCAACCGCCGCTCCCATCGCCGAGGTCGACCTTGCCGTTCACGTGGAGCGCGCTCGTGACCGCCGTACCGTTCGCGTTCGCGCCCGCATGGCAGGACGTGCATGCTCCCGGGAAGTGCGCGGCAGGGGGCGCGCCGTGGCAGTCGTTGCACGTCATCGGAGCCTTCTCGGTCCAAGCCGGCCGCGGCCGCGCGCCGCCGCGATTGTGGCAAGCGACGGTGCACGTGCCCGTCGTGCGATCCCAGCTCGCCGGACCGCCGATCGCCTTCTCGTCGAACACGATCTCGACCGCGCCCGTCGCGTGCGAGCCGCCGATCACGGCGGTGCCCGTGCCGGTCGGCGTCGGGTGACACGTCGAGCACGGGATGCCGTTCGGGCGCGAGGCCGAGGGCCTCGTGTGCGCCGTGTGCGCGTTCGTCCGCGCGCCGTCGTTCGGGAAGAAGCAGCTCGTGCGCGGGAGCGCGGGGGCGTTCCCGTCGCCGTGGCACGTCGCGCAGCCGAGGGCGCCGCCTGGCTCGCGATGACAATCGGTGCACGGGGTCGCTCCCGGCGCGCTCGTCGTCACGGCCTTCGGTCTCGTCGGCGCCCCATCGTGGCAGCGACCGCACGCATCCGGGCTCTCGCCGTCGAGGATCGGCTTCCAACCCACCGAACGCAGCCACGCCCCGTGCCGATCCGGTGAGCGCGGGTCCACGAAGCTCGGGGCGTGCACGGTCCCCGCGAACGCAGGCGCGCCCCCGCGGACCCATTGGACGATGCGCGCGCGCTCGGCCGCGGTGCCCACGCTCTGGTGGGTCGCGTCGCCGAGCGCCCGCTCGATCGGAGCGGAGCTCGCCGGGAGCGTCGCGGGGACGTCCCCGCTCACGCACCCGATCGCCTCGAGCCAGGACGTGCTCGACCACCCGCCGTCCGGGGACTTGCCGGAGTGGCAGGCGCCGCAGCGCTCGCGGACGAGCGAGCCAACGTCGCCCCGCCACACGGGTTCGGGCGTGCCGCGGTCGCGGGCGCTGCTGCACGCGACTGCTGCCGCGAGCCCTACACCGAGTGCGAGCGCGAGGCCGAGCCCAGGCCCGAGCCGCGCGCTCCCCATCTCAGTTCGGGCGCGCGAGCGACGTCGGCGGCAGTCCCTTGATCGCGAAGTACGAGTCGAAGAGGAGCTGCTTCGCGTACTTCGGGTTGTGGACGCCGAGGGCGCTGCCGCGGGCGAGGATGAAGTAGTTGTAGACTGCACCGGCCTGATCGGCGGTCAGCGTATTCGGGGAGCGACCCTTGTCGAGCGCGAACTGCCCGTCGGTCAGCTCGGTCCCCTGGAGGGCGACGTAGGGCGACGCCGCGCTGCGGGTCAGGTAGCCCGCGTCGTTGAGCGCCTTCTGCAGCTCGAACATCGCGACCTTGAACTGGCTCTGCGCGCCGCTCACGTCGAAGCTCGTAGCGCCGACGTGGCACGACGTGCATGCGCCGATCTGGGCGTAGAACGAGTGGTTCGGCGCGTTGCCGTTGTCCGCCGAGGGCGGCATGTGGCAGTCGATGCAGGTGAGCTTCTGCTGGTGCGTCGACGTGCCGTAGAGCTTGCCCGTGAAGTGATAGCCGCCGGCTGCGGTGTAGATGTCGGACTGCGGTCCCTCGTGCGGGCCCCAGTTGCGGCTGATCGAGTTGCTCACGCCGATGTAGTTCGTAACGTCCTTGCGCGACTTGTGACACCAGATGCAGGTGTTGGCCGTGCCGAGCAGGCCGGCGCTGGAGCCCGTCACGGGTCCCACGGTCGGGCTCTTCTCGAGGAGCGCAAAGTCCGTCTGTCCGGTCGGCACGCGGAGCGGGAAGGCACCCTTCGTGTAGACGGCGCCGCTGCGGTGCGGATCGTTCTGCGGCGTGACGGCGTGGCAGGTCGTGCAGTTGACGGCGGCGACCTTGGCTTGACCGGTGTAGGTCGAGTCGGTGAGCAGGTTGGTCGTCGTCGCGCGATAGCCGAGCTCGCCCTTCGTCGGCGAAGCCGGACCCGCGTCGCCCGCGTAGCCGACCGAGCCTGCCGTGCGCCCCGTGAGCGCGTCGACGGCGTGGCAGTTGCCGCATGCCTGCGGCCCGGTCCAAATCGGGACTTCGTCGCCTCCGATGTTGGAGACGTAGGCCGCGAAGTGCGTGCTCGTCTTCCATTGCTCGACGATGCCGCTGAAGCCGTGGCACGGCGAGAGACACGACGCGGTCAGGCCGCCGTCCGGCATCCCACCGGGCGGGCCTTGGAGCCCCGTCGGACCGACTTGGCCGGGCGGACCCTGCGAGCCGGTGGGGCCGGTGGCCCCCGTGGCGCCGGGAGCGCCGTCGGAGCCCGAGCATGCCGCGATGGCACCTCCGGCGACGGAGGTAACGAGGACGAGCAGGATGGCGGAGCGGAGCTGCAAGGAATGACCTCCCGGCCGTGCCTTTTGCAGGGAGTGTGCCCACGGACAAATGCTTGGATCTGGCCGCAAAACGCAGCCACTCGCGGGCGAAGGTGCACTGTTTGCGCTTTCGCGCCGTGGTTGCGCAGGCGGAGCGAGTCGGATCGGGGAGCGCTATGCTCGGCCGGATGGGGCGCTGGATCGGAGGAGTGCTCGTGCTCGCGGCGCTCACCGCAGCGGCGTCGGCGCGCGCCGACGAAGAGCAGGCTTGCCTGCCGACGAAGTTCGCGGCCGAGGCTTGGCGCGCGACAGGGAACCTGAGCCGCGCGCGTGACACGTTCGCCGCGTGTGCGGAGGCGCCGTGCGTCGAGACGCGTGCGGCCTGCCGCGATGGGATGCTCGAGGTCGCTCGGGCCATGCCCCACTTGGCGCTGCGCGCGATGGACGTCGACGGTCGCGACTACGTCGACGTCGAGGTCCTCATCGACGGCCGCACGCACCTGCTTCGGCTCGACGGTCTCGCGCTCCCCGTCGATCCCGGGCTCCACCACGTGGTCTTCCTCGCCGCGGATGGTGCGACCGGCGAAGAGACCGTCTTCGTGAAGGAGCGCGAGACGGCGCTCGTCCGCGTCGTGCTCACCGGGGCCACCGCTCGTCCGCCGAGCACCGCGCCGCGGTCGACGCCGGCGTGGCACTGGATCCTCGACGCGAGCCTGCTCGGCGTCGGTGGGGCGCTCCTCGTGGGATCGATCATCGGACTCGTCGCGAATGGATCGGTCTGGATGAGCTTGCCGCTCGCGCTCGGCAGCGGCGCCGTCGTCGGGGGTACGGCTGCCCTCCTCGCCGATCTCGCACCCGGCACCGCGCGGATCCCGCTCACGCCCGCGATCGGTTGGATGGGTCGCTTCTGAACGCTCACCCTCGCGACGGGACCACGAACGCGCGCCCCGGTTCGATCGGGAAGCTCCCATCGTCGACGATCGCGTCGCCGACGAAGCGGAAGAGCGAAGCCGTGCCCCGCTCGAAGTCACAGGTGACGAAGCCCGCGTCCGCGCACTCGCGCGCGAGCGTGCCCGCGTTCACGACGACGATGTCCCCGAAGTCCCGCACCATCCGCTCGTGCGTGTGACCCCCGAGCATGACGGAGACGTCGCCGCGCCGGCGCAAGCGCTCGAACGGGAGGTTGTCGTGCACCTCGAGCGCGTCGTCACTCGGCCGCAAGCGCACCATGTCGTCGTCGTCGATCCCGTGACAGAGGAGAATCGGTCCGATCGCCGATCGAAACCGGCGCGTCGGTGGCAGCGACTCCAGCATCGCGAGGGCAGGCGCCGAGAGCTCCTCGCGATCGTGCGAGTGGGGCAGCGATCGCATCGTGTTCCCCAGCAGCCAGCGCTCGTGGTTGCCGCGCACGCCGAGGGCGCCTGCTTCGTCGAGCATGCGGAGGCATGCCTCGAGATCCCCCTCGCCATCGACGACGTCGCCGACGAACAAGATCGCGTCGAGCGCCGGCTTCGCGGCGCGAAAATGTGCGAGCGCGCGAGCCAGGCGCTCGTCCTCCGCGTGGATGTCCCCCAGGAGCCCGCACCGCGACAGGTGCATCCCCCCATGCTACGCTCCGCGCTGCACTCGAGGTTGGACCATGAGCGAAAAAATGACGTTTCACGATTACATGCGCGTCTACTCCGAGGATCACCAGCACCCGATCAACAAGATGACTCACATGGTGGGCATCCCGCTGATCGTGGCATCCCTCCCCGTGATCCCGGTCGCTCCTCCGGTCGGGTTGAGCATGTTCGGCGTCGGTTGGGCGCTCCAGTTCACCGGTCACTTCTTCGAGGGCAAGAAGCCGTCGTTCACGAAGGACCTGAAGTACCTCGCGATCGGCCCGGTGTGGGTCGCCGTCGAGTGGATCGAGCTCGCCACGGGCAAGCGCGTCTACCGCGTGCGTGAGACGCAGAAGCCGCAGACGAACGGCGTGCACGAGCCGGCAGCCGCTCCGAACTGATGAAGCGCGCGGGGGTCCTCGCCTGCGTGGTGGCGCTCGGCGCGGCCGGGGCGTTGGTCGTTGCGTGTTCGAGCGATACGTTCTCCGCGCCGACCGACGGCGGGACGGACGGGGGCGGGACCGATGGCGGCGCGGCCGATGGAGCGTCCGACGTCGCTCCGCAGACGTTCTGCAATCCGGACACCCCGTTCCAGACGGTGACCCTCGTCGGCGATCTCAACGGCGTCGACATCCCCGACTATCACCCGAGCTTCACCCCGGACGAGCTGCGCGTCGTCTACGCGCGCAACACGCGCCCGGCGCCGCTCGACGCGGGGTTCTCGATCCCGGAGCTCTGGGAGAGCACGCGCACCTCCGTCGATGCAGGGTGGGCGAGCCCGATTCGCGTCGCGCCGCTGAACTCGTCGTCGGGTGCATCGTGGGATCCCACGCTCACGCCGGACGGTCTCACGGTCTACTTCTCGTCCTACCGCCAAGGGGAGACGCAGAACCTCGACATCCTCATCGCGACGCGGCCGTCGCTCGGCGCAGAGTTCGGGCCGCCGCAGGTCGTGCAGCCGCTCGTCACGATCCAAGAAGAAGCGTCTCCCTATCTCCTGCCGGGCAAGGCCATCTACTTCGCGCGTGGTCCCCAGGGCGCGGCGAACCTCGTGCGTGTCCCGTTCGTCGGGCAGAACCTCGGTCAAGAGCAGGTGCTCACCGAGCTGAACACCGCCGCGGACGAGCGCTACCCCGTCGTCAGCCAGGACGAGCTGACCATCTACTTCTCGCGCCGGCCCGCGAACGCTACGACCGACATCATGATGGCGCGTCGCAGCTCGACGAGCGATCCCTGGGGCCCCGCGAGCGTGGTGACCTCGTTGAGCGTACCGGTCGCTGACGATTGGCCGGGGTGGCTCTCGCCCGACCTGTGCGTGATGTATTTCTCGAGCACGCGCGCGAGCAACGGCGATCTCTATCGCGCGGTTCGCAACAAGTGACGCCGGCGGCTGCCTGGGCGGCCGTCGTCGCCGCTGCGACCGAAGGTGCGGCGTATCACCGCCAAGGCATCGGGCGCGCCGACCCGGCGCACCAAGACGAGGTGCGCGCGGTCGTCGAGTCGACGCTCGCCGCCGAGCCTCCCTCCGACACGACCGTCGAGCGTGAGGGCGCGCGCCTCGCGCTCCTCGGACCGGCCGTGTACTACAAGCTCCCGAACCTCCACGACCGTCTCGTGCGGTTCTGGGTTGCGGCGCGCGGCGTGGACTTCGCGCTCGAAGCCGCGCTCGCCTCGCTCCGGTGGGAGCGCCGCACCCCCGACGACTACGTGAACTACGGCGCATGGCTCGCCCCGCGCTCGAAACCCGAGCTCGAGTGGGAGCAGCGCCCGACTTGGCGCGCCCTCCACGTGGCCTACGCGCAGGCCGCGCCCGCCGAACGCGAGCGGGCGCGTTCCGTCGCGCGCCGCGCTGGCGAGGGAGCTCCCCTCGCGTTGCGGGCGGCGCTCGCGTACGTCGTGTTCGACGACGACGCGCTCTGGACCGAAGCCGATCGCCGCGCGGCGACGGCGACGACGGACTTCTGGTCGGAGCTCTCGTATCGCGTCGTCCTCGCCGAGGTCCGGCGCGCGAAGCTCGTCTTCGACGACCAGCCCACCCCCGCCGCGATCGCGAGCGCGCTCGGCGCGGAGGCGTTCGTCGCGCTCCAGCTTCTCTATCGCTCGTACCCCAACCCGGAGCGCGGAGAACCCCTCGCCGCGCTCGCGACGCCGGAGGCGCTCGCCGTCCTGGTTCGCGGCGGCGAAGGCGGCGCGCGCAAAGAGATTGGGCCCGTGATCGCGAGCGCGGTTCGCGCCTCGCCGCGCACGGCGATCGAGGGGCTCTCTGCGTTTCCGCCACGCGGACCCAACGCGCTCGCGCCGCTCGCGCGCGCGATCCTGCTCTCGCTGGTCGCGGAGCATCCGTCCGAGGTGCAGTCGCCCGCGTTGCTCGCGGAAGCCGGGGTCGATCGCCCGGTCGCCGAGCCGAGCGAGCTCCCGGCCCCGCTCGCCGCGCCACCGTGGCGCGCGTCTCCGGCCAAGAAGGCCGCGCCGAAGAAGGCCGCAGCGAAGACGAGCTCGGGGAAGCAGGAAGCTCCGTCCGTCGCAGAGCTCGCGTACGAGGAAGCACTCGACTGGGGTACGGACCCGCCCGAAGAACGTGACAACTGGCACGGCACGTCCGAGGAAGAGCTCATCGCGCGGATCGAGCGTGATCGCGATGGCGATCGAGGGACGGTGTTCCTCCACTCCTTCACCTGGGGCGGCGTGTTGTCGCCGGCGAACGCGCTCCGGCTCCTCGCGTCGATCCCGGCGACGCAGCTCTACGGCCAGGTCGACGACATCGAGCGCATCTTGCTCGGCTACGGGCTGGCCGTCCTCGAGCCGGTCCTCGCGTACGTGAAGCGCCAGCCGGATCGGCTGCCTGCGCTCCGCGGCGTGGACTCGCCGCGGGTCGCGCCGATCGCGGCGCACGCCTTCGCGACGTCGAAGAAGAACAAAGAGGCGGCGCAGCAGTGGCTCGAACGGCACCCGGCGGCTGCAGCGACGCACCTGTTGCCGCTGCTCGTCAGCGCGGTGGGCAAGGCACGCGAGCCGGTCGAGCTCGCGCTCCGTCAGTTGCTCGCGACGCAAGGGGACGCGGTTCGCGCGGTCGCTGCGCGCTACGCGCATCCCGCCGTCGATGCGGCGCTGGCGGCGCTCGGCGGTGGCCCGGTCGGTCCCGCGGTGCCGAAGAAGCTCCCGAAGCTCCCGCCGTGGGCCGTCGCGGCGCGGCTGCCGCGGCCGATCCTGCGCGGCAGCGGGAAGGCGCTCTCCGTCGACGCGGCGACCGATCTGCTCCACTGGCTCTCCTTCTCCAAGCTGGAGGCACCGCACCCCGCGCTCGCGGAGCTCGCGCGTGCGATGGAGCCGCGCTCGCTCGCGCGCTTCGCGTTCGGGCTGTTCACGGAGTGGCTGCTCGCGCTCGGTCCGCCGAAGGAAGCGTGGGCGATGAACGCGCTCGCGCCGTTCGGGGACGCAGAGGTCGCGCGCGCGCTCGTCCCGCTCTCGCGCGACTGGGCGCCGCGTGGCCTTCCGCAGCGCGCTCAGGCGGTGGTGAACGTGCTGGCGGCGATGGGGAACGACGCAGCGCTGCTCGGGATCCACCGCCTGTCGAAGGTGCGGTCGCGCGCGCTCGCGGCCCACGCCGACAAGACGCTCGCGCGCGTCGCCACCGAGCGCGGGCTCGGCAAGGACGATCTCGCCGACCGGCTCGTGCCGGATCTGGGGTTGGACGCGGACGGGACGAAGACGTTCGTCGTCGCGGGGCGAGCGTTCGCGGTGCGCTTCGACGAGGAGCTCGCGCCCAAGCTCGTCGACGAAGAGGGGATGGTCCACTCCGATCTCCCGAAGCCGAAGAAGGGGGACGACGAAGAAGCGGCGGCGACTGCGCTCGAAGAGTGGCGCGAGCTGAAGAAGAGCGCCAAGCGGGTGGCGAAGGAGCAAGCGGCGCGGCTCGAGATCGCGATGAGCGCGCAGCGGCGCTTCCCGCTCGAGCACTTCGAGACGTTCTTCGCTCGCCACCCGCTCCTCTTCCACGTCGCGCGGCGGCTCGTCTGGGGTGTCTACGAGGATGGGGCGTTGAAGCGCGCGTTCCGCGTCGGCGAGGACGGCGGCTGGCTCGGCGAGGACGATCGCGAGGTCGCGCTCGAGCAGGGCGCGCGCATCGGCGTCGTCCACCCGCTCGAGCTCGATGCGAAGTCGCGCGCGACCTGGGGCGATCGACTGGCGGACGACGAGCTGGTGCAGCCGTTCCAGCAGCTCGCGCGCGATCTGCACGCGGTCGAGCCGGGTGAGCGAGCGGGCCTGGGGCTCGATCGGTACGTCGGAAAGAAGCTCGCGACGACGAAGGTGCTCGGGTTGGAGCGCAGCGGCTGGAAGCGCGAGGCCTCGGGCCAAGGTGGGATGGTGGCGATCTTCGAGAAGACGTTCGGAGACGTGCGGGCGCGCGTGGGCGTGCAGCCGGGCGTCTATCTGGGCGATCCGTCGATGCACCCGGAGCAGACGATCGAGGCCGTGCTGATCGGGCGGAAAGAGGCGCTGCCCCTGGGCGAGGTGCCGAAGGTGCCGTTCAGCGAGGTGGTGCGGGATCTCGAGGGGGCGCTGGCCGAGCGATGAGGCGATCCATCGCGCCGAGCGCTGCCTTTGCGGGCTGACCCATGCGCTCCTGTCGCGCATCGACGCGACGCCGCTCGATGCCGGTACGGCGCAGCTCGCACGCCAACCGACGTGGTTCCGGATCGCGCTCGCCACCACGGGCGGTGCAGTCGAAGAGGTTCTCTACCGTGTGATCGCGATCGAAGGGCTGACGACGCTCGTTCGTCGCCGGTGGGTCGCCGGAGCGATCGCCGCGCTGGGGTTCGCGTTCGCGCACGTCCCGGCGTGGGGCGTCGGGTTCCCGCTCGTCGCTGCCGTTCGGGGGCGTCATGACGATTCTCTACTTGGCCCGCCGCGATCTCGTCGCGAACGTGCTCGTGCACGGTGGTGGTCTCGTGGTGGCGATGCTGACGCTGCCGAACGCGTGATCCGGCCCACGTGCGCGGCGATGACCCGTGAGGACGAGATGCCCCGACGGTGCCCGCCCAGCGCGAGCGATGGCTCCTCCAAGTCGAGAAGGCATGAATTTTTGCGCTCCTTGGGCTTGGCGAAGCCCACTCAAGAAGATTGCACACGAACTCCCGAACCTCCTCCTGGACCGAGATCGCGAAGTGCGAACGGACCTATCGACCAGATGCAGGAGCTGATCAGCGTTCTTGGTCGCTTCTGGGGCGGCATCGAGGCATCGATCCACCCCGACTTCGACGACGTGGAGGTCGACGAGTCCGCGATCGTCTCGGGGACCGACATGGTCATGTCCGTGCTCGTGGCAGCGGCCCGCGATGCAAACGACGAGTGACCTTGTCCGGAAATCCTGGTCCGGGGAGCGACGCGGAATCGTTGGACGACCCCCCTGGCGCTGGCGCGTCCGAAAATTACGCTTTTGGGACATGAGAACAGCTGCCTACGTTCGCGTGTCGTCAAAGACCCACGACGACGCGACACAGCGCGACGCGATCGTCCGGGCGCTCGGCGACGACGACGTCATTTGGTACGGCGAGAAGGCGAGCGCGAAGACGGCATAGCGTCCCGTACTGCGCCAGCTGCTTGCCGACGCCCGAGCGGGTCACTTCACCCGCCTCATCGTCTTCCGCCTCGACCGTCTGACCCGCACCGGCGTCGCCGACACGTTCGCGATCATCTCCGACCTGCGCGCGAGCGGAGTGACGCTCGTGTCCGTTTCAGACCGCCTCACTATCCGACCCGGCGACGGCGACATCGCGAGCGACGTCCTCGTGTTCGCACTCGGGCTCGCGCGAAGATCGAACGTACCGCGATCAACGAAAGGATCAGCGCTGCCCGCGCGCGCATCGAACGCGACGGAGGCGCGTGGGGTCGGCCGCCCAAAATGACGCCGGCTCAGATCGCGACGGCGCGCCGAATGCGCAACGACGGCCGCACCATTCGTGAGGTGGCTCAAGCGCTCGGCGTCCCGAAGTCCACCGTCGGCGCCGCCGCGAGGCGCTGAGCATTTTCGACTATACCGACCTACTCCGGTAACGTCGTTCGGGTCGCCGCGTGTTGACAGCGGAGATCGCCGCAGAGAACATCGACGCATGGGGGATGTTCGATCAGCGAAGGCGTTCGTCGTCGCGATGCTGGTCGGAGCCGCCGGGCTCGTCACCATCATCGAGTGCCAGCCCGAGGGCGCGCAGTGCAACTCTCCAGCGGACACCTGCACGTTCCCGTCACGCGTCGTGTGTCTCGACAATTGCGTGTCGGCGGTTCCGCTCGGAGGTGCCTGCTCGCTCGACCCGTGCGCCGCCAATGGAACATGCGCCGGTGCCGCGCGCTGCATCAACCTGTTGGGAAGTCTGCGTTGTGTCCAAGCGATCGGTCTCGGCGGTGCGTGCGCTCCCGTTCAAGGAGTCGACCCATGCGCGAGCGGTTTGTACTGCCGCATCGTGAACGGCCAGCCGACCACGTGTGCGCTGCCCGCACCGATCGGAGCGGAGTGCGACTCGGATTACTCATCGGCCCAGGCGTTCGCGTGTACGCCAGGGACGAGATGCATCGGTGCCGGGGCCGGGAACTTCGGAAGGTGCAAGAAGAACTGCTCGAACGCGCTCGACTGCCCGTGCGATGGAACGTTCGAGTGTCGGTCGATCGACCCCGCGGCGCCGAGCTTCTGCTGTGTTGCTCAAGACCGTCCTTGCGCGCGAACGGGGGACTGCTGCGACTCGTCGAACGTCTGTCGAGGCCCGTTGAACGATCGTCGCTGCGGCGCCTGCATCGCGGATGGGCAAGGCACGTGTGGTCGCACGGACGATTGCTGCCGCGCTGGATCCATCTGCGTCGGCGGCACCTGCACTTGCCTGGCGCAGACGGCCACATGTACGACGGACGCACAGTGCTGCCGTGGCCTCGTGTGCTCGCGGAGCGATCTCGGCAGCTCCGGGGTTTGCCTTCCGCGACCCGGCGGTGGCGGCGGCGGTGGGGGTGGTGACGGCGGCGTGGACGGTGGTGACAGCGGAGTCGTCACGAGCGGGTACCACCTTCTCGGCTTCGTGCAGACTCCGACCGCGATCAGCTCCGTACCGACCTACGACTATGACGTGCCGGGAACACCCACGGACTTCGATGTCATCGAAGACGCGTTCCTCGGGATGAGCGCCCCCCAACAAGTCGTCGCCATCGACGTCGCCAACGTTCAGAACGCGGCGCCAGTCTCCGTGCCCTTCCGACCGGATCGCATCAATACGTACGTCCTGCCCGGTGTCGCACCGCCGCCAACCATCGCCGACAGCCTTGTCGGCGAGGGAGCGAGTGCGTCGCTGTACGAACGCCTCAACTACGTCACCGGCACCTTCGTCAGCGGCCACACCGCCGCGCCGCTCGCGGGCAGCGTGATCGCCCTGTCCGGTGCACCGACGTTCGCGCAGGCGAGCATCCACGATGCTGCGGTCCTCACGGCGTCGGGCACGCTCTACTGGATCGATTTCGGGCAGACGACGCCTGCATTGAATCATCAGGTCACGCTGGGCTCGCTCGGCTTGGGTGTCGCGCTCGACGTGAGCGCGGGCGATGACTTCGCGTTCGTCACGACGAGCGGACCGAACCGACTTTCCCGACTGACGACGCCGATCCTCGGCAATCTCTCGTCGACAGCTCCACTCGTGGGTGTGCCCGTCGCCGTCGGTGGCTCCGAGAAGGATCTCCTCGTCGTCGTGGCCGAGCGTGCGGTCAACAGCAACCGGCTCGAAGCCTTCTTCCCGCTCAACCTGGCGTTCCCGGCTCCATCCGTTCTGCTTCCCGGCGAGCCCGTCGCGATCGTCGTGCGGACGATCGGGCAAGGTCAGGTCGAGTTCGTCTGGGTCGCCACGAAGAACCCCAACGAGGTTCGGCTCTACAGTGTGACTGGCGCCGGTTTCTCACTGGTGGCGAACCTCAGTCTCGGATCCGCGATGCCCCTCCGGCTGCGAGTGGGCCTCACGAATTCGCCGCTGCCTCTCGATGGAGGCCCCAACACGGACCCGACGCTCAGTGGCCTCGTACACGTCCTCGTGAAACAGTAGAGGCATGGGTCGCCGGTTCGCCGCTCTGCTCCCGCTGATCTTCGTCTGCTGCGGAGGCCGCTCGATCACGATCGTGGATGATGCTGGCGACGGTGGAGTCGCCGTAGACGGGGACGCCGCGTTCGACGCGTCTCCACCGCCCAAGCCCAAGAGCTGCAACGGAGCGCCGGGCGCCGACCTCGCGTGCGGTGTCGTTCAGCGCGACTGCTGCGAGTCGCGGTTCGTGCCTGGCGGTTCGTTCCTTCGCCTCTACGATGGCCTCGATCGATCAGGGAAGTCCCTGCCAGCCAAGGTGTCACCGTTCTACCTCGACTCGTTCGAGGTCACGGTCGGGCGCTTCCGCGCGTTCGTCGACGCGTACCCCGCATCGAAGCCGTCACCGGGAAGTGGAGCACACCCGAAGGTTTCGTCGTCCGGGTGGGACGGGTCATGGCCGCTCGCGCAAGACAAGGTGGCGTTGAGTGCCGGACTCGGCGATCCCGGATGCATCGACTTCAACGCGAAGCCGCTCGCGACCTGGACGTCATCCCCAGGACCGAACGAACGCCTTCCGATCATGTGCCTCAGTTGGTACGAGGCGTTCGCCTTCTGCGCCTGGGATGGTGGGCGATTGCCGACGCTCGCCGAGCTGAACTTCGCGCAGGCCGGTGGCGACGAACAGCGGGTCTATCCGTGGACGACGACGAGGAGTTACTCGGCCATCGACGACTCTCGCGCCGTCTATCGCGGCAAGCCACCGTTCCCGACGGCGCCGCTCCCGGTCGGGAGCAAGCCCGCCGGGGTATCGCGCTGGGGACAGTTCGACCTGAGCGGCAACGTCGGTCAACTCACCCTCGACCGGCTGGGCGACCCGCCCACTCCCTGCGACGACTGCGCGAAGCTCGATCCGAAGAACGACGGCATGTACGTCATCGGTGGATCGTGGGGCAGTACGGACAGCTCGCTCCCTTCGGGTATCGGGAGTGGGGCTGACCAGTCCGGACGATCTTCCTTCGTCGGCGTACGGTGCGTGCGCGATGTGCCCTAGCCGACTTGCAGGCGTCGCGGCCCGATGCGATTCTTGTGCATGTCGTCGAGGTGGATCCCCCTCGGTCTGGTGACGGCGACGCTGGTGGCTCTGACGCCCGCCTTCGCTGCATCGCCAGCGCGTCGACCGCCGCCCGATGATGGGCTGGCATGCGCCGGAGGGTTGGTGTTGGTCGGTGACTCGGTCGGGATGGTGCTCTCGAAGTGCGGTCCCCCGTCACGCGCAGATCAGCAGTGCGATCCGAGCGGCCAACACTGCACCGGCACCTGGACCTATGCTCGCGAGGGAAGTTTTCCTCGCTACGTCGGCATCAGCGATGACGTCGTCCGGAGCATCCTGGCTGGCACTCGATTCGACTGACGGAAACGCGGGCATCATGGCCGCGCCGGGTGCCCGCGGTATCCTGAGAATCACCGTCACGCTCTTCGGCCTCGACGCGATCCGCAGCGCGGTCGACGGCTGCGCGCCCACCGAGGCCGTCACCCTTGCGACGTTCCTCCGCGAGCCCGTCCGTGATCACGTCATCGGTCGTCAGCTCGCTCGCCTGCGCATCGATGAGGCCCTCGACGACCTCGACGTGTCCGACGACGACGTAGTTCGACGCGCCGTGACGCTCCTCGACGCGACGTTCTCGCCTGCGCGTGGCGCCGACCTCACGCTCGCGTTGGCATGGTGGATGGCGGGGCAGACCGAGGCGCAGGTCGTCAGGCGAGCCCTCCGCAAGAAGACCGCAGTCAACAACGACCGGCACACCCTCCGTCATCTCGGCCTGGAGCCCGGCCGGGAACGCGTAGCCTGAGAGGAGATCAAGCGGGTACTGAAGCGCGCTTGCGCTAGGTTCCTCGCTCGCGCCGACTGCAAGTCGGCCTTGGAGTTTCGGGAGGCGACTGCCTCGCCGTTCGCAACGGCGGTCGACGACGCGTTCTGATCCGCTGCAGTGGGCAGCAGAACCTGCCGCGAGGTTCCAATGCGCGGACAAGATGGAAGTGGTACCCACGGCCGAGTCGAGGGGTAGTCTCGCTCGATGCATCCGTCGTATCGGCAGAAGAGATCTCGCTTCCTCGTGAGGCACCCGGGGGAGTACCTCCAAACCGGCTACATCGCCACGAGGCTGCTCTTCTCGACGACGCGGGTCCAATGTCTGGATGAGCACGGCGTCGTCGTCGGCAGCGGAACGGGCTTCTTCTTCCGCTTTGGAAACCGCGAGAACACATCCCTCCAGCTCATCACCAACCGCCACGTGGTGGACGGGGCCGCTGGGATCAGCTTCCGTGTTCATATCACTCAACAAGTCGCGGCCGGACACACGCGCCTGACGGGAGACGCAGCCGTGTTGACGCTGCCGGAGGCTCATCCGAGTCGCATCGATCATCCGGATGACCTCGTCGACCTGACGGCCATCGACATCAACGAAGTTTTCAAGGAGTGGCCAGCTCCCGCTCCAGGGCTGATGATCCAGGGCTATCCGTTCGAGGAAGGCCACATCGCCTCCCAGGAGTTCCTCGGACAAGCGTCGGCGGCGGAGCCGCTCATCATGGTCGGCTGCCCGAAGGGTGAGTTCGACGAGGTCAATCACTTCCCGCTCCTTCGCTCGGGCATCAGCGCGTCTCACCCCTTCACCGACTACAACGGCAGACCCGAAGGACTCGCCGACATCGGATCGTTCGAGGGTTCGTCCGGATCGCCGATCGTCCTCTACGACGCTCAGAGGACTGGAAGGGCAACAAGCTCGAAATGAAAGAGCAGATGAAGCTGATCGGGATCGCACAGTCGTTCCCGATCGACGAGCGGGAGGGACAACTCGATTTTGCCGGCACGAATCCGTCTAACGCGAAGTCGACGACCGTGATGCCCATGCACTTGATGACCTACGTTAAGGCTCGTCGCCTTCTGGAGCTTCGGGACGCGGTTATGGGAGGTGCGGGCGCCGCGGGTGCGGCCCCGACGTGACTCCGTGTCGGGATTTCTAGTACTCATGGAATCCGCAAGGTGCCCAGGCGAGTTGGATCGGTACCCCCTCGTCGCTGCAGTCGTCGGGGCCGTTCGGATGGTCATCCTCCCAAGGCGTAACGCGCGCACTCCCGTTGATACAGTGCCACCTCCGGCACTTCTGGGTGTCGCCTGTGGGCACGCAGGGGACGAGGTGGAGGCGCGGCGAGTCGGACTCCTCGCACCACGCCTTGCCGGGCGTGGACGCCGCCGTCAGGATCTCGCGCGCGTCGTCCGCAGCAGGTCCAGACTCGCGCGCGTCGTCCGCAGCAGGTCCAGACGGGTGGGCCTTCAGATACTGGGCGACGACTGCGCACGCAGTCTTGGTCATGGGCGTTCGACACGCCCGCGCGTCAGTCGACGGCCAGTCGGAGCACCGTCGTCCACATCATCCTGTTTCGTCGCGGCGGTTGGCGTTTGGGACGTCGCCCTCCGTCGTCTCGTCGGGGACTTCGGCTTGACCGTCGCCTCATCCTCGTCGGCGCACGCTACGAGTACGACCAGCAGAAAGAACGCGACGAGCAGCGGCGTTCTTCGCCGCTGGAACAATCGACCGTACACTCTCGCATCGTAACGACTGGACCATAAATGGCCAGATCTGACGTTTTGAGTGGTCACCGCCTTCGGTAGCCCATTGGGGTGCCGAGCGACCGCTCCGAGACCGAAATTCTGGAGAGCATCGCTGCGAACGTCGTTCGTCTACGGCGCGCGAGGCGCCTCACCCAGGAAGGTCTCGCCGAGGCCGCCGGCCTCGACCTACGCGCCGTCCAACGCATCGAACGCGCGACCATCAACTTCGGCGTCGTGGGGCTCATCCGCCTCGCAGCGGCGCTCGGTACTCAAGTCGGCGTTCTCGCGAGGCGAGCGAAATTCAAGCCGGCGAAACGCGGGCGACCGTCGGCCCCCTGACTCGTCGAGCGGGCGGGTTGTACGACTTCGAGTCGTACGTCGAGCTAGTCGTGGACCGTGGGACGCAGATTGACCCGCGGCTGGCACCTGTACCTTCGGTCCGGGGTATGGTGGGTCTCGTACCCACGCGATCGCGGGACCAAGCGAGAATCGACGCGCGAACGCGACCAGGTGTGCGCGCAGGCGTACTTGGATCGTCGTCGGGCTGAAACACAGGCTCCAGGCGTGCCGCAGACCATCGTCCACTGGTCGTCGAGCACGAGGCGAACGCTCGGCGAGTTCAAGAAGAACCCCGGCGGTGGGAAGCGGAACGTCGAGCTCATCCCCCCATCGACGGCGCGTACGGGCGCCCGGGCGTCCCACCGAGCGCGAGGACGGTCGCGCCCTCGCTCCCCGTCGTCAGCTTGCGTCGCTTGGCGCCCGGTACGCGCGCCAACTCCCCGGTCGCGAGCGCGTGCTCCTTGCCGTCGACGTGGAGCACGACCGCGCCGCGCAGGACGAAGTAGACCTCCTCGTGTCCATCGCTCGCGTGATCGTGCTCGGGGTACGACGCGCACGCGGGGTCGAGCTCGAGCACGTTCATCCCCCACGAAGAAACGCCCGCCGCTTCGCGGATCGGCCGGAACCGAATCCCGGGGATGGCGTGGGGCCCGGCGTACGGGGCGACCTCGGTGACACGCACGATCTTCAGCTCGTCCATCGGTGAACCTCCGCCGCGGAACCTACGTCCGGCGCGCGACCCGGGCTTGAACAAACGCGACCGACGCGGTCTCTTCGATCCTCGTGGTACGGAAGACACCACCGTCACGCCTCGCGACGCGCGGGTTGGTCTCGGCGCCGGCGCCCACGCCCGATGTCGTATCCACGACGCGCCCACCGCCGCAGGATCTGGCGGACGTCGTCGCTTCGTTCTGGACCGGCACCTGGGATCTGCGCGGCCAGGCCCCGCACGAGACCCAACTCCTGGGCGACCCTTGCGTGCACGTGGTGTTCGAAGGTGGCGATCGCCGCGACGCGCGCATCGTCGGCGTCTGGACCCGCCTCTGGCGCCGCACGCTCGAGGGCAGGGGATTCGTGCGCGGCGCCAAGCTCCGCGCCGGCGCGGGGAGGGCGTTCTTTCCGGGCCCCGTGGCGGCGTGGACGAATCGCATCGTCCCGCTGCGTGAGGTCGTCGGGAGCGGCGTCGCCGCGCTCGCGCGCGCCGTCCTCGACGTCGAGGTCGACCCGGGTCTCGATGCGCTCGCGACGTGGTTGCGTTCGCGGCGGAGGTCCCGCGCCGACGAAGGGGCGGTGAGCCTGGCCGTCGCGATCGTGGACCACGTGCGCAGTGATCCCGAGCTCGTCGGCGTCGAGCAGCTCGCGAAGGCGAGCGGCGTCCACACGCGCGTGCTCCAGCGGTTGTTCCGCGAGCACGTGGGAGCCTCGCCGAAGGTCGTGATTCGCCGATTTCGTCTCCAAGAAGCGGCCGAGCGGATCACGCAAGGGAAGGCGCCGCGGTTCAGCGCGCTCGCGGCCGAGCTCGGCTATGCCGATCAGGCCCACCTCGCGCGCGATCTTCGCGCGGTGACGGGGATGAGCCCGACGGCGCTCGCCGAGCGATTCGCGCGAACGAAGCGCCGTCGAGACGACTGACCGAGAACGTGTCGAGCCAGCGCTGGCGCCTCCGCGGCACGACGGTTGCAGTCGGTCTCGTCGGTGATGCGTTTCCACCGATTCCGTGCGGCTCGTTCGCTCCGACGGCTGACACTCGCGTCATGGTCGCTCGTCCTCGTACTGCCGCTGCTCGCGTGCCGCAGCGCGCGCGCGGACGAAGGCGCGTCTCCGCGCGCACGACTCGGGATGGAAGGCGGGCTCGGCTTCGCCCGCGCGGGACCGACGTGGGTCGGCGGAACGGGGATCGGGTTGAGCGGCGGCGTGCAGGCAACGCGGTGGCTCGGCTTCGAAGCGCTCGTGTTCGGAGAGACGGGGATCGTCTTCTACGGGCGCGGGCACCTCGCCGGGTTGGTGACGTTCTCGCTCGATCGACTCACGCTCGGCATCGGTGGCGGCGTCGGTGCGCTCTACGCGCTTCACTATGGCGTACCCGCGAGCACCGCGAGCTTCGGGCTCGGCGTGGTCCGGCTCGAGGTCGCGTTCGATCGCACGCGCGACGGCACCCACTTCGCGCTCGGAGCCGAAGGCGTGCTCGGCTCCACGTTCGCCGGCAACGTCACCGAGTACGAGGCCAACCGGTTCTCGCGCGCGTATCCGCTCGAGGCGGGGACGCCGACGGGAGGCGCGCGCCTCTACTTCGGGATCCGCTACTGACGACGGGACCACGCGTAGCGCCACGTCGCCGCGAGGAGGACGACGATGGAGCCGAGCTTCACGAGGATGCCGACGGCGGCGAGGCTCATCGCGAGGGAGATGCTCTGCGCCAACATCTGCTGGCGGTGCGCGGGGTCGACGCCGGTGCCGACGGCATCGAAGCTTCGACCGAGTGCGATCAGCGAGGCGATGCCCAGGCTCTCGCTCGCGACGAGGAGCAGGAGCACCACGACGACGATCCATCGCGGAGCGCCGGCGGTACGACGCAGCCACCGGAGCCACAAGAGCTGGCCGACGAGGACGATGACCCCGATCGAGAGCGGTAGAGCGCTTTCCACGGCAGCCGTCACCGTACCTGAACGGCGCCGCTCGGACGCCGCTTCATGCGGGCGATCCGTGCCCTCGCGCCGGGACCGCTTCCACCTTCACCGCCACGTGCTTGTGGTACGGCGTCCGCGCGAGCGGATCGCAGTGCTCGCTCGCCGTCAGTCGGTTGATCTGCGGCCCCGCCGGCTCCGCGTTGCCGTACCGCATCCCGTACCCATGCGGGACGATCGCGAGCCCCGGTCGCAGCCCGTCGTCGAGCTCGACCACGACCTCGATCGTGCCGGTCGCCGTCGTGCACCGCGCGCGCGCGCCGTCCGCGAGCCCCCGCGCCTTCGCGTCGGCCGGGTGCATCCGCAGCGCACCGTGCGGATCGTTCCGTCGCCACGCGGGATCGCGGAAGATCTGGTTCGCGTTGTACGCGCGCCGCTCGCCGGCGATCAGCACGAGCTCGTCGAGCTCGTAGCGCCGATCAGGCTCGCTCGCGAGCTCACGGAGCGCCGCGATCATCTCCGGCACGTCGACGTGGATCCGCCGATCGGCGTGGCGAACGAACCGCCACGTGTCCCCGAACTCGTGCCGTGTGACCATCGTCCCTTCGGGCCGATCGAGGATCGCCTCGAAGAGCGCCACGCCGAGCGTCAGCCGATTCCCCGCATGACCCGCGCGCCGCACGGCCAGCGGCTCGCGCCGCGCGAGATCGAGCGCGAGCGCGAGGAGCGGCGCCGCCGCCGCGGGCGACACCCTCCCCGCCTGCGCGCGCGCCGTTCGAAGCGTCGGCCCGAGCGTTCGGTACACGATCGACGCCGCGTACGGCCGGAGCTTCGGCCGCGCCGCGAGCAGCGCGCCGATCGCCGCGAGGTAGGCCGCGTGCTTCGTCGCCGCGGGTTCGTGCGCCGCCACGCGCGCCAGCACCGGAAACCGGGGCGGGAGCTCGCCCATCGCTTCGAGCAACCGCGTGTAGATCTCCGGCTCGGGGAGCGCCTCGGGCCGCGGTGGGAAGAGCGGATGCCGCAGGTGGAACGCGTTGTCGGGGAACTCGAGGTTGAAGCCCGTGCACTCCCACTTCTCGAACTGCGTCGCCGCCGGGAGCACCCAGTGCGCGAGCCGCGCCGTCTCGGACAGCGCCACGTCCACGACGACGAGGAGCTCCAGCTTCGCGAACGCGCGTTCGTACGCGCCGGTGTTGGCGCCGGTGAGAACCGGGTTCGCGCTGTCGACGAACATCGCGCGGATGCGGTCTTCGCCGTCGTGCTCGATCTCGCTCGGCAGAATGTTCGGCGGATACAGCCCGGCGATCGGGTACATGCCGTTCTTCGCCGTGCGCGGGTGCTTCGGATTGCGCTCGTCCGTGTTGCCGAGGATCGGCAGGAAGAACGAGTGGAAGTTGTTCCCGCCGCGCTTTCCGAAGTTGCCGGTGACCAGAAAGAGGAGCTTCTCGAGGTACGAGTTCAGCGTGCTGTGCAAGCTCTGCTGGATCCCGAGATCGACGCGCACGCACGCCGCCTTTGCCTTGGCGAACGCGTGGGCCACGCGCTCCACGTCGGCGAGCGGCACGTCGGCGCGGCGCACGTACTCGTCGATCGGGACGGCGCGGAGCTCCGCCTCCAGCGCGGCGAAGCCCGTACATCTCTCCGTCAGGAACGCGCGATCGTGCAGCCCGCCCTGCACGATGATCGCGAGGATCGCGGCGAGCAGGAACGCGTCGGTCCCGGGCCGCAGCTGCAAGTGCACGTCGGCCATGCGCGCGGTCTCGGTCTTGCGCGGGTCGAGGACGACCATCGTCCGCGTCTCCGACTTCGAGAGCGCGCGCAGCGTGTCGCGTGCGTTCGGGATGCCGTGCGCCTGGAAGGGGTTCGTGCCGATGAAGAGGACGCAGTCGGCGTGCTCGACGTCCTCCGTGATGTGGCAGCGCTGATCGCCGAAGAGGCGCCCGTTCACCCAGAAGTCGCCCGTCTTCTCCTGCGCGAGCGCGCTGTAGACGAAGCGGCTCTTCATCGCCTTCATCAGCTGGCGCGCGTACGCACCGCCGAGGTGGTTGCCTTGGCCGCCGCCGCCGTAGAACGCGAACGCGCGCCCGCCGTGACGATCGCGGATCGCGCGGAGCCGGCGCGCGATGTCGGAGAGCGCCTCGTCCCACGTCGCGCGCACGAACGTTCCGTCCGGCTGACGGCGGAGCGGGTGCTCGAGGCGGTCGGCGTTCGCTTGGTAGAACGCGAGCCGCGCCGCCTTCTGGCAGATGTACCCCTTCGAGACCGGGTGCGCATCGTCGCCGCGGATGCTGCCGAGTCGGTCGCGCTCCACTTCGACGCGCAGGCCGCAGTTGCGTGAACAGAGGATGCAGGCGGTCTGCTCGGTCGTCATCGTCGACGAAAGTTAGCGCAGGCGCGGAGTCCTGGCTGCCGTGCCGAGCGCCGTCACTGCTTGATGAAGTCGTAGAAGATGGCGACGCCATCCGGGCGCCTCCAGAAGAGAGCGAGCAGCCAGTCGAAGTATTGCCCTTCGCGCACGAGCACCGGCCCGCCCCCGCACGTGGGCGTGAGCACGAGGTTCGGTCCGTTCACGGTCGCCACGTAGGTGAACCGGCGGGTCCCCGCCGAGTCGCGCTCGACCCACTGCCACACCGAGCCCTTCACCTCGACGCGGACGGCGATGGGGTCCATCGTCACCTTCACGTTCTTCGCGTGATAGAAGGTGCGGCTCGCGAGGTTGAAGCTCGCGTTGGGGATGGGCTTGCTCCAGTCGTCCTTCGGCGTGACCGAGTCGACGACCATGTCGTGGTCCTTCGCCGGGGGTGGGGGGACCACGTCGTTGCACTCGCCCGGAAGGTCGGTTGCATCGGCGAAGATGCCTCCGTCGCTCGTCGGCGTCGTCGGGGGAGGCGCGTCCACACCAGCTTCGGCCATGGCGTTCGGTGCCGCGTCGTCGACGACACGCGAATCGTCGACGAGTCCGCCGCACCCGAAAAGCGCACACGCGAGCACGATCGGCCCGCTCCGGAGGAGGATCGGTTCCATGGTCACGGTAGAATTGCAATGACAGTGCCGCGAACGGCGAGGCTTCGGACCTCCGAGTTTGTGCGGGATTTCTCGAGGGCGTCGCGACGCGTCGCGAGCACCAGTCCACTGCATGGATCACGGAAGTGGATCGACGCTCCCCGGCCGCGGGTCCTTTGGCGCGAGCCGCGCTTCGATCAGCGCCGAGAGCCGCGCCCACGCGGGAGAGAGCTCGCTCCGAAAGTCGTCGACCAGGCCATGCCGCGTCGCTGCGTCGCTGGAGCCGCGAAGGCTGAGCGGGATGGCGAGCCGCGTGGGGTTGGCGTGGAGGTACGCGACGATCGTCGCCGCGAGCTCCGCGATTCGCGGATCGTCGGGTCGCCAGCTACGAGCTTCCCAACACCGCTTCAAGAGCGTCACCTGCATCGGGTCGGCGAGCATCTGCTCGACCTCGCTGAGGAACGCATCGAAGTCCGGAACGACGAACTTCGCGAGCACCAGCGCTTCGCGCGAGGTCTCCAGGTACTCGGCCGAGAACCCGAGCGCTGCGGCGCGCTCCAAGAGCGCACACGCGCGCTCCGGCAGGAGCAGTCGATTGTCGCTCTCGAGGCGCTCCAGCATCTGGCGCCGTGCGACGAGCGTCTGAATGCGCTCGTCGAGGCGCCGCTTCGCGTCCGCGACTCCGACCGCGAAGCGCGACCGGTCCGCGCGGAGCAGCGCTCCGACCTCGGCGAGCGGAACGCCGGCCTCCGCGAGCGTGCGGACTTGGACGAGCCGCAGCAGCTCTGCCACCCCGTAGCGGCGATACTTGGAGTCGTCACGGAGCGGCTCGGCGAGCAAGCCGAGCCGGTGATAGTGCCGCACGGTCTTCACCGTGACGCCGGCGAACGCCGCTACTTGGCTGATGGTGAGCCCCCGCGTCACGATGGCTCGGCGCCGCTGCGTCGAAGCGCGGCGACCTCGCGGATCGCATCCGCGATCGCGCGGTAGTCCTTCTTCAGGATCTTGGAGTGGTTGCTCGCCACCTTGGCGCTGACCTTGACCCGTTCGTTTCGCTCCAGGATCGGATCGAGGGTCGCGCGCGCTCCTTCCATCTCGTCCGCACTCCCGCCCAAGTTACCGCCCGAGGCGAGCACGAAGCGCACCGGGAACTTCGAGCGCTCGAGCACGGGCGCGACCGAGCCCGCCAATTCGTTGAGCTCGATGTTCACGTCGGCGTGCTCGTCCGCGCTCATTCGCGCAGCGAGACCGAAGGGACGCGCGAGCGGCAAGAGGAGACGCATGCGGCGAAACAACGTTCGGATTCGGGCACGGCCAGCTTCACCGGTCAAGCCGCACGGCAGCGCCCCGTCCACTGCAACCACTCCGCGGCAGCCCGGGTTTCGATCGGCCCAATGCACGCCGACGAACGCGCCGTACGACCAACCGACGAGTACGGGCATCTCCACGCGCCGCGCAGCTAGCACGGCGCCCAGATCGCGGACGCACGCCTCGAACGAGTAGTCCTTGGAGCGCTGCGAGCGTCCGCGCGCGCGTTCGTCATAGGTGACGTGACGGAAGCTCGGCCCGAGCTCGGCGATCACGCGGCGCCAGTGAGACTGGTCGGCGTAAGCACCGTTGAGGTAGACGACGGGGATGCCGGAGCCACCGGTATCGGTCACCGCGAGCGCGGTGTCGTCGATGGCGAGCATGCCGGACCAGTTCGATTCGATCGAAGACGCGGGTTTGGAGTCGGACATGCCGCTCAACCTGCGCCCTGACCTCGGGTCAAGGTCAACCCCTGGGCGTGCTCACTTCGCGACGACCGGCGCCTTCCCTTGCACGACGTCGAAGCGATGCCCCGCAGGGACCTCGAACTTCTCCGTCGTCAGCGCGGCGTCCGGCCAGCGCACGGTGACCTTCGCCGTGCACGCCGCGCCGAGGCCGACGTGAACGAGGAGATCGTCTTGGGCGCCGTAGTGACCGAAGCCACCGCCGACCTCGCGCGTCTGGACGATGCCGCCGGCTTCGACGGTGACGCGTGCACCGATCGCGGCGCGGTTCGTCCCCGCCCCACCGACCAAGTGCAATTGGATGTAGTTTCCACTCATCTGGTTGACGAACAGCCGCGCCTGTTGCGTCGGGTAGCAGTCCGTATCGCAACGCGCGGGCGAGTGGCCGACGACGAGATCGAGATCGCCGTCGCGATCGAAGTCGAGGACTGCGCTCCCGTGGCTCCGGTGGTGGTCGATGCCGTCGGTGATGGAAACCGGCTTCCACGTGCGGACCGACTCGTGGTGATAGAGGAGGCCGTGCGTCCCCGGGTAGTCGCTGTTGCCCCAGTAGATGTCGGGCCACCCGTCGTTGTCGAAGTCGAAGACGCTCCCGCTCATGATGCCCTCGTCCCACGGGATGGGGCCGCGGTCGCGGGCGAGGCCGGTCGCATCGTTGCCGGGCCGCTCGAAGGTGAGCGGCGTCTTGCCGCTGTTGAAGAGGACCTCGGCCTCGTCCGAGGACGAGCCCACGTCCCAGTGTTTGATCTCGGTCGTGACGAGGTCGAGCTTCCCGTCGTCGTCGAGGTCGGCGCAGATCGCGGCGCCGCTGTTGCCGCCGAGCCGCCACGGCTCGCGGTCGGTGGTGTGATCCCAGCGGAACGCGTCGCTCGGGACGGTGCACGGGATGTTCGCCGGCGGCGGAACGCCGTTGCAGCCGGTGTCGCTCGGGTTCAGCTTGCACCAGCAACGCGCGGATTCGTTATCGGTCCAATCCTGCTTGGCGTCGAACGCGTAGCCGCTGGCGACCGAGAGATTCTCGAAGGGTTGCCCCGGCCCCGGCGCGCGGAACAGAAGGTTCGGCGCTCGGCCGTACGAGCCGAGGAGGAGCTCCGCGTTTCCGTCGCCGTCGAGGTCGCACGCCGCCGCTGACCAGGTGTTCGCGTGCCCGAGCCCCTTGTTCAAGTCGTCGGCGGAAGAACTGCCCCAGCTCTTCGTCTTGAGCCCCAGCGTGTTCGTGACGTCGGTGAAGTTGCCGGCGCCGTCGCCCTGATAGAGGTGACTCTGTTGGGGCGAGCTCACCGACGCGGCTCCGACCCAGAGGTCGAGGTTGCCGTCGCGATCGAAGTCGACGAACGAAGCTCCCCCGACCGCGAGCGACACGAGCCGAAACGGGTTCGTCGCCGGTCCGAGCGCGAACGTGCCGTCGCCGTTGTTGAGCAGGAGCTCGTTCGTCTCGGTTTCGTTCGCGATCGGCGAGGTGCCGGTGAACACGTCGAGGTCGCCGTCGTTGTCGACGTCGCCGAACGCGACGACCTCCCCGGGGCGCCCCTTCTGCGCGTTGCCATCGCGCCGCTGCCGGATGCCCGAAGCGACGGTCACGTCCTCGAAGTGCCCCTTCACGTTGTGCATGAGGAAGCTCGTGCGCTTGCCGCCGTTCGCGAAATCATCGGCGGCGCCGCCCAATCGCACGAAGAGATCCGGCCACCCGTCGCCGTCGAAGTCGACCGCCGAGACGCGGTAGCCGACGGCTCCGACGAGCCCGGCACCGTCCGTCCCTTCGACGAACGCCTTCGTGCCCGCGCTCCACTTCACGGCGGCGCCGCAGATGGGCGTGGGGCCAGGATCGGGCGTCGGCGTCGACGAGCAGCCGGAGCCGATGCCGCACAGGGCCGACACCATGAAGCCGCCGAGGGCAGCGGCGCGCGAACACCTGCGCACGAAGATTCCCATGCGATCCATCCTATCACTGCGACTGCTCGAAGCTCTCACCCAGTCGCGAACAGATAGCGCAGGATCATCGAGCGGAGCTCCGCCTTGGCCGCTTTCTCGTCCACCGTCTTCGATCCGATCGCGCAGTCGACCGCGACCGCCGTGACGGCGCGCTCCAGCAACAGCGCCGCCGCTGCGGGATCGGCGACGCGACCGGGTAGCGCGCTCGCGAGGAGCCCCGCGAGCGCGGCGCGGTCGTGGTTCTCGCCCTCCTCGCGGATGCGTGCGACGTCGCGATCGGTGAGCGCCATCGCGAGGTACACCTTCGTCAACGCGGGGTCGCGCTGGATGCGATCGAACATCACGTCGAGCACGCGATCGATCGCGGCCTCGGGCGACGCGCCGAGGAACTTCTCGGGCGCGAGCCGCGCCGTGACGTCCGCCCGCGCGGTCGCGAGCTCGGACTCGATCATCTCGAGGAACAGCTCGCGCTTGTCCTCGAAGTAGCGGTACACGGCGCCCACCGAGACGCCGGCGGCGCGGGCGACGTCGGGCATCTGCGTGCCCTCGAAGCCCTTCTTCGGGAACACCTTCGCCGCCGCCGCGAGGAGCGACCGGTACGTGCGCTCGGAGCGCTCCTGCTGGAAGATCCTCGGCTTTTTGGCCACGCCCGGCCTTCGTAGCACAAAAGTGAAATGGGCGTCACTTTGTGGGTTGACAGAAAGTGACGTGGGATTCACTTTCTGCGCGCCGCGGCCCGGGGGGTCCCGATGCCGCGCTTCAAGGAGATCCCATCATGCTTCGGTCGTCGCTCCGTTTCGTGCGTTTCGTGCCCCTCGCGCTCACCCTCGTCCTCGGCGCCGCCGCGTGCTCCGACGCCGCGGGCGAAGACGTCACCGACACCGCGTCGTCCGAGGACGAGCTCATCGCGTGCGGTTGGCTCTCCGGCGGCACGTGCACGCGCCTGCCGAGCGGCGATTGGCGGACGCCGGACTTCTGGGCGGACGTCTACCTCGCGAAGTTCGCGTCGCAGCGCAAGTACGCGCTCGATCACATCGAGGCGGGACCGAAGCCGCTCGAGACGCGGCGCCCGGTGCTCTTGATCACCGGCGTCACCATCCGCGCGGAGTGGTTCGATCCGATCGTGGCGCGTCTGAAGCGCGACGGCTTCGAGCCCGTCGTGTACGAGCCGCCGGCGCTCCTCTCGGGCAACCTCTTCAAGGAGTCGGCCGCGCTCGACGCGATCGTCGACAAGGTCCGCAAGGACTACGGCGTCGAGAAGGTCGACGTGCTCGCCGAGTGCACGGGCGGTCTCATCGCGCGCCACTACATCCAGGCGCTCGGGGGCGACAAGAAGGTGTCGCGGCTCGTCACGTTCGTCTCTCCCCAGCACGGCATCGCAGCCGTTCCGATCGTGGCGGCGATGGTGCGTTGGCCGGCGCTCTACGATCTCTCGCCTGGTAGCCAGTTCCTCCGCACGGTGAACGGCGAGAAGCCGAGCGCGGTGCCGATCACCTCCATCTACACGTGCACCGACGAGTACATCCAGCCGTACTCCACGTCGGTCATCCCGGGCGCGACGAACATCGGGCTCTGCGGGAAGGGGTTCGTCGGGCACTTCCAGACGTTCTACGACCCGTCCATCTACATGGTGATGCACGACGCGTTGGTGAAGGATCTGCCGTCGGAGAAGTGAGGTCGAGGGCTGAGCGCGGGCGCGCGCTGATCTGGTAGCGTCGCGCTCATGCGCTTCAGTTCATGCGCGGGGGCATGTGCGCCTGGGGCTGAAGCCCCAGGCAGCGAAGTTTCTCGCTGCCGATCTCAGTCCAAGCCCGCCCTTCGGGCGGGCTCTCGGTTGGCAGTCGCGTCGGATTCGGCGCGGTGGCGAGGGTGACGTGAGGAAGCTCGCTGGCGCCGGGACTTGCCTCTTCGCGCTCGTCGTTGCGTGCGGTGGGGCAGGCCCCGCGGTGAAGCCGATCGCGCAGCCGCCCGTCGCGCGAGAGACCGACCCGTGCGCGAGCGGATTGGCGGCCGCGAACGCGTTCGAGGACGCGGGGCGCACGCGCCGGGCGGTGCGCGCGATTCGCGCGCTCCCGGACGCATGTCTGCAACGCTCCGATGTGGCCGCGCGCTGGGCTGCGCTCGACGGATTTCTCGCACCGCCGCCGCAGTTCGGTGACGAGGCTGCCCGTGCGGAGTCGCGGAGGTTGCTCGTCGATGGCGACGTTGCCCTCCGCGCCGGCAATCTCGTCGGTGCAAAGGCGGTCTGGGAGAAGAGTTGGACGACGTTCCATCCCAACGGCGCCGCGCTCGTTCGCCTCGGAGAGCTCACTCGGCGCTCTGATCCAGTTGCTTCGCGTCGCTTCTTCGAACGCGCCACGACCGATTTCATGGCGATGCACGACGTGCCCGAGGTCGTCGTCGATCGCGTGCCTTGGGACGCGGCGTTCCGTGGCGCTGACCCGCGATTGCTCGCTGCCTCTGCTGGAGGCGAGACCACGATCTTCCAGGACGGCACCGCCCTCGCGACGCTCGTCGGGGCGCCGCGGCGCGAGATGACGATCGTCGACGGTGTGGTTCGGCTGGATGGAGTCGCGCGCTTGGACCTGACCACAGGCAGAGTGCTCGAGCTCGACCCTTCGACGAACGGCGTGCGCGCCTCGCTGAAGCTCGGCGAGAGCGAGCTCAAGGACGCGCACGTCTTCGCGCGCGACGAAACCCGGATCTGGTTCGCGCCGAAGCCTGCCGTCACGACGGGCACGGAGGCGCGCGCGATTCAGGCTCTCGACCCCACCGGATGGCACGCAAAGCTGGTCAAGATCACGACGCGTCGGTGGTCGCCGACCGTCGTCCAAGCCTCGTTGCAGAACGGGAGCGTCGTGCGCCGCACGCTCACGTTCTCGTGCGTCGAGTCCGAACTTTCCGAGCAGCTCCCCAATGTCTCTTCCTACTCGGGTGTCACCGAGAAGGATCACTGCGACGAGCCGACCGGAGTCACCGCGAGCGAGGATGGGAGCCTCTCCGTGGTTCAGCGGCGCGTCTCGAAGGGGAGCTTCGTGCAGGCGACTGGCGCGCTCACGGTGACCGATTTCGGGGCCAAGCGCGTCGACGTGCAGGCGCCCGAAGGGCAGGGCACGAACGTCGTCGATTTCTCGACCGACGGTTCGAAGCTCCTCTGGCAGTTTGGTCACACGACTCGCCTCTACCTCACGAAGACGATGACCAGCCTCTGGGAGAACACGAAGCTCGCCGATGCAACCCACGCGAGCTTCTCCGCGGCCGGGGACGAGATCGCGCTGACCAGCGTCGCTGGTGTCTTCCTCGTGAGCGCGGCCGACGGCGCAGTGCGATCGACGCTCCCTTCCCGCGTACCGATCCACCCCAGCGCGATCGCCGCCGCGTCCGTCGGCTTTGCCTTCGCCGTGAACGATGCGGTGGCCTTCGTGACGCCCGAAGGCGTGGCGTGGGCATCCGCCAGTGCACCTATCGAGGCGCTTCGCGCATCGCCTCGGCTCGAGCGCGTCGTCGCGTTCGGCGCTGGCAGACCGTGCCAGCTCATTTCGCGGAGCGGCACGGTCGTGAAGCTCCCGCCGACCGCGGTCGCCGATGCCGCGTTCTCGAGCGATGGCTCGAAGCTCTTTCTCGCCGTCGGCGATGCGCTCGAGGTCTACGACGCGACGACGGGCGCGCCGATCTCCACCATCACCAAAGCGAACGGAATGATCCGCACCTTCGCGGTGCTCGGCGAGAAACTGGTCATCGCCACCGGCGACGAGCTCGCGACCTACGACCCCGCGACGAAGGCGGCGACGTCTCTCCACCTCGGCGCCATCATCCTTCGCGTTGCCGTCAGCGCCGACCAGAGCGCTTTCGTGGTGCTGGCGAGAAACGCCGACGGCGTGCGCGTGCGCGGCTACGACGCCGCGGGGACCGTGCGCTTCGACGTCCCGGTCGATGCCTCGACGAAGGACCTCGTCGCCTTCCAGGACGATTTCGTCGTCGTCGACCCGCGCCCGCACGTCGAGGTCCTTTCGCTCACGACGGGCAAATCCCTCGCCACTCCGACGTCGCCCCCACGGACCGACGCGATGGTCGTCGCCGGGACGTCGACGCAGATCGCGTTCGACGAAGGCCCGACCGTTCGCGTGACCGATCCCCTCGGAGTCCAGACCTTCGCGCTCGCGTTTCTTCCTGGCCGCCAGGTGATGGTGAAGACCGAAAACAGCGTCGAGCTTCTCGGCGGCGCAGCGACGTGTCGCGCGGGCGCACTGTTCGTTCCGATCGAGGTCTGCGACGGCATCCTCACCGACGGAGCTCTGGCGCGGCTCGTCACCACCAAGCCCTGACGCGTTGGCATGGCACTCGTCGGAGTTCAGTGCTCGGGCTGGTAGCGGTCACGAGCACCTCCCTCAGATGCAGAGCTCGAGGGTGCCGCTCTTGACGAGCGCGCGCCCCAGGGCGACGCGATCGGCGTCCTTGGAGAGGCCCGGGAGCTCGCGAACGAAGAAGCGCCGCTGGCGCGCGAGGAACTCGAGCGCCGGCGCGGCGCGGGCGGGGAGCCGCGCTCGGACGACGCCCGCGCGGTCCACGAGCTCGACCTTCTCGCCCTTCTCGCTCTTCTCGCCGCTGAGGCGGACGTCGAGCTGCCCGGCCGACGGGTTCTTCAAGCGGCGCGCCGGGTGGACCGCGAGCTCGTCTTGCCACATCGGCCCCGGCGGCGCGCCGAAGAGCGCGGCGTACTCGCGGGCGAAGAACGTCCGCGGATCTTCGGCCGCGCGCGCCTCCTCGCGGGCGACCCGCGGGAGGGTGTCGCCCGCGACCGCCATGCGCGGCGCGCCCGGGTCGTGCGCCATGAAGCCTCCGAGGTGACCGTGGCAGAACCTCGCGTAGTCGTCGGTGAAGAGGATGAACGCGTGCCACCCGGCGTCGACGCGCATCGAGATCATCGGGCACGGCTCGAACAAGGTCCGCGAGAGGACGAGGAAGCGCTTCACCTCGCGGAAGAGGAGCTCGGCCTCGGCCGCGGTCTCGACCACGTCCTCGTCGAGCAGACGAGCCTCCACCCCCGGACAGGCGAAGCTCATCGCGCGGTCGATGAAGAGCTCGCGGCTCATGACGCGAGCTCGTAGAGGCCCAGCGAGAGAAGCGCGCGGGCGAGCCTCTGCTTCTCGCGTGCCGACAGACCCGGGAGCTCCTCGGGCCGGAACCGTCGCGCGGACGCGACGAAGCGGAGCGCCTCGGCGGCGCGAAGCGAGGTGCGGAGCAGGACCGGCGCGTCGGCCGACGGACCGAGCCGGAGCGAAGCGACGTCGGCAGCCTCCTCCACGCGCAGGGGAAGGAGCGCCGACGCGGCGAGGGCGCGGTCGAGCGCCGGCTCGCCGGACGCTTCAGGCGAGGCGCGCGAGGCTCGCTCGCCGAGCGCGCGGCGGGCGGCTTCACGGATCGACGCCGAGCCCTCGTCGGCGAGCGCCGCGAGGACCGACCTCGCCCGCTCGCTCGCGAAGGACGCGAGCAACTCGACGAGGACGCCGTGAGCGCGCTCGCGCGCCTGCATCCCACGGAAGGTCCGGAGGTGCGGCTCCTCTGCGCCGCTCGCCTGAAAGCGAGTGAGCCCGAGCTCGCGGTCGGCGAGCTGCCCGTCCTCGTTGGGGCCGAGGAGGTGGAGCGAGAGCGACCAGCGCTCGGTCGGATTCTCGGGGGCGTGGACGCACGGCTCGTGGATCTGGCCGGCGCGACCGCGCTCGGCTTGGAAGTGGTTCTTCGGCACGAGTCGGCCGTCGCGAGCGAGCGCTTCGTAGTGGAAGGTCGTCACGTCGAGTCGGTTGTGGACCACGGCCGTCACCGTCCAGTCGACGTGCTCGTGAGGACCGGTCCCGCTCCGCGGCGCCCAGTAGCCGAACGCGAGCAGTACCCGCCCGTCGCCCGACGTCGCGAACGGAAAGAGCCCGGCGTCGGGCTTCGCGCTCCGCAGGCGCTGGAGCTCGCGCTCGACGCAGTCGAGGAGGAAGTCCTCCTGGCTGAGCGAAGCGGTGACCTCGGTGCGCACGGCGTACACCTCGCCCTGGGTCGCGCGCCGCGGCTCCCCCGGGAGCGGGAGCGCGAGCGGCGCGGTGCGCTCGAGGAGCTCGTCGATCGAGCGCGCGCTCACGGCACCACCTGGAGGACGCCGACGGCGACCAGTCGTTCGCACAGCTCGATGCGCTCCGCGTCGGTCAGCCCACGGAGCTCCCGGACGTAGAACGCCGGCCCGGTCATCAGCGTCGCGACCGCGCCTTCCATCCGCTGCGGGGCGCGGCACAAGACCACCTTCGGCTCTCGCATCAACACCACCTGGACCGCGAGCTCGGTCTTTTCGACTGCGAGGGGACGCCCCCACGTCGCGCGCGCCACCCGGGTCGCGAGGGTGAGGCCTCGGTGCTCGAACCAGGCGTCGTCGATCGCGCCGAAGAGTCGCTCGTACTCCGTGCAGAATGCACGAAAGGTCATCTTCTCCCGCGGGGCGCCCGACGTGGTGGTCCGCAGCTCCGACGTCTCGCGCGGGTCGTGGTGCTGGAACGACTGGAAGAAGCGGCTCGAGAGCTCGCGATACTGGGCGGTGAAGAGGATGACTTGATGCCACACCTCGTCGACCTTGTTCGAGAACATCGGGACCTCGCGCTCGGGGTGGGTCGTCGCGATGACGAGGTACTTCTTCACCTCGCCGAGGAGGCGATGGGTCTCGGCCGGGCTCGACGACAGCCGGAGCTTCTCGAGCTTCTCGTGGAGGCCGTCGATCGTGTGCGCCATCAGGTTCTCGCGCCAGACCACGCCGCGCGCGTCGCTCTGCTGAAGGGACGTCATGGTGGCTCTCGTTGCGAAGCTCGTGCCGCCGAAACGCACGCCGCTTTCGCGGGCGGTTGGGTCGATCGCGGCCCCACGAAGGGAAACGGGGTGGCAGCGTTGGGAACGCGGTTGCTCAATCGAGGAGCGCGCGCCGGGTTTTCTCGGGCCGTTCGCGACGGCACGCCAGCTGCAACGGTTGCGCGGCGAGGGAATCGTCCCTCGAACGAAAGGTCGCCATGAACAACGAGAACCCGCAGAACGAGTCGCAGGAAGAAGAAGCCCTCACCATCGAGATCCCCACCGAGATCAAGGCCGGCCTGCCGCCGTACCTTCCGCCGTGCCGTTGTCAGAACTGCTGCCAGAACGGCGGCTGCGCGGACGGGAGCTGAGCCCGGCCGGAGCACGGCTCCGGCTCGATCGAGCGAAGGCACGAGACCATCACGGTCTCGTGCCTTTTCTCATTTTGGCTCGTCGACGCGGAGGGAGTCCGCGTGGCCGGATTACGGGTGAGCAATGACGATCGCCGACGGGGCGCGGCGCTCGAGCGCGTCGATGCACTGCCGGAGGGTCAGCGGATCGAGCGCGCCGAACGTCTCGTCGAGGAGCACGACGTCGGCCTTCTGGAGCAGCGCCCGCGCGAAGAACAGGCGGCTCTTCTCGCCGTGCGAGAGCTGCCACCCCGTCTCGCCCACGACCTGATCGAGCCCGCCCGGCATGCGATCGAGCAGCGGGCCGAGCGCGAGCTCTCGACACACCGCTTCTGCCTCCGCGCGATCGGCGTCGGTCGGCGGCCAGCTCCGGCCCATGAGCAAGTTGAACGCGAGGGTGCCGGAGAGCACGTGGTTCTCGTGGAACTGCGGCGCGCTCGCGATGCGCCTCCGCCAGCCCTCGCGCCCGCGGGTCGCGAGATCGAGGCCGCCGAGGAGCACGTGCCCGTGCTCCGGCGCGTGGAGGCCGGTGAGCACTCCGGCGAGCGTGGATTTCCCGCCGCCGGACGGCCCCTCCAGGAGCACGCGCTCGCCGTGGCGCAACGTGAGGCTGCAATCGACCAGGGTGGGCCTTCCGCCCGTCCGATGACGGAACCCGACCCCGCGCGCCTCGAGGATCGGCTCGCCGGGCGCGCGCGCGGACGGCGCGTCGCTGATCAGCCCGACGGCAGGCCGGCGAGCCGCCGCGTGAAAGAGCTCGCCGATGCTCGTCCATCCGACCCACGCGCCGAAGACTGAGCCGCCGCTCGCGGCGAGCGCACCGAGCGCGCCTTGGGCGGCGAGCACGCCGACGATCGAGAGCGCGAGCGCGCGCGGATCGATTGGACCCGCGAGCAACGCAGGGAGGAGCCCGGCGAACCCGAGGAGCATCCATCCGCGCGACGGCACCGCGGCGAAGAGCGCCTGCGACGACTCCATGCTCCGCGATGCGCCGAGGTAGCGAACCATCGCCGCGTCTTCGTCGTCGTGCCACCGAGAGGGCACTTGCTGCGCGCTCCGGGTGCGATGACCGAGCACCTGCTCGATGAACGCGTTGGTGAGGTCGAGCCGGCCGTCGGTCCATGCGCGACGGCGGCGATGGGCCCGCACCCCGAGCACGACCACCCCCGCGGTGAACGCGACGAGGAGCGCGGCATGGAGCAAGCCGCCCGCCCCGAACGCGAGGAGGGCCGCCGCCGAAGCCAGCTGGATCGCGGCGATCACCGCGCCGAGCGCGCCGGACAGACCCGCGCTTTCGATCGCGCCCGACTCGGAGACGGTCGCGAGGAGATGACCAGAGCCCCGGCGCCGGATCTCGTCGGGCGACATGCGGAGCGCGCCGCGGAGGAGGCGCTCCTTGAGGAGCGTGGCCACGTCCTGCGTGAGCCGCTGGCCGAGCCTCCCGCCCGCGAGCTGGAGCGCGAGGCTCGCCGCCACGAAGACGACCCACGCGTGGAGCCACCCCGGGCCGAGCCGTCCCTCGAGCGACGCGTGGCCGAGCACGGCCCACGCCGCCCCGCCGAGCGCGACTTGCCCCATCGCCGCAGCGACGAACGCGACCGCGCGCCCGACCACTCCGCGGCGCCGGAGCTCGCGGAGGAGATCGCCGCCGGGATCCGTCCGGAGGAGCCACACCCCGCCGATGCGGCGTTCGCCGAGCAGATGAAGGAGGAGCTCACGGCGAGCGCGCGCCGCTCGACGGCGCTCGGTCTTCGCGCTCGCGAGCCAATGCTCGACCCGCGCGTCGCCGACCGATTCGAGGGGCCCGCGCATCCGCTCGAGGAGCGCGCGGGTCGAGATGCGCACCCGCGCGAGCGTCGGGCCGAGGAGGAGCGTCTCCCCCGCGCTCGAGCGCACGATCGCGACGACGCGCGCGGTCCCGTCGAGGCGGACGAGCGACGGACCGAGTGTGGCCAGCATCTCCGGGAGCTCGGCGTACGTGCACTCGACCTCCTCGAGATCGAAGCCTCTCGCGTTCGCGAGCCGGGTGAGAGAGTCGGTGGTGGGCGGGCCCGCGTCGAGCTCGGCGCAGAGGTCGCGGTGGCCATCGCGGGCGGCGTCGACGACGCCCACCGCCCGCGCGAGCGCGACGAGCGCGTCGTCGGCCGACTCCCAGCTCGCGTCGTCGAGCTCGCTCATCGCTCGCCTCCCGACGCCGACAGCGTCCCCCGTTCGACCCACCGCCGGCTCCAGCGCGACGACGACCAGAGCGTCGCGCGCTGCTCGCGATCGGCCTCGAGGAGCGCGCGGTAGCGGCTGTCCGGGCGCGCGAGGAGCTCGCGCGGAGCGCCGTCCTCGACGACGCGGCCACCGTCCATCACGACGACGCGATCGAGCTCGGTGGTGTCGGCCACGTCGTGACTCACGAGGAGCATCGTCGCGCCGGCGAAGTGCTCGCGGGCGCGCGCGAGGAGCGCTCTCCGCCGATCGCGCTCGAGGCCCCGGAACGGCTCGTCGAGGAGCACGAGCCCCGCGTCGTCCCGCAGCCACGCCCTCGCCAGACGAACGCGCTGGCCCTGACCTCCCGACACCCGCGCACCGCCTTCGCCGAGCTCGGCGCGCATGCCCTCCGGGAGGTGCTCGAGCACGTCGAGCAGGTCGGCGCCCCGGAGCGCCGAGGCGACGGCGGCGCCTCCCTCGTTTCCGTACGTCACGTTCGCGAGGAGGGATCGGTTCCACAAGAAGACCGCGGGATCGACCCAGGCGGTCCGCGGCCGCAGGCGCGCGATGGCGGCGAGATCGAGGGCCTCGCCGTCGACGAGCGCGGTCCCGTTCGCGATCGGCAGAAACCCCTGGAGGAGACCGAACAACGAGGATTTTCCGGCGCCCGAGGCTCCCACGATCGCGACGTGCTCGCCGGCCGCGACGGAGAGGTCGACCCCCCGGAGCACTTCGTGGCCGCCCGCCACCGCGGTGACGCCAGCGAGCTCGATCGCGACCGCTCGGGAGACCGGCGCTCGCGTCGAGTCGTCGGGGACCGGGACCTCGCTCGCGTGGAGGGGCGAGAGCAGACGTGTGAGGGTTACACGCATCTCGCGCCACCCCGCGAGCGCGAGCGCGACCTCCTGCCCGGCCGCGGGGATCCGCAGGACCCAGAACGCGAGGAGCGCGAGGCTCGCGAGCGCCGCCTCCTCGCTCGCGAACCGGGCCACGATCAGGACTGCGAGCGCGGTGCCGATCGACGCCTGGAGCGCCGAAGTCGCCTCGGTCTCCTTCGCGAGCGCGCGCCCGCTCCGCGCCCACTCCACGAGGAGCCCCTCGTGCTCGCGCGCGACCGCGCGCTCGGCGCCGTGGACCCGGATGGGGACGACCCCGCGGAGCGCGTCGAGGTAGAAGCGATCGAGCGTGGTCGCCTGGGTCCGCAGGCGGACCGACGTCTCCGACGGGAGGCGGCGGAGCGCCCACGGCAACGCGAGCGCGAGCGCGGAGGAGACCACCGCGAGGGCGGCGTTCGCAGGCGAGAGCCACGCCACGCACGCCGTCGCCGACGCGAGCGCGAGACCGGCTCGGACGCCGCGCGCGACGAGGACCGGCGCTTCCCGCAGCGCGTGGAGCGAGTGCCCGCGCGACGCCATGTCGGACGTCGGCCGGCTCTCGAGATAGGCGTCGGTGAGGCGGGGGAGCTTCGCGAGCAGCGCCGCGCGCAGTCGCACCTCGAGCGCGAGTCCGAGCGCTTGCACGAGCCTCGTCGCGAGGAGCTCGAGGCCGAGCGCGATCCCCGCGAACGTGAGGAGCGCCACGAGCCCAGCGACCCGCTGGACACCGAGCGACAGCATTCGGTGCGCGTCGAGCACGCCGCGGAGGAGGAGCACGTCGAGCAAGGAGACGACGGCGGTCGCGGCCAGCGCGAGCGCGGCCCAGCCGATCGGCTGCGCCCCCGACGCGAGCAGCGTGCGCAGCACGAGCGCGAGCGGCTCTGGCGGCGGCGGCTTCTGGCTGACCGACGGAGCTCGCCGAACGTCCGACGTACCCTTTCGCGAGAGCTGCACGACCACCGTGCCCTCGAGCGTCAGCATTCCGGGGGCGCGGGGGCTCGGCGTCGCCCACCAGAACTTCTTCGGGATCTCCGCCCCGCTCGCGGTGACCGAGCCGAGGAGCGCGCTCGCCTCCTCGCCGCGCGAGACCGCCCCCGCGCCCTTCATCGCCGCCACCATCCGGATCCCGGCGTCGAGCGTGGCCCACCCTCGACCCGACGGCTCGGACTCGGCGCGCGCGACGAGCTCGCGCCCCCGCTCGCGCGGGACGCCGAGCTCGTCCATCCGCGCGCGGAGGACCGCGACGCCCCGCGCCGAGCCCATCCAGCGATGGAACCTCGCTGCCGACAGCGGGAGCGCGACGTCGCAGATCCGCGCGAGGAGCGTGCGCTTCGAGACCCACGCGCGCCCGCCCGACGGATCGAGGATCTGCACGAGCGGCCCGACCACTCGCCACACCAGGACGAAGTGAAGCAGCCCGCCCGGCAACCGGGTGAGCACGATTGCGGGCAGCGCCGCCAGCTCCGGGAGGAGGAGCGTATCGCGGGCCGCGAGGACCTCGCGGCACTCGAGCCCGCGCTCGCGGCCGAGCGCGGCGAGGGCGTCGATCGACGTCCCGTCGACGTGGGTCTGGCAGCGCTCTCGCAGCTCGTCGTAGTCCGCGTCGATCCCGAAGCCTCGGAGGGCGGCGGCGAGGGCGGCGGGCCCGCAGTCCATGAGCGAGGTCTGGATCACCTCGGGGACGAGGAAGCTCCGGCTCACGGCTCCCCCTTGCTCGCGACGAGGTCGCCGCGACGCGGACCTTGCGGTGGAGTCGACGGGCGCGCGCCGAACGAGCGCGCGAGGAGCTCGAACGGCGAGACCTCCTCGACCTCGACCTCGACGTCGCCGGGGAGGCCGTGCTGGAGCGGCACCCGCGCGTCGTCGCTCGGGAGGAGCTCGAGCTCGGCGCGCACCGTGCCGTCGCGGGGCTCGTTGGCGACGTCGGTCACGGTCGCGTCGAGCATGCCGAACTGGGTCCAGGCGAAGCCGCGGAGCTTCACCCGCGCGTGCTGGCCGGGGACCACGCGACCCACGTCCTGGGGCGCGAACTCCGCCACCACGTGCAGCTCGCCGTCGGGCACGACCGTCGCGACGACGTCGCCGGCGGAGAGCACGTCACCGATCTGGAGCGCGGTGATGCTCCCGAGCCGGCCCGCGATCGCGGCCCGCACCGTGCGTCGCTCGAGCGCTGCGCTCGCCGTCGCGGTGGCGGCGACCGCGAGATCGTGCTCGGCGAGGAGCTCGGTGACCCGGAGCGAGAGCTCGGCGATCCGGCTCTCCTCGTCGAGGTCGTCGTAGTCGCGAGCGGCGAGCTTCTGCGAGAGATCGATCGATGCACCCTGGACCTTGAGCCGGCTCCCTTGGGCATCGTCCTCGGCCTTCCAGAGCTGGTCGCGCGGGAGGAGCTCTGCAGCGGAGAGCTGCTTCGACATCTCCTCGAGACGCTCGCGCTGCCGCCGCTCCTGATCGGCGGCCTCGACTCCGAGCCCCGCCCGCTGGGCCGAGACGGTGTTAAGGCGCCACTGTGCGGCGCGCCGCTCGCGCTCGGTCTGGATCCGCGCGTTCAGCGCCGCGACCTTCTGGGTGACCGCGCGGGTGTGTGCGCGCGCCTCCTCGAGCCGCTGGACCTCCACGTCGTGATCGAGCTCGACCAGCGGGTCTCCGATCTGGACCGTGCGCCCGAGCTCCACGTGGAGCGCCACGATCCGCCCCGTCTCCGGCGCGGCCGCGCGGCTCGGCTTGTCGCGGGCCTCGAGCCGCGCGTCCGACGACGCGGTGTACACCTCGACACGTGCAAAATGCATCCATCCGAGCCACGCCCCGAGCAGCGCGAGCCCCAGCGCGAGTCGTCGCCGCCGAGGGCGCTCCCGTTCGAGTGCTCTCAGCGTCCGAAAGAACGGCGACGCCATCAACCCACCGCGCGGCGGAGGGTGAACGTGCCGGAGGCGTGCTTGCGCGGCCGCACGATGGCGTGAGCGTTGAGCTTGTTGGAGAGGGTGCGGCGCGAGATCCCGAGCAGCGCGGCCGCCTTGGTCTGGTTGCCGGCGGTCCGCTCGAGCGCGTCGACGATCCGCGTGCGCTCGTAGGCGCGCATGTCCTCGCGCATCATCCCCGGCGCGAGGACGGTGTCGGACTCGGGCACCGGCGGGACGCCCGCGGATTCCACGAGCCCGAGGTGCTCTCGCTCGACGACCCCGCTCGCGCAGAGCGCCACCGCGCGCGTCATCGCGTTGCGGAGCTCGCGGACGTTGCCGGGCCACGCATGCACGAGCAGCGCGGCGGTCGCGCTCTGTCCGAGCCGCGGTCGATCGCGGCCGGTGAGCGCGGCGGCGCGCTCCAAGAACAACTCGGCGAGCGGCAGGATCTCGGCTCGCCGGGTGCGGAGGGCCGGGATCTCGACGGTGAGGCCCGACAGGCGGAAGTAGAGGTCCTCGCGGAACTCGCCGCGCGCGACCATCTGGCGGAGATCGCGGTGAGTCGCGGTGACGACCCGCACGTCGACGCGCCGCGCGCTGGTGGCGCCGACCCGAACGATCTCACCGCACTCGAGGACCCGGAGCAGCTTCGCCTGGGCCGAACGCGAGAGCTCGCCGATCTCGTCGAGGAAGAGCGTGCCTCCGTCCGCGGCCTCGAAGAGGCCGACGTGGGTGCCGGCCGCGCCGGTGAACGAGCCCTTCTCGTGCCCGAAGAGCTCGCTCTCGAGCGTCGACTCGCTGAGGCTCGCGCAGTTCACGCGGAGAAACGGCGACGAAGCGCACGAGCTCCGCGCGTGGACGAAGCTGGCCGCGCCCTCCTTGCCGACGCCGGTCTCGCCGGTGACGAGGATCGGGAGGGGGGTGGACGCGACGCGGGCGAGGACGTCGAACACGCGCCGCATCTGCGGGTCGAGCACGACGAGACCGGCAAAGGAATCGGAAGCAGGGGACACGAGACTGAGTCGGGTGAACGCCATGCCTCGTCCGTTGCATCCTCGGTGCCAAACGCCCGGGCTCCGCGGAAGGGCATGAATTTGCCCGGATCGCGCAGATCGTGGCCCGAATCGAGCAACCCCGCGGCGTCGATTGAGTCGACGTTGCGCAAGCGTTTGAGCAGCTCTTGCTCAGTCTGCCTTGCAGCTCGGTGAATCAGAGATCGCGGGCGCAGCGGAAGCCAATCGTGCTGCCCTGAGCGGGGGGAAGGCTCGAGGTGGCGCTCCGATAGCGGGCGTGGGCGGTGTACGTCGAATCGGCCCACGAGCCGCCGCGGATCATCGGCGTGTGGGCGGCGGTCACGCACGTGGGATCGGACAGGTAGGGGCGACCGCGCCAGCAGGGGGCGAGGATCGTCGCCCAGTCGTCGGCGACCCACTCGGCGAGGTTTCCGGCGAGCCCGCGCACGCCCAACGCCTCGTCGCCCTCGTCGCCGGCGCGCTCGGCGGGAGCGGGACCGAAGACGAACGTGAGATCGTCGCGCTGCACGCGACAGTCGTAGTTGGAGAGATACGTCGAGGCCGGCAGCTCGTTGACCAGCGCGCCGCGCCCGATGACCGCGTGGGCGCACGCGTCGGCCGAGGCGCCCCACGGGTAGTCGGTGCCGCGGCCGCCGTTCCCGGCGACCCACGCGAGCTCCGCCTCGCGCGGGAGGCGCGCGCCGTCGGCCGCGCAGATCGCGGCCGCGAGCGACCGAGGGAGACAGTCGAGCGAGAGCGCGTCGGCGCTCGGGTCGTCGGCGCCGCGCCAGCTGCACATCGCGCGGTCGCCGCCGTCGTCGGCGTGGAGGACCGGTTCGTCCTTCACTTTCCCGGCGCGGAAGAGCGCGCGAAAGCGACCGACGGTGAGCTCGTCGCGATCGAGCAGGAACGACGAGACGCGCACGAGCTGGCCGCGCGACTGCTCGGCGACGGAGGGGAGCCCGGGCGCCTCGCGAAAGAGGAAGAGCCCGCCGTCGACGCAGACCATGCCGTCGTTCGTGGGAGCGCCGCCGCACGGCGCGACTCGCGCGTAGGAGCCAGTGACGAGCGACGGATCGCCATCGCCGCTCGGGGCCTCCGGCGTCGGTGCGAGCGCGCCGGTCGCCGGATCGCAGGTCGCGTCCCCCGTCGACCCAATTCCCCAGCAGACCATGGGCAGGTCGAGGGCGACGCGGCCCGGTACCGACGGCAAGCGGACGCGGCGATCGAGCGCGAGCTCGGCGGCGGGCGCGCCGGTGGTCGATGCGTCACGCGCGAGAAAGAGGCGCGCGCGGACGAAGAGCGTGCGCGACGACGCGGCGACCCCGAGCGAGAGCGGGAAGGTCGAGCTCGACGCGGCGAAGACGCGGCGACAGGATGGGCAGGCGAGCTCGCCGTCATCGGTCGTGATCTCGATCAGCACGCGATCGCCGAGCTCCGGGACCGGCGCGTCGGTGCGGAGGGTGAGCACCCACTGGGGCCGCGCCGGGCCCTGATCGGAGCCGCAGCCGAGCGCGACGGACAGCGCGAGCGCGAGCGCCGCGCGCCTCACGGCGGCTCCGGGTAGACGCACCGAAAGCCCTGGGTCGCGGCCACGGACACGCTCTCGACGCGAAACCCGACCCGAGCGCGGCGGATGCCCGCGGTCCAGTCGGCGCTCTTGAGGACCCAACCGCTCCCGCCGAGGCAGACCGGATCGCGCGCGAGGCCTGGCGGATGGCAGTCCGCGACCGCGGTCAGGTGATCTTCGGTGAGCTCGAACAGGCTCCCGCCGAGATCGAGGATGCCGTCGCGCGAGACGTCGCCGACACCGTTGCAGGTCGAGCCGTCGTGACTGCCCGCCGGCTCGGGCGCGTCGAGGCCCCCGCATGCCGCGCCGTCTTGCGGCCGCGGGGAGCGCGAGAGACTCACCGTGCAGCACGCCGGATCGGTGTTCCCCCACGGGAACAGACGCCCCTCTCCGCGCCCCGACGCCGCGTGCTCCCACTCGGTCTCGGTGGGGAGGCGGCCGCCGTCGTGGGCGCAGAGCTCCTCGGCCAGCGCGTGGGTCACGCAGTTGAGGGGGCGCGAGTCGACGGTGGCGTCACCGTCGCCGCGATAGATGCAGTATGCAAGTTGTCCGCTGGCGAGGGGTGGGCCTGCGCTGGGCGTGAACCCTCCGGCGACGAGGGCTCGATACCGCATCACCGTGTACTCGAGGCGGTCCATGCGAACTGGGGAGACCCACACCGGACGGAGCGGGATCGGATCGGTCACGCGACTGTCGAGCCCCGCCAGCTCCGGATCCCCGACCACGTCGTAGCCGCCGGCGACGCACGGTCGCGCGGGGTCGGGTGCCGAGGTGCACGGCACCTCGGTCAGCACCGGCCAGCTCCCCACCCGCGCGGGGCTCCCGTCGTCTGCGGGGAGCGCCTCGCCCGCGGCGACGTCGAGCCGCCCGCCGCCGGCGCAGGTGCGACCGGTCGCGAGATCGGCGGGGCGACCGATGCAGTCGCCGGCGAGGGTGAGTCGCACCCGCGCGACCTCGTCGGTCGCGGTGACGTCGACGAGGCGATCGACGGTCACCTCCGGGCGCGGCTCGCGGACGTGCGCGCCGGTCCCCGACGTGATCGACGACCACCGCGCGGCGAAGAGGCGGAGCCTCACCCGCGCCGGCCCCACCACGCCGAGGGAGAGCGGCCACGTGCCGGGGTGGCCGACGACGAACTCGCGAGTCTCGCGCGGGACGGTCGCGCCTGCCGCGAAGACGTCGATGCGCAGCGTGTCGACGGCAGCGACCGGTACGCGCCCCGGTTCGATGGGCAGGTCGGTGTCGACGACGAGCACCGTCTGTGGGCGCACCGTCGCGCCGCATCCGAGCGCGCACGCGAGAACCAGGGTGGCGAGCCAAAGGCGCGACACGCCTGCATGGTATACGTGTGCACATGAGACTTCGTCCAATCGCTTTCCCGCGGATCGCGTCGCTCGCCGCGCTCCTCGCGATGGGCTGCAGCTCGCCCGAGCCGTCGCAGCCGACCGACGCGAGCACCGCGGACGCGGCCGATGCCTCCGCCGACGCAGCGCCGTCCGATCCGCTGCACCAGGTCTGCCCGCCGCTGAGCCTCCCGAACGCGTGCGATCAATGCCAGCAGGGTACCTGCTGCAACACCCGCTCGGCGTTCTTCGCCTACCCCAACGCCAAGGCGTTCCTGACCTGCTACGGCCCGAAGTCCTGCGACGACACCTGCGAAGCGGCATGCTTCGCGAAGTACCCCGAGCTCACCCAGGCGTTTCTCGAGCACCTCGCCTGCTTCTCGATGCGCTGCGGCGACGTGTGCGCCGAGCCGCCGAGGGCCTTCACCCCCTGCGAGTCGTGCACCTACGACAAGTGCCAGAAGGAGTCGCTCGCGTGCTCGCTCTCGCTCGACTGCACGCTCTTCGCGAGCTGCGCCGAGAACTGCACCGACCAGCCGTGCCGCGCGGCGTGCGCGACCAAGTACCCCAACGCGGCGACGACCGCCAACCCGCTCGAGACCTGCGGCCTCACCCGCTGCGCGCAGGAGTGCAAGAACAAGTAGCTCGGCGCCGCGCTACTTCAGGAACGGGTTGTCGCTGACGAGCCCGCTCGGGCCCCGCGAGACCGAGTCCGACGGGGCGGCGGTCGGCGAAGGCGGAGTCGGGGGCGGCGCCGCCGCTGAAGCGAGCGTGCGCATGCTCGCCGTGACGGTCGGACGGGGCGGCTTCGCGCGCGCGGACGCTGACGCGCTCGGCGCGGTCGGTGGGATCGGCGCAGCGCTCGGCGTGGAAGCGGCGCTCGCGATCACGGCTGGGAGCGCGCTCGGCGCCTCGGCGATCGAAGGCGCCGCTGGCGCGCGCGACACGCCGCTTCCGCCGAAGCGAATCGCGGCGGCGAAGACGCCGATGCTCGCCGCGCCCGCGGCCCACGGCCACCACCGCTGCGGCCGCGCCGCCGCCGGTCTGCGGCCCGAGCGCGGCGGCTCGAACTCCGGCAGGTCGAGGACCGCGTTCGCCGGGTTCTGCGCCTCGAGCGAGGTCCGGAGCGCGCGCAGCGACGTCGCGCGTTCATCGCGGTTCGAGCGCAACAGCTCCATCACCTCGTCGGCGAGGTGAGGGTCGAGGCCCGGGACGAGCTCGCCGAGGTGCACGATCGATTCGGTGACGAGGAGCTCGAGCACGCCGCCGAGGGTCGCGGCCTCGATCGGCCGCTTGCCGCTCAGGCACTCGTACAGGATGATCCCGAGCGACCAGAGGTCGGCGCGCTCGTCGACATCGCGCTCGCCGAGGGGCTGCTCCGCCGCGGAGAGCTTCTCGCTCCGCTTCGCGACCCCGAAGTCGAGCACCCGCACTCGGAGCGCGTCGCCGTCCTTGGCGATGAAGATGTTCTCGGGTTCGAGATCGCCATGGACGATCCCGGCCGCGTGCGCGGCCTCCACCGCATCGAACACCGGCAGCAGGATCGCAGCGGTCTCGGCGGGGCTCAGCGCTCCCTTGGCGCGGAGCCGGCTGCCGAGCGTCTCGCCGGCGAGGAGCTCCAGCACCAGAAACGGCATCCCCTCGCTCTCGAGCACGTCGTACAGCTCCACCACGTCGGGGTGGCGCGCCGCCGCGCTCGCCTCGCGGAGGAAGCGCTTCCTCGAACGCCGGGGGAGTGGCGCACGAGCCGCGCCCGGGCTGCTCGTCACGGCGACACGTCGAGGACGGACAGATCGACGAGCAGCGCCGCGAGCGCGATCTGCTCGTCGGCGGCGAGGCCGGGGAGCTCGCGCACGTAGAACGCCGGGATCTCGATCGCGAACGCGAGCGCGGCGGCCGCGCGCGGTGAGACGGCGCAGAGGACGACCGGCGGCTCGCGGAGGAGCACGAGCTCCGCCCGCTCCGTGCTTCGCCGGACCGTCATCGGCTTGCCCCACCGCCGCTTTGCCACGTGGGACGACGCGCGCATGCCGTGGGCGTCGCGCCAGAGCGGCGAGAGCTCGCCGAAGAGCGCGGAGTAGAGCTGCTCGAACCGGGCGAGCTCGATCGGCTCGCCGGCCGGAGCGCCGCCGCTCTCCTCACGCGGCGTGTGATCCACGAAGCGACCGAAGTGCTCGCGCGAGAACGCGGCGTACTCGCGGGTGAAGAGGACGAGCTGGTGCCACGCGTCGTCGACGCGGCGCGAGAACATCGGGATCGCGAGCTCGGAGTGGACGGTGGTGAGGACGAGGTACTTCTTCACCTCCTGGAAGAGCGCGCGCGCCTCGTCGGCGTCGCGGGCGGCGCCGCGATGGACCAGCTTCTCCACCAGATAGGGCGCGTCGAAGGCAAGGAGCTCGGGCAAGCGATCGAGGACGAGGGTGCTCACGACGAAGGCCCTTGCGAGATCCGGGCCGCGCCGAGTTCGCCGCGTGATCGCCGCGGGCGACGCTCACCCGGGTCCTCGACCCTGAGCCGGCTCTGCGCAGCGCTGCGCGAACGCTGCTCTACCGGAGCCGTGTCAGCGTGCCCCGGGCGCATAGTCATTTTGTTTGGTCCGTCGACTGCCGCACCGGACCGCGCTCTCGCCTCGCTAGAGTTCTCCCCATGGCCGCGTGGCGGAGAGCTCTGGCTCAGGCGGGGGTCCTCCTCGTCCTCGGAGCCGCCCTCGCCGGCTCCGCCTGCGTCGGGGTCCCGCCCTATGGCGAGGCGCTCGTCATCGTCGACACCGACGCTCGCGACGCGCGCTGGGTCAACCGCATGCGGATGGACCTCTACTCCGCCGACGGTTCGACCTGGTACGAATCGCGCGACGTCTCCTTGCGCGACGAGCGCGACTGGCCCGCCAGCTTCAGCCTCTACGACCAGGACACCGTGCACGAGAAGGTGGGTCTCCTGCGCATCCGCCTCTACGTCGGCGGGCGCGAGCGCGACTACCACGGCGAGCGCCTGACGATCCGCGATGGGAGCGGTGCCCCCGGCGACAGCGCGGTTCCTCCCGCGCCGACCTGCGGCGACCCTGCGGTCTGCGAGCTGCCGCGCCTCGCGAGTGGGCCCACGCCGCGTGCCGAGCCCGATCCGTTTCTCGCCAACGACCGCCTCGTGCGGATCCGGCTCACGCCCGGCGTTCGCGGAGCGATTCACGTCGTGCTCCACGGCGCGTGCATCGGCACCATGGCCGACATCGCGACCCAGCGTACGTGCGTCGACACGGACGGCGTCTACGTCGACGCGCCCGAGGCCGTCTCGGACCCCGACATGTCGATCCCGCCGGTGGTCCCCGTCACGTTCGGCGCGCCCGCGGCGTGCCCCTCGGACGCGACGCCCCGCCCGGCCACGACCGGGAAGGCACTCTTCGATCCCGAGGCGTGCATCGACGGCGGCACCTTCGTCTTCGGCAACTCCACCTTCGCGAGCCCCGCGACCGACAGCGGTGCACCGCAGCGCATCGCGCGCCTCCCGGCGTTCTACGTCGATCGCTACGAGGTCACCGTCGGTCGCTGGCGCGCCGCGCTCGCGCGGGGCTTCAAGCCGCCGTCGGCGCCGACGGCGAACGCGCAAGCCCTGGTTCGCGACACGTGCAACCCGCCGCCTCCTTACGATTCGCGGTGGTGCACGTACACGACGAACCCCGGCGTGCCCGAGGATCGCGAGCGCTATCCGCTCTCGTGCGTCTCGTGGGACGCGGCGCGAGCGTTCTGCCAATTCGAGGGCGGAGACCTCCCGACCGAGGCGCAGTGGGAGTACGTCGCGCAGGTGGCTGGCCGCGATCAGAAGAGCGACTTTCCGTGGGGGAACGAAGGCCCCACGTGCAAGCCGGGCGACAGCTCCGATCGCGCCGTGTTCAGCCGGATCTGGGAGTGCGCGGGCACGTGGCACTCGCTCGGCTTCTGCATCGCGATGCGCGGGAACACCGATCGCACCACCGCGTGCAACGCGGGGAACAACACCCGCGAGCTCTGCGGCAACAGCGTGCCCTCCCTCAACCCACGCCAGGGACCACAGCCCGAGGACGCCACCGACTATGCCGGCGGCGATCGCACGTACCCGAACGGCGTGGTGAACATGTTCGGCAGCGTGAACGAGTACACGCTCGACTCGTTCTACTCGATGGAGAGTCAGTGCTGGGCCGCCGCGGCGCAGGTGTCGCCCACGTGCTTCGACCCGACCCAGCCGCTCCACACGCTCCGCGGCGGCTCGTGGGTGACCGGCGTCGCGGCGGGCCAACGCCTCAAGCCGGAGACGAAGGCGCTGTCCGCGTCACCGCCGCAGATCGGCTTTCGCTGCGTCCGCCCGTTGGAGGCGCGATGAGGCGCCTCCTCGTCGTCGCGCTCGGAGCGCTCGGCATGATCGGCGCGCTCGGGCAAGCGAGCTGCTCGTTGAGCCCGTCGGCGCTCGGCGAAGTGCTCGTCTACGTCGACACCGACGCGCCCGTGCCGCCGGGCGGTGGGCGCGCGCCGGGCCTCGCTGATCCGGTGCCGCTCTTCGACACGCTGCGCTTCGACGTCTTCGAACCGGGCGCGTCGACGCCGTGCAAGGGCTGTACGCGCGAGTTCGACGTCGACAAGGACAAGTTCGTTTCGCAGCGCGTCTCGGTCGGCATCCCGGCGCGGGAGGGCACGCCGGGCTATCGCGTGAGGGTCAGTCTCTTCCTGCACGACTGGCTCGTCCCGTGCTGGACGCTCACGAGCGAGCAGCAGTCCATCTACGCGGACTGCGCCGATGCGAACGCGCTCGTGCCGCACCCGCTCGCGACCATCTCGCGGACGCTCTCCATCCCCGCCACGACGGACGGCGTCTTGAACGAGGTCCACACCTTCCTCGCGACCGAGGCGGTCGGCATCCCGGAGGGCACGCTCGAGGAGCCGATCGCCGCCGAGGATGGTCGACCTCCCGCCTCGAAGGCGAGCACGTGGGCCGGGGGCGCCCGCCGTGATTGCACCGGCACGGCGCGTCCGGGAGAGGCCTGCGTTCCTTCGGGCGCGTTCTGGTCCGGCAACCCGCGCGCGGTCGTCTTCAAGAGCCTCTTCAACTTGGCGACGTACCCGACGCCCCGCCTGACCGTTCTCTCGGCGTTCTTCATGAAGACGACGGAGACCACCGTCGCCGAGTGCCTCGCCGAACCCGAGATCTGCGGCAACCCTGCGAGTCAGCAGAACTTCAGCAACTTCTGCACCATCAATCCGAAGTGGTCGACGAAGGTCCCGATCAACTGCGTCGAAGAGACCGTGCGCGATGGCTTCTGCAAGAAGTGGGGCGGCACCGTCGCGTCGGGCGCACAGCTCGAGTACGTGGGCCGCGGCTTGATTGGCTCCACCTTCGTCTGGGGCAACGATCTCCCGTCGTGCGCCGACGCCATGTGGGGGCGTGCAAACTACAACGAGCTCGGGCCGTGCTATCAGGCGGGGCAGGGCGCCGGCCCGTTCGCGACGGGGCTCGGCGTGCGCGATCGACTGGTGCTCCCGACCGGCACGATCGTCGACGTCGGCGGCAATCTCCAGGAGTACACGCACGATCGCTTGAACGAGAAGTGCCAGTGCAGGTGGCCTGCCGGCGTGCTGCACGATCCCGTCTGCAACGAGACGTCGTCGGCGGGTGGCTGGGGCGTGGCGGGCGGGCTCTGGGCGTCGGCGCCGATCGGGATGGCGCTCGGTGACTTGGGTTGCTACCCGCTCGGCTTCCGTTCGGCCGACGTCGGGTTCCGCTGCACGCGCCCGGGCGAGTGATCACTGCGCGCCATCAGAAGAGGCCGATGGCGAAGTTCAGCGCACCGATGTCTTCGTACGACTTCTTCGTGAGGTTGAACCCGTAGTCGAGCGCGAGCGGGCCGACCGGGGTCTGGATGCGGAGACCGGAGCCGGCGGCGACGCGGATGTTGATCGGGTTCTCGAAGACGTAGTTGAACGACTGCCAGAGGTTGCCCGTATCGACGAAGAGCACGGTCTCGATGGGGCCGATGATCGGGATGCGCAGCTCGGCCCGCGGGTTGACCAGCAAGTTGCCGCCTCGAATCGAGATGTCACCCGGCCGGACCGGCGTGAAGCTGTTGGCGCGCTTCGCGATGAGGTCGACGGCGTCCTGCGGGATCATGCTCTCTTGCTGGAAAGAGCGCATCGAATCGAATCCACCCATGAAGAAGAATCGATCGGGGTAGGTGGCAGAGCCCGATTCGAGCTGGACGATCTCTCCGAGGCGGAGCGTCAACGCGAGCCCGATCTTGGAGGTGACGGGGATGTAGCCGCTGAACGTCTGGGAGAGCTTCAGGAAGTGCCCGATCGGATGCGAGATGGGATCGGCCTCGACATCGAGCGGGATCGAGTTCACGTGCTCGACGCCGAGCAGGAGGTAGGTCCCCGAGTGGGCGTTGAAGCTCGAATCGCGGCGATCCCAAGCCATCGTCACTCGTTGGGAGGCCACGAAGCTCTGACCGCTGGGGGCGCGGAGAAGTCGCTGCGTGTCCAGGTTTCCCTGCGCGCTCGCCAACTCCGCGTTGCTCACGAGGATGTTGAGGTTGTTGATCTCGGCGGTCGCCGACATGGTGAACAGGAGCTGCCGCTGGGGGCGGTAGTAGAGCGTCGGAACGACCGTCCCCTTCGAGATCGTGAAGTAACGATTCACTTCGCGGAGGAACGCCGCATCCGCGCTTCCTCGCACCAACGGTCCTAGCCCCACGTTCGGGAGCCCGAGCGAGATCGTGATGCGCGCCGCGAGCCGCTCCGACAAGGAGAGCTTCGAGAAGTTCTCGCGAATCGTTGCATCCGTGATCAGGAGATCCGGCAAGTACGACGCCTGCGCCCGAACGCTCAAGCTCGTGGCCGACCCGAACAGGTTCTTGTGCCCGTACTCGAACGCGGCGCGCACGCCTTCTCCGGTCGAGAAGCCGGGCCGGAGCTCCACGTACTGCGGCGTGGACTCGATGACGTTGACGATGACGACCTTGTTCTTCTCCGGGACCGTCGGGTTCTGGAGCGCCACGTTCACGCTCGAGAACACGTTCAGGGTCGCGACGCGCTCGATCGTCTTCTGCGCGTCGCTCGTGCGGAACGGCTTTCCCACGACCAGCGCGATGCGGCGCCGGATGACGTCCTCGTCGGTGAGCCGGTTCCCGCGCACGACGATCTGCGTCACGATCACGCGCTCGCCTTCGTTCACGTCGAACCGAACGCGCGCCCGCGTCGCGTCGAGCGAGCGCTCCAGCGTCGCGCGCACGTCGACGTACTGGAAGCCCTCCTCCTTGTAGAGATCGACGATCCGGCGCTTGGCCTCGTCGATCTTCACTTCGTTCGCGGGCCCCCCGAGCTCGACCTTGGCCGCGTCCGCGAGCTGCTTCTCGTCGATCGAGACCGCGCCCGTGAACGCGAGATCGTAGAGGAACGTCCGCGGCCCGAGCTTCACCGGGATCCGGATCGCGACGTGATCCTCGCAGCGGACCCCGTGGTCCGGATCGGGCACGCACGTGAACGAGGCGTCGAGCGGCTTGGTCGGGAGCGGCGCGCCGTTGGGATCGTACGTGCAGACGTCGGGCGGAGCGTTCACGAAGTCGAGCGGCGCGCACTCGCCGGGGAGGGAACGCGGGTCGCAGCGCCGGCGCATGATCTGGACGGGCCCGACGAGCGCACCGAGGAAACCTTCGTTGCGATAGAGCTCCTGCACGTGCTCGGCGGCGCGCGCGTAGATCTCGGGCGCATAGACCAGGTCGGGGTCGAGGTCGATCGGTGCCTTCCGCGCGCCGCCGGCGGGGTGACCGGTCAGCACCACGTCGATCCCGCGCGGGTCCGGCGTGCGGATCAAGTCGGCGCCCGGGAGCTCGTCCTCGAGGAAGCTGTCGATCTCGCGCCCGATCCCCGACACGGACGTGGGTCCGCCGCCGTCGAGCTTCTTGATCGCCTCCGCGTGGAGGCACGGGTACGAGCGCGACATCGCCGTGATGCGCGGGCCCTCCGTCACGTGCAGGATCAAGAACCGCTCCGGATCGTTGGTCTTGCCGCGCAGCTCGGGCGTGACGCGCGCGTCGAGGAAGCCGCGCGCCTCGTAGAACTTGCGGAGCTTGTCGGCGAGGTGGAGCGGGGAGTGGTCGGGGTCCGCGTCCAGGCCGAGCGCCGCGCCGAGGGCGTCCTTGTCGTAGTGGGTGTTGCCCTCGAAGCGGGTCACCACGAGCGAGCCCGCATCGATGCGGACGCGGAGCGTGATCACGTTCGACGAGCGCACGACGTCGTGGGTCACGCGCGCGTCGTTCCAGCCCGCGACGTGGAGGCGCGCTTCGAGCGCGATGTCCGCGGCGTCGAGCGTGCTCTCGTCGGCGCGGTCACCGCGGTTGGGACCGTACTCGTCGAGGTACGGCCGCAACGCCTCTTCGGTCGCACCGAACGGGTAGAACACGCGCCGCTGGAGCTCGCGCGGCTTGTGCGGGGCGATGTCGATCAGGACGATGACGCGCGTCGCGCGGTCCGTCGCGCGCGTCGTCACGTGGACCTCGGCGTCGGGGTAGCCGCGGCGCGCGAGGAGCGCCTCGATCCGCTTCTTGCGGATGCGGAGATCCATCCCGACGAGCTCGGTGCCTTCCTCCAGCATGCCTTCGCGTAGGAGCTCGTCGCGCTCGACCTGCGCGCTGTGGAGCTCGATCGACAAGCTCTCGACGACCTTTCGCGGCACGGCGTGCACCACCAGCTTCACGCCCGCGCCATCGGCGATGGCGTCGACCCGGGCCGACCCGAAGAGGCCCGTGTCCATCGTCTCGAGCAACGCCGCGCGCGCGAGGGCGGGCGTGAAAGAGTCACCGGTCTTCGCCTTGGTCAGCGAGGGCGCCTTGGTGTCCTCCCAGAGATCGTCCTCCACCTCGACGACGGCGAACGTCACCGGCTTGCCCACCAGCGCGCTCACGTCGGCCGGCGGCTCGATCGCGATGTCGCTGCTGCCGAGGCTCGGCGAGGCGGGTGGCGCGAGGACCTCGACCGGCGGCGGATCCGACGCGAGGCCCGCGCGCGGCACGAGCGCGAGCAGGCTCACGAGAGCCAGGAGAAACGCCAGACTTCGGCTCGAAGCGCGCCGCGAGATCACTCGAATTCGAGCCGGAAGCGCAGGTCGACACCGAGGTTCCCCACGCCGAAGGAGGTCACGTTGTTGTTCACGTTGTCGTACGAGCCCTGGACGGAGACCTTCTGACTCAAACGCCAGAGGATGTTCGCACGAAGCTCGCGGCTCTCGCTGAAGCCCGTCGACACGTTGGCGGTCACGTCCTTGGTCAAGCGCTTTCCGATCGTGATGTTGGGCTCCGTGCGGCCCGTCCGCGGCGAGTATGCGCTACCGAAGCGGAAGTCGTCGATGACCGGGATCGCCGAACGCACCGCGCTGGAGGCGCCGCTGAGCGCCGAGAGGGCCTCGAGCGCGACGCCGGTGCCGAGGTTGCCCGCCTGGATCTGGTCGGCCTCGGCGCGGGTGATGCCGATTGTGAGCAGGAGCACGATGTCTTCCTGCGAGAGCGGCGGATCGCTCGTCAGGTCGACCTTGAGATCGTCGCCGGCGCCGTAGGCGTGGAGCGTGATCCTCCAGTTGGCGCCCGAGCGCGTGCTGGACGAGCCGCTCGCGCCGAAGCTGTCCGCGCTTCGGCGGTACTCGGTGACGGCCACCAAGTCGACGTTCGGGTCGATCCGGGTCGGGTCGTCGAACTTGATGATGCCCTGCTTGATGTCGAAGACGTTGCTGCCGAACGGGAGGCGGAAGTGGCCGCCCGTCAGCGTGCGCAGCTCGCCGCGGAGGCCGAAGCGCTGGTTCGTTCCGCTGACCACGAGCTGCTGGGAGTCGATGAGGAGCTGGGTCTCGACGAGGTTGTTCTTGATCCGGAGCGGGGACGCTGCGCGCACGCGGATGTCGAGGAGGACGGAGTCGAGCGTCGGATCGTAGACCTCGACCTCGGTGCGCTTGGACTTGCCGCCGCCGAGCGCGTTCAGATCGCTCACGAGGTTGATCGGGCGCGTGTAGTCGAACGAGGTGATGGTGACGTCGCCCGAGATGCGGGGGAGGCGCTTCTTGTCGAGCGTGGCGTCGTCCAGTGTGATCGAGAGGTCGGCGTCGATGCCGGCCGCGATGCCGTCCGCCGGGGCCATGCGGAGGCCGCGCGCCGTGAGGCCGGCGTGGAGCGCTCCGAGCGAGAGGTTGCGGATCGGCGCGCGCCCGCTGAGCTCGAGCGTTCCGCTCGCGAAGTGCGCGTTTCCGCGCGTGATGCGGAGCTCGGACGTGTCCGCGCTGAGGTCGATGTTCACGTCGCTGATCGGGCTCGGCAGGCCGGCGACGATGAACTCGCCGTCGCGGACGATGACCGTACCGTCGATCGTCGGGTCCGACGGCGAGCCGGTGATGCGCACGCCCCCCGCGAACGTCCCCCGCGCGCGATCGAGGCGCGGGACCACACCGGCGAGGATCCCGAGGTCGACCGGCTTGAGATCGGCGGAGACGTCGAGCTTGGGATCGGTGACGACGTCCTTCACCGAGCCGCCGATCGTGACGATGCCCGTGAAGCCACCCACGGCGGAGAGCTCCATCTCGAGCGGTGGGATCGTGAGGACGTTGTTCGCGACGCTGATCGCCTGCGTCGTCGGGCGGAGGAGGAGCTTCTTGCCGTCCTTGTCGACGAGCAGCGAGCGCGGCAGGAACCGCACCTTCGACTGCGCGTAGTCGTTCTGGCGGATCCGGTCGATGTAGACGTCGCCCGAGACCTCGCCATCGAGGTGGGCGAGCGTGCCCTCGCTCCCGTCGGCGCTGGCGGTCGCGTTCGGGAGGGCCGAGAGCGCGAAGTGGCGGAGCGCCATGTGGCCGGTGATCTCGGCCTGCTTCTGGCGTGTCATCTTCACGTCGTCGAGGTGGAGCTCGCCGCCGAACATGTCGCCACTGACCGTGATCATCCCGTGCGACGACGTGTCGCGGAGGTAGGCGTCCTTGTCGAACGGCCCGAAGATCGGCCCGCCGCAGCTCGTGTGCCCGATGACGGGGCTCTTCGACGGATCCTGCGTGATGGTGACGTGGAGCTGCGACGGCCCGAGCTCCGCGCGGCGCACGTGGACGGTCGAGACGTCGGCGTCGACGGTGACGCTGAACGCGTCGATCGTGCCGCCGATCTGGGCGATGCCCGAGACCGTGCCGTCGAGCTCGGGCGCGATCGACCCGAGGGTCTGGATGCGGCCGAGGGGAACGCCCTCGATGATGGCGTTGCCGTGGAGCGCTCCGCCCTCTTCGATCGTCGCCGACGCGAGGACGGACCCGACGGTGGAGCCGTCGCGCTCGCGACGCACCTTGTGGAGCGCGAGCGAGTGGAGCTCGAGCGTGGCGCCCTGCATCCCGGCCTGGCGATCGCGCCAGCGCAGGTCGAAGTCGGCGTCACCGTCGTCGAACTTCTCGCCGATGAGCAGCACGTCCGACAGGTGGGGGTTGGCGTGGACGCTGATGTAGCCCCCGCCGCACCGATCCTCCGGCCCGCCGAGCGAGAGGTGGAAGCGCGTGTCGCCGGTGAGGTTCGCGTCGAGCTCGGCGAAGCGCGGATCGTCGTTCAGGTGGAAGACGTCGAGCAGGTCGCGGAGGTTCATCGGCTCCGCCTTCACTTCGGCGTCCATCGACATGCCCGCGCTCCCGAAGTCGAGGCGCGCGTTCGGCATCTCGTACGTGCTCTTGTTCTTCTGCGCCTTCACGCCGCTGAGCGTGAGGACCGTGCCGCTCAGCGACGCGTGCGCTGCGGTCACGTCGCCGTACGGCATGTCGGCGAGGGCGAAGTCCTTGATCGTCGCGTCGCCCTCGACGTGGGGATCGAGCACGGTCGAGAAGACGTGGACGCCGCCGATCTCGGCGCGCCCGCGGAGCGGGATGCTGGCGAGCGGGGTGATGTCCTCGAGCCCCACCGTACCGCCCGGCACGTCGACGATGAGCTCGTTGTGGAACCCGATCTTCACGAACGCGTTGTCGAGCCGGCTGTGCGCCAGGTCGGCGTGGACGCGCTGGAACTGGAGCGAGTCGGGCCGGATCGCGACGTGGGCGTTCAGGATCGCGTTCTCGAAGCCGATCAGGCGCTTCTTCGTCGGGTCGTCGGCGCCTCGGTCGTACACGGCGAAGCTCTGCGTGTTCGCGGTGAAGTCGCCGTCGAGCTTGAGTGGATCGATCGTGCCGCTGAACGACGGCAGCTTGATGTTGCGGATCATCCACGCGACGTGGGCGTGCGGCGACACGCCGAGCGCGCGCATGAGCTCGAGGAAGTCGACGTCCCCGACGTCCCCCTTGGCCGAGATGGGAATCCCCGGCTTCAGGGGCTCGACCCGGACGTCGGTCAAGGTGACGCGGCCGTCGGCCAGCTCGACGACGGCCTTCGGGCTCGTGACGACGTTGTCGTGCACGTCGACCTCGACGTCGACGTAGTCGGCGAACCGGTAGCGGTCGAGCTTGATCATGCCGGCGCGCACGTGACCGTGCACCTCGGGCAAGGTCATCCCGCGGCCGTACTTGATGTCCGTGTCGACGAACACGTAGCCGTCCGTCGGGGGCATCTTCACGAACCGCTGCGCGAGCGCGAGCGGCACGCGGCCGCGGACGTGCCCGTCGACCAGTGGCAGCGCTTTCGGCTCGCTCGGGAGCGTGATCGCGAGGTGCGAGATCTCCGCCTCGAGGCGCGGCGTGCCGTCGACGTTCTGATCGCAGCGCGCAGGCGTGCCGCCCTCCTGATCCATGTCGGCGAAGCCCGCGAGGCGGAGGTGACGGACGGTGATCTCGGGCGGCGCGATCCGAACGCGCGCGTCCAACGAGCAGAGCGTGTCCTCGTCGGTGGCGACGAGATCGGGCTCGTCGGTTCGGGCGCGCGTGCGGATGAAGTGCGACTCGCCCGCGCGCACCGCGACCTCGAACGAAGAGCCGCGAACGGCGTCGTCCTCGGTGGTGACGTCGACGTCGAGCTCCTTGAGGTCCACCCGCACACCGTCGATCGTGAGGTCGACCGCACCATCGGTGATCGCGAAGAGATCGAACGGCGCGTGGAACGGCTCGGACGAGCCGTTCGACTTCGGGAGCTTCACCGCCAGGTTCTTGAGCTCGCCGTCCTGCATGACGACGCGCGCGGTGGGCGCTTCGATGTCGATGACGTCGACGACGAACTTGCCGGAGAGCAACGCGAACAAGCGCGGCCGCACCGAGGCGCGCTTCGCCTGCAGGAAGGGGGAGCCCCCGTCGCTCGCCTCGACCACCACGTCGTCCAGCTGGAGCCCGAGCGGCCAGAGCGTGACCGACACGTCGTAGTGCGCCTTCACGCCCTGCGCGTTCAGCGCCTTGGTCGACTCGCGCGTCGCCCAGTTCTTCGCGAAGCTCGACTTGAGGAAGACCGCGAGCACGATCGGGAGAACTCCGACCACGCACAGCAGCGTGCAGAACACCCGCGCGAGCGTCCGCCCGATGGAGACACGCGAACGAGGCTGAGGAGCCTCGGGCAGTCTGGTCTCGGGGAAGGAGCTTCGGTGCATTTCGGGGGCTTGGGGGACCTTGGATGGACGGGGGCCGGGCCGGAAAAAGTCGGACAGGTATCGTAGCGCGGCCTGCCCCGACGTCCCAGCCTTTGGGCGAGAAATAGACGAGCAAAATCAGGCAATTGCAGATGCCCTGACGATTTCGAGGGCGCCTTTTTGCCACGAACGTGGCGAGAGGCCGCGCCGGAGCGGCGCAAGTCCGCGAAACCATGGGCGGGCACGAGGGATGCAGCTCCAGGCTCCGTCCATGAAAGGAGTCACTCCGATGAGCACCCCCGACAAGCCGAGCCAGCACCCCCACGCCCTCCGAGATGTCGTCGCGCTCTCGGGTGCGGTCGCCGGAGCGACCCTCGGCACGCTGATCGGTCCCGCCGGAATGGCTGCGGGCGCCGCCGTGGGTGGTGCCGTCGGCGTCGTGTTCGGCGTTCAGCTCGAGCGCGCGATGAAGCGCGCGGACGAGCACGACCGCGAGCTGGACGACGCCATCGGCGTCACGACCTCCGAGCTCGACTCGGCGACGGCCGCATCGCGCGGCCTCGACGCGCTCGAGGCGAACGAGCGCCGCGCGTCGCGCAAGGCCGAGCGCGAGCTCTTGGAGCTCGCGTTCTCGCTCGATCACCCTTCGACGCCGGTGGCGACTGCCCCGCCCGTGCTCGAGCCACCGTGCCCCGATTGCGTCGCGGTCCGACGCGCGAGCGCGAACACCGTGACCTGGTGTGCGCTCCACGCCCGCCACCACCCGCGAGCGGTGCTCCACTACGAGTACCCCCAGCGCTTCGCGGTCGGCTCGATGCTCCTTCGCCCGCCGGTCGAGTGAGGCTCAGCCCGGTCCCGCGTTCGCCTTCAACCGCCACGCGATGCGCTCTTCGAGCGCCGTCGCTTCGATCCCGAGAGAGGCCGCCGAGGCGAGCAAGAGGGCGCGCTCCTCGGGATCGACGCGACCGTCGATCACGGCGGCGTCGACCAAGAGCGCCATCACGCGCGCCTGAACGTCGGACGGCAGATTGCGGAGCATCTGCGTCGTTCGCCCGAAGTCGCTCTGCGTCGTCGGCACGGGCGTGCGCTCGGGCAGACCGAAGCGGCTCACGACCTTGCGCAGAAACTCCTTCTCCGCGTCGTTGACGACGCCGTCGGCGGCGATGACGGCCTCGATCAGCTCACAGACTTTGACCTGCTCCTCGACGTCCATCCGCTCCACCATAGCTCATCCCGAAAAAAAGCCTCAAGGGTGCTCGTGATCCTCCGTTCGAGAGAGTCGAGGAGGTTCATTTGAAGAAAACGTGGCTGAGTTCGGGGCTCGTCCTCATGACGGCTCTGGCGTGTGCGCTCGCGGGTTGCTCTTCCTCGGAAGAGCCCGGCGAGGAAGTCTCGGCGAGCATCGAGCCGATCATCGGTGGCGTGGCGGCGACGGATTATCCGGAGGCCGCGATCCTCAACATGAAGAACGGGAAGGGGAGCTGGGCGTGCAGCGCCGCGCTCGTCGCGCCGAAGGTCGTGCTGACCGCCGGCCACTGCGTCGACGGAATGACCACGTTCGACGTCGTCGTCGGCGGCAAGGCGCAGACGTCGACGAGCGGCGAAACGTACGACTGGGCCGAGAACGGTGCGACCACCGTCAATCCGAACCACCACGACATCGGGCTCGTCTACCTCGGCACCGCGATCACGCTCGGGAGCTATCCCACGATCGCGAGCGCGGGGCTCGCGTCGGGCGCATCGGTCATCAACGTCGGGCGCATCCTCAACGGAACGCTCACCACGTCGCTCTGGAAGGCGAGCGTCACCATCGTTCCCGGGAGCAACTACGGCTACCCGTTCGACTACGCCTCGGCCGACGTGATCGAGCACGGCGACTCCGGCGGACCCGTCTTCCGATCGGGCACGCACGAGATCGTCGCCGTCAACTCCGGCGCCGGGAGCGGCATCCAGGTGCTCGCGCGCACGGATCTCCTCTACGCCTGGATCCAGAGTCGCATCCAATCGCACGGCGGCTCCGGGACGAGCGCACCGAGCGACGGCGGCACCGACGCGGCCAAGCCCGACGGCGGCACCGACGCGGCCAAGCCCGACGGCGGCACCGACTCCGGCACCGGCTCGAGCGGCTCCAAAGACGCGGGCACGACGGCACCCAAGTGCGCCGCGAACGAAGTCGAGGCGAACGACTCCTACGGCAAGGCCAACGCGCTCGCGCTGGGTTCGACGTGCGGCGCGCTCTCGACCGCGAGCGACGCGGACTACTTCACGTTCACGGCGCCGATCGGAACGACCAAGCTCACGCTCACCGGCAACGGCGCCTTCACCGTCGGGTATACCTCGACCGCGGGCTGCATCCCGGTCCTGAGCGGCCAGACGGGCGTCTCGATCAGCGTCTCGGGCGCGCCGCGTGGCATCTGCCTCGCCCTCGCCAGCGCGACCCACACGGTCGGATCGTACGTGCTCGCTCGCCAGTGAGCGCGCCGTTCGCTACATTCGCGGCGCCGTGCGCCGACGAACTCCCGGGGTCATGACCGCAGAAGAGGCGCTCCCCGCGCGCCTCGCTGCGGTCGAGTCGCACGAGCCCGAGCGCGTGATCGCCGCGCTCGAGCCGCTCGTCACGGAGCGGAGGCGGGCGCGCTTGCTCGAGGTGATCGAGCGACGGCTCGCCTCCGTGTCGGTCCTCTTCGACGCACCCCACGATCCGCACAACGGCGCGGCGGTGCTGCGCACGTGCGAGGCGTTCGGCGTGCAACGCCTCCACGTCGTGGAGCGCAAGGAGACCTTCCTCTCGGCAGCGTCCGTCTCGCGCGGCGCCGAGAAGTGGGTCGACATCCGAACGTATCGCGACGGCACGCGCGCGATCGCCGCCGCCGCCGAAGAGGGCGCCGTGCTCGTCGGCGCCCACCCCGACGGCGAGCTCGAGCCGGCGGATCTGAAATCGATCCCCCGCGTCTGCGTCGTCCTCGGGAACGAACGGGACGGCATCTCGGCCGAGCTCGCCGCGGCGTGCACGCGCCGCGTGCGGGTGCCGATGCGTGGGTTCATCGAGAGCCTCAACGTGAGCGTCACTGCAGCGATCCTTCTCTCGCACGCGGTCGACGGTCGGCCCGGGGACCTCTCCCACGCCGATCGCCGTCGGTTGTACGCGCGGGGGCTCTACCTCTCGGTGCCGAAAGCGCCCGAGGTGCTCCGCTGAGGCATTGTGCCCTGGGCCCGCGCTTGGCACGCACCCCGAGGGCTCCCCGATGACCACGGCCAGGCGCGTTGACACGTCGACGACGCTCGAACACCATCGCCCGCGTGGGCGCCGTGCTCGACGTCATCGGTGCGATCGAAGCCGCTTACGACGATGCGTCCGACGACATGGCGTGGCTGGAGCGGATGGCGCACGCCGTCGCCCCCGCGCTCGGGGCCGACATCTCGCCCACCACCGCGTTCTTCTTCGACATGGACCCCGCCAAAGGGGTGAAGCTCGGAGCGCTCGCGAGCGTTGGCGACTCGCCCTTCACGCGCGCGCACTTCGTGCGCCAGCACTCGGTGCCTTCGCCGGACCAGCTGCGCTTCGCGTTCCAGCACGACATGCTCACGCTCCTCTCGAGCGTCGCCGGGCGCGAGAGCACCGTCGCGGGGCTCCGTCACTCGGGCATGACCACCGACGACTCGCGTGACTCGCTCGGCCTCCGCGCGAACGTCACGCCCGATCACGGCGTGCTCCTCACGGCGCTCGTTCCCTGGGGACACCGGCTCAGCGATCGGGCGCTCTGGGAGCGGCTCGCGGCGCACATCGGGTCCGCGCTCCGGCTCCGGAGACTGCGCGGGCCCAGCGCAGCGCCGGAGGACGCGGCGGCGATCCTCACGCCCACGGGCAAGCTCGAGCACGGGACGGACCACACCCACGCCGCCCGCGACGACCTGCGTGAAGCGGCGAAGTCGATCGACCGGGCGCGGGGGAAGCTTCGCCGTCTCGATCGGGACGAGGCGAGCTCGATCTGGCGCGCGATGGTGCGCGCGGAGTGGTCGCTCGTGGATTGGTTCGATCACGACGGGAAGCGCTTCCTGCTCGCTCACGACAACCACATCGGACCCACGCGCAGCCGTGAGCTCACGAAGCGCGAGCACCAAGCCGTCGCGTGCGCCGCGATGGGCCACTCGAACAAGCTCATCGCGTACGATCTGGGGATCTCGACGGGGGCGGTGAGCAAGCTCCTCGCGCGCGCGGCGTCGAAGCTCGGCGTCGCCACCCGGCCGGCCCTGGTTCGGGCCTTTCGCGATCTGCCGCCCCGCGACTGAGGAGACTGAGGAACCTTTTGCACGGCCTGCGCGGGCCGACTACTCTGCGTGCCGACCGCCATGACGGACGAGACGCAAGAGACCAAGCAGGGCGAGAGCGAAGCCGCAGAACCGCCCGAGTCCGCTCCCAAGTCCAGCGAGAAGCCGGGCGACCCCCTCGAGGAAGCCAAGGCCGAGATCGCGAAGCTGAAGGACGCCTACATGCGGACGGCCGCGGACTTCGACAACTACCGCAAACGAGCCCGGCGGGAGGTCGACGACGCCCGAAAAGCCGGGCGCGAGGAGCTCCTCAAGGACCTCCTGCCGGTCTTCGACAACCTCGAGCGCGCCATCCAGTCGGCCCAAAAAGCGACCGAGGTCAAAGCCGTCGCCGACGGGGTCGCGATGGTCGGAAAGCAGTTCGAATCGACCCTCGGTCGGCTGCAAATTTCCCGTGTGGCTACCGTGGGTTCCATGTTCGACCCCACCCTGCACGAAGCCATTCAACAAGTGGAGACGGACGACCATCCTCCGGGTACGGTGGTGGCTGAGGTACAGCCCGGCTACGTGAGCGGTGAGCGCCTCGTGCGCGCCGCGATGGTGGTCGTGGCGAAGCCGAAAGCGGAAGCGAGCAAGACCGAGAGCTGACGGCGGAGAATGGGGAAGGTCATCGGAATCGATCTCGGGACGACGAACTCCTGCGTCGCCGTCGTCGAGTCCACCGCCGCAGGCGGCAAGGTCGACGTCCGCATCATCCCCAACGCCGAGGGTGCCCGGACCACCCCTTCCATCGTCGGCTTCCCGCAGAGCGGGGAGCGGCTGGTCGGCCAGGCCGCCAAGCGCCAGGCCGTCACCAACGCGGCCAACACCATCTACGCCGTCAAGCGCCTCATGGGCCGCAAGTTCGACGACGCCGAGGTGAAGCGCCAGCTCCAGAACTCGCCCTACCGCATCGTCGAGGCTCCCAACGGCGACGCGTGGGTCCAAGCGGGCGGCAAGGAGATGTCCCCGCCCGAGGTGAGCTCGATGGTGCTCGCCAAGATGAAGGAGATCGCCGAGGCGTTCCTGGGCGAGACCATCACCGAAGCCGTCGTCACCGTCCCCGCCTACTTCGACGACGCGCAACGCCAGGCCACGAAGGATGCCGGTCGCATCGCCGGCCTCGAGGTCAAGCGCATCATCAACGAGCCGACCGCGGCCGCGCTCGCCTACGGGCTCGAGAAGAAAGAGCTCGAGCGCGTCGTCGTCTACGACTTGGGTGGCGGCACGTTCGACGTCTCGGTCCTCGAGATCCAGAACGGCGTCTTCAGCGTCAAGGCGACCAACGGTGACACGCACCTCGGCGGCGAGGACTTCGATCAGCGCATCGTCGACGCGATCGCCGACAACTTCATGAACGAGCACGCGGTCGACCTCCGCAAGGACCGCATGGCGCTCCAGCGCCTGAAGGAAGCGGCCGAGAAGGCCAAGCACGAGCTCAGCTCCTCGCTCGAGACCGAGATCAACCTCCCCTTCATCGCGACGAACTCCAAGGGCGAGCCGCTCCACGTCGTGAAGCCGATGACGCGGGCGGAGCTCGAGCTCCTCACGTCGGATCTCGTCGAGCGAACGCTCTCCCCGTGCCGCCAGGCCTTGAAGGATGCGGCGCTCACCCCGGCCGACATCCACAGCGTCGTCCTCGTCGGTGGCATGACGCGCATGCCGGCCGTCCAGCGCGAGGTGAAGCAGTTCTTCGGCAAGGATCCCCACCGCGGCGTGAACCCGGACGAGGTCGTCGCCGCCGGCGCAGCGCTCCAAGGTGCCGCCCTGGGCGACGGGCCGGACGCGGTCGAGGTGCTCCTCCTCGACGTCACGCCGCTCTCGCTCGGCGTCGAGACGGGCGGTGGCGTGTTCACGGTGCTCATCCCGCGCAACACGACGATCCCCACCGACCGGAGCGAGATCTTCACCACCAGCGTCGACAACCAGTCCTTCGTGCCGATCCACGTGCTCCAGGGCGAGCGCAAGATGGCGGCCGACAACCGGTCGCTCGCTCGGTTCGAGCTCACCGGCATTCCTCCCGCGCCGCGCGGCGTCCCGAAGATTCAGGTGACGTTCAAGATCGACGCGAACGGCGTCGTCAGCATCGAGGCGAAGGATCTCGGTACGGGGCGCTCCCAGAACATGAAGGTCACGCCCGCGAGCGGTCTCTCTCAGGACGAGGTCGATCGCCTCGTCGCCGAGGGCGACAAGCACAAGGAAGCGGACGACATGCGGCGCGAGCTCGCCGAGCTCCGCAACCAGGCCGAGACGCTCCTCTACACCACGAACCAGGCGCTCGACGGGTACGCCGACCTGGTCGAGGCCGACGTGCTCGACGCAGCGCGCCAGCAAGCGACGCATTTGCGCGCCTTGCTCGACGGTAGCGGCGACGTGGCCGCCATTCGGGAAGCTCATCAGAACCTGGAGGCGATGGTCTTCACCATCGCCGAGCGCATGTACGGTGCTCCCGAAGAAGGTGCGGAGGGCGAAGCGCCTCCCGCCGAAGGTGGAGAGGGCGGCGGCGCGGCCTGAGCGCTATACTGGGGTCATGACCGATCGCCCCGAGGCCCAGCGGCAAGCGCTCCCCGACGGAGTCACCGACTCCGATCGCGCGGCGCAGTTCGTCTACGACTGGAACGAGGTCGGGCGAAAGGGTCGGCTCATGGCGAAGGAGGTCACCTTCTTCGACGAGACCCTGCGCGATGGCCTCCAGAACCCGTCGGTCCGCGATCCGTCGATCGAGGACAAGCTCCGCATCCTTCACCTGATGGAAGACCTCGGGATCCACGAGGCCGACATCGGCCTGCCCGGGAGCTCGAAGCGCGCGTTCGAGGACGTGCTCCGCATGTGCCGCGAGGTCGCGGACCAGAAGATGAAGATCAAGATCGCCTGCGCCGGGCGCACGGTCGTCGGGGACATCACCCCGATGATCGAGATCGCCCAGCGCACGGGCGTTCCGATCGAGGTCTACGCCTTCATCGGCTCGTCCCCGATCCGTCAGTACGCGGAGAACTGGGACGTCGCGGGGATCGCGAAGAAGAGCACCGAAGCGATCGACGTCGCGGTGAAGGAAGGCCTCAAGGTCGCCTACGTCACGGAAGACACGACGCGCTCCCGCCCGGACGTGCTCACCACGCTGTTTCGAGCGGCGATCGATCACGGCGCGACGCGGCTCTGCCTCTCCGACACGGTCGGCCACGCCACGCCGGACGGCGTTCGCAACCTGATCCACTTCACGCAGAGCGTGATCGCGGGGATGGGCGCGAAGAACATCGGGATCGACTGGCACGGCCACAACGATCGCGGGCTCGCGCTCGAGAACGCGCTCTGGGCGCTCGAGTTCGGCGCCGATCGCGTGCACGGCACGGCGCTCGGCATCGGGGAGCGCGTGGGCAACGCGCAGATGGAGCTCATCCTCCTCAACATGAAGCTGCTCGGTCAGCTCGAGGGGCAGGATCTCACCAAGCTGATGGAGTACTGCGAGGCCGTCGCCAAGGCCGTGAGCTGGCCCGTCGCGTTGAACTACCCGCTCGTCGGGCGGGACGCGTTCCGCACCGCCACCGGCGTGCACGCCGCGGCGATCATCAAGGCGATGCAGAAGGGCGACGCCTGGCTCGCCGACCGGATCTACAGCGGCGTCCCGGCCGGCATGTTCGGGCGCAAGCAGGAGATCGTCATCGGCTTCATGAGCGGCGCCTCGAACGTGAACTACTACCTGCGCGAGCGCAGCATCGAGCCCGACGAGACCCTCACCGCCGAGATCCTCAAAGCCGCCAAGGCGAGCGATCAGATCCTGACCGAAGAAGAAGTGATGGCCATCGTGAAGCGCGTCCGCGGCTGATGTTCGCGACCACGAGCGACGGCGTTCGCATCCACTACGAGGTCGTCCCTCCGCGGCGCCCGGACAGGCACGGCAAGGCCAAGCGCGACATCGTTCTCGTGCAGGGGATCGGCCTCTCGTCGCGGTTCTGGTTCGCCCAGCGTGATCTCCTCTCGGACGATGCGCGGGTGATCCTCCTCGACAACCGGGGCGCGGGGAAGAGCGACCGCCCCCGCGGGCGCTATAGGCTGCCGCGCATGGCGGACGACGTCGCGGCCGTGATGGACGCGGCGGGCTCGAAGTCGGCCGTCGTCGTCGGCATCTCGATGGGCGGGATGATCGCGCAGCACGTCGCGATGCGGCACCCCGATCGCGTCGAAGGGCTCGTCCTCCTCGCGACGGCGCCGGGCCACCCGTGGTCGGTGCTGCCGAAGATGTCGACCCTGGGCACCTTGTTGACGGCGCCGATGAAGAAGAACCCGCACTCGCGGGACGCAGCCCGCTTGCTCCTTCCGGAGAAGGAGCTCGACGCGGCGCACGTCCACCTGCGCGAGTGGGTCCGGGCGATCGAAGAGGACCCGATCTCGCCGAAGACGCTCTTCCGTCAGTTCTATGGCGTCATGACGAACTGGACCGGGCGCGGCCACGCGAAGATCCGTTGCCCCGCGGTGGTGGTGACCGGCGCGGAGGACATCCTGATCCCGCCCGAGAACAGCCGCCGGCTCGCGAAGCGGATCCCGAAGAGCCACCTCGAGATCCTGCCCGACGTGGCGCACGCCGTGCCGCTCCTTCGTCCCAATGTGGTACAGCGCGCGTTGGCGAAGCTCGAGGAGATGGGGGCGTGAGGCGCACGCTCGTCGCGGCGGCCGTCGTCACCGTCCTCGTCGCGTGTAGCGGTGGGAACCTCGTCCGCGCGCCCATGGAGCCGGTCACGAAGGACACCGGGACGGATGGCGGGCGGAACGACGACCCCTCCGGCGTGTGGAACGGCACGGCGACGTGGTCCAACGGGCGCCGGAGCGACGTCACGGTGGACATCTCGGCCGCCACGGGCTCGCTCGTCGCGCGGGTGTCCTACACGTCGTCCGCGTGCACGTCCGAATGGCGGATGTATCCGTCGGGCTCCGGTGCGTGGGCAGCCGACGAGCAGTCGGTGCAGGGGTCGGCCACGTGCCCCCGGAACGGCCGAGCGTCGCTGTCGCTCGCGCCCACCGGGGATGCGCTCGACTACGAGTGGCGGGAGACGGTCGGCGCGCTCTCCATCCACGGAGCGCTGAAGCGCACGCGGTGACGAAGGCGCGCAGGTTCCCTCAGCGCTCCATCACGTCGAGGTCCACTGCGAAGCTCTCCTTCATCCCCCGGAGCGCCAGGAGGCCGACGGCCAGGCAGACGGCACCCACGACCGCGGTCGCGGTGACCACCGGCATCCGACCCTTCAGCGCCATCCACACCATCGTGATCGGGATCGCGGTCCCGCGGACGAAGTTGGGCGCGCTCGTCGTCACGGTCGCGCGGAGGTTCGTCCCGAACTGCTCCGCGGCCGTCGTGACGAAGAGGACCCAGTACCCGGTGGCGAAGCCGAGGAAGACCATCAGCCCGTAGAAGGTGCGGAGCGAGCGCCCGCCGAACAGGAGCACGCTCGCGACCGCGACGACGAGCATGAGCAGGAACGCGCCGATCACCTTCTTGCGGCTCCCGACGCGCTGGCTGATCGCGCCGCTCACGACGTCGCCGATGACGACGCCGAGGTAGCTGTAGAAGATCGTGTTCCCACCGGTCGGCTTCGTCGTGAGCCCGAGCGCGCCGCCGATCTCGGGCGCGAACACGAAGAGCACGCCGCCGACGTACCAGATCGGCATCCCGACCAGGATCACGCGCAGGAAGCGGAGCCCGCGCTCGCGCGGGAACAAGAGCATGCGAACGTCACCGCGCGGAGCGTCGTGCGTCTTCGCGCGCGCGAAGAGCTCGCTCTCGAGCACCCCGACGCGCAGGATCAAGAGCAGGAGCCCCATCACGCCGCCGATGGCGTAGAGGTGGCGGAAGCCGCGCGGCCCGTAGGCCCCGAGGAGCCGCTCGCCGAGCAGCCCGGCGGCGAGCGCGCCGCACAGTCCGACCGACGCGACGATGGTGGTACCCACGCCGCGCCGCTCCTTCGGCAGGAGCTCGCTCACGAGCGTGACGCCGGCGCCGAGCTCGCCGGCGAGCCCGAACCCGGCCATGAAGCGGCACGCCGCGTACTGCCCGACCGAGACGACGAACGCGTTCGCGAGGTTCGACAGCGAGTACAGGACGATCGAGCCGAACATCACGGTCAACCGACCGCGCTTGTCGCCGATGACACCGAGCACGACGCCCCCGACGATCATCCCAGCGAGCTGGATCTGGAGCAGCGTACCGCCGGTGGTCGTGATCTCGGCCGGAGCGACGCCGAGCGCCGTCAGCGAGGGCACGCGCAGGATCGAGAAGAGGACGAGGTCGTACAGATCGACGAAGTAGCCGAGCGCGGCCACGATCACGGCGAGGATCGCCGCGCGCGTGATCACAGCCCGAGCCACGGACCCGGGGGGATCGTCGCGCTGCCGTGCCGGATCTCGAAGTACAGCATCGGACCCTGGCCGTCGTCGCCGACGATGCCGATCCGCTCGCCCGCATCGAGATCGTCGCCGAGCCGCACGTCGATCGCGCCGAGGTTGCCCGACACGCTGTAGTAGTGCTCGCCGTGATCCACGATCACGATCTTGCCATAGGCGCCGTAGCGATCGGCGAACACGACGTGCCCGGCGAAGATCGCACGCACCACCGACTGCGCCGGGGCGATGAACTCGAGACCAGGGCCGTCGCCGCCCTCGCGCTTGGCGGGTCGCACGTCGGCGCGTCCGCTGACGGGGAAGAGGAGCTTCCCCTTCGACGCGAGGAATCCGCCCCCGAGGGACGGAGCGGGGCTCGCGCCCATCGCGACGTAGTCGCCACCGCCGCCGGTGAAGGCGCGGTCGAACGCCGCCTGGCGCCGCTGCTCGTCTTCCATCGCGAGCCGCGCCGCGTCCATCGCGTTGCGTTGGCTGGAGAGGGCTTCGCGATCGCGAGCGACCCGCTCGAGCTCCTGGACGAGCGCGGCACCGCGCGAGCGCAGGCTCTTCTCGTCGTCGGTGCTGCGCTGGAGGCACTTGCGCGCGCGCTCGACCTTCATCGCGTGGCGCACGAGCGCGTCGAAGCCGCCCCCGACGGGGAGCATGCCGGCGCGCGTGAGCTTGTAGAGCTCGCGCCCGCGCGAGAGCACTTGGCCGTGCGCGTCGTGGATCTTGGGGCCGAGCTCCTCGAGCTCGCGCTTGTCGCCCTGCTCCTCGGCGTCGAGGTCGGCGATCTTGCGGTCGAGCGCGGCGAGCGCGAGCGCACCCGACGTGGCGGTCGGCGCCGGCGGCGGGATCGCCGCGTGGCTCGCGCGCGAGGCGGCTGCGAGCGCGAGGAAGCCGAGCGCGATGCCCGTCCGCGTCTTCATACGGTCACCAGGCGACGGAGCCCGAGCGCTGCGGCACCCGCGCCGAGGACGGCGCCGACGACGACCATGCCGAGCGCGACGTGCCAGGGAAGGAACGAGGGCTCGACGCCGACGAGCGTCGCGAGCTCGCCGTCCAGCCGGCCTCGGACGACGAAGAACAGGACGGCGAGCAGCGCGAGCGCACCCGCAGCGCCGGCAGCACCTTGGAAGCTCCCCTCGAGGATGTAGGGGCTCTTCACGAAGCCGTCGGTGGCGCCGACGAGCTTGAGCGCCTCGACCTCGGCCTTGCGGCGCTGGAGGGCGAGCCGGATCGTGGAGCCGACGACGGCAAGGACGGAGGCGAAGACGACGACCGCGAGCACGCACGAGGCCGCGACGCCGCCGCGGACGAGGTGAGCGAGACGCTCGGTCCACGCCTGGTAGGTCTCGACGTCGTCGACGCACGGGAGCTTCTCGAGCTTCACGACGATGTCGTCGAGCTCCGCGTCGGTGAGGTCGGGGCGGACCTCGACCTCGATCGACGACGGGAACGCCTCGACGGGGAGCGCCGCGAGCTGACCCTTCGGGTCCTGCGTGGTGACGAACTCGGTGCGGGCCTCGCCCGCGGAGACGTAGTGGACCGCGGTGATGCCGGGGACCTTGGCGAGCGTGTCCTTGAGCTGCTGGATGTCGGCGGGCTGCGCGTCGTCCTTGAGATAGATCGAGGCGCGGCCGGCGTGCGACCAGCGGCTCTCGATCGCGCGCAGGTTCGTCACGACGAGGAGCGCTGCCGCGAGGCAGACGAAGGCAACGGAGAGGGAGAAGACGCTGAGCGCGTGGAGGCGCCACTCTCGCATCATCCCGCGTTTGGCACGGCTGGTCGTCGAACGCGTGAAGAACATGGGCACCTGCTAGAGCGGGAGCTCGTTGTCGAAGTCGACGTGGGTTTCGGGGGGAGCGACGCCGGTGCGCACGTCGTGCGCCTTACCTTCGTCGAGGACGACCACGCGGCGCGCGCGCTGCTCGAGCAACGTGCGGTCGTGGGTGGCGAACAGAACGGTGGTGCCGCTCTCGTGGATCTCCTCGAAGAGGCCGAGGATGTCGATCGCGAGCTGGGGATCCAAGTTGCCGGTCGGCTCGTCGGCGAGGAGGAGCGCGGGCTCTCCGACGATGGCGCGAGCGATGGCGACGCGCTGTTGCTCGCCGCCGGAGAGCACGCCGGCGGGATCGTTGCCGCGCCCGGCGAGGCCGACGCGCTCGAGGGCTTCGCCGACCCGGCTCTTCACGAGGCGCGGCGGCAGACCGAGCACCTCGAGCGTGATCGCGACGTTCTCGAAGACGGACCAGCTCGTGACGAGCTTGAAGTCCTGGAAGACGACGCCGAGGTTTCGACGCAGAAAGGGGATCGATTCGTCGGTCAGGCGCGCGATGTCGCGGCCCATGAACAGGATGCGCCCGTCGTCGACGGTCTCGGCGCGATACAGCAACCGGAGGAGGGTGGACTTGCCGGAGCCGCTCGGACCGGTGAAGAACACGAACTCGCCGCGCTCGATCACCAGGTTCATGCCGCGGAGGACGGGTTTTCCGGGCCGGTACGACTTGTAGACGTCCTCGAACATGAGGATCGGCCGCTTACCTGCCTCGCGACCGAAGCGTGCGCCCGCACGAAGCATGGGGCGGAAGGAGCGCTCCTGATCGTCTTGGTCCATGGTACCGGCGGTACCAGAGCGCCACGCCGCCGGCCAAGTTTCAGGGGGACGGTGTCAACCTTGTCAACCTTTGGCGGGAGGGGACGGTGTCAACCTTGTCAACCTTTCGACCCGGCGCCACGCCCTCAGGCGCCAAAGGTTGACAAGGTTGACACCGTCCCCTTGGTGGCCGCCAGCGCTCGGTCGATTGCGAGCAGGCCGTCCGCCAGCGCCGCCGGGGCGGCCTCGCTCTCGACCGGCGCTCCCAGCGCCGCGAGCACCGCCCGCGCTTGGAGCACGAGCGGCTCCCCGGTCGACAGGGGGACCGCCACCCCACCGACGGCGAGGGTCTGCGCGAGGAGGTCGCCCTCGAAGCGCTCGCCGTCGCTGGCCGCCGCGATCGTTCGCCGGCGCTCGTTCGCCCGCTGGCTCGCCGACACCTCGAGCTCGAACCCCGGCCGGTCGAGCACCAGCTCGACCGCACCGTGATCGCCCCGCGCATGCCGCACCATCAGGGGGCCGGGCGCCAGGACGGCGGCCAGATCGAGATCGTGCACCGCCAGGTTCAACAGGACGTGCTCCTTCGCCCGCGTCGCCGTCCCGAACCGCTCGCAGCGCAGGCGTTGGAGCGCCCGCCCCGCCAGGCGCTCACGGAGCCCGAGCACGACCGGGTTGAAGCGCTCCGAGTGACCCACGAAGACCGGGACCTTCGCCCGCTGCTCCGCTGCCCGGAGGGCCGCTGCATCGGCGGCCGTCGCGCACGCGGGCTTCTCGATCAAGACGGCGCGCCCCGCGAAGAGGGCCGCCTGCGCGAGCGGACGATGCGCGTCGGTCGGCGCCGCCACGACCACGAGCTCCGCGGCGCCGAGCGCGTCCGCCAACGTCTCGAACGCGCGCACGTCGCGCGCCGCGGCGAGCTTTCGCGCCACCGCCGCATCCACGTCGTACACCCCGACCACCCGCGCCGCGCGCGGGGCAGCCTCGGCGAACGCGCGCGCGTGCAGCGCTCCCATGTGGCCCCCGCCCAGGATGACGACGTCGATCATAGATAGTGGGGGTATTGGCTCGCGGCTTGAGGCGAAGAGAGGTTGTCGCGGAGGAACTCGACGGTCTTGACCCACTGGGTCTCCACCGCGATCGGCGCGCGCATCGAGTGCGACTCGCCCAGGAACGGAACGAGCTCGTACGTCCGACCCGCGCGCGCGAGCGCTTGCGCCAGGCGCAGGCTGTTCGAGAAATAGACGTTGTCGTCGGCCGTGCCGTGCATGAGCAGGAGCGGACGCGAGATCACGGCGTCGCCGGCGGCGAGCGTGAGGAGAGACGACTTGTCGTAGGCAGCCTTCTCCGCGTCGGGCAGGCCGAGGTAGCGCTCGGTGTAGGCGGTGTCGTAGTCGCGCCAATCCGCGGGCGGCGCGCCGGCAACCCCCGCTTTGTAGAAGTCGGGGTGCGCGAGGATCGCCGCCGCGGCGAAGTAGCCACCGAACGACCACCCGTAGACGCCGATCCGACCGAGGTCGATCTCGATGACGTCGAGCGCGAGCGCGCGGATGGCGGCGACGTGGCCCTCCACCGGGAGAAGGAAGTTGCCGCGCAGCGCCCGCTCCCACGCGCGGTCGCGCCCGGGGGTTCCCTTCGCGTCGATCGCGACGACGATCGCGCCGAGGGCGTCCGCGATGTACTGCGCGCGCACGTAGTTGAAGAGATCGCGCCGGACGACGTTGACGCCGGGCCCGCCGTACGCGGCATCCACGACCGGCATCTGCTTTCGCAGCTCGTGATCCTGGGGGTACACGACCGCGATCCGCGTCTCCTGCGGGCCGACGGTCCGGAGCTGCACCGTCGGCAGGACGGGCGGCGGCTCGCTGTGGTTCGCGACGAGGCGCCGGGTCGTCGGGGTGACGATCTCGTAGCGGGGCCAGCCCTCGAGCGTGGCCAGGTACGCGAAGTACGTGTCGTGCGAGCGACCGAAGGTGGTCTCCGTCCAACCCCCGTCGCCCAGGCGCGCCTTCTCGGCGCCGTTCGACAGATCGAGCGTGACGAGCGCGCGCTGGGTCGGGTCGGGGCTCGCCTCGACCCGGACGATGCCGCGGGCGGCGTCGACATCGGCGATCTTCCGGTAGCCCTTCCCCGCGGCGAGGAGCGTCTTCGGCAGGAACTCGCCGCGGAGCTCGAGCGCCCACGCGCCGTCCCGCTCGGTCGACCAGAGGAAGCTCTTCCCGTCGGGCAGCCACTTGGGGACGCTCGTGTCGACGTTGAGCCACGCGTCGTCGTGCTCGGTGACGAGCGCCTTCGTCGTGCCGGTGCGAGCATCGGCCGCCAGGAGCTGCGCGTTCTGCTGCGCGCGGTCGAGCACGTAGAGCGTGAGCGGCGCGTTCTCCTGCCACGTCACCGTCGCGACGTACGGGAATCGCGCCCGGTCCCACGTGAGCCACGTGGTGGAGCCGCCGCGCACGGAGACGACACCGAACTTCACGTCGGCGTTCTTCTTCCCCGCGCGCGGGTAGAACGCGCGGTCGGGCTCGCGCTCCGGCGCGGAGGGATCGGCGTTCTGCAGGACCTCGACGCCGCTCTGGTCCGCCTCTTCGAAGCAGATCGACTGCCCGTCGGGCGAGAAGAAGAAGCCGTGCTCGCGATCGAACTCTTCCTGCGCGACGAACTCGGAGACGCCGTGGGGCTTCACCTCGGTGCCGCCGCGCGTGACCTGGACCTCGCGAGAGCCCTCGGCAAGGTCGATCACGAAGACGTCGTCGCTGCGGACGTAGCCCACCTTCGTCCCATCGGGGGACAACTGCGGATCGGTCACCCCATCTCCGGTGAGGAGCTCGCGCACCTTGCCGGTCATGCGATCGAAGAACCAGAGCCGCCCACTGAGCGGGATCAGGATCCCGAGCTCGTTCTTGGTCAGCGCGAAGCTCGTGATGCCGGTCGCGGTCTGGCGGAGCCGCTCCCGGCGCGCGCGCTCTTCGGGCGTGAGGGTCTCGGGACCCTTGAGGAGCTGCTCGACGTCGAGGAGCTTTCGCTCGTCGCCCGACGCCACGTCGAGCTTGTACAGCGCTTGCGCGTTGTCACGCGCCTCGGAGCGGAGGAAGAACGCGGTGCTGCCGTCGCCCGAGACCCAGACCTGCGTCGGTCGCCCGTTGCGGTAGTTGCGTGTGGTGGCGAGCGCGCGCGGCACGGTGTGATCGATCGGGAGCCGGCGCTCGATCGGTCCGGGCGTGGTCGCGACGATCCCCTCGCTCCCCTTCGGCGCGGGCTTCACTTGCGTGCGCGGCCGCGCGGACGCGATGGGGCTCGGCGCGTTCGCCTCTTCCGGCGGTGCGCAGGCCGCAACCAGGAGGAAGAGGGCCGCGATACGCTTCACGAGTCGAAGGTAGCATGTCGTCTTACCCCGCGACGCGCGAGGTGAGCTTCTCAGTCGCCGTCGGTCGTCCCGGCGAGCTTCACCGGGAAGGCGACCACGTTCGTGGGCGAATCCCTGATCGGGAAGGTGATCGAGCGAAGTTGGCGCAGGACGCACGACTCCACGCGCCCGTCGCCGAAGGTGCTCACCTCGAGGCGCGCGATCCCGACGCGTCCATCCGCTTCGATCGTGAAGGAGAAGAGCGCCCGCCCGCGGAAGCCCGGGTTCTGGAACGTCACCATCGCGAAGCACGCCGTGAAGAGCGCTTTGTGGCGCGCGACGATCGCCTTCACCGCCACGGCGTCCATCGCGCCGGAGACGCTCAGCTTCGTCGCGATCGACATGGTCGTACGCGAGAACGCCGTCGCGTCCGCACCCGCTGCGTCCGGATCGTCGAGCGCGAAGCCCGCGTCTCCGGCGTCAACGGACTCGGCGCTCGGGGAGCCCGCATCGGGCGTCACCGCCTCGCTCGGACGGACGGGTGGCTCCGCTCCCCGCCCGCCGCACGCAAGAAGAACCAGGGCGAGCGCCGCGAAGCGCTCAGCCACCGATGCCGAACTTGAACGGATACGACGAGACGTTCGTGGGGCTGTCGCTCGTCGGGAACTTCCAGGTCTTCACCTGCCGCTGGATGCAACCTTCGACGCGCGGGTTCGAGATCGACGAGCTCGCGATCGACGCGCTCGTGACGGTTCCGCCCGGCTCGATGTTCCACTGCATCGTCACGCCGCCCTTGAGGTTCGGGTTGCGCGCGAGCTCGCTGTCGTAGCAAGCGCGGAGCGCGCCGGTGTGCGCCATGACGACGCGCCGGATCTGCTCCGGCGTGAGGCCGCCGCGGCTCTGGCCGGGGCTGCCGCCGCCGGGGAACCCTGCGCCGGGGCCGCTGCCGCTGCCGACGCCGGTGCCGGTGCCGCCGCCCGAGCCGCCGCGACCGTTGCCGCCGCTGCCGACTCCGCCGGGCCCGCCGGTGCCGCTGCCGTAGCCGCCGCCTTTTCCGGCGCCCCAACCGGTGTCCATCGTGCCGGATCCGAAGATGACGCCGGCGCCGTTGCCGCCGCCGCCGGGGCCGGTGCCCTTGAGGTGGGTGCCGCTGCCGCTGCCGAGCGTGACTTGCTGCGAGTTCATCGCGAGCGCGTCGGACACGCTCGAGATCGTGTTGAGCGTCGCCTTGATCTGCTCGCCGGTCTCGCCTTGGAGCACCTCGGTGATGCCGCCGAAGTTCTTCGCCGGCTTGATGTCACCGGTGATCTCGGTCTTGTCCTTGTCGCCGTTGACGCCGAGCTTGCCCTCGGCGCCCTGGACCTTGCGACCGCCGCCCTGATCCTTCTTGTCCTGCGCGCCGGGATCCTTCACGCCCGAGCCGCCGGACTTCTCGCCGTCGCTCGGCTGCGGGGGCGGAGGCTCTTCGGCCTGGAGGCGCTGCACCTTGAAGCGCGCCTTGAGATCTTCCTCGCTCGTGAGCTCGAGCGGCATGCCGATCGGAGGGGGCGTCATGAGCGCGCGGAGGAGGCCGAGGATGCCGACGTGCATGACGCCGCTCGAGAACAGCGCGAGCGCGACGAGCAGCTCGGGTCCCCACGACCCGGTGAGGACCTGCCCGCGGCTCGTGAACTGGAAGAAGATGCCGAACTGCCCGTACTGGAGCAGGCCGTAGTCGCCGGGGACGATCGGGATCGGCGCGCCGCTCTGCGCGAAGGCGACGGGATCCTCGTCACGACCGCGGAGCTTGAGGACGCCGGAGATCACGCCCTTGGCGTCGACCTCCCACCCGCCCGGAGCGGCCCGCACGGGGAGCTCCGACATCGCGATGCCGTCGGGGATCGGCAGGATCGAGTTCGGGCCGGTCGTCATGTCGAACGACTGCCCGTGATCGAGGTTCTTGAGCGCCACCACGGTGGTCCCCCAGACGGCAGCGACACGAACGAGATGCGGGCTGATCGGTGCGGTTGCCATGGACGGATCTCTCCTTGTGGAAGCGTCGAAGCTCAGAAGTTCGGAGTGTGCCGGGTGTCCGAAAGTTCCCCCATGAACGATCGATGCCCGAGATCGCCGGCGGCGAACTCTGCTCGTACGCGGCGGAGGAAGTAGACGATCTGCGGGCTGCGGAGCCGGCCTTCGATTTCGACCTCGCCGAACTTGAAGACGCGCGTTCCGCCGTCGAGCGTCTTCGATTCGACGACGCCCGCGTCCGGGTTGGCTGTGGGGAGAGGTGCGGCGATGGTGGCGGTGGTGGTTGCACCGGCGCCGGCTTCGCGCGCGGTGACGCCCGCGTCCTTGAGGGCGGGCGGGCGCGGCGGCCGCGCGGGAGGCTTCGGCGGCGGCTTGCCTTGGGCGAGCGCGATCGCGGCGACGAACAGGCTGGGCACGGTGAGCGCGACGAGCGCGCGCGCGAGGTTCTTTCGCATCACTTGCCTCCGGGTTTGGGCGTCGCCGGTGGAGGGGTCGGCGGTTTGTCCGCCGCAGTCGACGTCGCGGAGAGGTACTTCTCGGCGTCGGCGTGGGCGGGGTGATCGCTCGGAGCGTCGGACAGGAAGCGCTTGAAGAGCGGTGCTGCGTCCGCCGGCTTCTTCAGGAAGTCGGCGTAGAGGACGCCGAGGTTGAAGAGCGCGGCGATGTTGTGCGGATCCTTGTCGAGGATCTTGGTGAGGATGGTCTTCGCCTCTTCGAGGCGGTTCGGCGACTTCGCATCGGCGAGCCCGCGCAGGGCGGCGGCGAGCCCGAGCTGGGCTTCGACGTCGTCGGGGGAGACCTGGAGGATCGCGCGGAACTGCTCTTCGGCCTTGGCGTAGACGCCGGCCTTCAGGAGGACCGTGCCCATGTTGAGGCGCGCGGTGGTGTCGCGCGGATCTTCTTGGGACGCCTTGAGGAACTCCTGGAACGCGAGCGCGTCGTCGCCGTTGCCGAGGTGGACGAGGCCCATCGCGCGGTGCGCGGTCGCGCTCTTCGGGTTCGAGTCGATCGCCTGCTTCGCGAGGAGCTGCGCGGTGTCCTTCTCGTTCTGCGCGAGGTGGCAGAGCGCGAGCTCGGCGAGGGCTTGCGCGTCGCCGGGCTTCCGGACGAGGACCTCGCGCGCTTGCGTGATCGCCTTGCCGACCTGACCGGAGTTGCGGAGCGCGGCGACGAGGAGCGTGCGAGCGTCGGTCGCGAGCGGGTGCGCGTCGACGAACTCGCCGAGGAGACTCGCGGCATCGCGGTACTCGCCACGGCGGCGCTGAACCTCGGCCAGGGCGATGACGACGTCCTGCATCTCGGGCGCGAGCTTGTGCGCCTCCTTGAGCGAGGGCTCGGCGCCGGCGAGGTCGCCGCCGCTCGCGAGGACGACCCCCAGATCGTAGTGGGCCTCCCACAGGTTCGCGTCGATCGCGATGGCTTCCTTCAAAAGTGCCACAGCGCGATCGCGCTGGCCGTCTTTGGCGGCGCCGACGCCTTGCACCATCTTGCCGACGGCGACCGGGTTCGCGGGCGGAAGCGCGGCAGGGCCGGTGGGTTTGACGACGGTTCCCTTGCCGCCTCCGCACGCTAGGAGGAGAGCACAGGCGAGGGAGATCGCGAGGCGACGCATCGGAGCCCCACATCCTAGCCGGGGACGAGGCGGAGGGGAACGGAAGGGGACCCGGTCGGACCGACATCGGCCCCGATGTAGGTGCGTCAGGCGAGGAGAGCCGCGACTCGCGGTGAGGGCGCGGGGCGATGGAGGACCACGAGCGGTACACGCAGCGCGAGATCGACGATCGGGCGGTAGACGACCCCCTCGCGCCCGAGCGCCCGCATCGACTCCGAGACGATCGCGAGGCCGACGCCGGCGGCGACGAGGCCGAGGAGCGCGATCTTGCCGTCCGTCTCCTGGACGACCTCGAGCTCGGCTCGTGCGCGCCGGAGCGCGCTGGTGCAGGCGTCGGCCCACGCGGGCTCGACGTCGGGCCGGACGGCGACGATCGGCGCGCGCGCGAGCTCGCGGAGGCGAACGCGCGCACGCCGGGCGAGCGGATGACGGCGTGGGACTGCGGCGACGAAGCGCTCGGTCACGAGCACGCGCTCGGTGAGGTCCTCGGCGCCGAGAGGTCCACACGCGAAGCCGACCTCGATCCGCCCTGCGCGCAGCGCCTCGAGCTGATGAGCGCTCCGCAGCTCGACGAGCTCGAGACGCACGCTCGGGTGGCGCGCGCGGAAGCGGCGCAGGAGGGGTGGCAGCACCTCGTACGTGGCGGTGGGCGTGTAGCCGACGGCGAGCACCCCGGACTCGCCGCGCGCGATCCGCGCCGCTTCGAGCGTGCTGCGCTCGCCCTCGGTGAGGAGGAAGCGCGCGCGATCGAGGAGGAACGCGCCGGCCTCGGTGAGCTTCACGCTCCGGCGATCGCGGTCGAAGAGGCGCGCACCCAGGCGCTCTTCGAGCGTGCGGATCTGGACGCTCAGCGGCGGCTGCGAGATGTGGAGCCGCTCGGCGGCGCGCCCGAAGTGGAGCTCCTCGGCGACGGCGACGAACGAGCGGAGGAGGCGGGGCTCCATGGCGTCGAGGGTACTCATAGGGAAACGATATCACCGGAGCCGAAATCGATATTGGACGGTATGAGCGCTCGCGCGTACCTGGAGGAGCGGAGGTGATGCATGGACGACGCGAAGCGAAGGGTCATCGAGCGGTACTTCGGCGAGCTTTGGGGGAAGGGGCGGCTCGAGCTGGTCGACGAGCTCTTGCACGAGGAGTACGTGAACCACTCGCCGTCACCGGGGCTGCCGGTGGGTCGGGAAGGGATCCGGATCGTGGTCCCGGCGATGCGGACGGCGTTCCCCGATCTTCGGTACGACCTCGAGGAGCTGGTGATCGGCGACGACCGCGTCGCGACGCGAACGACGATGCGCGGGACCCATCGCGGCGACTTCTTCGGGCTCGCCCCGACGGGCCGGACGGTCTGCGTGGCGCAGATGACGATCGAGCGGTTCCGTGACGGGAAGATCGTCGCGCACCACCGGGTCACGGACGAAGCGGCGCTGGGGCGGCAGCTCGGCGGGTGACGTGATCGAGTAGACTCTCGGCGATGCGGACGCTGGCCGAGCTCGTGGACGCCGAGGAACCGGGGATCGAGCTCGTGCGCGGCTTCGTCGCCGAAGGGAAGAACCCCGTCGAGGTGCTCGCGTGCGCGCGCGAGGACGGGGAGCGGAACCTCCTCGGCGTGCAGGTGACGACGCGCTCGCCGATGGGAGCGCTCGCGTACGAGACGGGCGGGCTGCTCGTGGATCACGGGTGGGTGCGCGTGCTCGGGGGGAGCTCGGCGCGCCTGCCGCGCGGCTTGGGGGACTGGAACCGCGTGACGACACCGGCCCCGAGGCTCGCCGGAGCAATCGTGGTGGGCGACGACGCGGTGGGAGGCTTCTTCGCGATCGACGGCGGAGGGCTGGGGCTGACGCGCGGGCACGTGTGCTACTTCGCGCCGGACACGCTCCGCTGGGAGGGGCTCGGTGTAGGGTACACGGATTGGGTGCGGTGGCTCTGCCTCGGGGATCTGGCGCGCTTCTATGCGACGGCGCGGTGGACCGGGTGGGAGGACGAGGTCCGCGCATTGGATGGGGCGCGCGCGTTCTCGATCTATCCGTTCCTCTGCGCGGATGGCCCGCCGGTGGGGGAGCGCAGTCGGAGAGCGGTGCCGGTCGAGGAGCTGTGGGGGCTCCACGTGATGGAGCTGCCGAAGCAGTCGTCGAAGCGCTGACCGCGCCATCCCAAGCTGGGACGGCGCGGAGGCGCTATCCTTCCTTCATGCCCGGCCGCTATCAGGCCCGCGATCTCCTTCGGGTACCGAGCCTGCTCTCGCTCGCCCGCATTCCTCTCGCGATCGCGTTTCCGTTCGCTCCCAACGCTGCGAGCGCGTTTGCCATCCTGGTCGCCTCCGGCGTCACCGACGTGCTCGACGGCTGGTGGGCTCGCCGCTACGGCGCCGTGACCGCCACCGGTGCGGTCGTGGATCCGATCACCGACAAGGTCTTCGTCGCCACCGTGGTCGTCACGCTGCTCGTTCGAGCCAAGCTCCATTGGCTCATGCTCGCCCTGCTGGGAACGCGCGAGATCGGCGAGCTGCCGCTCGTGCTCTGGGTCGCCTTCTCGCGGAGTGCGCGCCGTGCCCGTGCCGCGCAACCCTCGGCCAACGTGCCCGGCAAGCTCGCGACCGCGCTCCAGTTCGCGACCGTGAGCGCCGTCCTGCTCGGCGCACCGCGGGTCGAGCTCTGGACGTGGGCGACCGCGGCGATGGGGGTCGTCGCGGCCATCGCCTACTGGCGGCGGTTCCTCGCGCTGCGCGACTAGCGACACGCGACTGCGACACTGCGGATCGTCGCATGCGACGTCGCACCTTGCCGTTCGCGCGGCGGAAGTCGGCGGAACTTCGCGCGCTCGAACCGGCACGCCGGTTGCTCATGGACGGGCAGTCTCCACGAAAGGACACCCTGCGATGCGACTCATTCCGACGATGCTCACGGTCACCACGGTCTCGATCTGCGCCCTGGCCTGCACGAAAAAGGACGATGCGGGCTCGGGGACGACGACCACGAGCGCGAGCGCTGCGGCGGTCCCCACCTCGGGCTGCGGCGCCGACTATGCCGATCCGCAGAAGGAGTACTGCTTGAAGCTCCCGCCGGGCTTCAAGCCGGGCAAGCCGGAGGAGCCGAGCGAGCTCTACTCCGAGCTCATCCGCTACCGGGACGAGAACAACGTCGAGTTCACGATCACGGTCGGGTTCTCGAGCACGAACTTCAAGACGTACGCCGAGGCGTTCGCCGCGGACGAGAAGTGGATGAACGAGTCGAAGGACATCAAGATCGTCGCGACCGGAAAGACCGCGGGCGACGGCAAGTGGTGGACGTTCAAGAACGGTGGCTACGAATCGGTGACGTCCATGACGAAGTCGAACGGCGACAAGGTGATCAAGTGCTCCGGTGACGACGGCACGCCCGCCGTCGACGTCTGCAAATCGGTTCGCGCCTACCCGAAGTGATCACGGCGGCGCGCCCGCGGTTCCTACCGCGGACCAGACCACCGTGATAGCGTTCCGGGCGTGGGAGACGGGTCGAAGACCGCGACTGCGCCCGGCGGTGGCACGACGAGCCACGAGGAACCGCGGCGTCTCGTCCCCGGGCTCGTCGTCATCCTCGAAGGCGATCGCCCGGGCGCGGGTGGCTTCGTCGCGCCCCTCTCCAAGCCGCTGACGATTGGTCGTGGCGACGAGCGCGTGCTCCGCGCCGGAAGGCTGGAGCTCCCCGACGCGCGGATGTCGAAGGAGCACGTCGTCGTCACGCGCGAGGGCACGCGGTTCCGGCTCGCCGATCGCGACTCGCGGAACCACACGTTCGTCGGGGAAGAGCCGATCACGGAGACCGTGGTGGACGCCGGGACCGTGTTCCGCGCCGGGCACACGCTCTTCGTGTGCCTGTCGGACATGGGGCCGGTCTTGGAGCGCGCGCGGCTCGGTTCGCCGTGGCCCTTCGCGACGACGAACGCGTCGTTCGCGCTCGCGCTCGCCAACCTCGAGCACATCGCGCAGTCGCCGCTCCCGGTCTTGCTCCTCGGGGAGACGGGGACCGGGAAAGAGGTGCTCGCCCGCGCGATTCACGAGCGCTCCGGCCGGCCGGGGGCCTTCGTCGCCGTGAACTGCGGCGCGCTCCCGAAGGATCTGGTCGAGGCGCAGCTCTTCGGCCATCGGCGGGGTGCGTTCTCCGGGGCGACGAGCGACGAAGACGGGTTCGTTCGCGCCGCCGAGGGCGGCACGCTCTTCCTCGACGAGATTGGAGACCTGCCGCCCAGCGCGCAAGCCACGCTCCTCCGCGTGCTGCAGGAGCGCGAGGTCGTTCCCGTCGGAGCGTTTCGGCCGATCCCGGTCGACGTTCGCTTCGTGTCCGCGACCCACCATCCGCTCGCCGCGCGTGTCGAGGCGGGGTCGTTTCGCGCGGACCTCTTCGCGCGGTTGCGCACGTACTCGTTCTCCGTGCCGCCGCTCCGCGAGCGTCGCTTCGACGTCGGGAACCTCGTCGCGCAGATGGCGCCGTCGCTCGGGACGTTGCAGCCGTCGGCGGCGCTCGCGCTGGTGCAGCACGATTACCCGATGAACGTGCGCGAGCTCCGGCAGGCGCTCGACGTCGCGGCCGTCCTCGCGCGTGACGGCGTCGTTCGCGCGCGCCACCTCGGGCCGCTCGCCGAGCGCGCGGACGAAGCCCCCGCCGCGGAGCTCGACGCCGAAGACGTCGCCCTCCGCGCCGAGCTCGCGCAACGTCTCGAAGCGACGGATCGGAACGTGAGCCAGGTCGCGCGCGACATGGGCAAGGCGCGCAAGCAGATCCAGCGCTGGATGAAGCGGTTCGGGATGTGAGGCGACGATGGAGGTCGCCGACGTCCTCGAGCGCGGGAAGCTGATCGACGGCCGGTATCGGATCGAGCGCGTCGCCGGACAAGGCGCGTTCGGGGTGGTCTACGAGGCGCACCACATCTCGCTCGACACGCGCGTCGCGATCAAGGTGCTGCGCACGGAAGCGGCGGGTCCGGCGGCGGTGGGGCAGTTCCTGAGCGAGGCGCGGATGCTCGTCGCGCTCCGCCACCCCGCGGTCGTGCGCGTGCTCGACGCCGGCGTGATCGACGGGAAGCCCTACTTCGCGATGGAGTGGTGCGATGGCCCCACGCTCGCGAAGTTCATGGAGGAGAAGGGGCCGCTCGGAGTGGGCGAAGCGTGGAAGCTCCTCGAGCCCGTCTTCGAGGCGATCGCGCACTCGCACGAGAAGGGCGTGGTCCACCGCGACATCAAGCCGTCGAACGTCGTCTTGTTCGAGGGCTCCGCCCGCGTGATCGACTTCGGCATCGCGAAGGTCGTCGCGCCCGACGATGCCCCGGGCGGTGGCGACACGACGACCGTCGGGCGGAGCGCGTTCACACCCAAGTACGCGTCGCCCGAGCAACTCGCGGGCTCCCGCACGGGGCCATGGACCGACGTGTACGCGCTCGCGCTTCTGTTCACCGAGCTCGTCGGTGGAAGCGTGAGCGGTCCGCTCGCCCCCGTGTTCGCGCGTGCGATGGCGCGCCGCCCGGCGGATCGCTACGCCGACGCGGGCGCGCTCATGGCCGCCGTCCGCGTGGCGCTCACGCCGCGCCGCCCGCGGTGGTGGCTCGTCGCGCTCCCCCTCGCGGTGCTCGCCGCAGGCGCGTTCGTCGTGCACGCGTTGGGCACGCGCTCGCACGCGGAGGACGACCGCAGTCACACCGTCGCCTCCAGCGCAGAGAGCGTGAGCGGCGACGCGAGCGCAGCGTCAGCGTCAGCGCCTGCGAGTGCGAGTGCGCCGATCGCTCTGGCACTGGCACCCTCGACGTCGTCGTCGGTCGTCTCGCCGTCGCCCGGTGGCAGTGCGCATCCCGCGCTCCCCATCACGACGCGCGTGGGAGCGGCGCATTCGAACGGACCGACGGCACCGTCGGGGCCGGGGTGGGCCTTCTCCGTCAACGGCTACCAGAACGGTGGGTTCGCCGAGAGCGACAGCGTTCAAGACGTGACGCGCGTCGCCGGAGAGACGAGGCCGTGCTTCCCGGATCCGAAGCCGGACGAGCTCTGGAACGCCTACCTCGTCGTTCAATGGCCGAAGGGCCGCCCGCGCGAGCTCCAGATCGAGGTCAAGAAGGGCAGAGAGACGATCCTGAACGACCTGGGCGGCGGACAGCGCACCGGCGCGCACGACGCGGTCGCGGAGGGAATCGCGAGGTGCGTGCGCGCGAAGTTCGACGCGGCGAACATCTCGGAAGCGGACGGACAGGACTCCATGGCGAACAAGACCGCGTACGACAAGCTCGACGTGGGCTGGTTCCCGCGCTGAGCGCGCGCCGGCCGCGCGCCGTCAGCGGCGCCGCGTCAGGTCCTTCACGACGAGCACGTTCGCGTAGACGAACGCGATGAAGGGCACGTAGAGCATCGACAAGTTCGCGAGGCCGGAGCAGAACCGACTCGAGAACGCTTCGACGCGCGCCCAACGCCCGCGGTACGTGAAGAACGCGCCCGGCAAGCCCACGACGGCGAGCACCGTCAACGCCACCGGGGTCACCGCATCTTCGTCGAACATGCCCACCACCGTGGCCGCGGCCAGGGCGGGCAATCCGCCGAGCAGCGCCACCTGGAAGAGGGCACCGAAGAAGACGTACGCGTCGGCGTTGTATTGGCCGCGCGTCAGCGCGAGCTCGCGGAGCTCCTCTTGGTGCTCTGCGGCGTCGATCGGGAGGTCGCGTCCACGCGGGGGCGCCTCGCGGTAGGGATCCTGGGGGAGTTGCTGCACGCCGAGACGAGGATACGCCAGTTGTGCGCCCGAAGTTCCCCGAGATCGTACCGGCGAGTTGCTGGCTAGCGGCGCTCCCGCGCCCTCCGCCTTCGATCCAGCGCCACCGCCGCCACGATGATGAGCCCGGTCGCGATCTCCTGGACCCAGTTGGGGAGCCCGCGGCTCGTCGCGCCCATCTTGATGACCGTCATCAGGAGCGCACCCATGACCGCACCGGCGATGCTCCCTTCGCCCCCCGTGAGTGAAGCTCCACCGATCACGACGGCGGCGATCACCTCGAGCTCGAGCCCCACCGCGTCGGTCGGATCCCCCACCGTCAACGTCGAGAACTCCATTACGCCGGCCACCCCGACGAGGAGCCCCGCGAGCGCGTAGACGATCAGCTTCACGCGCGCCGTGTTCACGCCGACGAGCCGCGCTGCGGCCTCGTTGGATCCGACCGCGAACACGTGCCGCCCGAAGCGCGTGTAGCGCAGCATGCCGGCGACCGCGAGCGTCAGCGCGAGCGCGACGAAGAGACCGGGCGACGTCAGGTCGCCCGACAGGAGCTTCTCGAGCCCGCGCGAGTCGCACGAGATCATCGTCTCCTTCGCGAGCCCCTTCGCCCCTCCGCGCAGGACCGACATGGCCCCGAGCGTCGCGATGAACGGCAGGAGCTTGAAGTGCCCGACGAGCAAGCCGACGAGCGCACCCACGGCGGTCGCCACCGCCAGCGCGAGGAGCACGGCGGCCACCGGCCCGCTCCCGTCGTGAAGGCGCTTCGCGACGATGACGGTGACGAGCGCGACGAGCGAGCCGGTGGAGAGATCGATCCCGCCGGTGACGATGATCATCGTCATCCCGAGCGCGCAGATGGCCACGACCACGGTCTGGCGCGCCATCGTCAGCGCGATCTGAGGGCGCAGGAACATGTTCGGCGAGAGGAACGCGAACACCGCATACACGACCACCAGCGCGATCAGGGGACCGAGCCACGGCGGGAGTCGGCGCGTCACGACGCGGCCTCGAGGAGGAGGGATTCTTCGGTCCACTCCGAGGCGGCGCGGGCCGGGAGCAGCTCGCCGCGGCGGAGCACGGCGATGCGATCGCAGATGCCCACGAGCTCGTCGAGTTGGCTCGACACGAGGACGATCCCCTTGCCGCGCGCGGCGAGGTCGCCGAAGAGCGCCAGGATCTGTGCCTTCGCCGCGACGTCGACGCCGCGCGTGGGCTCGTCGCAGAGGAGCACGTCGAAGTCTTCTTCCAGGATCCGTGCGATCTGCACCTTTTGCTGGTTGCCACCGGAGAGCTCGCCGACGGGCTGTTCGGGGTCGGTCGCGCGGATGCCGAGCTCGCGGATCCAGGAGGCCGCCGTCGCCCGGAGGCGCGAGGGCCACGCCAGGAACGCCCCCCGCGGAGAGAGCGTCACGTTGTCCGCGATCGAGCGCGAGAGCATGAGGCCCTCTCCACCGCGGTCCTCGCTGAGCAACCCGACGCCGCGCGTGCCCTTCAGCGCGACCGTGCCGGAGCGCCGTCGATCGAGCCCGAGCACGATCCGGAGCAGCTCGGTCCGACCCGAGCCGACGAGGCCGGCGATGCCGAGGATCTCGCCGCGGCGGAGCTCGAACGTCGCGCGCCGGGGCTTCGCTTCGCCCTCGACGTCGACGACGGAGAGGAGGACGTCGGCGCCGCTCGGCGCCGTGCGCTCGCCCCGCGCGATCCGAGCGGGGGCGCTGCGACCTTGCCCGAGCATGGCCCGAACGAGCTCCTCGGGGGACGTCGTCTCCGGGTCGCCCTCTCCCGCCACCTGACCGTCGCGGAGGACGGTGTAGCGATCGGCGTGCGCGCGAACGTCGCCCAGAAAGTGGGTCACGAGCAGCACGGAGACGCCCGCGTCGGCGAGCGCGTGGACGCGTTGGAAGAGGCGGTCTGCGTCGTCCTTGCCCAGGCTCGAGGTCGGCTCGTCCAAGATCAAGATGGAGGGCGGCTTCGCGCCGTGGCTCGCGAGCGCGCGTGCGATCTCGACGAGCTGGCGCTCGGCGACGCCGAGCTCGCCCGCGCGCCGGTCGAGCGCGATCCGCGATGCGTCCCCGAGGACGAGCTCGAGCGCTCCCTTCGCGAGGGTCTCGGCGCGAGCGCGGTCGACGAAGCCGAGGCGCGTCGGCTCCACCCCGAGGACGAGGTTCTCGCCGACCGTGAGGTGAGGACACAGCGTGCGCTCCTGCGGCACCATCACGACGCCCGCGCGCCGAGCGTCGCTCGGCCCACGGATGCCCGGCACGTAGGCTTCGCCGTTCGCGCGGACCTCGCCGCGGTCGGCGCGCTCGAGGCCGACGAGGATCTTCATGAGCGTGCTCTTGCCGGCGCCGTTCTCTCCGAGCAGCGCGTGCACGTGCCCGCGCTCGACGGCGAAGCTCACCCCGCGGAGGACGGCGACGCCGCCGAACGACTTCTCGATCGCGCGGAGCTCGAGCGCACTCACTCGTCGAGCCACTTCTTCAGGTCGGGGTGAATCGCTTCCTTCACGGCGGGGTCTTCGAGGTTCGCCTTCGTGACGAGGCGCGCGCCGGTGTCGATCCGCTTGGGCGCGGGTGTGCCGCGCAGGTGCGCGGCCATCGTCTTCACCGCGAGGTAGCCCATGTTGAACGGGTTCTGGACGACCAACCCGTCGATGTCGCCCGCGGTGAGCGCGGTGACGAGCTTGTCGGAGGCGTCGAACCCGATGAACTTCGCCTTTCGCGTGGTGTGGGTCTTGTCCATCGCGAGGAGCATGCCGACGGTGGTGGATTCGTTCGGCGTGAACACGCCCGAGACGCCACCGCTCTCCGCCTTCTGCGTGAGGAGCAGGTTCTCGCTCTTCTGGAACGCCGTCTCGGTCGTGGCGCCGCCGTACTGGTTCTCGCTCGTGACCTTGAGGTCGGCGCTGGTCTTTACCGCGTCCAAGAAGCCCTTTTCGCGGTTCGCGGTCGACGCGGAGCCCTCTTGGTAGCGCAGGACGACGACGTTCCCCTTGCCGCCGAGGAGCCGCACCATCTCGTCGCCCGCGATCTTTCCGGCGGCGACGTTGTCGGTCGCGACGAAGCTCACGTGGTCGTCGCCCTGGAGGTCGGAGTCGAAGATGACGGTCGGGATCTTCGCATCCTTCGCGGCGCGGACGGGGGCGCGGAGCGCGGTGTCGTTGAGCGGCGCGAGCACGATCCCGTTCACGCCCTCCGCCACGAACGTGGAGACGACGTCGATCTGCTGCTTCAGGTCGTCCTCTTTGAGCGGCCCCTTCCACACGATGTCCACGTCGACCTCGCGGGCAGCCTTCACCGCGCCGGCGTGGACGCTCTTCCAGAACTCGTGCGTCGTGCCTTTGGGGACGACGGCGATCCGGAGACGCGTGGTCGACGCGCCACCTTCGCCGGTCGACTCCTTCGGCGTGCTCTTGGGGCAGCCGAGGAGCGTGAGGAGCAGCGCGAGCAGGAGCATCACGGAGAGCCGGGAGCGCATCGTCCCCCGATGGTACTCTCCGGCGCGCTTCAGGGGTACGTCGTGAGACGCGCCTGAAACGCCTTCCCGGCCGCCTCGCACTCCGACGGTGCCGTGAAGTAGGCGGGGACGTAGACGCTCAGCGTGCGCTCGACGTGCGCCGTCGGGATCGGTGCACCTTCGGCGGAGGTGATGGCGCACGCCTCGCGGTTCATGTCCCGGCCCTTGTGCTGCGCGCCCGGACCCGCGTCGGCGGTGCACTCGTCCATGCGCTTCCTTTGCGCCTCGCGCCGGGCGGAGACGTCGGCCTCGTCGGCGAAGGGCTGGACGAAGAAGTAGTGAACGGTCGGGATCTGGCGCGGCGGCTCGTCACGCGTCGCGACGGGGTGCAGCGGTTCCAGGCTGACCTCCGCTTCGTCGCGGGAGAGCACGCGCACCGTGATCGCGCAGGCGGGGCTCGCGGTGCGGAGCTCGGTGAGCCAGGAGTCGAGCGGCGCCTGCGCGACGAACGCGGGGGCGGGCGCGGCGGTGGTGGCGGCGGACTTCTCCTGCACGTCGCCCTTCGCGCACGAAGCGAGAGCCAGCAGGGTCGCGCAGGCAGCGTTCTTCGCGAAGCTCACGCCGCGATTGTAGCCCGCGGACGTGCCCGAGGGAGGCACGTCCGCGGGTACGGACGGTCAGAACGCGAACCCGACGCCGCCCGTCGCGTAGAACGGCGGCGTGGTCGACCCGAACTGACCCGTCGCCGTGATGCCCGCGCGCAAGAAGAGCTCCACCGGGCCGATCCGACCGCCGCCGCGCAAGCCGAGCTTCGCTCGGCTCCCGCTGAACGCGTACCAGCCGCTCTGGGCGCCCTCGTACAGCGTCTCTCGGTAGAGGTTCGACTGGCGGAGGTACGTCGCGAGCATCTGCTCGTAGCTCGCCTCGAGCGAGAGGCCCCAGCCGGGCGTCTCGAACCCCGCGAGCATCGTCGCCGAGAGGCCCATCCCCACCGTCGTGAAGAGGGAGTTGTCGTTCATCCGCAACAGCGGACCCACCTGGAACGCGAGGCGGAGCGCCCGCCAACGCGCGACCGAAGCCTTGAGCCCCAGGTCCAGACCCCAGTCCCCGAAATCCGGGGTCACCACCGGCATCGTGAAGCGCGCGGTGAACGTCGCGTCGGGCAGCGCCTTCATCCCAAACTGGTACGAGTAGCCCGCGCGCGCGACGAACGCGCCTTCCAGTCCTCCGTCCAGGCTGACGGAGTGGTGCTTGCCCTCGGGCAGGCGTGTCACCTCCTGTGCCGCGGCCGGGCGCGCGAGCGCCACCACGACGAAGAGGCCGAAGAGAAAGGCTTTCAAGGAGAGCTTCTTCATGGCGGCCTCCTCAAAACCCGATCTCGGCCAAGTAGGAGAGCACCGGTCGCATCGTCGCTTCGGGCGCGACCCACTGATGGTCGTGGCCCACCCCCGCGATCTTCACGACCTTGGCGTTGGGGAAGAGCTTCGCTTGGCGGGTCTGGTAGTCGACGCCGACGACCTCGTCGAGCTCGCCGGCTTCGAAGAGAACGGGCTTGGTGTAGCGATCGATCCCGGCCGTGAACTGCCAGCCGTTCTGGGCCGCCTCGCGGTTCAGGACGCGGTTCGCGAGCGCGCCGAATCGCCAGACCGGCGCACGATCGGTCGTCGACTCGTGGAAGCCCGGCTGCGCGTCGCCGAGGAACCCGAGCATGCGGATGTAGTCGAGCCGCGCATGGCCGTCGGGCGTCACGATCGATTGGCCCCACGCCGTGTCGTTGAGCCACTCGGCGCCGTAGTCGGCGACGAGGAGGCGACTCTTCACCTCGTCGAAGAACTCGAGGTCGAGCGGACCCGAGTCCATGAGCACCGCGCCGGCGACACGGTCGGGGTGTTGGCCGATGTAGCGCGTCGCGTGGAGCGCACCCGAGCTGTGGGCCACGAAGACGACGGGTCGGTTCGGGGCGTAGTGGTCGACGAACGCCTCGAGGTCGGCGTCGTAGCTCGCGACGGTGATGTCCGCCGGATCATGGCGGCGGCTCAGCCCCGAGCTGCGCTGGTCCCAGAACACGACCAAGTGCCGGTCTTCGAGCCGCACGCCATCGACGGGCTGGCGGAGCCGGAGCAGCGACCGGTAGTCCTGACCCGGACCGCCGTGGAGCATGATGACGACCGGGTACGAGGGGTCACCGAACGTCTCGGCGTGAAAGACCGACCCGTTGAGCGCGACCCGAGGGAGGCTCGGATCGTCGTCGACGGTCGCCGGCACGAGGTTGCCGTCGGCGGTCGGATCGAGGCAGGCGAAGGAGAGGAGAAGCGACGAGAGAAAGAAGAAGAGGAGGGGACGTTTCATGCCGTCGACCCTGCGTCTCTCGCAGCGCGGGGTCGCCTCGGCCCATGAACGCGGACGTCCGACTTTCTTAGGTCATCGATTTTGCTGGAGATTTCTCAGCGAGCGCGCGCGTGCGAAATGCGGTCGGCGTGAGCCCGGTGAGCTTCTTGAAGAAGTCGTTCACCGTCGACTTGGAGCTGAATCCGACCTCGAAGGCGAGCTCGAGCACGCCGCGCTTCGCGTTCGCGGGGTCGGCGAGGAGGACCTTGAGCGCCTCGACCCGATGGGAGTTCACGAAGACGAAGAAGCTCTTCCCTACATGGACGTTCAGGAGCTGGCTCGCGGTGTGGGCGGGGATGCCGAGCGCGTCGGCCAACGTCTGGAGGGTGAGCGCGGGGTTCGCGTGCGGTCGCTCGTGGGTCATGAGGGCCTCGAGCTTCTGGACCAGCTCCCTGGCCTCGGCTTCGTCCAGCCGGTTGCGTTGGTACTTCGGGGGCGGGACGGGGGCTGCGGCGGCCTTCTGCGAGACGTCGGCCTGGAACACACTTGCGTACCCGATCAGAAACAGAACCGCGGTCGAGCCGATCGGGACGATGGCCCCGAGCGCGGGCACGCCGTGCCCGAGCATCCGCGCGATGGTGCCCCCGAGCACCACCACCCAGACCGCGCCGTTCGCGGCGACCAACGCGCGGAGCCAACGAAGCTCGACGCGGTGCAGATCGCCGAAGAAGCCCTGCATCTTCACCCGGTAGCGCTCGAGCTCCCGCCACGAGAGGCCGAGGTAGACGAACGCCTGCAGCGCGAGGATCGACGACAGGACGTGCGCGACCGGGCCCGCGTTGCCCGCGTCCGCCGCGCGAGCGAGCGCGAGCTTGGTCTCCGCGTCTTGCATGTAGAATGCAAGTGTCATGAAGACGAGGTGCCCAAGGAGCGGGAGCCCGTGCGCGAGCCACCGTGGATCGAAGCGCTCGGCGGGGCGCGTGAGCGCGACGACGTAGAGGTAGAGGAGGGGCCCGAGCGCGAACGGCAACGACGCGCCGAGCCCGAGGAGGTGCGGGTGGCCGGAGAAGCCCCAGACGTGGCCGACCTCGCCGAAGACCATCATGAGGGTCACGGCGGCGACGAGGGCGGCGAGGATCCGGTTCGCGAGTCGGTTCGCCCGGCGCGACGCGAGGACGGGCACGAGCACGACGCCCTGGAGGACGCCGAGGAGAATCAGTGCGTGAACGAGCTCCCGCATCGCCTGGTGCAGGATCTATCACGTGGCTCTACGGTGAGCGGAGCGCTTACCACGGGCTGATTCTGCGCTCGCCCGCGGCGAATCGGCGAGTCAAACTCCGCCGCGATGGCGCTCCCTCCGCTCTCGGTCCTCGATCTGTACCCCATCTCCACCGGCTCGCTCCCGACCGCGGCGATCCACGACTCGGTCGCGCTCGCGCAGCGCGTCGACGAGCTGGGGTACGCGCGGTACTGGATCGCCGAGCACCACAACATGCCGAACATCGCGAGCTCGGCGCCCGAGATCCTGATCGGGCACGTGGCGTCGCGGACGAAGCGCCTTCGCGTCGGCGCGGGCGGGATCATGCTCCCGAATCACGCGCCGCTGCACGTGCTCGAGGTGTTTCGCACCTTGAACGCGCTCCACCCGGGGCGAATCGATCTCGGGATCGGGCGCGCGCCGGGGACCGATCCGGTGACGTCGGCGGCGCTGAAGCGGCAGTCGGCGTACGGCGGCGAGGTGAACGAGCAGATCGCGGAGCTCTACGCGTTCGCGACGAAGACGTTCCCGGCGGATCATCCGTTCGCGCGGATCGACGTGATGCCGGTCGACGCACCGATGCCGGAGCTGTGGATGCTGGGCTCGACCACGGCGGGCGCGGGGATCGCGGCCCAGCTCGGGTTGCCGTTCGCGTTCGCGGGTCACTTCAGCATGGCGGACTCGGATGCGGCGGTGGCACGCTACCGGAAGCAGTTCACGGTCGGCGAGCACGGAGCGGAGTCGCGCTTGATGATGGCGGTGTCGGTGGTGTGCGCGGAGACGGACGATCGCGCGCGCGAGCTCGCGCTGCCGCTGCGGGTGGCGTTCGCGCGGCTCGCGACGGGGAGCCCGGGACCGTTTCCGTCGATCGAAGAGGCGAAAGAGCACGTGTTCACGCCGCCGGAGCTCGCGGTGGTCGAGCGGTTCGGGAACGGCGCGATCATCGGGAGCGAGAAGACGGTGCGCGAAGGGCTCGAGCGGCTGGTGGAGCGAACGAAGCCGGACGAGCTCATGGTGTCGACCGTGATCCCGATTCAGGAGGAGCGGGTGAGGTCGTACGAGAGGGTGGCGAAGCTGTGGACGTGACGCGAGCCATCGCCGCCGCGCTGGTGCTCGCGTCGGTCGGGTGCGGTGTCAGCGAGTCCCCGAGTGGACCGCGCGACGCAGCGGCAGACGCAAAGCGCGACGCGGGTGACGCGTCGACGTGCACGACGCTGACCTGCGAGAGCGGGCTCTACTCCAACGCGTACGTGGCGATCGCTCCGTCGGCGGTGGTCGGGGCGGAGTTTCGGAGCTGCTTCGACGGCGAGTGTGGTGCTGGCATCGCGACCAAGGTCGGGGCGAACGGCGCGTTGGAGCCGGTCCCGCTCGACGGTGGCGCGTGCACGATCGCCGTCGGCGCGAACGACGGCGGGACGGAGGTCGACGTTCGCTGCGCGGTCCCGAACGAGCGATGCAACAGCGGCAAGGCGACATCGCTCTCCATCCAGCGCGACCTGGACGCCGGTCCGGACGCGTCGGTGGACATCACCTACGTTCGGCTCGTGCAGTTCGACGACGTTTACCCGAACGGGGAGGCATGCGCGCCACACTGTAAGCGATTCACGCAGCCGTGGTGACCCGAAGTCACGGGGCGAGGCTCAGCGCGATCTGCAGCGACGGTCCGCGGTTCTGACAGCGATTCTCGTCGACCACGAAGTACTGCTTCTGCGATCGATACCCCGATTTGGCGACGACGACGGACCACTGGCCGGCCTCGACTCGGTACGGCGAATTGAACAGGCCGTTTTCGTCCGTGGAAGCCGTGGACGTTCCCAAATCAGCGAACGTGTGGTCGAACGTCAGGTCGGCGAACGCGATGTCCGCGCCCGACTTCTGGTCGGTGACGTGGACGGCGAACGCGGGACGAAAGTCCGAGGTGCAGTCCGTGCTGCTGCATCCCGTCGCCAGGAGGGGCGCTGCGAGCAGCAGAGCTTGGACGATGACGAAGGGGCGCGCGCGAAACGGCATGTCGCTCGGCTCCTCAGCCGCCCAGGTTGAACGCTTTCCCGACGAGGTCCCTCGCGCTGCACGCTTCGACCATGAAGTCGGCGACGTCGGCGCGTGAGATCGAGCCCGGCACCTTGCCGGCGGGGTTCGGCTCGCGGACGTACTTCCCGTTCGCGGGACCGTCGGTCAAGCGCGTGGGGCGGGCGATGACCCAGTCGAGCCCGCTCTCCATCGTGAGCTTCTCCTGGACGTCGTGATCGGCGAACGCGCGCTTCAGGATGCCGCCGATCACGAACGTGCGGAGCAGCCAGTTGGCCGATGCGACGCTGTCGCCCGCGCCTTGGGCGCTCAAGATGACGAGGCGCTTCACGCCGTGCTCCTTCATCGCGTCGATGCAGAGTCGCGTGCCGTGGGAGAAGTAGTCGGGCTTCTTCTTCATCTCGCCGAGCGACGAGATGGAGGCGGTGACGATGACGGCGTCGTGGCCGGGCATCGCGGAGGAGATCGACGCGGCGTCGTGGAAGTCGCCGGTGACCTTGGTGAGCTTGTCGTGCGTGACGTCGAGCTTGGAGGGCGTGCGGGCGAAGGCGGAGACTTCGTGGCCCTTGGCGAGCGCGGACTTGACGCAGAGGGCACCGGTTCCCTTGGAGGCGCCGACGACGAGGAACTTCATGGGGGGAACGATAGCTCAACGAGCGTGAGTGGCGTGGCGCCGGCACGAGGCGGCGCGCGCCACCTCCGCGTCGCCATTTCCTCCGAGAAAACCGGGCAGTCGCGAGCGGCATGGTGGCTGCAACGGGGAAGCGGAGCGACGAAGCGACCGCGAGGAAAGCGAGCTACGATGATCTCCACCATGTCTCCGGCGATCGAGTACTTGCGCGCGCCTCGACCGGTTCGCTTCCTCGCCAGCGATCCGGAGTGGGAGATGGGGCAGTCGACGAGGCACTTCAAGCTCTGCGTGTTCCTGTGGGAGACACTTCGCCGCGCGGTGGGGACCGGGTCGACCGTGGGGGCAGACAACTTCGTCTACTACGACGGCGCGGATCCCGATCGGAAGTGCGCCCCCGATGCGTTCGTGCGGGTGGGCGTTCCGGCGCGCGAGTTCTCGTCGTGGAAGACGTGGGAGAGCGGGACGCCGGAGCTTTGCATCGAGCTCCTGAGCCCGAGCGACACGGCGGAGTATCTGGCGCTGCCGAAGAAGCTCGAAGCGTTCCACACGATGGGCGTGCGCGAGGTGATCTGCTTCGACGTGGACGCGCCCGAAGGTGCGCGTCTGCGCGCGTGGGATCGCGTCGACGGGGATCTGGTCGAACGCGTGGTGCGAGGGGAGCGCACGCCGTGCGTGACGCTCGGGAAGTGGTTTCATGTCGCGCCGTTGGGGGACCTTCCGAGCGCGCTCGCGATCGCGGACGATGAGGCTGGGAACGGCATGGTCCTCACGCATGCGGAGGCGAACGCGGCGCTGGAGCGTGCGCTTGCGACCGCCGAGGCTCGGGCAAGAGCGGCAGAAGCGAGAGCGAACGCCGAGGCGAGCGCGCGAGAGCGCGAAGCCGAAGCGCGGCGGGCGGCGGAGGCACGCATCAGCGAGCTCGAAGCGTTGCTGCGCGCGAAGGGTTGATCGCCTTGGACTGGCATGCCGTCGTCGTCGATGGGGTCACGTACCACTGGACCGCGTACCCGACGCACTACCGGATCGAGGAGGGCCCGCTGCTTCCGTGCATCGCCCTGAGCGTCGTCCTGGAGCCCGGCCAAGGCGGCGGTGTCGCGGCAACGTTCCCGCCGGAGAAGGTCGTCACCGAAGGCGATGCGATCGAGGTGGTGCGGACGGCCCTCGAACACGGTCCGTTCCCGGGAAGTGTTCGCGAGTGGCCTTCGTCGCTCGTCCCGTTCACGTTCGACGCAGTCTACGAAGACTCCGGCGGACGGGACGCCATCGTGATCCGCGTCGGGCCTCGTTCGGTGGGGAAGAACACGCCGATGAGCTACGGGTTCGAGACCACGATTCGAGGCGTCGCATTCCACGGAGCCGATCTCGATGGCATGTCGGCCGTCGACCCCGCTCTCGCGCGTGCAGCCGGATTCCCGGTCGAGAAGCTGACGAAGTTCGTGCTGGAAGGTGAGCTCCCATGTGCCGTCTCGGTCGGGGGGAAGCGCATCGACGCACCTCTCCGCTTCACGTTGGACTCGCGCGGTGACGAATCCGTGTTGGCTGTCCGAATCGACGTGCACGGCAAGACGTGCGAGGTCGCGGACGAGTGGTTCCGTTCGCCCTCGGCCTTCGGCCTCGGTTGGCCGAGGCTCGGTGCCAGCTCCTCCGCGGCTGCGCCGCTTCGGAGTTGGCACGGCGAGTTCGAGGACGCGCTGCTCGGGCTCGCCCGAGCCCTGCCCTCGGGCGCTCATCTCGTGGCGTGCGTGACGTGACGTGCCAGTTCTCGGACTACTCACCCTACGGTCACGGTCTCATGGGCATGCGTTGTCACCGCGGGGCGAAGGAGCAGTACCTCGCGGTGCGCTCGAAGGACGATTACTTCTCGGTCCCCAAGACCGAAGAGGTGATGGAGACGCACTCGTGCGCCGAGTTCGAGTTGCGCACGCGTGGGACCGGATATCGCGGTTGAGCTACGATGCGTTGATGCGATACCGCCCTTGGGGAGCGCTCTTTCGGGGAATCGTGGCTTCGGCGGCGGCGAGCCTGAGCGCGTGTGGCGGGCAGGTGAGCGAGCCGACGGATTCCGGGCTGGACGCGAACGCGGCGGATGCTGCTGGCACGGATGCCGACGCCTCCGTGGACGCGCCGCCGGACGTGAAGCCCGACCTCGTCGACGTGAGCGAGTGCCTGCTCGTGAAGGGCGCGTTCTGTTCTCAGCTCTCCGAGTACGACCTCGCTTGCGTGCGGAAGAAGCTCGGTCTTCCCGAGAACGGAGCCCTCTCGCCGAGCGACTTCGACCGCTTGCTCACGGACCAGAAGCCCTGCGTCACCTACACCAACGCACCCGACAGACTCTTCTGCGGTCAGCTCTGCCCCGGTGGACCGGGGCGTCCGGGGCTGGTCCATCTCGAAGGTGAGCCGCACGACATGCGGACGGTGGCCGGGTTCTTCGCCGAGTGCGCCGTGCGTGAGGCCGCATCGGTCTTCGGCTTCGAGCAGGTGGCCCGCGAGCTGCGCGCGCACGACGCGCCCGATCACCTGGTCGAATGGGCGCGTCGAGCGGCCGAAGAGGAGACGCGTCACGCGAGCGAGATGCGCGCCGAAGCGCTCGCGCGAGGCATCGAGCCGCGCCGCGTGCGCGATGCGAATCCGCCCACGGATTCCCTCTACGCCTTCGCGAAGGCCAACCTGGTCGAGGGCTGCGTGGCGGAGACGTACTCGGCGCTTCAGCTCGTCTGGATGGCGGAGCACTGTGCGCCCGAGCATCGAGCCATCTTCGAACGAACGGCGGAGGACGAGGTCGGTCACGCCGGGCTGGCGTTCGAGATGCACGCCTGGGCGACCGCCAAGCTGAGCGAGGAGCAGCGAGCGGAGCTCCGCACCGAGCTGACGGTGGCTCTCCGCGACATGGTGCGCGACGCATCCATAGCGCCGCCGGCCGTGCTCTCGGAGGTGGGGATGCCGCCGGTGGAGGTAGCGAACGCGATCGCGCTCCACCTCGCAGGGTTCGTTCTGGACCATCCCAGTTTGGGATGAACGGCGGCGCGGGTTCTCCGCGCCGCCCCCGGCTTCAACCGATGAGCCGGTGCAACGTGGCGGCAATCCGGTCGAGCGCATCGAGCAGCGCTGCATCGCGTTCGACGTAGCCCCAAGCGGTGCCGACCTCCAGTGCAGCGATGGTCTCCCGAGTCGAGCCAAGCGCGGTCCGAAAGCGCTGCCGCGTGTTCCCATCGCGCGCGCAGCTCCCCTCGGCGATGTTCAAAACGATACTCGACGCCGAGCGCCGCAACTGCCGTCCCAAATCGGGATCCCGAGCGCCGATCTCCCGAACGACGGGACCGAGAGCCTTCAGCGTATCGAGAGCAAACGATTGAATCCGAAGCATGAGAACCTCCGTGTTAGCCCGTCGCGCTGCGCGCGAAGGCGTCCTCGTCGGGCCTGCGCACGGAGCCCAGGTCAACCCTGGCGTGCGAAGCACGCCACCGCCGAAGGCGGCTCGGGGTTGAGCTGGGCGAGTACGCAGGCACGATGAGGATGCCGAGCGAGCCCAACCTCCGCAGGTGGGAAGGCCAGACGTCAGCGCGTCGCGTCGCTCGCGAAGAGGAGGCCTTCGGGCACGGGCACGGACACGGCTTCGGACACGGACACGGACACGGCTTCGGACACGGCTTCGGACACGGACACGGACACGCCTACTTCTTCGGCGCCGTTCCCGGCTTCGTCCCCGGCGCCGTCGTCGCCGGCGGCGGCTGCACCGTGGCAGTCGCGCCCTGATTGTTGCTCGCGGTGGCATCCGCCCCGCGCCGCGGCGCATCGAGCAGCGGCGGCAACGGCGACGGTCCCTCGGACCGGATGTCGAACCCGATCTCCTTGAACGCGGGATAAATCTCGGAGTTCAACCGCCCGAGCGCATCCCGCATCTTCGCGGTCCACTGGTTGTAGATCCCGAGCTCGATCGCCTTCTTCCAGCCGTTCTCGTACGCGTCGAGGCTCTTCTCCTCGATCGGAACCGCGAACGTTTCGATCTGCGACTGGTACTCGGCCTTGTCGTCCTCGGTCTTCACTTCCGCGGGCGGCGGCGAGTCACGGAGCGACTTGCCGAACGTCTCGTAGGTGTAGCCGACCTTGTAGAGCGCGGCCGTGGTCCACTCGGCGACGCCGTAGCTCACGACGTCCAAGAAGACCGTCGCGGCGTCCTTCAAGAGCCCGGCCTTCTGCTTCAGGCGCGAGGCGAGCTGCTTCACGTCGCCTTCGATCTTCACCGCCTCGAACTTGGCGAGGATCGCTTCACCTTCCATGTAGCGCGCCTGCGCCGCGGCGAACTTTCCGTCGGGCCCGAGCTGCGCCTTGAGCTGCTTGCCGACGCTCGCAGCGGTGCGGAGCGACTCGGTCGCCCCCTTGTCGTCGCCGCTCTTCTGCTGCGCCTTCGCGAGGAGCAAGAAACCCTGGACGCGGTGGTCCATGTTCTTCGAGCCACGCGCCAAGTACTTCTTGTAGACGTCGACCGCGTCCTTGTTGCGGCCCGCGTTCTGGTGGGCCTTCGCCATCTGGAACACGACCTCGTCGGCCTCGGGCGTGTTGCCGAAGAGCTGGAGGTAACGGTTCCCGTCGATGACCGCCTTGTCCGCGTCGCCGATCGCAGCGCGCAGGACGACTGCGTTGTAGGCGGCATCCTTCGCGTGCTCGAACTTCTGGAAGTTCGGGTGATCGGGGGCGATGAGCTGCGCGATGGCCTCGTGGAACTCGGCCGAGTCGCTGAAGAGGCCCATCGCCTGGAGCGTGGTCGCCGCCGTCCACGCGCCGAGCGGGGCCTCGGGGCGATCGCGGTAGTCCTTGCCGGTGACCAGCGCGGCGGCTTCCTTCAACGTCGTGACGTCGGCCGCGGCCTTCGCCTCGATCTCGGCGTTGATGCACGCCTGCGCCGCACGCGGCTCCTTCGGGAACTCCTTCGCGGCGCGCAGGTAGGCCGTCGCCGCGCCCGCGTGGTCGTTCGCCTTCGACTTCTGCTCACCTTGCGCGAAGACGGACTGGATGATCAGGCCGTCGAGCTTGGCCTGCATCTTCGCGTCCTGGAAGCCAGGGGCGGTCTTCAGACGGCGCGCCCAGAGCTCGATGTTCTCGTAGTTCTTCGAGCGGTTGAAGCTGTCGAGGATGAGCTCACCGGCACCTTGCGCGTACTTGCTGGTGGGGAACTTCTCGAGCAGCGTGCCCCACAGCTTCACCGCCGGGTCGTACACGCCGTAGTCGTAATAGAGCTTGCCGTTGCGGAAGAGCAGCTCGGGCAGCGCCGGGTCGGTCGGGTAGAGCGTCGCGTAGAGGTCGAGCGCTTCGGCGAACTTCTTGTCCGTCTCCGTCTCGCTCGGGACCTGCTTGCCGCTCTTGCGCGCTTCGAGCTCCGCGATGCGCACGCGCTCGAGCGCCGCGATCGCGTTGAACAGCATGTCGTGCCGCTGCGTCTTCAGCGGCTCCTTCTGCGCCTCGGCCTCCGGCACGGCGCGGACCGCGTTCATGTAGTGCGTCGCTGCGTCGGTGTTCTTCTCGAGGTGCCAGAAGTCGATCTCGGCGATGTAGTACTCGATGACGTACGCCTTCGGCTCCTTCGAGAACTTCGTGAGGTAGACCTCGTACAGCGCGGCCGCGCCTTCGAACTCGACCTTGCTCGACTTGTCCTTCTGCGCCTTCGCGTGGAGCTGCATCGCCTGTTCGCGGAGCTGCACCTCGATCTTCGCGCTCGTCGCGGCGATGTTCGCCGGATCGGCCTGCGTGCGCGCCCACGACCCACCGGCGGTGTAGCCGTTCACGAGGCGCTCGTACGTCTGCTTCAGCTTTCCCCAGTCTTCGATCTGGTTGTAGCCCTCGGCGATCTTGAGCACCCACTCGCCGCCTTCACGCGCGGTGGGCTCGAGCTTCAAGAGGAGCTCGTACGCTTCGATCCCGCGCTCGTAGTGCGCCTGATCGAAGTACGTCTCCGCGAGCGCACGCACGATCTTGCCGGCGAACTTGTCCCCACCGATCTTGGTGAGGAAGTTGTACATGTCCTGCGCGGTGTTCTTGTCGTCCTCGGTGAAGACCTCGACGAGGTACTTCAGCGCTTCGCCCTGGAGCTCGTCGAGCTGCTTCTGCTGCGTCGAGTTGACGTTCTTGCCGGTGGTGTCGGTCTCCTTGAAGACCTCCACGAAGCGCTTCGTCGCTTCGTCGGTGTTGCCCAGGCGCCAGTGACACCACGCGCTCTTGAAGAGCGCGAGACCACGAAGGTCCGACTTGGGGAACTTGAGGACCTCGTCGTACTCGGTCAGCGCCGTCGGGTAATCGGGCTTCTGGAAGTACGTCTCCGCGCGCGCCATGTGCGCGTCGGGTACGAAGCGGGAGTTCGGGAACTCCTTGAGGATGCGCGTGAAGCGCTCGAGCGCCTCTTCCGACTTTCCCTGCTCGGTCGCGAGGAAGCCGTCGACGTAGAGCGCGAGGTCGTACTGCGGGAACCACGGATAGTCCTTCAGCACGCGCGCGAAGAGATCGCGCGCGACCGCGTACTGGAGCTCCGGCGCGGGACCGCGCGTGTCGACGGGCTTCTTCTCCCACTCCTTGAAGCGCTCGACGAAGTTCTCGCGCTCGGCCTCCCAGCGGAGCTCGCCGAGGCGGATGAGCGCCTCCGGCATGTCCACCGACTCGCGCGGGGTCTCCTTGATGAACTGCGTGAGGAGATCGATCGCCTCGTTGCGGAGCGTCTTGATCTCCGCGATGTCCTTCTCGACGCGCGCGTCGAGCTGGGCCTTCAGGTGCGCGCGCAGCTCCTCGGGGATCTGCGGGCCCTTGATCGCGGGCGTCATCGGGTGATCGCCCTGCTGGTTCTGCTGCCCGCCGCCGGCGCCCTTCGCGCCGCCCTTGGTGGGGGGCGGCGGGAGCGAGAGCTCCTGCGCCGGCTTGATCTGCGACGTCTCGCCGGCCGCCGTCGGCGTGGCGTCTCCACCGCCCTTCGGCGTGGCCGGGGCGGCGAAGAGCGAAGGCGCCGCCGCGAGGACGAGCGCGAAACCAAAGGCCGCACTGATTCTGCGACGCATCACTTGAGGCCCTCGCTCCCGACGAACTCGTCGGGCCAATCGTCACCCTCGAACGGCCAGTACTCTTCCGAGTCCTTGAGGTAGCGCGCGGCATCGAGCGAGTCGAGCGCGTCCTGGGGCAGGTAACCGTTGTTGATCGCCTCGATCTCGACCTCGAGCGCGCGCTTCTTGCCGAGCACCGATTCGATGCGGCCGAGGCGCGCGCGGCGAAGCAGGCGCGAGAGACGGAGATCGACGCGGTGAAGCGCGTCCTTCGCGAGGACGGCTTCGTTCGCCTCCAGCACGCGCCGCGCTTCGTCGACGGCCGCGCCGAAGGTCACGGCCTTCTTCGCGTCGAAGCGGAGCAGGTCGGGGAGGTCCTTGCCCTCGGGCTGCTCGCCATCGCCGGCGCCCGGTGTCGGGCTCGTCGACGGCGCACCCTTGAGGCGCGCTTCGAGCGTGCCGAGCTCGTCCTTCAGCGGTTGGAGCTGGGCGGCGCCCGCGCCGAGAGCCTCGAGGTCCGAGATCGCGTGGCGCACGCCGTCGATCGCGGCCCGCGCTTCGGCGTTCTGCTCCTCGACGCGCGGCTTGTCGTCGATCGCGGGACGCACGCCGCCGTTCGTCGCGAGCTCGCGCTGAACGTCGCCGAGCGCGCCGATGGTGAGCCGCAGCCCGCTCGCTTCGTGCTCGAGCGTCGCGCGCCGGCGGACGATCGCGCCGTAGGACGGGTCCAACCGCACGAGCGCGGCGATCGCGCGGAGCGCGTCGGGGTTCACCGTCGCGCCGGCTTCGGCGCTGCCGGCATCGCTCCCGGTACGCGCCGCGGCGAGGAGCGTCGCGAGCGCGCGATCGTCGGCGCCGACCTTCCGCGCGGTGTCGCGCACGGGCTCGTAGAGCGCGATGAACTTCAAGAGCTTCGCGTCCGCGTCCTTGAACTTGCACTGCGCGAGGTCGACGTAGGCGTCCAGGATCCAGGCCTCGTCCTCGTAGCGGTGGTGGATCCCGAGGCCCTTGAGCTCGTCGAGCAGCTCGCGCGCGCCTTCGTAGTCCTTCTTCTCGTAGCGGCTCGTCGCGGCCTCGTAGAGCGCCTCGGCGAGGCGGTCGGAGTCGCGCGGCACGAGGTAGTAGTAGTAGCGCGAGTCGTCGAAGCGGAACTGCTCGTGCGCGATGCGGCCCAGGCCGAGGCGCGCGAGGTCGCGCACCTTGAAGAAGCGATCGTCACCGAACGACGGCGTGGTCGTCTGGGTCTTCTTCGGATCGGCGACGCGACAGAACATGTCCTCGCCTTCCTTGAGCTTGCCCTTCTCGACGAAGATCAGACCGGTGAGGTACGTGGCCTGCGCCCAGAAGCGCGAGCGCTGCGTGACGCGCTGGTAGGCGGAGATCGCGCCGTCGTAGTCGCCCTTCGCCTCGAGCGCGCGGCCCGTGACGTAGTCGACCTCGCCGCGCGTCTCGTCGGGCGCGGTGGTCGGGACGAGCTTCACGTCCTCGAGGCCCGCGTCGAAGCGCTCGCTCTCGAGCGCGACGTCCACGATGCGCTTCACGGCGCGGCGGGCGTAGGTGGCGATGCCGTCCCATGCGCCCTTGGCGACGACGAGGCGCCGCAAGTACGCGCGCGCGGGCTCGTAGGCGCCCGCCGTCGCGAGCGCGTCGCCGAGCGTGTAGGTGGCGGCGCGGCCGTTCTCGTCGTTCTCGAACGGCTTGAACGCCGGGCTCTCGACCATCTCGACGAGCCGCGCGATCGCTTCGTCGACGCGACCGACGCGAAGGAGATCCTCGCCCTCGGCGACGCGCACGTCCACGTCGTCCGACTTCATCGCGAGGGTCGAGCCGAGCTTCCGCGCTGCGAGCGCGTCTTGGTAGGCCTTGATCCCGGTCGATCGATCGCTCGGATCGGTCGTGCTGTTGCCGGTGCCGGTGCCCGTGCCGGCGGTCGACGGTGGCGGCGGGGGCGGAGCCGTTCCCGCCGCGCCTTGCGCACCGACGTTGGACGCCGCCAAGACGACGCCGAGGACGGCCGCTGCAAAAGAGGCGCGCCGCATCACTTCTTGATCACCTTGGCTTCGGCCTTCATGCGAACGCGGAGGTCGTAGCCGCCGCTCGAGTCGTTCGCGAAGGTGCCCATGTCGGAGTCGTCGATGACCTTGAACTCGACCTTGAGCTCTTGATCCTTCGGCACCTCGACGATGAAGCGCGAGCGCTGCGACGTCTTGAACGCGTCGGCGCGGTCGTCCTTGCGATCGACGTCGACCGTGATCGCGTGGCGCCCGGCCGCGACGGCGTGCGCGTAGATCTGCGTCATGTCGTCGGCCTTGAAGCCGGGCGGGGCCGTGTAGACGGCGCCGTCGTCGAGCGAGATCACGAGCCGCCCGAGCTTGCCGTGGCTCTCGTCGGTGCGGACGCTGATCGCGATGCGCGCGTGGAACAGGTTGTCGCCGACGGCAGCCACGCGGGCGCGGAGCGCGGCGATGTCGCCGAGCAGCTTGTCGTAGTCGTACGTGCCCGCATCGGGGAGCGCGCCCGGGAACTCGTTGGGTGCCGGGTTGAGGGGCGACATGCGGATGCCGCCGTCGCCACCGGGGGCGAGCTGAGGCGCCGGAACCGGGCCGCCGTCGGCGACTGTGGCGTTCGTGCTCGCGTCCGCGGTCGCGGGTGCGGTGGCCGCGGCGTCGTCACCGCCGCCGTAGGGGTTGTCGGTCGTGCCCGCCTCGGCCGTTGCGCTGGGCTTCGGCTTCGGGTGAGCCGGGGGCGGCGCGGGCGGTTTCGCGAGCGAGAGGGTGACGGTCGTGATGCCGATGGCGGCGACGAAGCCACCCAACAGCCGGAAGCGGGCTTGCATACCGCCCGCCATGGTGCCCCTTAACCCCGCGGGAGCCAAGGGGAACGGCTCGCCGACCGGGGCAGCCGTGCGCTCAACGTGAGGCGAGGTAGGTGCGGAGGTCGGCCGCCTCGGCCGGGGTGAGGACGCTCAGCGTTCCGTGCTTCGAGAAATCGCCGCACGAGGAGCCCGCGACGAGCGCGTCGAGCGTGGCCGCGCAGCCATCGTGGAGGTAGGGCGGACGGAGGCCGACGCCCGTGAGGAGCGGGGCTTGGAACGCGCCCCCGTTCCCGACGTCGAACGACTGCTTCGCGGGCCCGCCGTGGCACGAAGCGCAGCCCCGCGCCTCGTACACGCTGGCTCCGCGCGTGACCGCGGCGCCGTCGGCGTACGCATCGGCCGGAGGCGCGCCCATCCCGAACACCCAGTCCCGGAACGCCGCGGTCTGGGCGGAGTCGAGCGGGATGCCGTGCATCCGCTTCGTGTAGACGTCCGCGCTCAGCGAGTCGAAGGACGCTTCGTCGCCGCTCCAGTGGTAGGGCGGGGACAACGCGACGGTGCCGAGCAGCGTCTGCGTGCGCCGGGGAACGCCTTTGTCCTTCCAGACGAGGCCGTCCTCGCCCCCTTCCGCGTGGCACGACGCGCACGCGACGCCGAGATCGTTCACCGGCGCGCGGTGGAAGATGGCGTGGCCGGTGTCCGCGCGCGAGACCGAGGAGAGCAGCACCACGTCGGTCGCGGTCCGGGTCTTCGGGTCGAGCCACTCGAGGATCGCAGGCTCTCGGCTCTGCGCGAGCGCGAGACCCGCATGGGTGAACGCGACGGCCGTGACCTCACCGGGGGCGAGCGAGAGGAGCGGATGATCGGACGGCGCGGGCTTCACGATCGGCGCCGGACTCGGCGGGAGTCCTCCTTCGCCCCACGTGGGACAGCCGGGGGTCTCCGGCACTCCGTTCGTGCGCCCGAACGCGAAGGGCGGAACGCCCGGCATGCCCGTGCTCCCGGGCAGCGCGACGAGCTCGGTCGTGCCGTCGGGCGAGAGCGCGAGGTCCACGGGGATGACGGCGTTGGAATACGACTGGGTCGCGAGGACCGAGCCGCCCTTCACGAGCTTGGAGAACGCCCCCGACACCGGGCCGCCCTGGCAACCCGTGTAGCCCGTGGTCTGCGAGAACGTGACCTCGCGCGAGGCGAGCTGATGCGAGACGTAGAGCGCACCACTGCTCGCGGCCGCGCGCCACGCGTAGGTGGAGGCCACCTTGCTCGGCGGGTGGGTGACCTCGTTCACGAAGTGCGCGTCCCCGTCGAAGCGGAGCACGCGGGCGCCTTGGAACGTCGTGAGGAAGAATCCGTTTCCGTCCGGGACGACGTCGCGCGCGTGGAGCGCGCTCGTTCGCTCGCGGGCGATCGTGGTCAGATCGGGGAGGGCGAGAAGGATCACGTCGCCGCGCTCGCACGCGACGGCGAGGCGCCCGTTCGCGAGCTGCGCGAGCCCGCGCGGATCCGGGCACACCGCGGTCGTGGAGAGGAGCATCCCGCTCGCGGGATCGATCGTCGCGACCGCACCGAGGCCGCGCAGCGTGACGTGCACGCGGCCGAGCGCATCCTCCGCGACGCGGAAGGGAAGCGCGCCCGCGGGGAGCGCGATGCTCGCGTGGAGCGTGCGCTTCGCGAGATCGACGACGTGGATCGCGTCCCGATCGGGATCGGCGGCGATGGCCCATGCGTCGTCGTGGGTGACCGTCAGCGTGCCGCCGAAGATGGGAGGCGGCGCGACGCTCGCGTGAACGGTCGCCCCGAGATCGGGGTGGAGGGGAGCCGCAGGCGGCGCTGCATCCAGCGGATCGCCCGGCGAGAAGACGGGATCGGCGGGCGGTGCCGAGACCGGCGCGTTGGGAAAGCTGCTGGTGTCGTCCGTGGGCGCACACGCCGCGAACGCCGCCACGGCCATGGATGCCCACACGCCCGCCAGGAGTCGCAGCTGCATGTTGGCCCGATGGCCAACCGGCGGAGTTCCGTCAGCCGCCGAACGGAATGAAGACGCTGAACCCGGCCGTGACGACGACGTCGTTCACGAGGTGCTGCTCGCCGACGAGCTGCTGCGAGAGCACGTGATCGCGGATGTCCATGCGGACGGCGAACCACTTGCCGAAGTACCACTTGGTCCCGAGGCCGGCGCTGCCCGTGATGCCGAGCGAGGTCGAGTCGTCGGTCACGCCCGCGCCAATCGCGAGGTTCAGGTCGAAGCGGGTGATGCCGGCGCCGAACCAGCGCAGCTTGCCGTAGGCGAACGACCAGACGAGGTGCCCGAAGTACAGGAGTCCCGGGCGGTTGGTCGACTCTTCGAGCTGGATCTGGGGGTACCGGCGCTCGTAGCTGTCGGTGACGGCGCTCCGGAAGCGCGTGTACTGGAAGCTCGCCTCGAGGGCGAGGTCCTCGGAGAAGTGAAACGTGTAGGCGCCGCCGACGACCCAGTTCGACGAGTAGAGGTCGGCTGCGTACCAGCCGCCCACCGCCGAAATCTCGTGGCGAAACGCCTTAGTGAAGAGGCGTTCCTGCACGCCACGGTAGTGGCGCCCGCCGATGAGCTCGGCCTTGAGCTCGTCGTCCACGCACTGGGCGTGGGCCTCGCTCGGCCATGCCGCGAACGCCACACCCGCGAGGGCGCACGACGCCACGAGTCTCCGCCAACCAAAGCGCATGAGCCCTTCGTTGGGTACCAGCCCAGGGTTTCGACTGTCAACCGAGCGTGGCGAATTTCTACGCAGTACAGTGTGCGCAAACATGACGAGAAGCACCCGAAGCTCAGGCTCCACGGCAGCCGACGGCAATTCCAGGACCGTGGTCATCACGGGCGCGTCGTCCGGGATCGGCGCCGCCCTCGCGCGGGAGTACGACCGGCGGGGCGCCCGGGTCGCCCTCCTCGCCCGGAGGAAGGAGCGGCTCGAGGCGCTCGCCGGCTCGCTCCGGGACGCGCGGGCCTTCTCGTGCGACGTCTGCGACGATGCCTCGGTCACGCAGGCCTTCGACGGCGTGCTCGGCGCGTTCGGCGGCATGGACGTGGTGGTCGCGAACGCGGGGGTCGGCATCAACGGGCTCGTCGCTGCGCTGTCGCTCGACGATTTCCGGCGTCAGATGGAGACCAACGTCTTCGGCGTCGTCCGCACGGCGAAGGCGGCGCTCGAGCCGCTGCGCGCATCACGCGGGAGCTTGGGGATCATCGGGAGCGTCTCCGGCTATCTCGCGCTCCCCGCGACGGCGCCGTACTCGATGAGCAAGTTCGCCGCGCGCGCGTTCGCCGAGTCCCTCGCGGCCGAGCTCGCACCGGACGGGGTGTCGGTCACGCACGTCGCGCCCGGCTTCGTCGAGAGCGAGATCCGGATGGTCGACAACGCCGGTGCGCTCCACGCGGAGAAGAAGGATCCGATCCCGAGCTTTCTCGTGATGAGCGCGGAGCAGGCCGCGCGCGAGATCGCCGATGCGATCGACTCGCGCGAGCCCGAGGTCGTGCTCACGCGCACCGGGCGCGCGGCGGCGTGGCTCACGCGCCGATTCCCGGGCGGCGTGAGGCAGGCGACGAAGCTCCTCGCGCGCAGGATCGTGCGCGAGGTGTCGGACATCGGAAAGGGCTGACCTCAGGCGCGCGCGAGGCTCGCGGCCTTCGCGAGCCAACCGCGGATCTCGGCGCGCGGAAGCGCGGCGACGTCGACGAGCTTGAGGTGACGGCCCGTCTTCCCGTCGCCCTCGAGCAGACCGTCGGGATCGGCGTAGGTGCCGGGGGCGCCGGGGAGGATGAGGTTGACGTGCGCCTTGTGGGCGCCGATCGCGCAGTACGTGTTCGCGCCGATGGTGAAGAAGGGCATGCCCCACTTCAGCTGCGAGGTCGCGTCGGGCGCGGCCGCTTCGACCATCTTGCGCAGCTCGACGAGGAGCGGCTTCAGCGCCGGGGACTGGCGCGCGAAGAAGCCGTCGATCGGCGCGCCGAGATCGGCGCGTGCGCCGAACTTCTTCGGCGCAGCGGTCTTCTTCGCAGTGGTCTTCTTCGTGGCGGTCTTCTTCGCGGCGGTCTTCTTCGGCGCAGGCTTGGCAGCGACGCTCTTCTTCGCGGCGCTCTTCTTCGCGGTGCTCTTCTTCGCCATGCGCGATCGTGTCGCCGCAGGTCGCGGTGGCGTCAAGGGGCCTTGCACGAGAGCGCGATCGCGCGAATCTCGAAGTTGGCTCCGGCCGATGCGAGGTACGCCACGAGCCCCCGACCGTCGGGCAACGCCGCCGCGCGCCCTTGGCCTGCGTGGACGCCCGTGCCGGAGACTTCGATCGCGCCGCCAATCCCCGCACCGGTGCTCCCGAGCACTTGGGCGCGGACGATCTGTTGGCCCAGCGGACCTTCCGTCCACACCAGAAGAAACGCGCCGCCATCGAGCGCCGTGAGGCTCGGGGACATCACGCTCTCGCCAGGACCGCCGGCCGGCGGTTGGAACGCGGTCGCTTGGGCTTCGGCGCCGTCGTGCCAGACGAGCGTGCGGAGCTGCCACGGCGCGTCCTTGTCGGCGTGATCCGCCCACGCGACGGCGACGTTGCCCCCGCTCACCGCGAGCGCCGGTGAACCGAGCTGCGCACCGAGACCGGCGACGCGAACCGGCGCCGCACTGACTGCGGTGAGCGAGGTCCCGTCCGCCTTCGCGAGGCCCGACCAGATTGCGCCATCGTGACGATACGCGAGCGCGACCCCGTCGGCGGTGGTCACTCCGCGCAGCGCTTCGACCGGCGCGTTGGTGGGGAGGTGCCAGAGCGGCTTCGATTGCGCCGTCCCGTGCGGCGCCCACACGAGCACCGCGGACGCAGCGCCGACGTCCCAATCGGCGACGCGACGCCGGCCGGCGAGCTTGTCGCCGCGCGCGTCGACGTCGATCGCGAGCTTGCCCGGCGAAAGCGGCGTGACGCGCTTGATCGTGTCGGGCGCGCGATCTTCGTGCGTCGCGGTCACGGCGAGAGACGCGGGATCGATCTCGAGCGCGACGGCCTCGCGCGGGCCCTTCGCGAAGCCGAGGGCGATCGCGCCGTCGCGAGCGACGAGCTCGATGCCGCTCGCCACGACGGCGCGCGGGGCGATCGTCTTGGCCTCGCCGCTGACCGTGCACACCGGCGGCTTCGCGGGCGCGGGCGGAGGTGGCGCGGCGGATGCGGACGCCGTCGCAGGCGGCGCGCTGTCGGTCGGCGGCGGCGCGGCGGACGCGCTCGTGGTGGCGGCGGTGGTCGTGGTCGTCGCATCGCCCGAAGAGCCGAGGGCGCGGATGATCACGCCGAGGAACACGAGCACGACGAGGCCGGCCGCACCGGCGAACGCGTAGAGACGTGGCTTGGGGCCCTCGAGGATCGCGCGGATGGGCTCCGGCATCCCGCCCTTGGCGGGAGGCGGGAGCGAAGGCGGGCGGTCCTCGTCGTCGCCCTTCACGAGGACGGGCTCGGTGGGGGGAGGCAGGCTCGAGGGCGGCGCGTCGCTCGAGGGCGGAGCGTCGCTCGAGGGCGGCGCGTCGCTCGACGGCGCGTCGCTGGAGGCTGGTGCGGCCTCCGTGGTGGCTTCCGTGGTGGGCGCGGGCTTCGCTTCGTTCGTCGCGGACGCGGGATCGAGCGCGGGCACGCCGAGCAGCGTCTTCAGCGGCGCAGCTTCGGCGGGCTTCGCCTCGGGCGCCTTCGCTTCGGGCTTCGCCTCCGCGGGCGGCGCTTCGACTTTGGCTTCGACCGCGGGCGGAGCCTTGCTCTCCTCGGCCTTCGTCGGCGGCGGCTTCGGCTCGAGCGACTTGCGGGCGCTGAAGGGACGAGCGGTCGGCGAGAGATCGATCTTCTTCTTCGTCTCGGGCTTGGTCTCGACGGGCTTGGTCTCGACGGGTTTGGTCTCGGCGGGCTTCGCCTCGGCCGCCTTTGCGTCCGCGCTCGGCTCTGCGAGTGGCTTCGCCTCCACAGCGTCCGGGGCATCCTGCGGCTTCGAGGGCTTCTCGATCTCCGGGATGAGCGGCACGCCCATCAGCGTCGTCGGCTTCTCGGCGATCTCGTCGAGCGACATCTCGACGATCTCGAGCTCTTCCTCGACCTTGGGCTTCCCCTTCGGCACCGGCGGCGGAGGCTTCTTCGGTGACGTCATGACCCGAGCCTACCTCAAGGGCCGCCGCATTTTCCGGGTTGTCCCCCGCCACCACAGAGTTGGGGTGAAGAACAGGTCCCGCACTGAATCAATCCGCCACACCCATCGCCATTTGCGCCACAGTCGAAGCCCTGGTCGCTGCACGACTTGGGGACGCACGTGCCCGCGTCGGGGATGCTGCAGGTGAAGTGCGTGCCGCCGCCGCAGGTCTGCGGCGGGCTGCAGACGCCGCAGTCGAGCTTGCCGCCGCACCCGTCGCCCGCGGGGCCGCACGTGATCCCTTGCTGCTGGCAGCTGCGGGGGGTGCAGTTCTGCGGCGCGGCAGGGATGCAGTTCGCGAGGTCGAACAGCATGAACTCGAGGTTCTTCTCCTGCGGCGACATCGGTCCCGGGCGGCACTCGGCCGGGAACGTCGTTCCGTTCGTGAGGTTGTTGCTGACGACGTGGAACGTGCTGTAGACGACGCGCCCGCACTGCTGCGCGGGCGGCGTGCCGACGGGCGTGTAGAACGCGTACTGGAGCGGCTTGTTCTGCCCGTTGAGATCGAAGACGAAGCCTTGCGAGGGCGACAGGATCGTGTCGAGGTTGTAGCGCGGCTCCTGGATCGCGAACTGATTCGGCCCCGAGAGCGCGCCGACGGTGGAGAGCCACGACGAGAGCGCTTGGCCGTTGGAGAACGACGTGTCGATGACGCCGGTGGTGGACGGGTTCCCGTTGACGCTCGTGTTGAAGCTGGCGGTCGTGCTGAACGGGTTCGCGTTGTAGAGCCACGTGTAGCTGTAGTGGGTCGCGAACACGCGGCCGCCCGCCGTGGTGTAGTCGATGATGTTCTGCTGATCGGTGGGCGACTTCGCGATCGGTTGGGCCTCGCACGGGAGGAGCACCATGTCGTACTTGGCGAGCGTCGCCGGGCTCGACACGAGCGCGCTGGCGGGGGGCGTGCCGGCGCCGGCGTTGCTCCCGTTCGCGACGAAGAGGTTCACGCGACCGTTTCCGGTGGGCTGGGTGAACTCGGCCTGATCGATGCCGGCCTTGAGGAGGACGCACTCGATCCCGTCGGCGTTGCCGGTGGCGACGGCGATCTTGGGGATGTCGCCCTCGCTCGCGTTGCGCGGCATGCGCGTCAGATCGCGAGGAAGCGCGGTGTTGGTGCACGCGGCGACGGTGGGGATGGTGATGACGCGGCGCCACCGCCCGAGCTGGATGACGAGCGGGATGTTGTTCCCGACCGGGACGTTGTTGAGGACGAACGAGCCATCCGCGGCGGTCGAAGCGACGACGAGCGGCTCGCCGCTGACGGACGCGCCGCAGTGATCGCAGGTGACGCCGGGCGTGAACGGCGTGAGGGGCGCGTTCGGGACGTAGACGAGCGCGTTGTAGATCGGGTCCGGCGCGCCGAACTGCGGGAGCGTGCCGGCGACGACGACGCCGGTGACGGTCGTCGTTCCGCTGTCGCACGTGACCTGCTGCTGGCACAGGTTGGTGCAGGGGCGCGAGTTGCCGCAGTTGCCGGGCACGCCTTTGCCGCCGCACACGTCGGGGAAGCTGCAGAACCCGCACTGCAGGGTGCCGCCGCAGCCGTCACCGGCGGGACCGCAGTTGAAGCCGAGATCCTGGCAGGTCTTCGGCGTGCACGGCGGCCCCTTGGCGCATTTGCTGTACGCCTGGGCGCCGCAGACCTCGGGCGCGGGGCACGTGCCGCAGTCGATGGCGTTGCCGCACCCGTCGCCGTTGATCCCGCACTCGAACCCCTGGTCGCTGCAGGAGCGGGGGTTGCACTGGGCGATGACGATGTCGGGCTTGGTGTCGTTCGGCGCGTCGGCTTCGGTGGTGGCGTCGCCGTCGTTCGGCGCGTCGATCGTGGTGTCGAGCGAGGCGTCGGCGCTGGCGTCGAACGTCTCGTCGACGAGCAGCCCCGTGCGGCTGCCGCAGGCGACGGCGATGGCGCTCGCGATCGCGCCGGCGACCAGGGGCGCGGCGATTCGGCGCGCGCGTGCCTCACCCACCTGACGCATCCGAAGACTATGCGCCCACGCTTCGTGCTTGGCCACTGCGATCCACCGTGGGACGCTCGCGGGCCATGCCGCCGAGCAAGAAGTTCCGGGTGAAGCTCGTTCGCGAGGGCTCGATGTGCTTCATCCCGGTGCCCTTCGATCCGAAGCCCGTGTTCGGGAAGGTACGCGCGCCGGTGGTCGTCGAACTGGCGGGCCACACGTACCGGAGCACGATCGCGTCGATGGGGGAGGGGCCGTGCATCCCGCTCCGGAAGAGCAACCGGGAGGCGGCGAAGCTGAACGGAGACGAGACGCTCGAGGTCACGCTGGTGCTGGACGTCGCCAAGCGAACCATCTCGCCGCCGGCCGACCTCGTGCGGGCGCTGAAGGCGGCGCCGCCGGCGTGGGAGCGTTGGGCCGAGCTCAGCTACTCCCACCAGCGCGAGCACGTCGAGGCCATCGAGGGGGCGAAGAAACCCGAGACCCGGGAGCGCCGGGTGGCGGCGGCGGTGGCGATGGTGCGGGCACGGCCAGCCCGCCGGTAGCCTTGCTTACCATCGGGTGGAACGCGAGCGGTTCCGTGGGCTTCCACGCGCGGTGAAATTTCGCGCGCTCCCCGCCGAACGGTCCAGAGGAGGTGCCCCATGCTCATGGCGGACACGTTCGCGATCGTCTTTGCGGTCCTCGGAGCCATCTTCGGTCACGTGGCGCTCTGGCTGCTCCTGCGGGGGCTGTTACCGGAGACCACCCGGGCGGCCGGTGGCGTGGTGGAGCGCGGGGTGCTCCTTCCCCTCGTGGTCGGCGTCCCGCTCGCGCTCGGCGCGGTGCTCGTGTCCGTCGTCGTCGGGTCCCTCCTCGGTACCGTCGGGCGCGCGCTCTCGGTCGTCCTGCTCTGCGCGTTCGTCTTCTACGCCCACGTCGGGCTCGCGGGCGTCACGGCGATGCTCGGGGGGCGCCTGGGCGATGCGAACGACCCGCCGTGGCGAACGGTCGGACGCGGCGGCGCGGCGCTCGCGTTCGCCTGGGGCCTGCCGTTGCTCGGATGGTTCGGGCTGCTCCCGTTGTCGCTCGCGCTCGGGGCGGGGGCGGCCACCGTCGGGATCGTTCGCCGGCTGACGATCGCGGAGGCCCCGGCGCCGCGCCCGGCCCCCGTCTTCGGGTCCGCGACCCTCGTCTCGCCGGCCACGCCGCGATGAACGGGCGCCGGAGCTCGCGCCGCGATGCGCTCCGCCTCGCGGCCGTCGCAGGCCTCGCGCCCTGGGTGCCGATGCTCACCGGGTGCGATCGCGTGGTCGCGGGCCTCGCGGCGCGCGGAGGCGACGCGCTCCCGGAGTCCCTCGACGCGCCCCACGCGCGCACGATCGACCCGGCGTTCGCACTCCTGTCGCGCGCGGCGTTCGGTCCGTGGCCGGGCGACCTCGAGCGCGTCCGCGCGCTCGGCCGCGACGCATGGATCGAGGAGCAGCTCCGCCCCGACGCGCTCGAAGATCACGCGTGCGACCTCCGCTCGCGCCGCTTCGAGTCCGTCTTCTGCGAGGCCGGGACGGCCTGGGAGTTCGAGCCCGCCGTCCTGCGCCGCGAGCTCGCGCAGCATGCGCTGTTGCGTGCGGTATACACGCGTCGCCAGCTGCAGGAGGTGATGGTCGGGTTCTGGACCGATCACTTCAACGTCGACCTCGGCAAGGGCGACTGCATCCACCTCAAGCCCACCGACGACCGGACGGTCATCCGGCCGAACGCGCTCGGGCGCTTTCGCGATCTGGTTCGCGCGTCGGTCACGTCGGGGGCGATGCTCGTCTACCTCGACGGCGCCGCGAGCACCGGGCGCGCCCCGAACGAGAACCACGCGCGCGAGCTCCTCGAGCTCCACACGCTCGGCGTTCACGGCGGCTACGGGCAGGGCGACGTGCGCGAGGTCGCGCGGTGCCTCACCGGCTGGACCGTCAAGCTCGACGGGTTCGGCCGTGGTCGCGTCGCGTTCGATCCTGCGCGCCACGACGACGGGCCGAAGACCGTCCTCGGCACGGTGATCCCCGCCGGCCTCGGCGCGGGCGACGTCGATCGCGTCGTGGACCTCGTCACGCGTCACCCGTCGACGGCGCGTCACGTCGCCACGAAGCTCGCGCGGCGCTTCGTCGCCGACGAGCCCGAGCCAGCGCTCGTCGAGCTCGTCGCGCGCGCGTTCTCGGAGAGCGACGGCGATCTCGTTCCCACGCTGCGCACGCTCCTCCGCTCCGAGCCGTTCCAGGCGGCGCGCGCGACGAAGCTCAAGCGTCCGTTCCAGCTCGTCGCGAGCGCGCTGCGTGCTCTCGGCGCGGATACGACCGCGGGGGACGACGTCCTCGAGCGACTGGGGCGCATGGGACAATCCCCGTTCTCGCACCCCACGCCGGACGGATATCCCGACCGCGCCGACGCGTGGACGGGGGCCCTCCTCTTTCGGATCGACTTCGCGGTCGCCCTCGCGCGCGGGGAGATCGCGTCGGCGTGCGTCGATCTGCCGGCCCTTCGGCGCGCGCTGGGGACCCGCGACGCGATGTTCGGTCACCTCCTCGGACGCGCCCCGACCTCGGCCGAGGCGCGAGCGCTGACCGACGTGTCCTCCGACGACCTGCCGGGAGTCCTCCTGGCGTCTCCTGCCTTCCAGAGGTGCTGATGCTCGTCACCATCTTTCTCCGCGGCGGCGCCGACACCCTGAACCTGCTCGTCCCCTACGGCGACGATGCCTACTACCGCGCCCGGCCCACGCTGGGGATCGCGGCGCCGGGCAAGAGCGGTGGCGCGCTCGCGCTGGGACCGTTCTGGGGACTCCACCCGGTGCTCGCTCCACTCGTACCATTTTGGGACAGCGGCCGTCTGGGCTTCGTCCACGGCGTCGGTTGCGACGACACTTCGGGCTCGCACTTCGTCGCGCAGGACCAGGTCGAGCACGGCGCCGCCATGGGCGAGACGCTCGGCGGCGGGTGGCTCGGACGCTGGCTCCGCGCGCGTGGCTCCACGCTCGGCGGGCCGCTCCCCGCGATTGCCGTCGGCGAGCGCGTGCCCGGCGCGCTCCTGGGATCGCCGAGGGTGGCGGCGATGCGACGCCTCGACGATCTCGTGCTCTCGGCGGGAGCCAACAGCGACGCGCTCGCGAAGCTCTACGACGCCGACCCGCTCCTCGCCGAGCCGGCTCGCGCGACGTTCGAGCTGCTCGCCCGGGTGGAGAAGGTGCGCGGGGTGCCGGCGCGCGCCGAGTATCCCGCCGGCCGCTTCGGCGATGCGCTGCGCGAGGTCGCGCGCCTCGCGCGCGCCGGCGTCGGGCTCGAGGTCGCGTGCGTCGACTACGACGGCTGGGACACCCACTTCGTCCAGGGTCCGATCCTGGAGGCGGCCGCGACGTTCCTCGCTCGCGGGCTCGCCGCCCTGGTCGGGGAGCTCGACGCGGCTGCGATCGACGCGACGGTCCTCGTGCTCACCGAGTTCGGGCGCCGGACATGGGAGAACGGCTCCGCGGGCACCGATCACGGTCGCGGCTGGGCGGCGATGGCGATCGGACGCGGGATCCGCGGCGGCGTCGTGCACGGCGCCTACGCCGGCCTCGGCGAGCGCGAGCAACCGGGACCGGGAGGTCTCGCGATCACGCTCGACTATCGCGACGTGCTCGCCGACGCGCTCCGCGCCGCCGCGCCGGGCGCCGGGGAAGCGGCGATTGCCGCCGCGTTCCCCGGGCGCACCTGCGTGCGGACCGGACTTGCCGCTTGAGGTTCGCGCGCCTCAGAGCGTGAAGGCGCGCCCCAGCGCGTCGAGCGCGCGGGTCTCGATCTTGGCGGCGGCGCTCGCGGCGAGCTCGCTCGCTTGGAGCGTCCAGATCATCGTGTCGCGGAGCGAGCCGTCGTCGCGGACCATCGCGCCGCGCAGCGTGGCGTCGTGACGGTACCCGAGCTTGCGCGGAACGGCGGCGCTGCGGGCGTTCGCCGGGTCGCAGTGGATCTCCATGCGGAGGACGTCGTGGACCGCGAAGCCGACGCGCGTCAGTGCGCCGGCGAGCTCGGTCGCGAGCCCTTGCCCGACGTGCGCGGCGTGGATCCAGTAGCCGATCTCGATCGCGCGCGGGCCGACGCGCCGGTGGAGGCCGGTGCCGCCGAGGACGTTCTTCTCCTCGCGGTCGAACACGCCGTAGACCCACTCCTCGTCGGTGTCGAATTGAGCACGCATCGAGCGGAGGTAAGCGATGCGATCGACCTCCGACTTGGGCTCCGCCTTGATCCAGGGCATCCAAGGGCGGAGGTGCTCGGTGCTCTCCGCGACGGCCTTGCTGAGGAGCGGCGCGTCGGTGGGAGCCCAGCAGCGGAGGACGAGTCGCGGCGTCTCGATGCGGTAGGCGGGTGGCATCATTGGAAGACGATGCTCAGCTTGGCGACCTGACCGTTGCGCGGGCCGATCGGGATCGAGGCGCGGACCGCGCCGGCGGGCACACCGAGATCGACGCCGTCGAGCGATGCGCTCGCGATGCCGGACTTCGGGGGTGCCACCACGTCGACGACGCGCGCGACGTTGAACGGCACGGCATAGTCGAACGCGAGCGTGCGGCCGCGCTGCTTCCACTCGAAGAGCTCGGTGCGGAGTCCGAGATCGTGGCCCAGGAGGTGCGGCGCGAGCTCGAGGCCTCTCGCGGTCGCGCTGACGCCGAGCGTGCGGAGCAGCGCGAGGAGCGGCATCGCGTGGGCGTTGTTGTTGAGGACGGGGAAGTCGACCATCGGCGTGACGGGGCTCCACCACGACTCGCCGGCGTGCTCGCCGGTCGTGGAGATGCCGTCGGGGCCGCTCCAGATCCCGTACCAGCGCGTGGGCCACGTGAGCGCGTGGGCGGCGAGGGTGTTGCGGGTGAGGTGGCCCCACGCGCGCTCGGGATCGCTCGCGGCGTAGCCCCACGTGAGCAGCCCGCTGATCGCCGGCCACACTTGGCCGCCCGGGACGAGGGTGGCTCCAATCGGGGACGGGTCGTCGAGCTTGCTCGCGACGGCGGCGACGAGCGCGGCGCGTTGGTCGGGGTTGGCGAAGGTGTCGCCGATGAGCGCCCAGACCTGCGCCTCGAGGTTGATCTTGTCGGCGTAGGCGAGCTCGCCGTCGCCGAAGTAGGCGCGGCCGTAGAAGCTGCCGGTCCACGTCGGGGCGACGGCGGTGCGCAGCGCGGCGACCTTGGCGCGGATCTCGGTGGCGAGCGCGGGCTCGCGGTCGTCGAGCAACTCCGCGACGCGCGGGAGGACGGCGATCGCCATCTGCGTGTTGGGGATGCTCTCGCCCGACGCGATGGCGAGGTCGCGGTTCTTGGCCTCGAAGACGATCCCGTCGCTCCAGTCGCCGTCGCCGACGCGGACGAGCCCGTGCGGACCGACGCCGACGTCGTCGAAGAAGTGCCGGAGCGAGTCCTTCACGTGATCGAGCGTGGTCGCTTGCGGGCGTGCTTCCTTGGGCCAGTACGGCTCGAAGGCATCGAGGTAGGCGGTGTCGCCGGTGGCGCCGACGTACTCGGAGACCGCGAGGAGGAAGAAGAGGTCCTGATCGGACGGCTTCGCGTGGATGCCGAGCGCGTCGTCGAGGACGCCGTGACCCTGGAACGCGTAGCTGAACGCCCGATCGCTCGCGCGCTGCATGCCCATCATCGCGTCGAGCTCGTCCCGCGCGTAGTCCTTGTGCGTGTAGACGAGCGGGACGGCGAAGAGCCCGAGATCGCGGAGCGCGCCGTCGGCACCGTGGAGGTAGAGATAGGCGGAGCCCTGCGGGACGACGGTCTTGCCCCAGTAGTCGCGGTGGACGGCGGAGTCCTCGAGGCGGGCGGTGTGCCACGCCATCTCGCGCTGGAGGAACGGTGCACGGTCGTTGACGAAGTAGGCGAGGTGAGGGAGCCGCTTCTCGCGCGCCTCCTTCCGCATGTCGCACTTGGGGTCGTGCCACTCGGCCTCGACGGCGAAGGTCTGGCCGTGAGGCGCGTAGCCGAAGCCGAAGCGGAGGAGTTGCTGGGCCTTCGGGGGGAGCACGATGTCGGTGCGGACGACGAAGACGTTGTCTTGGCCTGCGCCGCTGATCGGGCCGCGCTTCGCGAAGTCGCCGGTGACGCGCTTCGCGACCGCATCGGGCGCGGCGATGCCGCCTTTGCCGAAGAAGCGTGCGCGGTCGGTGAAGACGTCGTCGGCGTTGCCGATGAGGACGGCGAGGAAGGGGTCGTTCGGCCAGTAGTCGATGGCGCTCGGCGCCTCGATGGCAGGGGCCGGTTCGGCGCCGACGTAGCTTCGGCGGAGGCCGAGGAAGCCGCTGCCTTCGTCCCAAGATGGTACTTCTTGGAACATGGCGTTGCGGGCGTCGCGCTTGTCGCGCGCGCCCTGCGGGACGGCGCTGAGCGGTTCGCCGCTGACGATCCAGTTGGTCTCGATCGGGCGTCGGGCGACGTCCCAGTACTCGAAGTGGGAGAACGATTTCTTCTCGGAGCTCTCGTTGACGAGGAGCACCTCGTCGGCGACGAGGGGCACCGCGCCGGCCGGAGCGAACTGGGTCCGGGTGATGGCGAGGCCGTGGTAGCGCATGGTGGTCTGCGCGTACCCGATGCCGAAGCGGCGAGTGACCTTGGCGCCCGGGGGGCGCCACTTGTAGGCGGTGGACCAGGCGGAGCCGTCGTCGATGAAGCTGAAGCCGCCCGCGAAGTGGCCGAGCGATGCATCGAACTTGTTGAGGTATTCGATGCCGCGATCCTGGGTGGTGACCTCGACGTAGCCGTCGTTGGTGGCGAGGGCGGTGATGCGGCCGTTGCCGAACGAGGAGAGATGGTCGCGCCGGTCGAGCTTCTCCGTGTTGTACCAAGCGGCGCGCGGGTCGGCGTTTTGGTCGAGGCCGTACTCGTAGGCCGGCAGGCCGTCCTCATCGACGACCCATTGGCCGAAGATGCCGCTGCCGGTCGTGCAGGGCAGGAAGGTGGCGGGGCGCTCCAAATCGTTGGCCGTGCAGGTCTCGGCCGGAGGCACGTAAGGAGGGTCGGGCAGAATCACCTCGGTGTCCCGACCACAGGCGGCCAAAAGAAGGACGAGCGCAAACAATCGCCGCACGGCCGAAGAATGCCGCTGCACCACGGAAGGGTCAAACGAAGTGGCGACCAGGTGGCGAGGGGGGTGGCGAGGGCCCGCCCGCGCCACCCCCCTTCACGCCACCCAGATGGTTCGCTTGGCTACCGCACCGCCTGTTTCCCGGGGGATCGTGCGGGGCGCGCCGTTCCTTCGGTTCGTGGCACGCGGCGTGCTGGTGCACCTCCCATGCACTCTGCACCCTTCGGCGTCAAACAAGCTCACCTCGGGTTCCTGCACTTCTACCGTGACTTCGCGGAGCCCATGGGACTCACACCGGCGCGCTTCGACATGCTGCGCGCCATCGGGTCGTGCGACGGTCGCGTCCTTCAGTCGCGACTGTGGCGGCTCCTGAGCGTCGCCAAGTCCGTCGTCAGCGTCATGGTTCGCGGGATCGAGGCGCTCGGCTTCGTCACGCGAACGCGCTCTTTCGAGGACCGCCGCACTTTCGTCGTCGAGCTGACGGAGACCGGGAAACAGGCGCTTCGCCAGCTCCACTTCGAGACGCGTGTCGACGGGTTCTTCGGGCTGGCGCTCATCGCCGCGTTCGGACTCGAGTGGCGCCGCCGCCTCCAGGCCGTGCTCGCCGTCGCGTGGCCACTCCGCCACGCCTTCGGTCGCTACCTCGAAGACCCGTGGGAGTGGCACGCCGACGACGAGGCGCTCTACTACGCCGAGGTCGAGGGCAACCCCAACCGCATCGACATCGTCAACACCTGGGAGGAGGACTGGGCCGCTGGCATCCCCGTGACCGGCGATTACTCCAACGACCCGACCGCTCCCGAGAATTGGCGAACGTGGCGCCCCTCCGTCGACCCGCTCCTTCGCAAGAAGCTCAGAGCCGGATCGTCACGTGGGCGTAGCCGACGCGGTCCTCGGGGACCAACCGATCGATGACCGGGGTCGGGTTCTTGAGCGCACGCAGCCAGAGCACGCGAAGCCAGCGCACGAGGCGCGAGCGTCGCGGTTTTCGATTCACGACGAGCACGGTTTCCATCGCGCCCTCCTTTCCCTGGAAGGACGCGCCGCTCCGCGCTACCTGACGCTCAACGGCACGCCGCCAAGGGGAAGACGCGCTCGCGCAGCGTGCAGACCGTCCCTTCCAGCGCGCTGCGCAGCTTCTCGGCGCGCGGGTCGTCGAGCGTCGGGTACGGCGCGTCGATCTCCGCTTGCGTCAGCGCGCGCGTCGTCACCGCCAACTTCGCGTCGATGGTGACGAGCTGATTCTTCTCCGCGCGGTCGAGGAATCGTTGCACCCCCGCGGTGTCGATGCTCCGCTCGCCGCGTCCCTTCCAGACCAACGTGCCCGCCGGCAATCGGAATACCGCGCTCGTTCCATCCGCCGTCGATGCCCAGAACGCCGCGTCGTTGCCCACGATCTCGATGTCCGAGACGTTCTGCAGGTCGTCGTCGATGCTCGACGACGCACGCAGGAAGCCCGTGCTCGCGAGCACGCGCAGCGACGGCACCTCGAGGATCGACAACTTGCGCAGCTCGCCGACGAGCAGGAGCTTCCCGCTCTTGCTGAAGCGGGTCGCCGTCGGGTACCCGATCGCGGACGACGTCGCGATCGTCTTCCGCGTCGCCCGATCGACGAGGAGCGTCTTGCCACCCTGCGCCGTATCGGTGGCCCAGCGATAGCCGTAGGCGAGCAGCTTCCCGTCGCTCGAGTAGGACGGAGGCGATGCATCGAACGGCGCCGGGAAGTCGATCCGCGCCCCCGCCTCGTCGAAGAGCGCCAAGCTGTAGCTCCCGCTCGGGCCGAAGACCCGCCCGTGGACCTCCTTGCGATCGGGCGAAAACCCGAGCGAGGTCGCCTCGATGGATTCGCCGCGCTGGAGCAGCGACCCAGATCGTTCGCTTCGCGACCACACCGACCAGACGTGGAGCTTCGGCGCGTCGTCCTCTGGCGTCTCTTGGTAGGCGATCAGACCCCCGTCCTCGCTCACCGCGAAGTCCGTCACGTTCGGCGCCCGGAGGACCCGCACGAACCCCTGCGCATCCACGACGGTGAGGTTCTTGCCGCTGAACGCCACGAGCGTCGATTGCGGCAGGAAGCGCACCGTGGAGGCCTCCACCACGTCGTGCCGCAGCGGAGCTCCGGAGCCATCGAACCAGTACGCGTCGCCACCCGAGAGCGCGACCCCCCGCGACCCATCCGCCGATGCCGCGACCGGCGCGCTCGGAACACCCGGCTCGGGCGCCTCGGCGACCCCGCGCACCTTGCTCCGCGTCGGTGTCGGCGCCTGGCCGAGCTCCTTCACCAGTCGCTTGAACACGACCAGCGCTTCGTCCTTGTGCCCCGCCTCCCATTGCGCCCACGCGCCGACGAAATCGTTGTCGCGGTCGGCGTCCGTCCGCGGCGGCGGAGGGGGCGCCGGCGGCGTGAAGACGGGCAGCGGCGCCTCGAGCGGCGGCGGCGGCGCGTCGGCGGCGCAACCCGCCAAGGCGATCAGCGCCAGCCTCGCGAACGCGTTCGGCTTCATGCGACGCACGGTCCCAGTCTACGCGCGGAGCGGCGCTGTGTCTTGACGGGGCTCGGCGCAACGGCTCCCATGCGACTCGTGCCACGCTCCCAGCTCCCGTGCGCTCTCACGATTGGCGGGCTCGATCCGGGAGGCGGCGCTGGCGTCGTCGCCGACCTGCGCGCGTTCGCGGCGGCCAACGTCTTCGGTTGCGCCGTCGTCGCACTCTCCACCATCCAGTCGACCTCCGGCCTCGTCGCCGCCCAACCCCTCGCGCCCAAGCTCCTCCTCGCGCAAGCTCGCGCCGTCCTCAAGAACCAGCGCGTCCGCGCGATCAAGGTCGGCGCGCTCGGATCGTCGGCCAACGTGCGCGCCATCGGCGAGCTCCTCGCGTGCAACCGCGAGATTCCCGCCGTCGTCGATCCCGTCATGCTCCCCACGCGCGGTCGAGCTCGCCTCCTCGCCGAGTCCGCGACGCGCACGCTCCGCACCGAGGTCGTGCGTCGCGCCGCGGTCGTCACCGCCAACATCCCCGAGGCCGAGGCGATCACGCGGCGGCGCATCGTCTCCATCCCCGACGCCCGCGAGGCAGCCCGCGCCATGCTCGAGCTCGGCGCGCGCGCCGTCCTCGTCAAGGGCGGCCACCTCGTCGGCCCGCGCTCGATCGACGTCCTCGCGATCGGGGACGAGGTCGTCGAGCTCGCCGCAAAGCGCCTCCCGCTGCGGAACCCCGTCCACGGCGGAGGGTGCACGCTCGCCTCGCTCATCGCCGGTCGCCTCGCCGCCGACGAGCGCAGCTACGAGTCCGAGGGCGAGGACATGATCCTCGACGCCGTGCGCTTCGCGAAGCGCGCTCACTTCGCCATGCTCGGCGCCGCACGCGACGTCGGCGGCGACATGCGCGTCCTCGTGCCCTGAACGCGCGCGGCGCGCGCTTGCGTGCGCCGCTCGGCTAGGACGAGCCTACGCCGCGCGTCGCTCGGCCAGCGCGCGCCGCCACGCCCGCCCGGCCGCGAACCCGCGCGCTTCGAGCCCGGGGACCGTCACGGACTCCATCGTCGTGACGAACAGCTCGAAGTTCGCCGGTCCATCCGGCGCCCCGACGGCAAGCGCCGGCGCCGACACCGACGGCATCGCCAGCGAGCCGCGGTGATGATCGAGCTGGTGGGCGAAGCAGGTCGTCAGCCACACGCTCAGCCGCGCGCGCAGCTCGTCGTCGACGGGCGCGTCGTCGAGCATGCGCCACCCGATCCGAGCGTGCCCGACCTCGTCGGCGAGGATGCGCTCGAGCTCCTTCTTCAGATCCTCGGTCCCCGCGACGGCGTGCTCCGCGCCCACCAGCGCGACCGCGGTCGTCTCGCTGCAGCAGCTCACGCTCACGACGTTGCGGAGCAACGCTTCGAGCGGCTCCGCATCCTCGTGGAGCGGGACCGGCGGGAGCTTGGGGAGCATCGCCATGGGTGCTTCGTCGAACGCCGCCACGACGCGCGCACACCGCCGCGCGTGGTCGATCTCCTCTCCGCACATCCGTGCGAGCTCCTCGACCACCCGGTGCGAGAGGCCCGCCGCGAGCGCCTGCGTCGCGAGCGTCGCGAACACGCGCGACGAGACGTACTCGCTCACCATCCGCGCGCGCCACGAGCTCGCGGCCCACGCGCGCTCGCTCTCGCTGAGGGCGCCCAGAGCCACGTCCACGGGCCCCCGCGCCGCGACCACGTCGCTGAAGTCGAGGAGGCTCACGCGTCACCTCCCGCGAGGCACGCATCTCGCGCCGCGCCGTCGAGCGCGGCGAAGCTCGCGGCCGGCGGTGCAATCGGCCCCCAGCTCGGGACGCATCCTCCGCTCCGCGGCGACAACCGCAGGGCCTCGGCGACGGTTGGCGCGCTCTCCCCCTGCGCCGCACCCTCCCGCGCGCCGCTCGCGCTCTCCCGCGCGTTCGGCTCCGCGCTCTCCGCAGCCTGTGCGGTCGCGACCTGAACGATCGCGCCCCCGAGCGCGACCACGCACGTGAGCCGCGCCGCCATTTTCAGACCCCGACGTTGTGACGATGTGAGCATGTCGTTTCCTCCGTGGGCTCGCCGTCATGCAATCGCCTCGCCGTAGCGATTGACCACGCCCGACGTAGTCAATTCGTATGGCGCGGCGCCTGCACCGGCCCGAGGCATGCCTCCCCCGTGGACGCTCCTTCAACTCGCCGGCGTGCTCGCGGCGCTCCTCGTCTTCCTTCGAACGGCACCCACGGGGGACCGCGTCGCGTTCGTCGCCGCGCTCCCTTTCCTCGCCGTCGGTGCGCTCGCGTTCGATTGGCTCTTCGCGGTCGCGGCCTGGGCGATCCGCGCCCACGCGAGCGCGCCGCTCCCGCGCCCCGGCGGCGTGGTGGCCTACGGAGCGCTCTTCGGCTTCGTCCTCGCCTACGTCGCGGTGACGAGGCTCCGCAAGCGCGACGCAAGCACCGCCCTCGAGGAGGCGATCGCGCCGCTCCTCGTCGTCGTCGCGTTCGGCCGCGTAGGCTGCTTCTTCGCAGGGTGTGAACCCGGCTGCGCGATGCACGGGGGCGTTCTCGGCCGAGCAGGCCTCGACCGCCACCCCGTCGCCCTCTACGAGGTCGCAGCCGCGCTCGTCGCGCTCGCCGCGACGCGCGCGGTTCCGCGCGAGCGCTTTGCGGCCGGCGCTGCGACGTATGCCGCGCTTCGGATCGCGATCGAGTGCGTCCGCGTCCACGACGACGGCGCCCGCGTCTCCGCCGGCCAGTGGACCAGCCTCTTCGTGCTCGGGGCCGCCCTCGCGTGGGCTACTCGAAGTCCTCGACGCTCCCCGCGCCTTCACGAACCACGACCGCTGGCACGCTCGTGAGGTCGACCACCGTCGTCGGCACCAAGCCCCCTCCGACGCCGTCGTCGATCACGAGACCGAGCCCCTTGAACGCGATCTCGATCTCGCGCGGGTCCACGTGCGGATCCTCGCCCGAGCGCTGCGCCGTCGTCGAGATGATGGGCCGCCCGAGCTCGCGCGCGAGCGCCCGCGTGACCTCGTGGCCGGGGATGCGGATCCCCACCGTCTTGCGCTTGGTCTGTACCATCTTGGGAACCTCGCGCGTCGCCTCGAGGATGAAGCAGTACGGTCCCGGCAAGTAGCGGCGCAGGATGCGGTAGTTGTGGTTCTCCACGATCGCGTACTTCGCGATGTCGCCCAGGTCGGGACAGATGAACGCGAGCTGGTGCGAGCGATCCATCCGCTTGATCTCGTAGAGCCGGTCGACCGCGCGCTTGTTCATCAAGTCGCAGCCGAGCCCGTAGACGGTGTCCGTCGGGTACGCGATCACCTCGCCCGCTTCGAGCGCCTCGACGGCACGCCGGATCTTCCGCGGCTCGGGGTGCGCTCCGTGGATCGTCAGAATCACAGCGGGTGCGTAGGTAGTCCGCAGCGCGGGCGAAAGCCAATGGATTCAACAGTGCTACGCTGGGCCCCTTCGATGACGTTGGCCGACCTACCGCTGGGCACCTTGCGTGGCCTGGTCGTCTTCTTCGGGCTCCTGTGGGGGAGCTTCCTCAACGTCGTCATCTATCGCGTGCCGCGCGACCTGAGCGTCGTGCACCCCGGGTCGCGTTGTCCCGCGTGCGGCAAGCCGATCGCGTTCTACGACAACATCCCGATCGTCTCGTTCCTTCTCCTCCGCGGGCGCGCGCGCTGCTGCAAGGCGAAGATGAGCCCGCGCTATCCGCTGGTCGAAGCGCTCGGCGGCCTCGCGTCGTTCGCCCTGTTCGAGATCGTCATCCGCGCGCTCCCCGCTGGGACGAGCCTCGGGACCTCGGCGCTCCTCTACCTCGTCTACCTCGCGCTCGTGCTCGGGATGATCGCGGCCGCGTTCATCGACTTCGAGCACATGATCCTGCCCGACTCGATCAACTTCGGCGCGTTCGTGCTCGGGCTCGCGACGGCGAAGCTGCGCGGCCTCGGCTTCGTCGAGTCGGCCTTCGGCGCCGGCGTCGGGTTCGCCGTCGTGTGGGTCCCGTTCATCTGGCTCTACCGCGTCCTCCGCGGGCGCGAGGGCATGGGCGTCGGCGACGCGAAGCTCGTGCTCGTGGCCGGCGCGTGGTTCGGCTGGGTCGGCGGGTTGTGGACCCTCCTCGCGGGGAGCCTCCAGGGCACCATCTTCGCGATCGTCATCTACTTCGTGCGCGGCAAGATCGAAGAGCCCGAGGCCGTGAAGAAGGAGATCGCCGAGCTCCGCGCAGCCGCCAAGCGCGGCGACCGCGAGGCGCGCAAGATCCTCGAAGAGGACCCGCTCGGCGAAGAGGCCGAGGAGGGGTTCACCAAGGCCCGCGTCGCCTTCGGGCCCTTCCTCATCCTCGCGATGCTCCAGTACCTCTTCTTCAGCGAAGAGATCCACGACGTCGCGCGCGCGTGGATGCCCTGAGCGTCGCGGACCGCGCCGTCACTTCACGGCCGGGTTGCTCGGGTTCGGGTCGACGTCGTCCGGGGTCCCGTCGTCGTCGTAGTCGCGGATCGGCGGCTTCTGCACGACGATCGCGGGCACCTTCGCGGCGAACGCGTCGCCGACGAACTTCGTGATCTGCGCGGCGTACTCGCGGTACGGGTTCCGCATCGGGAACTCCGCGTCGAGCCGCACGAACGGCGCCGGCGTGTCGTAGCGCGCGAACGGGATCGCGTAGCCGTGCGAGCCCAAGCTCGACACGAAATCCGACCCGTGGTCGCACGGACCGAACTGCACGACCGCGCCGGTGATGCCGGCGAAGGGCACGTCGTGGATCGCGCCGCTCCCGTCCGGACCCACGCTCTTCAACGGCACGCGCCCGAAGCCCGACGCCGGCGTCTTCGGCTCGATCGTGCCCGCGTTGGAGCCCACGTTCGGCTCGCACAGCACCAGCCCCGCGCTCCGCGCGAAGGCCTCGCCCGCTTCGTTGGCGACGAGCTCGTCGTAGAGCGACTCGACGAGCAGCACGTTCCGCGGCGCCGCCGGCCGGCCCGCGATCGCGCGCGGCGCGAGGAGCAGATGGGGCCCGTAGAGCAGCGGATCGGCGGGCTCGAGCACCGTCTGCACCAGGTTCACGAGCGGGTGGAACTCGTCGAGGTGGTCGCGCAGGAAGTGGAAGAACAACCCCGCGCCGGCCGTCAGCAGGCTGCCGATGCCGGGGCCGTGCGTCGCCGCTTCCATGATGAAGCCGCCGCCGCCGACCGAGAACACCCACGTCTTCACGTCGGGCTCGATCGCGGACGCCATCTCGCCCTCGACGGAGCCGAGCGACTCGCCGACGTACGCGATCTTCTTCGGATCGATCCGGGGCGCCTCTGCGCCCGTCTTCAGCGCCGACAGATCGGGGTTCGAGCGCAGCACGCGGACGAGCTGGGTGGTGTCGATCGCGGCCTGCCGGAGCTGATCGCGGAACGCACCCAAGTTCGTGAGGTTGCCGAAGAGGTCCATCACGCCCGAGCGCGCGCCGTTCACGGAGTCCGAGATCCCGTCGGGCCCGCTGTACGTCGCGCCGGGCGCCCCCGAGTAGTCGGAGACCTGGTCGACCTGGAACTCGGCGTGCGACGAGCGCGCCCCGAACGTGATGCTGTCGACGCCGACCAGGATCCAGCCTTGGCTCGTGAAGATGTTTGCATTCTGCACGAGATACTCGCGCGACGCGCCGAGCCCGTGCTGCACGATGACGACCGGGTAGCCCTCGGGCGGCATCGGCGTGTCGGGGATCGCGATCGAGACCCAGATCTTCTGCGTCGGCCGCGTGGGGCTCGGGACGATCGCGCCCTTCGGGTCGCGCGCGAACGTCGCGTGATCCACGTCGCCGTAGCCGCCCGGCTGGTCCACCAGGTAGTTGTTCGCCGCGAACACGGCCGTGCCCCACGCAGCGATGTGGTTGTGCGCGCGCACCGGGAGCTGGTTGTCCCAGTCGTCGTTCCCGTCGGGCAGCACGTTCTTGGGATCGACGACGCCGAGCCAGTCGTCCAGGCTCGCGGTGAACCCGGCCGGGAGCACGCCGCCTTGTTTCTTGGCGAAGCGCGCATCGCCCATCGGCGCGACATCGTCCTTCGCGAACGACAGCTTCGGCACCGGCTCCGCCTCGAGCGCCTCGCGCAGCGCGAAGAGGTCCTTCGTCCCGGTGTGGGTCGTGAACGGCGCGAGGGCGACGATCCGAGTGCCGTCGAGCGCGCGACCGAGGAGCGTCGTCGCCTTCGCGAGCGCGCCTTGGTACAGCTTGGCGCGGTCGTCGGTCGCGGACTGCATCGCCCCGAACCCGTCGCTCGCGCCGACGGCGCGGCCGGAGGCGTCCCGAACGCGGCTCGTGAGGATGGCCGCGTAGCGGTGACCTTCGGCGAGCACCACGCCGCGCGCGGGACCGACGACGACGGCCGCGTGCTTGTCGGAGCCCCACGGCCGATCGTCGTGGAACGCGGCGCGACAGGGCACCCGCGCGCTCGCGCCGTCGCTCGCCTCGAGGTCGACGAGGTAGACCGAGCTCGCGTCGGACGTGCACGCCGTCTCGTCCGCGGGGAGGCTGGCCCGATCGACGAAGGCGCTCGCGGGCTGCCCGTCGTCCATCCGCGCCGCGCTCGGATCGTCGACGAAGAAGATCGCGTGCGTGATGCGCGAGAAGCCGTCGAGCTTCCCCATCTCGTGCTCGATCGAGTCGGGCGAGCCGGTGACGTACGCCTCGAAGCCGGGCAGCGGATCCATCACCCGCCCGCCGCTCAGGTACACGTCCGAGGGCCACGGCACGGCGAGGAACGCCGGCACCTTGCCGCTCTCGAGCCCAAAACGAGCGACGGGGCCGCTCGCGGCGGGCGGCTCGCTGGAGCAAGCGCCCTGTGCCGCGATCACGGCCCCGAAGAAGAGTGCGACTGATCCCCACCGAACCATCGGGGATCAGCGTAGCGCGAAGTCAGCGCTTCTCGATCGGCACGTAATCCGTGGCGGTCGCACCCGTGTAGATCTGGCGCGGGCGCCCGATCTTCGTCGAGGTGTCCTCCATCATCTCCTTCCAGTGGGCGATCCAACCGGGGAGACGACCGAGCGCGAAGAGCACGGTGAACATGTTCGTCGGGAAGCCCATCGCGCGGTAGATGATGCCCGAGTAGAAGTCGACGTTCGGGTACAGCTTGCGCTCGACGAAGTAGCTGTCTGCGAGCGCTGCCTCTTCGAGACCCTTCGCGATGTCGAGGAGCGGGTCCTTCACGCCGAGCTTGCCGAGCACCTTGTCCGCGGCGACCTTGATGATCTTCGCGCGCGGGTCGAAGTTCTTGTAGACGCGGTGACCGAAGCCCATCAGGCGGAAGTCGGAGTTCTTGTCCTTCGCCTTCGCGACGTACTTCTTCACGTCGCCGCCGTCGTTCTTGATCATCTCGAGCATCTCGATGACCTCTTGGTTGGCGCCGCCGTGGAGCGGGCCCCAGAGGGCACAGATGCCGGCCGAGATGCTCGCGAACAGGTTCGCGCGCGACGAGCCGACGAGACGCACCGTCGACGTCGAGCAGTTCTGCTCGTGGTCGGCGTGGAGGATGAGGAGAAGGTTCATGACCTTCACGAGCTCCTCGTCGACCTCGTACGGCTCCGCCGGGACGCTGAACATCATGTTCAGGAAGTTCGCGCAGTAGGGCAGCGAGTTCTTCGGGTAGACGAACGGGTGACCGATGCTCTTCTTGTAGGCAAAGGCCGCGATCGTGCGGACCTTGGCGAGAAGGCGCGCGATCGTGATGTCGATCTGGTCGGTGTTCCCGACGTCGAGCGCGTCCGGGTAGAAGCTCGACATCGCGAGCACCATCGACGAGAGCACCGCCATCGGGTGCGCCGTCGACGGGAAGCCCTCGAAGAAGCGCTTCATGTCCTCGTGGATGAGGGAGTGACGCGTCAGGCGCGTCGAGAAGCGGTTCAGCTCGTCCTTGTTCGGCAGGTGGCCGTACACGAGGAGGTAGCTCGTCTCGACGAAGGTCGACTGCTCGGCGAGCTGCTCGATCGGGATCCCGCGGTAGCGGAGGATGCCCTTGTCGCCGTCGATGAAGGTGATGGCGCTCTTCGTCGACGCCGTGTTCATGAACGCCGGGTCGATGGTGACGAAGCCCGTCTTCGCGCGAAGTTGCGCGATGTCGATGGCCTTCTCCCCCTCGCTCCCGACGACCACCGGCACGTCGAGCTTCACCGTCTCGCTGATCTTGATCTCCGCTTTCTCGCTCACAGGGGCCTCCAGCTCGTCTCGTCTCTTCTAGGTGCGGGGGTGGATACTATCAACTCTTGCGCCACATGCGCCGCTCGTCCGCTTGCGCCAGGGCGAGGCGCCGCTGCTCCTGAACGAGCGCTCCGTAGGGCCGCGGGACCCGGGGGTCACGCCCCAGGGCGTAGAAGACGCGGAGCGCGGCTTCGGCGTCGTCGGCGGCGCGGTGGGCATTCTCGAGTGTGATGCCGAGACGGGCGGCCACGTCGCCGAGGGCGCGCGATCGCTCTTCGCTCTGGAGCTCGCGCGCCCAGATCAGCGGGTCGATCCACTCGATGTCGCGGCGGAGCGCCGGCGGTGCGGTCGAGCCAGCCTTCATGCCGCCCATGCGGGCGAGCTCCGACAAGAGGAACGTCTTGTCGAAGTTGGCGTTGTACGCGGCCGGTACCTTGGCGCGCAGGAGCTCGAGCAGCTCGTCCGCGACCTGGGCGAAGGTCGGGGCGTCCTTGACGTCTTCGTCCTTGATCCCGTGCACCTCGGTCGCCGAGGCCGGGATCGGAATCCCCGGGTTCACGAGCCAGTTCTTGCGGAGCACGAGCCCGCCCTCGCGCCCGACGACGATGCCGAGCTCGACGACGCGGTCGATCGCCGCATCGCGCCCGGTCGTCTCCACGTCGAGGAGGGCGATGTCGAGCTCGGTCCACGGCGTCTCGGCCGAGAACTCTTCGGCCAAGCCGCGGACGATGGTCCGCAGGAGGTGCGCGATCCCGGGGTAGTGACGACCCGTCGGGAAACAGCCGCACCCGTCCGAAGAGACCTTCACCGGCTCACTTACCCTTCGCGCTGGCGCTCGGCGCCGCGGAAGGCGCGCCGGACGGAGCGGACGAAGGCGCTGCGGACGCGGAAGCCGCGGCCGAGCCGGACGCGCCCGGGAGGACGATGCCGGTCGGCGCGGGGCCCACGATTTGGCCCATCATCTGGAGGTCGAGCGCGATCCAATCGTCGAGCGTCTGCACGCGCTCGTACTCGCGCCCGTTGATGTAGATGGTGGGCGTTCCCTTCACGCCGAGCGAGTCCGCGAGCTTCTTGTCGGCCGCGATTTTGTCGGCCGCGCCCTTGCTCGCCATGTCGAGCTTGAACTTGGCGAGGTCGAGCCCGAGCTCGCGCGCGTACGCCTCGAGATCGCTCTGCTCCAGGTGCTCGCCGTTGGCGAACAGCTTGTGGTGCATCTCCCAGAACTTCCCCTGCTGCTGCGCCGCCCAAGCTGCGCGCGCGGCCGGATCGGCGTGGGTGTGACCGGGGAGGGGGAGGAACTTGTAGACGAAGCGGAGGTTGGCCTTGTGGTCGTCGACGGTCTTGTCGATGAGCGGGGCCATCGCCTGACAGTGGGGGCACTCGAAGTCGGCGAACTCGACCATCACGATCGGCGCGTTCGAGGGGCCGGTCGCCGGCGAGTCGTCGATCGGGACGTTCTTCACCTTGTCCGCGTCGAAGCGGTTGTGGAACGTCTTCTCCACCTGCTCCTGCGATTGCCCGTCGCGGACGCCCTTGAGGATCATCTTCGCGGCCGGCAGGCACTTGCTGCAGCTCCGCTTCTCCTGCACGCACTGCGAGATGGGGACGGGCGTGTCGGAGCAGGGAGCCAGGAGCTGGCTCACGTACTTGCTCCAGTCCTTCTTCTCACGCGGGGTGAGGGCGCTCGTGTCGACCTCGGCGAGGTTGACGTCGACGCCACCGGCCGGGTCCTTCGAGACGTCGTTCCCGGGATCGGACTTGTTGTTGCAGGTCGAACCGCTCCCGGCGAGACCGAGGAGGATCAAGAGTGACGCCGATTTGAAGCCGGACATGACGATCGGTGGCGCAGCCTAGCCGCTCTTTCCTACCCTGCCAACCGTGCCCACCTCCCGAAAGGGACCCCCGCCTGTACAGGGCAGGGGCGCCGGGTTAACCTCGCCCCCTCGACCGTGCGAAGCATCGTCTGCCGCTACGCGACCCTGACCGCCCTCCGCGAGGCGCTCCGGTCCACCGACCACGAGCTCCCGCTTCCCTCGGGGGAGTCGATCCAGGACGGGGAGTGGCTCCTCGCCATCGTCGAGGTCGAAGGTGCGGGCCGGGCCACCGCCGCGGCCGCTCGAGGCGTTCGGCACGGCGATCACCTGGCGATCGCGTTCGAGCCCCGTGATTGGGCGAAGCTCTCGCTCCTGGTCGATGCGTCCGAGGCGAGCCTCGCCCGGCTCGCCGCCACCGCCACCGGCGACGACGACGACGAAGCGCCCCCGACCGATGCAGTCCCCTTCGATCCCGGCGCCCGCCAGACGATGCCTTCGATCGACGGCCTGGGGAGCACGGCGAGCGGGGCCAACCGTCCCAGCCTCCCCGCGTCGAGCTTCGTCCGGCGCTTCGGCGCGGCCGAGGGGGCGCGCGTACTTCTGGTCGACGACGATCACGAGCTGTGCGACGTGGTCGGGGCGATGCTCGAAGCGGTCGGGTTCACGGTGGAGTCGGTGCCGAGCGGCGAGCGGGCGCTCACGCGGCTCGACGACGTGTCCGCCGAACGTCGCGTCGATCTCGTCGTGCTCGACTGGACCCTGCCCGGCATGAGCGGCATCGACCTGTGCCGCGCGATCCGCGGGCGCGACCAGCTCGCGGGCGTCCCGGTGCTCTTCCTCACCGCCAACGCGTCCTCGCGCGACATCGTGGACGCCTTCGCGAACGGCGCCGACGACTACGTGGTGAAGCCGTTCCGCGCGCCGGAGCTAGGGGCGCGCATCTTCGGCCTCCTCCGTCGCAGCCGCCAGACCATGCCGCCGCCGCCGGATCCGCAGACGACCGCGCCCGGCCGCGACCGGGGGCCGCACTGATGGACCCCTCGGAGCGCGTCCCGGCAGCGGGCGCGCGGTGCGTGGTCGCCGTCGGCGGTGGGCGTGGCGGCGTGGGCAAGTCGCTCGTCGCGATGAACCTCGCGATCTATTTCGCGCAGCTCGGCAAGAGCGCGGTCCTCGTCGACGCGGACGGGACGGGCGCGAACCTGCACTCGCACTTCGGGCTGCCCGCGGGCCGCGCCGAGCCGCCGTTCACGCGCGCTCGCCCCGAAGAGCTGACGAAGTTGCTCCTCCCGACGGCGGTGCCGGGGCTCTCGCTCCTGCCCGCTCCGCACGACTCGCCGCAACCCACGTCGCTCCCGCGGAGCAGCCGGCGCGCGCGCTACCTCGCTCACCTGAGGACGATCCCGGCCGAGTACCTCGTGATCGACGCGGGTCCCGGGCACGGTCCGGCGCAGGTGGACCTCCTGCTCTCGGCCGACGTCCCGATCGTGGTGACCACGCCGGAGCCGGGTGCGATCGAGACGACGTACCGCTTCCTGCGCGCCGCGTACCGGCGCCGGCTCCGGCGCACGCTGCTCAAGGATCGGCTGCGCCTCGCGATCGCGGAGCGCGCGATCACGGAGCTCGGCGTCCTGCCCGCCCCGAACGACCTGATCAAGACGCTCCAGCGCATGGACCCGCGGCTGGCGGAGATCGCCTGGGCCGAAGCGCGGCGCCTGCGGATGCTTCTCGTGGTGAACGAGACGCGCCTCCGGAACGATCTGGAGCTCGGCGCCTGGATGAGCACGCTCGCGCAGCGGCACCTCGGGCTGCCGCTCGAGGAGCTCGGTCACATCGAGCAGGACGACGCGGTGTGGCTCGCGGTGCGGCGCAATCGCCCGTTGCTCGTGGACAGCCCGACGTCGAAGGCGGGGCGCAACCTCGAGCGGATCGCGCGGCGGGTCGTCGCGATCGTCACGACGCCCGAGTCGAAGGCGGCGCCGCCGGCGATGCCGAGCATGGTCACGCTGTACGACGCGCTCGGCGTCTCGCGCGGCGCGAGCGACGAAGAGATCCGGCGCGGCTACAAGCGCCAGCGCGAGATGTACGGCGAGAGCAGCCTCGCGACGGCGTCCCTGCTCGGTCCGGCGCAGCTCGGCGCGGAGCAGGCGCGGCTCGACGAAGCGTACGACACGCTCCTCGATCCGGTGCGCCGCCGCGCTTACGACCTCTCGACGTTCCCGGACGATGCGGCCGCCAAGCCGGTGCCCGTGGCGGCGAAGCCCCCGCTCGCGGCGGAGCAGCTCTTGCTCCAGGCCGAGCTGCAGCGCGAGATCGGGCCCGACACCGAGTTCGACGGCGCGCTCTTGCGCAAGGTGCGCGAGTCGATCGGCGTGGACCTGGGCGAGATCAGCGCGCGCACGAAGATCGGTCGGCCGTACCTCGCCGCGATCGAAGAAGAGGATTACGCCGCGCTCCCCGCGCCGGTGTACGTCCGCGGCTTCTTGCTGGAGCTGGCGCGGTTCCTTCGGCTCGATGGGCCGCAGGTGCAGCGAACCTACCTGCGGAAGATGCGTGAGACCGTCGGCGGCACGTCGGAGCCCGAGCTCCGGACGCGGCCTCCGCGTGGGAACGAGTGAAGTCGCGCAGCGCTCCCTTCGGGATCGGTCTCTTCTTCGCGTCGCTCCTCCCGCGGCTGTGGGTCGCGCTCCACTTCGCGGGCGAGCCCGTCTGGGACGGCCACTACTACGACTTCGGGGCGCGCCGGATCGCGCTCGGCGCGGGCTACTCGGACGAGCGGGTCGTGAACGGCATCGTCGAGTGGCACCCGTGGTGTCACTACCCCGTCGGGTACAGCTTCTTCCTCGGTGTATTCTACAAGATCTTCGGCTCCGATCTCCGGGTCGCCGCGGTCGTCAACGCGACGGTCTCGGCGCTCGTGCCCGTGGTGACGTGGGTGCTCGCGACGCGTGTCTTCTCGCCGGGGCGCGCGCGCATCGCCGGGATCGTCGCCGCGCTGCACCCGGGTTTGATCCTCTACGCGGCGCTCGTGATGACGGAGCCGCTCTCGGCGCTCTCGACGCTGCTCGCGTTCGTGATCGCGACGCAGGGGAAGGAGCGGCGCTGGTTCATCCTCGGCGCGCTGCTTCTCGGCCTCTCCGCGCTGGTGCGACCGCAAGCGCTGCTCTGTGCGCCGGCGCTCGCGTTCGCCGAGAGCGCACCTCTGCTGCCGGCGCTCGCGAAGGGGAAGCTCCGGTTCGCGGCGAAGCTGCCGGCGGTGCTCGCAGCGTGCGTGCTCGCCCTCCTGCCGGTGCTCCCGTGGACCGCGCGCAACTGCAAGGTGATGGACGGGTGCGCGCTCGTGTCGACGAACGCGGGCTGGAACCTCGCGATCGGCGCGTTCCCGCGTGCGACGGGGCGCTTCGAGACGCTGAAGGCGGACGACGGCTGCCGCGAGGTGACCGGGCAAGTGCAGCAGGATCGCTGCTGGTTCCAATACGGCGTGGGCGAGATCGAGGCGCACCCGAAGCATTGGCTCGGGCTCGTCCCGAAGAAGCTCGGCTACACGTTCGATCACGAGTCGTTCGCGGTCGAGTACCTCCACGAAGCGCGGCCGGGCGCGTGGCCCGAGGATCGGCGCTCGCTCGGGCGCGCCGTCACCACGTACGCGCATCGGATCCTGATGTGTGCGGCGGCGCTCGGCGTCGCGGCGTTCGTGCTCGCGGGCGCGCGCCGGCGGCGGATGGTCGTCGCGCAAGGCTTGGTGCTCCTCGCGACGGTGGGCCTCTGGATCTACGCGTTCACGCCCGATCCGTCGTTCTGGCCGCTCGCGGTGTTCGTCGCCCTGGTGCCGTGGTTGCCGATCCCGGGCCGACCCCGCTTCGCGCCGGCGTTGAAGATGGGGCTCGTGCTCTTCGCGACGACCGTCGTGACGCACGCGGTGTTCTTCGGCGAGGACCGGTACCACATGGTCCTCACGCCGGTGCTCTGCATCCTCGCGGCGGGGGCGCTGCGGCCCCCCGCGCCGGAGGAAGCTCGCCGCTGACGCTTCCGAGTATGCTCGGGTTCCGCATGTCGCAGGCCCACCCCCGTTGCTCCGTCTTCATCGCCACCAGCCTCGATGGCTTCATCTCCCGCAAGGACGGCGCGATCGATTGGCTCGAACGGGCCAATCGCGTCGTCCCAAAAGGGGAAGACTGTGGCTACAAAGCCTTCTTCGACGCGATCGACGTGCTCGTCATGGGACGCAACACGTTCGAGCTCGCGGCGAAGTTCCCGGTGTGGCCGTACGAGAACAAGCGGGTCGTCGTCATGAGCCGCGGCCCCGTCGCGATCGCGGAGTCGCTTCGCGCGACCGTGTCGGCCACGACCGACGGACCCCGCGCCGTCGCAGAGCGGCTCGGGGCCGACGGCGCGAAGCGGCTCTACGTCGACGGGGGCGTCACCATTCAGCGCTTCCTCGCGGACGGGCTCGTCGACGATCTCACGATCACGCGCGTCCCCGTCCTGATCGGTGAAGGCCTCCCGCTCTTCGGCACGACGTTCGGCGTGCGCGACGTGGAGCTCGAGCACGTGTCCACGAAGAGCTGGGAGTTCGGCTTCGTCCAGAGCGTCTACCGCGTGAAGAGGGGCTGATGTACCGCGATGCCGCCACGCAGCCGGACGAGGAGCTGTTCCGCGCGACGACGGGAGTGGCGCCGTTCGTCGTCGGGCTCTTGTTCGTCGGCCCGGTGTTCTTGGTCGGGGTCGGTGCGCTCACGAACGCGATCGTGACGATGGTGATCGCGGCGCTCCCGTTCTGGGCCGCCGCGGGGCTGCTCCTCGCGCTGCGGCGCACGACGATCGTGCGGGAACGATCGCTGACGACGAAGAGCCTCCTCGCGACGCGCGGGCTCGCGTGGACGGACGTCGGCCGGTTGTCCGTCCCCCACGCGTCCACGGCGGCGTTCGCGGCGACGTCGGGCTCGAAGCTCGCGGCGGCGCTCGTGCTGTGGGACACCGAGGGACGGATCTTCGCCATCCCCGGCGGCGCCTCGCCCGACGTGCTTCGGCGCGTGGTGACGGCCGCGCTCCCCGGCGCGGTCGAGCGGGCCGAGGCCGCGCTCGCCGCGGGCGGCCGCTACTCCGACGCCGACGGCTTCAGCGGGCTCGCGGGCACCACGCTCTCCGGCAAGTACATCGGGCTCACCGTCTCGCCGCGGACCGCCGAGCTCTCCACCATCACGCGGATCACGACCGACGGGCGAGTGGAGCACGCGGGAGAGTCGTTCCTGATCAGCGCGCAGGATCTCGTCCTGCACACGCTGCTCGTGAAGCGAGGCGTCCCCGTCGACGTGCCGTGGCCGCTCGAGCCGATCCTCCCGCGGGCGTGACGAGGGTCACTTCGGTGTCGGCGGAACGATCACCTTGTTGATCGGCTGCACGTTCATGCCCCCGGGGTACCCGTAGGAGACGTCGCGCGTGTTCGAGGTGGTCGTGGGCGTTCCCCAGCCCCAGATCCACAGCCCGAACGGCGCCTTGCTCTTCATCTCGTGGCGCCCGTTCTCGCAGCCGTTCACGCCTTGGAAGTCGCCGGTCTCGAGGTCGACGCGCGTCCACTCGTAGTCGCCGATCGGCTTCCAGCCGCCGAGCTTGCCGGCGCAATCGAGCTCGACGTCGGCGAAGACCCCCGGGCTGACCGGCTTGCGGACCACGACGAGGTTCGTCTCGGGGAAGGTGGGGTCGGTGAAGAAGACGTAGTCGTCGAGGTACTGGCGCGGCGGAACGGAGAGGACGTGGTCGGGGTCGCCGTAGCCGGAGAGCGGTCCCGTGCCGCCGTTGCCGGACATCAACGTGAAGAGGAGGAACGGGTGCGCGTCGTCCTGGCTCGCGACGACGAACGGGTCGGCGTCGGAGAGCTCGACGACCTGTCCGCGTTGGAGCGTGGTCGGTGCGCCGGGCGGCGTGCTCGGCAGCCAGCTCAACGTCGTGCCGTCGACCGCGCCGACGAGCCGCCATCCCGCGACGTCGCCCGCGATGCGCGGGCGCGGAGCGACGCCGACGTACTCGTTCCCGAGCGCGCGCACGGGCGGGAGCATCTGCTCGCCGTGGTCGCAGTAGATGCGCCCGAGCGGCCAGTTCATGCACGGGTTGCCGCTCATCACGCCGATCGGGCGGTTCGCCTGGAGGATGCTCCCGGCCAGATCGCCCTCCTGCGTGAACTGCGCGAACTCGCCGCGGTTGAGCACGAAGGTGAGCGGCGCGTTCGCCGGACCCCCGGGGAGACCGCCGCCGGCGTCGACCCCGACCGAAGGAAGCAGCGTGACCTGGGTCGCGTCTTCGGTCGCGATGACGTCGATCGACGGTGAGGACGTGGTCTTCTGCGACGCGGTGGTCGCGACGTAGTTCGTGTCCCAGGCGCTCGTCGGAAGCAGGAGCGACGCGCCGGTGATCGCCGCCGAGCCGCCGCCGTAAGGATCCATCTCGTAGGCGACCACCGGGACGTCCGACCGGATGCGGAAGGAGAAGCCGCGCCCCGTCCCGACGATCATCGGGGCCTGTCCTCCCGCCGACGGGATCGGGCAGAGCGGCGAAGCCCCCGAGAGGCCGCCGAGGAAGAGGATCGCGACCTCGCCGGGCGCGAGACCGTTCTGCGCGACGTACGGTTGATAGGTCACCGCCTGTCCGACGCCCTTCGGGATGCGCGCGAAGCTCGCGATGGGGTACGAGACGAAGCTGCGATCGAGTTGGAGGTGCGCGGGCGTGTTCCACGTGTTCGCCACGAACGCGGCGAAGCAGCGGGAGCCGCCCTGCAACATCTCCATGAAGGTGGCGTAGTACTCGCAACCGACCGACTGTTTGCGTTGGACGGCGACCTGGCACGCATTCGCGCACGCGCCGAGCTCGTCATCGCAGCCCTCGACGCCGGTGCACGTCTCGAGCGTGTTCCCCTGGCAGTCGAGGACGGCGTGGCGATCGGAGGAGCACCGCCGGCAGGCGAGCACGTCGGAGGCGGCGTCGCCCAGCGTGGGCCCGTCGGGATCGAGGAGCGGCCCATCTTCGCCAGCGTCGGGCGTCGGGAAGCCGCCGGACCCGCCGCAGGCGAAGGGAAGCAGCGTCGCTGCTGCGATCCCCACGGTGACGGCGAGCGTTCTCATGGCCTCACTTGGGATCCGGCGGGACCACGACCGAGGTGATGTGGCGGAGCCGCGCTCCTGCCGGGTACGCGTAGCTCACCGCAGTGGAGACGACGGGGTCGGTCGCCTCGGAGCCCCATCCCCAGATCGTGACTCCGAACGGGGCGGTGGAGTGGATCTCGTGGCGCCCGTTGTCGCACCCGCCGACGGGGGCGAAGTTGCCGCTCGCCAGATCGAGGCGCGTGTACTCGTAGGTGCCGGAGCTCCCGAGCGCCTGCCATCCCCCGAGCTTCCCCGCGCAGTCGAGCTCGACGTCGGCGAAGCCGCTGGAACCCTTGGTCCGCACCACGACGAGGTTGGTCTCCGGGTAGGTGGGGTCGGTGAAGAAGACGTACGACGTCATGAACTGCGCCGGAGGCACGACGTTGACGAACTCCGGATCACCGCGCTCGCTGGGACCGCCATCGGTCGAGCCGCCTGCCCGCGGGTCGTGGGCGCTGGTCATGTACTGCGCGACGTAGAAGGGATGCTTGTCGTCTTGGCTGTGGACGACGAAGGGGCCGGGGGCCCAGAACGTCTTCACCTCGCGCTCGCCGATCGTGAGCGGCGCGCCGGGAGGCGTGGCGGGCTCGTAGGCGAGGGTGGTGCCATCGACGGCGCCGACGATGCGCCAAGGGACGACCTCGTTCGTGCCGACGTAGCGGTCTCGATAGCGGACCGCGGTGTACTCGTGGCCGAGCGCGGAGACGGGCACGAGCTGCTGGTGCGCCGTATCGCAGTACTCCTCGGCGATGTCGACGTTGAAGCACGTGGCGCCGCCCCAAACGCCGACCGGCTTGTTGGACTGAATGATGCTGCCGGTGAGCTCGCCGTCCTGCGTGAGCTGGAGGTACTCGCCCTTGTTCAGCGCGTACGTGCGCGGTTGTCCCTTGTTGGTACCGAGCACGCCGGAGCCGGCTTTCACGTCGGCGGTCGGGCTGATCGTGACGCTCGTGCCGTCCTCGCTCGCGGCGATCGCGAGGAAGTTCTGCTCGTCGGGCGAGGAGCTCTGCGCGAACGCGTTCACGGCGACGTAGTTCGTGTCCCACGCCGTCGTGGGGAGCAGGAGCGACGCTCCCGTCGCGAGACTGGAGCCACCGCCGAACGGCATGACGTCGTAGGCGGCGACGGGGCGGCTGCTCGCGATGTGGAACGCCTTGCCGATCCCGGTGCCGTGGATGGCGCCATCGAACGCGGTGAGCGCCGGCGTGATGCCGGTGGGGCACTCGATGTTGAGGAGCCCGCCCTGGTTGAACGAGTTCAGGAAGATGATCGCGACCTCGCCCGGCTGGAGCTTCCCGTTCGTCAGGGGGGTGTAGGTCAGCGCGCTGCCCGAGCCCGACGGCTTGAACGTCGCATTCCCGATCGACAGCGACTGTCCCGACCACTCCGCGCTCAACGCGACCGGCTCGGTCCACGTGTTCACGACGAACGCCGCGTAGCAGGCGCCTTGGACGGGGAAGATCGTGTCGGGTTGGACGACGACGTAGTCGCAACCGACACTGGAGCCGTTCGCCTTCGCGGCGTCGCACGCCGGGACGCAGCTCGCGCCGCCGCACCCTTGATCGGCGGGGCAGGTCTCGACGACCGCATCGGTGCAATCGAGCACGGTGTGGAGATCGCTCGAGCAGTGGCGCGCGCAGGCGCCTGCTTCTTCCTCGTGGACGTCGGGCAAGGCGATGCTCTGGTCGTCGGTGACGAGCGCATCGGTTCCGGCGTCTCCCGGGTCGAGGACCTCCACCGAGTTGCTGCACGCCCAGAGCATCCCGATGCCGCCGAGGCCGATGACGAAGAGCCACGCTGCGGATCGGCCGACGCTCATGGCGAGTATGTGACCGGAGGGCGACGAACGGCTCATGCGTTCCTCAAAAATGTCCGCCGAGCACGAGCGACGAGCCGAGGAAGCCTCCCGCCGTGCTCGCGACCGCGCGCCCGGCGTCGGTGGCGGTCGCGCCCAGCGGCGCCCCGCCGAGCACGAGCTCGAGCGCGAGGTCGAGCGATCGCGTCAGGTGCATGCGGCCGCGGAGGCCGGCGGCGAGCTCGATCGACGGGAGCGCGCCGGCGGACGCATGCGCTCCCGGCGCGGCGTGGGGCGTGAACGTCACGCGTGCCACGTCGACGCGGAGGCCGGCCTCGAGCACGAACCGCTCGGCCGGCGGCGTGAGCGCGAGCCAACTCGAGAGCCCCGCCACCCAGGCGTCGGTCTCGACGCTCCCATCGGGCGCGCTCCGGACGAACGCGCGTCGCACGCCGAGGCGCCCTCCGAACAGGAGCCGCGGCACGGGACGAAGGCCCACGCTCACGTCGAGGCCGAAGCGAGCGAGCCCGGTCGTGAAGAGCTCGGCTGCGACGCCGACGCCGAGCGCGACGAGCGAAGGCGCCGGGGGCTTCGGCGGCGGTGGCGCCGGCGGTGCCGGCGGGACGAGGGCGCGCCGAACGACCTCACGCACCTCGGGGGGCGGCGGTGGAAGCGGCGGCAGCGTGCTCGCGAGGGCGATCTCGGCCCAGGTCGCGCGAAGCAGCTCGACGACGACCGCCGCGAGGAACAACGAGCGGCTGTCGCGTGGGATGTTCTCCGCGTCGACCGTCCGCGAGACCTCCTTCGACGTGACGGCATCGTGCACGTGGAGTCGGATCGTGACCGCGGCCGGTGCCTGCGGCTCGAGGTCGATCGTCGCGACCGGAGCGCCCGCGCGCGTGCCCGCGCAGACGTCGATCTGTTGTTCGCCGAGCTCGTGCTCGATCTCGCGCATCACGTCGGCGCGCGCCGCCGCGTCGACGGCATCCCCGAAGTGGAGCTCGACGAACGGTCGCGGCGAAGGCGTGCAACCGTTGCCGGCCGGCGCCTGCGCCGCCGCACCTCGCACCCAGAGCAGGCTCGCCAGCGTCGCGAGCGCGAGCGCCGGCTTCAGCGCGGGGCGCAGAAGGCCTCCACCCGCCGCTCGTAGAGCCCACGCGGATACTGCGCCAGGTACGCGCTCCGCGCGCGCGCACACGCCTCGTGATCGCCCGCGGCGTCGAGCGCCTCGACGCGCCGGCTCTCGGCGTCCTCGCGGTAGGGAGCGTTCGGGGCGAGCGCGATGGCGTCGCCGAAAGCCTCGGCCGCGCCCCCGGGATCGTGGAGGCGATCGAGGCGGAGCCGACCGAGCTCGAACGCCGCCAGCCCCGCGTGCTCGTCGGTGCGGTAGCGCTTGCGGAGCGCGTCGTAGGCGACCGTGGCGTCCTGAGCGTGGCCCGACAAGCGCGCGACGTCGCCGAGCATGAAGAGATCGGCCGGCGACGCGCGCCCGACCGCGCGCGCGAAGCCCCCGTCACCGAGCGCGGCCCACGCATCGGCTTCGCGGTGGGCGGCGGCGAGCGCCTTGAACGTCTCGAACGCGGGGTCGTGCTCCTCGGTCTTCGGAGCCCCGCCGTCGCCGGCGCGGACGGCGGTAGCGACCGGCGGCACGGCGTCGATCATCGCGCTCGCGCTCGCGGACGCGCTCGCGCTCGCAGACGCGCTCGCGTTCGCGGAGACCTTGCCGACGGTCCACGTCTCGCCCGTGCCGAGCTCGGCCGCGGGCGCGTCGCCGTGCTGGACCCGCACGGCGCCCTCGATGACGGAGACGGTCGTCGCGTCGCCGTCGCGCTGGACGGTGAAGCGCGTTCCCACGTCTTCGATCCGAACGTCGCCGGCGTGGACGACGACGGTGCGCGCGGGATCGTGAGTGATGGCGAACGTGGCCGAGCCGCGGACGAGGTCGAGCGTGACGTCGTCCCCGGACGCCGGGCGAAGCTCGAGTCGCGCGTCGCGCGCGAGCTCGACCCGAACACCCGCCCGCACCGTGACCGCAGCGCCGTCCCCGCCCTCGAACGCGATCGTCGCGCGCGGCGGCGCGGCGACGGGAGCCGGCGCGCGCGTCACCCACCGGACGCCGACGACGAGCGCGAGGAGCACGGCCGCCGCGGCGAGCAGCCCGACCCAACGCCGCGGGGCCGCTTTGCCCCGTCCGTCGATCGCGGCCCACTGCTTCGCGAGGCGAGCGTCGCTCAGCTCCGGCTTCACCCAGCGTGAAAGGCTCATCCGTCCTCCTCCCGAATGCGCCGGTCGGCCTCGGCCACGCGCCGCTTCACCGTCGCGAGCGAGGCGTGCGTCATCGTCGCGATCGCCTCGAGGCGCAGCCCCTCGACCCGCCGCAGCACGAGCGCGACGCGGAGGTCCGGGGGGAGCCGGTCGATGCGCTCGTAGACGAGCCGGAGCTCTTCGAGGACCTCGGGGGGAGCGTTGGGAGAGACGATGCCCTCGACGTCGATCGGCTCGCTCCGGCGGAAGCCGAGCGCGCCGAGGAGGCGCCGCCGGCGAAGGATCTTGTAGACGAGCCGCACCGTGATCGCACTCAGCCACGAGGCGAGCGCTTGCGGGTTCTCGAGCCGATCGAGCGTGGCGAACGCTTGGGCGAAGACCTCTTGAACGACGTCGTCCACCTCTTTGTCGCGCCCGAGCAGACGGAACGTGAGCCCGTTCACGAGCGCGGCGTGACGGCGGAAGATCGCCTCCTTCGCCCACGCCTCGTCCGCCCGCGCCGAAACGACGAGCGCGGCGTCGGATGGACCGGCGCCGGAGCGCGTCCCCGACGCCGGAAATCGATTCGCAGGCAGACCCATGCCGAGGGTATGTACCGCGAACCCTCGAAACGGCTCGCCGCTCCGTCACTGGCCGGACGGAACGCACCGCCCGAGCAGCACCTGCGAGCCGAGCGCGTTCCCGCTCCCGTCGATGAATTGGGCGTAGATCCAGGGGTTCCCGCCCACGCCCCCGCGCGACGGCTGCTTCGGGATCGTGAACGCCTGATCGAGCGGCACGACGACCAGGCTCGCCTGGGTGGTGACGACGGTGCTCGACTTCGCGTCGAGCGAGTCGCGGAAGATCACGCGCATCGTGAGGCCCGAGAGCGTGACCTTGCCGGTGACGCTCACCGACGAGCCCGTGTTGTCGCAGCTCTCGACGTCGACGTGGGCGGTCGCGACGACCGGTGCCGTCGTCGCCACGTTGGCCAGGCCGTCCGCGCAACGACCGAGAAGGAGCTCGCCGGTCACGGCGTTGCCGTTCCCATCGACGAGCTGGACCCACACGTAGGGATCCTTCGTCGTCCCGTCGGCCGAGAAGCTGGGGATCGCGATCGTCTGCCCGTTGGGGACGACGACGACGTCGCTCGTCACTTCTTGGACGTTCTCGTGCGTGCCCTTCTCGTTGTTCCGGAAGGTGAGGCGGAGACCGAGGCCGCTCAACGTGATCTTGCCGTCGAGCGTGACGACCGGGCTCACGCCGCAGTTCGCCGCGAGCACCGCCGCGTCGACGTCGCTCGTGGTGACTTGCGTCAGCGTGGCGGACTGCGATTGGGACGACTCGCCGGAGCTGCAAGCAACCGCCGCGACGAGGGCAACCGAGAGACCGAGGAGGTGCGTCTTCATGCCCGCCGGGTCTGCGCGATCCGTGCCAGCGTGGAGTCCGAGTGCATCCGCGGAGATGCCGTCGTCGCGGCCGGGCTCGTGGCGGAATTCCACGTGGCGCGCACGCCTTGCCGTCGCGCTCAGGTCGCCCAGGTCGCGCGGTAGCGCGTGGTCTCGGGCTCGCAGGCGAGCACCTCCACGCGACCGCGCACGCCGATCGTCTCGAGCCCTGCGAGGAACGCGGCGCCGTAGCTCGGCACGAGCGCCGGCGCGATGAGGTGAGCGGGGTGTTGCAAGCGGACCTCGCACGCGCCGGGCGAGAGCGTCACGCGCTGCACGATGCCGCGATGGAACGTCGACCACGCGGCCGAGATCGCGCGGACGGAGAGCGATGCGCCGAGCACGCGGAACGCGAGTCGGTACATCGGTTGCTCGAACAGGCGGCGGTTGACGGTGAAGCTGAACGCCTCGAGCGCGCGCGGGTCGCCGCCGCATTTCTCGTCGGCGGCCAAGAGCCAGACGCTCATCGCGTGCGTCTCGGGGATCCATGCGCTGGGGAGGGGAGGGTGCGCGATCAGCTCGGCGAGCGGCGGCGGCAGATCGCGGAGCGAGCGCGCCTCGGGGAACTCTTCGAGGAGGACCCGGGTGACGGACCCCTTCTGCTGGAACGTCGCGTACGAGGCGAGCCCATCGGGTAGCGCCGCGAGGTACGCGTCGAGCAGCGGCCGCGTCACTCCGCCGACCCCCGGACGCGCGCGGTCGCGATCCGATAGAACGCATAGCCGCGCATCCCCGCGCCGCGGCGGCCTTTCGCCCACGCGTAGCGCTCGCGGTACTCGTCGGCACCGAGGTTCTCCTCCACGACGAGCCCGCGCTCGGCGAGGTAGCCCGCGAGCTCGCTCGGCAGGAGCCCGAACTTCCACGGCTCCCCGAGTCGCTTCACGTTGGCCAAGAGCTTCTCCGCTCCGGCGAAGGCGACGCTCCCGTCGAGCACGCCGCGATGCAGGTACGTGAACACCAGCGCGCTCCCCGATCCGGCGCGCGCGACGAAGCGGAGGACCGCGTCCACCGCGCTGGCATCGAGGTAGTTCGAGACGCCTTCCCACACGAAGGTGGTCTTCGCGTTCGGAGCCCAGCCCGCGCGCGCGAGCGACGTCGCGAGGTCGTCGCGCTCGAAGTCCACGGCCACGTAGCGCACGTCCGCGCGGAGCCCGGTCGCGCGCGCGAGCGCGGCGCGCTTCTCGGCCTGCGTCGCGGGTTGGTCGACCTCGAAGACGCGGGTCCCGGCCAGATCCCCGAGCCGGTGCGCGCGGCAATCGAAGCCCGCGCCGAGGATCACGAGCTGGCGCGTGCCGGCGCCGGCCTCGCGGCGCACGAAGTCGTCGATGAAGCGCGTGCGGCAGATCGCGGACGAACGTGCGCCGGGCGCGCGCCGATCCGCGTAGCGCTCGAGCACCGCTCGGAGCGGGCGCGCTCGCGCGAGGCGGACCGCGAGCTGCAGCCCGCGTGGGAGGAAGAGGCGCGCGAGAGGATCGCGGAACAGCGGCTCACGTCGGCGCTCGTCGGTCTCGAGCGCGCGATAGAGCGCGACGTAGGCGGCGGTGCGGCTGGCTCTCACGCCCGCATCGTACCGCGCGCGTCAGGCGGGTGCGCGGTCGCCGGCGAGGCGGCGGAGCGCGGCCTCGAACGTGGAGGGGTCGTCGTGTTGGACGATGTTCCCGAGCGCCACGTTGGCGACGGAGACACCCATCCGCACCAAGCGGGAGCGCGCGACGGCATGCAGCGCCTTCATCTTGTCGCGGCGCTCGAGGTGCCAGCGCGTGAGATCGACGCGAACCTCGCTCGCGTACGCCGTCATCCCCCAAAGATCGTAGAAGTAGGTCGTCGCGATCGGGTGGGCAGCGAACGTCTTGTCGACGAGCGCGACCATCGGCGGCACGAGATCCTTCGTGACGTTCCCGCTCATCCGGAGGACGACGATGCCCGGACTCGGCGCGGCAACCACGACCTTCCCGGCGTGGCCGACGACCTCATCGCCCTTGCTCGCATCGCGGCCCATGAGCGCCCGATTCTGCCAGGGCGGGGCCGGTGGTCACAAGCCGTGTCGTCAGCGCGGCGTCGCCGTCATGGGGATCCCGCCCTTCGGGCGCAGGGTGACCGCCGGATCGAGCACGAGCTCGTGACCGGGGACGCTCGCGAACTCGAAGTCGCGGACGAGCATCGCCAGCACGATCTGCATCTCCATCAGCGCGAACATGTTGCCGATGCAGGTGCGCGGGCCGCCGCCAAACGGCAGGTAGGCGTGCTTGTGGCGCTCCTTCGCCTTTGCGCGGTCGAAGCGGCTGGGGTCGAAGCGGAGCGGGTCCGGGTAGAGCTCGGCCCGCCGGTGGAGCACGTACGGGGCGATGCCGACGATCGCGCCCTTCGGCACGTGGAAGCCGGCGATGACGTCGTCCTCCAGCGCTTGGCGCTCGAACGCCCACACGGGCGGGTAGAGGCGCATCGCTTCTTCGATCACCTGCTGCGCGTAGACCAGCCGCGGGACCTCCGCGAGCGTCGGCAAGCGATCGCCCACCACGCTCGCGACCTCGCGCCGGAGCTCCGCCACGACCTCGGGGTGGCGACCCAGGAGCCAGAGCGTGAATGCGAGCGCGTTCGCCGTCGTCTCGTGGCCCGCGAGGACGAGCGTGAGGAGCTCGTGCTTGAGCTGCTCGTCGCTCATCGTCGCGCCCGTCTCCTGATCGCGGGCTTCGAGCAACATCTGGAGCAGGTCGCCGGGGACGTTCGCGCCGCGCTCCATCTCCGCCCGCCGGGTCGCGACCGCGTGGAGCACCAGGTCGTCGAGCGTCTTCTTCGCCCTGCGGAAGCGGACGTTCCGCGGCGTGGGCACCCACGGGGGCACGCGGACGACGCTCTCCACGTAGTCGTTCGCCCAGTGGAGCGCGACGTCCAGCGCGTCGCCGACGGCCTTCGCCTCGCCGTCGAGGTCCATCGACAGCAGCGTCTGGCCCACGATTCGGAACGTCAGCCGCATCATCTCGCGGTGGACGTCCATCGTACCAGTTTGGGACGAACGCCAGCGCTCGGTCAGGTCCGCGGTGGACTGCGCCATCGTGGAGACGAACCCCTGGAGCCGCTCGCGGTGGAACGCAGGCTGCGCGAGCTTGCGCTGGCGCTTCCAGAAGTCGCCTTCGCTCGTGAGCAAGCCGTCGCCGAGGACGAGCTTGAGCCCCTGGTAGTTGGAGCTCTTCACGTAGCTCTTGTGGTTCTCGACCAGCACGTGATGGGCGGCGTCCGGATCGGCGACCACGACGTAGTCGATCCACGCGAAGCGATACCGCGCGACGGGGCCGTGCTCGGCGCAGCCTTCGGTCATGAGCGCGAGCGGGTTCTCCCAAGCTTCGAAGAGGCTCCCGACCCCCAAGCGGCCACGCGGGCCGGGCGGAGCGGGGCGGTGCGGGAGGACGGCGGGTGCGGGCGCAGTCTGCATCGAGGTTCCCTCCAACGTGAGGACGCCCTCACGTTTCGCCAGAATGTGAGGCAAGCCTCGGATTTGTCAATGGGCGAGGCGGAGCCAAATATGGTTAGCTAGCTTACGTCGTGGGCACCGCCACCAAGAAATCCAAGGATCTCGCGAAGAAAGGCGCCATCCCCACGCCCGAGATCCGCCGCGTCCCGACCCAGGAACGGTCGCGCGCCCGGGTCGAGCGCATCCTCGACGCCGCCGCGCACGTCTTCGCGGACGTCGGCTACGACGCCGCGACGACCGAGGGCATCGCTGCCCTCGCCGGCACCTCGATCGGCAGCGTCTACCAGTTCTTCCCGAACAAGAAGGCGCTCTTCGACGCGATCGGCGCCCGGTACCTCGGCGAGGCGCAAGCGCTCTTCGATCAGCTGATGACGCGCCCGCTCGATCGCCCGTGGACCGAGCTGCTCGACGAAGCGATCGATGCCTTCCGCGAGCTCGACAGCAAGAGCGTCGCGTTCCGCGCGGTGTGGCGGAACTTCCACCAGTCGGGCGACTTCCTCGCCCACGGCGAGGCCCTCAATCAATCGATGGCCGCGCGCACGGCGACCGTGCTCGCCGCGTTCGCGCCGGCGATGGCACCGGAGAAGGTGACCCTCGTCGCGAGCGTCGTCGTCGAGACGATGTCGTCGATGCTCTTCCTCGCCCTTCGGCGGCCCGAGCCGCAGGCATCCCAGATCGTCGCCGAAGCGAAGATCCTGATCCGCCGTTACCTCGAGCCTTACGCGCGCTGAGCGCGCGCCGTCACTTCGGCTTGGCCGAAGTCGAAGCGGCGGGCGTGGGCGGCTTCGCCGAGGCGGACGCCGAAGCCGGCGGCTTCGCCGAAGCTGCAGCCGAGGCCGACGCCGCAGGCTTCTTCCCCGCATCCCCCGCACCCGCATCGGCCGCAGCCGGCGTGGCGGTGGCGGTGGTGGTCGCGGCAGCGGTCGCGGTCGGGGCCGTCGCGGTCGCGGTTGCGGTCGCGGTCGGCTCCATCGAGATCGAGTCCGCGGCCGGCGGCGGCGGCGGCATGGGCGGCGCGGGCGGCGGCTGGTCGTTGCCACCGCATGCAAAGAAGAAGAGAGGGGCGAGGGCAACCAGTCCGAGCACGCTACGCATGGGAGGCATGGATACACGCGACGGCGACGGTGGGGCAATCCTTCCGTTAGCCCTCGGCCTTCGGCCTCGGTTGGCCGAGGCTTGCTGCCATCGCCTGCGCGGCTTCGCCGCTCCGGCGTTGGCACGGCAAGTTCCGTTCGAGCCCCTGCGGCCCCGCTGCCCCCATGTGCCGGCGAGTGGCACAACCCGGCCCGAATACGGTGCGCCAACTCCATGAAATGACGTGCGCCCCGCTGGCACGCGGTATGCTCCATCCGATCGTACGGGAGTGCTCATGCGCCAATTCTTCTTCTTCGCCGCGTCCGCCGTCATCGCCTCTGCCGCCATGCTCGCGCCGTCCGACGCTCGAGCGTGCGGCGGCTGCTTCGCCCCGCCCGACAACCCGACCGTGGTCACGGACCACCGCATGATCCTCTCGGTCTCGAAGGACCAGACCACCCTCTACGACCAGATCCGCTACCAGGGCGATCCGAAGGCGTTCGCGTGGGTGCTCCCGATCCGTGGCACCGTCACGGTCGGGCTGAGCTCCGATCTCCTCTTCGGAACGCTCGATCAGATCACGCGCACCCAGGTCGCTGCGCCGCCGCGGAACTGCCCCTCGCTCAACTGCCGCAGCGGCGGGTTCGCCTCGGCGAGCGACAACTCGGGCGCCGCCGACGCGGGGACCGGTGGCGTCGTCATCAACAAGCAGGAGGTCGTCGGTCCGTACGAGACGGTCCAGCTCAGCGCGACCGACCCCACCGCTCTCAAGACGTGGCTCGCGACGAACGGCTTCAACCTCCCGGCCGACGTCGAGCCCGTCGTCGCCCAGTACGTGAACGAGAAGTTCGACTTCCTCGCCCTCAAGCTCGTCCCCGGGGCGAGCGTCGCAGCGATGCGGCCGGTCCGCATCACCACCCCGGGCGCTGCGGCGGCGCTCCCGCTCCGGATGGTCGCGGCCGGTACCGGCAGCACGGTCGGCATCTCGCTCTGGATCGTCGGCGAGGGTCGCTACGAGCCGCAGAACTTCCCGAGCTTCCGGATCCAGGACAGCGAGCTCGTCTACGACTGGGCGACGAACCGCAGCAACTACGCCGAGCTCCGCGCGGCGAAGACCGCAGCCTCCAACGGGCGCGCGTGGGAGCTCGAGAGCTCGATCCAAGTCAGCGAGTACCAGGTGAAGAACTACGTCGAGAACGGCGGGTACACCTACGGCGGTCCGCAGGCAGCGGACAAGGACTACCTCGCCGTCGACGGTCCGAACCCGAAGACGGCCGAGCAAGTTCGGACCGAGGACCTCGAGGTGCTCTTCCACGGCATCAACCAAGCCGATGCTCGCGTCACGCGCATCCGCGCCGATCTCGCGCACGCCGCGCTCGATCAGGATCTCGCGTTCGTGGCCCCGAGCGACCAGAACGTCCTCTCCAACTACCGCCAGGCGGCCAAGGCCACGAACGAGCCCGCGTGCCCGACCTGCGGTCCCGGCCAGGACGCGAACGGCAACCCGATCGGCTACGGCATCTGCAGCACGAGCGGCGTCTCGTTCAGCTCGAACGACGTCGGCTTCGGCGCGCTCGCGATGCTCGGCTTCGTCGGGTTCGGCGTGCTCCGCCGTCGCCGCCGCTGAAACTCTGGTAAAGCGGGGGCATGATCGGTCGCCTCCGCGGGCGCGTGCTCGCCGATGAAATCGACACCCTCGTCCTCGACGTCGGCGGTGTCGGTTACGAGCTCTCCGTTCCCCTCGGCACGCTCGGCCGCATCGCGCCGGACGAGTCGGGGAACGTGATGCTCTGGGTCCACACGCACGTGCGCGAGGACCAGCTCTCCCTCTTCGGCTTCGCCTCGGACGACGATCGCACGGCGTTCCGCACCCTGCTCGGCGTCTCGAACGTCGGTCCGAAGACGGCGATCGCGGTGCTGAGCGTGCTCCCCGCCGGCGAGCTCGCCCACGCGATCGCCGCGAAGGACGTCGCGAAGCTGACGGGCATCCCCGGGATCGGGAAGAAGACGGCGGAGCGGCTCGTGCTCGAGCTGCGCGACAAGCTCCACCCCGGCGCGGCGCCGCTCCGCACCGCTGCCGGTGCAGCCGCCACCAGCGCGACCGCGCGCGCGCCGAGCTCGGCGCCGATGGACCTGCTCGTCACCGCGCTCGTGCGGATGGGCTACAAGGCGCAGGAAGCGGAGCGCGCGGTGTCCCAAATGGGGCCAGCGTCGGCCGAGAAGCCGCTCGCCGAGGCCCTCCGCGAAGCGCTGGCGCTGTTGGCGAAGTGAGCGACGGTGTAAGCTCCCGCCCGTGAAACGCGTCATCGACTACATCGACGCCGGCCGCGAGCGCTTCGTCGCCGAGCTCTCCGAGTGGGTGAAGATCCCCGCCATCTCGTCCGACCCGAAGCACGCGGGCGACCTGAAGAAGAACGCCGACTGGCTCGCCGCCGATCTGAAGAAGCTGGGCGCCGAGCGCGTGGAGATCTGGCCGACGAAGGGCCACCCCGCCGTGTTCGCGTCGTTCATGCACGCGCCGGGCAAGCCCACGCTGCTCGTCTATGGGCACCACGACGTGCAACCGGTCGAGCCCCTCGGCGAGTGGGTCTCGCCGCCGTTCGAGCCTGCGATCCGCGAAGGGCGCATGTGGGGGCGCGGCGTGGTCGACGACAAAGGCCAAGTCCACATCCACGCGAAGGCGATCGAGGCCTTCGTGAAGACGTGGGGCAAGCTCCCGATCAACCTGAAGCTCATCGTCGAGGGCGAAGAAGAGATCGGCTCGATCAACCTCGACGAGCTCATGCGCCAGAAGCAGGCCGACCTGGCCGCCGACTACGTGTGCGTGAGCGACACGGCGATGTTCGGGCGCGGCATCCCCTCGCTCTGCGTCGGTCTGCGCGGGCTGATGTACCTCGAGGTCGTGGTCGATGGTCCGTCGAGCGATCTGCACTCGGGCTCGTTCGGCGGCGGCGTGGCGAACCCGGTCAACGCGCTCGCGCGCATGATCGCGAAGCTCCACGACGACGAGGGCCGCATCCTGGTCCCGGGCTTCTACGACGACGTCGTCACGCTCACGGCGAAGGAGCGCGAGGAGATTCAGTCGCTGCCCTTCGACGAGAAGGAGTGGCTCGCCTCGACCGGCGCGCCGGCGACCTTCGGCGAGGCCGGTTTCTCGACGCTCGAGCGGATCTGGGCGCGGCCCACGCTCGACTGCAACGGCATCGGTGGTGGTCACCAGGGCGAAGGCGCGAAGACGATCATCCCGGCGCGCGTCACGGCGAAGATCTCGTGCCGGCTCGTGCCGCACCAGGAGCCGGGCGACATCGCGAAGAAGGTCGCCGCCTACCTCGAGTCGATCGCGCCGCGCGGCGTTCGCGTGAAGGTGCGCGAGCTCCACGGCGGGCGCCCGTATCTGGCGCCGACCGACCACCCGGTGTTCGAGGTCGCGAAGCGCGCGTTCTCGCGCGCGTTCGGCAGGCCGACGGTGTTCATCCGCGAGGGCGGTTCGATCCCGTTCGTGCGCACCATCGCCGACGTGACGGGGAAGCCGTGTCTGCTCATGGGCTTCGGACAACCCGACGAGAACGCACACGCGCCGAACGAGTGGCTCGATCTCGAGAATTACCATCTTGGGATCAAGAGCGCGGCGTACCTGTACGAGGAGCTGGGGAAATTGGCGACCTGAGGGTGTGCGAAAGGTCGCATTCCCGGGGGAATGGACTAAGATCCCAACCGATGCGGGCGGTTCTCGTTCTTCTCGCGGCGGGTGGGGCCGTGCTCGCCACGGCGTGCACGCACGACTTCGCGCAGTACGAGCCCGTCGATGGCAGCACCTCCGATGGCGGGGGTACCAAGGACGGCTCCGGGGACGGTGCGTGCACCGCACCGCAGGGCTGCTTCGACACCGCGACGTCGTGCGGCGGTCAGTGCAAGAACCAGCGCGACACGTGCGTGAACGGCTGCGGCGGGAGTCAGTCGTGCCGCCAGGGTTGCTACAACACCGAGAAGACGTGCCGGGCGACCTGCGCGTCGACCTGTACGACGTGCAGCTCGAACGCCGGCTGTCGCGCCGAGACGCAGTGCACGACGGCGTCGAACAACTGAGCTCTCGAGCTGGGCGCTCCAGTGCTCGATGAGCAGAGTCAGCTGGGCACCCCGGGCTGAAGCCCGGGGCAGCAAAAGGCATTGCTCACTCAGTCCAAGTCCGCCTTCGGCGGACTCTCGCGAGTGCGTGGGACGCGTCGTCACCCATGGGGAGTCCGCCGAAGGCGGACTTCGAGTGGGTCAGTAGCGACTTTCGCTGCCCCGGGCTTCAGCCCGGGGTGCCCTGTCGATGCTCTTGCTCTGGGGCCAACCGCGCGACTCAGCTCCCGATCGCGTCTCGCATCACCTCGATCATCCGGTGGGTGAGCCCCCAGACGATCCGCCCGCCCACGTCGAACGACGGAAGCTGGTGCACCATCCCCTGCCACTCGTAGGGATACGGCTTCGCGCCTTCGCCGCGGAGGAACGGTCCGAACGGGGCCCAGAGCGTCTCGGCGACCTCCTCGTTCGGCGCGAGGTCCGCGTCCCGCTCGAGCCGAAACACGAACGGCACCACGACCAGGTGACTGCCCTTCCGCTGCGTCATCGCTTGCACGTCGGGCATCCGGGTCACGAGGCGCGCGGTCGCGCCGAGATCGAGCCCGACCTCTTCGCGCGTCTCGCGGATCGCGGTCGTGAGCACGCTCTCGCCCGCGTCCCGCCGCCCACCGGGGAACGCCATGTGCCCCGACCACGGATCACCCTCGCGCTCGGCGCGGCGGATGAGCAGGATCTCGCCGCCGTCGGCGCCGGGGCGAAGGATCGCCGCGACGGCGGCGCGCGGACCTTCGTCGTCGGTGCCGGTCCCTTCCGGGCCCACCCCGCGCCGCTTCAGTCGTTCGAGGAGATCGTCGAGATCCACCCTCCCGCACATAGCATCCGCGGCTATTCTTGGGGCATGAAGCGGCTCCTCTTCGTCCCCGCCCTTGCCGTCGTCGCGGTCGCGTGCTCGTCGTCGTCGGATCTTCCGCCCGAAGATCTGACCGGCAACTACACGATCAACGTCACGAACCGCGAGAACGGCTGCAACTTCGCGAACTGGACGGTGGGGCAGAGCTCCGCGAACATCCCCTTCACGGTCACGCAGCAAGGGTCGAACGGGATCACCGGCAACGTCGGCGGCGCCGCGGGCGCGTACCTCGACCTGATCATGGCGACGCACACGTTCAGCGGCAGCGTGTCGGGTCCGACGGGGACGATGACCGCGACCGGAGCGCGCTCGCTCTCGCAAGGCAACTGCGCCTACACGCTCAACGCGAACGCGGTCATCTCGCTCTCGGGCAACACGATCAACGGATCGATCACGTACGTGCCGCAGACGAACAAGGGCTCCGATTGCGGCGTGCTCGCCACCTGCACGTCGCGTCAGGAATTGAGCGGCTCGCGTCCTCCGAAGTGAGAGGAAGCGAAGAGCTTCCCCACCGATTTCCCAAGTAGTCTTCACAATTTGTCCACAGGCGGGCCTCTTGCGCCCGCGCGCGAACCGAAATAGACGTCGCGCACATGAGGACCAAAGTCGACGCCCAGCTCGCCGCTGCCGAAGAGGCTCACCAGAACGATCCGGAGCGCGCCGAGCTCATCGCGCGCGCGCGTCGCTTCAAGGCGAGCTGGATCGAGCTCGCGGAGGCGCTCATGCACGTGCGCTCCAAGAGCACGTGGCGTCGCTTCGGCTTCGAGAGCTTCGAGGAGTACACGCAAAAAGAGTTGAAGCTCCGGCCCGAGACGGTCGACAAGCTGACCGGCTCGTACGCGTTCCTCCAGAAGCGCGCGCCGCAGGTGCTCGAGCGCGACGGGATCGAAGAGTCGATCCCGACGTACCAAGCCGTCGACTTCCTGCGTCGCGCCGAAGAGCGCGACGAAGCTCCCGAAGAAGTCGTGACCCAGCTCCGCAAGAAGGTCCTCGACGACGTCATGCCGCTCCCGTCCGTCGCGCGCGAGTTCAAGGCAACCGTCTTCCCCGAGACCGAGGACGAGAAGACGAAGAAGGAAGCCGCCGCGATCAAGAGCGCGGCGTCGCGCCTCCGCGAGATGCTGCAGGACACGCGCGCCGTCTCGAAGCGCCTCGCCGGCGACGTGACCACCTCGCTCGACGAGCTCCTCGGCGCGCTGCGCCCCGAGTCGAAGGCGGCCTGAGGACTCGTTGAACCCGCTCCTCGCCGTCCTGTACGGCATCGTCGAAGGTCTCACCGAGTACCTGCCCGTCTCCTCGACGGGGCACCTCATCCTGCTCGCGCGGCTGCTCGATCGCGAGGCCGGTACGTTCGAGATCGTCATCCAGTTCGGGGCGATCTTCGCCGTGCTCGTGCACTACCGCGCGTTGCTCGCCGAGCGGTTCCGGGGGCTCTTCAAGGGTGATCCCCGCTCGAAGAACCTGGTCCTCGCGCTCGGCGTCGGTTTCCTTCCGATGGCGATCCTCGGTTACGCCGTCGGCAAGAAGGTGAAGGACGCGCTGTTCGGGCCGACCCCGGTCGCGATCGCGCTCATCGTCGGCGGCATCTTCATGATCGTCATCGAGCGAAGGCAGCCGAAGGACGCGCCGGTCGACGGGATCGACGGCGTCACGCTCAAGCACGCGCTCGTGGTGGGGCTCGGCCAGTGCCTCGCGCTGTTCCCGGGTGCGTCGCGGTCGATGTGCACGATCGTCGCGGGGCGCCTCGCCGGGCTCTCGCGGAAGACGGCCGCCGAGTTTTCGTTCCTCCTCGGGCTGCCGACGCTGGGCGCGGCGACGGCGTACTCGGCGCTGAAGGAGCGCAAAGAGCTGGTGCACGGGATCGGCCTCGCCAACGTCGGGATCGGGATGGTGGTCTCGTTCTTCGTGGCGTGGGCGGTCGTCGCGGTCTTCCTGCGGTACCTCACGAAGCGCGGGCTGGAGCCGTTCGGGGTCTATCGGATCATCCTCGGGATCGTCGTGCTCCTGGCGTTGCGCTAGAACGTCGAGGCTTGAGCTTCGGCCTCTTCGAGATCCTCGCGTCGCTGATCGTCGTGCTGACGCTCGGGGCGATGGCGGCCACGCGGGAGCGTGGGGGCCGCGTCGCGCTCGCGCTCGACTATGCCGTCCTCGCCGTCGCCGCGTGGATCGGCGAGGAGTCGTGCGTCGCGCTCTACCGCTTCTACGCGTACGCGGACGGGTGGCACGTCCACGTGGATCTCGTTCCGATCTTGGTGCCGCTCATCTGGCCACTCGTCGTGCTCTCGGCGCGGGCGGTCGCGCCCGTCGTCGCGCCGCGCGCGGGGCCGCTCGCTCGCGCGGCGGTCGCGGGGGCCATCGTCGTGTTCGACGCCTCGCTCGTCGAGGTCGTCGCCGTGCGCGCCGGTCTCTGGAGCTGGGCCGAGCCCGGTCACCTGGGCGTTCCCGTGATCGGCATCCTGGGCTGGGGGTTCTTCGCGTTCGGGGCGCTCGCGGTGATCGAGCGGTCGCGCCCGGCCGTGCTCGTCGCGGGACCCGTCGCGGCACACGTGCTCATCCAGCTCGCGTGGTGGGGCTGCTTCCGTTGGTTCGTTCGCGGAGCGCTCGGCCCGGTCGGCTTCGTGCTGCTCGGCGCCGGCGCGCTCGCGTTCGCGATCGCCGCGGTCCGCGCGCGCGTCGCCGGGCGAACGATGCCGCCCGCCACCTGGGGCCCGCGCGTGCTCGCCGCAGTCCTCTTCGTCGGGCTCCTGGCGACCACGGCCCCGACGGACGGCGCGCTGTGGTTGCACGCGGCGTTCGTCGCCGTGCCGTACCTGGTGATTACGGGCGTGTGATCACGGGAGCCACACGTTCTCCGGAAGCCCCGCGCGGAGCCAGAGCGAGGTCCCGATCAGGAAGACGACGAGCTCCGCCGTCCCGAGGTGCGTGAGCCAGATGCAATCGGGCGTCGTGAGGCCGCGCTTCACGCGCGGGCGATAGAACACGAGCTGCGCGAGCGGCGCGGCGAGCATCAAGAGCTCGCGAACGCCGAGCGCGCGCACGAAGAAGCCCACCCCGAGCACGATCGCCGAGGTCGCCAAGAGCGCATCGATGATCTGGCGCGACGTCTTCGCGCCGTGCACGACGGGATACGTGGGCACGCCTTCGGCGAGATCGCCGTCGACGTCGCGGAGGTCGTAGAGGATCTCGAACGTGAGCTCGTAAGGGACGAAGAACAGAACCAGCGTCGCTGCGGTCGCGAAGCTCGCGGTCCGATCGTGGGGCGCCGCCGCGAGCGGGTAGGCGAAGCACGTGAGCACGAAGAGCGCGGCCGACCCGAAGTTCTTGAAGAAGTACATCTCCTTGAACCGACTGAGGCGGAAGCCCGGCTCGGCGGTGCCCCCGAACGGCGCGAGGCGGAGCCCGCTCGGCGTGGGGAGCACGCGAAAGTTGTAGGCTACACCGATCGCCTGCACGCCGACCCGCCAGTACACGAGCTCGGGGATGCGCGCGAAGGTCCAGGCGAGGCTGCCGACGAGCACGGCCAGACAGAGCGCCAGCAGGAGGTTCCGTGAGCCTGCGACGCGGGCGGTGCCGGGGATCCCGTTCTTTTCGTCCTCGGCGAGGTCCGTGATCCGGTTCGTGAGGTTGATCACGAACCAATCCGCCCCGCACAGCAGCGCGACGGCGAACAGGTACCGCCCGGTGAGGATCCACCCGAACGCCACGCAAGCCGCCATCGCCACGAGGACGATGTGGTAGCGGACGATCATCAGGTACTCGCCGAGCGCAGCGCGCATGGGGCCACTCTACCCGGAACTTTCCCGAAAGCGCCCTGTCGACACCTCATCGTGCCCGTCCGAGCTTTGGATGACCCTCGCGAGGTCGAGGAACTCCTGGCAGGATGGCGCGACGTGACTTCGGACGGCGAGCTCGAGCAAAAGCTGATCGAACGGCTCATCGCCCGTGACGAGCGTGCGTTCAACGATCTCGTGCGCACCTACGAGCGGCGCGTGTTCGCGCTCGTCTTCCGCATGCTCGGCAACCGCGCCGAGGCCGAGGACCTCGCTCAAGAGGTCTTCATCCAGGTCTTCAAGGCCATCGGAAACTTCCGCGGGGAGTCGAAGCTCTCGACCTGGATCTACCGGATCGCGATCAACCTCTGTAAGAACCGCGCCAAGTACCTGCGCGTCCGCCACAGCGACGCCCAGGACGAGCTGGAAGAGGTGGCCGAGCGCGTCCCCCTCGGCGAGGCCCGCCGCGCCAACGTCGGTCAGGTCGAGCGGCCCGACGAGATGGTGTCCGGCAAGCAGGTCGAGCTCATCGTGCAGCGCGCCATCGCCCAGGTCGAAGAGAGCTTCCGCGAGTGCCTCGTGCTACGAGACGTCGAGGAGCTCAGCTACGAGGAGATTGGCGAGATCACCGGGCTCCCACCGGGCACGGTCAAGAGCCGCATCTTCCGCGCCCGGGCACAGCTCAAGGAGATCGTGGAGCGCGAGCTGGGAGAGAAGATCCGATGACGGACGAGACGCCGGACGACCGCGACGAGAAGGAGCCCGACGAGAAGGATCTCGACGAGGATCCGATGCGCGCGCTCCTCAAGCGCTCGCTCGAGGTCAAGCGCGAGGAGCTCCCCGCGAAGCCGACCCTGGCCGAGGTGCAGCGCAAGATCCGCGAGCGCTCGAAGGGGAAGTTCTACAACGACGGTTGGAGCACGAGCGCGCAGAAGGTGAACTACGCGCTCGTCGCGGTGCTGATGCTGCTCGTGGTCGCGCTCGCGTACTTCGCGCTCGGGCCGGTCGGCCTCAGCGCGCACTGAGCCCGATCACCGGCACGCCTGCGTCTTCGCCGCCGTGGTCACGGCGGGCGTGCCTCCGGCGGACGAGCACTTGCCGCACGTGAAGAGCGTTCCGGAGCCGCCGCACGCGACCGACGTCTGGAACGCCGAGAGCGGTACGTTGAACAGACCGCCGTTGCACTGCGTGTTGACGAAGATCGACGGGTAGCACGCGTGGAAGGACTGCTGGCCCGCGGTGGTGCACGTCGTGTTCTTCGAACAGACGCTGATCCCCGAGCAGAAGCCGCACGAGCCGTTGTTCGGGAACTCGACCGTCTCCTTCGTGATCGTGTTGTCGCAGTTGTAGTCGAACGAGTTGCTCGGACCATACGGCGTCGTGAAGTAGGTGGTCTGGCCGGGGTGGACCGTCGCCAGGGCGTCGAAGCAATCGGTGTTGTTCAGGACGAAGCCCGGCTGCGGCGGGGTGGGAGGACCCGCGTCGGGGAGCTGCGCGCAGCCCACGATCGCACGGCCGTTGCCGATCGTGCCGGTCGCGTCGCCGTAGCCGTCGTTATCGCCGTCCTTGTACCAGAGCGCGCACGGGCCGGTGCTACAGGCCGGGCACGTGCACTGTCCGACCTTGCCCGACGAGGTGCAGGACCCGCCCGTGACCTGACACTCGTCGTTGCAGCAGACGCCGCTCACGCAGTGCGCGCTCTGACACTGCGCGACGGAGTTGCAGACGCTCCCGTTGCCGACCTTGGGGAGACACTTCCCCTGCGCGCAGTAGTGCGTGGGTTGGCAGTCCGCCTCTCCCGCACACTGGCTCAAGCAACCGTTCGCAGCGCCGGCGTCGCCGGTCCCGTCGGGGCACGCGTACTCCTTGCAGGTCTCGAGCACGAGGTCGCATCCGCCGGCGCCGTTGCAGGCGCCGCGCCCTTGCGTCCCGTTGTCGTTGCAGAACGGCGTGCTGCACGTCACCTTCGCGTCGGCCAGCGCACACGCCCGCTTGCCGTTGCACTTGCCGCCGCACTTGGTGCCGTCCAGCGAGATGCCGCCGTCGGGCAGGTTGAGTGCGCCGTCGCCGGAGGCGTCGAAACCACCGCCGCCGGCATCGCCGCCCGCGCACTCGTTGGCCGGATCTTGTCCGTCCGGGATCGCCGTGCACACGCCGAGGGCACCGGCGACGTTGCAGGCCTCGCACGTGCCGGTGCACATGCTGTCGCAGCAGTAGCCGTCCGCACAGAAGCCCGACGAACAGTCGCTCGGCTTCGTGCACGTCTTCGCACCCGTCGACGCGTCGGGCGTGGTCGGTGGAGCGACCGGCGTGTCCCCCACGCAGCCGGCCTGAAGGAGCCACACCATTCCCCACACGACCCCCGCCGTCAGGGCGGTACCGACGAGCCTCTTCATCTTCCGTTCATGGCGGGACGAGGCGCCGGCGATCACGAAAAATCACACGCTCGGGATCCCGGCCTCCGCGAGGGCGCGCTCCAGCGAACGCAAGGCGAACCGGACGTTCTCCGAGCGGAGCGCCCAGGCTCCCTCGGGTCGCTCGGCCCGCGCATCGCGCACGAGCTGCGTCGCTCGTGCGCGCCGGGCCGCCGCTACCGTGGTCTCGCCGCGCGCCTCGGCCGCGCGAGCTTCCGCGAGCTCCGCGTGTCCGCCGAGGACGGCAATCGCGAACACGATCGACGCATCGGCGATCTCGCGCGCGACGCCATCGCCGTGCCGGAGGAGGTCGCGGGCGAGCTCGAGGCGATCGTCGTCGGCCGCGAGCGCAGCGAGCCACGCTGCCGCCCACGCGCGGTAGCGACGATCGCCGAAGGCGGCGAGCGTCCGCGTGCCGGCTTGGAGCCAGGCGCGCGCCTCGTCCGTGCGCCGCTCGAAGACGGCGGTGAGCCCGAGGTTCACGAGCAAGACACCCTCGATGAAGGTGAGCCCGATCTCGCGCGCGAGCGACAGACCCTGGTGGAAGCGCCGCGCCGCGCTCGCCGGGTCTCCCTGATCTTGGTGCAGCACGCCGAGGTTGTTGAGGATCGCGGCCTCCATCCGCCGCTGCTCGATCGCGCGCGCGAGCTCGAGCGCCGCGAGCGCGTTCGCCTCGGTTCGAGCGTGGTCCCGCCGCTGGATGCAGACCGTCGCGAGCGCCATGTGACCCTGCGCTCGGGCGTGGGGCGCCGCCGCGCCGATGGCGGCCTCCGCTTCGGCCTCGGCCGTGGCGAGATCGCCGGCGAGCCACGACAGCGCCGACCGGCGCGCGGTCGCCTGCGCCGCGAGCGCGCTGGCCCGCGGTCCACCTTCGAGCGCGATCACCCGGAGCAGGAGCCGCCGGCCCTCGTCGGTCTCGCCGAACGCACGCGCGGCGTCCGCGGTCTCGTAGAGGCACCGCGCCTCGAGCGCGGGACCCGCCGCGCGCGCCCGCGGCAGGAGCGCACCCAGCGCGGCGTGCGCCGCCCGCGGATCGCTCTGGGCGACGAGACCCTCGCGCACGATGCGCGCGCGCAGCGTCGTCGCGTCGTCGTCGTTCGCGAGCGAGAGCGCGTGGTCGAGCCGCTCCGCGAGCGCGCGCGGGTTGTAGGACGCGTAGAGCGGCTCGAGCGCCAGGAGCGCCCGCAGCGCCCCGCTCGCGTCGCCGCTCGCAGCCGCGAACTCGACGGCTTCGAGCACGTTGTCGGCATCGGCCCGGAGGCGCGCGCGGACGTCGAGCGGTGGATCGAACGACGTCGTGCGCTCGACCCACGCGATCATCGCCTTCGCATGGCGCGCGCGCAGCCCCGCGAGGTCGACCGCCCCTTCGCCGGCGGCGATCTTCTCCCACGCGAACTCGCGCAGCGTCTCGAGCATGCGGAAGCGCGCGTTCCCGAAGCCGTCGCGGGTCGCGCGCAGGATCGAGCGGTCGCGCAGGCTCTCGAGGACGTCGATCACGGGGACGTCGCCGGCGTCCACCACCGCTTCAGCCGCTTCGAGCGCGAAGCCGCCGCGGAAGACGGCACACTGCGCGAACGTCGAACGCTCGCGGGGCGAGAGGAGCTCCCACGAGCTCTCGATCGTGCCGCGGAGCGTTGCCTGCCGCGGTGGTGCGTCGCGCCGCACGCTCGTGAGGAGGCGGAGCCGATCGCCGAGTCGCTCGGCGAGCTGCGCGAGGGAGAGCGTGCGCAGGCGCGCCGCGGCGAGCTCGATCGCGAGCGGGATCCCCTCGAGCCGCCGGACGACGTCGCGGACGGCAGCCGCGTCTTCGCCCCGGATCGGCGCACCCGCCGCTGCCGCGCACGTCGCGAAGAGGAGCATCCCATCGTCCTCGCCGAGCGGGTCGACCTCGACGACGTGCTCGCCTTGGACCCGGAGCGCGGCGCGCGACGTCACGACGACGCGCAGCGCCGGCGCCGCGGCGAGCCAACCGGCGACGACGTTGGCGTGCTCGAGGAGCTGCTCGAAGTTGTCGAGGACGAGCGCGCACGCGCCGCGCGCCGCGAGCGCGCGCGCCACGCGTCGCTCCGGAGACACGCCCGGATCGATCGCCGGCACCCGGAGCGCGCGGGCGACGGTCTCGACGAGCTCGGGGGCCGTCCGCGCACTCGAGAGATCGCAGAACCACACGCCGCCTTCGTCCGCTTCGCGGAGCCCGCGCGCGGCCCGGAGCGCGAGGCGCGTCTTCCCCGTGCCGCCGGGGCCGAGGAGCGTGACGAAGCGCTCGCGCTCGAGCAAGTCGCCCAGCGCGGCGAGCTCGGCGTCGCGCCCGACGAAGCCGTCGTCCTCCTCGGGGAGGTTCGTGCGTGGACCGGTCGCGCGAACGGAGGCCGGCATCGGTGGTGGTGGCATCGTCGGGGCGAGCGCGCGCTGCGACAGCGGCCCGAACTCCGCGCCCCCGCGGAGCAGCACGGCGCGGAGCGCAGCGGCGCTCTCCGGGCGATCCTTCGGATCGCGGCGCAGGCACGAGGCGATCGCAGCGCACAGCCACTGGGGGGCGTCGGGGACGAGCTCGCGCGGATCGGGCGGTGCGTCCGCGAGCAGCTTGTTCACGAGCTCCGAGAACGTGCGCGCCGCGAACGGGGGCCGCCCGGTGAGCGCCTCGAAGAGCGTGACCCCGAGCGACCAGAGATCCGAGCGCACCGTCGCCGGGCCCCCGTCATCTGCTCGGGCGCGAGGTAGAGCGGCGTGCCGACGACCGTGCCCGGATCGGTGCGGCGCCGTCCCTTGGGTGGCTCCACTTCGGTGCGGGCGACGCTCGCCACGCCGAAGTCGAGGATCTTCGGTTGCACCGCGCCGGTCGCGGTCGTGACGAGGAAGACGTTGTGCGGCTTGAGGTCGCGGTGAACGACGCCGGCGCGGTGCGCAGCGTCCAGCCCGCCGCAGACGGCGGCGCCGATCGTGGAGACCTCGAGCGCGGCGAGCCTGCCGCAGCGGAGGATCGCGTCACCGAGCGTCTCTCCGCGCAGGAGCTCCATCGCGATCCACGCGAGCTCGCCGTCGACGCCGGCGTCGAAGACCTCGACGATGGCCGCGTCGCGGAGCCGCGCGAGCGTGACCCCCTCCTCTTCGAAGCGGGCCACGGCATCCGGGCTGGGCGCGAGCGCGAGCACCTTGAGCGCAATCTCGCGCTGCAGTCGCTCGTGGAGCGCGCGATAGACGGCGCCCATCGCGCCCGCTCCCACGAGCTCGCCCACGCGGTACCGCCCCCCGACGAGCTGTCCGGGGGAGAGGACGCTCACGTCACCCATTCCCGCCAGAGTAGCGGCTCGCTCGGCGCGCGGGGAAGCGACGCGCCGAGCAGCACCGTCACTCTGCTGGGGTGGGGAGCGGCGTGTGGGTCGCGATGACCTCCGCCTCCGAAGAGGGGAGGCGCTGGCGCGCGATCAAGAAGGCCGCCACGAACGTGGCGAGCGCGCCCACCGTCACCGTCGTGCGCTCGCTCGTGTGCTCCGCGAGGTTTCCGCCCGCGGCGGCACCCAGCGTCCACACGAACATGAACACGAGCTGGTACGTCGCGCTCACGCGCGACTTCACCCACGCCGGTGAGAGGAGCTGGCAGATGGCCTTCAAGGTGGAGAAGGTCCCCAGCCACGCCACGCCCACCGGGAAGTAGAGGAGCGCAGCCACCGCCACCGAGTGCGTGCGGCTGATCCCCGTCATCGCGAACGAGTAGATGACGACGAGCGTCGGCACCAGGACGCGGGGTCCCACCGCGCGCCGGATCCGCTTCGCGAACACGCCGAACGTGATCGCGCCGGAGCCCATCGCGCAGAGGATCGCGCCATAGCCGGTCGCACTCGCGTGGAGCTCGTGCTTCGCGAACGCGGGCAGGATCGACATGATCGCCGCCGTCGGGATGCAGAAGATCGCGAGCGCGAGGAACACCGCGCGCAGACGCGCCGACCGCACCACGAACCGGAGCGGGGCCACGAAGGACTCGCGCAACCCCGCGCCGCGCACCTCCTCCGGCACCTCGCGCGGGAGCTCGGACGCGTGCCGGATCGCCGGGTAGCGCGCGAGCACCCACGCCACGGCGAGGAAGCTCGCCGAGTTCAGGAGGAACGTCGCCGCGGGCCCCGAGAGCCCGAGGATCAGACCCCCGAGCGCAGGACCCGACGCGCGCGCGATGTTGAAGGCGATCGAGTTGAGCGTCACCGCCTCGGCCGTCTGCTCGCGCGGGACCAGCTCGGGCACGAGCGTCTCCCACGCGGGCGCGCCGAGCACCGAACCGACCGCGAGCGCACTCGACGCCACGAGCAGCCCCACGGGAGACGTCCGGTGGAGCGCCGTCGGAATCGCAAGCGCGAGCGCCACACCCGCCATCACGAGCTGCGAAGCGAGCAGCAAGCGGCGCCTGTCCACGCGGTCCGCGAGGACACCGACCGGAAGGGTCAGCGCCATGTACGGGACCGTGAAGCTCGTCGTCAGCATCGAGACCAGGAGTGGGCTCGACGTCATCGACAGCATCAACCAGCTCTCGCCCACGTCCTGGAGCCACGTGCCGACGTACGAGAAGATCGAGGCGATCCAGATCGCGCGGAAGGCAGTGTAGGCGAGGGGGCCCGATCGATGTGGGGGCATGGAAGAACCAGACGTCGCGCCGCTCCGAGGCTGACGCATGACGTTTAGGGCCGGAGCTTAGCTCAGAGAACCCACCTGCGCCGGTTCACCCGGAAAATTCCGTGGCCAACGCAAGTCCGTGCAATGTCTCCGCCTTTCGGTAGGCTCCCGCGTCCTTTCGTTTCGGCGGTCCACGGGAGAGGTGCGGATATGCGTGCATTGTACATCGGTCTTCTCGGCTCTTTCGTCCTCGCCTGTGGCGGCAGCGTCAGCGATTCGCCGACCCCCACGCCGACCGACGACGGCGGCACGGACGCGACCCCCGACGCGACGCCGGATCTCCCGTTCCCGGCCGTCACCCCGGACCTCCCGCGCGTGGTGGACTCCGGCGGCCCCGTCCTCGCGACGCCGAGCGTGACGCCCGTGTTCTTCCCGGGCTTCGACTACCCGACCGAGGTGCTCGACTTCGTGAAGAAGATCGGCCCGAGCAAGTACTGGGCAGCGCTCTCCGAGTACGGCGTCGGCCAGATCGCGGCGGCGCCGGCGGTCACGCTCGCGCCGGAGCAGATTGCTCCGACGGACATCGGCAACATCACCGACGATCAGATCCAGGCGTGGGTGGTCTCGCGCTTCGACGGGACGCACCCCGAGTTCGGCAACACGCCCGATCCGAACAGCATCTACACGCTGTTCTACCCGGCTTCGACCGTCATCTCGCTCCAGGGCGCGCAGAGCTGCCAGAGCTTCGGCGGCTATCACGGCAACGTGACGATCCAGGGCAAGCTCGTCGCGTACGCGGTCATCCCGGAGTGCAAGTCGTTCGGCAACTCGAGCGCGGTGGACGTCGTCACCGAGGTCACGAGCCACGAGCTGTCCGAGGCGGCGACCGATCCGTTCCCGTTCGACGATCCGAAGTACACGCAGGTCGACCGCGATCACCTCGCGTGGTCGCTCTTCTTGGGCGGCGGCGAGGTCGGTGACCTCTGCGCCCAGTTCTCGACGTCGGTCTACAAGCCGGCGGACATCGGCTGGGTCGTGCAGAAGAACTGGTCCAACGAGAACGCGAAGGCGGGCCACGATCCCTGCGCGCCCCAGAACGAGGGCGAGGCGTACTTCAACGTGGTCCCGACCATGTCGGACAAGATCCTCACGCGCGCGAACGTGACGACGAAGGGAGTGAAGGTCCCCGTCGGCGAGTCGCGGACGATCCCGCTCGCGCTCTACAGCGACGCGCCGACCAGCGGGCCGTGGACCGTCAGCGTCCAAGGCTTCTCGCGCGGCGGTGGGACGACCAACTCGCCGATGACGTTCACGCTCGACAAGAACACGGGCAAGAACGGCGACGTCCTGAACCTCACGATCACCGCGAAGACGGCGATCACGAGCCAGTCGAAGTCGATGACGTTCCTCATCACGTCCCAACTTGGGACGCGCCGCAACACGTACATCGCGATGGCCGGCAACTGACGCGTCGGCGTCGGGTGCGCGGAGAGCCGCTGCCGAGACGGCGGCTCTTCAGCTCAGCCAGCGGGCCAGGACGACGGTGATGTTGTCCGGCCCGCCGTTCTGGTTCGCGCGCTCGATCAGCTTCGCCGCCGCGCCCTTCAGGTCGCCGGTGCCGCTGACGATCTCGAGCATCTCGTCGTCGCTCACGGGGCCCGAGAGCCCGTCGGAGCAGAGGAGATAGGTGTCCCCCGCGCGCGGCTGCTCGTAGCGCGTGTCCACCTTCACGGTGTCCTTCATCCCGAGCGCACGAACGATGACGTTCTTGTGCGGGAAGTTCGCGATCTCCTCGGGCGTGAGCCGCTTCATCTTGATGTAGTCGTTGAGCAGCGAGTGGTCCTCGGTCATCTGCTCGAGCTTGCCGTCCCGCAAGCGGTAGACGCGGCTGTCACCGACGTGCGCGACGTAGACGCCGTCCTCGACCGCGAACATCGTCACGATCGTCGTGCCCATGCCGCGCTGACGCGGATCGCGCTGCGCGCTCTCGTAGATGCGAAGGTTCGCGAGCTTGATGCCGGTGATGAGCCGGTTCTCCTCGTAACCTTTCGACCGGTCCATCTTGTACGGCCAGGTCCGCTCGGGATCTTGCGCAGTGGCGGCAAAGAACTCGCGGAGCGAGTCCACGGCCATCTTGCTCGCGACCTCGCCCGAGGCGTGACCGCCCATTCCATCGGCGACGATGTAGAGGCCCGCGTCTTCGAGGATGGAAAAATTGTCCTCGTTGTGCTGGCGCTTCATCCCGACGTTCGTCTCGCCGGCGACCTCGATTCGCAGAGCCACTCTCGCTACCCTCTCGAAAACAGCACACTACCACGAGAGGGTGCCTCGATGGCTACGGTCACGATCCGAAGAAAGATCGCAGGGGAATTTCAGCCGGTCGACCTCGTGGAAGGGGCCGAATCGCTCAAGAAACGCGGGGTCCTGCCCGGCGCCTTCGGCTGGGACCGGGCCGCCCACCTGTTTCGTACGCTCCAGGCGGAAGGTTCCGACCCCCTTCAACTTCTCCCGGCGGCTTTCCCCACGAGCTGGATGGTCAACGCCAAGGCGACCTCCCGCACGTTCGTCCAGTGGACCGTGATGGAGGACTCCTGGCGCCGGGTTTTCGAGGTCCTCCGCTTCGACACCTCGCTCGACGAGTGGTCCAAGCTGGAGCCGGAGACCCGAACCCGGCTCCTCGCCGACGTGACCGCGCTCGCCACCGCGCCCGGCGCGACCCTCGTCGCGGTGACCAAGGTGCTCGCGCTCCTGGTTCCGCAGCTCGTGCCCCTCATGGACGACGCCGCCATCGCGTGGGCGCTCGACGCGGTCCCGATGCCGACTACCGCGGACGCCCCTGCCGCCGGTCCCGAGCACTTCCTCCCCATGATGGACTGGTTCGCGAGCGAGGTCGCTCGCGCCGAGCCCGCGCTCATCGAGCTGGCGCGCGGCCACGACCTCGCCGTCCTCGACGCGCCGCAGGTCCTCGATCGCTTGCTCTGGTTCGAGTCGTGGGGGCGCCGGCTGCTCGCCGGGTGAGGTTCACGGTGCGGCTTGGAGGACCAGGCTCACTTCGCGGTACTTCCCGGCCGCGAACACGTTGAGCTTCACCGTCTCCCCGACCGCGTGACGCGCGATGATCTCGGCCAGCCGCTCCGGCGAATCCACGGGCTGACCGTCGGCGGCGACGATCATGTCGGCGCTCGGCTTGAGGCCCACCTTCTCGGCGTTCGAGTGGGGAGCGACGGCCACCACGCGCACGCCCTTGGTGCCGTTGATCTCGTCCGGCGCGCCGTTGATCCCGAGGAACGGCGAGGGCGGCACGGCGTTCGCGGGCGTGCGCACGAGGAAGGAGCGCAGCACCGCGACCGGCGCGACCATGTTCGCAGGGTTGCAGTTTGCAGGGATCTCCTCGGCGCGGCAGGCGTGCACCACGACGCCGACCGCGTGCCCGCTCGGATCGAGCAAGGGCATGCCCGGCATGCTGTTCTTCACGTCGACGTCGACGAACGCTCCGAGGAAGGTTCCATCTTTCGCCCGCGCGTCGATGCGCCCGCGCGCCCGCGCCGTGCTCACGAGCGCGTGGTTTCCGGGCCCCGGCGCGAAGACGTGGAGCTCGACCGCGAGCGGATCCTGCTCGCTCGCCGAGTACCCCTCGAGCCAGCGCCCCGCTTGCGGCACGAGGAGCGCGAGATCGTTCGGCACGTCCTTGTGGCCGATCTTCCCCTTCACCGTGTGCCCGTCCGGATAGCGGACGTCCACGAGCTCCACCGCGCCCATCGGCGACAAGGCCGTCACGATCCGACCGTCGCCGGCGAGGACCGCTCCGAGCGCCACGACTCGCCCGTTCAGCTCGATCTGGACCAGACCGCGGCGCCAATCGATCCCCGACGGATCCGGCAACGGTGGCGGCCCATCCGCCTGCGCGGACGCGGCGGGGGCGATCACGGCGAGCGCGAGCGCAGGCCCCAGAATGACCGCGAGCCCGAGGCGGGAGAGGGGCCGGATTCGCACGACCGGAGCATAGCATCCCTTGACAGGAGCGACCGTGGCGGACCAAATGCGGCCCCGGATGGCCGACTCCCACGATTCCACCGCTCAAGACGAGCCGAAGTCGCCGCTCTGGCTGCCGGCGCTCGGCGCCGCGCTGTTCCTGCTCGCGGGGATCTGGTGGCTCGCGTGGAACCCCTCCGCCGACGCCGAAGCGAAGGCCGCGGCCGAGGCGGCGAGCGCGGCAGCGTCCGCGTCCGCAGCGCCTGCCCCCGCGGGCGACGGCGGTGCTGGCGCCGCTCCGGCGGCCGGCGAAGTCCACTGACGGCGGAGCGGGGGAGCTCGGAGCGTGCGTACGCGCTTCGCACCTTCGCCGACGGGTGATCTCCACCTCGGTGGCGCGCTCGTCGCGCTCGTGTCGTGGGCGCTCGCTCGACGCTCCGGCGGCGCATTCGTCGTTCGCGTCGAGGATCTCGATCCCCCACGTGTGGTTCGGGGCTCCGCGGAGCGGGTCCTCGAAGATCTCGCGTGGCTCGGGCTCGAGAGCGACGAGCCCGTCGTGCATCAGAGCGAGCGCACGACCGCGTACGCCGCGGCAATCGACCAGCTCCGCGCACGCGGGTTGGTCTACCCCTGCGATTGTTCGCGCGCGGAGATCTGGCGCGTCGCGAGCGCTCCGCACGAGGGCGACGAGATCCGCTACCCCGGCACGTGTCGCACGAAGGATCCCGCCCGCGCGATGAAGCGCGATCCGGCGCTCCGCCTTCGAGTTCCCACGGGCGAGCGCAGCTACGACGACGTGGCGTGTGGGAAGGTGGTCCAAGACCTCGAACGCGACGTCGGCGACTTCGTCCTGCGCCGTGGCGACGGCGTCTTCTCGTACCAGCTCGCCGTCGCCGTCGACGACGCGGCGCAGGCGATCGATCTCGTGATTCGGGGCGCCGACCTCTTGTCGTCCACCCTGCGCCAGCTCTATCTGCTCGAGGTGCTGCGGTCCCCCCATGTGCCTCGCCATGCGCACTTGCCGCTCGTCGTCGACTCGAGCGGAAAGAGGCTCGCGAAGCGCACGCGCGCGCGCAGTGTTCGCGAGCTCCGCGAGCGAGGCGTCGCGCCCCGGTCCGTGCTCGGCGTGCTCGCGCGCGCGGGCGGGCTCGTTCCGGACGATGCGCCGCGCAGCACGGAAGAGCTCGTGCTCGGGAGTGCAGCGATTGCATGGCCGAGCGTTCCTTTTCGCGTGCCTCCCGCCTGGGAGCGGGAGCAGGATGAAGCCCCCTGAAGGAGAATGAACCGATGAAGAAGCCCCAAGAGCTCGGTCGTCGTGATGCCGTCCGCCACCTCGCCATCTTCGCCGCCGCCGCCGTCGCGCCGGCATGGCTCGCCACGGGGTGCAAGGGCGGGGGCGACGGTGCGAAGGCGCTCGCCTGCACCGACACGACCGGCCTCACCCCCGACGAAGTGAACATGCGTACCAATTTGGGATACGTCGACAAGGGCACCGACCCCGCGAAGCAGTGTACGAAGTGCAACTTCTACAAAGCCGGTGCGCCCGACGCGTGCGGCTCGTGCACGCTCCTCAAGGGCCCGATCAACCCGAACGGGAACTGCAAGAGCTTCGTCGTCAAAGCGACCTGAGTCGGCCCAGATCCTGCGGCCACCTCCGGCCGTAGCAGGTGAACCATGAGCCGAGCGCGCTTTCCTCTCGTCGCGGTGGGCCTCGTCGTCGCCGTCGCCTGCCAACGGAGCAGCCCCGCGACCGACGGGCTCGGCGCGCCCGCCTCGGGTTCTTCGGCGGCGGACGCGGCCCCCGGAGCGCTTGCTCCCAGCGCCAGCGCGGCCACGCCCGCCGCGGCGATCCCCGCGATTGGATTGACGAATGTGTTCCCGGGCACGCTCGCGATCGAGAACACCGGGGACACGCCCGTCCGCCTGGTGACCACGCCGGTGATCGAGGAGCCCTCGAGCGCCGGGGTCTGGACCAAGGTCGAGGGTCTCGATCTCGAGGGCATCCCCAACCATGGCCTTCGCCTCGTCGAGAGCTGCACCGACACTCCCGGCGCCTGCGTCACCATCCCGCCGCACACGGTCTTCCACCCGGTGCGCTGGAGTGGGATGAGCTGCAGCTCCCAGTGCAACGGCACCTGCCGCGCCAACGCCTACCTGGGCGGGCGCTTTCGGTGGGTCGTGAAGCTGTGCGACGGCGGCGCGGAGCTGACCGGTCCGCCCTTCGACCTCCCGCGCGAGCTGGCCGATCACGATCGCGTCGGCGTGACGCAGGAGCTCGTGAGCGCGACCGCGGCGCGGATCGACGCGATCCCTCCGAAGTGGGACGGCACCGCTCCGGCGTCGCCGACCGCCATCGCCGCGATGCCCGTTCGCCCGGGGAGCGAGCACCCCGTCGATCCGGCCGATCTCGCGTCGCTCGTCGCGCTCCTGCGCGATGCGAAGAGCTACGACGACCAGATCGAGAAGCGCTGCGCGATGAAGACGTTGGTCGGGTTCCGGCTCGTGCGGCGGCCGGCGAGCACGATCCCGACGCACGAAGAACCCGCCGAGCTCGTGCTCGACTTCACCTGCATGGCGATGTTCGTGGTGCACGGGGGCGAGGGCACGAAGCCGCGCGTCGTGGGCGCCACCCACTTCGATCCGGGCCGCGCCGCCTTCGTCGCGCTGGTGAAGAAGGTGTTCCCGGCCGACGCGGAGCTCGCGAAGCTCAAGTGACCTGATACGTTGGGACGATGCGTCCGGCGTGGCATCGCTTCGGTCTCGGCGCGGGGATCGTCGCCGCGATGGTGGCAGCCCCGTCGGCGTGTCGCGAGCCCACCGAGATCATGCTCGATCTCTCGTCGAACGCGTGTGGCTCGCTCTCGCAGACGGCGATCGCGGTCGGTGCACCGGGGGCGGCTCGCGACATCTCCGCGACGCAGCCGGGCTGCACGGACGGAACGCACATCGGCACGCTCGCCGTCGTCCCCAGTGGGAGCGGGGACGCCGTCGAGATCGTCGTCACGGGTGGCCTGGGCAAGGACCCCGCCGGTTGCACGCGTGGCGATCCGAAGTGCATCGTCGCGCGGCGAACGCTGCGCTTCGTCGATCACACGAAGCTCTCGCTCCCGATCCTGCTCGAGACGCAGTGCGCCGGCGTGACCTGCGACGACCCGACGACGACGTGCTCCGCCGGCGCGTGCGTTCCGTCCATCGTCAGCTGTTCGGCGGGTGTCTGCGGGCTCACCACCGACGCAGGGGCTCCCGACGCTGCAGTCGACGCCGCAGTCGTGGACGGGGGCTTGGTGGACGCTTCGAAGGACGGGGCCGTGATCGACGCCGGCTCCGTCCTCACGCCGATCGCGACGGGCCAGCTCTCTCCGGTCGGCATCCAGGTCGATGCGACCGACATCTACTGGGCGAACTCGGACAACTCGGCCTCCGGCGGGATCATGAAGTGCGCGCTCGGCGGATGCCCGTCGCCGACGAAGCTCGCGCTGAATCAGCCGGGCGCGTTCGAGCTCGCGATCGATGGGACGTACCTGTACTTCACGAACTTCACCGGCCAAGGTCAGGTCACACGGTCGACGAAGAGCGGCTCGGTCCTCGGGCTCGTGGCCGCGGCGCCGGTTCCGCTCGGGATCACGACGAGCAACGGCGTCGTCTACTTCACGTCGAACGGGTCGCCCGGGGGTTCGGTGGCGAGCTGTGGGATCAACGGATGCACGAACCTGCCGACCGCGGTCGCGATCAACCAGAACGGGCCGACCGGCATCACGACGGATGGTACGGCGATCTACTGGGCCAACACGGTGGGCGGCGAGATCGCGCGCTGCACGCTCCCGTGCACCAACCCGAACTCGGTGGCGAAGTCGCAGGGCTACCCGATGATGATCGCGGTCGATGGCACCGACGTCTTCTGGACCAACTACACGGGCGGTTCGGTGATGCGCTGCTCGAAGACCAACTGCCTGAACCCGACCCCGCTCGTGACGAGCGTCGCCGGACCACGTGGGCTCGCGCTCGATGCCACCAACGTCTACTTCTCGACGCTGGGCGACGGACGGATCCTCAAGTGCGCCAAGACGGGGTGCAACGGCACTCCGATCGTGCTCGCGACCGGGCAAGGCCAGCCGTACGACGTCACCGTCGACGCCACGTCCGCCTACTGGACGAACCGCACCGGCGGCACGGTGATGAAGCTCACGCCGAAGTGACGAGAGCTCTCAGCGGAGCGAGAGCCACACCCCGATCGCGATCCCGATCCCGACCGCGGCGATCCACAGCCCGACCCAGAGCGCCTTCGAGGCGGGGCGCGGCGCGGCCGGGGCGGGCGTCGGCGTGCGGATCGACGTGCGCACGGGAACCGGCGTCGGCTTCGACGGCGCGTTCGGCTCCGGCGCGGGGACGGTGGCGGCGTGCATCAGCGATTGGCGCCCGAAGTTCGACGGCGCGACGGCGTCGACGTCGTTCGGCTTGTCGCGCGCGCTCTTGAGCGCACCGGCGAGCGCCGCCGCCGACGGGTAGCGCGCCTCGGGATCCTTCGCGAGCGCGTGGAGGACCACCGCGTTCAGCGCCGCCGAGATCGCGCGCTCGGGTGCCTTCTCGCGCGGGGGCGGCGGATCGGCGGTGAGCTGGGCGGTGAGAACGCCGAGCGGGGTCGTCGCCTTGAAGGGCACGGCGCCGGTGAGCAGCTCGTAGAGAATGATGCCGACCGCGTAGACGTCGCAGCGCGCGTCCAGCTCGTCGCCGCGCGCCTGCTCGGGCGCCATGTACTCGGGGGTACCGAACACCATGTTGTGCGCGGTGAGCTCGGTGGTCCCGCCGGTACCGCCGCCGGTCATGATCTTCGCCATGCCGAAGTCGACGACGACGACCTTGGTGTCGCCCTCGAGGAGCACGTTCGCTGGCTTCAAGTCGCGGTGGATGACGCCTTGTCCGTGCGCGGACGCGAGCGCGTCGGTGATCTGGAGGGCGAAGTCGAAGACGCGCGGGAGCGGGGGCGGACCCTCCTCGCGCAGGATCTGATCGAGGCCGCGGCCGTCGACCTTCTCGAGCGCCAGATACAAGAGACTCGACCCGGGCTCCTTCGGATCGGCGACCTCGCCGAACTCGAGGACGGGGAGCAGGTGAGGGCCGGAGAGCCGGCGGAGGATCTTCGCCTCGCGCACGAAGCGGCCGCGGATCTGTTTGTCGGTGAGGAGGTGCCCGTGGATGACCTTGAGCGCGACGCTCTTTCCCTCGTGCTCGGCCTCGTAGACGATCCCGGTTCCGCCTTCGCCGAGCAGGCCGGTGAGCTTGTACTTGCCGTCGATGACCTCGCCGATGGCCGGGCGCCCGCGATCTCTCGGGGTGGTCGGCGCGTCGTCGGGCTTTCGCTCGGTCACCCGTTCACGTTACTCGGCTTTGGAGGCCGCGCTCAAGGAACGCGCCACGCGCCGACGAACGTCGGGCTCGCGACCGCTTGGGGGGCGCCGCTCGCGACCGGCTTGCCGTCGCCGCCGAGCGTGAAGGCGCTGACCGTGCCGCTCCCTTGGTTCGCGGCGAAGAGCAGCTTGGCGGCCGGGTCGAGCGCGAAGCTCCGTGGCGTCTTGCCGCCGGTCTTGGTGTGCCCGACGAGCGTGAGCGCGCCGGTGCCGGGGTTGCTCGCGAACGTGACGATGCTGTCGTCGCCGCGGTTCGAGCCGTAGACGAATGCGCCGCTCGGGTGGACGACGACCTCGGCGCACGTGTTCTGGCCCGAGAACCCGTTCGGCAGGGTGGTGACGGTGGCTTGGGGCGTGAGCTTCCCCGTCTTCGCGTCGAAGGCGTAGGTCGTCATCGTGCTCGCCTTCTCGTTGATGCCGTAGGCGAACTTCTCGTCGGGGCGGAAGGCGAGGTGGCGCGGGCCGGCGTTGGCGGGCGGGCTCGCGGTGCCGTTGGCGGAGAGCTTGCCGGTGTTCGGATCGAGCTTGTACTGCGCGACGAGGTTGGCGCCGAGGGCGGGGACGAAGACGTAGCCGCCGCTCGGGTTCGCGATCGCCATGTGGGCCATCGCGCCGGGCGCTTGCGTGTCGCTCGCGGCGGCGAGGGCGCCGTTGCTTCCGATGGGGAAGACCGAGGCGGTACCGCCGCCGTAGTTCGCGGCGAAGAGCCACTTGCCGGAGGGATCGAGCCCGACGTGGGTGGGGCCTCCGCCGCCCGATGCGACCGGAGTGCCGAGGTCGGTGAGTTGTCCCAATTTGGGATCGAACGTGAAGGCGCGGACCTGGTCCTTGGCTTCGTCGCAGGCGTACAGGCGGCGGAGCGAGGGGATCAGCGCGAGGAACGAGGGGTTGCCGCCGGGGTTCGCGGTGGCGACGAGGGTGAGCGCGCCGTTCGTCTCGTTGACGGAGAAGGCGCGGATGGCGCCGTCGCCCGAGCCGACGAAGACGTAGAGCGGGGCGAGCGGAGGCGTTGCGTCGGGGGAGGCATCGGCGGGGGCGCCGTCGGTCGTGGTCACGTCGCTCGCTCCGTCGGAGGTGGGGCTGGCGTCGGCCGCGGCGTCGGGGGTGGCCGTGGTGTCGTCGCCGCAGCCGGAGGCCGCGATCGGGAGGGCGAGCAGCAAGAGCGCGGTCCACCTCATGTCAGCGCCCGAACTCCCCGAGCGCACCGCCCGTCTTGATGTCGAAGATGTCGAGCCAGTCCCCGTGGCTCAGATAGAGCCGCGAGCTGGAGAGCACGAGCGAGCGTGCTTCGTCGCCGTGCTTCGAGCCCGGGACGACGACGTCCCACACGCGGGCGCCGGTCGCGGTGTCGAGGCAGGCGAGGCGCCACTTGGTGTCCTTGAGCTCGTACTGGAGGTAGGCGCGACCGCCGGAGACCTCGCCGACGCTGGGCGCGACGGCGATCCAGTTCGTGACCGAGTCCGGGGGGAGGTTCGCCTTCCAGCGGACGGCGTTCGTGCCCTTCGCGATCCCGACCGCCATCGGGACGGGCACCTTGCCGGAGTCGCTCGTACCGAGGGCGACGCCATCGTCCCCGTCCCAGAGGACGCGCACCGCCTTGAACCCGGGTACGGGCGGCAGCTTGTCGGGCGCGCTGCACTCGGCCCGGCCGCGGAACGCTTCGCAGGCGGGCGCGAGCGACGGCGCCGGGCACCCGGCGGGGCGCGCGGGCGAGCTCGTCGTCGCACCCGACTTGGGATCGAGGAAGACGCCGCGATCCCCGACGACGTCGATCCAGATCGTGGCGCCATTCACGCAGATCGAGCGCGCGCGGTCGGGGAGCTTCGCGGAGAACTGCTCCTTGCCGGTGACGGCATCGAACGCGTAGACGGTGCCGCGGTAGTCGGTGACGAGGACGTTGCCCTGGAAGAAGCCGAAGTGGGTCGCGCCCTTCGACTGCGAGACGCGCCCGAAGGGGCCCGCGTACCACTCGCGCTCGTGCGAGGTACCGTCGAAGAACCCGACGTAGATCGCGTGGTCCTTCCGCGACTCGCCTTTGCCCTGCGTCCAGAACGCGCCGACGAAATCTTCGTCGTTCCCCATCCGCGTGATGACGGGTGGGTCGTTCGCGGCGTCCCACTCGACGTCCTCGGCGGCATCGTGCGCGGTGGTGACGGGGACGTCGTTCGGGCCCCCTGCACCTCCGCCGTGGGTCGGCTTGTAGTGGACCTCGTAGAAGGCGAAGGCGCCGGCGACCGCCGCCAGGCCGAGGATCGCGAACACGGGACCGCTGCCGCCGCCGCTCGTCGGGCGCTTCGGGGGTGGGGAAGAGTCGCGCTCGCGCTCTTTCTCTTTGCGCGGGGCGACGGACCACGGGACGTGCACGTCCTCTTGGCAGTAGGAGCAGTGGGCGAACTCGGAGTCGCCCTCGGCGTGGAGGGGCGCACCGCAGCGCGGACAGTCGAACTTCGTCCGCGGCGAGCGGCTCATCGCGTGCCCCGTGGAGGCTCGGGCGTGGCCGGGCACGCGGCGCGGATCTTGGGCGACACCATCATCGGATCCAGGACGGGCCGCGGCTCGTTCTTCAACCACTCCGCGCACGCGGCTTGAGCGGGCCCGTGGGCGTCGAGCGCGACGTAGGCTTCGAGCATCGCGCGGTGGATCGTGGCGAGCTGGGCCTTGCTCAGATCGGTCATGCCGAGCAGGCGCGCGCCGCGGGCGATCGCCTCCACCCAGCGCCCCGCGCGGACGTCGCCTTGGAGGAGCGGGAGCTCTCCGTCGACCTTGCGCTGGAGCTCGAGCGACGCACCGGCTGCCTGCGAGTGCGCGCGTACGTCGGCCTGCGCCGCTTCGCGCTTGCCGACCTCGGTCAGGTCCACGGTGGAGATCGGGACGAGGACGACGTCCCCGCGGACGAGCTTCCACTCCTTGCGCCCGTTGAACGCGTCGAGCGTCCAACCCTTGTTCGCGTCGCCGAGGTAGCGGTACGCGAGGCGCGACGTGGTCTCGCTCTCGGCCGCGATGTGGGTGAGGACGTAGGGGATCTTCACCTCTTGCTCGGGCGAAGGTGCGATCCAGGGCACGGCGTCGTTGATGCGGGCGAGCTCGTCGGCGCGCGTGGCGTCACCGAGCTCGTCGCGCGCGATCGACGGCCACGTCTCGCGCTCGAGCACGCGGTGGTAGGTGCACGCGGGGATCTCGAGGCGCATGCCCGGGACGATCACGGAGCCACCCTGCACGTCGAGGGCGTTCGCGTCCGCGATGAGGAGCTCCTTCTTGGGGTCGCCGTACATGCGCTGCGCGATCTGCGCGAGCGTCTCGCTCGGGCGCACGATGTGGACGAACGCGCCGGCGTCGGAGGCGGTGAGGACCGCCGCGGTGAGGGCGCCGAGCGCGGCGAGGAGCCGGTTCATCCGGCCATGCTAGCGGAACTCGGCTACTTGCAGTACGCCCGCTCGCCGCGCGGAGCGACCGTGTCGCTCGCGACCGCGCGCTGGGCGCACGGCTCGTCTTCGCTCCACGCGCGCCACTCGGCTTCGCGACCTTGCGCCTTCGCGAACGCGCGGAACGCCGCGTAGCCATCGCTCGTCGTGCTCGCGCCGCTCGCGGCGAACACCGTGGGCTGCACGCACTTCTTCTGCGCGACCGCGTCGTCCTGCTCCTTCTTCGCGAACGCGAGGACGAGCTCGCCCATCGCGGGCGTCGTCGTGTTCCAGCAGCACGTCTTCGACTTCTCGTAGGTGAGCTCCGCGAACGCGTAGTCCTCGAGGGTGCGCCACTTCGCGTCGACTGCGGATTCGTCCATCGCGAGCCCGTTGCGCCCGAGCTCGTAGAGCTTGGCGAACGCGTCCTCGCGCGTGGTGCGCGCCGAGCAGCTCGCCGGGTGATCGTGGAGGTGGCGCCGCGCGTCCGCGATCCGCGCGAGCGCCGCGTCGCGCTGCTCTTCGGGCGAGCCCTCGGCGAGGAGGACCGCGAAGCGCTCGGGGCGCGCCTCGATCTTGGCGAGGTCGGTCGGGAGGATCCGCACCTTCGCGTCCGCCGCGCTCACGACGTTGAGCCAGCGACCGCCCGACTTCGCTGCGGTGCGGAAGCGGTGGATGCCGCCGCCGAGCTTCGCGTACGGGTTGCCCTCGGAGTCTTGACCCTTGCCGCCCGTCATCGGGTTCGTGAAGGACCACTTGCTCTGCTCTGGGCCGTCCCAGCGCGGCTGGCGACGCGGCATCGAGCCGGAGGCGACGTCGATCGCGAGGTGCTCGCCGCCGGTGCTCTCGACGTGGATCACGGGGATCGTGTGACCGATCCCGCGCTTCTGCCAGCGCTCGAGGAGTACGTCGCCGGACGACGTGGCCTCGGGGACGATCTGCATCGTGTTCGCCTCGTCGGCGAGGTTCACGCTGCCGAAGTAGAGGAGCATCAGGCGCGCGAAGTAGCCGACGCGCTTGTTCAAGAAGAGCTCGTCGAAGTACGCGCCCGCACCGGCGCCGTCGCCGAGGAACGAGTTCGCGTCGTCGCTCCCGAGGTGCATCGTGCGGAGCTTCGCGTCGGTCGGCCAGGAGGCGCCGTCCTTCCACGACTTCTCGTAGTCCTTGTAGGCGACCTTGAAGCTCGGGAAGCCCGCCGCGCCGCGCCCGTCGCTCCCGACGAACCCCATGTGCCCGGCGAAGAGCGGTGCGCGTGCCTTCGCGTTCCAACCGGTCAGGAAGAAGGGCAGGTGGTACCAGGACGAGAACGTGATCCGGAGGAGCATCGCGACCTCGGCGCACTCGAGCGCCGGTCCCGGCAGCGTGCGCGTGCCGAACGGCGTCGGGAGCTCGATCGTGTCGCCCCAGCTCGCGGCGGGGATGCGCTTCATCGCGTCGACCCACGCGGCGTACTTCTGCTCCCAGGTCAGACCGGAGCTCGCGCCCCAGGCGATGCCCGCCTTCTTGGCCTCCGCCGTCTGCGTGTCGGTCCAGGCGTTGGTGACGGCCCAGACCTCGGTCGACGAGCCGTCGCTCGCGAGCGGGCCGCGCGCGTTCTCGCCGAGCGCATCGGGGACGCTGTCGAGCGGACCGTCGAGCTCGTCGCTCCCCGCGTCGACCGAGCACCCCACGATCGGGGCGAGAGCGAGCGCGAAGCCGGTGGTCAGAGCCGCAAGAGGAAGGAACCGCATGCCTACATGTAGGCAAATTGGATACCAGAATCTGAATGCAGCGATTTCAGATACTTACGTCACGCGCGATGGACGAGGTGGATCCCCGAAGTGGATCCCCGAGCCCCCTCAGAGGGCGTCGTGCGCCCGCTGGGCGGCGAGCGCGGCTCGAACCGCCGCTCGCGCGTAGGGGTCCCGCCGCGCCTCGGCCTGCTCGAGGGTCGCACCCGGGCCGATGATGCCGATCCCGACGGGCTTCCGATGCTGGAGCGAGAGGGTGACGAAGCTCTGGTGAACGACCTGGCCCATCACCTCGCCGTGGAGCGTCTCGCCGCGCTCGATGTAGCCGAGCACGATCGCCGCATCCACGTCGGGCCGCGCGAGCGCGCGCGCGAGGACGAACGGGAGCTCGTAGCTCCCCGGCACGCGCGCGGTGGCGACGACCGTGGCGCCGTGCTTCTTCGCTTCGTCCTCGGCCGAAGCCACCATCACGTCCACGATGGAGCGGTTGAACTCGGCGACGAGGAGAGCGAGGCGCACGGTCATGGCCCCTTCTTTAGCAGGCTAATGGGCGCCACGAACGAGGATCGGGACGAGCCGCTCGACCCGGAGTAGCGTCGGAGACGTGGAGCGGGCGGGGCTCGGCAAGACGATCGGCATCGGTGTCGGCGTGGTGCTCGCGGCGGCCCTCACGCGGCTCGCGGCGATGGCCGCCGCCGCTCGCGTCTCCGGCGCCGACGTCGAGAGCACCGATCCGGTCGTTCGCCACGATGGGCTCCTCGTCGGGTGCGGCATCCTCGGCGGGGCGCTCGCCGGGATGCTCGTGTTGCTCGTCCTCGCGCCGCGGTCGTCGCTCGCCCTCGTTCGACCGCGCATGCGTGCCGTCGCGCTCTGGCTCGGGGCGGCCGTGCTGCTCGTCGCCGGGTTCGACGTCGTCGGCCACGCGCTCGGGCGCCCGCTCGTCGAGGCCGCGTGGCGGGACGTGTTTCGGACCGGCCCGGTCTGGCTCCTCGCGCTGGCGCTCGTCGCGACCTCCGTGTTCGAGGAGCTCTTCGTGCGCGGGTTCCTCCAGACGCGGCTCGCCGCGACGCGCGTCGGGGGCGGCGGTGCGATCGCCATCACGGCGCTCTTGTTCGCGCTCTCCCACGCGCCGCGTGACGTCTTTCGGTTCGCCGACGTGCTCGCGGCCGGGGTGCTGCTCGCGCTCGCCCGCCAGCGGAGCGGGTCCACGATCACCTCGATGATCCCTCACGTGCTCGGCAACTTGAAGGTGCTGGTCGTGATCGCGCTGACCTGAGAGCTCAGCGCGTCGAGGCGTCGGCTGTTCCTTTGGGCGCCGCGCTCGCCGTCGGTGCCGTGCTCGCCGTCGGCGTCGCGTCGGAGGCTGCCACCGCCATCGTCACGTCGAGGAGGATCGTCTTCCCCGGCTCGACGATGATGCGGCGTGTCTCCGCCTTGGCCGCCGGGTGCGTGAACGTCACGAAGTGGAGCCCGGGCGCGACCGGGATCGCGCGCGCGATCGGCGTCGCGTCGATCTTCACGCCGTCGATCGCGACCTCGGCCCACGGCGTGGCGAGAACGCGCACGAAGCCACGCTGCGTCGGCTCGAGCGTGCCTTCGATCTCGGTCTTCGGCTCCGCCGCCTGCGGATCGGTGACGCGCACCAGCCCGAAGCCCACGCCGAGCACGAGCGTCGCGACGCCGAAGCTCCACGGCGAGTCGAGGAGCCTCCGCGCGTTCGGTCCGCGGAGGAGCGTGCTCTTCGACACGTCGCCCGGGGTCAGTCGGACCGTGGCCAGCGCGCCCTTCACCAGCTCGCGGATCGGCGCGGCGCTCCGCTTGCGGAGGAACTCCGCGAGCTCGCGCTCGAGCCCCGCCATCGTCGGCCGGTCGGCGGGGTTCTTCTCGATGCAGCGAGCGACGATGCGCTCGAGCGTGCGCGAGATCTCCGGCACGTACTCGGTGAGCGCCGTCGCGGGGCGGCGGCGACCCGCGTGCGCGGTGCCGGGTTTGTCCCCCGGGCGATCGAACGGCCGCGCGGCGGCGAGCATCTGGTAGAGCACGATCCCGAGCGAGAAGACGTCGCTCTTCTCGTCGACCATCTCGCCGAGGATCTGCTCCGGCGCCATGTACGCAGGCGTCCCCCCGAACGACGCGGTGCGCTCGCGCTCCGCGAGCGGTTCGTCGGCGGTGGGCAGCCGTTCGCGGTGGGCGACGCTGAAGTCGACGATCTTCACCTCGCCGGCCTTGGTCAGGATGATGTTCGCGGGCTTCACGTCGCGATGCACGACGCCGCGCTCGTGCGCGTGCGCGATGCCCGCGGCGACCTCGTGCGCGATCGCGACGGCGGTCTCCGCGCGCAGGCGGTGCTTCTTCGAGACGACCTCGGCCAAGGAGTGCCCGCCCACGTACTCGAGGACGAGGTGCATCCCGGCGTCGTTCTTCACGAAGTCGATCAGCATCACGATGTTCGGGTGCGAGAGCCCCGAGAGCACGCGCGCCTCGCGCTCGAGCTGCGCTGCGAAGCTCGACGACACCGGGATCTGGGGCTTCAGCGTCTTGATCGCGACGCGGCGGCCGAGCGTGACGTGCTCGGCCTCGTACACGATCGAGATGCTGCCCTGACCCAGCTCGGAGACGACGCGGTAGTCGTCGAAGCGCTCGGCTCGCGTCATCGCACGAAGAGAGAGTGACCGGTCATCGCCGCCGGCTTCTCGATGCCCAGGAGCTCGAGCATGGTCGGCGCCACGTCGCAGATGCGCCCGCCGGGCGCGATCTTCACGGTCGCGTCGCCCTCGGCCACGAAGAGGAGCGGGACGGGGTTCGTCGTGTGGGCGGTGTGCGGGCGGCCGGTGGTGGGGTCCTTCATGAGCTCGCAGTTGCCGTGGTCCGCGGTGACGAAGACGGCGCCGCCGCGCGCGCGGGCGGCGCGCACGATGCGGCCGACCTCGGCGTCGGTCGCGGCGACGGCGTCGATCGCGGCGGACAGCACGCCGGTGTGCCCGACCATGTCGGGGTTGGCGAAGTTGACGAGCACGAAGTCGTAGGCGCCCGACTCGATCGCAGCGGCGGTCGCCTCGCCCACGGCGCGGGCGCTCATCTCCGGCTTGAGATCGTAGGTGGCGACGTCCTTCGGCGACGGGATCATCTTCCGCTCTTCGCCGGTGAACGGCTCTTCGCGCCCGCCGTTGAAGAAGTAGGTGACGTGCGCGTACTTCTCGGTCTCCGCGCACCGGAACTGCTTGAGACCGGCGCGCGCGATCACCTCGGGGAAGATGTCGGGGAACGTCTCGCGCACGAAGGCGACCGGAAGCGCGAGCGAAGCGTCGTACGTCGTCATGCAGCCGTAGCGACCCGCGAACGGCGGCGCCTCGGGGCGGGCGAACCCGTCGAACGCGGCCTGCGTGAGCGCGCGCGAGAGCTCGCGGGCGCGATCGGGGCGGAAGTTGAAGTGCTGCGCGGCGTCCTTGCCGATGCTCACGCCCGCATAGTCGCCGACGACGAAGGGTTCGACGAACTCGTCCGTCTTGCCGGCCGCGAACGACGCCTCGATCCCGACTTGCGCGGTCGGCTGGCGCGGAGCGTCGCCGTGGACGATGGCGCGGTACGCCTTCTCGACGCGCTCCCAACGGTTGTCGCGATCCATCGCCCAGTAGCGGCCGCTCACGGTGCCGATGACGCCCTTGCCGGCGAGGTGCCGCTCGAGCTCCGCGACGTAGCGGGTGGCGGTGCCGGGTTGGACGTCCCGCCCGTCGAGGAACGCGTGCACCACGACAAGCACGCCGGCGCCGTGCGCAGTGTCGACGAGGGCGAGCAGGTGCGAGAGCATCGAGTGGACGCCGCCGTCGGACACGAGACCGAGGAGGTGGAGCTTTCCGCCGCTGGCCTTGGCCTCGGCGATCCGCGCGGAGATGACGGGGTTCGTGCCCAGGGACCCGTCGAAGACCGCGTTGTCGATCCGGGCGATGTCCATCATGGCGATCCGGCCGGCGCCGAAGTTCAGGTGCCCGACCTCGCTGTTGCCCATCTGACCCGGGGGGAGCCCCACGTCGGGGCCGCTCGTACCGATGAGCCCGTGGGGGTGGGCGGCGAAAAGTGCATCGAGCTCGGGGGTTTTCGCGAGGCGGACGGCGTTGTCTTCGCGTTCGGCGCGCTCGCCGAAGCCGTCGAGAATGACGAGGACGACAGGACGGGGACGGGGCATCTCCGGCAGGTTACCATCGTAGAAGAGGCATGTTCATCCCCGTCGGGCTCATCGGCTCTTTGCTCGTGCAGCAGCGCGACCACGAACAGGCCGCCGCCATGCACCACGCGGCGATGTGGCACGAGCACCAGAAGCACAACGAGCGCGTCTCCGAGACGTGGTACGCGTGCACGGGTCCGTCGGCGTGCATGCTCGTGCTCGGGAGCGTCGACTGGGCCTCGACCGCGGTCGACCAAGCGGCGTGCGGCGGCCAGCTCGCGACGCAGCCGGCCGCGGGCTTCCGCGACTTGGGGGATGGTCTCGGTCCGGGACCCCATGGCTTCCTCGCGATCTGCCCGGGCCTCCACACGATCAGCACGGTCGTGATGGGGCGACCGGTCTCGGCGAACGTGGTCCTCTTCCCGCGCGAGGCGTGGTTCCTCCGCTTCGACTGGCAAGCGTACGCGTGGCGGCGGTTCGCTCCGGCCGAGGAGCGCGCCATCCTCGAGCGCGCCGGGCGCGTGGACCTCGCGTTGTTCGACTACGCGCAGACGATCGTCCCGCGCCGCATGGGCGGCTACGCGGTGCGCTCGTCGAAGGAGGCGCTGGACGACGCGCTCCGCCTCACGAAGGAGACGGTGCAGGCGCTCGCGCTCGGCGATCCCGGGCGCGCGCGGCACCGTGCGGAGCAGGCGGCGGGCATCCTCGTGGGTGCGCCGATCGCGTCGTTCGAGCCGATCACGACGCTGCTCGGGTTCCACGCGTTCGAGCTGTCGGGCAAGGGTCGTCATCGCGATGCGGTGGTGCTCACCGAGCTCGGGCTGGGCGTGCTGCCGGAGCACCCGACGTTGCTCGGCGTGCACGGCGAGATTCTCCTCCGCGAGGGGAAGCGCGCCGAAGGCGTCGCCAGTCTCGAGCGCGCGCTCGCGCGCGAAGCGGGGCTCGACGATCGTCTGCGCCAGCGGGTGCGCGAGCTCTTGGAGAGCGCGAAGGCATGAAGCGCTGCGCTCCGGTCCTCGCCCTGGGGGCGCTGCTCGCGCTCGCGTGCGGCTCGAGCGACGGTGGGCCGACGAGCACCAACACTGGCCCGGCCCCGGTGCTCGGCCAGCCCGAGAACGGCATCGCGACGTACTACGCGGCGACCGGCGCCGGAAACTGTGGCTTCGACCCCTCGCCGAACGATCTCGACGTGGCCGCGATGAACGCGGAGGAGTACGCCGGCAGCGCCGTGTGCGGCTCGTGCGTGAAGGTGGTCGGGCCGAAGGGCGAGGTCACGGTGCGGATCGTCGACCAGTGCCCCGAGTGCAAGAAGGGGCACCTGGACCTGAGCAAGGAGGCGTTCGCGAAGATCGCGGACGTGTCGGCGGGGCGCGTGAACATCACGTGGACCGTCGTCGCGTGCAACGTGACCGGGCCGGTGCAGTACCACTTCAAGGATGGGAGCTCGCAGTGGTGGACCGCGATTCAAGTGCGGAACCACAAGGTGCCGATCACGAAGCTCGAGCTGAAGAAGAACGGCGCGTGGACGGAGATTCCGCGTGCAGATTACAACTACTTCGTCGATGCGAGCGGGGCGGGGACGGGAGCGGTGAACGTCCGCCTCACCGGGCAGGGGGGAGCGACGCTCGAGGACACGCTGGCGGGGGGCGTGGTCGCGGACACGACGGTGAGCGGCGCGAAGCAGTTCCCCTGACGTTTTGCGGACGGGCGAGGGTCGGATCGTCTATTCATGGACCGATGGGGAAGTTCATCGACCTCACCTTCGACGACGAGCTCGACTGCGCGATCATCCACCACAAGGCGGTGGCGATCGAGAACGCGGCCGACGTGGCCGCGTGGGCGAAGGAGGTCGACGCGGGCTTTCGGCGGCGCCTCGGGAAGAAGATGGACATCATCGTGGACCTCGGGGAGATGGTGATCCGCCCCGCGGCGATGGCGGCGTACGACGAGACGAGGCAGAAGCTCTTCGCCGCGTACGCGAAGCGCGCGTACCGGTTCGGGGGGACGGGAGTCGTCCGGACGAGGATCCTCACGAGCGCGACGCTCCATACGCAGGCGGCGAATCTGTACGGTTCGTTGGAGGAAGCGCGAGAGGCGCTGCTGAGGGATCGCCGGAACGGGTGAGGACGTCCGAGTGCCGAGGACGCGTAGACCCTAGAAGACGAATCCAGAGTAGAGAATCCCGTCATCAGGTGTCGCCGCCGACCGGCGTGCTAGCCTTCCAGCGTGATTCGGACGTCGGGAGTTGGGTTGGCGATGGGCGCCCTGGTTGCTTGCGGGAGCGTCGAGCCGTCACTCGAGCTCGTCGACGGTGGCGCTGAGGGCGCCGCCGCGCCGAGCTCGCCCCAAGTCGCCTTCACTGACGTCGATCTGGATGGGGGGCACGTTCGCGGCATGCTTCGGGTCGTACGGGCGTCCGACGAGAACCCAGCGACGGCGTACGAGATCCTGCTCGAGGGAATCGATGCACCGATCGCGACTCTCCCGGCGACGGGGCGGGACATCACCTACGAGCTCGACGCGAAGTCGCCGGTGGGCGCGAAGCTGGGAGTTCGCGCTCTTCTTGGCGGAAGGCGATCGCAGCCGACGTGGACCGAGGGTGACGAGTACGTGCGGGTTCTGGCGATTCCAGCCACCCCGGGAGTCTACAGCGCCACATTCGACGACCTGGGCCGCCTCTATGCCTACGACGACAACGGTCTCCTTCGGATGGATGGCTCCAAGGTCGAGTCGATTCCCACGACCTTCAAGCGCCCGTCGGCGGCGGTGTTCGACCCGATCGAGCGCCGTATCGTCGTGGTCTGGCCGGGCTCCAGCAGCCTGGTCCTCAGCAGTGAGACGCTGGATGCCGCGGACCCCCGGTTCGCGTCGGGCCTGTGGGACCCGAGCCCATCCACGGCGCCGTTGACGCTCGACGGGAAGGGGTACGTCTGGGTCGGCGGTCGCGGGTTCCGCTGCAAGCTGTCCGATCTCTCGTGTCAGGCATGGACGTCGGCGAAGCAGGGCCGCTGGAGCGGAATGGTGACCGACGCAGCGAAAGATCGGATGTTCGCTTTCGCGCCGCCCCCGCAACCCAACTTGGAGTGTGCGCTCGATGGGACGGGTTGCGATCCTTGGACCTCGAGCTTTCCCTCGTACGACCGGCCCGCAGCTTACGCTCCCGAGCATCACGCCGTCCTCACGTTGCTGATGCTCCCAGCGGGGGGCGCCGTGGTCTGCGACTTGGTTGCACGCAGCTGTGTCCAGCGATTCTTCGCCCCCGGCGGGCCCTGGGCGGAGACGCTCGCGCTCGCGTGGGACGCTGTCCACGACCGTGTCTGGGCCCTTCTGCGGATCGACAACACCACGACGGCGGTGGCGCGCGTGACGTTGGACGGTTCGGTGGATGCGGTCTTCCGCGTGACGAGCTCGAGCGATCCCGGTCGCATCGTGACGACGATGGTCGACCCCGCTCGCAGCGAGGTCCACTTCGTCACCTGGCACGCGCACTTCATCTTTCACTCGTTCTGAGGTCGGCTCATGCGCTGGTTCCACGGGCTCTCGGCACTCGTACTGACCGTCTCTGCATGCGACGTATCGTCCGGCGGCACGCAGCTGGCGGCCGTTCACTTCGATGCCTGTGGCGCACGCCATGCGACCGTGACGATCGCGAACCACGGCGGCTCGGCGCACTTCAAGGCGCGCATCGAGCCCGACGGATTCGGTTTGGTGTCACCGAGCGAGGGAGAGCTCGAAGAAGGCAAGGACTCGACATTCGACGTGACCATCGCTGGCACCGTCGCTCCGCCGGCCGTAGGAGCCATGGTGCTTTCGGTTGGCGACACGGACACTCGCGTGCCGCTCGAGATGGGACCGACCGCGACCAGCCTGTCCTTCGCGACGACGAACCTCGACTTCGGCGATCAGGACCTGGGGCTGACCACGAGCGCGGTTGCCGTCGACGTGGTGAACGATGGTGCGACCGAGGCGAGCGTCCGCTTCGCCGGGAGCGGCGACTTCTCGGCGGCCTGGGCGGGTGGCGCAGACGAGGCTCGAATCGGGCCGGGGGAGCGGCGCACCATGTCGGTGCGCTTCACGCCGAGCGAGCTCGGGCCGCGAGCGTCCACGCTCCGGTTGGTCGCGGATGGTGTGCTTTGCGGAGGGGGTGGCATCGCACTGACCGGGCGCGGTGTCGACTCGGTGATCCAAGTGACGCCCTCGAGCTTCGACTGGGGAGTCGTCAAATGCTCGGGAGGTCCGCCTGCGAAGACACTGACCGTCCAGAACACGAGCACGCGTCCCGTCGACGTTCGGTTCGATCGCGAATCGTCGTCGCGCTTCTGGATCGCGCCGACGCTCGCCACCATCCCCGCGGGGGGAAAGCTCGACTTCACCGTGTCGTTCTTCGGGTTCCCGAACGACGCGAACATGACGTTCGACGCCTACGCGACGGACCTCCTGCTGTCGACGAGCGCGTCGAAGGAGGTCCGACGAATTCGCAATCACATCTCGGCCAAGGGCGTGAAGCTCTCGCTGCTCTCGAACCCCACCAGCTCGCTCGACTACGGCGACGTACGCGCGGGCTCGACGACGTCCCTCCCGCTCGCGTTCAAGAACGACGGAAACATCGATGCGCAACTGAACTTTCCGCCGAACACGGGGGCCTTCAGCGTGGCGCCCTCACCCGCGTTGGTCCCCGCGGGGGGCACGGCGTTCGTGCAGTTGGCGCTCACCGGAACCTACGATCTGATCGGTGGACAGCGCATTGGATACCTCTCTTCCTCGGCTTTCGAGCCGAGCTGCGGAGGAACGAGCAACTACACCATCACGGTGCGCTACCGAATCACGGATCGCGTGAATTCGATCGCGACGAGCTCGGACGGCACTCACGTCACACTGGTGAGTGAGACCGGGCGCGCCTATCAAATCCTCCCGACCTTCGCCCTGCACCCCCAGACGAGCGTCAGCTCGATCGTCCAGACCGATTCCGGTGGTACGTGCGCCTACGCCGGCGGCATGATTTGGTGCGACGGCAACATCGGCGGAGGAGTGAGCTTCTCGAACCAACAGATCCTGGGATGGCAGAGCAACAACGCCTTGGTCGCAGGTGCCCATCACGTCTGCTCCTGGGGCTATCACGGGGGATGCCTCGGCGCGAACGACGAGGGCCAGCTCGGAGACGGTACGGCTACTTCCTCGGCGTCGCCGGTGATTCAGCCCAACAGCTGGGGTCCGTTTGCGGCCCACGACGACATGTCGTGCGCGACCGACTACTTCGGGACGCTCCGCTGTTGGGGGAACGATCACGGCACTCAGAGGTTTGGAGCTGCTGGGGTCAGCCAGACGAACACCCCCGTCGTCGTCCCTACTTCGGCTCCCGTCTGGCGCACCGCGCTCGGTCCCACGTGGGTCCTCGCCCAACGTTCCGGCGGTGTGCTCGTGTGGTGGGGGAGCGGGGGCACCTTGAGCTCCAGCGAGCAGGTTCTGGGGGCGCAGTTCGCCGAGTTCGATGCAGGGTGTGGCGTGAGCAATGGAAACCTCGCCTGCTTCGGAGACGGCACGAACGCCCGGCTCGGCGATGGGATTTTCGCTCCCCACTTCGCCATGGCTCCCGTTACGGTCAACGTGCCTCAAGCGAACGGAAGCTTCTGGAGGGTCAGCAGCGGTCCGACGGTCTCCTACGCCAACACCCAGGACCGGCGCTTGGTGACGTGGGGCGCCAACTCCATCCCGAAGCTGGTCGAGGGTTACTACTGAGGCTGGCGCTGCGAGACGATCAGCCGTCGCCTTCCGGATCCTCCGGATCGATCGGCCGTCGCGGCGTCTCCGCGGCCGGCGGTGCCACCGTCGGTACGTCGCCCGCGACCGGCGGAGGCGGCGCGGTCGGCGCGTCCTCCACGACGTCCGCAGGCGGCGCTGTCCACGCACTCGGCGCTCCCGCCATCGGCCCTCCCATCGGCGCCACTCCCGTCGGCATCGGCCCCGCGCCCGGTGCCATGCCGTAGCCCGCTCCCGGCACCGCGCCTCCGCTCGGCGCCACGCGCGGGGCGGCGCTCTTCCAGAAGCCACCCTCGCCGAACGCGCCCCAGCCCCACTTCAGCCACTTCAACAGCGCGAGCGCGACCCAGAGCGCCCACGCCAGCATCGCGATCCGGTACGCGAGCATCGGCACCGAGAGCACGAACGCCGTCGGCAGCACGGCCTCGCTCCGATCCTGGAACCAGGAGAGGCTCCCGAAGCCCGAGCCGTTGCCGCGCACCTGCATCTCGGGCGTCCCGAGCAGCCCCTGGTGGATCGACACCGCCAGCACCACGAGCGCGAGGAACGTCCAGAGCACCAGCAGCACTTGCCGCGTGTCGAACGCACCCGGCGATAGGTTCGGCCGCTCCTTGCGCCAACCGAGCGCGACGAGCCAGCCCGCGAACACGGCGCCCGCCACGATCGGCACCTGCGAGAGCCCGATCGCGAGCAGCGACCACTGCGCGAAGCGGAGCGGCGTCCACTTGATGCGGCCGAGCAGCGCCGCGACCACGAAGAGCACGAGCAGCATGCTCCAGAACAGAACGGCCGGGCCGACGCGTGGACCGTACACGAACAGGATCCAGCGCGACCCCGGGTCCACGCTCACGGTCGCGTTGACGCTCGGTGCCCCGAGATCCACCGTCGGCGTGTGGTAGGCGACGCCGACCGCGGGCGTCTCGCGCCACGTGAGCACCACCGTCTGCGCGCCGGGGACGATCGCGAGCGTGACCTTGCCGCCCTCCTGTCGAACCGGCTGCGTCGCGCCGTTGACCGTCAGCGACTCGAGCTCCGCGCTCGCGGGCAGCGTCACGACGTGCGTCGCGCCGCGGCTCGCGCGGATGACGAGCGTGAGCGTCACGTCGGTCGCGCGGAGGCCCGGCTTCACGTCGAGCCGCGAGCTGTCGATGGTGAGCGACTGACCGGCGACGCCGTCGGGCCGGCTCAGCTCGACCGACGCACGCTCACCGGGCCACGGGCGCCACTCGGGGACGCGCGGTCCACTCTCGCTCCCGGGGACGTGGACCGCTGGGATGCCCGAGAAGGTGCCGTGCCAGATCGGCCCGACGTCGACGCGCCAGACCTCGGTCCACGTGACGTTCTTCGGCGCGACCAGCTCGAGCGGCGACTTCTGCTCGAGCACCGAGTGCCACGCCATCTCGGTCGCGTTCGGCGCGATGTTCACCTGCGCCTTGCCCGAGACGACGCGCACGTCGGCCGTGGTCACCGACTCGCCGGTCAGCAACGGCACCTCGAGCACCACCGCCGTGCCGGGCGGCGTGAGCCGAACGACGCGCGTGTCGACCTGCCAATTGAGCCCGACTGCGATCGTCCGCTCCACGCGGACGAAGGCAGGGAGCGAGCCCGGTTGGAGCGCCGTTCCGCCGCTCGTCCCCGAGGTGCGTGTAAACTGCAAATTGTCGTCGGCGAGCCCGTCCTCGTGTACGCCCGCGACGGACCACGCCTTCGCCGTGACCTCGACGCGATGAGGCTTGAGCGGAAGCGCGAGCTGGACCGAGTCGCGCTCGGGAAGACGTCCCTGGAACGTGACCTGATGCGGACCCGGAGCCACGGCGAGCCACAGCGTTCCGTCGTTCGTGCGGAGGAGCGCCTTCGCGGGCTGTCCGTCGAGCGCGACGTCCTCCGGGAGCCACTGACTCGCGTTGCCGGGGAGCGGCACCGCGGTCTGCGCCGCCGCATCGAGCTCGAGGCGACCTTGGAGCGCACCCTCGGTCACGTCCAACGAAAGGCGCCCGCTCTCCGCGCAGCTCGGCAGGCACTCCGGCTTCGCGAGCAGACGATCGCGGAGCTGATTGAGCACGTCCTGGCTCGGGACCTCGGCGTGCGCGGCGCCCGGAGCGAGCGCGAGCCCGGCGAGGAGCGCGAGCGCGGCGACCTTGGCTACCGCGCTCGGAGGCGCCGCCGGTCCCCACCCGCTCGGCCAGAAGCGCGCGGTCTGCGGGATCATGCGGAGGAGCACGAGCACCAGGAGAAGGAGCCGCACGAACGCGAGCGCGAAGTTCGCGCTCGGCGGGACGAGCCACAGCTCGAGGCGCTGGCTCGCGGCGACCGGCCCGCTCCACGTGAGCGGGATCGTCGACCACGTCCACTTCGGGAGACCCGGTCCGGTCTGCACGACCGCGTTCGGATCGTAGGTCTCGGTGTTGAACTGATAGGACGCGCCGCGTTTGCTCCCCGAGAGGCCCCAGTCGCTGGGGATCGGAGCGGCGGTCGACGTCGCGGTCGCGCTCGGGATCAGACGCGACTGCTGCATCTGCTCCTTGTCTTGGATCTGGGGCGGCGCGTCGTTCTTGAGGTCGCTCCCGCCGGTGGCGCCCATCGCGCCTTCCTCGCCCTTGGAGCGCGTGCCGAAGCCGCCTTCGAAGTCCCCCGCGGTCTGGTCGACCGCCTCGCCGCTGCCGACGGTGATGCTGTCGTCGGCGAGGACCGGATACATCCCCTCGCGCACGTGCTGGACGAGGAACGGAATCGCGATCAGCCCCACGAGCACGAGGAGCCCGCCGCGCGTGAAGCGAGCGATCTTCTGGAACGTGCCCTCCGGCAGGACGCGTACGAGCGCCTCGGCCCCGAGGACCGCGAGCCAGCTCCACTTCGGTGCGCCGTCTTCCGGCAACGTGAGCGCGAGCATCACGAGCGCGACGCCGGCCCAACGCCAGCCGTGGAGTCGACCGATCGCGAGCGCGACGATCAGGACCAGGAAGATCTCGAGGAGCGACCACTGATGCAGCCACGTCGACGGCACCTCGTCCACGCCGGACGCGTGGAACAAGCGCCACCCCGGCGGGAGATGCAGCGTGCCGGACACCTGATGGAAGTCGTGCTTCCACCCGACGGCGGGGATGTTCGCGACGTTGCCGACGAGGCGACTGTCGGCCGTGACCGAGAGCGAGCCCTGCCGAACCTCGACGCCCATGTGCGCCGGATCCCCGAGGTGCGTGATGAACTGATCGCGCCCGCCGATCGCCACCCGGCCGAGCGTGGTCGGCGGATCCATCTCGAGCCGCGAGTCGCGGTTGAGCGTGCCGCTCAGCGAGTCGGAGATCGTGTAACCGCCGCCGTCGAAGTCGAGCCAGAGCGTGCGGTGCAGCGTGAGCTGGTTCGGGGGCGGGTCTGCGTCGCCGCGGCGCCGCTCCTCGAGCGTGAGCTCGTCACCGACCTTCATCGGGTACGCGGGCAGCTTCTTCCACGCCTCGGGGAGGCTCGTCTGCGCCGGATCGATCGAAGGCGGGCCCTTCACCTCGACGACGCGCAGGTCGGGCTTGGCCTCGAACGTCCAGACCTCTTCGCCTTCGCGCCACGGGCCGTCCGGCGTCGGTCGCGCGAGCTTCGTCACGAACGCTTCGCTCCGCGCGACGAGCTCGATGCTGTAGCGACCGGGCCGCACCTGCACGCGGAGCCGGCTGTCGGGCTCGAGCCGCGCCGGGAGCTGGCTCACGAGCGACATCGGGACGAAGCCGGGCGGGAGCGCCTTGCCGAGGAGCACCTCGCGGCTCTTGCCCGCGACGTCGAGCTCGAGGTGCGTGGTGAGCGTGAGCGGGATGTCGTCCGTGATCTTGCGGTGGGCGAGGATCTCGAGCTTCTCGCCCTCTTCGGCGCTCGTCGTCTTCTGCAAGAAGACGCTCCCCGAGGCGTCACGGTTGGGCGCCGCGATCACCGCGCCGCGCAGCGTGAGCGCGAGGAGCCCGGTCTCCGGCGGGACGTGGATCGACTCGGGAGGCGAGTCCCACGCGAACGTTCCGGTCACGACGTGATCGCCGAGCGCGAGGCGCACGCTCGGAGCGGCGGCGGTCGTGATGACGACCGCGCTCGTGCCGTCGACCTTGACGTCGAGGGGCCAGCGCTTCGCGTCGCCGGGGAGCGCGACCCAACCCGGAGCATCGACGTGCCAGCGCTGCGAGAAGCGGCCGCCCTTCTCGTCGATCGAGAGCTCCAGGCGCGAAGGCCATACGCACCGGGTGGCATCCTTCTGGCCCTGGAGCGTCGGGCACAAGGACGACGCCGAGTCGCGGAGCGCCCAGTCGGTCCAAGGCTTCAGGGGATCGGGGACGTCCTTGCGATCGAGCGGCTCGGCGGCGAGCAGCGCCGGCGCGAACACGAGGGCGAGGACGACGAGGGCGAGCGCGTGCGCGCGGGCGAGGTACGGCATGCGGTGATTGAACCAGGCTTCGCCGGTCGCGTTCGGGCAAATCCGCACGATCGGACGCGCTCTGCGCTACGACAGAGCGGCATGCTCTCCGAGCTCCTCGACTTCCTCGCGCGCGCGTTCCCGCACCTCGACGTCGCGCCCTACCGCATCACCGACGCTTCCGCCGATCGGCTCGCGTTCACGTTCACCTCGAAGCCCGAGCATCTGCGTCCGGGCGACACGGTCTCGGGGCCGACGCTCATGGCGCTCGCGGACACCGCCGCGTACCTCTTGCTCGTCGCGCGCGCGGGTGGTCCGGGGCCCGTCGACGCACCGAACGCCGCCGCGCGCAGCGTGACGACGTCGCTCCAGATGAGCTTCTTGCGCCGGCCGCGAGCGGGCGAGCTTCGGGTCGAGGGTGAGCTCCTTCGCGCGGGGCGCCGACTCGCCGTCGTCGACGTGCGGATCGCGAGCGCGTCCGGTGAGCTCTACGCGCAGGCGACGGTGACGTACGCGTACCCGGAGAGTTGAGGAGGAGGCGCCGGCGCCCTACCTCCACCGTGGCCGATCGTGCTATCGCCTCGCTCATGCCCTGGCGGGAGGCGATGCTCCGTGGACAGAAGGTGCTCGCGCGCGTGAACGCCGACGGCGCCTTCGTCGAGAACGGCGGTCGCGTCGAGATCCGCTACAAGGCCACCGACGGGCGCGCGTACCAAGCGGGCGCGCGCAACCTCGAGGCGTTGCCCGACGGTCGCCTCTTCGCCGACGACCACTGCGTGCCGGGCGAAGCGGTCGCGCCGAAGGAGTCGAAGCCCGCCGCTGCGAAGAGCGCGAAGAGCGCGAAGGCGGGCAAGACGAGCGGCACCGAGATCGCCGCCGTCCCCGCCGGTGCGTGGACCGCCTACACCGACGGCGCGTGTACCGGGAACCCGGGGCCCGCCGGGAGCGGTTGGATCGTCGTCGCGCCCGACGGCAAGACCGAAGAGGGCTGCGCGTGGCTCGGAGAAGCGACGAACAACGTCGCCGAGCTCACCGCGATCCAGCGCGCGGTCGCGAAGATCCCGCACAAGGTGCCGGTCGTCGTGCACACCGACAGCCAGTACGCGATTGGCGTGCTCTCGAAGGGGTGGAAGGCGAAGGCGAACGGTGAGCTCATCGCCGAGATCCGCACCCTCCTGAAGGATCACGGGGCGGTGCGCTTCGTCTACGTGCGCGGGCACGTCGGGATTCCACTCAACGAGCGCGCGGACGAGCTCGCGCGGCGCGCGATCTCCACGCGCAGGAGCGAAGGCTGATGGCGACGAAACCGCGCGACCGCGCGCTGGGCTTCGCGATCGTGATCGTGATCATCGGGCTCATCTGGTGGGGCGGCAGCACCATCCGCGGGTGCTTCGAGAGTGGCAGCGCCACCGCCGATGGCGGGGCGGACGGGGGCGACGCGGCCGCGGCATCGTCGGCGCTCGCGAGCGCTTCGGCCTCGGCGGCGCCTCCGCCGAGCGCGGTGGCTTCCGCGAACGCGGCTCCGGTGGACGCGGGACCTCCGCGCAGCCCAGCGTGCCAAGCGATGCACGACGCGAGCGAGAAGGTCATCGCCGCCGCCCGCGCGGCCTCGCCGTGCGTGGTCCCGCCCGACGTGGATCGGCTCGGGTGCGTCACCACCGCGAAGAGCACGTGGGGCTTCCGTTTGGATGCGCTCCAGGAGATTGCACCGAAGCTCGACGGCGACTCGTGCGCGTCGTTCGGCGGGCGCGTGAACTTGGTCCGCATCGACGCGGCCGGGGCCGAGACCGCCGAGATCCCGAACCTGTTCCTCTTCAAGAAGGACGGCGCGGACGCAGGTGCATTCTACAAGTACAACCAGGCGAGCGGGCGCTTCGCGATCGCGATCAGCGACACGAAGTTCTTCGACTGGGACGGCGACGGCGAGACCGAGGTCTTCGTGACGACGCGCATCGGCTCCACCGACGCCGAGGAGCAGAGCGAGGGCTCGATCCTCGCGTGGCAGGGCGGGAAGATCGCGCCCTTCCCGGCGGCGGCGGACCTCCCGATCGACGCGGTGGAGGACATCGACGCAGACGGGCGTCCCGATCTGATCCTGCGCACGTGGAAGACGCGGATCGCGGACGTGGGTCGCCCGGGCACGTCGCCGGCGACGAGCATCCGAACCGCGGCGCACTCGCTGCCGGATGGCACGTTCTCGAAGAAGGACGCGGCGGCGGTCGCGTACGTGCAGAAGCAATGCCCGACGCCGCCGAAGCTCGAGGGGCTGGCGGGTGGGACGCTGACCGACGGCGACGTGATCGCCTGCGCGCTCTTCTGGGCGGTGCCGGTGGCGAAGCTCGATCCGCTCATCGCCAAGGGGCCGGCGTGGACGCGGGAGCTCGCGAAGGAAAAGCCGCCGTTCGTCCTGAAGTGACGGCGCGCTGCGCTTGGTACGCTCGGGGCTGCGGTGTAAATTGAGAGCGTGGGGCTCCGCGCGCGCATCTTTCTCGTCTCGTTCGGCGTCGCTGCGGCGAGTGCGTGCGTGCTGCCCGATCTGGATGCGCTCCAAGGTGGTGTGGCGTCCGGCGTGGACGCCAGCGTCGACGCACCGGCGGACGCGAAGCCCGGCGATGCGCTCGTCACGGACGCACCGGCGGACGCTCCCGTCGCGGAGGGTGGCGGCGACGGCGGCCCCTGCAGTGGGCCGCTCGTGCTCGGCGCGAACGACACGACGATCCCCGGCACCGACATCATCGGCATCGGCTCCATCGACGCCTACGGGTACACGGCGTCCGCGTCGGGGACGGTGCGTTGCGCGTGGATTCACCTCGAGGGCGTGGGCGGTGGGCTCCAGGTCGGGGTCTACTCGCAGGGGGACGCGGGGCCGAGTCAGCTGAAGGCGGCGGGGATCATCCCGGCGCCGAAGGTGGGCTGGAACCCCGTGGTCCTCGATCAGTCGATCACGATCGCGAAGGGCGAGGTCTTCTGGATCGGCCTCCTCTGCGCGTCGGCACCGCCGCCGACGATCCGCGCCGTGGGCGCGTGTCCGAACGGCAACCTGAAGATGTGGGCGCAGACCACGAGCTCGCTGCCGCTCCAGTTCAACGGGACGGGTCCGAACGCGGAGTGCAGCGCGCCGTTCTATCTGAGCCCGTGAGCCCGCGCGCGCCTGACCCCACTTTGCGTCGCCCTGGGGTTCGGCTACAACCGCTCCCCGATGCCCTCCATTTTTCGCCCCGGCCTCTTCGACGGCCACGTCGCGATCGTCACCGGTGGCGGTAGCGGCATCGGCTTCGCCATCGCGCGCATCCTCTCCGAGCTCGGCGCCAAGGTCGCCATCGGCGGGCGGAAGCAGGAGCGGCTCGATGCCGCCAAGGCCGAGTTCCAGAAGCTCGGGCACACGGTCTTCACCCACCCGTGCGACATCCGCGAGATCGAGCACGTCACCGCCTTTGTCGACGCCGTCCGCAAGAACCTCGGCGAGCCCACCGTCCTCGTGAACAACGCCGGCGGTCAATTCCCGACCACGGCCGAGGACCTCTCGCCCCGCGGGTGGGAAGCGGTCATCCGCAACAACCTCAACGGCACCTTCTTCATGACCCGCGAGGTCGCGTCCAAAGTCTTCATCCCGAAGAAGCGCGGGCGGATCGTGAACGTCATCGCCAACATCGCGCGCGGCTTTCCGGGCATGGTCCACACCGGCGCCGCGCGCGCGGGCGTCGAGAACATGACGAAGACCCTCGCGATCGAGTGGGCCCAGCACCACATCCAGGTCAACGCGGTCGCCCCCGGCATCATCCGCTCGACCGGCGTGGACCAGTACCCGCCCGAGCTCGTCGAGATGAGCCGCCAGCGCACCCCCGCCAAGCGCCTGGGCACGGTCGACGAGGTCGCCGAGCTCTGCGTCTATCTCGCGAGCCCCGCTGCGGATTTCGTCACCGGCGAGACCTGGTACATCGACGGCGGCGCCCACCTCTGGGGCGACACGTGGATCATCCCCGAGCATGGCACCCCCGAGCCGGGCTCGGCCGCGGCGGGGGATCCTTCGCACGTCAGGGACGTCATTCAGAAGAAGTGACCCGCAGCACCATGGACGAGGGCAAGGTCGAGACCGCTCCCGAGGGAGCGAAGCAAGAAGAAGAGGCACCGAAGGCGCGCTTCCACCAGCGCGTCTGGGCCACCATCCGGGACTACTTCTTCGCCGAGGATCCGACGCTGAGCACCGCGCTGGTGCCGCTGTGTTTCCTCGCGATGGCGCTGTTCACGCGCAACCCGATCAAGACGAACTTCATCTTCGACGAGCAGGAAGCGCTCCTCGCGAACCCCTACGTCCGCGCCGTCGCCGACCCCAAGTCCAAGATCGGCTGGCTCGACGCGTTCCACCGCGACTTCTGGGGCCTCACGCCCGATCGCACGATCGGCTCCTACCGGCCGCTGCCCGATCTCGTGTGGCGCCTGCTCTGGGCGCTCGGCGCCCGCGAGCAGACGCCGTTCTTGCACCACTGGGTCAACGTCCTGCTCCACGGGTTGAACGGCGCGCTCATGGTGATGCTCGTCCTCCGTTGGACGAAGGATCGGAAGACCGCCTGGCTCGCGGGCGCGCTCTTCACCGCGTCGGCGGTCTTGACCGAAGCGATCGCGGGCGTCGTCGGTCTCGCCGACGTGCTCGGGACGCTCGGCGCGCTCCTCGCGCTCTCGTCGCTCCAGTTGAGCCTCCCGCTCATGCCGATCGCGCTCTTCTTCGCGACGCTCGTCGGCCTCTACTCCAAGGAGAGCGCGCTCTGCATCGTGCCGCTCGTTCCGTTCGCCGCGCTCGTGCTCGCGCACCGCGATCACCCGAAGCGGCCGCTGCGGCTCCTGCGCATGCTGCTCGCGCTGGTCGCGACGATGGGGGCGTTCGTCCTCTACGTCGAGGCGCGAAAACGCATGTTCCCCACGACCACACCGCCCGAGCTCTTACCCGCGGCCGACGTGGGGAAGGGGAGCGGCACCAAGTTCTTCCATGCGCTGCTCCGCTGGTACGCGCAGCCCGGGCTCCCGAAGGATCCGCTCAACAACCCGCTCGTCGACGCATCGCCCTCGTACCGAATCGCCGGTGCGTTGCGCGTGTACGCGCGGGGCGTGGGGCAGGTGCTCTTCCCGTGGACGCTCTCGGGCGACTACTCCGCGCCGCAAGAGCCGATCCCCAAGTCGCTCGTGTTCCCGGAGAGCATCCTCGGCGGCGTGCTGATCGTCGGGCCCCCGCTCGTCGCGCTCTGGGCGACCATCCGCACGCTCCTGCGCGATCGCAAGCGCAACATCCGCGTCGAGCGCGAGATGCTCGCGAGCGACGACCCGGGCCTCGCCGTCATCCCGAATCGGCCCGAGCCGGCGCACGACTACCGCGCGCCGATCATCGCGCTCGCGTGCATGTGGGTCGTCGTCAGCTACTTCCCGGTGTCGAACATCCCGATCGTGCTCCCGACGGTCCGCGCGGAGCGCTTCTGGTACTTCCCGGTCATCGGGACGAGCATGCTGCTCGCGCTCGGGTTCGCGGCCCTGTTCGATCTGGCGAAGCGCGCGAAGCGCGTGTGGGTCATCAGTGCGCTGCTGGTGGCGTTCCTGGGCTTCCAGTCGTTCTCCGCGCGGCGCCACGCCAACGACTACTCGGACGACTTGGTCTTCTGGGACGCGACGCGCAAGGCCGTCCCCAACAGCGCGAAGGCGCACCTCAACTACTCCGTCATGCAGGGCGCGCGTGGCAACATGGAGGAGCGGCGCGTCGCCAACGCGCGCGCTCTCGAGCTCGCACCGGAGTGGCCGATGGCGAGCATCTACCTCGGGGACACGCTCTGCCGCATGCACCGCGTGGCCGAGGCGTGGCCGCACTACCAGCGCGGCTTCGACCTGGGCCCGAACGACGTGAACCTGATCGCGCTCGGACTCCAGTGCATCTGGGACGAGGGCTACTTCGAGACGGTGAAGCAGGATCTCGCGACGATGGGCGCGGCCCACCCCGGCTCGTGGCTCAACTACCTGCAGGACGACATGGCGCTCAACGGGACGACGCACAACGGCGTCGACCCGAAGTACCGCCCGCGCGGCTACAACGAAGGCCCGAAGGAGTGAGCCCGCGGGCCCGGATCCTCCGGCGCCGCGACTTTCTCGCGCTCGTGGCGACGTCGGGTCTCGCTGCGGCGTGTCGCAAGCACGACGGCGAGTGGCAAGACGAAGCGGGGATGTGGCACTCGGAGCCGCATCAAGTCAGCGATCCCGTGCCGCCGCCGTGTCAGTTGACCGAGGTGCGGCTCCTCGCCCGGTGGGATGCCGAGGTCCTACGCCTCGAGGCCATCGACGCGACCCTCGAGCTGGATCGCGGTCGGCGCGCGCAGGACGCGGAGTGGTTCCTCTTCCCAGCCGACCTCACGTCGCCGCTTCGGGTCGTCGTCGGGCCACGCGGCTGTCGAGAGCCGTTCGCGGTGGTGCTGCCCCTGGAGCAGCTGCCACCGCGAGGTGCGGGCGAGCGCGAGATCGTGCTCCGGAAGTGAGGGGCTCCCTCACATGAACGATACGCCGATCGAGAAGAAGGTCGGGTAGCCGACCCTCATCGTCAGCGCGACGTGATCGTTGAAGTGGTAGCGCGCGCCGAAGTTGATCCACGGAGTCACGCTGAAGCGCGCCGGCCGGTCGTCGCGGAGGACGCAGTCGCCGTACTGGGACGCAGGCACTCGGTCGCACGGCGACGTGTAGGTGCCGACGTAGGGCGCGAAGCCCGGCTCCGCCATCACGCTCCAGTGCTTCGCGACGAAGAAGTTCCATTGCAGCGCGACCGGGAAGTAGAAGTAGTTCGCGGCGCAGCCGTACCCCGCATAGAGGTAGTAGCGGTAGTAGCAGCTCTCGTAGTGCATCCAGTCCGCACCGAACGAGATCGCGGGCGTGTTGTTGATCTTGGGCACGAAGCCGTTGTCCATCAGGGGGATGGAGAACCGGACACCGGCGCCGAAGCCGAAGGCTCCGTAGCCGATGAAGTCCCAGCCGATGTGGCCGTGGGGCTCGATTTCGATGGCGTACTTGGGGTGTTCGCCGGGTTGCCGGATGGTGCTGTCGGCGGAAGCGGCGACGGGGAAGATGAGGATCGCGAGTACGACGAGGAGGTGCCTTAGCTTCATCGTGCGATCATCTAGCCGCCATCGAACTCGATCTTGCAAGGAGTTTCGCAGGGTTCCATGTGGGCCGATGGCGGACTCGTACCAACTTGGTACGAGTGGCAGAACGCCACGAAGCGCCTTCGGCCGGTCCCGTTTCATGAGTAATTCCATGACATCGGAGAGGTGGCGCGGTCTTTGACGTAGGATCAAGGGTGGCCATGGCACAACCCAAGCGGTCGACCGACGATCCCCCCCGCGTGGCAGCTCCGTCCGACATGGAGGTCGTTGCCCTCGAGGATGGGACGCTGTTGGTGTCGTACACCGCCCGACCCGGGGCGAAGGGTGGCGCGGCGGTAGGAAAGCTCACGCCCGCCGAGCGCGCGGTCGCCGCGCTCGCGCTCGCCGGGCTCGAGAACGCCGCGATCGCGCGCGCGCGGAAGAGCTCCGTGCGGACGGTGGCCAACCTGCTCGCGCGGTGTTTCCGCAAGCTCGGCGTGCGCTCGCGGACCGAGCTCGCGGCGCTCGTGCAGGGCACGAAGGCCGGGTAGGTTTCGGCGCGTGTCCGACACGACGGAGGAGGTCTCGAGCAGGAAGCCCGACCTGGCGGACGAGCGCTCGCTCGCCATCGTCGTGCTCTGGGCGCGCGAGCCCGGCCGTGCGGGCGAGGCGATGTTCGTCGAGCGCGCGGCGTCGCTCGGGCGTGGCGCCGGTGACGACGACGCCCCGGAGAAGCGGCTCGTCCCGGTCCGCCAGCGGCCGGCCTCGAACGAGCCGCAACCGCCGCTCGCGAGCACCACGCTCTCGCGCGACCAGCTCCTGATCGAACGGCAGGGCGAGCGGCTCCACCTCGCGAACCGCGGCCGGCGGAAGCTCCTCGATGCGCGGGGCAACGCTCACGCCGAGCTCACGATGGACGTGGGCGACGTCTTCGAGATCGAGGACGAGCTCGTCGGGATGGTGGTTCGCCGCCCGCGTCGTTGGTCGAAGCCCCCCGTCACGGGGACCGAGTACGCGTGGCCCGCGTTCGGCCAGCCCGATGCGTTCGGGATCGTCGGAGAGTCGGAGGCGGCGTGGAAGCTGCGCGCGGCGATCGCGTTCCTCGCCGGGCGAGCGGCGCACGTCTTGGTGCTCGGGCCGAGCGGCGCTGGAAAGGAGCTCGTGGCGCAGGCGATCCACGGGCTCTCCGTGCGGGGCAAGAAGCGGCTCGTCGCGCGGAACGCGGCGACGTTCGCGGAGACGCTCGTCGACGCCGAGCTCTTCGGCACGGCGGCCGACTTCCCCAACCAGGGGATGCCCGAGCGGATCGGGCTCGTGGGTGAAGCCGAGGGGTCCACGCTCTTCTTCGACGAGATCGGCGATCTCCCGGAGGCGCTGCAGACGCGCTTGCTTCGCCTGCTCGATCCGGGGGCGGACTACCAGCGGCTCGGCGATCCGCGGCGGCGCACCGCCCAGTTCCGCTTCATCGGAGCGACCAATCAGCCGCTCGAGCGCCTTCGGCCCGACGTGGCCGCGCGCTTCAAGCTCCAGCTCACGGTGCCGGGGCTGGACGAGCGGCGCGAGGACGTCCCGCTCGTCGCGCGCGCGCTGATGCAGCGGATCGCACACGAAGATGCCGCGATCGGAGCGCGGTTCTGTACGCCGGAGCCGCGGTTCGCGCCGTCGTTCGTCCGCGCGCTCGCGGTTCGTTCGTGGACGACGCACGTGCGCGAGCTCGAAGCGCTCCTGTGGCGAGCGATCGTCGCTGCGAAGGGCGACGTGCTCGAGCTGCCGCGCGACGCCGAGACCATCGAGCCGCTGCGGCGCGTGGAGGACCTCACGCGCGACGACGTCGTCGCCGCGCTCGCTCGCGTGGGGGGCGTGCGCGAGCGAGCATGGCGCGAGCTGGGTCTGAAGAACCGGCACGTCCTGAAGCGGCTGCTCAGGAAGTGGGATCTGGGCGACGACGAAGACTGACCGTCGTCACTTCACCTCGGCGGAGACCCAGAGCAGCTCGACGGCCTTCGGGTCCTTCACCGGCGGGAGCGGGTCGGTGCCGCGCCAGCTGATGATCATCTCGGGGTGGTTCGTACAGGTCTTGCTGCCGTCCGAGTCGTGCTTGCAGCACCAGTTGTCGCCATCGACCGTGCCTCCCTTCTTCGTGCACTCGCACTTGAAGTCGCAGGTGTCGTCGAGCGCGGCGGTGGTGGTGCCGGTGCCCTCCGCGGTGGGGTTCGAGCTGCAGGCGGCAGCAATGGCGACGAGTCCGGCGGCGATGGTGAACGAGACGATGCGCATGGTCGTACCTCCTTGGGACGACGAAGCTAGTTCGTTCGCGCGGGCGCCGCCGTAGTCATCCCGGCGACCGTAGCGTGCAAATGACCACGCGTCAGAAGCGGATCACGAACGGCGCGGCGCCGGCCGTTCGTGGCGTGCGCGCGGTGAACCAGAGCACCAACCCGACGCCGGCGCCGACGATGGCCGTTGCGAGCAGCACGTCGGTCGCGATCGCGAGGCTGCGCGCGGTGTCGTGCGCGCTCACGCCGTCGGCGCTGCAGCGGCCGCCCGGGCACGCGGCGTCGCTCGCGCCTTCGCGTTCGAGCGCGAACGCGCCGGTGAACGAGCCGACGACCGCGAGCCCTGCCGCGGTCCCGAACGCGATCCACGCCGGCGTGCGCTGCGGCGCGAGCGGAGGCGGTGGCGCGCGCAGGAGCGGTGGGGGAGGCGGCTCGAGCACCGGCGGAGGAGGCGGGGGCGGCGCGATCTTGGGGAGCTCGAGCGCGAGGTCGGGGGACTCGGCGACGAACGGGAGCTTCACGTCGCCGCCGTCGCGCTTCACGACGAGCTCGTGGGGTCCGCGATCGACGGCGAACGCCGCATCGGCGAGCGTGCGCGCGTCGCCGTCGAGCAGGAGCGCGGTCACGCCGGTGCGTTCGCCTTCGAGGCGCACGACCGTGACGCGCCCGCGGAGCGCGTCGGCGCGCTCGCGGGCGACCTTTCGACGATCCGGTTTGTGGGAGGCCTCGTAGTGGTCGGCGGCGAGGAGGTAAGCCTCGTAGGCGCGGCCGAGGTGATTCTGGTGCTCGAGGCAGTAGCCCAAGTTGAGCGCGGTGCCGCCGGAGGCTTCGAGCCGATCGCTCTCGGCGAGCTTCGCGCAGGCGTCGTCCCACTGGCCGGCTTCCATCTGGGCGACGGCAGCGTCGAAGAGCGACTGCGCGCGCGCGGCATCGCCTTCGGCGAGCGCGGGAGCCACCCACAGCGCGATCATCGCCCCGAGCGCGAGCGCTCCGCGAGGATCAATCCCGGACACGGGTGGGGATCCCTTCTTGGCGCGAAGAGCTGCTCGGCGTGGGGATCGGGGCCGCGCTCGCGCGCGCGGAGGGCGCCGGCGCGGTCACGGTGGGCTGGGCGCGCGGCGTCGGACGACCGACGGCGGGAGCGGCGGTCCCGGAGGCGAACGCGGAAACGGGCGCGGAGGCGGCAACCGGAGCAGACACGGACACGGACGCGGACACGGGCACGGGCACGGCCGCGGACACGGCCGCGGACACGGACACGGACGCGGACACCGACGCGGACACGGGCACGGCCGAGGACCCGCTCCCGCCCGGCTCCGCGGTCGCAACGGGCTCCCTCGCGGTCGCGTGCTCCCCTCGCGTGGCCCACGAGCCGATCGCGAGCGCGACGATCGCGAGCCCGCCGCCGACGAGCCACTCGCGCCGCACGCGAAACGGACGCGGCGCTCGCGCACTCCGCGGCCGCAAGATGCGCTCCCGCGCGAGCGCGAGCTCCGGCCGATCCTCGGGTGCCTCGGCGAGCATCGACGCGATGGTCTTCGCGACCTCGTCGGCGAGCCCGGCCGCGCGAAGGTTCTCGAGGATCGTGGCCTGCCGCTCTTCGGGCTCCGTGCCGACCGAAGGCGGGAGCTCTCCCGTCGCGCACTCGTGGGCCATCATCCCGAGCGCCCACACGTCCGTGGGAAACCCGACCTTTCCGCCGGCGCGACCTTGCTCCGGCGCCATGTACTTCGGCGTCCCGAGCACGGAGTAGGTCGAGGTCACGGAGCGACCGAGATCCGGCGCGGCGTCGTGCGCGGCCACGTCGTCGACGAGCTCCGCCTGCTTGGCGATCCCGAAGTCGAGCACCTTCACGCCGAGCGCGCCGTCGCCCCGCCGCTCGAGGAAGACGTTGTCGGGCTTGAGATCGCGATGGACGATCCCGTGCGCGTGTGCGGCGAGCACGGCATCCATCGTCGGACCGAGGAGCTCGAGCACGAGCTTCGGCGAGAGGGGACCGTCGCGCTCGAGCCGGCGCGAGAGAGGCTCTCCGTCCAGGAGGTCCATCACGATGAACGGAGCGCCGCTGGGGAGCTCGAGGAGGTCGTGCACCTGCGCGACGTTGGGGTGGCGCACCGCGCAGGCTGCGCGCGCTTCCCGGAGCAGGCGCTCGTGGCTCTTGGGATCTTGGGCGCGGCGCTCCTTCAGGAACTTGAGTGCGCATGCTTTGTGGGTGAGGACGTGGCGGGCGGCCCAGACGACCCCCATGCCGCCCTCGCCGACGACGCGCTCGAGGGTGTAGCGGCCCGCGACCGTAACCCCCTCGGCCAGGGCGTCGCTGTCGTCCACGATCCGAAGCATGACCCTCCTCCCGCAGGGTAATCGAGCCGCCTTGTGACCGCCATCGGCGGGCGCGGGTGGGCGCGCTTTGGACAGGGGGGGCGCGCCCGGGCGAGCGGCGGGCGCGCCCGCGCCCGAGCCGCAGAATTTGCAGCAAATCCGCGGTCGCGCTGCGTGCACGGACCTTGCTCCAGAGACGCTCGATGGCTCCTCTCGACCCGACCGCACTCTGGGAAGGCATCTCGGCATCGCGCTTCGGCGTCCTCGACGACTTCGAGCTCGATGGCCGGCGCTTCCTCTGCCTCGAGCCCCTCACGCGCATTCGGCCCGCGAACCGCCGCCTCTCGCGCCGCGAGATGCAGGTGCTCTCGGGGGTCGCGCGTGGGCACGCGAACAAGCACATCGCCTACGATCTCGGGATCTCCGAGTCGTCCGTCTCGGCGTACGTGCGCCGGGCGGCGAAGAAGCTCTCCGCGACGTCGCGCGTGGGCCTCGTCCGCGCCTATCAGCGGCTCCAGGTCGCTTCGGTCGTCCGCTCGCGCGCGGCGTGATGCGCGAGTCCCCTCAGGTCGGGGTTGCCGACAACCCGCCGCTTCGCGCCGTGCGCGCCGGTTCGGCAGCGAGGCGTGCACGCACTGCCGCGAGGCTCGTCGCACCCGCGCTCGTCACCGGGAGGTGGTGGAACGACGTCGTCGCGTAGAACATTCGGTAGTGGAAGAAGTTCTTCTGCACGATGACGTCGGCTTTGCGCGCGGAGAGCCCGACCTCGTCCCAGAAGCGCGGGTGAATCGGGAGCGGAGGGAGCGCGGACACGACGACGTGGAGCTTGCCCGCGTCGAGCCTCACCACGCGGCCGAGCTCGCCGTCGGCGCGCGCGGCGACGATCACGTCGAGCGGAACCGCCGGCATGTCGTAGCCCGGCGTTCCCCGGAGCACGACCGATCGCCGCGAGCCGAGCGGCGCGTCCCAGAGCTCCGCCGTCAGCGCCGGATCGTGGACCGGGACGTACGTCTCGAGATCGGGCGCCTGATCGGCGAACGCACGCACGAGGTGGGTGTTGCCGCCCGGAGCACCGGCGCCGACGATGTCGTCGACGTCGACGAACGTCACCGGCCCGAGCTTGCGGCGGAAGCTCGAGCGCGCGAGGTCGATCGCGCGCGACGCGTCGTACATCTCGGGGAGCTCGGTCTTGCCGGCTTCCATCGCGCGCTCGGCGAGGCGGTGCGCGACCTCGTCGGCGAGCTTCGCGTCGCCGTCGGTCGAGACGTGGACCGCCCAACCGAGCTTCTCCGCGCTCGTGTACGGGTGGACCATGAAGAGGCTCGTCGAGATCACGCGCGGATCGTTCTCGGCGCGGCGCAGCTCGCGGAAGACCGGGCGCATCGGCGAGAGGAAGTCGATCGTGGTGCCACCACCGAGCACGAGCGGCAGCTTCCGCCAGGCGTGGACCGGGCGGAGCTCGCCGCGGATCGTGCGCAGCAGCCGGCGCCCGGCGCGGAAGCCCGTCGGCGCGAGATCCCAGTGCGGGTTGGAGCGATAGGCGACGAGCACGTCGACCGGGTCGACGAGGCCCGCGCTCAGGTTGCCGTGGAGGTCGTAGCTGACGGCAATCTTGGTCTTGGGCCCCACGAGCGCGCGCACCTTGCGGAGGATGACGGCCTCGGGCGCTTCGCGCAGCCCCGCGACTTGCATCGACCCGTGGAGCGCGAGGTAGATCCCGTCGAGCGGGAGCGCGGCTTCGATCTTCGCGAGCATGCTCCGCTCGATCTCGGCCCACGCCGGCGCGCTGATCGGACCGCCCGGTACGGCGAAGACGGACTCGAGCGGGATCGTCTGCACGTCGGCGAAGCGCACCGCTTGCTGGAAGCCCGTGAGCTCGGCGTGCTTCATGAACGACGCGAGCTCCGTGCCCTGGAGGGTCGTCGCCTGCGCGAGCGCGTCGCCCGCGAGTCGGTTCGTCCGATCGAAGTCGGAGAGCTCCGTCGGGAGCGGCGACCAGGCGTTCGCTTCGTGGAAGATGCGGCCGTAGGCGATGCGCAGCGTCATGAGCTCGTCTTTCGTTTGGAGGTTCGGTTCGGAGTTCGCTTGAGCGGGAGGAGCACGCGCTCCCAGATCATCTGGTAGACCGGCTCGAGCGGCTCGGTCGTGGTCACGCGCTGGATGGTGAGCCCGTCGATGAGCGCGCGGAGGAGGCCGATGAGCGCCGACGCGTCGCACGGCTCGACGATGCCGGCGGCGATCCCCGCCTCGACCCGTGCCACCATCGCCTGGCGATCGGCCTCGAAGAAGTCGGAGGCGCGCTGCATGATCTCGACGGCGCGTGCGCCCCCGAGCGCGGCGATGGCCTGGCTCAAGAAGAGGATCCGAGCCTCGCGGCCGCGGTGGAACTCGGCGACGGCGACGAGCCGTGCGTGGAGGCGATCGATCGGGTGCGCGTGCTTCTCCACGCGCGCGGAGACGAACTCCATCTGCTCGGCGAGAAGACCGACGAGCACGGTCTCGAGTGCGTCGGCGTAGGTGGGGAAGTGATAGAGGAGGGTCGGACGCTTCACGCCGATCGCGCGCGCGAGCTGCTCGGTCGAGATGCCGAGCCCTTCGCGCTCGAGCACCGCGACCGCGCGCGAGGCGAGGTCCGCTCGCTTCGAGTCCTCACGCGGCCGCGCCAACGGAGCCCCCCTTCGCGGCGCGCACCGCTTCTTCGCTGAACGCCCAGAGCTTTGCGGCGAGCGCCGGATCGAGCGCGGCCGGGTTCGGCGCGCGCGCCACCATCTTGTCGAAGTAGAGCAGCGCGCCGTCCCGATCTTCTTCGGGCAGCGCGACGTCCGTCGCATGGACCAGCGTGGCGCCGCCCGCTTCGACCGGCTTCATCCGGAGCGCGAGCATGAGCACGGCGCGGAAGGGCTGCGGGATGCGGCGCCAGATGTCGCTCGCGATGCGGCCCGGGTTCAGGCTCACGGCCGAGAGGCGAGGGTGACGGCGCCGGAGCTCCGCCGTCCAGAGCACGTTCGCGAGCTTCGACACCCCGTAGGCGTCGAGGGCGATGCCGCGCCCCGGCTCGCGGAGCCGATCGAACGGGATGCCGCTCACCTCGAGGTGGTTGCCGCTCGCGACCACGACGACGCGACCGCGCCGCTCTTCGAGGAGCGGCAGGAGCGGCGCGGCGAACGCGAAGTGCCCGAGGTGGTTCACTCCGAACGCGAGCTCCCAACCGTCGCGCGTGAGTCCGCGTTGCCCTGCGAGCCCGGCGTTCGCGATCAGCACGTCGAGCGCGCCGTGCTCGCGGACGAAGGCGTGGGCCGCCTCCTCGGCGCTGGCGAGCGAATCCAGATCGAGCGCGAGGAAGCTCGCGCGCGCGCCGGCACGCCGAACGTCGTCGAGGACGGGGGCGGCCTTCGCCGCCGAGCGGCACGCGAGGACCAGGTGGATGCCGGGCTCGGTGGCGAGCTGGCGAACGGCGGCGGCGCCGATACCAGTGTTGGCGCCCGTGACGAGGATGGTGCGTCCCATTGCTGACGAATCGTCAAATAACATTTCCTGACGAATCGTCAAGTGACGGCGGCGCACTTTTTCTGCGACCGAGCGCGCGGCGCCGTGTCACCCCGGCATGAAGACTCCCCTCCTCCCCGTCGCGGCGTTGGCGTCGTTCGCCGGTGCCTTCTTTCTCTTTCTCTCCCCGGCGCACGCCGACGACTCCAAGCGCGGCGCGTTCTACGTCCAGGGCAGCCCGCTCGGCGTCGGCGTCGCGTTCTTCCCCGGTGCGGACTACACGGATCCGGTCACCGGCAACACCATCTCGGGTGGGGGCGGCGCGAGCGCCTCGTACCGGATCGACGTCGAAGGTGGCTACCACTTCTCGGGTCGTCACGACGGCTTCGTGCTCGGGCTGCGGCAGGCCTTCTACTTCTCCGGGGGCTCGCTCGGGTCCACGACCGTGCGCGCGGGTTGGGACATCCCGATCGCGCTCGCCGACGGGAAGATGGAGCTCACGATCGCGCCGTACGCACACCTCGGCATCGGGTACGCGTTCGCGGGCGGCGATCCGTTCTTCCACTGGGGCGTGGGCGCGGACGGGAAGCTGTTCTTCCTCAAGGACCTCGGGCTCTACGCGTACGTGCGCCCGATCGAGTTCAGCATGTTCATCAACAGCGCCGTCGTCCCCGCGATCTCGTTCGGGGCCGGGATGGGGTTCGCGTTTTGAGCGCGCCGCGCTCCGGCCGAGCGCACGTGAGCTTCGTGCTACCCTCGCCGCGTGAGCGACGCGTTCGGCGAAGCGGCGGAGCCCGCGCTCGAGGCGGCGCTCGCGGAGGCGAAGGCGGCCTGGCCCGGCCTGGGCGTGGCGGACGCCGACTTCGTCGCGTACCTGGCGGCGCGCGCGGAGTCGCCCGAAGCGCTCGCGAACGCACGGGTCGCGGATCTCTACCTCGCGTGCGGCTGTGCGCGCGGCGACGCAGCGGCGCTCGCGCGCTTCGAGCCGTACCTCACAGAGGTCGACGCCGCGTTCGCGCGCGTGCGCGCGCCGATCGGGCTCGACGAAGCGAAGCAGCAGGTCCGGATGAAGCTCCTCGTCGCCGAGGGTGAAGGCCCGCCGCGCATCACGCTCTACCGCGGCGAAGGCGACCTGCGCGCGTGGGTGCGCGTCGTCGCGACGCGGCACCTGCTCAACGCCGCGACGCGTGGCCCGCGCGAGGAGCGTCGGGAAGGCGACTCGCTCTCCGAGCTCGCGGACTCGGGGGACCCGGAGCTCGTGCTCCTGAAGCGTCGCCACGGCGAAGCGTTGAAGCGCGCGTTCGAGCGTGCGACCGGCGAGCTGTCCGAGCGCGAGCGGGCCTTGCTCCGGCAATCGCTCGTGGAGCGGCTGTCGATCGACGAGATCGGCACGGCGCACGGGATCCACCGCGCCACCGCGGCGCGCTGGATCGCCGCGGCGCGCACCGTCCTGCAGAAGAACGTGCGGCGGGCGCTCCGCGAAGAGCTGCGCCTGAGCGACACCGAGGTCGAGAGCATGCTCCGCGTGATCGAGAGCGAGATCGAGCTGAGCGTGAGTCGGCTCCTCGGTCGCGCGTCGGGGCGCGGAGAGACGGCGTGAGCGCCTGCCTCGACGACGAGACGGTCGCGCTCATGTCCGACGGGAAGCTGAGCGGCGCACGGCGCCGCGCGGCGGACGAGCACCTCGAGCGATGCGCGTCGTGCCGCGACTTGGTGGCGCACGTGCTGCCCGAGACGCGGAGGGAGCCGCTCGACGTGCGCGCGGCGTTCGACGAGGAGATCCCTGCCCCGGGGACGCGGCTCGGGCGCTACGTCGTCGAGCGGCTGCTCGGGCGCGGCGGGATGGGTGTCGTCGTGCTCGCGCACGATCCCGAGCTCGATCGGCCGGTCGCGATCAAGGTGCTGAGGCCCGAGCGCCGCGCCGAGGACGAAGAGCGCCTCGTCCGCGAGGCGCGCGCGATGGCGCGGGTGGTGCACCCGAACGTCCTCGTCATCCACGACGTCGGCGCCGCCGACGGGCGCATCCACCTCGCGATGGAGTACATCGAGGGGACGACGCTCCGCGACTGGCTCGCGGACGCGCCGCGGAGCGAGTCCGAGATCCTCGCGGCGTTCGCGGCGGCGGGGCGTGGGCTCGCGGCGGCGCACGCGGTGGGGATCGTGCACCGCGACTTCAAGCCCGACAACGTGCTCGTCGCCAAGGACGGTCGGATCCGCGTCGCGGATTTCGGGCTCGCGCACGCGTCGCGCGCGCACGCGACGCCCGCGACCGGCGACGAGGCCGACGGCGAGCGGGCACCGGCTTCGTTCGGCGACGGGCTCACCCACACGGGCCTCGTGATGGGGACGCCGGCGTACATGGCGCCGGAGCAGCACGCCGGCGAGCGCGCGACGCCGCGCACGGATCAGTTCGCGTTCGCCGTCGCGCTCTGGGCGGCGCTGACGGGCGCGCGGCCGTTCGCGGGGAAGGACCTCGCGGAGCTCGCGGCGAACGTCCGCGCGGGCAAGATCGTCGTCACCGATGCCGCGCGCGCGAAGCTGCGGCGTCCGATCGAGCGCGCGCTGCGGCGGGCGCTCGCGGTCGATCCGGCGGCGCGCTTCGCGACGATGAACGACCTGCTCGCGGCGCTCGCGCCGCGCCGGAGCCGCCGGATCTGGGCGGCGGTGGGGACGCTCGCGGCGGGAGGCCTCGCGCTCGGCGCGGTGCTGCTCCTGCGGTCGAAGCCACCGCCGCCGGCGCCGGCGTGCGCGGGCATCGATGCGGAGATGGCTTCGACGTGGAACGATCGCGAGCGCGCGGCGCTTCGGGCGTCGCTCACGGCGGCGGACGTTCCCCCGGCGTCGGGCGTCTCGCGCGAAGAGGCGGCGGGGCGCGTCGTCGCGACGTTCGATTCGTACGCCGCGGCGTGGGTCGCGGAGGCCACCGACGCGTGCCAGGCGACGAACGTCCGTCACGCGCAGACGGAGGAGCTCTTCGCGGCGCGCACGGCGTGCCTCGCGGATCGGCGCGGCGAGATGCACGCGCTCGTGACCGCGCTCGAGAAAGGGGATGCGACGGTGCTCGATCGCGCGCTCGTCGCGAGCGCGCGGCTCACGCCGGTGAGCGCGTGCACGGATGCCGTCGCGCTGCGGGCGCACGGTCCCCCGCCGCCGGCGCCGGCGATCGCGGGGGACGTGGAGCGGATCCGCGCGAGCTTGCGCGACGTGCGGGCGCTCGACGCGAGCGGGCACTCGTATCAGGCCGAGCAGGCGGCGAAGGCGGCGGTGGAGCAGGCGCGTGCGCTCGACTTCCGGCCGCTGCTGGCCGAGGCGCTCCTCGCGCTCGGCGAGGTCTCGACCGCCGACGACGCGAAGCAGCCGCTGCTCGACGCCGTCTGGAACGCGGAGGCGAGCCATCACGACGTGGTCGCCGCGAAGGCGTGGGTGGCGCTCCTCCGCAACGCGTCGGCCGCGCGCGACTTCGGCGAGATCGAGGAGTGGTCGCGCCGCGCGAGTGCGTCGATCGAGCGCCTGGAAGGCGAGAGCGCGACGAAGGCGGCGCTCCAGTCGGCGCTGGCGGAGGTGCGCTTCGGCGTCGGGCGGAGCGAGGAGGCGCGGGACCTCGCGACCAACGCGCTCCGCACGCGAGCGTCGGCGGCGAACGCGGAGACGCTGGACGACGCGAGCGACCTGGAGCAGCGCGCGATGGCCGAGATCGAGCTCGACGACCGCGGCGCGGCCGAGGCCGACTTGCAGCGCGAGGTGGCGATCGTCGAGCGCCTCTTGGGCAAGGACTACGACGAGCTCGATCAGGCGACGATGGAGCTGGGGCGGCTCGTGGCGGAGCGCGGCGATTGGGAAGGGGCGCTCGCGGCGTTCGCGAAGGCCGACGCGCTCGCCGTGCGTCGCTTGAAGCGCCTGCGCGAACGGACCGATCGCGTCGCGAGCGATCCGAGCGCGACGCTCGGGCAGGTGACGCGGGCGGAGGCTCCGGTCTACGGCGTGCACCACCTGATCGCGGCGATCGCGGTCGCGCGCGGCGACGCGCTCGCGGCGAAGGGCGAGCTCGACGCCGCCGAGGCGGCGTTTCGCGCGGCGCTCGCGGAAGCGGACGGGACGTTCGGGAAGAAGAGCCGAACGTCGGTCCCGGCGCTGGTGGGGCTCGCCGAGCTCGCGCTGCGGCGCGGGCGCGACGCAAAGACACTCGCGCAGGACGCATGGGCGGCGGCGAAGGCGCACGCGGCGCCGTCGGATCCGGATCGAATCGCGGCGGCGATCGCGGTGGCGGCGGCGCTGCAGGCTGGCGGCGACGGGAGAGGGGCGAAGGCGGCGCTCGAGGACGTGCCGAAGGACGCGAAGCTCTCGTCGCGGCTCGCCGCGCGGCTGGCGCTGGTGAAGCGCGCGGTGGATCCGAAGGGGGGCTGGGATCCGGCGCCGTTCCTCGCGCGGGCGGGGAGGCTGGCGGATCCCGAGCGTGCGCGGGCGCAGCGGTGACTCGCGCGGTGCGGCTCGCGAGGAGAGACCGGTGCTACTCTTGCAGAATGCGACCTTTCCTTCTTCTTGGTCTTCTCGGCTTGGTGGGTTGCTCGACGGACGAGTTCACGTCGAACGCGAACGATGGGGGCGTCGACGGAGCGAGCGTCTCGGATGGAGCGCCGAGTGACGCAGCGAGCGTGCCGATCTCCATCGTCAACAAGACGTCTCTCCTCCAAGTGAGCCAACAGGATCCGGTCGGTCAGCTGAGCCCGCTGCCGAGCGCGGGGAACGCGATCGTCGTGGCGATCGTCTGCTTCTCCGAGGTCGCGAACTGCTCCATCCCGATGACGGGCGGGGTCGTCGACAATCAGGGGAACACGTATCGGCAGGTGGTCGAGGGGGCTTCGATCACGTCGAGCACGACCCACGGGACGCGGGGGTATCTCTACGTCGCCGAGAACATCGGCGCGCCCGTCGGTACGTTCGAGATCCGGATCGACCCGATGGGGGCGCCCGATGCCAACGCGCAGTTCTTCTCGTGGGGCGCGCTCGAGGTGCGGGGCCTTGCGGCGGCCGACTCCGTCGACCGGACGGGGAAGTCGGTGGTCGGAAACGGGACGTCGACGACGGTGGTGAGCAACGGTCCGACGACGCGACCCGTCGAGCTGGCGTTGGCGCTGCACTATGCACGGAGCCAGAACGAGCTGGCCTACACCTACGAAGCCGCTTGGACGGACGTCTGGTCCAATCCGAGCCCGGCGAACGCCGATCCGATGTCGCTCGTCATGCGCATGACGACGGCGACGGGACCGGTGAGTCACACGTGGCAGCACCAAGCGCCGAGCCGCGGCGCGGCGGCCGTCATGGCGACCTTCAAGGGGCCGTGAGCGGTCACTTGATGCGCGCGACGCGGACGCGCGGCGCGATCGCGGGGTCGATCGTCACGCCGAGATCGAGCGAGGGGCTGCCGGGGGTGGCGTCGACCTCGACGTACTCGACTCCGCCGACGCGGATCTTGCCGTCGGCCTTGGCGAGCTGCGCGATCGGGGGCCCGTTCATCTGCATGCCGTGGAACTTGGCGTAGACGTTGGCGCCGCGTTGGTCCTTCGTGAGCGGGTCGGTCACGGTGGGCAGGTAGGCGAAGCAGGGGTTCTTCGGGGCGACGCCGCCGATCGCGTCGCGATTGGAGATGGCGAGCGTGGTGTAGAAGTCGGTCGCGATGTCGGCGACGGTCGCCTTCGTCACGCTGGGGAGCGCTTGCGCGACGGACGGCGAAGCGTCCAACGCGGCGCGGAGGAAGGCGGTGCCGCCCTTGGCGACCAGGGAGCCGTCGGGGTTGATGGCGTCGCCGCCGGCGCGGTCGAACAACCAGCGGACGAAGAGGTACGAGCCGCCGCGGAGGACGCCGTCGCGCTTGGTGTCGTAGTTGCGGTTGTCGACGAGCGTGTCGGCGAGCGAGAACTGGGAGAGCCCGTCGAGTCCGGCCATCGTCACGTACAGGTTGCCGGCCTGGTAGCCGATGACGTCTTGGGCGAAGCCGCCGATGCCCTCGATCATGTAGCCGCTGTCGGTCCACTTGGTGCTGTCGTTCCTCAGCACCTTGCGGTTGAAGTGGATCATGTGGCTCGCTTCGTGAGCGAGGATCTCCTTGATCGCGGCGGGCGTGTCGTACGGAGGATCGATGGCGTTCGGAGGCGTGAGGTAGAGGTACTCGCCGCCGTTGTAGGTCGTGCACCCGGCGAGGTCCGACTTGAGATCGCATCCGGTGAAGAAGGCGACGGCGGTGTCGTGGGTGAGGGGCGAGAACACGAGCTGAACGTGGCCGTCCTTGTCGAGATCCGACTCGACGCCGAACACGGAGCGCTCGCGCGGCATCACGATGGCCTCGAAGTCGGCGAGGAATTGCTGGACGAAGCCGTCGTCGAGCACGGCGGGGTGGGCGGCGGTGACGTCGGCCCAGACGACGGCGGTGGCGCCGGTGGCGATCACCTTGGCGTCGATGGTCTCGCTGCCGATGCCGGTGGAGACCTGAATCTTCTTGGTCGTGCCGATGGCCGGTGCGGTGCCGGCGGGGGCGGTCTCGGCGGGAGGGGCGCCGCTGAAGGGCGTGATGGAGCAGCCGGTGACGCGGTTGGACGTGGCGCCGTCGGGGACGGCGTCGGTCGCGATCGCGTAGGTGGCCTCGGTGCCTTGGACGACCATCTTGGTCGAGGCGAGGACGAGGACGAACTTCTCGCTGCCCGTCGGGGTGGCGATGTGCTCGCCGCCGGCACCGGCGCCGTCGAGGGTGAGCTCGACGACCTCGCCCACATCCATCGCGAGGGGACCGCCGGCATCCGGCGTGGGAGGCGTGGGCGTGCCCTCATCCTTGGAGCAAGCGAACGCGAGCGGTGCCAACAACAGGAAAGCGAAGCGTTTCACCCGCACAGAGTACCACGCGACCACCTCCGGCAGGCGCTGCCCGCCCCGGCGATTCCAACCGGCGCGCGCCACCCCTCGCCACCAAATCGCCAGGGGCCCCCCCCGCCCCCCCCTTCGAAAAGGCTTTGCCGGCAAAGCAATTTTGGCAGGGGGGCGGGGCCCTTCCCCCTGGCCCTCTTCTTGCTGAGGGGTGGGGCATGGATCGGATCACCTTCAACGTTCGTCGCGCTGGCGTCGCGTATGCCGCTTGCGCCGCCAAGGTCCTTCGGCGCTGGAGCTTCACCCACTCGCGCGTCGACATCTTCGTGCTCCACGCGCGGATCGTGGCGATGCACGGCGTCGTGTTTCAGTCCGACATTCGCGCGCGGCTCGGCATCGCGCCCTGCACCATGACCATCATGATGCAACGCCTCGAGCGGCGCGGGTTCATCGAGCGCCGCCCCGCCGAGCACGACCGGCGCTTGATCGTCGTCAGCATCACCGAGCTCGGTCGGCGCGTGTTTGCCGACCTGACCGCTCACATCGGGGCCGACCTCTTCACCCCTCACGTCGACACCCAACTCATGTTCACCGGCAAGGTCCGCGTCCCCGTCGCGCTGAAGCGCGCCCGCTGCCTCGCCGCCATCGACGTCGTCCGAAACCTGTTCGGTGACATGTCGCGCGCACCGTACCCACCGTGACGTCAGCTCTTCGCGCGCGCGATCTTGCCGAGCTTCGCCTTCGCCACCCGCACCCAGTCCTTCGGATCCAAGAGGATCTGCGTCCCCCGCACGCCCGCCGACACGCTCACCACGTCGAACTGCACGATGCTCTCGTCCGCGTACACCGGGTACGCCTTCTTGCAGCCGAACACCGTCACTCCGCCACGGATGTAACCCGTCAGCGGCTCGACCTCCTTCAGCGGCACCGTGTCCGTCTTCTTGTCGCCGCTCAGCCGCGCCAGCGCCTTCGGATCCAGCTCCGCGTCTCCCGGCACCACCGCCAAGCACACCCCACCGCGATCACCGCGCGCCACCAGCGTCTTGAAGACCTGCTCGGGCGGCAGCCCCACCTTGCGCGCGACCGTCTCCGCCGCCAGGTCGGACTCGTCCACTTCGTACTCGCGGAGCGTGTACTTCACCTTCGCGGCGTCGAGGATCCGGGCGGCGTTCGTCTTCGGCATCGCCCTTCCGAAGCCCATTAATTATCACGGAATCCGCCAAAAAGGGGGAGCTACCTTCGGATCCGCGATCCAGATACCCGTTCGAGCATGACGAACGCCCTCGCCGCCGTGTCGCGTCCCACGCTCGTCCCCCGTCCGCCCGCCGTCCGGGCGCGCGTACATTCCCTCGCCGACGTCACGCTCAGCCCGACCCAGTCGCGCGCCGTCGCCCTGCCAGCCGACCGATCCCTCCTCGTCCTCGGCGACGCAGGCTTCGGCAAGACCACCGTCGCCCTGCACCGGCTCGCCGTCTTGCACCGCGCCGCGCTCGCCGAAGGGCGCCGTTTCCGCGCGTGCATCATCGCCCCCACCGAGGGGCTCCGCCTCCTCCTCGCCACCGAGGCCGCCCGGCTCGGGGCGGACGTCCCCGCCTTCACGTGGGAGCGGTGGGCACGCCGCCAGGCTCGCCGTGCGTTCGTCGACCTCCCGCGCGAAGGAGACGGCGCCCGTCCGTCCACGCAGCGCCTCAAGCGCGATCCGGCCCTCGCCGCCGCCATCGAGCGGATCGCCTCCGCGCCTCCGCGCCCGATCGACGACGACGAGGACGCTCCTCCCGTCGTCACCTCCGCGCACGCGCAGCGCTCCGACCTGCAGCACCTCTTCGGCGATCGCACGCTCGTCGAGCGCATCGTCGCCGATGCAGCGGCCCGCCTCCCGCGCCACGCCGTCGACGAGACGCTCGAGCACACGCACGTGCAGTTCTCGCTCCCCACCGAGCGCGCGTGGTCCCACGTGACGGATCGCAAGCGCCTGCGCGCGGTCGACGGCGCACGGATCGACTCCGGCACGCCCGACGGCGACGCCGGCAAGGTCGATCCCGAGGACTACGCGGTCCTCTTCGCGATCGATCGCGCGCGTGCGTGGGCGACCGGCGGCGCGCCCACGCCCTTGCGCAAGTACGACGTCATCGTCCTCGACGAAGCGCAGGAGCTCGCGCCGATCGAGCTCGAGCTCCTCGCGCACGCGCTCGCACCCGGAGGCTCCTTCATCGTCGCCGGCGATGCCGAGCAGCAGATCGATCCGCGCGGCGCGTTCTTCGGGTGGGACGCCGCCGTCGCCTCGCTCGGCGTCGCGCCCGAGGTCGTCACGCTCGACGCCGGCTTCCGCTGCCCTCCCGCCGTCGCCGCGCTCGGTTCGGCGATCCGCGCCGGCGGCGAGCTCGGCGCTGCGCGCGCGCCGTTCGCCGTGCCGCTCGCGGCGTACGGTCCCGCGGCGCTCGCGACGAACGCTGCGCTCTGGATCGATCGCGCGCTCGACGACGTCCTCGAGGCCGACCCGGACGCGACGATCGCGATCCTCGCGCGCGATCCCGCGATGGCGGCGCGCGTCGCCCACGCCATGGAGCGCGTCGTTCGCGTCGTCGCCGACGGGCGGTTCCCACGGCGCGGTGCCGTCGTCACCGACGTCGGCCAGGTGAAGGGGCTCGAGTTCGATCACGTCGTCGTCGTCGGTGCCGACGCATGGTCCGCCGACGACGCGGGGCGGCGTGCGCTCTACGTCGCCGTGACCCGCGCCCGGTGGCAGCTCGTGCTCCTCGACCACGCGCCGCCCCCGGCGTGATAGATCCGCTCCGTGGACGACGCGATTCGGCGCGACGCCGAGGCGGCACATGCCGAGATCGTGCGCGGTGCGCTCCGCGGCGAGCCGCTCGCGCGCCGAATCGCCGCGCTCCCGTTCGTCGAGCGCGATGCTTGGGTCGACGTCGCGCTCGGCATCCCCGACGCTCCCCCCGACGAGCCGCTCCCGCGCGGCGCGGTCCCTTACCTCCCGGCCGGCGTCGACGAGATCCTCGCCTTCGTCGCCGCGGCTTCGCTCGGCCCGAGCGTTCGCTTCGTCGATTTGGGCGCGGGGCTCGGGCGCGTCGTGCTCCTCGCGCACCTCGTCTCCGGCGCGCCGTGCCACGGCATCGAGGTCCAAGCCTCACTGGTCGAGCGGGCTCGCGCGCTCGCCCGCGCGCTCGCGCTCGACGTCGGCTTCACCGCCGCCGATGCCGCCCGGAGCGAGCTCGTGGCGGACGCCTTCTTCCTCTATGCCCCGTTCAACGGAGCCCTCCTCCGCGCCGTGCTCGCGCAGCTCCAGGCCTGCGCGCACGCGCGACCGATCGTGATCGGTGCCGTCGGTCTCGAGCTCGACGCCGAGCCGTGGCTCGTGCGGCGCCCGTCACCGGCGACCGTCCCGACGCTCGGCGTGTGGTCCTCGCGCTGACCCGTCACGCCCGGATCGCCAGCGCCCGCCGCGTCGACGAGCCCGTCTTCGCGAGCAACTTCGCGACCTGATTCGCGATCGTGCGGACCGACCGGTTCCGGCGCGACGCAATCTCCGCGTTCGAGAGCCCCGCCGCGAGCAGCTCGAGGACGTCCTTCTCCGCGAGGGTCAGCTCTTCGCTCGGGAGCGGGGAGCGTGTGGGGCTGCCGAGCAACGCCGCGATCCGCACCAGCTCGAGGCGGCTCGCCAACCCGAGCTTCGAGGACGCATTCGCAAGGCGCGACGACACCGTCGGCGCGGAGATCCCGTGCCCATAGGCGATGAGCTTGGCGGACAATCCGCGCGCCGCGTCCGCCACGACGTCGAGCTCGCCCTTCGTCAGTGCGAGCATCGGCGTCCGTTCGGGCGCGTTCTCGATCACGAGGTAGTGGCGGCGCCCGCCGTCCGTCCGTTCGACCAAGCTCGCGCGCCCGTCGATCAGCGTCTTCCAGAGCTCGACGGCTTCGGGCGAGCGCCGGTGACGGCGCGTTCGCGCGCGCTCCACGCCGCGTGCCGCTTCGGTGAGCTTCCCCGCCGCCGGCGCGCCGGCTTCGAGGTGCACGACCTTGCCGTTCGGCTCCACGATCGCCTTCACGAGATCGGGGCGCCGGCGCAGGCGGATCGCCGCCTCGATGTGGAGCGCGACCCGGAGCACGGCGTTCTCTTCGTAGCGCGACAATGCGATCTCGTGGTCGCTGCCGCTGAAGAGCACGGTGGACTCTCCCGGCACCGGCGACAGCACCGCACCGAGCGCGTCCGCGATGCCGGCGCGTTCCTGGAACGCCGTGATCATGGCGCGGGCCGGCGGCGACGCCGCCCTCATCAGACTGCGGTGGGTGTTGAGGATGGACGGGGGGAACCAGAACACGTCGATCGCGGTGGGGTCGAGGCGCGAGAGATCGATGATCCGCGAGAGCTGGTCTTCGCCGTAGCTCTCGCCCCCGTCGAAGAGGAGCCGGGGCTCGGCCGCCTTCCCGAACTCGACGCTGATGAGCGAGGCCGCGCCGTTGGCGAAGACCCGTCGCACCGCCTCGGTGACGCCGTTCGCCCACGCCTTGTCGTCCAGCCCGGTCCGATAGGCTGCTTCGACGACCCCGACCCAATCACCGTCTCCGCGCAAGAACGCACGTCCCACGATCTCATGGTACCGGCGAGGGGCGCCGATCGCGCGCGAGCGAAAGAAATGACTATGCCGCTTGGTTCAGTCCGCGCGGTCAACCCTTCACGCCACCGCTCGTCAGCCCGCTCACGAGCTGTCGCTGCGCGAGGTAGAAGAACGCCATCACCGGCACGCTCACGAGGATCGAGCCCGCGCAGAACGGCCCCCACGCCGCGTCGTGCTCGCCGACGTAGCGCTGGAGCACGACCGGGAGCGTGAACGCGCTCTCGCGCGACAGCAGCGTGGCGGCGAGGATGAACTCGTTCCACGCGCTCATGAACGCGAACAGGGCCGTCACCGCGATCGCCGGGCGCGCGGCGGGGAGCACCACGCGGAGGAACGCCTGGAAGCGCGTCGCACCGTCGACCATCGCTGCCTCTTCGAGGTCGACGGGGATCGCTTCGAAGGCGCCACGGAGCTGGAAGATCGCGAACGGGATCGCCGTCGACGCGTACACGAGGACGAGCCCGCTCCGCGTGTCGAGGAGGTGCAGCGCATCCAGCACCAGGTACAACGGCACCGCGCTCGCGACGGCGGGGAACATCTGCGTGGCGAGAAGCACGCGCACCGACGCGTTCTTCCCCACGAACGGGAACCGCGCGAGCGCGTACGCGGCGGGCGTGGCGAGCGCGATCGCGACGAACGCCGTCGCGCTCGCGGCCACCACCGAGTTCAGCACCTGGCGCAGGAACGCCGGCGCTCCGACCACGGTGCGAAAGTTGTCGAGCGTGGGCTCGCGGGGCCACGGGATCGCGTGCGCCTCGCCCGAGCCGCCGTGCGACAGCGCGGTCGACATGACCCAGAGCAGGGGATAGAGCGCGAACGCGACCGCGAGCAGCAGCGCGAGGTGCACGAGGATGGGCTCGAGGCGCTTCACGACGCCGCCGGCTCCTTCTTCGTCGTCAGCCGCGACGTGACGAAGAGCAGGAGGAAGATCAGCACGGCATAGGCGGCGCCGTACCCGTACTGGGTGTCGCGCGTGAACGCCCAGCGGTACGCGTCGCTCACGAGGATGTCGGTCTTCCCGTCCGGCTCGCCGCCCGACACGAGGAACACGACGTTGAACATGTTGAACGTCCACACCGCGCCGAGGATCACCGCGGGCAGGAGCGACGGCTTCAAGAGCGGGAGCGTGACGAGGCGGAAGCGCTGCCAGCGCGTGGCACCGTCGACCTCGGCGGCCTCGAGCACGTCCTTCGGGATCGAGGTGAGCGCGCCCAGCGTCACGACCATCATGAACGGGAAGCCGAGCCAGACGTTGGTCGCGACGTTCGCGGCGAACGCCGTCGAGAACTTCTCGAACCACGACACCGGCGCACAGCCGAGCGCGACGAGCACCGCGTTGATCGCGCCGAACTGCCCGTGAAACATGCCCTTCCACGCGAGGGCGGTCACGTACGACGGCACCGCCCACGGCAACACGAGGAGCACGCGGTAGACCGCGCGCAGCTTCAGGAGCGGGCGCGAGAGCAGGATGCCGAGGCCCAACCCGAGCGCGAGATGGAGCGCCACGTTCGCGACCGTCCAGAGCACCGTCACGCCGAGCGTGACCCAGAACGAGCCGTGGCCGAAGAGCGACCCCTCGTGCGGGCCGAGGATGGCCAGGTAGTTCGCGAGGCCCACGTAGGTCGGGTTCTGGCGCGTGCCCGAGTAGAACGACGTGAGCGCGCCCGCTCCGAGCGGCACGATCACGAGCAGGACCACCGCGATCGCCGCGTGCGTGACCCAACGGTAGACCGGCAACGAGCGACGCAGCTCGCTCCGGAACGACGGATCGCGCGCGCGCCGCACCGCGAAGAACGCCCCCGCGAGCGTGAGCAGACCGAGCACGACGTAGAGCGGTCCCGGCGACTTCGGCGGCGGCGGCGGGGCGTTCGCTTCGTCCCAGCGGCGGTGCGCGGCCTGGAGCGCGACGTGCGGATCTTCGCCCGCCACGACCCGCTTCAACGCATCACTCGACGGCACCCACGCCGTGTTCATCGCCTGTGTCGCCGGCATCGAGACACCGCTCTCGGCGGCGCGGTGGAACGCAGCGAGCGTCGGCGACGATGCGACCGCCGGATCGTCCCACGCATCGCGGCGCGCCACGACCTGGTGGCCGAGCGTCGCGAGCACGATGGCGGCCTCGCGCGAGCCGAGGAACGCGACGAGCGCGCGCGCATCGGCATCCTCCGCGCCGCGCGGCGTGAGGAACGCGCTCTCGACCGCCACGAACGGGCGCATGGGCTGGCCACCCAGCGTGGGCAGCGGGACGACGCGATAGGAGAGTTCGCTCGGCAGCGTCGCGAGCTGCCACGGCCCTTCGATCAGCGCGTTCGCCTTGCCGGAGACGAAGAGCTCCGTCGCCACCGTGGAGGACGGCTCCTTCGGCAGGCGCCCCTTGGCGGCGATCTCGGTCTGGAGCCAGCGCACGGACGCCTCGCCGTTCGGACCGTCGAACGTGTAGGCCGAGCCATCGACGTAGCTGCCGCCGAACGCGGTGAGGAACGGCTGATGGTAGAACGCGCCGGTCGCGCCCCACGCGACGGCGTAACCGCCGGCCGGCGCCGGGTGCGCGAGCAGCGCCTCGAACGTCGCGGTGGCCTCGGGCGGGACGTCGCTCCGCACGATCAGCGCGAGCGCCTTCTCCGACAGGGGCTGCGCGAGCACGCGACCGTCGAGCGTCACGGCGGCGACGGCGTTCGGATCGTACGCCGCGGCATCCACCGTGACGGGAGCCACGAAGCCGTCGCGAGCGTACGGGGCGACGCGCTCGTGGGCGTCGATGAAGACGTGCGGGCCGTGCCCGTGCGGGATCGCCGCCTTCAGCTTCGACTGGTACGCGTCGAACGGGAGCCCGAGGAGCTCGACCTCGACGTCGGGGTGCGCGGCCTCGAAGCGATGCGCGACCTCGGCGAGCGCCGTCTCTTCGTCGCCGCGGTAGGAGTGCCACAGCGCGACGTGGCGCTTCGTCTCCCCACCGCACCCGGGCAGGAGCGCGAGGACGAGCGCGACGAGCAACGTGACCGCGAGCCGCGCGCTCATCGCTCGGCCTCTTCGGCGAGCGCGGCGTTCCGGAGCTCGAGCAGGCGCTTCATGTACCGGTCGAGGAACAGCACGTCGGCCAGGCGCCCGAGCGGACCGAGCGGCGAGCGATGCTGCCAGCGATCGGTCATCACCGTGATCGCGGCATCATCGGGCGCGACCGCGAACTCGTGCCGGTGGACGAACCCGTGGAACGCGCCGCTCACCTGCTCGTCGACGAACGCGCGCGGGCGATCCATCAGCGTGACGCGGCTCCGGAGGCGTTGCCGGATCCCAAAATGGGACGCCTCCCACTCGACCTCTTCGCCGAGCTCGATCAGCCCTGCGTCGCGCCCACCGACGATCCGTTCACCGGTGTGCTTCATCGAGCGCTGGTGGAAATCGAGGTCGCGCGCCAGGTCGAACACGCGCTCGATCGGGGCCCGGATCCGGGTTTCGACGTGGATGCGGCCCATCTTCGGCTCACTTGGCGAGCGAGAGCCCGGTCTTGGGATCGAAGAGGTGGACCTTCTCCTTCGGGACGCGCAGGCCGATCTTCTGCCCGGCCCGCACGCCGGCGAGCGACTCCGGGCCGACGCGAACGACGAACCGCGGACCCGCCTGGCGGATCCAGCCGTGCGCGAAGGCCTCGAAGCCGAGCGCCTCGACGACCTCGACGACGAGCTTTCCCGCTGCGCCATCGTCGCCGAGCGCCACGTCGTGCGGGCGCACGCCGACCGTGACCGCGCGCCCTTCCGTGAGCGTCGAGGGGAAACGCGCCTCGTCGACCGCGACGCGCAGGTCCGGCGTCTCCGCGAAGAGCGCGCCGCCTTCGCTCACGAGCTTGCCCTCGGTCAGGTTCATCGCCGGCGAGCCCAGGAACGTCGCGACGAAGAGCGAGCGCGGCTTCTCGTAGATCTCGAGCGGCGCCCCCTTCTGCTCGACGAGGCCCTTGTTCATCACCCAGAGCACGTCGGCCAGCGTCATCGCCTCGACTTGATCGTGGGTGACGTAGAGCGTCGTCGCCCCGAGGCGATCGTGGAGGCGCCGGATGTCCACCCGCACCTCGGCCCGGAGCGCGGCGTCCAGGTTGGAGAGCGGCTCGTCGAACAAGAAGATGTTCGGACGGCGGACGATCGCGCGCCCCATCGCGACGCGCTGCCGTTGACCACCCGACAGCTGCTTGGGCAGCCGATCCAGGAGCGCGTCGAGACCGAGCATCGCGCTCGCCTCGCGGATGCGCGAAGCGATCTCGCTCGCGGGCGTCTTGCGGAGCTCGAGCCCGAACGCCAGGTTCTCGCGCACGGTGAGGTGCGGGTAGAGCGCGTAGCTCTGGAACACCATCGCGACGTCGCGCTCGCGCGGCTCCAGCGCCGTCACGTCGCGCCCCGCGAGGTGGATCGTGCCTTCGTCGGGCGTCTCCAGCCCCGCGACGAGCCGGAGGAGCGTGCTCTTCCCACAGCCGCTCGACCCGACGAGCACCGCGAACGAGCCCTCTTCGATCGCGACGTCGACGCCCTTCAGGATCGGGTTCTGCCCGAACGCCTTCTTCACGCCGCGCGCTTCGCAGCGCAGCGCGCGCGGCTCACCCGCGCCGCGGCCGACCGGGACGGGAGTCTCTTCGGCCGCAGGCGCGGACCGGGTCTTTTCGCGTACGCCTTCCGTCACGGCCGCCATGGTGCCCCAAACCCCCGTTTTCTCCGAGCGGGGGCGCGTAACTTACCTCTGAGTGACGTTTTTGCAAATGCTGCTTGATCGGGGACCCGAACGAGGTCAAAACGCGGCCCATGCTGCACCACGGGAGGGCGTTTGCCGCGTTCTTTGCCGCCGCCGGGCTGCTCGCCGGCTGCTCGAGCGATGCGCCGGTCGCGCCGGGGCCCGGGGATGCGGGCACCGACACGGCTCCGATCGACGGCGGGGCGGACGCCCCCTCCACGCCCGACGCGAGCGACGCAGGTCCCATCTGCACGCGCGCGGCGCAAGCACGCACGGCGCCGGCCGCGCTCTACGACGCGTTCGTGAAGGACCTCGTCACCTCGTCGAACAAGCAGGCGCTCGTCGACGCGTTCCTCACCAACGTGCAGGCGCAAGGCGGCACGCCCCTCGAAGACGGCGGCGATCGGCTCGTCTTCCTCGTCCGCGGTGCAGGTCCGCTGGGGCCGTGGAACGTCGCGGGCTCGTTCACGGGGTGGAAGTCGAACCCGCAGCCGATGGGGCTCTTGCCGGGGACCGATCTCTGGGTCCTCGACGTGCACGTCGCTCGCGGCACCGCCCACGCGTACAAGCTCCTCAGCGGAACGAGCGACGCCGGGTTCACCGAGGATCGGCTCGCCCGCAACGTCGTCTGGGACGGGATCGATCACCAAGGCGTAGGGCAGTTCAACGCGATCGCGCACCCCGCCGATCTCGATCCGTCGAAGGGCCGCCTCGAGCGGATGCGCGCGCACGCGACGAAGCTGAACGACGATCGCGACGTCTTCGTCTACCTGCCCCCCGCGTACGACGACGGGAGCTGCAAGAAGCTCCCCCACCTCGTCTTCCACGACGGGAACGAATCGCTCACGCGCGCGAGCTTCGTCAGCGCGATCGACCCGACCTACCAGACTACGCCGAGCGCGTCGGCCGTCCTCGCGTTCGTCGCGCTCCCCGACCAGAACGTCCGCATGGACCAGTACACGTTCGGGACGTCGACCGCGAAGGGCGACGACTACGGCGACTTCCTCCTCGCCGATCTCGAGCCGCTCCTCGCGAAGGGCTACCGCCTCTGTTCGGCCGCCTCCGCGACGGGCCTCGCGGGGGCGTCGCTCGGGGGCCTCATCTCCGGCTACCTCGCGTTCAAGAACCCCGAGCACTGGGGCTACGTCGGCTCGCAGAGCGGCTCGTTCTTCTGGAACGGCGACGCGATGATCACGCGCGCCAAGGCCGACCCCAAGGTGGGGCTCCGCTTCTACCTCGACCACGGTTGCCCGAACGACAACTGCGACTCGAACCGTTCGTTGAACGACGCGCTGGTCGCGAAAGGGTACGACGTGAAGCACGTGGAAGAGGCGAACGGCCAGCACGACTGGGCCTACTGGCAGAAGCGTTTACCCGGTCTTTTGCAGCGTTTCCGTGAGGGGCAGACCGCCTGCGATTGAGACGTTGCGTCCCGCGCGGTCGATGTATGCTGGGCGCCTCATGTTGAACAAGCACGAATCCCGTTCGCTCGTCCTCGCCATGATCGTGGTCGGTCTCGCTACCCTCGCCTGCAAGGGCAAGTTCGGAGCGAAGGGCGACGCCGGCTCCGGAAGCACCACCACCACCACGGCCGCGGGCGGCGGCGGCGACGTCTGTCAGGTCAAGGACAGCGACATGTGCCTCGAGTTCGACAAGCACGACACGTCGACGAACCAGGACGAGTGCAGCAACTTCAAGAGCGGCAACTTCCAGGCATCGGGTGTCTGCGCCAAGGAGCTCCGGATCGGGACGTGCCGTGTCGCGAAGGACTCGTACAACGCGATCTACTTCGGCGGCGACAACAACGACATCCACGATTCGCAGGAGCACTGCGAGGAGACCCTCCACGGCGTCTTCAGCGGCACCGCGTCGAAGGACGTCGTCGCGACGTGGACCACGACCGACCTTACCGGAAAGCTCTCGGGCTACACGATGCTCATGCCGGCGCAGTCGAAGATCGAGCCGGTGGGCGCGGGCCTCTCGCTCGAGCGCTACACGGGCTACTACGGCATCATCATCGAGAAGGGGAAGATGTCCGTCAGCGAAGAGAAGAAGGACGCGCGCGACGGCAGCGAATACTTCCTCTTCGACTCGTTCGTGACCGACACGGCGACCAAGATCGTGTGGAAGGTGCGCGCGGCCAAGGGCGGCGACATCGGCTACAAGTTCGCGCTCGCGGTCGCCGCCGGCGGCACCGACTTCACGTGCGAGAGCCTCACCGTGTTCGACAACATGGAGCTCGCGGACGCGAACATGCAGTCCTGCACGTCGATCGCGAAGAAGTGATGCGCGGGTGATGGTCCGGGTCGTCAGCGCCACGGCATTCCTCTGCGTGGCGCTCTTCGGCTGCGGGGGAGCGACCAAGGAGCCCGACGCTCCGATCGCTCCGGTCGCGACGATCGCTCCGCCGGTCGCGCGTCCGGACGTCTGCGTGGTCCCGAAGAGCGACATGTGCCTCCAGTTCGATCGGCACGAGCCCGAGGTCAACGGTCCCGCGTGCCACGAGTTCCGGGGCGGCATCCTCGACGAGTCCGGCACGTGCGCGAAGGAGCGGCGCCTCGGCTCGTGCCGGGTCGCAGCGGACCACTACGACGCGTTCTACTTCGCGGGCGACAACAACGACGTCCTCGACTCGCGCGAGCACTGCCAGGAGACGCTCCACGGCGTCTTCAAGAACACCCCGACCGAGGACATCGTCGCGACGTGGGGGTTGGGCGACCTGACCGACGTGCTCGCGGGGTACCGCATCCTCATGCCGCCGCGCGCGTCGCAGGAGCGCGCCGGGGACAGCCTCGCGCTGGAGAGGTTCACGGGCTACTACGGCATCATCATCGACCGGGGGAAGATGTCGGTCGAGGACGAGAAGGCGGACGCGCAAGCGGGGAGCGAGTACTTCCAGTTCGAGTCGTTCGTCACCGACACACCCACGCGGATCGTCTGGAAGGTGCGCGCCACGAAGGGCGGCGCCCTCGGGTACAAGTTCGCCGTGAACGTGACGGTCGGCGGCAAAGACTTCACGTGCGAGAGCCTCACCGTGTTCGACGACGAGGAGCTACTCGAGGCCAACATCCAGTCGTGCATGTCACTGCGGAAGAAGGAGAGGGCTGCACCTTGAAGAACGTGGTTTCGTGGGGGCTCCCGGCCGTGCTCGTCGTCGCTCTCTTCGCCACCGCCTGCGGGGGGCCGAAGGAGCCGGTCACGCCCACCCCGATCGGCGGCGATGCGGGCGCGGGCGACGACGCCTCCGCCGACGCCGGCGCGGGCGACGCGGAGGCAGCGCCCTCGAACACGGTCTCCGTCGTTCGCTACGACGACCTCGGCGTCAGCTACGCCATCCCAAATGGGTACAAGGTCCTCGGCGACGACGACCTCGCGTCGCGCGTCCGCGCGTCCGCCAACCCGCGCCTCCAAGCTGCGCTCGAGAAGCGGGCGTCACAGCGGAAGGGCATCCCGCTCCTCTCGCTCGCGAAGGAGACGACGGAGCGCGGCGATGGTCTCTCGATCACGGTCTCCGTCACGATCGTCCCGAAGGACGCGACCGCCGCCGAGGTCCTCACCCAACAGAAGGCGACGATGGGGGAGAACCTGGAGAGCTTCTCGATCGTCGAAGACGAAAGCGAGAAGACCATCGACGGCGTGAAGGGCACCCAGATGGGTGTAAAATACATCTTGCGGGCCGGGGGCGAGGCGCGGCGGATGGCTTCGTTCCTGCGCATCTTCGTGCGCGAGGGCGTCGCCTACCTCGTCGTGACGGCCTTCCCCGAGACGTCCGGACGCGCCGAGGAAGCCCGTCTCGTGCTCGACGGGCTCCACTTCTACGCGCCCGCCCCGTGACGGCGCCTCAGTCGGCGGGCCGCGCATCCACGGTGAAGCCCACGTTCAGCGAGAACATGTAGGCTGCATCGAGCCCGCCGCCCGGCGCGGTCGAGGCACCCGCGTTCCCTGCGATGCGCGCGCCGAGGTAGAAGTTCCAGAAGTTGAGCTGCGCGCTGGCCGCGACGTGGCCCCCGAGCGCGACGTGATCGGGCTGCACGCTCGCGTTCTGCACGAAACCCATCGCCGGCCCGATGTCGACGAGCCCGTCGAAGAAGACGCCGCGGATGTTCGTCGGCGCGCCGATGCGGATCGAGTACCCGAGGTTCAGGATCGTCACCGTCGGACCGAAGACGCCGCCGCCGTGGCTGCCGCCGACGAAGAAGCCGTGGAGCTGGTGCGGGTGGACGTGGACCGAGCCCCCGAGCTCGAAGCCGCCCTCGCTCCCCCGTGCGACGCCATAGGTCTGGCTCGCCTGATCGAAGTAGGTCGGTCGATTGCTGCGGTAGTAGCCGCCGAACCCACCGCTCACGTCGAACGCGAGGCGCGTGCCGCGCCAAGGCGGCTCGGGGGGCGGAGGAGTCGCGGCGGGCTCTTCGTCGTCGGCGAACGCGGTCGCCTCCGTTGCGGCGAGCGCGGCGAGAAGGACGAAGGATGGAACGGCGAGGAAGCGAAAGGAGCGACGAGTGCGCATGAGAGCTCCTTCAGCAATGCGTGTGCCACGCGCCGAACGCAGGGATCTCGGCGCATGCACGCGAATCCGGCGGCCGTCGCACCGTCGCTCGGAGCGCCCGGTGTCGCTCGCGCACCACAGCCCGCGGCACCGCGATCGTGGTGGATCGGCGGAGGATCAGCTCACCGTTCGCGGCGTGCGGCCGCGGGCTCGATCTCGTCGAGGATGCCCACGAGCTCCTCTTCGGTCTCACCCGTGGCGATCCGATCGAGCGCGACGCGCAGCTTCGGCGACGCGGTCGCGCTGGCCGCGATCCGGACGCGCTCCTTTTCGTCCGCGCTCGCGTTCTCGACCACCGCGATCGCCGCACCCACGCGCGCGCCCTCGCTCGCACCCGCATCTTCGACCACGCGGAGCAGCACCTCGCGCGGGACCGCCGGGCTCCTCAGATCCTGGGCACCTTCGCCGGCGGCGCGGAGCGCGCGGAGCCAGTCCTGCGCCGTGCGCCCGCGCCGCACCAGCGTGGCCGACGCGGCGGCGCCCGTGCTCCCCGCCGCGCGAGCTTCGGCGATGCGCTCCGCGAGCCGCGCCGCCTCGGTGGTGCCGATCGTCGTCTGCCCGGTCGGCAGGCGAACGACCTCGCCGTTCGTCAGCGTGAGCTTCACGCCGTGTTGTTGCTTCGTGCCGACGCGCTCGTCGTACGTCTCGACGTCGCTCACGCTCGCCCAGGCGATGAACCGCTCGCGCCCGAGCCATCGCGTCACGACGCCGTCCGTCCCCACGCGCACCTTCGTCGGCGCGAACGCGAGCCCGAACGTCCAGATCAAGGTCGAGAGGACGAGCATCGCGATGAGCGGACCCGCGAACGCGGCGTGGGTCGCGGCGACGAGCGCCGACGCGACTAGCACGATCGGGATCGGAGTCAGGAGGGCGAGCAGCTGCTTTGCGACGGGGAGGGCGAGGAGCCCGGTCGCGACGCTCAGCTCGGCGGCCGTCCGGTTCGCGTCGAAGCCGAGCACCTTCAGGAGCTCGCGGCCTTCCGCTTCGTCCTCGACGCGAAGATGAATCGCCGGTCGCGCTCCGCGCCGCTCGAGGCGAACGAGCATGCGTCCCTCGTCCGGAACGAGAAACCCCTGCGTGAGCTCGCTCCGCTCCGCGAGCACGTTGCCGTCGAAGCGCACGGTCTTCTCGTCGACGACGAGCTCGCCGCGCGATTCGCCGGTGCCACGGAGGCTGCGGAACCCCCACGAGAGCGCCATCGTGCCGAACAGCGCGAGGTGGACCAACCCGAGCAGCATCGGCCAGACGCCCGTGAGCAACGCGGCGGCGATCAGCGGGAGGGCGAGCCCCCACAACACCGCGCCGGTCCCGACGAAGAGCCAGCGGGGCGAGAGCTTCCGAACGCTACGGGCAAAGAGGCGTGCGCTCACCGCATCCCAAAGACCTCCCGAGGATGGCACGATCGATGGCAGCTAGGAATGAAATTATCTTTGGGGAGAATCCGCCCCCATGACGACGCCGCCGCCCTCCATCTACGCCATCGATTTCGGCACCTCGAACTCGCTCGTCGCCGCCGCCAACGCGGAGACGATCTTCCCACCGATCCCACTCGATCCGGACGCGCCCGATCCGACGATCCTGCGGAGCATCCTCTACTTCCCGAACGCGCAGCGCTTCCACGTCGGCGAGGCCGCGCTCGCGCAGTACGTCGAGAACGGGCTCGAAGGGCGCTTGCTCCGCTCGCTCAAGCGGCATCTCCCGTCGCGGAGCTTCCGCGGCACCTTCATCGACGAGCGACCGATGCAGGTCGAGGACCTCGTCGCCGTGCTCCTCCGCGAGATGCGCAAGCGCGCGAACACGCACTTCGCCACGGACGTGACGCGCGTCGTGCTCGGGCGACCCGCCCGCTTCGCCACGTCCGACGCCGATGACGACTTCGCCGAGCGCCGGCTCCGGAGCGCCGCCGAGCGCGCGGGTTTCGACGACGTGACCTTCCTGCCCGAGCCGGTGGCCGCCGCGCGCGAGTTTCGCGCCGCGTTCCGGGGCGAGGCGAGCGGGCACGTGCTCGTCTGCGACTTCGGCGGCGGCACCAGCGACTTCACCGTCATGCGGCTCGGCGACCGTCCCTTCGAGCGCGGCGACGTCCTCGCGATCGGCGGCGTCGCCATCGCCGGCGATGCGCTCGACGCGAGCATCATGCGGTCGCACGTCGCGCGGAACTTCGGCGCCGACGTCGCGTATCGCGTCCCGATGGGGAACAACGTCCTGCGGATGCCGGCGCAGATCGTCGAGCAGCTCTGCTCCCCCGCGCACCTGTCGATCCTGCGTCGCCCCGACGTCGCGGAGTTCCTCCGCAACGTGCGGACCTGGGCGCTCGGCCCGGACGAGCGCGAGCAGCTCGATCGCCTGAAGACCCTCGTCGACGACGCGCTCGGCTTCCAGCTCTTCGAGGTCATCGAGCGCGCGAAGCGAAAGCTCTCCGACCAAGACGTCGCGAGCGTGGACTTCGTCTATCCCGGCATCGACGTGCACGAAGACGTCACCCGCGACGGGTTCGAGGGCGCGGCCGACAAAGCGGCGCAGGCGATCCTCGGCTGCCTCGACGACACGGTCGAGCGGTCCGGCGTCGGGCGCGCGGGGATCGACGTCGTGTGTTGCACCGGAGGAACGGCGAAGGTGCCGCTGCTCGCGCGCGAGATCGCGGCCCGCTTCGGGCCGGAGAAGCTGCACGACTTCAAGAGCTTCCACTCGGTGGTCCAAGGCCTCGCACACCACGCACGGAGCCTCGCGGCGTGACGCTGGTATGCTCGCGCGCGTGACGGTGCCGGTGAAACGCACGACGTGGCTCGTGCTCGCTCTCCTCCTCGCGCTCGCGGGTGATGGTTGTCGTTGCGGGAGCACGGCGGCGACCGACGCGGGGAGCGCGGTCGCCGCGGAATCCGGGCCACCGAAGCTCGAGCTCGTGGGGGCCGACATCGTCCTCGATGGGAAGCGCGTCGCGGCCCGCACCGAGCTCCCCGCGCCTCCGGGCCGCGTCATGGTGCTCTTCGACGCCCTGAAGACCCGGCGCGAGGCGTGGCGCGCCGGACACTCGCGCCTGGAGGAGCCGCGCTCGGCCGAGCTGACCGTTCCGGCCGATGCGTCGTGCACGGAGGTCGCGTCCTTGATGCTCACGCTGGCGGACGTCGGGTATCCGCACCTCTCGGTGCACCAGGGAGCCGAGGTCCTCGCCGTGGACTGGTCGGTGCCGGAGCCGTCGCTGTTCGATCTCCCCGATCCGGATCCGCCGCTCCCGCTCCAGATTCGGTTCCTCGATCCGCACCGCGCGGCGGTCCATCGGACCTGCAAGGGCACCGCGACCGAGGTGGAGACCAGCGCGCTCCCCGCGACGCTCGCTTCGTCGCGTCCCCACGCCCACACGCTCTACTTCGGGTGCGAGCGCGGCGTCGCGTTCTCCGACGTGCGGCCGGTCCTCGCCGCATTGCGCAGCGCCGAGGTCATGCCGCTCGACGTCGACGGGTGCGAGCGGTACGTGGACGGCGGCGCGCCGCCGCAGGTGATCGAGCCGACGATCGGGCTCGCCGGCGTCGGGGGCCCGACGCCCAAGCACCTGCCCGGAGAGCTCGGTCCGACGAAGATCACGTCCCCCGTCATCCCGGTCGACGTCGTTCGCGCCGCGCTCGCTCCGCACCTTCCGGCCGCGAGTCGGTGCTTCGAGGAGAACCGGAGCCGAGTTCCGGAGGTCTCGCTCGGCACGATCGACGGAGACCATCGGATCGTGACGCTGCTCGTCGCGCCGGACGGGGGCATCGCCAAAGCCCAGCACGGACGGACGGGCGATCCGGTGGAGCTCTGCCTCGCGCTCGAGCTCGCGGCGCTCTCGTTCCCGCCGCGTGACGCGGGGAGCGCGACGATCACCCTCGACTTCGTCTTCCAGGATCGCAAGTGACCCGAAAGCGTTCGCGCCGGTCGAAACCCTCTCCGCCGCCGCGCCGTGATCGCGCGCGACTCGTCACGCGCCTCTTCGTCGCGGCCGCCGCGTTGGGGGTGCTCGCTTGGGTCGGTCATCGCCTGCTCCGTCCGCCCGAGCCCGACGGGGCGATGGCGGTGACCGACGCGGCGACGGTCGACGATTCGCCCACGCTCACGACGACGAACGGGCTCGTTTCGGTGCGCTACCCGAGCGGCTACTCGCCGACGCACCTCGACGACTCGACGGTCGAGCTCGACGACGAGTTCCTCAGCCTCACGATCGGCGCGGTCGAGCACCCGTACACCGAGGATGCCAACGCGCTGGCCGATCAGCTCCTCGGCGTGCTGCGCGCGAAGCTCGGCGCGGAGGGGGCGACGTTCGACGAGCAGACGCGCAAGCCGGCGTCGTGCATCGGCAAGTACGCCGGGATCGAGACGGACGAGTCCGTTCATGCGGCAGGTTCGCTCCCGACGCACCTCCACGGATGCTTCTTCGTCGTCCAGCACCGGGCGATCTCGATCACCTGGCTCGTCCCGGACGAGAAGCTCGCGCGGGAGAAGCACGCCATCGACCACATCCTCGGGTCGTTCGCTCTCCACGATGCCGTCGTCCCGAATTGGGACGACGAGGTCACGACCCTCCTCCCGAACGGGCTCGTCACCGCTCGTCACCCCGCGCTCTACGCGGTGAAGATCAAGGATGCGCAGACGATGACGCTGCGCGCGCCGGACCGCGGCTCGATCACCTTCAGCGCCCGCGCGCTGGGGCGCGATGCGGATGGCGCCTCGGTCGAGCGCGCCTTCTGGGAGTCCGCGAAGACGGCGCCTCCCGGGCTCACCTACCGCGAGGACGAGCGCGCTCCCGGCCCCTGCTTCGCGAAGCAGACCGGCACCGTCGTGCACGCCGTACTCCTCGCGCAGGGGCTACCCGCCTTCACGGTGCGGTCGTGCTTCTTCGTGCTCGGGCAACGCGCGTACGCGATGACGCTCTCGACGCCGGTCGGCGATCCGAGCGCCGCTGCTGCCGCGGAGCGCGTGCTCGCAGCGACGGAGATCAACGCGCCGACGGCGCCATGACGGGCGCGGCAGCGGGCGCGCCCATGCGCGAGCCCGCCCGCGCGAACGGACCGGTCGCCGGGACGAGCGGGGCGACGGCGCCGAGCCCGAACGGCGGCATGTCGACGTAGACGTTCTCGTAGGTGCCGGGCGCCACGTCGTAGGTCTCGTGCCAGATCCCGACGTCGCCCCCCTTCGTCCCGGCATAGAACGCGCGCCACGCGGGGAGGTGCGTCGAGCTGCGCCGCGACGCGAACTCCATCAGGTGCTCCTTCGACTTCCAGTAGGAGAGCATGATCGTCGTGCGCCCGAACCAGCTCTCGGCGCCGAGGAAGCCGAGCTCCGGGTGCGCGTGGAGCTCGCGGAGCATCCGCGGCATCGCGGCGGCGACGGGCATCCAGCGCCAGGGCTTCCACCAGGCGTTCACGCGCATGCCGATCAGGAACACGACGAAGCCGTCGTCGTTGCGGGCGGTGAGGCGGTCTCGGACAGAGCTCATGGGGAAGGGTCCTTTCCAGGAATGTGAACAGTGTTAACAAGAAGGGCAAAAAAAATCAGCGCGCCATCCCGGCGAGGAGATCGTCGGTCGACCGCTCGTAGAGGGCGCGAAAGCTCTTCTCGTCGAGCGGAGGGCTGAGGTGCCCGGCCAGCCAGAGCGCCACCATCCCGTGGACGTGGCCCCAGATGCCGACGGCAAGTGCCTCGGGCTCGTCCTTCCGGAGGTCGCCCGCCGCGATGCACTCGCGCACGCGATCGACGAGGAAGTGGAACGACGAGTCGGCCGGCGCACCGGCCGCCGGAACCACCGTCTCGCTCATGAAGATGACGCGGTAGTCGCGGGGGCGCTCGAGCGCGAAGCGCAGGTACTGGCGCCCGGATTCGCGCAGCCGATCCATCGGCTTGCGCTTGGCGAGCGCGCCCATCAGGTAGCTCGCGAAGACGCGAAACCCCTCGCCGCAGACCGCGCCGAGGAGCGCTTCCTTCCCGTCGAAGTGACGGTACACGGCCGCCGCGGTCACCCCGCTCCGGCGAGCTACCTCCCGGAGGGAGAACGCACCGGCCCCGACCTCGAGGAAGAGGTCGCGCGCTTCCGCGAGCAGACGCTCCTTGGTCGTGGCCTCTCCCTTCATGTAAACAGTGTTTACGTCGAGCTGGCCCGCCCGTCAAGGCCCCCCAGGATCGAGCGCGCGATCACGATCCGCTGGATCTCGCTGGTTCCCTCGTAGATCCGGGTCACCCGGGCGTCCCGGTAGAGGCGCTCGATGGTGGCCTCCTGGGAGTAACCCTGCCCGCCGTGGAGCTGGAGCATCCGGTCCACCACCCGCCCGCATGCCTCGGACGCGAAGAGCTTCGCCATGCTGGTCTCGCTCGCGGCGCGCTCCCCGGCGTCGAGCGCGCGCGCGGCGCGGAGCGTGAGGAGCCATGCCGCATCCAGCTCCGTCCGCGAGTCGGCGAGCACGAACTGCGTGTTCTGCATCTCGACGAGCGGCTTCCCGAAGACCCGTCGCTCGCGTGCCCACGCCAAGCCGGCGTCGTAGGCGGCCTCCGCGATGCCGAGGCTCAGCGCGGCGATGCCGACGCGCCCGGCGCCGAGCGCAGACAGTGCCATCGCGTAGCCGGTGCCCTCGCGTCCGAGCAGGTTCGCCGCGGGGACGCGGCACGCCTCGAACGCGAGCGCCGCCGTGCCCGAGCTCCGCTGTCCCATCTTCTGCTCGTCCTTGCCGAGGACGAGCCCGGGCGTCCCGCGCTCGACGACGAAGCAGCTGATGCCGTTCTTCCCCTCGCTCGTGCGGGCGAAGACGAGGTGGAACGCCGCGACGCTCCCGCTCGTGATCCACGTCTTCTCGCCGTCGAGCACCCAACCGTCTCCATCGCGGACGGCGCGCGTACGGAGCGCCGCCGCATCCGAGCCGCTGGCCGGCTCCGTGAGCGCGAAGCTCGCCGGGCCGAGCTCTCCGCGCGCGTAGGGGGCGAGCCAGCGCGCGTGCTGAGCGGGGTCGCCGTGATCGGCGAGCAGCTTGGCGGCGAGGTTGCTCGACGCGAGGACGACCGCGGTGGACGCACAGACGCGGGCGATGCCCTGCATCGCGAGCACGTAGCCCACGTTCGACGTGGCGGCCCCGCCGGCCTCCGCGCCGACCTTCATCGCGAGCAGCCCCAGGCCGCCGAGCTCCGCGATCTCCGCGTGCGGGAAGGCGCCCGTCCGGTCGCGCTCGGCGGCTCCGGCGGCCAGGCGGCGCGCGGCGAAGTCGGAGGCGACGCGCCGGAGGAGGGACTCTTCTTCGGTGAGGGCGAAGCCGTGGAGGAGGGTGGGGTCGGGCATGCGCTCGTTGTGCCGAGCGCGCGCCCGCTTGCCAAGGCGGCGCGGTTCGAACCTTGACAGGGTACCTGTCATCAAGGACGCTCCGTGCGTGCGTCGCCGAGCACCTCGCCGCTTCGCCACGCCGCGGTCGCGGAGCGCGGTCCAGGCGGTGGTCGACGAGACGATCGCGCTCTACCAATGGCTGGCGTGGGTGGCCGACGAGCTCTACGGCGACGACGCCCGCGGAGCGGCGCGGCGTTGGACGCTCCGCCGGGTCGTGCGCGACGGGCCCGCGACGGTGGCGAACCTCGCCCGCATTCGCGCGGTGAGCCGGCAGACGCTCCAGCCGACGGTGAACGGGCTCGTCCGCGATGGGCTCGTGGTGCTCGCGCGCAACCCCGCGAACGCCCGCTCGCCGCTCGTCACCGTGACGCGGCGCGGGGCGGCGTTCGCGGAGCGGTTGGACCGGATCGACGTCGCCGTGCTTCGGGCCGTCGGGCGGGGGCTCGCCGACGACGAGCTCGCGACCACCGCCGCGACGCTCCAGGCGCTCCGGCGCGCGTTCGAGACGAAGATGCGGTGGAGCCCGGCCGCTGCGGCGGCGCGAACGTCGTCCCCCGCGCGCGCTCGTGGTAGCTTCGGACCCGTGAACGGCGTGGGCGGGTGATGCCGCAACTGCTCTGGATCTCGATGGCGGCGGCGCTCCTCGTCCTGCCGCTCGTCCTCGCGTTCTTCGCCGCGCCGCGGGGACAGACGTCGTTCGCTTCGGCGCTGCTGCGCGTCCCGGTCGCGTTTGCCGTCGACCTCTACCTGGTCATCGCGATCTCCAGCGTGATGCCCGTCGCGTACGCGGCGCTCGTCACGCGAGTGCTCTACGTCGTGGGTTTCGGTGTGTGGCGGCTCGGCTCGTCGAGTCGGGTTGCCGTCCCTCGGCACGCATTCTGGGTCAGCGCGCTCTTGTTCGCGATCGCGCTCGCCGCCACGAACCGGCTCTCGTGGGGCTTCAACTACCTCGGGGATCGCCAGTGGCACATCCCCCTCGTCTCCTCGATCGAGGGGCAGACGCTTCCCTTCGCGAACGTCTACAACGGGGGCCGGCTGCGTTACCACTGGGGAGGCGACGTGGCCACCGCCATGGCGCGAGCGTGCTCGCTCGATCACCTTTCGTCGGCGGCGGCGCTGGCGTTGGCGCACGACGTCTACATGGCGGCGGGTGTCGTCTGGGTCGCGGCGTTTGCGCGCGCGATGGGGGTCCGCACGTGGCTCTTCCCTGCGTTCTGCGCCTTCGCGCTGGCGCACCACGGGCTCATCCCCTACCGCATCGGCGAGATTGCCAAGGACGAGCCGTTCTACTCGTTCGCGACGGTCTCGTACCGCCCTCACGTGCCGGTGTCGTTCGTCGCCAGCGTCGGCTTGCTCGGGGCGCTCTTTGCGCGCGTCTCCGCCCCGCACGTGCGCGGCGCGCGGCGCGCGATCGTCGCGGGACTCGCGGTGACGAGCATCTGCGACGAGGCGTCGGTGGGCATCTTCGGGCTCGTGCTTGGGGCGACGTGGCTCTTCGCACCTCGCGCGTTCGCTCGCACGCGGACGCGGGCCTTCGGAGCCTTGCTCCTCTTCGGGGTCGTGACCGTCCTCCCGAACGTCTGGCTCACCGGCACGGTGGGACACGGCGGAGCGGTTCGCGCCGTGGCCTGGGTCTGGCCGCGCTTCGCCGGGACCGAAGGCATTCACACGCCGCTCTTCTCGACCGATGGCGCGGCGATGCTGGTGCGCTATCTCGGCGCGCCCGTCTTCGGCTTCGCCGTCCTGGTCGCGTCGCGCCTCCGCGGGCGTCGCGCTCGGACGCAGGGCCCACCCTGGGCCGTGATCGGCGTCGTCGCGGCGTGCCTGCTCGTGAGTGGAACGTTCGCGCTCTGCCTCGTGGTCAACGGTTCCGCCGGCGAGGCCCAGCGCTACTACGTCGCTGCGTTCCTGACCCCGATGATCGCGGCTGCACTCTTCGCGGACTCGTTGCGGCCCACGCTTCGGCCCGTGCTCGTGTTCTTCTTCGGCGTGCCGGTGGTCGCGTCGCTCTACGAGGACGCTGCGCTTCTCGCCAGGCTCCGCTACACGGAGCACACGCCCGGGAGCCACAACCCGAACATGGCGTTCGATCCGTTCGACGTGGACTGCGCCGACGTGGCGAGCGCGCGCTTCGGCGAGTCGCCACAGCAGGTGTACGTCGATCGGACGGGCTACCTCCTCTATGCGTCGTGCCGCTCGCTCACGTTGCCGGGGACGAACAACGCCGGATGGCAGATGCCGATCTACGGTGACAGCAGCGTCGAGCGGCAGCGCTCCGCGCTCGAGCGCAGCGTCGTCGTCGACGACGCCCACGCTGCTTGCTGGCGGAACCGCGCGTCGGATCCGGTCTGCACGGAGCTCAAGTCGGGCGGAAAGTGCAAACCCGGCGACCGCTACTTCCTCGACTGCGAGCTCCCGCTCCCGCCGAACCGGATTCAGCGTTTGCCGAAGACCTCGAGCTCCGCCAGCGCGATGTAGCCGGGGCTGCGGCGCGTCTTCACGCGGACGGTGGAGGCCGCCTTGCCCCCGACGTCGACCTCCCATACGTCGAAGTGGGTCGTGCGCTCCGCGACGAACGGCGCGGGATCGCTCTCGTCGCCGACCTCCACGACGAGGGGGAGGACGTCGTCGGGGCAGCAATCGGTCCGCCGATAGATGCGGACCCGATCGACCTTGTACTCGGCGCCAAGGTCCACCGTGATCACCGGAGCCGGCTCCTCTTTGGTGTGCACGCCGAGGCTGGTGCGATCGCCGTCCGTGAAACCGCCCGGATCGGGGGTGTCGGGCCAGCGGCTCGTCGCGACGACTGGCTTGTGGAGTGCGCGATTGGGCGGTGAGAGGAGCGCGCCGAACGCCATGCGCGCGACGAAGACCACCGCGAGCGCGGCGCCGGCGAGCCGCAGGACGCGCACCGCCTTGATCTCGAGGACCGACCGTCGCTCGTCGCGACCTTCGAGCCACGCGACGAGCTCGGTCGCTCCGCGCCGAAGCTCGAGCCGCGCCGCAGGCGTGAGCTCGTCGAAGGCTAGAGCATCCGTCGGCTCGAGCGCAGCGAGCGCCTTCTCCATCGCTTCCCGCCGTGGTGCGGGCAGATCGGCGAGGTTCGGCTTCCCCAGCGCCTCGTTGAGCAGGCGCAGGGCCTCGCGCTGGAGGACCAACGCGCCGAGCGCATCGTCGGGAGAGAGAGCATCGGCCGCGCGGATCCGCGCCGCAGCGGCCTCGAGGAGCGCGCTCATGCGCGGCGTGCGCGCCTGGTTCGTGCGAGCCGTCTCTTCGGCCCGCCGAAGCAGGAAGAACTCACGCAACGAAGCAAGCACGGCGCGATGCTACGCGAATCGCGCACGCCGTGCGAGTTCAGGCCGCGCGGACGTCGGCGGTCGCGCCGCACGCGACGCGGAGCACGTTCGCGCTCGCGTCTGCCCGAACGAGCAGCTTCGCGCGCGCGCTCATCGCCGCGAGCGCACCGTGGGCCCGGAGCGCCGCCAGTCGCTGGCCCACCGTCGCGGCATCGCTCGCGATGCCCGCGCCACCGCCGACCACGAACGCCTCGTTCAGCATCTCGTTGCCGGGGATCGCACCGACGACGATCATCGGTCGGCCGGCCGTCAGCGTCTCCGAGACGGTCAGGCCACCGGCCTTGCCGACGACCACGTCCGCCTCGGCGACGCGCGCCGGCATGTTGGTCTCGAAGCCGAGCACGTTCGCGCGGACGCCGTGCTCGGTCGCGATCGCGCGCGTCGCGGCAACGAGCGTGTCGCTCTTGCCGCAGACGACGGTGAGCTCGACGTCGGGCACGCCAGCGAACGAGCGGACGATGTCCGCCAGCGGCCCGACGCCGAAGCCGCCGCTCGTGACCAGCACGCGCAGCGGTCCAGCGACTCGGGGCGCGGGCGACGTCTGGAAGGCCTCCCGCACCGGGATGCCGGTGCGGAAGATGCGGCCGGGGTCGACGCCGTGGCCCGCGAGCTCGTCCTCGGGGAGGCGCGAGGCGACGCAGAAGCGATCGACGCCGCGCTCGGCCCACACCGCGTGCGCGGTGTAGTCGGTGACGACCCCGGTGACGGGCGTGGCGAGGAAGCCCTTGCGCCGCGCGCGACCGAGAACGACGAGCGGCAAGTGATGCGTGGCGACGATCGCGCGCGGGGCGTGGGCTTGCACCTCGCGGAGGAGCGCGCGGAACACGATCCGGTCCCACGTCAGCCGCAGCGGCTCGAAGGCGCCACCGCGGTGGTTCGAGCCGAAGTACGCCTCGCCGTACGAAGCCGGTGCGCGCGACGTCCACTCGAGGTGCGTCGTGACGTAGGCCTCACCGACGACGCGCGGCGCGAGCGCGAAGAGATCGACCAGCCGCGCGCTCATCCCGCGCTGCCGAGCGGCCTCCACGAGCGCGCTCGCGGCTGCCTTGTGACCACCACCGACCGGACAGTGAACGACGAGGAGATCCAGCATGTGCGCCTCTTTTTGCAATCCGTGGTCCTTGGTCAATTGGACTATCGGACTGCGGAAACACACGGGTTTCCGGCGTGCGAACGGGAGGAAAACCCGCGGTGGCGCGAACGTTACGCGGCGGCAACGGCCGCGTGCTTGGTCAACCGAACAGGTCGCGGAGCTTGTCCATGAAGCTCTTCTGCTCCGGCTGGACCTCTTCGCCGATCTCCTTCGCGAGCTCCTCGATCAGCTCGCGCTGGCGCGCGCTGAGCTTGCGCGGGATCTCCACGTGGACCTCGGTGAGCTGATCACCGCGGCCGACGCCGGCGCGCTTCGGGATGCCCTTCTGCTTCAGGCGCAGGACCGTGCCCGGCTGGGTGCCGCCGGGTACCTTCATCTTCGCTTTGCCGTCGAGCGTCGGTACGTCGACCTCGGCGCCGAGCGCGGCTTGCGTGAAGGTGATCGGAACGGCACACACCACGTCGTCCCCGACGCGGCGGAAGAACGGGTGCGCGCGTACGCCGATCACGATCTCCAAGTCGCCCGGTGGCATCGAAGGGCGCGGCTTGTTGCCGGCGCCCGCGACGAGGCGCGTGGCCCCGTGCTCGACGCCGGCCGGGATCGTGATGGAGAGCGAGTTCTTGCCGACCATGAGCCCGCTGCCGCGGCACCCCGGGCACGGGTTGGGGATGTGCTTGCCGCTGCCGCGGCACCGCTGGCACGTGCGCTCGACGGCGATCGGAAGGATGCCTTGTTGGAAGCGGACGCGACCGCGACCGTTGCATGCGGGGCACGCCTCGGGAGCGCTCCCGGGCGCCGACATCGACCCTTTGCAGTCGTTGCAGACGACGATGCGCTCGTAGTCGAGCGTCTTCTCGCACCCGAACGCGGCCTCTTCGAAGGAGATCTCGAGGTCCTTCCGGAGGTCCCCCTTCTCGCCGCGCCCGACGCCGAAGGCGCCGAGGATGTCGCCCAGGATGCCGTCGATCGCGATGTCGCTGATGTCGACCACGCCGCCGGCGAACGGGCCGCCCGCCCCGAACGGGGAGCCGGCCTCTTCGGCGCGGTGGCCGAAGCGGTCGTACATCTGCCGCCGCTGCGGGTCGCTCAGGACCTGATAGGACGCGTTGATCTCCTTGAATCGCCCTGCGGCGCCGGGATCATCGGGGTTCTTGTCCGGGTGGTGCTGCGCCGCCAATTTGCGGAACGCGGCCTTGATCTCTTCCGGGGTGGCTCCACGGCTCACACCGAGGACTTCGTAGTGGTCCCGCGTCGACATTCAGCAGCTCGGACCTAACACGGTGACCACTCGAAGCGAGCCTGCGCGAACTGCGGCGCGGCTGCCGCTGCCCCGCGCCCGAAGACGAGCGTGCACGCGTCGCTTCCGTGCGCCAAGGAACATGGCGGCGGTCCCGCCGCCGTCTTCACGCTGCCGCTGCTCGAGAGCAAGGTCGTGTAGAGCCAGAAGCCGATCATGTGTCCGCTGGGTTAGCACCACAACCCCTTTTTTCCTAGGGCCGCTTCTGCTATCCGACCCCCTCTTCATGGCCACGTACACACGCCTCGACTCCGCCGGACAGCGCGCGCTCCTCAGCCGCATCGTCGACCGGTGCCGCCCGCAACCTGGTGCGCCCTCGCCGGTGGTGATCTTCGATCTCGACGGCACGCTCATGGACAATCGCCCCCGTACGGTGCGCATTCTCCACGAGCTTGGAAAGACCTGGGAAGGCAAAGAAGCGCAAATGGCCGAGCGGCTCGCGGCGGCTGCGCCCGAGAAGCTCGCGTACCTCCTCAGCGACTCGCTCCGGAACCTCGGCGTCACGCGGACCGATCTCGTCGCCGAAGCGGAGATCTTCTGGCGCGAGCGCTTCTTCGTCGACGGGTACCTGAAGCACGACGTGGAGGTGCCCGGCGCCGGCGAGTTCGCGCGCGCCTGTTACGACGCGGGCGCCGTGCTCGTCTACTTCACCGGTCGTGATCTGCCGCTCATGGGCGTGGGGTCCTTCGCGAGCCTGCGCGATCTCGGCTTCCCGATCGGCGTCGCCGGGACGGAGCTCGTGTGCAAGCCCGACGCGAACATGCCCGACGAAGCGTTCAAGCGCGCGGTCGGTCCGTCGATCGCGCGCGTGGGTCGCGTCGTCGCCGCGTTCGACAACGAGCCGGGGAACTGCAACGTCCTGCTCAGTCACTTCTCCGAGTGCGACAGCGTGATGGTCGACACGCAGCACCTGCCGGGCGCGCCTCCGCTCTCGCCGGGCGTGCACGTCGTGGCCGATTTCGTCCGCTGAGAAGCGCGCCGCGCCGCGGTAGCGGCAGGTGGGTGTTTTGGCTATCTTCACGGCCATGAAGCGGCTCGGCTTCTTCGCCGTCGCCGTCGTGGCGGCCTGTCACGGCGATCCCAAGACCGATCGGCCTACCGCCGTCGACGCGCAGGCGAGCCCGCAAGCCAAGGCGGAGCCCGCGCCGCTCACGTCCGTCGTCGCGGCGGCGAGCGCCACCGAGAGCGTGGACGCGGGGCCTCCGCCCTCCATCCTGCGCGGTGACCGCGCGCTCGAAACCGATGCGATCGGTCCGATCCCGGTGTCGTTCGCGCTCGTCGCGCAGCTTCATCCGCTCGAGCCTCCGGCGCCGGTCCATGGCCCCGAGCTCAACGCCGCCGCGATCGAGGCGAAGCGCAAGGCGCAGGATCTGGCGTTCGCGATCGAGCTGGCGCCGGCGCGAATGCGGCTCGTGTTCGGGCCCGGCTTCATCGTGCCGGCCGGGATCGAGCTCCGCGCGCGGCGAGACTTCTACGGGTTCCTCCTCCTCGATCGAACGGGCGACGCATACCGCGTGCTCGCGCCGGGGGCGCTGCGCGCGCTCGTGGGCGAGCGGCGCGTCGACGTGTCGCCGCTGTCGACGTCGGGGCAGACGCCGGGCGGCGAGGGCACGAAGCGCCTCGGGCTCCGCACGCGGACGGTGGAGCTCACGACCCGCGCCGCGAAGGCGACCGTCGAGCTCGCGAAGGTCCCGGAGGTCGGCGAGGGGGGCGTGCTCCTCGCGCGCGTGCTGCTCGATCTGATCAGCGCACCGCCGCAGACCTCCCTCGCCGGGACCGACGAGATCCCGCTGCACGCCGAGCTGCACTGGACGACGCACGGCGGGATCGTCTTCGACGTCACGTCGCTCGCGAAGCGAACGGACGCTCCCGTCGCGCCGCTTCTCGTCCCGCCGCCCGAAGCTTCGTTCCGCCTCGCGCCGCTCGCGGGCGTCGCGGGTGAGCTGGTGCTCACGCCGACCGAGCTGGGCCAGCTCCACAACGGGCCGGTGGACCTTCAGAACGCGGCGCCGGTCCAGGGCACGCTGAACGTCTTCAACGCGACCGACGCGCCGCGCGTGCTGTGGCTCGATGGGGTGCGCGTCGGTTGGGTCGGGCCGGAGACCCGCCTGTCGATCCCGTCGCTCCAGCGCGGTCACTATCAGCTCGAGTCGCGGACCTACCTGGACGATGCGGCGGAGCCACCGCGCACGGTGACGGCGCCGGGCGACATCACGATCGGGGACGTGGACGGCGGCGTGAAGTGAGCGTGGACGACGTTTGGACATCTCCAGACCTCGACGATCTCCGGTCCGCGACGGACCTTGTGCTTCGTGAATTTCAAGCACCTTGCGTCCGGTCTGTTCGTCGTGGGGGCGACGTTTCTTCTTCATTGTGTCGGTGACTCGGGCCCGGGCGACGCGGACGGCGGCTGCGTCCCGAAGACCTGCAAAGCGGGCGTGGACTGCGGCTCCCAGACCGACGGGTGCGGTGGCACCCTCGACTGCGGCACGTGTGCGAACGGCGCATGCAACGCCGGTAAGTGTGCGTGCACGCCGAAGACGTGTCCGGAGCTCGGCGCGAAGTGCGGCGCCGTCGCCGACGGGTGCGGTGGCACGCTCGACTGCGGAGGCTGTCCCAACCCCTCCGACGCGTGCAATCCGCAGAGCAAGGCGTGCGAGTGCAAGCCGAAGGAGTGCAAGGCCGAGGGCGTCGAGTGTGGCTCCCTCCCCGACGGGTGCGGTGCGACCCTCAACTGCGGGACGTGCACGGGCAACGTCGCCGGGCCCAACTGCAGCGCAGGCAAGTGCGGTGCGGCGACGTGCACGCCGAAGACGTGCTTGGGGCTCGGCAAGAACTGCGGTCAGGTCAGCGACGGGTGCGGAGCGATCCTGGATTGCGGGATGTGCACCGGACCGCAGACCTGCGGCGGCGCCGGCACCGCGAACGTGTGCGGCTGCACGCCGAAGACCTGCGGCCAGCTCGGCAAGAACTGCGGCAGCGTCTCCGACGGGTGCGGCGGAACCCTGAACTGCGGCACCTGCACCGGCTTCAACAGCTGCGGCGGCGGTGGCACGCCGAACGTCTGCGGTTGTACCGACAACGGTACCGCGTGCGGGACGGCGATCTGCGGTCTGGCCACGAACAACTGCGGCGTGAAGGTCGTCTGCGGGAGCTGCCCCGGCTCCAAGCCGAAGTGCTGCACCGAGGTGTGCGTGGCCTCGACGATGGACTGCCCCTGATCAGACGAAGAAGTCCGGCATCAGCTCCGCGCCCGGAGTGACGGAGTACTTCTCGAGGTCCTTCTCGCTCATCCCGTTCTTCCGCAGCACGTCGTCGTCGATGCAGAAGTTCCCGGTGAACGACACGTCCTTCGTGAGGATGACGTGCGCGGCGTCCGCCATGATCTCGGGCGTGCGGCCCTTGTTCGAGACCTCCGACCCGCCGAGCAGGTTGCGGACCGCCGACGTGTCGATGACCGTGCGCGGCCAGAGCGCGTTGACGGCGACCTTTCCGCGGAACTCGCCCGCCATGCCGAGCACGCACATGCTCATCCCGAACTTCGCCATCGTGTAGGCGACGTGCGGAGCGAACCAGCGCTCCTCCATGTTGAGCGGCGGCGAGAGGTTGAGGATGTGCGGGTTCTTCGCCTTGAGCAGGTGCGGGAGGCAGGCCTGCGAGCAGAGGAACGTGCCGCGCGTGTTGATGCCGTGCATCAAGTCGTAGCGCTTCATCTGCGTGCTGGGCGTATCGGTCAGCGAGATCGCGCTCGCGTTGTTCACGAGGATGTCGATCCCACCGAACTTGGCGACGGCCTGCTTCACTGCGTCGAGCACGGCGGCCTCGTCGCGGATGTCGACCGCGCACGCGAGCGCCTTGCCGCCTGCCTTCTCCATGTCCTCGGCGGCGGTGTAGATGGTGCCGGGGAGCTTCGGGTGCGGCTCGGTCGTCTTCGCGACGACGACGACGTTCGCGCCGTCCTTCGCGGCGCGGAGGCCGATCGCGTGGCCGATGCCCCGGCTCGCGCCGGTGATGAAGAGGGTCTTTCCTTGGAGGCTGCTCATTGCGCGGGAGTTTCGCGGGCGGGACGAAGCTCGTCAATGGTCGGCTGGCCTTTCCCCGATCACGAAATCTGCTAGCCCTCGGGCGTGATCCCCATCCCGTCCGCGCCCGGTCCCGCGCCGTATCCACTCGTCGGTCCGCTCGGCAACGTCATCCGGTGGATGCGGGATCCGATCGGCTCCGCCGGCCGCCTGTTCGCGCGCTACGGCGACGTCGCCATGCTCGTCCGGGCCCCGGTGCGGATCGTGAACCCGGGCCCGACGCCGATGATCCCGTCGCTCCAACACGCGAAGGGCGCGGGGATCGTCGTCGTCAACGGCGCGCGCTTCAATCGAGAGGTCCTCACCGATCACGATCGCTACTTCATGATCGCGCTCCCGGGCCGGCTCTTCCCGACGACCGCACCGCCGCCGCCGCGCGAAAAGCCCATCACCCGCACGATGACGGGGTTGTTTCACGTCAACTCGGACGAGCACCGCAAGCACCGTCGGCTCCTGATGCCGGCGTTCTCGAAGACGCGGATCGAGGCCTACCGCGACGACATGGTTCGCATCACGGACGACGTGCTCTCCGAGTTTCGCGTCGGCGAGACCCGCGACGTCCACGCCGACATGACCGAGCTCACCCTCCGCGTGGCGACGAAGACGCTGTTCGGCGAGGACCAGGGCGAGCGCGGGACGGAGCTCGCGCGCAAGATGCAGGCCTGGCTCCTCACGATGATGTCGCCGGGGATGCTGTTTCGCTACGACGTGCCGCGCCTCCCTTACGCGCGCTTCCTCGATCTCACCGCCACCATCGATCGCGAGACGGCCGCGATCGTCGCCGAGCGGCGCCAGCGGGCGCCCGCGAAGGACATGCTCTCGTCGCTCATCTCCGCGCGCGACGAAGACGGCTCCGCGCTCACCGAAGACGAGATCGTCGGTCACGCAGGCGTCATCTTCGCGGCCGGGCACGAGACGAGCACGAACGCGCTCGCGTGGACGCTGCTCCTGCTCTCGCAACACCCGGCCGTCCTTCGCGAGCTCGACGACGAGCTCGCCGTGCTCGGCGGCAATGCTCCCAGCGTCGACGATCTCGCGAAGCTGACGCTGCTCGACGGCGTGGTGCGCGAGAGCATGCGGTTGCTTCCGCCGGTGCCCCTGCACCCGCGCATCGTCGCCCAGGACTCGCAGCTCGGGGGCTACGACCTTCCGGCGGGGAGCGAGCTCTTCCTCTCGATCTTCCACATGCACCACGATCCGAAGATCTTCCCGGATCCGGAGTCGTTCCGGCCGCGGCGCTGGGAGTCGATCAAGCCGAGCGTCTACGAGTACAACCCGTTCAGCGCGGGTCCGCGGATGTGCATCGGGGCGTCGTTCGCGCTGATGGAGATCAAGCTGGTGCTCGCGATGCTGCTGACACGCTACCGCTTCGAGCTGCCGCGGGACGCACGCGTCGACGCGCGGGTCGCGATCACGATGGCGCCGCGGCAGGGGCTTCGGATGACGGTGCGTTCGCGTGATCGCGCGCCAGCGGCGCCGGTTCCGTTCCGGGGCACTGTGCGACGCCTGGCGCGCTGGCCGAGCTGAGCGCGGGCACGCGCATCGTCCCCGTTGGGATTGGACGATGCGTGGTCGAGAAGCCAGAATGCCGACTAGGCAAGTGAGATGAAGCCCACCGTCCCCCTTCTCGGAGCTCTCCTTCTCGCGGCTTGCGGCGCGCGTTCGGAGTTGTCCGATGGCGCGAGTGAGCCCGTAGCCGAGTGCACGTGGTCGTTCGAAGGCGAACCCGTCCTCGTCTCGGACGCGAACCCCCCGGTGACCGAGTTCTTGCAGGACGTGGTGGACGCGGTCCCGACCGCGGACGGTGCGCTGATCGCGTGGCGGGTGGAGTCGGCCGACGGGTACCCAGCAGTCGTCGTGCGCCGGCTCGCGTGGGATCTCGGCGCGAACGGCGTGGCGTACCGTTTGCTCGCCGCGCCGGCTCTCCGAGAAGCGAGCGTTGGGCTCGCGAGTGGTTTCGGGCGCACGGCGGTCATCGTCTCCGTCGGCGTCACACCGATCTTGCTCCCGGTCACGGGGGACGGAGCCCCGAGCGGCCTGCCTGCAAAGCTTCCGCGTGGGGAGTCGTTCGCGTTGCGCGCGACGCCCTCGGGCTTCGACGCGTTGGTGCAGTCGCTCGACGGGACCGTGGAGCTCGTGCAGCTCGACGGGTCGGGAGCCGAGTACGCGCGCACTCCATCGTTCAACGCGGTACCGTATTCCGACTTCAGCGCGGTCTCGCACTACGCGTCGCTCGCCGATGGCTCGTTCGTCGCGACGGTTCTCGTCCGGAGAGACAAGAGCTTCAGGTTGGACGCACGGCACTTCGCTCCGAACGGGGCGCCGGTCGGGCCGGTTCAAACCCTGGCTACGACGGACCTCATCCCCAACGACCCTTGGCGGATGCCGATCGCGGCGGTTCCGGGCGGTGTTCTCGTGGCGTGGCGGGCACAAAACAACGTCGGGTCGAAGCTCCTCGTGCAGCCGTTGAGCGCCGACGCGATCCCGACCGCAGGTGCGACGGCGCTCGTCACTCCAGCGCCGGGAAAGAGCTTCGGTGCCTTCGATCTCGCGTCCGATGGCCCTCGAGGCGCGCTGGCAGTGTGGGGCGGCGGCGACATTCACCTTCGGTCGATCACACCGGGTGGGACCCCGATCGGGGAGGAGGTCGTTCTGCCCGGCCCGACGGATTGGACGTTCGACGGTGCGCACCTGCGAGTGGCGATCGAGGGTGAGCGCGGGCTCGTCCTCTTCAGCGCGGAGCCGAAGGACGACGTGAGGCACACCTACGCCGTGCGCATCACGTGCGCGCATCACTGAGCGACGCGAGCGAACCCCTTCGTCGCGTCGGCGGCTCCCATCACCGAGGTGCAATCATGAACGTCGGATCGATGACGGGTCTGGTCGCTGCTGCGGTGCTGTTCTCCGCGATGTTCGTACCGTGGTGGGTCGCCGGCCGTACCAAAGTCGCGTCCTGAGGACTCGAGCACGCGCTGCGCAGTCGGTTGAGCATTCGCTGCTCAACCGCGCTGCCGAGCGCGCGGATCCCCAGGAAAACTCGCTGCGACACGCATGGCCCGCCGGTTGCAAAACCCGGGACCACGGTGCCACCTCGGCGCCGCGCCTACCGGAGAAACCATCCCATGCGCAGTTCGATCTCGCTTCTCGCCCTCCTCGTTGCCACGGTCTCCACCGCCGCCTGCGCCATCGCGCCGGAGGGTGAATCCAGCAACAGCGACCAAGCTGCGCTCGGCGGCCTGACCCCGCTCCCCGCCCCGCTGCCGACGCTGCTCCCGCCCCCGCCGCCGTCGCCGCTGCCCGACTTCACGTTCATCGCCGGGTACGCCGGCAACCCTGGCGTCGCTGGCCACGACGATGGCTCGTCGCTCACGTCCTTCGTCGAGCCCACGCACGTCGCGACGACGTCGACGGGAGCGACCTGGGTGCTCGATCACGATCCGGCCGGCTTCGGCGGTGAGACGCGGCTCCGGATCGTCTTCGACACCTACGGCAGCGTGAACCCGCACGTGCAGACCATCTTCAGGGCGAGCACGACGTCGATGGATCTGAACCTGATCACGGGCCTCGCGATGGACCCGAACACGCTCGACGCGTTCGCGACGATCGGCGTCGCGAACCAGATCTACCGCTTCACGCTCGGCGGACAGGCGGTCCGGTTCTCGGGCGACCCCACGATCCCCGCGTTCTCGTTCAGCAACGCCGGGAACATCGACGGTGACGCGGAGCACGCACGCTTCAATCTGCCCTCCGGACTCGCGCGCGACGATCAGGGGCGTCTCTTCGTGGCCGACACGGGGAACGGCGCGATCCGAATCGTCGCCACCAACGGCAGCGTGAGCCGGTACGCGCTCAGCGGCGCCCCCAGTGGCTTCGCGCCGGTGGGGATCGCGCGCGACTCGCGCAACGGAACGCTCTACACGATCTTCAAGAACGCGGTCTGGGCCGTCACCCCGACCAGCGCGACGACGGCGAACGTCTGGAACTTCGCGGGCGTGCCGAGCGGGATGTTCATCAAGGGCGCCTTCCGCTTCACGGCGCCGCAAGGCCTCGCGGTCGATCGATCGGGGAACGTCTACGTCGCCGACACCGGCGCGATCCGCAAGGTGGTCGTGAACTGGGGCACGACGGCGCTCTCGATCCAGACCGTCTCGAACCTGTCCGCGCCGCCGACCAACCCGTACGGCTGGGGCGGCTACGGGTGGGCCGATCCGAGCATCGTCACCCCGGTCGGGCTCGCCTTCTGGGGCGATACGCTCCTCTTCACCGACACGAGCCGCCACACGGTGCGCCGGCTGATCTAAGCCTTCGTCGGGCCGACTGCGCTTCGGGCGCAGCAGCTGCTTGCGCTTCGTGCGCAATCCGCCCTGCGGAGCACGCACAAAGCCCATCGATCGCCGGCGGTACCGTTCTTGCTGGGAAGACACGCAAAGGAGTCCTCATGATTCGCGTGTCTTCCCTCAGTGCTTGTCTGCTGGTTCTCGTCGGCTGCTCGGGTGGCGGTGAAACGCCAAGCGATGCAGGCACCGACGGGGGCCAGAACGTCGGTGACAGCGGGCTCGTGACCTGCAACGCGACGGGCTCACCCAACACCATCATCGCCAACTACACGGGCATGTCGCTGAGCGTCGTCGGGCAGGACGCCTACTACATCGATCGGTCTGCGAACGGTTCGCGCGGAGCGCTCCACCACGTCGGCTTGGACGGGAGCAACGACACGGTCGTCATCGACTCGCTCGCCGGCGTGCTCGCCCAAGCGACTGCGGTCGGCGCGGACATCTACTACTTCCAGACCGACAAGAACGACGAGATGCACCTGTTCAAGACCTCGCGCGCGACGGGCGGCGAGGGCACGCAGATCGGCACCGCGACGTATGGACTCGGCGGGGCCGCCGTCACGGGCGGGATCTTCGGCTTCCTCGCGCTCCACTCGATGGGCGTGTTCGCCGTCCAAGGCACGGACCTCTTCATCAACGACGGAAACCTGTCGCGCGTGTCGATGACGACGGGAGCGAAGACCCAGCTCACGAGCTCGATGAGCCTCTGGCCCCGCCTGGTCGGGTCGAACGTCGTCTTCCGCGACTCCGCGGGAGGGATCTTCAGCGTGCCGGCGAACGCCACTGCGCCGAGCGCGGGGACGCCGATCGGCACGCAGAAGTGCGGGACGGGCAACTACCTCTGGATGGCGGCCTCCGCAAACCCGACGTCGGGCTTCGGCTTCGCGTGCGGCGACCCGTTCGGGCTCGTGAAGCTCGACGGGACGGCGGCCACGAAGACCGCCTACATCAACACGATCACGCTCGGGTCGAAGGACGAACGCTCCTTCAACCCGAGCGAGATCGACGGGAACACGTTCTACGCACTGCCCCAGTTGGGGTCGGCGGATACGCCGATCTACAAGGTCGACACGGCAACTTCGTCGCTGACTCCGGTCGCATGCAACGTGCGGATGGTCATCGACTCGCACCTCACGTCGACCGACCTCGTCTTCGTCGAAGCGCGCGGCGACAACGCCGCGTCGACGACCTTCAGCCTGAAGCGCCTCGTGCGGTGAGACGCGTCAGGGTCAATCGACCGAGAACACCTCGAAGCTCTGCTCGGCGATCACCTCGCCCTGCTCGTTCTTCACGCGCGCCTTCCACGTGCCCGGCTCCTTGGCCAGGCGCGTGAAGGCCCACGTGCGCCAGTGATCGGTCGCGCCGACGGAGAGCTCGATGTCCCCGGCCGCGCCCTTCTTCGGCGAGACGAACTCCACGAACAGCTTGCCCGGCACCTTCTCGGTGTTGTGGACGTCGAGGAAGACGAAGACCTTCGGCTCGCTCGAATCGAACCGCGTCCCGACGTCGACCGGCTCGCGGTTCTTCACGTCGCGCGCGATCGCGATCTTCGAGATCGAGAGCTTCTTCGCCGTCACGGTCGGGTCCGTCTTCGCGGCGACGGGCTTCGGCGTCGCGTCGAGCTTGGTGCTCGCGACCGTGGCCGAGGGCGTCACGGTGGCCGGGGTCGCTGCAGTCGTCGTCGCCGGAGCCGTCGTCGCGACCGCGGCGGGCGGGCACGTCGGCGCAGTCGCCTGCGCCACGTCCTTCCCGCTGCTGCAGCCAGCGACGAGGGTGGTGAGAACGAGCGGGAGCGCGAGAGCAATGACGATGGGACGCATGGCGAGAGATCCTCCGTGAAAGAAGCGAGGCGTCGTTGCCTCGTGGGAGGGTCATGTCGCAAGGTGTGGGCCACGCCCAAGTCCGCGAAATCACGCGGAATCGGGGGCGCCCCCGACCTCCGCGGACCACACGGCGTGGGTCCGCGACCACGACACCTTGCTCCGAGCGTCGGGCGCGGCGAGCATGCCCCGCGTGACGGAAGGCGTGATCCAGAGGCCGTTCTCGCCGTTCGATCGCTGGACGATCGAGCTCCACGATCCGAGGTTCGGCTTCCGCTGGTTTCGAGAGCCCGCGTTCATGATCGATCACCTGACGGTCCCCCACGGAACGGTCACGATGGTCGCCGCGATGATGGAGCGCCTCGACGAGCTCTTCGTCGAGCGCGCTCGCGAGATCGAGGAGGCGGGCGGCCTGACGATCGTCGGTGACTGGCGCGCGGTGCGCTCGTACGACCCACCGGCGCGCAAGCTCTTCCTCGACGAGCTGCGGAAGCCGCGCAAGATCAAGCGCTCGATCGTGGTCCTTTCGCGGGCGGGGGCGTTCCTTCGGATGGCGGTCCAAGCGGCGAGCATGGCGGCCGCTGTCGTCGGGGCGCCGTCGATCGCGGTGTCGGAGGACATGAACACCGTGCTTCGCGAGCACGCGATCGATCGCTGACGCAGCCTGCTACGCTTCGCTCATGAAGCGCGTCGGGCTCGCGGCGGTGGTGGTCTCCTTGGCGGTCGCTTGCGGTGACGATCCCGCGACCACACCCGTCGGCGACGGCGGCAACGCGAACGACGGCAGCTCCGTCCCGGACGGGGGCTCCCCCACCGACGGCGCCTCGCCGTCGGATGCCGCGCCGCCTCCGCCGAGCGGCATGTGGTCGATGGGCTACTACGCCGGGTACGAGGTAGCGAAGTACCCGGTCGCCGAGATCGAGTGGCGCGGGCTCACGCACGTCGCGGTGGCGTTCTACCTGCCCGATGGGAAGGGTGGGCTCGACGAGTCGCTCTTCCAGAGCGCGATCGAAGGTCCCAAATTGGGACACGCACTGGTGGATGCCGCGCACAAGGCGGGGAAGAAGGCGGTCGCGTCGGTGGGCGGGGCGGGGATGCACGACGCGTTCGCCACCTCGGCCAACTCCGCGAACCGCGCCACCTTCGTCGCGCGGATCAAGAAGCTCGTCGCGGACTATGGCTTCGACGGGATCGACCTCGATTGGGAGCCGGTCACCACGGCCGACGAGCCCGCGCTCGAGGCGCTCGCGAAGGATCTCCGCGCCGCGATGCCGACGACGCTGCTGACGATCCCGATCGGCACCGTGAACCACAACCTCAAGGAAGACCTGTCGTGGGCGCCGAAGATCGCCGCCGTCGTCGATCAGTTCAACTTGATGAGCTACTCGATGGCGGGCGCGTACCAAGGCTGGAAGAGCTGGCACGCGTCGCCGCTCCACTGGAACGGCGACGGCACGACGCCGACCGGCATCGACGACTCGGTCGACGCGTTCCTGGCCGCGGGCGTCCCCGCCGCGAAGCTCGGCGTGGGCTCGGGCTTCTACGGGCTCTGCTACACGGCGCCGGTGAACCAGCCCGTGCAGGCGCTGGGCAACTCCACGATCAAGGCGAGCGACGGCACGATGAGCTACGCCGCGATCATGGGGCAGTACTGGACGGCGCAAGCCGCGAAGTTCGACGCGACCGCGAAGGTGCCGTGGCTCGGGTTCGCGCAGGCGACCGGCCCGCAAGGTTGCACGTACGTCACCTACGAGGACGCGCAGTCCCTCGCCGAGAAGGGCGCGTGGGCGAAGACGAAGAAGCTCGGCGGGATCATCGTGTGGACGATCAACCAGGGTTATCTGGCGAGCGCGGCTCCGGGCCAGCGGAGCCCGCTCCTCCTGGCGATCGAGGCGGCGTTCCTGAAGTAGCGCGCGCCGCGACGAAGCTGCCGAGTGGGACGATCGCAGCGAGCGCGCAGAGCAGCGCGCGCTTTCCCGTCCAGCGCCGGCTTCCCCACGCCTCGGCCACCGCGGCTTGGTAGAGCAGGAAGAAGAGGCCGTGGATCGGCCCGAGCACGCGGCTCACGATCGGGATGCCGAGCACGTGCTTCAGCGGCAGCGCGACCGCGATCAGGAGCAGGAGCGAGGTGCCCTCGGCGAGCGCGACGAGGCGGAACCGTCGCTCTTCCCGCGACGGCGTCACCACGGCCCCCGGACGAGCGGACGCCCGTGCATCAGTCCCGGCCACGGAACGAGCAGCGCGAGGAGGCCCAACGCGACGAGCGCGCCGACGGCGAAGCGGCGGAGCGCGACGCGATCGTCGCCCGCGCGTCGGGTTGCGACCGCCGTCGCGTGGGCCGCGATGAAGGTCGCAACCGCCAGGAGCGGGTGGATGACTCCGAAGAACCGGAGGAGGGGATCGTGGAGCGCCGCGCCCGGGCTCGCGCGCGTGATCGCGGCCAACGGGCTCGCCGCGAAGTAGAGGAGCATGCCAATCGCGAGCTGGAGATCGATCGCCCCGACGAAGACGCGGAGCGTCTGACCGTCTCGCCGGTCGAACGGTCGCCGTTCGCGCCAACCCGAGACCGCACGGATCGTGGAAGCGACGACCGTCGCGAGGACGATCCAGCGCACCCACGAGTGCGCGAAGAGGAGCGCCGCGTACAGCTGGAGCATGCATCGACCCTAGGGCGGTGCGGGTCTCGGTGGGATGCGTCACGTTGACGCACCCCGGCTGGAAGCGCGCCTGCTACACCACGGCGATGGACCGGACGATCCCCACGAAGGACGTGACCGAGCGCCTCACCTCGAACCGGACCTCGCTCGCGTGGCTGATCAAGCTGCGGTGGCACGCCGCCGTCGGTCAGGCCGTCGCGCTCGCGGTGGGCGTGCTCGTTCTGCACGTCGAGCTGCCGGCGCGCCCACTGGCGGCGCTCGTCGCGCTGCTCGCGCTCTCGAACCTCGCGTTGTCCGAGTGGATTCGCCGCGATCGATCGGTGCGCGGCGCGCAGATCGGGCTCGTGCTCGTGGCGGACACGCTCATGCTCACGTTCGCGCTCGCGCTCGCCGGCGCTGCGGGGGCGCCGTTCCTCGTGCTCTACGTCGTCGAGGCCGTCGTCGCGGCGCTGGTCGCTCCTCGCCCCTGGCTGATCGTCGTCGTCGTGTTGGGGGCGCTCGGCCAGGCGTTGCTTCGCCACGTCGAAGGGCTCGCCGGCGCGATCGTCGTCGTGACCGCAGCGTGCGTAGGGCTCTTGACCGCGCGGGTCGTCGGCGAGTTTCGCGCCCGGCAAGCGCTGGCGGCGCGGACCGAGAAGCTCACCGCGCTCGCCACGCTCGCGGGCGGCGCAGCGCACGAGCTCGCCACGCCGCTCGCCACGATCGCCGTCGTCGCCGAAGAGCTGGAGGAGCTCGTGGAGACCGCTCCCGATGCCGCGTGGCGCGAGGTTCGCGTGCTCCGCGGCGAGGTCGAGCGCTGCCGCTCGATCCTGAACCGGATGAGCGCGCGCGCCGGCGAGATCGCAGGCGAGTCGCCCGCCCGTGCCACGGTCGAGAGCATCTTCGCCGCCGTGCGCGCCGAGCTCGCGGAGCCCGAGCGCCTCGTGACTCGCGGCGACGGCGGGATGATCGTCGAGGCACCCGTGCGGGGGCTCGTCACCGTCCTCGCCAGCCTGGTCGCGAACGGCGTCCAGGCCAGCAAGGATGCGACGCCGGTCGAGCTCAGCGTCCTGCACGACGGTCCGCGCGTGCGCTTCGTCGTCAAGGATCGCGGCTGCGGGATCCCGCGCGCCATTCGCGCTCGCGTCGGCGAGCCGTTCTTCACGACCAAAGCGCCCGGCCGAGGGATGGGCCTCGGCGTGTTCCTCGCCGACGCCTTCGCGCGGCAGTGCGGCGGCGGACTCTGCATCGAGTCGACGGAGGACGTCGGCACGACGGTCGCGCTCTCGCTCGCCACCACCGTCGGAGCGGCGTCGTGAGCGACGTCCTCCTCGTCGACGACGACGACGTCTACCGGGCGACCATGGCGCGGGCTCTCTCTCGGCGCGGGTGGGCGGTGCACGAGGCAGCGACCGCGAGCAGCGCGCTGTCGCTCGCGCGGGCGCGACCGCTCTCGCACGTCGCCGTCGATCTCCGCCTCCCGGGGAGCCGTGGGCTCGAGCTCGTGAAGGGCTTGGTCGCGCTGCAACCGGGCGCGCGGCTCGTCGTCGTGACCGGGTACGGGAGCATCGCGACGGCCGTGGAGGCGATGCGCATCGGTGCGGCGCACTTCCTGCCCAAGCCGGCGACGGCGGAGGAGCTCGACGGCGCGCTCCGCGGCCACCCGGCCGACGCCGACCGCGACGACGCCGAGGTGGCGTCGCTCGCCCGGGTCGAGTGGGAGCACATCCAGCGGGTGCTCGCGGACTGCGGGGGCAACGTGTCGCGCGCCGCGCGCCTGCTCCGGATCGAGCGCCGGAGCCTCCAGCGGAAGCTGGCGCGTCATCCAGCGCCACGGTAGACGGGAAGAGAGAAGGGGCTCCGCAGCGTTCTCTCCGTGGTCATGAAGCGCACAACGATCATCCTCGTCGGCGGCCTCGCGCTCGGGGCGTGCCGGCCATCGAGTGGGTCGTCCGCTCCGAGCGCCTCTGCCTCGAGCGCGGGCGCGCTCGCCACGGGCTCGTCGAGCGCGGCGTCCGTCCCCGCGAGCGCGAGCGCAGCTCCGCGCAGCTCCCTGGATGCGCTGCCGAAGCCGCCCGCGAAGCCGCGCGCGGCGATTCGCACGATGGGCTACCCCCAGACGGTCGGGACCGGGATGAACGACCCCGCCGCCTGGGTCGGCTTCACGAAGGACGGCAGCGAGTACGGCTACTGCGCCGATCTCGGGGGGCGCGACCCGCAAGTCACCCGCTGCGTCACCACGCTCCGCGACGGCTCGACGAAGACGCGCACGTCGGACGACGACAAGGGGTACTCGCCGGCGCTGATGAAGGAGCTCACCGCCTGGCGCACGCCGTCGGGGCTCACCCAACTCACGTTCAAGAACGGCTTCGACCACTGGATGGCGAAGCCCGTCACCGGCGAGTGGGAGTTCTCGGACCTCACGATTTGGGTCAACCAAGTCCCGGGCGACGGAACGAAGGTGACGGCGGTCGTGAAGGTCGGCGGCGCGGTCGATGGCGAGCAGCCCGTCTATCCGGTCGTCCTCCAGCCCAAGGCGATCGGCGCGGGCGTGACCCACCATACGTCCTGGACGAACGATCTCTCGATCTCGCCGGATGGCACCGAGCTCGGTGTGGTCGGCGGATTCTTCTGCGCCGAGTGGTGCGACGACTTCGTCGTGTACCGAAATGGTACGGCCGCGTTCGCGTCGCTGGTCTACAACGACACCGGCTTCCGTCATCACCAGAAGGGCGAGTACGCGCGGGCGGCGGACTTGTTCCTCGCCGCGACCTTCGCCGATCCGAAGGCGAAGCTCCCGCCGTACAACCTGGCCTGCGCGTGGGCGCGGCTCGGGGACGAGCGCGCGAAGGATGCGCTCGCCGTCGCGATCGAGCGCGACCCGACCGCGAAGGCGCGGGCGGCGAAGGACGCCGACTTCGAGCGCGTGAAGAGCAGCCCCTGGTTCGTCGCGATGATCGCCCCGTGACATCGAGATCGTAGGGCCGCCCCCACGGTCGTCGACAAAGCCGCGGAGTCACGAGCCTCGCGCCGGTGGTACGGCGCTTGCGAGGGTCGCTCCACCTTGCTTCGCGCCCGTCACCTCGCGTCGGTCTCGCTGCTCGCCGTCGTCGCGTGCGGAGGGCGCGCGGACCTCGGTGAGGAAGACGCGCCTCCCGTGGTCGACGTTCGCGCGGGCCCGCGGGCGGTCGCCGCCGGTCCGCTCGGCGTCTGCGAGAACCGCATCGACTACGGCGCCGACCCCGGCGACGTCACCTCACGCAGCGCCCGGATCGGCTACGACGCCGACGGGCACTGGATCCGCTACGTGGAGACACTCGCCCGCGGGGGCCCGCCGCTCACGCTCGCGCGCACCTACGACCCGAGCGGGTTGCTCGTCGCGCAAGAGGAGGATCTGCCGTGGATCGCCCCGCGCCACCGCCACGCGCGCTGGACGTACGACGATGCGGAGCGCCCGATCCGGATCGACTTCACGCTCGACGACGTCCCACCGCGCCGGGAGACGAGCCGGCTGACCTGGGGCGAATCCGGCGAGCTCGTTCGGCTCGAGCGCTCCACGAACGGCGCGGTCGCCGCGATCGAGACGTGGACCCACCCGACCCCCGACGTCGACGAGATGCGCTCGGACGCCTACGGCGACGGCACGCTCGATTGGCTCTGGCGCCGGCGGTGGAGCGGGAACTGGCTCGTCGACGTGGAGCTCGAGCACGCGGGCGTGATCGACGGGCGCGAGCACTACACGTACTCGGATCTCGCCCGCGGCGAGGTCGCGGAGCGCACGCTCTCGGTGAACGGAGCCGACTCGGTCGACCGCTGGAGCTGGAAGGATCACCACGTCGTTCGCTCGGAGCACGAGGACTCCGCGTTGCCCTCGGACTTTCCGCAGAGCGTCGACTGGGAATGGGACGGGAACGGACACCCCATCGCGAGGACGTGGACGACCCCGCGCTGGACGTTTCGGACGACGATCGCGTGGGATGGAGATCGCCTCGCGCGCGTCGAGCGCCGCGACGCGGCGACGAACCAGCTCCTCGAGCGCTGGTCGTTCACGTGGGGCTGCCCACCGAGCGGCGTGATTGCGCCCCCGAGCCCGCGCATCGCGCCGATCGTCGACTACGAGCGCGAGACCACGCCGCTCATGCTCCTCGTCGCCCGCGACCGCCCGTTCACGTGGGAGGTGCTGTGACCGTTCAGGGGTAGCCGCAGTAGTTGCTGCTCGTCGGCAACCCGAGCTTGCACGTCGTGTTCGCCGGGCACTTCGTGCCGTCGCAGTTGCCTTTGCAGTCGCTCGCGCTGCAGGTGTAGGGCGTGAACGAGGTGGAGCAGCACCCGCTCCAGCACCCCGAGCTCGCGATGCACCCGCGGCAGAAGTAGCGGCCGCCGAGGAGCGAGCAGCTCTCGCCGTTGTTCGGGTTGCACTTGATGCCGCACGCGCCGCAGTTCGAGCTCGTGTTCAACGTCAACGGCGAGCCACCGCAGCAACGCGCGTTCGGATCGTTGACGTTCCAGTTGTAGCCCTCGGGTTTCGGGGTCGGCGAGAAGCACTGGCCGCTCTTGCACACGCCGGCGTTGAAGCAGACGTTGGGAGCCGACTTGCAGGGCGTGCCGTCCGGCCAGACGGCGCAGCCCGTGCCCGCGTCGGCCTTGGCGTCGATGCCGGAGTCGACCGGGGGCGGGAGGTCGGCTTCGACGACCACGTCCTCGAAGTCGGCCGCGTCGAGCGGGATGTAGCTCGCGTCGTCGAGCGGGATCTGGGTGACGTCGTCGTCGACCGCGCTATCCGGATCGCCCGGGTCGAACCCGTTCGCCGGGGAGCTGCAGCCACCCGCGACGAGCGCAACTCCGCCCGCCCCGACGAGCACGAGCGCGAGCGCAAGCAAGGAACCGCGACCCACGGGGCGATCTTGCCACGGCGCTCGTCTTTGCGCGACGCGTCTTTTCGCGGACCCCCGAGTGCGCTACCGATCCCCGCATGGATCGTGAATTCCTCGAGCCCCACTTCGTCGAGCTGATCCGGCGTGCCGCCACCGACCTCCCGAGCGACGTCGAGGCCGCCATCGCCCGTTCGCGCGATCAGGAGCGCCAGATGAGCGCGGCGCGGAACGCGCTCGACATGCTCCTCATCAACATCTCGAAGGCGCGCGCCGTCAGCGCGCCCATGTGCCAGGACACGGGCATGAACATCTGGCACGTGCACTACCCGGCCGGGCCGCACGAGCACCTCCTGACCGAGGCGATCGAGGCGGCGACCGTCGCCGCGACGAAGAAGAGCTATCTCCGGCCCAACACCGTGGACTCGATCACGGGCCTGAACGACGGTACCAATTTGGGACCGGGCTGCCCGCAGATCCACTTCCACCAGTGGGACAAGCCCTTCATCAAGGCCGACCTCCTCCTCAAGGGCGGTGGCTGCGAGAACGTCTCGGGCCAGATGGCGCTCCCCAACGCCGAGATCAAGGCGGGGCGCGATCTCGACGGCGTGAAGCGCGCCGTCATCAAGCTCGTGCTCGACGCGCAAGGGCAGGGTTGCGCCCCCGGCGTCTGTGGGGTCTGCATCGGCGGCGACCGCGCCGGCGGGGCGCTCGCGGCGAAGGAGCAGATCTTCCGCGTGCTGGACGACGAGAACCCCGATCCGCGGCTCGCCGCGCTCGAGGCGGAGCTGATGGAGGCCTGCAACGGGCTCCAGATCGGCCCGATGGGCTTCGGCGGCAAGACCACGGTCCTCGGCGTGAAGGTGACCGCCCAGCACCGCTTGCCGGCGAGCTTCTTCGTGAGCCTCGCGTACGAGTGTTGGTCGTGCCGGCGCTGGAGCGCCGAGCTCGATCCGGGCGCGAAGAAGGCGACGTTCACGGAGCTCACCGAGAAGGCGTCGCACTACAAACTGCCCGCGCGGCTGAGCGGAAAGGCGGCCTGACCATGGCGATCACTCGAATCGATCTCCCGACCGACGAAGCCAAGATCCGCGCGCTGAAGGTGGGCGACGAGATCGGGCTCTGGGGCACGCTCGTCACCGGTCGTGACGGCGCGCACAAGCTCATGCACGAGGCGATTCACGCCATGCAGCACGGCGACGCCAAGCAGATGCAAGAGCTCGCGTGGCTGAAGCCGCTCCTGGCGAACTCGTTCATCTACCACTGCGGCCCGGTCATGAAGCGCCTGGCTGAGGGGCCGACCGGCAAGGCGAAGGATGCCTCGTGGAAGGTCATCGCGGCGGGGCCGACCACGTCGAGCCGCGAGGAGCCGTACCAGGCCGAGGTGATCGAGCACTTCGGTCTGCGCGGCGTGATCGGCAAGGGCGGGATGGGTCCGAAGACCGCCGCCGCGTGCCAGAAGTTCGGTGCGGTCTACATGCACTGCGTCGGGGGCGCGGCGGTCGCCCTGGCCGAATCGATCAAAGAGGTCGTCACGGTGCACCTCTTCGACGAGCTCGGTGCGCCCGAGGCGTTCTGGGTGCTCCGGGTCGAGGACTTCCGCGGGGTCGTCACGATCGACGCGAACGGCGGCTCGCTGCACAAAGACATCCTGGCCGTGAGCAAAGAGGCGGCAGCCAAGTACTTCGGCTGACCTTTTCGGTGGACGTGATCGACATCGCCACGTCGCTGACGGACTACTCGAGCTTCCAGCCGCATTGCTCGTTCGCGAGCGCCGTGGCCGAATCCTTGGTCCCGAATTTCGTGCCGTTGGTTACCTCGAACGTCTTGCCGACGACGCCGTCGACGGTGCACGTGCACTTGGACGGCTTGGACGCGCTCGCCGTCGCGATGTCCACGCAGTCGACCTTGCGCTGCTTCTTGTCGCCGCAGTTGCCCCACGACGAGAAGCCGTTCCCGCCCGCCCAGTCGCCGCACTTTTGGTTGCTCTGGCAGGCGACGAGTGCGAGTCCGAAGGCGAATGCGACGATTGCGGAGCGCATGGGCCGAACGTATCAGATGTCGACGAGCGGCGTCAGGGGCGCGGGCGATCGCGCCAGGTGACCCGAGGGCGCGCGGCGGCTCCACCGGGGTCGTCGTCCACGAGCGTCGCGGTGACGGCGCCCACGCTGCCCACGTCGACCACGTGGCTGCTCCGCGCGACGAAGGGCTCGGCGACGCGTCCCCCGCGATCGATCCAGAAGACGGCCGTGAGCTCGTGCTCGCCGGTCAGGCTCGCGAAGCGCTGTGCGCCGATCGGGAGTGGCGTGAGCGCACGGGGACCGCGGAGCATCACCGGGGCGCCATCGAGACACATCGCGACGTAGCGGACGGACGACTGCGGAATGCGCACCTCGGCGCGGACGTCCGTGACGTCGAGCGCGCCGGCGGGCGCGGCGTAGGGCGTCGCACCCGCGCAGGGATCGTCACGCAAGAGCGACGGGACGGCTGCGTCGCGCGTGCACGCGGGGAAGACGAGGATCAGGGCGGTCACGATCGGGATGGCTGCGGCGCGGGCGCGGAGCACTCCGAGAGGATACTCGGTAGGATGGCCTCGTGGACGACGCGCTCGAAATCGAGACGAAGGTGACCGGACATCGCGTGCCGAAGGCGCTCGGGTGGGCGGGCCTCGGGGGCGCGATTGCCGTCACACTCGGGGTGGAGTGGCTCGCGCGGCGCGGGTACATCGGGGTCCATCCGCTGATCGTGAGGTTCGCCGGCATCGGTGCGGTGGTCGCGGGCGCGCTCTTCGCGCGGCGGGCGGAGACTTGTCGCGTTCGCGTCACGCGGGAGGCGATCGAGATCGGCGGGCGGCGTTGGGGGCGCGCCGAGATCGAGAGCGTCTCGCGCGCGCGGGTCCAAGGGACCGCGACGCTCACGTTGCTCGGTCCCAACGTGAGCCTCGAGGTCGACGATGCGACGGCGACTGCGGTCATCGAGAAGCTCGAGCTCGACGCCGGTCATCGGGTCGCGAAGTACACCGTGCCGGGTCGGATTGCGATTGCGACGCCGCTGCTCTGGAACGCGGCCGGCTACCGGCTCGTCGTGCTGATCTGGCTGGTCCCGATCCTCGCGCTCTGGAAGAAGCTGCACTACTTCCCGCCCGAGCTCGCGTACGCGCTGATCACCGTGGGTGCGGTCTTCATGGCAGCGCTCATCGCGCCATCGACGCTCCAAGTCGGGAGCGACGGGTTCGTCGTGCGCTGGCTCGGGACGCGGCGCTACATCGCGTTCTCCGACGTGGTGTCCGTCGACGAACAGAAGAAGCTCGGGATGGCGGCGCTGCGCTTCACGCTCCGCGACGGGCGTTCGTTCACGGTGGTGTCCGGCAACGACCCGAAGAGCGACGCTGCGCTCTCGCGCCTCCGCGAAGCGATGAAAGTCGAGGCCGCCTCGACGGACGCGCCCACCGCCCAGGCGCTCGTCCTGGAGCGGGGGACCCGCACCGCGCGCGAGTGGCTCGACTACCTGCGTGCGGTGGGTGCCGGAGCAACCGCCACGCTGCGGAGCGCGGACGTCGATCTGGACGTGCTCTGGAGCGTGCTCGACGATCCGCGCGCGGGAACGGCGAAGCGGATCGCGGCGGCGGTCGCGCTCGCGGAGCGCGGGGGCGAGGGGACTCCGGAGCGCCTGCGCGTCGCGACCGAGGCGAGCGCATCGCCGCGGCTGCGCGTGGCGGTCGAGGCGACGGTGAGTCACGACGAAGCAGCCCTGCTCGCCGCGCTCGAGGAAGAGCTGGCCGAAGAGGAGCGGAGGGAGAAGAGAGCATGATCGTCGAGGAAGAGGTCGTCACGCTGCCCACCAAGGCGGGGCCGATGCAGACGTGGATCCATCGACCCGCCGCGGCGCTGAAGGCGGGCCGGCGCCGGGGCGTGGTCCTGTTCTCGGAGATCTTCCAGCGCACGGGGCCCATCGCGCGGATGGCGACGATGCTCGCGGGCCACGGCTTCGTCGTCGCCGTGCCCGAGATCTTCCACGAGCTGGAGCCGGCGGGCACGGTCCTCGGCTACGACACGGCGGGCTCGGCGGCGGGGAATCGGCACAAGACGGAGAAGCCGATCGCGGCGTTCGACGACGATGCGCGGGCGGCGTTGGACCACCTCGAGCAGCGCGCCGACTGCGATGGGGTGCTGTGCGCGTTCGGGGTCTGCATCGGTGGGCACCTCGCGTTCCGGTGCGCGTTCGATCGCCGCGTGAGGGCGGCGGCGTGCTTCTACGCGACGGATCTGCACAAGGCGTCGCTCGGGAGCGCGGGCGACGATTCGCTCGCGCGGGCGGGCGAGATCGAAGGCGAGCTGATGATGGTGTGGGGGCGGAACGACCCCCACATCGACGGCGAGGGGCGCGCGAAGATCCAGGCGCGGATCGTCGAGACGCAGCGGCGCTTCACGTGGCACGAGCACGTCGCGGCGCACGCGTTCTTGAGGGACGAGGGGCCGCGCTACGATCCGGCGCTGGCGCTCCTGTCGTATCGGATGACGGTGGATCTGTTCACGCGAGCCTGAGCACCGCGGAAGTCACTTCTTCAGCTCTTGGAGCGCGCGCGCGGCGAGCTGGGCGAAGAGTTCCCCCGTGACGCTGTCGAACATCGCCCTCGCCTCGTCGAACTCGCGGTGCGTCGCGGAGCCGACGTTGTAGGATCTCTCCTTCGACTCGAACGTAGCGTCGAAGGCAACCGACGAGTCCCCGAACCCCGAGAGCTCGACGTGCACGACGAGGGTGGGCTCGACGAAGGCGGTCCGATCGTGCAGGAGCAGACTCTCCGGCTTGGGAGCGAATTCGTAGGTCACGTCGAGCAACGGGGAGCGTGGACCGAGCGTCGACGCGAACGTCCCGCCGTAGCTTGCCGTCGTCGTCGGGTCCCCGGAGGCGTACCCCTTCGGTCCGACGTGACGCCGGTCGACCTCGTCGTCGAGCTGATCGGCCGTCCATTGCGCGAGCGGGGCAGGCGGCGCCGGGTCACCGGTGGCGTCCTCGGTGCGAAGAACGACGATTCCGCCGGGCGCAGCCGCGTCGAACGCGCGGGCGAGCACGAGGCTCCACGCGTCCTCGTTCCGAGCGCGCGCCGCTTCCCCGACGAGAGCGCTCGTCTCCCCCAAAGTGTACCCCGGCCGCAACGTCTGGGCGCGGATGTCGCGCTCCGCCTGCTCCAAGCGAGTCGGCGGGCGCGCGTGGAGTCGAGCTCGCACGGCGGGGAACTCGTTGGCCTCGAGGTACCCGAGGAGCGCGGCCCACCGCGTGGGAGCTGCTCCCGCGGTGGATTGAACCCACGCGTGCCGCTTCGCGCGGAGCGCTGCGACCTCGGCGGGGTGATCTTCGTTCTCGAAGAGGAACTGCCGGTACGCGGGGATCTGGTTCGACGCTGGCGGAAGCTTGGCTTCGGCTTCGACGAAGCCGTCGAGCTGAGCTCGCGCTTCGCCCGCCCAGGGATTGCTGGGGTAGCGAGCGAGCCAGCCGCGCGCCGCGAGCGAGGTCGCGTCGTGCGCCAGTCGGGTGCGGAGATGCAGCCGCGGTTCGACGTCGCGGGCGGCTTCGTCGCGATGCGCACCCTCGCTCCGCTCGTAGGCCACGACGTCGGTCGGGTCGCGGCGGAGCGTCGCCCACGCGGCTTCGTCGCTGGCGATGTTTCGGATCCACCAGAACGGTGCGGCGACGACGAGGGTGCCGAGCGCGAGCCCCGCCCACCAAAGACGGCCCTTCTCCGGCGGGGGGACGTTCGAGCTGCCTCGGGCGAGGTGAGCGGAGGGCCGCTCTTCCTGGAAGGGGTCGTGGGGATGCTGAGGATCTCTCCGCGCTTCGGCGATGCGATCGCGCTCGTGGTGGACGCGTCGCTCGTCGAACGTGAAGGTGCCGAGCTCGTTGGTGAGGGTGACGGTCGGCGTGTAGGGGTCCCTGACGCAGCTCCAGCTCGCGTCCTCGATCGAGAGGAGCCGAAGCCTTCCCGCGCGAGCGATCAACAGATCGCGAGCGAAGACGTAGGTGCCCGCCCGAAACGGAAGTCTTCGGTTGATCCACCGCCCGCGCGCGAAGACCAGGACCGGAACGCCGATGAGGAAGAACATCGCCGCATAGAAGGGAATGAACTCCGCATCTTCGCGCCACTCGGCGGGCGAGCCGTAGTCCGCAGTGACCGCGGCGACGACGAGCAGCAACCCGACGATCCCGAGGCCGATCGTGAGCTTCCATGGCCTCGCTCCCGGATCCTCCACGGCGAAGATCGGTCGCGCCGCGCCTTCGTCTTCGATGGCCTGCCGAAGTCGAGCGCGAAGGGCCGGAGAGAGGTCTTTGGGGTCGAGCTCGATCATCCCATTCTGGGATGCTCGGCACCCAGTCCGGATAGCCTAGCGCCGTCGAAGGCAGGTGTCAGCGAATGGTAGGATGGGGCAAACGTGTCGGATCCTCTCCTCGGTCGCATCCTCGGCGGTCGCTACCGCATCGAGCGCCTGCTCGGCGCGGGCGGCATGGGCGCCGTCTACGAGGCGACTCAGGTCGACATTCGGCGCCGCGTCGCGCTCAAGGTCCTCCGCGCGAGCGCTGCCACCGCGGATCAGCGCGCGCGCTTCGAGCGCGAGGCGCGCGCGCTCTCGCAGGTGAACAGCCCCCACGTCGTCGAGATCCGCGATTTTCAGGCGCTGCCCGACGAGCCCCCGCTGCTCGTCATGGAGTACCTCGAAGGTCGCTCGCTCTCGGCGCTCGTGAAGGACGAAGGCGTGCTTGCCGCGCCGCGGGTCGCGAAGATCGCGCTCCAGATGCTCGCCGCGCTGGCCGAAGCGCACCGCCATCGCATCATCCACCGCGACATCAAGCCGGCGAACGTCGTGCTCGTGCCGTCACCGGCGCTCGGCGAGATCGTGAAGGTCGTGGACTTCGGAGTCTCCACCGCCGACGTCACGCAGATCCCACGGACGCTCGGCACCGCCTTCGTCGGCACGCTCTCCTACATGGCGCCGGAGCAGGCGCTCGGCGAGGCCGTCGACGGGCGGGCCGACGTCTACGGCGTCGGCGCGACCATGTACTACGCGCTCTCGAAGCGGCGCCCGATCGAAGCGGACAACGCGATCGCGGCGGTCGACATGCTCGTGCGCACCCGTGTCGCCAAGCTCGCGACCCATCGTCCCGATCTCGATCCCGCGCTCGCCGCGATCGTCGACCGAGCGCTCGAGCACGAGCCCGCCGGGCGCTTCCAGAGCGCAGACGAGATGGCGGACGCCCTCCGTCGCTGGATCGAGGAGCGCGCGAGCGCGCCGCCGCCCGCGCCTCCCCCGACGCAGAAGGTCGAACCGCCGCCCTCCGCGCTCGCCACCGTCGCGCAGCGTCCCGCGGCGCCGGTCCTCGCTCCGCGGCGGCGGGTCTGGCCCTTCGCGGTCTTCGCGCTCGCGCTCCTCGCCGTCGCCGCGGTGACGTTCGCGCTCGCGATGTCTCGCCGCGCGCCGGCGGCGGTGATCGCAGCGCAAGACGCCGGGAGCGGCCCGCCCGCGAGCGTGGACGTCCCTGCATCGGCGCCGAGCGCGATGCACGTCGATCCTCAGCTCATCGAGGCAACGACGGCGCCGGTCACTCCCAGCGCCACCGCGCCGGCGCACCCGGTCGGTGGCGCGTCGAGCCACGCGGTGCCGCGCGCGCAAGATGGCTTGGAGTGGGGAGCCAACGAGCGCTGGACCGGCACCACGTGCGCGAGCTCGAACGAGTGCCCGAGCCACACGTTCTGCCGTGGGGGCCGCTGTCTGTGCGGCGTGTGGGAGGTGTGGTGCCGCGGCGACTGTATCTTCCGCGACGTAGACAACTGCGGGGGATGCGGAAAGCCATGCCCCACCGGCCGCGTCTGCGTGGCCCCGCACGAGCCGGAGCACGTCGCGTGCCTCACCTGCGAAGAGCTCGAGCAGGCGAGGGGGAGCGCGCCCGGCACGTTGAAGCTGTGCCCGGGGACGAGTGTCTGCGTCGACTTGACCTCCAACCTCTTCCACTGCGGGCAGTGCGGTCACGCGTGCGATCCCAGTCGCCACGAGAGTTGCCAGGCGGGGAAGTGCGTGGCGGTGTATCACTGATTCCATGACTCACGCTCCCGCGCGCGTCCTCTCCTGTCCCAACTGCGGTGGCCCGCTCAGCGCGCTCGACGCCGGCGGCGCGACGACGTGTGCCTACTGCAACGCGACGTCCATCGTCGGGGCCCGGCCCGAGCTCGTGACGAGCGGGATCGTGCTCCCCGATCCGGCGAGCCCTGCGGAGCGCGCGCGGCTCGAGAAGCTCCGCGCGAGCGCAGCGACCTTCGACTCGGACAAGGATCGGTTCTCCCTCGACTTCGCGCCGAAGGGCTACGACGACATCGACGGGTTCGACTCGACTCGCGAGACCGCGCAGCGCCTGGAGAAGGACTTTCGCGCCGCGCTCGCTGATCCGGACTCGGTGCCGGAGCGCACGACGTGGTGGCTCGCGGAGCGGCTCGTGAACCTCTGGAAGATGCGCAAGGATCACGTGCGGGCGGGTGCCATCGCGCAGACCGCGAGCGAGGCGCTCTCCGACAAGCGCTTGAAGCAGACGATGTTCACCGCGCTCGCGGGGCAGGCCCGGCGCGAGGGGGACTTCGACGCGGCCGAGACGTGGCTCGCGCAGTGCGACGCCCAGACGACGGAGCTCGCGCTCGATGGCGACTTCCGGAACGGGTTCGCGCTCCTCGCGCTCGCGCGTGGCCAGGCGAAGCTCGCGTTGCGCGCGGTGGGGGACCTCGCCACGACGTTCCCGTGGGCGCCCCAGGCGGCCCCGATGGGCGCGCTGATCCGGACGGCCGCCCACGAGCTCGCGGGCGCGACCGCCACGGCGGAGGAGGACCTGCGCGAGATCATCGAGGCGATCGCGCAGAAGACGATCCGCTCGAACTCGCACCTCGACCCGGACGACATTCGTGAGCAGTGCCGAACGATCGCGCGCAATTGGGTCGCGAACACCCTCGCTGATTCGCCGCCGTTGAAGCCGGCGCTCGGGGTGTGGGAGAGGCTCGCCGCGAACGACGAGCTCCCGAAGCACGCGGACGCGGTGGCTGCGTTCCGGAAGCAGTATGCGTGACGGGTCCTGATCTCCGCTTGGCTAGCGATCCAGCGGCACCACGATCTTCGGCTTCGGTCGCTGCGCGCTTCGCCTCGGATCCTGCGGGTGCAGCGGTGCGATCGCCGTGCCGACCGCCGTGAACTCGACGATCGGGACCTGCGGCCCGAACGCCGACATGCGGCCCTGGATCGTCTGCGGGCGGTGCGCGGTCTCGGTCACCGTCATCCCGACGATCCCGACCGGCGCGTCGGGGTGCCCCGCCGGCCACTGCGAGAAGAGGTCGTGCTGCAGCCGCTCCATCGCGGTCTCGCGCGCCTCGAAGAACGCACCGGTGTAGGTCCCGATCTCGGCGTTGTGACCGTAGAAGCGCTGCGACTCCTTCGGATCGAGCTGGTAGACGCAGCTGCCGCTCGCGACCGTGACGGGGCGATAGCCGGCGCGCAGGAGCGCGACGAAGTCCTGCCCGTTCAGATCGCTCATGAAGGGACCCCGATCGGCGAGGCGCAAGCTCGGCGCGCTGCGGAACTCGACCGGGCCGTGCTCGTGATCGAACGACATGGCCGTTCCCATCGCGACGAACTTCACGACCTGGTGCCCGCCGCGCCAGAGGTGGTGCTCCACGTCGAGCCGCACTCCGACCACGCCTTCGGCGCCGAGCTGCGCTGCCTGTTGCCGCATGCGGCCGATCGCGTGGTGGCGCGCCTCGCGCACGGCGTGGCTCAACATCGAGACCTCTTCCGTGCGGACGGCGTTGAGCTGCGCCTGCTGGCCGCCGAAGAGCGCATCCCACAGGTCGACTTGGTTCTGGTTCGACGTGTCGGCCTCGAACACGCTCGAGCCGATCACGAGCCCGTGCGGGAGGAAGCCCATCCGCGAGAGCGTGACGAACTCCGTCACCGAGAGATCCGAGAGCGCGGGTACGGGTCGCATCAGTCCTCCGCTCGCTCCCACGAGTCGCCGCCCTTCGGTGCGCCGTGCTTTCCAGGATCGTTGCGCGCGTTCGCCGAGATCACGAGCGTCGCCTTCGGCGGAGCCGGGAGCGTACCCTCCATCGGTACCACTGCGGTACCGATGACGAAGAGCTCGATCATCTCGCCGGTGCTCAGCGCGGCGTTGCCGGCGTCGAGGAAGTTGGTCCGCCACGCGTGCTCCTGCTCGCTGACGGTGACGCCGACGATGCCGGTCGCATCGAGCGCTTCGGCCTCGGCCTGGAGGCGCTCCATCGCGAGCTCGCGCGCGTCGTAGAGGGCGTGGGTGTACGCGGGCAGCTCGCAGCTCGACGACGCCCGCGCTTGGAGCAGGTTCGGAGGCACGTAGTAGACGCAGTTGCCCATCACGAAGCCCACCGGCCGATAGCCGGCGCGCAGGAGCGTCCAGAACTCTTGCCCGGTGAGATCGGACTGGAACGGGCGCCCCTTCTTGTTGCGGAAGCGCTGGCCCCCGGCGTGCCGAACCGCCGTGCCGATCGCCATGAACTCGGCGACGTTCTGCCCGAGCGCGTAGAGCGCGCGGTCCGGCGGCTGAGCCCACGGCGGCGGCTGCGGTCCCCAGCCCATGCGCTGGCTCCACGATTGCCACTCCGACCACGCGGTGGCCATCCAGTTCGAGCTCCAGGCGCTCGAGCGGCCCCAGGCCGGCAGGCGCTGGAACCCGACGCTCTCGCGCCACTCGAGCCACTGGCGAAACTGCTTCCACGCCAGCCGCCACGGATCGGAGTTCAGGTTCACGATCGGGCGCACGCCGATGATGCCGTCGGCGCCCAGCGCCTCCGCCTCTTCTTCCATGCGCGTCATCGCGAGATCGCGCGCGTGGTAGAGCGCACGCGTCATGTCCCAGAGCTCGACGCCGGGCTGCCCAGCGGGGATCTGCGGGAACGCGGGCGAGATTTGGTAGATGGAGGTCCCCATCACGAGCCCGAGCGGCTCGAAGCCCGCCTGCTTCACGAGGAGGAACTCGCTCACGGAGAGGTCGCTCGTGAAGAGCTTCTTCTCTCGCATCTCGGCGAGGCGCTCGCGCGCGTGCTGCGGGAGGTCGGCGGCGAAGACGGGCTTCTCGTCAGCCATCGGCGGCATCCTCCTCGGCGTCGCGCGCGGCGACCTCGACGTCGTGCTCGTCGTCGCCGGCGTCGATCGTGACGTCCTTTCCCCTCCCCAGCGGGGTCATGGACAAGATGAGCGGGGGAACGTCCGCGTGGATGCGCCGCTCCGCGTTGGGGACGCGGCGGACGGCGGTCCCGAACCAGCTCACGTCGACGTCGAGGTCGTTGCGCTCGCAGTTCTCGTACCCGCACGGCACTTCGCGGACGGAGAGATCGATGTCGCTGCCGACGACGAACTCCGCCTGGAAGCGCTGGGCCTGGGTCGTGATGTTGCGCGCCGCGATCCCGCGCGCTTGGACGATGGCGTCGTTCGCGGAGCTGAGCTCGCCGTGGCGGGCCGACGCCGTGGTCACGTGCCAGACGTGGTAGCGGCAGAACTCGAAGAGGAAGCCGCACGGCTCGTAGCCTTCTTGCGCGAGCGCCCAGAGATCCTGGCCGGAGAGATCGGTGATGATTGGCTGCCCGCGTGGGTGGACCATCCACGGCGCGCGCACGGCCGTGCCGACGACGGTGAACTCGAGGACCTCGCCGCCGTCGTCGCCGCCCTTCCCGCGCTTGCCCATCGTGATCATGCGCTCCCGCAGGCGCGCCCCGATCACGGCGTCGGCGCCCACGTACGCGGCCTCCTGGTAGAGGCGGGAGATGGCGCGCTGGCGCGCGGAGCGGTGCGCCTCCGAGATGATCGTGATCTCGCCGGTCTCACCTTTGTAGTCTGCAATCTGTCCGACGTGGAAGATGCAGGAGCCCATCACCTGCGAGATCGGCTCGCAGCGTGCGTCGCGCGAGAGGAGGAACTCGCTGACGGAGAGATCGCTCGTGAACAGGCGCCGGTACGGGCCGGCTTCTTCCGCGAGCCGCTCCTGCGCGCGCAGCGGGATGCCCCCGCGCGCGACGTGGTCGAGGCTCTGCCGCAGATCGATCGGTGGCCGCTGGTTGCTCACTCGTTCACCGAGAGGACGAGCTGCGGCTCCGGGATGCGGTGATCTTCGCGGAGCGAGGTGACCGCGGTGCCGATCGCCGAAAACTCGAGGACGCTCGCGCCCCACGTGTGGTTGCTCTCGCTGACGGTGACGCCGACGATGCCTTGCGCGCTGAGCTGCTCGGCTTCCACCTGCATGCGCTCCATCGCGAGCTCGCGCGCGTCGTAGAGCGCCTGGGTGGGCCCGGTGAGCTCCTGGTTCTGCATCGGAGGTTGCTGTTGGTAGAAGCCGGGCCGTTGCCCGTACGCGTACTGCGGGATCTGGCCCTGCGGCGCGACGTAGTAGACGCAGTTGCCCATCACCATGCCGAGCGGGCGGTACCCGGCGTGGAGCAGTGTCCAGAAGTCCTGGCCCGAGAGGTCGCTCGTGAACGGCTTGCCGTTCGGAGCGCGCCAGTTCTGGCCGGCTTCGTGCTTCACCGCGGTGCCGAGCGCGAGGAACTCGATCACGTTCGTTCCCCACGCGTGGATCGCGAGCGTGAGGCGAACGGCGACGATGCCGTCGGCGCCGAGCGCGTCGGCTTCTTCTTCCATGCGCACCATCGCGAGCTCGCGGGCGTGGTAGAGCGCCTGGGTGAGGTTCGTGAGCTCCTCGCTCACGCCCTGGCGGATCGGCTGCCAACCGATGTGGAAGATGCTGCTCCCCATCACGAGGCCGAGCGGGTGGAAGCCGACCTCTTTGACGAGGAGGAACTCGTTCACGGAGAGGTCGCTCGTGAAGAAGTGGTGCTGCCGCATCGCCGTGAGGCGCTCGCGGGCGTGTTGCGGGAGATCGGCGGCGAATTGGATCGCCTGCGGCGCGCCACCAGGTGCGGGCGGTTGGTTCTGACTCACTTCTTCCCTCCGAGTTGGGCGAGGACCCACGCCGCCCGTGCGTTCGCGTTCGCGTGACGCGCGAGCGCGTCGGTCAGGAGCTTCACCCACCGGTCGGGCTGGAGCGTCTCGGTCTTGAGCGCGATCCCGCGGACCAGCTTCTTGTAACGCATGACGACGCGCGGCCCTTCGCGGTGGACCATGAACACGTCGGGATCGAGGTTGATCTCGATCGCGTGCACGTAGCCGTTCGCCTCGGCCTGGATCCGAGCGCTCTCGGCGAAGCCTTGGTGGAGCGTTCGCGCGAGCCCGGCGAGGAACGCGTCGACGTTGGTCAGATCGAGCGCCATCCCGGCGGCGATCTGCGATCCGTCGATCGCGACTTGGACGCGCGTGCGGCAGTAGGTGCAGTGATAGGTGCGACCGTCGGGCTCGGGCGACATCATCGCGCCGCAGTTCTTGCAGGGAACGGGAGCGGGCATGGCAGGCCAGCATATCAGCATCGGGCGCGGGCTCCGTGCTAGGACTGTCGTCCCTCCGTGATCGGCATTCTCCTCGCTGCGCTCTTCATCGCGCTCAACGGCTTTTTCGTGGCCGCCGAGTTCGCGCTGGTGAAGCTCCGCGCGACGCAGCTCACGTCGCGGGTCCGGCGCGGGGAACGCCGCGCCATCGTCGCCCAGTCGATCACGCAGCGCCTGGACCGTTACCTCAGCGTCACCCAGCTCGGCGTCACCCTCGCGAGCCTCGGGCTCGGCTGGATCGGCGAGCCGGCCATCACCGATCTGATCCACGAGCCGGCGATGAAGTACCTGCCGGAGTCGTGGCACCGTGCGGCCGAGGTCGGGTCCGTGGTGGTCGCGCTCGCGATGCTCACCTACCTCCACGTACTCTTCGGCGAGCTGGTCCCGAAGCTCGTGGCGATCCAGCGCTCGGAGCAGACCGCGCTCTTCGCTGCGCTGCCGATCCGGATCATCTACCTCGCGTTCAAGCCGTTCCTGTTCGTCCTCGAGCGTGCGTCGGCCGTCGTGCTCCGGATCATGGGCCTGAAGTCGAGCACCGCGAACGAAGGCACGCTCTCGGAAGAGGAGATCCTCGGCATCCTCGTCGCGAACACGCAGCTCGCTCCGGGCGGCAAGGAGCGGAGCCTCCTGCTCGAGCGCGTGCTCCGGTTCGCGCAGCGGACCGCGCGCCACGCGATGGTCCCCCGCGTCGACATCGCGTCGGTACCGCTCTCGATCGCACCGCCCGAGGCGATGGATCAGCTGCGCGCCAACCGTTACTCGCGCGTGCTCGTGACGAAGGAGAAGTCGCTCGACGACATCGTCGGCTACCTCTACGTGAAGGACTTCCTCGATCGCACGGTGAACGACGGGACGGACCTCTCGAACCTGGTCCGCGAGGTCATCGTCGTCACCGAGAACCGGAGCTTGATCGACGTGCTCCGCGACATGCAGCGGAAGCGCGTCCCGATCGCGGTCGTCGTCGACGAGTACGGCGGCACCGCCGGCATGCTCACGATGGAAGACCTCCTCGAGGAGATCGTCGGCGAGATCCGCGACGAGCTGGACGAGGAGACGCCGCGCGTGATGAAGGTCGACGACAAGACGTGGGACGTCGACGCGCGCGCCACGATGGAGGAGCTCGGCAAGGCGACCGGGCTCACGCTGGACGAGCAGGCCGAAGCGGTGGGGGTCGTCGTGCTCGCGAAGCTCGCGCGCATCCCGCGCGTGGGTGACAAGACCGAGCTCGCGCCGGGCGCCACCGTCGAGGTCATCGGGACGAGCCGCCGTCGCATCACGGCCGTGCGCGTCCGAACCACGGTGGCGCGCGTCGGGACGACGACCGATCCGGGGACGTGATGAAGCTCGCGGGTCGCGTGCGGTGGGGGCTGTTGATCGCGGTCACGGTGATCTCCGTCGTGCTCGGGCCGCGGCTCGCGATCTCCGGCGATCTCAGCGCGCTGTTTCCGTCGCAGGGCGAAGCCGCGGCGCTCGGCCGCTTCCAGCGGGCGTTCGGCGGCGGGGACGTCGCGATCGTGCTCGTGCGGGGCGAAGATCCGGAGGACGTCACCGCTGCCGCGCACGACCTCGAAGATGCACTGGCCGAGAAGCCGAGCGTCGTCTCGGTCCTGCGGAAGCCGCCGCAGCCTTCGCTCGATCCGTCGCTCGCGTGGCTCTACGCCGGGCCGACCGCGCGGACCAAGCTCGAGCACGCGTTGTCCCAAGATGGGATGACGGAGCGGCTCGCCGGCTCGCGCGAGCTCCTCTTGAGCCCTTCGGCGGCGCAGGCGGAGGAGATCCTCGCGCGCGACCCGCTCCGGCTGGCGCAGATCCCGTGGGAAGGGAAGACGGAGCTCGCGGCCGGGCTGACCGTGTCGGCGGCGGGCGACTTCGCGGCGGATGGCGGGAAGGCGCGCCTCGTCGTCGTTCAGCCGCGCGGGCGGGCGTTCGATCCGGTCGCGGCGCGGGCGCTCGTCGCGGATTTCGATGCCGCGGCCGCCGCGGTCCACGCCAAGCACCCGAAGGCGACGGCCGAGCTCACCGGCGGGCATGCCGTCGCGGTCGCGACGCGGGCGCTGCTCGAGCGGGATCTCGTGGTTTCGGGCGTGCTCTCCACCGTGCTCGCGGCGCTGGTCTTCGCGCTCACGTTCCGGCGGCTCCGGGCGCTCGTCGCGGTGATGCCGCCGCTCGCGCTCGGGACGATGTGGACGCTCGGCGGGGCCGCGCTTCTCCCGCACGGACTCTCGGCGATGAGCATCGCGTTCGCGGCGGTCGTCGTGGGCGTGGGGGTGGACACGGGCGTGCACGTCTACGCCGCGCTGTTGGATGGGCGGCGGCAGGGGCTCTCGCCGGCCGAGGCCGCGGCGTACGCGCGGAAGAAGACGGCGCGGCCCACGATCCTGGCGGCGCTAGCGGCGGGCTTCACCTTCGGCGCGCTGGCGCTCTCGGACTTGCGTGCGCTGCGCGAGCTCGGGCTCCTGTGCGGCGTGGGCGAGGTGCTGACGTCGCTCGCGATCCTCCAGCTCACACCGGAGATCGGGCGCTTCCTCGAGCGCGGCGCGCCGCCGACGGCTCCGGCCGAGGGCGCCGAGCTCACCGGGTGGACGCGCGTGGTCGCCGCGCTCACGGGATCGCGCCGCGGTGCGCTCGCCACGCTGGCGGTTGCGGTCGCCGTCGTCGTCGCGGTCGTGCTGAGCGGCGGACCGAAGAGCGGCGACGCGATCGTGGCCTTGCGTCCGAAGGGCCTCGCGCCGCTGGAGACGCAACGGACCATCTTCGAGCTCTTCGGTGGCAAGCCGGGGCAGTGGATCGTCCTCAGCATCGATCGCGATCCGGAGACCGCGCGCGATCGCGCCGACGCGGTGGCCGAGGCGCTCGACGGGTTGGCCGCCGACCATCGGATCGACGGGTACGATTCGCTCGCGACGTTCGCGCCCGGGACGAAGTTGCAGAATGCACGAATCGCCGACCGGACGCGGCTCGATTTGCCGGCCAAGCGCGCGATGCTCGAGCGGGCGCTCACCGACGGCGGGTGGGACGCGACCGCGTTCGACTTGGCGGCGTTCAGCGCCCCCACGCCGCCGCCACCGACGGAGCCGTCGCCGTGGCTTCGCGCGCGGCACCTCGCCGAGGACGACGGCGAGACGCTGGCGGTGACGTTCGTGCGCCCGAAGGGCGACCCGGCGGCGGATCGGGAGGCCGAGGCCGCGATCCGCGGCGCCGATCCGAAGGCCATCATCACCGGCTACCCGTTCCTCGAGAGCTCGCTCAAGGCGACGCTCGCGCACGACCTGCCGCGGATCGCGCTCGCCGCGCTCGTGCTCGTCGCGATCGCGCTCGGGGCATCGCTGAAGCGCCCGCGGGACGTCGTCTTGGCGACCGCGACGCTGGCGACCGCGATCGCGATCGTGTGCGGCGCGATGCGGCTCGGGGGCATCCGGTGGCACGCGTACGACGCGTTGGTGTTGCCGGTGCTCCTCGGCATCACGATGGACGAGGCGATGTTCCTCCTCTACGCGGCGCGCGAAGCCGGCGAGCAGGGGGCCGATGCGGCGATCCGGCGCGCGCTCCGTACGCAGGGGCCGCTGGTGGTCGCGACGGCGCTCACGACGGCGGCGGGGTTCGGGGCGCTCCTCGCGTGCAAGTTCGAGGGGCTCTTCGACGTGGGGGCGGTGGGAGCGATCGGCTCGATCGCGGGGCTGCTCGCAGCGCTCTTCGTGATCCCGGCGGGGCTGCGTTTGTGGCCGGAGGGGGCTCGACGAGCTCGCGATCACACTTCGTGATCTCGCGTCAGAGCTGCATCCCCGGCTTCTCGTCGGTGATCTTCCAGCCGCTGCCGGCCTTCACGAGGCCGTACTCGCGCTCGTCGACCGTCATGCCGCCGCGGTGACCTCCGCCGCCCTTCACGCGGGCGGTGCCGTCGTCACGCCACTCGATCGGCCCGATGTCGAAGCGCACGGCCGCGCGTCCGTGCGACGTGACGGGACCGCTCGGGCCGCCCCCGCTGCACTCGCTGTTGCGGACCGCGTTCGGATAGCGGGCCTGAATCGCCGCGAGCAGGGCCGAGCCGTCGCTGGTCTGGCCGCGCACGGCGAGGCACACGACCTCGTCCTGCTGCGGCTTGTCCACCGCGAGCTCGTGGAGGAACACCGCTTCGAAGACGGCATCGTCCTTGGAGAGCCCCGGGGTCGAGGCGGAAGCGGCGGGCGTGCAGGCGAACGCAACGCACGCGATGAGACACGACGACACGAGCCAAGCGGAGCGGACCATGGCTCGTGGATAGCGCGGTTCCGCGCCTCGCGCATGCCGATTGGTCTTGCGATGATGGCGAATCGAGCGGTCAGAGTGTCAGCGCGCGACGAGCCTTCCGATCGGCGTCGCGCCGTGCAAGTACTCGGGTCGATGAAGCTCTACCACACGCCCACCTCGCCCTTCGTTCGCAAGGTCATGGTCGCCGCGCACGAGCTCGGGCTCGCCGATCGGATCGAGACCACGTTCCTTCGGCCCACCCCGCTCAAGACGGATGCGGTGCTCTCGCACGAGAACCCGCTCTCGAAGATCCCGGTCCTCGTCACGCCCGAGCATGGCCCGCTCTACGACTCGGTCGTCATCTGCGAGTACTTGGATCGACTCGCGGGGGGAGGGAAGCTCTTCCCCGATGGCGGAGCGCGCTTCCCCGTGCTCCGCACGCACGCGCTCTGCGACGGCATCATCGAAGCCGGCGTGCTCGTCTTCTACGAGAAGCAGAACCGACCGGCGGAGCTCCAGTTCCAGCCCTGGCTCGACGGGCAGACCGAGAAGGCCATGCAAGGGCTCGACGCGCTCGCGCGCGAAGCTGCGAGCTGGAACGACGACGCGGTGGACCTCGGCCGAGTCGCCGCCGGCGTCATGCTCGGCTGGCTCGAGTTCCGAAGCGTGTTCGGCGATCTGCGCACGCCCGCGCGTGCAGGCCTCTTCGCTTGGTACGACCGCTTCGCGAAGCGACCTTCGATGCAAGCGACCGCCCCGCACACGTGAAGCAGACCCCGCGAGGGAAGACGTCCGGCCAGCGGCCGTACGTTCCTGGGATGGTCCGGACGGTGCTGCTCCTGTCCCTGGCGACGGCGGCCTGCGCGGACTCCGGCGTCTTCGGGCCCCCGCGCGATGCGCAGGCAGACGTGCAGCCCGCGGCCATCACGCAGTGGTCCCCCGCCGACTGTCGCGGGATTGCTTCGGGCGATCCGGCGTACTGCGCCACGAGTGATTGCCGCGGAATCGCGCGCGGCGACGCCGCGTACTGCACCACCAACGACTGCCGGGGCTGGGCCAAGAAGGACTACGCCTACTGCGACTCCAACGATTGCCGAGGCATCGCGCGGGGAGACAAGGCGTACTGCGACTCGAGCTTCTGCCGCGGCGTCGCTTCCCAGGACCCCGCCTACTGCGACGATGCGACGTGCCGCGCGATCGCGCGGCACGACAAAGCCTACTGTCCGTAGCCGCGGGCGGTCACATCTTCGCGAGGCGCTCGGCCAGCATCTTCTCGAGCGAGACGAGGGCCTTGGTGAAGCCCTCGATCCCCTCGGCGAGCTTCTCCTTCGACATCGGATCCGCGTCGTGCATCTTGCGGAAGGTCGCTTCGTCGACGTTCATCTTCTCGATGTTCATCTTCTGGGCGGCCGCCGCGTCGAGCTTCTTCGGGAGGTCCCCCGATTTGCCGTCGAGCTCGGCGAGGAGCGCCGGCGCGATCGTGAGGAGGTCGCACCCGGCCAGCTCGGTGATCTCGCCGATGTTGCGGAAGCTCGCGCCCATGACCTCGGTCTTGTGGCCGTACTTCTTGTAGTAGTTGTAAATCTTCGTGACCGAGACGACGCCCGGATCCTCGGCCGGCGCGTAGCTCTCCTTGCCGGTCGACTTCTTGTACCAATCGAGGATTCGCCCGACGAACGGCGAGATGAGCGTGACCTTCGCGTCCGCGCAGGCGATCGCCTGGTGGACCCCGAAGAGGAGCGTGAGGTTGCAGTGGATGCCCTCCTGCTCGAGCTTCTCGGCGGCGCGGATCCCCTCCCACGTGGACGCGAGCTTGATGAGGATGCGCTCGCGCCCGACACCGGCCGCTTCGTACTGGCCGATGAGCTGACGCGCCTTCGCGATCGAGCCGTCGACGTCGAAGGACAGTCGCGCATCGACCTCGGTCGAGACACGGCCCGGCACGATCTTCAGGATGCGGAGGCCGAACTCGACGCTGAGCCGGTCGATCGCCTTCTTCACGATTTGATCGGTCGAGGCGCCGGCGCCGGCGTCCTTCTTCGCCCAACCGAGGGCCTCGTCCACGATCGCCGAGTACTCCGGCATCTGCGCCGCCGCCGTGATGAGCGACGGGTTTGTCGTCGCATCGCGCGGGCGGAATTTTTCCATCGACTTGATGTCTCCGGTGTCCGCGACGACGACGGTCATGCCTTTGAGCTGCTCGAGGAGGGTGGCCATGGCATCATCCAAGCCCCCGAAACGGCCTTCGTCAAGGCGCGGCCGCACTTCGCGCGAATCCTCTTCCCCCGCCACTGGCTCGAACGCACATGGATAGTTGGTACATCGCCATCCCCGTCGCCCTCCTCCTCGCTTGGATGATCTCGCAACGCCTGGGAAAGGTCGCCCCGGCCGAGGCAAAGGACCTCGTGAAGAAGGGCGCCAAGCTCGTGGACGTTCGCTCGCCCGGCGAGTTCGCGGGTGGCCACATCGAGGGCGCCGTCAACGTCCCCGTCGGGGACCTCGAGCGCCGGCTGGGCGAGCTCGGCCCCAAAGACGGGGTCTACGTCGTCTATTGCGCGAGCGGGATGCGAAGCGCACGCGCGAAGGGGATCCTTCAGGCGTCCGGACGTACCAACGTGCACGACCTCGGCGCGATGAGCCGCTGGTGAGGTTCCATCCCGCATGACCCGTGCCGTCCTCCTGCCGTTCGCTGCGCTGGCGCTCCTTGCCGCGTGCGCGAGCGCGAAGGAGAGCACCGGCGAGACGGTGACCGCGCACGGAACCAGCACCACCACGACGCACACGCCGGGGACCGCCGACGAGCAGGCCACGCACGACCGCGGCTGTTCGGCCGGTGACCTCCCCGCGTGTCACGCCGCCGCGCTCGATCGCTACTACGCGCCACCGAGCGCCGAATCCGACGGCGAGTCGCTGCGGCTGTTTCGGAAGGCGTGCGACGGCGGCTACTCCGCGTCGTGCAATGGAGTCGGCGTCATGTACGCGGAGGGGCGCGGGGTCCCCAAGGACGAGCGCGCCGCGATGACGTGGTGGCAGAAGGCGTGCGCGGGGGACGGCTCGACCGGCTGCGAGCACCTCGCGTCCGCGCTCGAAGCAGGGCGTGGAACCCCGAAAGACGCGGCGCTCGCGCGGGACGTGCGCGCGCGTGGCGAGTGTCTGTTCCAGGCGTCGCTCGCGAAAGACGCGGGGGCGCCGTGCGCGCCGCTCCCGCAACTTCCCTGATCGGCTATGCTCCCGCCTTCGTGACGGCCTGGCTCGTTCCCATCTCGGCCCTCGCCAAGAAGCGTGGCGATGCCGATGCTCGCTCGATCGGTGGAAAGGCAGCGCGTCTCGTGTGGCTCGAGAAGAACGGCTTCTCCGTGCCCGACGCCTGGGTCCTCTCCACCGATGCGTTCCAAGCGGCGCTGAAGGAGATGCCGCCCGGCTGCGATCCCAAGTCGCTCCTTCGCGCGGCGGGGGGCAAGAGCGGCGAAGCGCGCGCGGCCGAGGCGCGCGAGATCCTTCTCCGCGCACCGCTCCCGCGCGGGCTCGGGGCCGAGCTCGCGGAGCTCTGGCGCGCGCAGGCGCCGCGCATGCCGTGGGGCCTCGCCGTGCGCTCGAGCGCGACTTGCGAAGACGGGCTGCTTCTGTCGATGGCCGGCCTGGCCGAGACGAAGCTCGGCATCACGTCGGACGAGGCGCTCTTGAACGCGATCCGCGCCGTGTGGGCGTCGGTCGCGTCGGGGCGTGCGCTCGCGTACCTGGCCGCGAACGGCGTGAAGGACGTCGGGATGGCGGTCGTCCTGCAGCGCATGGTTCCGGCGACCGCGGCGGGCGTGATGTTCACCCACGCACCCGATCGCCCGCGCTTCGCGCGCGAGCGCGTGATCAACGCGACGGTCGGGCTCGGCGTGAGCGTGGCGTCGGGCGAGACCTCGCCGGACGTGCTGCGGATCGACGAGAAGGGCCGGGTCGTCGAGGCGATCGTCGCGCGGAAGGAGCGGCAGCTTCGCGTGCAGAGCGGCGAGGTCGCAGCGGAGCCCGTCGCGCAGCCCGATGCGCCGGCGCTGTCTCCGGCGGTGATCCTGGCGCTGGCCGAGGTCGCGCATCGCCTGGAGAAGCTCGAGGACATCGCGCACGACGTGGAGTTCGCGTGCGAGCACGACAAGACGTGGATCGTCCAGGTTCGCCCGGCGACCGGCAGCGGCTTTCCGTCGGGCGGCGACGCGACGACGGTCTGGAGCAGCGCCAACGTCGGCGAGGCGCTCCCCGGCGTCGCCACTCCGCTCACGTGGTCCGTCGCGGGGACGTTCAGCGACTCCGGATTCCGCCAGGCGTTCGCGACGCTCGGGTGTCGCGTGCCGAAGAACGCGGCGCTCGTCGCGAGCGTGCACGGTCGCTTCTACCTGAACCTCAGCGAGTTCATGCGCGTCGCCGCGCAGGTGCCGTGGCTCGAGCCGCGCACCTTCGTCGATCTCGCGGGCGGGGCCGGGAACGACGAGCTCTCGGCGCAGATGCAGACGGTCTCGCATCGTGGCTTCTACGCGCGCTTGCCGCTCACCGCGACGCGCTTGGTCCGCGAGCAGCTGCGCCTCGACGACGACATCCACCGCTTCGAGACGTGGGCCGAGCGCGCGCTCAAGCAGCACCACGCGCTCGACTTGGCGATCCTCCCGGACGAGGGGCTCGCGCGCACGATCCTGGACGCGCAGGCGATGCTCGAGCGCACCGGCAGCGTGATGCTCACGTGCGCCTCGAGCGCGCTCGGTGCCCACCTCGTGCTCAAGGAGCTCCTGACGCGCGTCGCGCCGATCGGCGCGGACCGCCTCGCGCAGTCGCTCACGGCCGGTGTGCGCGATCTGGAGAGCGCGCGCCCGGCGATCGGTTTGATGCGCGTCGCAGCGCTCGCGCAGGCGGAGCCGGCGTTCCGCGCCGCGCTCGACAAAATCGGCGACGGCGGGATCGACTCGCTCCCCGAGGGTCCCACCCGGCGCGCGCTGGTCTCGTACCTCGAGCTCTACGGCGATCGCGCGGTGCGCGAGCCGGAGCTCTCCACGCCGCGCTGGCGGGAGGATCCGCGGCCCGTGCTCACGATGCTGCGCGTCGCGCTCCGTGGCGAGGCTCGCGATCCCGAGCGTGCCTTCGCGTCGGCGCGGGCGGTGGCCGAGGCGGAGATGCAACGCATCCTGCCGCGCCTGAACGTCGTCGAGCAGACGGCGCTGCGTCACCTCGTCGGGCGCGCGCAGAAAGCCGCGCGCTTGCGCGAGCGGATGCGGAACTGGGTCACCCGCGTGCTCGGGTGGATGCGCCAGATCTTCCTCGACGCGGAGCGGCGCCTCCTTCGGTTGATGCCGGAGCTCGAAGAGGACGAGCGCGATCTCCGCGCGTCGGGCTCGACGGTCGCGCACGTGCCGTCGGTGTTCTTCCTGTCCGTGGACGAGCTCTTGAGCACGCTCCGCAACGCCCGCGCGGACATGGTGCCGCTCGTGCGCGCGCGCCGCGCGGAGTACGCGCGCGACATCGCGCGGCCGGAGCCTCCGCCGACGTTCGTGGGCGCGCCGCGCTCCGTGCTCCTCCCGCCGAGCGGTGGCGAGCAGCTCCGGGGGCTCGCGGCGTCGAGCGGCATCGTCGAGGGGCGAGCGCGCGTGCTGCGCAGCGAGGCGGAGATGGATCAGCTCCAGCCGGGCGAGATCCTCGTCGTGCACGCCACGGACGTAGGGTGGACGCCGCTCTTCATGGTGGCTGCGGGCGTCGTGACGGAGCTCGGCGGCGCGCTGTCGCACGCGGCGATCGTCGCGCGGGAGCTCGGCGTGCCGAGCGTGGTGAACGTGGCTTCGGCGACGATGGCGCTCCGCACCGGCGATCGCGTGCGCGTCGATGGCGATCGCGGCGTGGTCGAGCGCCTGGGCGCGCGCGAGTCGTGAGCTCGTCGTGAAGCGCTGGGTCGTCCGCTCGGCGGCGTCGATCGAAGAGGTGGCGCGGCTCGCGGGGGCCGACGACGCGGCGATCGACGACGGGCGCGTGTTCGTCGGGCGCGTGCGCGCGAAGCGCGGCGTGAAGGTCGCGGTCGGGGCGGAGGTGACGGTCCATGATCCGCCGGCGGCGATCGGAAGCATCGAGGTGCTCCGTGCGAGCGCGGAGCTGGTCGTCGTGGCGAAGCCGGCCGGGATCCCGACGATCCCGGATCACGCGGGGGCGGCGCACTCGCTCCTGGCGGCGGCGGCGCGCGAGGTGGGTTGCGCACCAGCGGCGCTGCACCCGACGTCGAGGCTCGATCGCGACGTGAGCGGCGTCGTGATCTTCGCGCGCACGGCGCAAGCCGCAGAGGCGTTGCTCGCGGCGCGCGCGGAGGGCGCGTACTACCGGCGCTACGTCGCGCTCGCGAAGGGTGTGCTCTCGCCGGAGGCCCGAGCCGAAGGGCGTTGGGATGCGCCGATCGGGCGCGCGAAGGAGCCGCGCCTGCGCGCGGCGTTCGGGCGCGACGCGAAGCCGTCGGCGACGCGCCATCGCACGATCGAGACGAAGGGGGCAGGGGAGCGCTCCTGGTCGTGGCTCGAGTGCGAGCCGGAGACGGGGAGGACGCACCAGATCCGAGTGCACGCGAGCCACGCCGGAGTGCCGTTGCTGGGGGACGGCGAGTACGGGGGACCGAAGCGGGTGACGCTGGCGAGCGGGAAGAGCGAGACGCTGCGGCGGATCTACCTCCACTGCCAGATCGTCGAGGTCTCGTTGGGGGGACGGAAGGAGCGGTTCGAGGTCCCGGTCCCGGAGGGGTTCGGAGAACTGTGGGCGGCGTTGGGGTGAGGCCCGTCGCACGGCTGCTACCTTTCGCCGATGAAGAGGAGGTGGCTGCAATGGTGCAACGGGAGCCACTACTTCCCGCTCGAAGCCGGTAACTGTCCGCAGTCCGGTGCCCGTGGAGAAGGCCTCGCCGACCGTGTGCGTTCGGCCGCGGGGTCGGCGCGCTCCTACGACGAGCTCATCGCGGCAGGGGTCGCGGAGGCGGATCTCCTCCGAGTCTTGATGGTTCCGGAGGACATGTCGGATGCAGACTGCACGCGTCTCCTCGTCACTCCGTGCAGCGGCGACGTCACCGAGGAGCTCGCGACGCTGGTCTCGACGCGCAACGCGCTCTTGCTCGAGCGCTTCCCGGATGGCGAGCTGCGTGAAGCGCTCCGTCCGGAGCCCCAGGTGAAGCTGGCCTGGTACGCGCGACGCATGGGCGGGCTGTGGACGCTCGTCGACGCTCGCTACCTCGTCGAGGCACACTCGCGACATGGCGCCGAGGATGCCGCCATTCCGCAGCGGCTCGCGGCGGAGCTGGGGGTCGACCTCCACGCGCTCGGGGAGCTCGGCGTCGGTCGAGCGATCGCGGACGAAGGCATCGAGCTCGCTCGCCTGCCGACCCGGGCTTGGCGTGCGGACGTGTACGAGGATCCTTGGGATGCGCTCTCGATCGCGAACGACCGAGCCGACCTCTTCGCGCGGACCAAGTTCCCGTTGGTTCCGCCCGGGCACTTGTGCTTCCTGAATGCCTTCTACGCCCCCCTCGTGGCGTTCGACCGACCTCCGCAAAAAAAGTGATCGGGATGTCCAAACGGGGTCCTCCCGGCGTCGTCCATGCGAGCCCGCGTCGCATGGGCTCCAAAACGGAGGTCACCATGTTCTCTCTCTCTCATCGAAGCATCGTCGCTGGAACCTCGTCCGACACGGCCAAGGGCCGAAAGATCGCCTATGCGATCACGACCGGCCTGCTCGTCTTCTGCATGACGGGGGGCATCTTCGAGCTCGTGGGCTCGAGCGTCACCCTCGCGGGCATCATGCGCCTCGGGTACCCCGCCTACATCGTCCCCGCGCTCGGGTTGGGCAAGGTGCTCGCGATCGTCGCGATCCTGGCGCCGCGTTTCCCGCGCCTGAAGGAGTGGGCGTACGCGGGCATCTTCTTCAACATGATCGGAGCGACGGTCTCGCACGTGGCGTGCAAGGACCCGGCGTGGAGCATCGTGGTGACGGTGACGGTCGCTGCGATCACCCTGGCGTCGTGGGCGCTGAGGCCGGCGAGCCGCCGCCTCTGAAGCGGGTGGTGGCGGGAGGAGCCTCGCAGCCCACCCGCGCCGCTCGCGAAGTCGCCGCCCCGATGCGGACGCGGAACGCGGGAGCGGAGCGGGAGCGGGAGCGGGAGCGGGAGCGGGAGCGGGAGCGGGAGCGGGAGCGGTGAGCAACCGAAGAGATCCCTGACACTTTGGTCCGAGGACATCCCTGACACTTTCAGTCCGGGGACATCACCGACACTTCTCTCACATCCGTCATTCTTCCCTTCGATGGGACAAACACGATCGCCTTCGACTTCT
>JBGAKG010000011.1:0-296438 GCA_044224495.1 Polyangiaceae bacterium | reverse complement strand
GACCGCCTCGGCCGCGATGGCGTCTCCAATCCCTGGGACTACTTCGAGGACGAAAACGAGTTCTACGACGCCGAGGTCCCCGAAAACCCCATCACCTTCGACCTCATCCCCGTCGACTGGGACGACAACTTCGCCGGCGACGACGACGACGACGCCAACGACGACCGCCTCCCCGAAGCCCCAATGCACGACCTCCTCGCCGACATGACCGCCGCCGGTTTGGGCCACCCCGACTCCGACACCATTTGATCAGCCGATCGGCGTTCGTCGGATCGCCGTGGGGGCCTAGACGCGCGTTACGAGCTTCTTCGCCTCGACCCGCGCCCGCGCCACCACGGCCTCGGCGTCGAAGACTTGGTGCTCACCATCGCGCACCACCACCCGCCCATCGATCACGACGTGCTTCACGTCCCGCGCTTGCGTCGCGTACACGAGCCGCGAGTACGCGTCTCCCCCAGGCTCCTGGTGCTCGGCACCCAGCCCGACCACGAGGACGTCGGCGCGCTTCCCTTCTTCCACCGAGCCGATCTCGTGATCCAAGTGGAGCGCCCGCGCGCCGTCGATCGTTGCGAGCCGCAGCGCACGCTCGGCCGGGAGCGTCGTCGTCCCCGTGCGCACCTTCGCGAGCAGCGCCGCGTGGCGGAGCTCCTGCCACGGGTCCAGGTTGTTGTTGCACGGCGCGCCGTCGCAGCCGAGCGCCAGCGGCACCCCGAGCTCGTCGAGCGTGGCCACACGCGCGATGCCCGACCCGAGCTTCAGGTTCGCGCTCGGACAATGGACGATCCGCGTTTTCTCGGCCGCGAGCGTCCGCGCCTCGTCGTCCGTGAGCTGCACGCCATGGGCGAGGATCGCGCGCTCGCCCGCGAGGCCCCAGCGCCGTAGGATCTCCAGATCGTCCGCGTTCAGGATCTTGCGGACCGCCTCGCGCTCGCCCGCGTGCTCGGCCGCGTGGGTGTGCATCAGCGCGCCGTTCTCGCGCGAGCGCTCGGCGACCCCGCGCACCAGCGCCTCGCTGCACGAGAGCACGAAGCGGGGCGCGTATGCGTAACCGATCCGGCCGTCCCCCTTGCCGTGCCAGCGCGCTCGGAGCGCGTCGCTCTCGGCCAAGCTCTCCTTCGTCGTCTCGCGGAGGCCCTTCGGCACGCCCTCGCCGAGGTCCATCATCGTCTTGCCGCTGATCGCCCGGATGCCGCTGGCGAGGCACGCGTCCATCACCTCGTCGTGGTGACGTACCGTCCCCATGTCGAGGATGGTCGTCGTGCCGGCACGCATGATCTCGAGCAGTCCCAGCTCGGCGGACGCGCGGAGCGACTTCGCGTCGTGCGCGGCCTCGAAGGGCCAGATCCGCTGCCTCAGCCAGTCGAGGAGCGGCAGATCGTCCGCCATCCCCCGGAATAGGACTTGGCAGAGGTGAATGTGGGCCTGAACGAACCCGGGCATGACGGCGCAGCCGCGGGCGTCGAGGACCCGGGCGGGGCGCGAGGCTTTCGCGGCTGCCTTCGGCCCGAGGCCGACGATCCGGCCCCCACGGACGACCACGTCTCCCTCGAGAACACGCCGCGCCGCGTCGCACGTGACGATGGTCCCGCCGCGAATCACCAAGTCCACGTCCCCACCGCTACGGCCTTTCGCGCATTCGCGCAACGGGGTCACCGTGGTAGGATCCCAGGTCCGGGCCGTGGCAGACCGTATCCTCGTCGTCGACGACAGCAGCACGTTGCGCAAGGTCGTTTGCGCCATCCTGTCTCGCCAAGGCTACGAAGCGGTCGCGGCGGCGGATGGGCAGACGGCGCTCGAGCTGCTTGCGACCGCGGAGTCGCCGTTCGATCTCGTGCTCCTCGACTTCGTGATGCCGAAGATGAACGGCTTCCAGTTCTGTCGCGCGGTCCGCGCCCGCGAGGAGTGGAAGAAGCTCCCCGTGCTCCTCATGAGCGCCAAGACGGACCGCATCCGCGAGCAGTTCGTCATGCAGACCGGCGCCGTCGACGCCATCACGAAGCCCTTCGACGCTCAGGCCCTCGCGCTCGCGGTCGAGAACGCGCTCCGGCGCGTCCGCGCCGGCGTCGCCAACGCGCCGGCGCTCGTGCTCGACGAAGGCGACATGCCGCTCTCCACCCGCTCGCCCCAGGCGCGCGAAGAGAGCGCCATGCGCGCCCGCGTCGCGGTCGAGCTCGGCGCGCAGCTCGCCAACGTGCTGGCTCCGGTCCTCGCTCGGCTCCCCGCCGACGCCATCGGCGACGAAGGCAAGATCATGCGCACGATCGCGCGCGACCTCAGCCCCGAAGCCATCGCGGAGCTCGGCGCCGTGCTCGGCCGCGCGGACGTCGGGTCCGACGTCGTGCTGTCGGGCAACCTCGCGGCGATCCCGATCGGCGCCGTGCTCCAGCTCCTCCAGCTCGAGGCGCAGACGGGGACCCTCGTCATCCAGAACGCGGCGAGCGAAATCTCCATCTCGATGCGGGGCGGCCTCGTCGATCTGGTGCAAGCGCGGGGCGCCTCGTCCGAGTTCCGCCTCGGGCGCTTCTTCCTCGAAGAGGGGCTCGTCACCGCCCCCGAGATCGACGACATCCTGAAGCGCAACGCGGACGCACCCGACAGCGCGCGCTCCAAGCTCCTCGGCGATCTGCTCCTCGAGTCCGGCCGCGTCAGCGCCGAGCAGCTGAAGGAGGCGCTCACCCGCCAATCGAGCGAGCTCATCTACGAGCTCCTGCGGTGGGCGGCCGGGCGATTCCACTTCCACCGCGGGTCGACGTCCGAGCTCGCGGACAAGGCGCGCCTCGCGCTCCCCGTCGCTTCGGTCGTGATGGAAGGTTTCCGCCGCGTCGACGAGTGGCGCGTGATCGAGTCGAAGATCGGCAGCTTCGACGCCGTCCTCACCTCCGATCCGGCCACGCTCGACACGGCCGGGGCCGAGGTCAAGCTCGCGCGGCAGGAGCGTGCCGTCCTCGAGGCCGTCGACGGCGAGCGGAGCGTTCGCGAGATCATCGCCGCGAGCAACCTCTCGAGCTTCGACGCGTGCCGCATCCTCTTCCAACTCCTCGAGGCCCGGCTCGTCCGCCGGCGCGCGGCGTGACGCTCCGCCCGAGCGGTTCGAGCGAGCTCGCCGGTCGTCGCGGCGGCGTGCTTCTCCGCGTGGACGGAGCGCTCGCGTTCCTCCCCGCGGCGACCGTGCAGAGCATCGTCGCCCTGCCCGCGATCACGCCCGTCCCCGGGCGTCACGAGCCGCTGCTCGGCATCGCGCAGGTGGGGAACGGCGTCATCCCGGTCCTCGGGCTCGGTGCGCTCGGCGCCTCGCGCGGCTCCCTCGTGGTGACGAAGCACGCGGGCGAACCAGTCGGGCTCGCCGGGATCGAGGTCGTCGGGACCGGGCACTACGAGATCGACGGCTCGGCGCCCGACTGCGTGCGCGTCGGCGGCGAGCGGGTTCCCTCGATCGACGTCGGCGCGATCTACGAGAAGGTGAAGCGCGCCGGCTGGGGCTGAAGCCGGAGCGCGCGAGCCCTCACGGCTTCTTGCGCTTCGCCAAGAGCTGCTTCGCGAGCGCGGAGCTCTCTTCCTCGCCGAGCGGCTCGTCCGCCTCGTGGAGCGCGTCCACGGTGGCCTTCATCTGGCGCACGTAGACCTTGCACTGCGGGCAGATCGCGAGGTGCATCCGCAGGAGCGCACGTTGCCCGAGGGGGAGGTTCCCCTCCTCGAGCTCCGTCAGCTCGTGTGCGACCTGCTTGCAGTTGATCATCGCTCGCCGAGCTCCTTCTCGATCTTGGACCGAAGCATGGTCCGCCCGCGATGCAGGAGCACGCGCTGGTGAGTCTCCTGGATGCCCAAAACGTTACAGACTTCTTTCGCGTCGAGACCTTCGACGTCGCGCATCAGCACGACCGCCCGCTGCGCCTCGGGTAACTGCTCGATTTCCCTGCGGACGACGGCGAGCACGCGCTTCCGGTCGAGCTCCGAGTCCGCCCCGCCGCCCGTCCAGGCGACGGGACCGCTCTCCCAGAAGCCGCGCTTGGAGAAGCGCGCCTCGTCCGGGTGCGGCTCGTCGTCGGGCTCGAACTGGACCTCGCGCCCCTGCTTCTTCCCGCGCGTGCGGGCGCGGTTCACGAGCACGCGGAACAACCACGTCTTGAGCGACGCGCGCTCCTCGAACCCGTCGATCCCGTCGAGGAGCGCGAGCCACGTCTCCTGAGCGACCTCCTCCGCGGCGGCTTCGTCGCGGACGAAGGTGCGAGCGAGTCGTACCAAGGCTCCGTGATGCGTCGCGACGAGCTTCGTGAAGGTGGCTTCGTCGCCGGCGCGCAGCCGCTCGACGAGCTCCTTCTCACGGGCGTCTGCGCCGCTCTCCATCGCCCGCGAGGGTATCGGAAAAAAAGATCACCGGCGTCTGTAACGAATCGCTCGCTCGCGAGACGGAGAGGGGCGCACGGAAAGAACCGAGCGCGGAAAAAGGAAAGAGGGAGGACTTAGTGATGAAGCTCTACTTCAGTTGGTTGTCGCCGTACTCGCAGAAGGCGCTCGTCGGTCTCTGGGAGAAGAACGCGACGTTCACCCCCGAGGTCGTGAACCTCGGCGATCCGGCGGCGCGCGCCGCGTATCAGAAGCTGTACCCGCTCGGTAAAGTGCCGCTCCTCGCGCTCGACGACGGGTACCTCGTCCCCGAGTCGACGACGATCCTCGAGTGGGCGGAGACGCACGTGCAGGGGGGCACGCGCCTCATCCCCGCCGACCCCGATCAGGCGCGCCGCGCTCGCTTCTTCGATCGGCAGTTCGATCTCTACGTGAACGATCCGTTCCAGCGGATCTTCTTCGCCGGCGACAAGCCGGGCGTTCCGCCGGAGAACCCGAACGAGCGCGAGGTCCGTCGGATCGAGGGCGCGAAGCGCACGCTCGGCATCGTCTACGACTTCTTCGATCGCCACTTCGAGAAGAACACGTGGGCGATCGGCGATCAGTTCACGCTCGGCGACTGTGCCGCGATCTCGCTCTTCTACGCGAAGAACATCATCCCGTTCGACGCGCACCCGAACCTGGGCCGCTACGTGGCCCGTCTCGCCGAGCGCCCGTCGGTCGCTCGCGTGCTCCGTGAAGCTGCCCCCCACCTGCCCAAGCGCTGAAGGAAACCCACCACCATGGCTCCCGCTGCAAACGATCTCACGCTCGTCGCTCCCGACTCCCAAGCCTTCGACGCCACCGTCCTCGGTAGCGCCTCGGTCGCCGGACCCGTCGTGCCGACGGCGCCGCGGTCGGGAGCCACGGTGATGGGCGCCGTCACGACGACTCGAACGACGGTGCTCCCGCGCGTGGATGCGCACGCGGCGGGGCCCGCCCTCGTCGTGGAGCCGCGCGAACGCTATCGGATCGAGAAGGTGCTCGGGGAGGGCGGCGCGGGTGAAGTCGTCCGCGCGACCGACAACGACATCGCGCGCCCCGTCGCGATCAAGCGCATCCGGAGCGAGGTGAAGAGCACGGCGATGCTCCTCCGCTTCGTCGAGGAGATCCGGACGATCGGGCTGCTCGAGCACCCGAACATCGTCCCCATCCACGACGTCGGCGTGGACGAGAACGGCGACTACTTCTTCGTCATGAAGTACGTCGAGGGAGAGACGCTCGAGCACATCATCGAGCGACTGGCGGCAGGCGACCCGCTCTACCACGCGCTCTACCCGATGGAGACGCGCATCCAACTCTTCCGCGGCATCCTCGATGCGGTCGCCCACGCCCACGCGCGCGGCTACATCCACCGCGATCTGAAGCCCGCCAACGTGATGGTCGGTACCCACGGCCAGGTCGTCGTCATGGACTGGGGCATCGCGAAGCGCGTCGGCACGACCGACTCGCCGGCGATGATGACGGTCGGCGCCGTGGCAGGGGGCCGTCTCCACCAGACGGCGGTCGGGTCGTTGCTCGGTACGCCGATGTACATGTCGCCGGAGCAAGCGCGCGGCGAAGAAGCGACCGAGAAGAGCGACATCTACGCGCTCTCGGTGATGCTCTACGAGCTCCTGACGCTGGAGCACTACCTCGGCGACTGCACCACGTTGGACCAGGTGCTCGAGGGCGTGAAGCACCGCGCGCCGAAGCTCGCCGGCAGCGTCCACAGCCCGTTCCAGCGCCCGCCCGGCATGGACATGACGTGGTACCTCCGCGCGGGGCTCGAGAAGGACCCGGCGAAGCGGTACGCCTCGGTCGACGCGATGATCGAGCGGCTCGATCTGCGCGCGCAGGGGATCGTCCCCATCCAGTGCCACATCACGTTCGCGAAGCGCATGAACGGGATGATGATGCGGGCGATCGATCGCTACCCGATCCACATGACCGTCGTGATGGCGCTGGGGCTGATTTCGTCGCTCGCGAGCATCGCCCTGTTCGCGGCGCGCGCGGTCGGCTGACGAAGCTCAGCTCGCCAAGCGTCTTCGCGGCGCGGTCGAAAGAAGAGCACGGTCACGCGCCATCATCGTTGGCGCGTGGGGCCAGTACATCTGGCGCATCAGGCCACTCCACGCCTCCTACACTGAAGACCGAGAGCGTTCTCACGGAAGGAAGTGGAGGGAGCCGACATGAGGAGTGTGCGAGGGCGTCGCGACTTTCTGGGGTTGCTTGCTGCGGCAGGGTTGGTCGGCGCCTGCTCGGACGAGGCGACCACGACGGAGCCCGACGCGGGTACGTCCGGGGACGGGGGCATCGGAAATCCGAACGACGGATCCACGGCGGACGCCCCCAGCGACGGAACGTCGCCCCCCGCTGACGCCGGACTCGAGCCTCCGATCCCGTCGAACGCCATCTGGGTCGATGCGAGCGCGCCCAACGACTCGGGGACGGGCTCGTTCTCGTCGCCGAAGAAGCTGATCGCGTCGGGAGCGGCACTCCTCCCCTCGGGGGGCGGTGGAACGGTCGTCGTGAGAAACGGGACCTACGCTGCGCCGTTCAAGAACTCGAGCCTGAAGGCCGCGCCGAGCTGGGCGGCCAAGAACGTCATCCGCGCGGAGCACTTCGGCGGCGTGGTGGTGACCGGGGGCTTCGGCATCACGGGCAACACCAACTGGTTCTGCGAGATCGTCGGCTTCAAGTTCGACGATGCGACGCAGAAGGACGTGACCGGCGGCAACCTGAAGGTCCGCCACTGTGCGTTCGCGCGTGGAGAGACGAGCGGCAACACGGCGAGCTTGACGATCGGGACCAACGACCAGACGCCGGGCGCCCACCACATCCTCCTCGAGGATTGCTGGGTGTACGGGCCCGGTGGTCGCTACAACATCGTCATCTTCAATTCGCAGGACATCGTCCTGCGCCGCGTCGTGACGCGATTCGACGGCGGCTACGTCAACATCGACGGCGCTCCGGAGGCGTGCATCACGCAGTACGACTCTCAGCGTGTCGCGTGCCTGAACTGCCTCGCCATCGACGGGCTGGGCCCGCGTCCCGATTACGTCGCCACGTTCTACAACGCGTCGAACGGCGCGGGGCCGACGCCGAACGACACGAAGTCCTGGCGCGGGTGCTTGGCCGTGAATCACCTCGGTTACCTCATGGGGTCCGAGGGCCAAATCGGCATCACGAACATGACGGTGCAGGATTGCGCGTCGTTCGGTGGTGGCATCGGAGCCTATGGCGTCTCACAGCTCAAAGGGACGAACACGCTCTACGAGCGTCTGACGATCGTCGGTGAATCGGGTGATGGCGTCGGCCTCTTCGGTGCAGCGTCCTCGGCCACCGTGCGCGACTCCGTCGTCCAGTCGTGCAAAGGCAAGGCGTACACGGCGAGCAGCGGGGCGACCCTCAATCTGGTGACGAGCGTGTCGTTCGGGTGTGGCACGAACGGGGGCACCGTGCTCGATGCACTCACCAACGGGCTCCGCTACCTGGCGCGAATCGAAGGGGGCAGCGTTCTCGCGTCGGGCGGCACGAATGGTCAGCGTGGCGCGAACATCACGAAGTGCATCGGCGCGAGCGGGACGCTCTACGGCGAGCCGGGCTACGACACTGCGACCGCCGACGATCTCTGGCCGTGGAAGAACGAGGACCGGATCAAGGTGGACATGTCGACGGTCACCGGGCTCACGAGCGGACAGGCGACGCGTGGGTTCTGCGCTGCGGGGCAGACCTTGACGAAGTACGTCTTCGAGAAGCTCGGCAACCCGACACCCTTCCCTTGATCGCGGGTGAATCCGGCTCACTCCGAGTCGGGATCGTGTCGCTGTTCGAGGTGCGCCACCAGCGCTTCCAGCTCCGTGAAGCTCGCCCCCGGCACGAGCGCGCGCTCGAACGCGGCGAACGTCTCCGGATCGCGCGCCGCCAGGTCGGCGAACGCGCGCTTGGGTCCGGGATATCGGCGACCGCTCATCGGGTAGTGGTCTTCGAGGAGCTGGAACAGGAGCCAGTGGTAGCGGTAGTGCGCCTCGATGTCGCCGCGCTGAACGCGCGCGAGCATCTTCCGCGCCCAGACGCGGCGCACGCTGCGCTCCGTCTCCGGGAGCGGCGTGAACGGCTGCGCCTCGAAGGCGCCGATCCGCGCGAGCCACCCTGGAGCGAGCTTTCGTTCGTCGAGGAGGACCTGTCCGCCGAGGAGCTTGGAGAGCTCCTCCGTCGGTTCCTTCTCCGTGATCGCGGTCGGGTACACGAACCCATCGAGGAACATCCCCTCCCACGTGCGCGCATCGCGGTAGCCCTCGGGAACGTCCGCGAGGCAGGCCACGTCGATGTCGCTCTCGTGGGTCCAGTCCCCGCGCGCGCGTGATCCGTAGAGGACGATCGTGTGAGCGCCATGTGCCCGAACGAGCTCGCGGACGAGTGCGCCGTGGTCCATCGTCAGACGACTTCGACCGTCGCCGCTTCGAACTGCGCCCCCGCGCGGCGGTGCTCGGCGAGGACTGCATCGTCGAGGACGCGCGGCGCGGGCTGCGGCGTTCGCTCGAGCAGCGCCGCGATGCGTGCGCGAGACCGTGCGTTCTCGGTCGCGTCCAGCGTCCCGTCGGCGAGCGCACGCTCGATCGCGCGCGCGAACCCGCGGGCGCGCTCGGTGCTCGTGAAGTGGGAGCAGACCATGAGGAGATCGGTCCCGCTGTGGAGCAGCCGCACCGCCGCCGTGGGGTCTTCGAAGATCTTGGAGACGGCGTTCATCCCGATGTCGTCCGAGACCACGACGCCGTCGTAGCCGAGCTCGTCGCGCAGGAGCCCCTGCACGAAGCGGCGCGAGAGGGTCGCGGGGACCTCGCGATCGATCGGCGGGAACATCACGTGCGCCGTCATGATCATCGGGAGCTTCGCCTTGGCGGCGGCGGCGAAGGGGACGAGCTCCCGCGCGCGGAGCCCGTCGAGATCGCGCTCGACGACCGGGAGCGCCCAGTGGCTGTCCTGCGCCGTGTCGCCGTGGCCGGGGAAGTGCTTTCCGCACGGCAGGACGCCGTCCGCGAGGAGCGCGTCGGCGAAGGCGAGCGCGGCGCGGGTCACGGTCTCGGGATCGCGCGCGAACGCGCGCTCGCCGATGACCGGGTTCGCCGGGTTCGAGTCCACGTCCAGCACCGGTGCGAAGCTCAGGTTCACGCCGGTGGCGGCGAGCTCGATCGCCATCGCACGCCCGACGGCAGCTGCGTCGTTGACCCAATGGCGGGCGTACGCGAAGCGCGTGATCGGCTTGGGCGTGCGGCACACGCGACCGCCCTCGTGATCGATCCCGACGAAGATGCGCTCGCGCCCGATCGCGCGCCGCACGTCGGTGAGGAGCTCGGCGAACGCTCCGAGCCACTCCGCGTAGGGCAGGTCGTGGCGGAAGTTCGACTTGTAGGCGATGACGCCGGCGGGGCGCAGCTCTTCGAGGAGCGCGCGATCTTCCGGAGCGAGCGTGGGCGAGGGCTTGAGCCCGAGGATGAAGTGATCGCCGATCGCGGACATGACCCAACAAGGCCAGACCCGGCTCAGGGCGTCAACTTCGCCGGTCTCAGGAGCGGGGTGACCACCGGGCCGAGGAGCGCGGCGCAGGCCTCGATCGGCTCGCTGAAGGCGCCGATGCGGCAGACCGCGCGCTCGCGCGCCTCGCCGAAGAGCTCGACGTGTCCCTCCGCGCTGCGCGCGTAGGCACCGCTCCCATCGGGGAAGACGCGGAGCTCGACGCCGGGACCACCGTGGGGCGGGTGGAGCGTGAGCGCACCGTCCGCGTAGCTGAGCGCGACCCAGCGCCCGTCGGCGGGGGCGTAGGGCCAGGGGCCCGGCGAGTGGCCGGCGCGTCCCGGGAACGGCGTGTGCTCTCCCTTCGCGTCGACCCACGAGAGCTCGCGCTTCGTGGCGGGACCGTCGCCGATCTGGGTGACGTCGATGCAGTCGGTCGTGATCCCGTTCCGGCACATGCGGAGCCCGTCCGCGCTCGGCGCCGGTCGGCGGTTCTTCAGCGGGGCGAGCGTCACCGGATCGAGTGCGGTCGGCCCGAGGTCGTCGACGACGATGGCATCGTCGTCTTCGAACCGGAGGAAGGAGCTGGGGAGCGGTGCCGTCGGCAGCACGTGCGTGAGATCCCAGCGCTCCCACGCCGGACCGTCCTTCACCTTTGCGGCCAACCACCGATGACTCGGCGAGATCGACGGTGTCAGCTGCGTGTCGATCGTGGGCTCGAGCTTCGTCTTTCCGATCAGCTGGCCGCTTCGCGTGGACCAGAGGAGGAGCTCGTTGCTTCGCGGACCGAGCGCCACCGAGCCGTCGGCGGTGAGGGCGGACGCCCAAGCGCGCGTCGGCGAGAGCCGCGCGGCCCCGGCCGCGGAGAACGCGACCGACCACGTCTGGAACGAGAGCAGCTCGAGGATGTAGCCGAAGATCAGCGTCGACCCGTCTTCGGAGACGTGCACCTCGCCGAGCTTCGCGCTCGGTGACGCGATCCGACGCTGGAGCGCGCCCGTCGTCGCGTCGAAGATCGAGATGTCGTCGGTGAGGTCGAGGTTCACGACGCGCCCGCGCGCCATGAACGCGCGGTACTCGCGGAGGTGGAGCTCGGTCTGTTTGCCGGTCGCTTCGTCGAAGATCACGGACGTCCCGTGCGACGCGCCGTTGCCATCGTCGATCCACTTCTCGCCGACGAAGCGCGGGGCCTCGGCGTCGATCGCGATCGCCTGCGAAAGACTCTCTCCGAGCTGGTCCTTTCGCGTCCGGGTCACGCGAAAGCCCAGGTACCCAAGCTCCGACCCGCTTTGGACGTAGTAGGCGCCGCCGCGGTAGCCGACGATCGCGCCGCTCAGATCGGGCTGATGCCACTGCTCCTTGCCGCTCGCGTCGAGCACGTGCAGCCCGTCGCCGGCGACGTAGGCAATCGCGTCGGCGCCGAGGTGCACTCCGGTCGCTTCGTCCCGAAGTGGGATCGCCAAGCGGGTATCTCCGTGGACGCGGAGCGAGCTCCCCTCGACGTAGAGCACCTTCGCGCCATCGGGAGAGATCGCGATCGGGCCGCTCCCGGGCCAGCGCGCGACGGGGGCCGCGCGCTCGATCGACCAGGTGACGACCTCGTGCGCCGTCGCCGCGGCGAACGTCCGCCCATCGGAGCTCGCCGCGACGAACAGGATGTCGCCGCCCGCGTCGAAGGAACGGAGCTCGTGCCCGTCGCTCGCGCGGAGCGCCAGCGCCCGTGTGCCGTCGACGAGCACGAACGCATCGAGCGGGGGCAACCACGCGCCCACATAGGAGCTCTTGTGGCTCCATCGCGTGCAATCTGCAACGATCGGTAGCCCGCCGGCGCGCGCGCGAGCGAGCGCGAGATCCCAGGCCGTTCGCGCGGCCGCTTCGTCGCCGGCGGCGCTCGCGGACCGCGCGCGCGCGAGCAACGCCTCGAGCTCGGGGGCCCTCGTCGCGTCGCGCTCGCAGGTGCCGAGCGCCGTGCTCGCCGCGAGCCACGCGCCGTCGGAGCGCTCCCCGTCGGCGTCGATCGCTGCGGCGAGCGTGCGCGCGTCGGCGCAGCGACCGAGCTCGGCGAGGAGCTTCACCTCTTCGCCTCGGGTGGTGTTGCGCGAGGCGGGGCACGCCGCGTTGGCCGCTTCGATCGAGCCGAGCGCGTTCGCGAGCTCACCCGCCTGGAGCTGGCGCCGGGCCTCGAGCCGCTGCGCGCTCGCCGTGGAGCACGGCGTCGCTTGCTCCGGCGGCGGGCCGTAGCTGCAACCGGCGACGAGACCGAGTCCGACGAAGAGGTGCGCCCGACGCATCGCGCGATGCTACGCGAGGCCCCGGGCTGCGTCAGGGCGAAGGAACGCGCCGGCCCACACGAATCCGCGGTACCGTGGCGAACGATGGCCCGGCCCGAGATGGAAGAGTGGCGGCGCACGCGCGACCCCCTCGACGACTTCGAGCGGCGCGACCTGACCTTCCTCGGCGCGACGAAGCTCGTCTTCGTCGCCGGGACCGGACCGGCCGTGATCGTGATGACCGAGATGCCGTGCATCTCGCCCGAGGTCGCGCGGTTCGCGCGCTTCGTGCGCGACGCGGGCTTCACCGTGTACATGCCGAACCTCTTCGGCGATCCGGGGCGCGCGCCGACGCACCTCTACGGCATCGGCGAGCTCGTGAAGGGGTGCGTCTCGCGCGAGTTCATGGCGCTCCGCGCGAACGTGACGGCGCCGCTTACGCAGTGGCTCCGTGCGCTCGCCAAGGACGTGTTCCCGCGCTGCGGCGGGCGCGGCGTCGGGGCGATCGGGATGTGCTTCACCGGGAACTTCGCGCTGTCGATGATGCTCGAGCCCGAGGTCCTCGCGCCGGTGCTGTGTCAGCCGTCGCTGCCGATCGGGCGGAGCGGCGGCATCCACTCGAGCCCCGAAGACTTGGCCCAGATCCGCGCGCGGATGGAGCGCGAGGATCTGGTCGCTCTCGGGTATCGGTTCGAGGGCGATCGCTTCTGCCGCAAAGAGCGCTTCGACGACTACGAGCGGGCGCTCGGGGATCGGATCAAGCTGCGGACGTTGCCGGACTCGGCGGCGAACCCCGCGAATCGGATGCCGAACCCACACAGCGTGGTGACGCACCACCTCATCGATCGCGAGGGTGAGCCGACGCGCCAAGCCGTGGACGAGATCCTGGCGTTCTTCGCGGAGCGGTTGCGTCCGCGATGATCCGCCGCCTCGCGGAGCTCGCGCGGACCGATCGCGAGCGGTTCGTCGGAGCGATCCTCGAAGCCGCGGACTCCGAGGGGTCGTCGCTCGGCTTCGACGAGGCGCTCGCGCTCGTGCCCGAGGACCGACTGGCGGAGGTCGCGGAGCGCGCGGTGGCGGCGCTTCGACGGGGCGCCGATCCGTCGGAGAGCCAAGCCGCCGAGTACATCGTGCGCTTGAGCCTCCAAGCGCCGGAGAGCCTGACGCGCCACCTGCCGTTCCTCTGGGACGTGCGCCCGAACGCGCGGAGCTACTACGCACTCTGGCCGTGGCGCGGCGCGCAGACCGACGAGACGCGGCGCCTCGTCGAGATCGTGGAGCGCGGCGATCCCGAGGACCTCACCCGAGCCTGGCGTTGCCTCTTGGAGGCGCGCAGCGACGAGGCTTGGCGTGCCGCGTTCGCGGCGGTGGGCACACGGATCCCGGACGTCGCCTGGGCGGACGCGTGCATCGCGCTCGTCGGGGCCGAGCGGCGCGCCGGTGGTGCTCGAAGGTTGTTCTCGCCAGCGACCGCGCACCTCGTGTTCCCCGAAGGGGTGCTCCGACCGCCGCCGCCGCGCGGGAGCGAGGGGTGGTTCGACTATCCGACGTGGCGCGCCGACGGCGAGGCCTTGGCGGAGGCGAAGCTCGGCGGCACGATCGACGCGCCGTGCGGCGTCTGCGGACGCCCCCTTCAGCGCCTGCTCGAGACCCCCTCGAACGTGAGCCCCGCGCTCTTCGTGACGTGCCCGAGTTGCGTGGGGCTCGCGGAGGAGGTGCTCTTCTTCCGTCACGCGTCCGGCGCCGTCGAAGCGATTGCAGTGACGGAGCCCAAGGAACCCGAGTTCCCGACCGAGCCTCTACCCGAGACGACCGTGCGAGTCGTCGCCTCGGCGCCGCGTTGGAGGATGCAGGACTGGGCGGTGACCAACGGTCGAGAAAACCTGAAGCGGTTGGGCGGCGAGCCGACGTGGATTCAAGACGCCGCGTATCCGGAGTGTCCCGGGTGCAAGGGGCGCATGCCGTTTGCGATGCAACTCGACTCGTTCGAGCTCCAAAGCGGACACTCGCTGGAGTGGGGAGGCGACGGGATCCTCTACGCGTTCTGGTGCGCGCCCTGCGCGATCAGCGCAACGCTCTGGCAGTGCACGTAGTCCGTCCCGTGAGCGGCTCGCTCACCGCAGCCGCGCATCCACCTCGCGCGGGATCGCGACCTCCCCCGCGCCGCGCAGCGACCCGTCATCCATGACGACCGTGCCGCGCCCCAGATCGAACACCTCGCGGTGCCCGTCGGGCAGGAGCACCAGCATCGTGGGCTCCCCCACGTACGTCGGCGTGTACGCGCTGACCACGCGCACGCGCTGCGGCGAAGGTCCGGCGAGCCAGTCCGCGCAATCCATCGGCGCCACCGCCTTCGCGCCCATCAGGTGCAGGAGCGTGGGGACCAGATCGCACGCCGACGCCGGCGTCTCGGCGATCGCGCGCCACTGCTCCTGGTCCGCCGAGGGCGGCGGAAAGAGCAGGAGCGGATCGCGCACGACGTTCGACTGATAGCCGTGGTTGAAGAACGCGCCGCCTTCGCCGAGCGCTTGGCCGTGATCGCTGGTGAAGAACATCCACGCTTGCGGATCACGCGCGCGCAGCGCGTCGAGCACGCGCGCGAGGTACTCGTCGGTCACGCGGATCGTGTTGTCGTACGCCTCGACGGAGTTGATGCCGTCCTCGGCGAAGACCTTGCGCGACGGCGGCGAGTGGCGGCCATACGGCGCGTGGCTCCCATCCATGTGGAGCACGACGAAGAACGGCTCCGGGAGGTTCGCGAGCGTGGGGAGCACGCCGCGCTCGAGCACGTCGAGGTCGTCCGCGCCTTTGAGCACGTCGACCTCGGGCGCGTAGTCGATGCCGCTGTGGAAGACGTCGACGCCCTCGCGGAAGAGCACGTCGAAGCTGCCCCACGACTCCTCTTGCGCGCTCACGAACGCGGTGTGGTAGCCGCGCGCCTTCGCGTACTCGAGCACCGTCGGCGCGGCATACACGCGCCCACCCGGATCGGGGCCGGCGAGGCCAGTGAGGATGTACGGGACGCTGCTCCGCGTGTTGGGACCCATCACGGTCGCATCGCGGACGGGGAGGAGCTTGCCCTGCGCGTTCAGCGCGCCGAGCCGCGGCGCCGTGTCGAGCGGGTAACCGTAGAAGGGCAGGTGGCTCGCGGCGAGCGACTCGCCGACGACGAGCACGACGTTCGGCAGCCGTTCCCTCGTTGGTTGCGGAGGCACCGTGGGGCGCGCACCGGCCGTCGACCGCACCGCTGCCCGCCGCAGGATCCCGCCGAGCGACGCTGCGAACGCGGGGACGGGGTGCTCGAGGGTGGGGCAAGCGCGCCAGTAGATCGCGCCCGCGGTGATCGCACCGCCGAGCGCCGCGACCGACGGGACGAGCAGGGGCCAGCGGAGCGGGCGAGCGTCCCGCGGGAGAAGCCGCACGGCGAGCAGCGCCCCGAGCGCGATCCCGAGCGACGCGACGAAGTCCGCGGTGACGCCGGCGGCGTGGAACGCGACGCCGGGCGAGTCGGCGAAGGCGACGAAGTCGGTCGGCTCGACGAACTCGCCGTAGGCGTGGAAGAGCGCCGCCTGGACGCCCATCGGCAGCGCGACGAAGATCGCGTGGAGCACGACGCGCCGAAGGCCCTGCGTCGCCGCCAGGAGACGGAGCACGATCGCGAGCGCGACGATCGCCGCGAGGTAGTTCAGCGCTCCGCGCAGCGTCACCAGACGCGGGGCGAGGAACGATGCGCGCGTCGCGAGATCGAGGACCACGAGCGCGGCGCACGCGAGCGCGACCGAGCGGCGGGGCTCGAGCGCGCGGGAGGCGCGTTGACCGAGATCGCGGGCGGAGGCGAGGCGCATGAAAGCAAGGTAACGAGTAACAGTTTGGGGGCGGGTTTGCGAGGTGGAGACGGAGAGGGAGAGAGAAGGGAGAAGGAGCGGGAGCGGGAGAAGGAGCGGGAGGGGAGAAGGAACGGGAGAGGGAGGGGAGAGAGAGGGGGCAGGCGCAGGCGCAGGGGGGAGAGAGAGAGAGTACCAAGTTGGGATGATGACGCGAGGCTCGCTTCGAGCGGGGCTGGGGCATAGACTCGTGGGATGCGGGGTCAGGCCGTCCTTGGGGCCGTGCTGGTGGGGGCCACCCTCTTTGGGGCGTGTGCTCGAGCCGGCGAGCCGGCTAGCTCGCCCGGTGGGGCTACTAGCGTCGAGCTTCCGCCGTCGAGCGCGAGCGCTCCGTCGTCCGCGTCTGCTGCGGGGCCTCCCGAGCCTCCTCCTCGCGCGAATCATGGCTCCGGCCCCGAAGGGTGCTTCACGCGGGCGGAGCTCGCTGCACGGCAGGCGCTCGCGAGCTCGGATCGGGATGCGACGTGGGCCGAGGCCCTCCGGCGGCAGGGCATGGTGGCCGCGAAGCTCTCCGCCCACGTGCTCGCGCGGGCCCACGGCGAGCTCCGGGGGCCGCCGCCCGCGCCGCACGTCGAGGAGCGCGACGTGGACGGCAAGCGCCTCACCGTCGTGGTGATGCCGCCGACGGGAGGATGCGGCGACGTCACCGGCGCCTACGAGTTCGCGCGCGCCGGGGACGCCCTCTACGCCGTGACGCGCCACGTGACGAACCGTCGCATCGACGTCGTCGCCTGCGGGTGCCCCGGCTGCACCTGCGATCCAACGCCGCCACCGCGGTGCGGGGGCGCGCGCATCGTCGCCGACACCATCCTCGGCTACGAGCTGCCGCCGGGGACGCACTGGGTCGGCGAGCGCGAGGTCGCTTACGTCGAGGACTGGATCAGCGTGAGCCGCGTACTCCCACCGCAGCCGGTGTGCGTCGCGCCGCCGCCGCCGCCGTGAGTCACCAGACCGCGTTGCCGGTGCCCGAGTACGTCCACCGCGACATGTAGTCCTTGATCGCGGATGCGCTGACGGCGACGAAGCCGACCTCGGACATCGGATCGCCCACGACGTAGCCTCCGGACTTGTCGCGCCCCACCACCAGGATGGAGTGCGTGCCTTCGCAGTGGCACGTGTCCGGATCGAAGCCGTAGCCGACGCTGAGCCCGGCGTCGGAGTACGCCGCGTCGAACGCCTTCTCGTAGGTGCTCCGCGTCGAGCCGACCTGTCCCGGGACGCCGGCGAGCACGACCATGTGTTTCTTCGCGAGCTCGGCGTCGAGCCGGGTCAGCGCGCCCGAGGGCGTCACCGTGCTCCAGAGCTTGTTCGCGTGGAGGTCGAGCGTGTTCGACGTCGCGGCCGTGTAGATCTGCGAGAGGTTCGTCCCGCCGAGATCGCTGTCGTCGCCGTAGATCTTCCGCACGCGGTGGATGCTCTGCTCCACGCTCAGGTGCGCCGGCTCCTTGCGCAGGATGTGGACCGCCATCGCGAGGCTCGTCGGCGCGCACGTCCCCGACATCGAGGGGCCGTCCGCGTTCCACGCCGAGCGGTGCGCTTGCCGCTTGAAGAAGGCGTTCCGCTGCGCCATCGAGAGGCCGAGGAAGAAGTCGACCGGGTTCTTCGCCGTGTCGTGCAGGAAGAGGTGGCTCGCGCCGACCCAACCCGTCTTTCCGTCGTAGGTGATCTTCCAATAGCCGTTCGTCTTCGTCGCGCTCGCGAGCACCACGCTCTGCCCGGGCGGGATCGTTCCCGCGGTCTGGCCCCACAGGTGAATGGAGTCGTTCGCGACGCCCTCGCCCGGATCGACCGCCAGCGTGCCCGAGCTCGCCGAGGCCGTCGTGTGGAACGCAGAGTAGCCGCGCGTGAGCAGCTTCGCGCCGACGACCCACGGCGACGCGGGGCCGCCGTCCGCGACCGTTGCATCTGCGCCGCCATCGAGCTCGGGCGGCGGATCGCCCGCATCGTCGTCGCAGTCGCCGAGCGCGCACGGATCCGCGCCCCCATCCGGATCGGGCGGATCGTAGGGGTTGCCGGTGGCCGCGTCGGGATCCTCGGTCGTCGCACCGTCGTCCACCGCCGGAGCGCACGCGAGCGCGAGCGCCGTTGCCCCCGCGAGCAGGGCCAAACCAACGAGCGTGGGATTGCGTTTCATGCGGCACCCTTCTTCTTCTTGCGCGCCACCGGCGCGAGGGACTGGAGGAACGGCTGCGCGACGGCGTGCAGCGCCGCGGCGAGCTCTTGCGTCGCGAGCGTCTCGTAGACGGCCCACCGCACCACCTGCATGTGGATCGCTCCGACGAGCGCCCAGCCGAAGCCGTCCGCGTCGACCGTCGTCGCGAGCGGGAGCGCGCGCACCTGCGCGGCGAGGAGCGCTGCGAGCGTGGCGTGCAGCTCGGAGACGGCGGAGACGACCTCGGGGTGCGCCGCCTCGGTGAGCGCCACGCGAACGAGCTCGCGCCGCGCGCCGATCGTCTCGACGAGCACGTCGACACCCCGGCGGAAGCCTTCGTCGAGCGACTTCGCCGTCGCGAGCTCGGTGCCGGCGCGCGCGGCGAGATCGCGGAGCAGGCTCTCCACGAGCGCACGGACGACCGCTTCCTTCGAGTCGAAGCGCGCGTAGAACGCGGTGGTCGAGACGCCGGTCGCTTGGATGAGGGAACGAAGCGACGTCGCGGCGTAGCCGTTGCGAGCGAACGTTCGCTCGGCTGCAGCGAGGATTTTTTCGGCGCTCGGGCGCGGGCGGGGCATGCGCGGACCGTAGGTGGAGCCCCGGTCTCCGGCAATAAAAAAACAAACGAACGTTTCTTTTGTGGACGGCGCCGAAGCGCGGCACGGCGCCGCGAGCGGAGGCTCGTCGGTCGATTCTTGGGCGAAAATTCGATTCAAATCAGCGGTTTGCAAAAATCGTAAGGCCTCGTTGTCACCAACCGGTTCTCCCTTTCGTTGGCCGGACATGGAGGCTCTCATGATGTCCGTGCCCGTCGTTTCTCCCGTTCAATCGAAGCTCGTCACCAAGACCGGTGCGCTGCCCCTGGTGGGCGCTGCGCTGCGTGTGTCCGCGCAAGGTGGCATCGCCCGCGTCGTCCTCGAGCAGACGTTCGCGAACCACCACCCCGATCCGTTGTCGGTCACGTACGTCCTCCCGCTCCCGGCCGATGCCGCGGTGAGCGCTTTCTCGTTCCGGATCGGGGAGCGCCTCGTGGTGGGCGAGGTCGATCGCAAGCGCGCTGCTCGCGAGCGCTACGAAGACGCGATCGCGCGCGGTCACACCGCCGCGCTCCTCGAGCAGGATCGCTCGTCGCTCTTCACGCAGGAGATCGGCAACGTCCCGCCGGGTGAACAGGTCGTCTGCGAGATCGTCCTCGACCAGCGTCTCCGCTGGCTCGACGAAGGCTCGTGGGAGCTGCGCTTCCCGCTCGCCGCCGCGCCGCGCTACCTCGGTGCGCCGGGCCGCGTCGCCGACGCCGAGAAGCTCGCGCTCGAGGTCGCTCAGACGATCCGCCCGCGCGCTTCGCTCGCGCTCTCCATCGGCGATGCGCTCGCCGCGAGTCGCTCGCCCGAGTCGCCTTCGCATCCGCTCCAGTGCATGCCGCCGACCAGCGGCGCGGGCTGGAAAGTCGAGCTCGGGGGAGGCAACCGCGTCGAGCTCGATCGCGACCTCGTCGTGCGTTGGCCCGTCGCCGCGCTCTCGCCGGCGCTCTCCGTCCTCGCCGAGGAGTCGACCCACGGTGCGCACGCGCTCGTCACGATCGTGCCGCCCCCGGCCGCGGTCGCGAAGGCCGCCGTCGCGCGCGATCTCGTGATCCTCCTCGACACGAGCGGCTCGATGGGTGGCGCGCCGCTCGATCAGGCGCGGCGCGTGGCGATGGCGCTCATCGATGGCCTCGGTGATCGCGACAGTATGGATCTCATCGAGTTCTCGAACCGCCCGAACCGCATGTGGAAGCAGCCGATCTGGGCGACGAAGGAGAACAAGGAGTACGCGCTGAAGTGGCTCGCGTCGCTCCAGGCCAGCGGCGGCACGGAGATGCGCGAAGGCATCCTCGAAGCGCTCCGCCCGCTCCGTCCGGATGCCCAGCGCCAGATCATCCTCGTGACCGATGGGCTCATCGGCTTCGAGCAAGAGATCGTCGAGACGATCCTCACGCGCCTTCCCGCCGGATCGCGCGTGCACACCGTCGGCGTCGGCTCGTCGGTGAACCGCTCGCTCACGGGGCCGGCGGCGCGCGCGGGCAAGGGCGTCGAGGTCGTCATCGGGCTCGGCGAGGATCCCGAGCGCGCGGCGAACCGTCTCCGCTCGCGGACGGAGGCGCCCGTCGTGGTCGACGTCGTCGTCGAGGGCGCGGCGCTCCTCGAGACGGCTCCGGCGAAGATCCCCGACCTCTACGCGGGCGCACCGGTGCTCGCGGCCGCGAAGCTCCGGCCCGAAGGCGGTGAGCTCGTGATCCGCGGGCGGACCGAAGTGGGCGCGTGGGAGCAGCGCGTGCGCGTCGCTCCGAGCGCGCGGCGTGACGAGCAACCGTCGGTCGCCGCGCTCTTCGCGCGCGAAGCCGTCGAGGATCTCGAGACCAAGCTCGCCGCGGGCTCCGAACGCCACGCGATCGATCGCGCGGTCGAGGACCTGGGGCTCCGCTACCAGATCTCCACGCGCCTCACGTCGTGGATCGCGGTCGACAAGAAGGTGTCCGTCGATCCGCTCGCGCCGTCGCGCAAGGAGACGATGCCGCAGATGCTCCCGTACGGCATGTCCGTCGACGGGCTCGGGCTGCGCGGCGCCGCGCTCCCGCCGCCGCCGCCGGCGATGGCGTACATGCCGGCGCCCGCGATGCCGATGGCGATCCCGATGCAGCAGTCGCTCGGCGCACCGGCAGGCTTCGGCGGTGGTGGTCGCGCCAAGGCCGATGTCGATGCGCTCCGCTCCGCCGACGAAGGCTTCGCGGAGGAGGCCGAGGACGCCGACGAGCTGGAGTCGGTGTCGTCGCTCGCCCGGCCGAAGCCGGCCGCACCCGCGGAGGAGAAGGCGAAGGTCGCGAAGAAGGAGATCGCCACCGGCGCTCCGCCTCCGCCTCGTTCGGTCGCTGGTCCGCGCTCGGCTCCGGTCGTCCGGCGGCGCGGTCGGACGAGCGGTCCCGGTCAAGCGAAGCTCGTGAAGCGCACGGGCCGAGAGCTCGTGATCGAGCTCACGATGACGGGGCCGTTCGCGTGGGATCCGGCGACGTTCGTCGCGCTCCTGCTCGCCGACGGCACGCGCCTCGGCGCGCGGGTGGAGCTCACGAAGACGACGCGCGCAGCGTCGCTCGTCGCGGGTCAGGTCGTGCGCTTGGTCCTCGTCGTGGACGACGAGCCGACGCAGGCCATCACGGAAGTCGAGCTCGCCGCGGGCTCGTTCGCGCTAACGTGACGTCGTGCCGGTCGACCTCGACGTCCACCTGGCTTCCATCGTCGCCGGCGATCCCCATGCCTTCGGGCAGTGGATCGCCGGCGCGGAGCCTTCCATCCGCGCGAGCCTGCGCTCGTTCGCGGCGCGGGTCGACGTCGAGGCCGTGCTCCAAGAGGCGCTGCTTCGTACGTGGCAAGTGGCGGCGCGCGTGGAGCGAGACGCTGCGCCGAATGCGCTCCTCCGGGTCTCGCTCCGCATCGCGCGGAACCTCGCCATCGACGAGGTCCGCCGCGCGCGGACCGTGAACGTCGGCGACGAGGACCTCGACGCATCGCTCGCGTTTGCGGTCCACGCCGCGCTCCCCGATCCGCTCTTGCGCCAGGCGATCGTCGAGTGTCGGGCCAAGCTCCCCGAGCAGCCGCGGCGTGCGCTCGATGCGCGGCTCGCGAGCGCGGGGGCCGACGCGGACGCGACGCTCGCCGCGGGCTTGCGCATGAAGCTCAACACCTTCCTCCAGAACTTCGGTCGCGCGCGGAAGCTGCTCGCGGATTGCCTGCGGGAGCTCGGTGTCGACTTGGGAGCGTTCGCATGACGCCGGAAGAGCGCGACTCACTCATCGAGGCCGTCACCACGTCCCACCGCGCGCGCGATCCGTTCACGCGCATGACGCGCGCGCACGAAGCGTGGCACGACCTCGACGCCGCGGGGCGCGAGACGGCCTACGAGCGCGCGGTCGCGCAGCGCAAGCTCGAGGCGGCGCTGGACCCAGCGGGTCTCTCGACGACGGGGCGCGCGGTGCTCGCGCGGATCCTTCGGGGTGGGTGAGCTCGACTACTTGGTGTAGACCGTCGTTCTCGCGTCGAACGCGGTGAGTGGGTAGGCGGAACGCAAACCGAGGATGCGCTGCTGCTGGGCTCGCGGGAGCGTGCGGATCGTCTCCCACGGGATCTCGGCCGAGTCGAACAGCGCGACGCGGTAGATGTCCCAAGATGTCGGGAGGAAGCTCGCGAGCGCGGCGGGGAGCTTCGGGAGCGTCACGGACGACTTGCTGGTCCGATGGTAGACGACCCAGTCGGTGTAGCGCACGCCGCCATCGATCGACGTCGAGCCCTCGATCCAGTGGCTGCCGACGACCGTCGGGAGCGCAGCCGTCGCAGTGAAGGCGATGGTCGGAGCGTCGAGCGGTCCGCTCACGGTCGCTCCCGTGAGCCGCGGGAGATAGCGGGCAAAGTCCTCGGTCACGGTGCCCTGATTCGCAGCGCGGCGCGTGTGGAACGATTTCCCGTTGCTCGGCCACCACAGCGTGCCCTCCGTGTGAACGAACGCGGCCGCGTTCGTCGGCACGCGCGAGTAGCTCGCGGGCAGAGCAGCGTTCGTCGGAGGAACGTCGACGTGGATCATCGGGTAGAGGCCGAGCCCGTTCGCATGGCCCAGGTCCCACGTCCACTTCGTCGCCGAAGGGTCGGCCGTGCCGACGAGCGCGAGCGGTCCCACCGCGACGTCGGCCCAACCGTTCGCAGGGACCGTGCACGACGTCACGCCACCATCGGCGACCTGTGTTGCGGCGCACACGGCGTACTTCGTCGGCGTGATGGTCGGTTGGAACGCGGCGGGAGCGAAACCCAGAAACCGGAACCCGGTCCCATCCACGAGGGGGTACGCCGTCTGCGTCGTGTAGGTGTTGGGAACGAAGTGACCGCCGGAGCCGCCTTGGCCGGTGTAGAAGCGGTACTCCACGCCGTTCGCGAGGGGAGGCGGATCGGACTTGAACTGGAGCTGCGCGTCGGGCGCCTGCTTGTAGGGCTCGTCGGTGATCGCGATCGTCTCTCCGAGGCCCACGCCGAGGACGGAGGTGAGCTCGACGTAGTCGGTGTACTCGGTCCCATTCACGACGGTGATCGTCGCCCCGTCATGGAGCGTGGCCGTCGCGTGACCGGTGACGTCGGTCTTCTGAACGAACACGTCGCCGGTGGTGTCGTAGAAGACGACGTCCGCCCCGGCCACGGGGACCACGGGGAGCTTGAGTCGGTTCTCGACGACGACGGTGAGTAGGGCGGTCGGTCCTGCGTCGAATGCGGCGTCCGCGGTGGCGTCGCCGTCGTCGACTACATCGCTCGAGCTCGCATCCGAGGCGCCTTCGACGGCCGCGTCTCCGGGGACGACGGGGTCGGGCTCTCCTCCGCATGCTCCGAAGCTGGCGAGCAAGGCCGTGGATCCAGCGACAGTGAGGAGAACGGAGAGACGCATGCGCATCTCTCCGATCTAAGAGCTGGTGCCATGCACCTGCCGTAGTCAGTTTCGCGGCAGACGCGCGGGCTACTTCTTGCGGAGCCCGAAGCCACCCATGACGAGACCGGCCGTCATGAAGACGAGCGCGAGCGGTCCGAACACCATCATGCGGTGCAAGTCGGCTTCCTTGATCACGTCGACGATCCAACCGGCGCCGGCGAGATCCGCGAAGCGCTCTTCGACCGTCGCGTACTGGTACGCGTTGTAGAGGAAGCCCACGAACGCGAGCAGTCCCACGCCGAGCGAGATCGACCCACCCACGATGAGCCCGACGTTGCGCTTCGGACCCCGCGCCATCGGCGCGCCGGCGTAGCCCCACGCTTGCTGCTGCGGGGCGTACCCCTGCATCGGCGGCTGACCGTAGTAGCCACCCGGAGCTTGCTGGATGACGGGGGGCGGGTAGTAGCCGCCGGGCGGGGGTTGCATGGGCTGCATGGCGACTCGATACGGTGTTCGGACGTGGATCTTCCCGCTCGCGTCAGGGCGAGCAGGTCACGGACGAGATCACCTGGCCGCTGCCGTGGTTCGCTTGGAGGCTCGTGCCCTGGTACCAGACGCTGATGTTTACGCCGTACTCCGGCATGGTCCCGAGGTTCTGGCCGTAGCCGCCACCGGGGCAGCAGAAGCCCGGCTGCGTCGTGGCGGTGCCCAACGTGAACGCCGTCGCCGTCGACGTCGAGCTCCCCGTCTTCAGCTTGCAGAAGATGTCGGCGTCGGCCTGGTCGCAGCTCGACGCACCGCCCCACGAGCAGCTGCCGTTGCAGTAGAGCTGCGTGACGCCGGAGAAGTCGAACTTGCACTCGTTCTTCGTCCCGCCCGGGCGGCACGTGACCTGATTGCCTTGCGGCACGTTGAGCGTGCCGTCGCACTTCTCGCCGCTGTCGATCACGTTGTTGCCGCACGTGGTCGCGATGCACTTGCCGCTTCCGCAGACGGGCGTCCCTCCGCTGCAGGCGGTGCCGCACTTGCCGCAGTTGTTCTTGTCGAACATCAAGTCGGCCTCGCAGCCGTCGTTCGCCTGCTTGTTGCAGTCGTCGAAGTTGCCGGTGCACTTCGTGATCGCGCAGTTGCCGGCGACGCACCCGAGCGTCGCGTTCGGCGGCTGCGTCAGCGACGCGCACGACTTGCCGCACGCGCCGCAGTTGAGCGTGTCGGTCTGCGTGTCGACGCAGACGAGCCCGGCGTCGGCACCACCGTCGTCGGTCGAGCCGCACGCGGTCTTCGTGCCGCAATCGAGCGCGCACTGGCCGGCCTTGCAGACGAAGCCGACGTTGCACGGGTTGCCGCACTGGCCGCAGTTCTTCGGATCGGTTTGGACGTTGGTGCAGATCGAGCCGCACTTGTTCTCGCCCGACGCACAGTTGAGCTTGCACTGCCCCTGCGAGCACACCTGTCCCGTCGGGCATCCGCCCTCGCAGACGAGGGGGCCCGAGCCGTCGGTGGGAGCGGCATCGGGCGTTCCTCCATCCGAGACGGGGATCTGCTCCACGAGGCCCGTCGCGCAGGCGACGATCGTGGCGGAAACGACGAGCCCAAACCCAAGCGAAGCAATACGGCGCATCCCCCGAGGATAGCTGGCCGCGCGGGGGCCGGTCCACGTGGCGCTTCGCATCAAGTGTGACAAAATGCCACGTTGCCGAATGCTGCGTTCGGAGAATTGTCGAGGCAGATCGCCAATCATTTCCGCCACTTCGTAGCAATCTGCATCCGAGCACGCATGGTGCAGAGGGCTCGAGGTACTGAAGGAAGCACAGGAGGTTCAGGTGACCGCACGCATCCTCGTGATTGACGACGACGAAACGCTTCGGGGGCTGATCGAAGACGAGCTCACGAGCCGGAAGTACTCGGTGCTCCCCGTCTCCTCGGCCGAGGCTGGCCTGGCCAAGATCGCGGAAGAGGACATCGCGGTCGTCCTCACCGACGTCAACATGACCGGCATCACGGGCTTGGAGCTCTGCGAGCGCGTCCACGCGCTCCGCGAGGATCTCCCGGTCGTGGTCATGACGGCGTTCGGGACGCTCGACACCGCGGTCGCAGCCATCCGCGCCGGGGCGTACGACTTCGTGACGAAGCCGTTCGACTTCGACGCGCTGGCGATGGTGCTCGAACGCGCGCTCAAGCTGCGCGCCCTCCGCGAGGAGGTGACGCAGCTCAAGAAGCAAGTGGCGAGCGGCAGCGACGCGCCGATGTCGATGGTCGGCGAGAGCCCCCAGATGCGTCGCATGTTCGAGCTCATCCGGCGCGTCGCCGACACCGAGTCCACCGTGCTCGTCACCGGCGAGAGCGGGACGGGCAAGGAGCTCGTCGCGCGCGCGGTCCACGACGCGAGCTCCCGTTCGCGGGGGCCCTTCGTCGCGATCAACTGCGCGGCGATGCCCGAGGCGCTCCTCGAGAGCGAGCTCTTCGGTCACTCGAAGGGCGCGTTCACCGATGCGCGCAGCTCGCGCAACGGTCTCTTCGTGAAGGCGAACGGCGGCACGCTGTTCCTCGACGAGATCGGCGAGATGCCGCTCGGCATGCAGGCGAAGCTTCTCCGCGCGCTCCAAGAGCGCACGGTGCGGCCCGTCGGCTCGGACGAAGAGGTGCCGTTCGACGCGCGCATCGTCGCGGCGACGCACCGCGACCTCGAGCAGCAGGTGGCGGAGAAGGCCTTCCGCGAGGACCTCTTCTACCGCATCAACGTCGTTCGCGTGCAGGTGCCGCCGCTCCGTGCGCGCGGCAACGACATCCTGGCGCTCGCGAACTTCTTCCTCGGGCGCTACGCGCGCCAGAGCCGGCGCGAGAACGTCGTGGGCTTCTCGCCCGCGGTGGCCGAGCGCTTCCTCTCGTACCCGTGGCCGGGCAACGTGCGCGAGCTCCAGAACTGCGTCGAGCGCGCGGTGGCGCTCGCGCAGGGCGAGCGCATCGCGCTCGAGGATCTCGCGGACAAGATCCGCGAGCACCGTCCGAACCGGGTCGAGACGATCGCTCCGGACACCGACCCGGCGAACCTGCCGAGCATGGATGCGGTCGAGCGCCGCTACGTGCGGCAGGTCCTCCAGGCCGTCTCCGGGAACAAGACGCTCGCCGCGCAGATCCTCGGGTTCGACCGGCGAACGCTCTATCGCAAGCTCGAGCGCATGGATCGCTCGCCGAGCGAAGGCATCAGCGAGTCGCGCACGAGCTGAGCACGTTCACCTGCGCCAGCCGTGACTCTCGACGAACTCGATCAGATCGGGGTCGTCGAGGCTCACGGCGCGCATCCACTCGGCAGCGTTGCTCTCGTCGTCGCGGGTCCACCACGCAGCGTCGCCCGGGCGCGTCATGTGGTAGCGGAAGCGCACGATCCGGATGAACCGCGGCGGCGCGTCCGGGAACGGGTCGCGCGCCAGGAGCGGCTTCGGCGTCGGGTCGCCGCGGAGCAGTTGGTAGACGAGGTGGACGATCCACGGCTCCTCGTCGTAGCTGCTCATCGCCGCGAACCAGATCTGCCAGTCGAGCCGCCAGTGCCAGGGCGAGACCACGCAGGGCCGCCGCATCGGATCGCCCGGCTTGCACGGGAGCTCGTAGGCGAGCCACTTCGCGCCGGGATCGCGTGGGTCGTCGCGCGTGCCTTCGATGACGAGCTCGTCGCGCTCCTGGCCGACCCATCCGAAGGCGCCGTACGAGCTGACGAGCCCGAGCGGCTCGTAGGTCTCGTTCATGGCCTGGTTCGGTGAGAGCAGGTTCCCGAGCGGCAGGATGCTCAGGATCAGGACGACCACGCCGAGCCCGCGCGCCCACAGCTCGTGCCGCCGCGTGGGTGGGTCGACGGGGCGCTCGCGGAGGCGTCGTGGGACGAAGCGGCGGAGCGCGTCGTCGTCGAAGCACGCGAGCGCGGGCACGAGCGTGAGCCAGTTCAGGAACGCGAGGTTCCCGCTGGCGATCAGCGTGAGCTGGAAGCCGACGAAGAGGAGCCCGGCGACGTGGCGGAAGCGCGCCGGCGCGAACGTGAAGAGCGGCGCGCCGAGCTCGACGACGTGGTTCGCGACGACCCCGAGCGCGTGGACCGCGTGCGGTGCAGCGTGGAAGGTGCGGCTGAGCGGGCCCGGGACTGGCTGCGTCTCGAAGTGGTAGTCGAGGCAGGTGAGCTCGGTCCAACACGCGTCGCCGCGCAGCTTGATGAGCCCTGCGCCGAGCATGATCCGCACGATGAGCCAGCGAAAGAGCCAGATGACGATGACGGGAGGGCGTGCGCGCGGGAACGGGTGGAGCCCGACGACCGGGCACAGGAAGATCGCGAGGAAGGCCGTCTCGCAGAGCTGCGTCTCCCAGCCGTAGCCGTAGAAGACCTGCCCGACGTGGACGATCGACAGATAGAGGAGCCACAGGAGCGCCTGCACGATCGCGTTCGTCGCGCCCAGCGTGACGGCGAGCGCGAGCGCCACCCCGATCCCGCACGTGACGCGGAGCGCCCCGGCGGTGGGGGCGACGAACCAGAAGAGCGTGGGCACCCGCAGGAATCCGCCGAAGAGGCCACGTTCGCGCGCGACCCAATGGAGCCAGTCGCGCGCGGGCGTGAGCCCTTCGTCGCCGATCAGCGCGGGGAGCTGCACGAACGCGGACGCGAACGCGACGAGCTGCACGAAGCCGAGCAAGCGCAGGATGGCGAAGCGCGTGTACTGGTAGCTGACGTTCGGCTTGAAGAGCGCACGCCAGAGGCGCCGCTCCAGCGTGTCGAACTCGGGCGCAGGCGCTTCCTCGTCCACCGCGCTCGAAGATACCCTGAGCCATGGCCATGCTGGTCCGCGCCGAGGGGCACGATGCGTTCGCGGAGGCGCCCTTCGGGGCCGCCTTGGTCGGGCGCACGTGGGTGCACTTCGCGGCCGACGCCGGGCTCTGGGGCGTCGTGCTCTTCGGCGCACCCGACGAAGCCGACGCAGCGGCGCTCGTGCGCTCGCTCGCGCTCGAGCTCGAGCACCCGCCCCATGCATCGATCGTGGACGCGTCGCGGCTCGAGCGCGCCGATGGCGCGGCGTTCTCCGCGCTCGCGCGGTACGTGAAGGAGCAGCGCGATGCGCTCGCGAAGCGTGTGACGCGGCTCGCGCTCGTGCGCCCCTCGGGGGTCGTCGAGGGCGCCGTCGTCGCGGGCTTCTACCCGGTGAGCGGCGCTCCGTACCCGGTCGAGCAGTTCGAAGCGCCCGGACCTGCGCTCGCGTGGGTGGGTGCTGCGGGTTCGGTGGGCCTCGCCCTCGCCGAGCTCGTCGAAGCGGCGAAGGGCGAGCCGGCGCTGTTGGGGGCGCTGCGCGCGTTCGTGCGGCGGCGCCTGGACGCGGACGAAGACGACGCCAGTCGCGCGCTCGGCGTGTCGACGCGCACGCTCCAGCGCCGGCTGCGCGAGCACGGTACGACGTTCCAGACGGAGCTTGGTCGCGCGCGCATCGCCGAAGCGCAGCGGCGCCTGCGCGAGACGGATGCGCCGATCACGAACATCGCGCTCGACGTCGGCTACGCGACGCTCCAGCAGTTCAGCGCCGCGTTCCACAAGGCGACCGGCTCGGCGCCGAGCGCGTGGCGCGCCGTCACGCGCAAGTCGCCGTACTGAGCGCGGTGTGGTGGAACCCGAGCCGCGGATCGTCGAAGCGGCCGAAGTGCTCGGGGAAGAAGCGCCGGATCGACGGGAACGGGATCCGCCGGAGCACGTGGAGCTCCGGGAGCGAGTAGACGATGACCTCGTTCAAGCCGCGATGGGCCGAGAGCAGCACTCGCCCGCACGGGGAGCGCTGGAGACCGTAGCTGCCGTCGAGCGCCGAGAAGCGCGTGGCGCGGAGCGCCTTCAGCAGCACGTGCGTGTTCCCGGGGAGGTTCGCGCGCGACGCGCTCTCGAGGAGGTTCGCGAACGCCACCGGCGCAGCGCGGAGCGCACGCAGCGCGCTCGGGCGCTCGTCGACGAAGTGCACGTCGGAGAACGTCGCGAGGTCGACGCGGACGAGCACCGCCGACGCGCATGCGTTGTAGAAGACGTGCTCCTCCGTGACGACGACGTCGGAGGTGAGCGCGACCGGCAGATCCTTCGGGATCGCGAGGTGGCGCGTGACGGTGGCCGTCGGGCCGTCGATCTCGAAGAGGTAGTTCTTGAAGTGCGCGATGACGTACTCGTTGAAGTCCGTCCCGTCCTGCGGCGCGCAGCGCTGCGTGGGCGCGTAGAACACGTCGCGCGTCGGGTGCACGCCGAGGTGCCAGACCGTCGCGGGCAGCTTCACCACGCGCGCTTCGCCCGTCTCGAGATCGAAGACCCCCGCTTCGTTCGCGTAGCCCGTGCGGTCGTGGTCCATCGACCCGTAGAAGAGGTAGCGCCCCGACGGCGAGCGCTTGAGCGCGTGGGGGAGCGAGACCCGGTGCGGACCGAGCCGGCGCGGGTGCGCGAGATCGTCGACGTCGAGCTCCCAGAAGTCCGGCCCGAGGACGGTGATGAAGCGCCGCGGGCCCGTCCACACGACGTGCGTCTGGCTCGAGTAGAAGACCTCGGGGGCGACGAAGCGCAGGGTGGAGAAGCGCATCGTCTCTTCGAGCGTGCGCGGATCGAAGAAGAGGAGCATCTGCGACAGGTTGCCGAGGAAGCCAAGGCGCCCGTCGGGGGCGATCTGGAGGGCGTGGCCTCCGGCGATGCCGGGGAAGTACTTCACGTCGACGTCGAAGCGATCGCGGTCGAGATCGCAGCGCAGCCGTGCGACGCCGGCGAAGCCTTCGAAGCCGTTGAGGCCGTTGCCGTCGAGGGCGATGAAGTAGTCGAACGCGCTCATCTCAGGTGCCCTCCACGTGATCGGCCACGCGCTCGACGTGGCGCCGGATGCTCGCCGCGAGCCGCCCGGCTCCGGCGCCATCGACGATCCGATGGTCGAAGGTCGCGCAGAGACGAAGCGTCGGACGTGCGACGACTTGGCCATCGACGACGGTCGGGCGCTCCTTGATCTCGCTCAGGAGGAGCAGCATCGCGGAGCGGCCGAGCGGGAGGAACGGCGCGAACGCGGTGTCGATCCCGAAGCGTCCGACGTTCGTGATCACCGCGGTGCCGAAGGGGTCACGGGGCATCCCTTGCGCGGGGAGATGGACGTGGAGCTCGTTGGTCGCGAGGTCCGTCAGGCGCAGCATCGGCCCGGTGAGCCACCACGGCAGCCGGGCGAGGAGGTCGCGGCTCTTGCCGTACTTGGCGTCCGACCCATCACGGACCGCCCGGACCTCGCGCCCGAGCGCGCGCGCGAGCTCGCCGAGACCCAGCGCGTCGGCGGCATCGACGCGCACGCCGCTGAGATCGCGCCCGTCGTCGGTGCTGACCGACACGAAGAGGTCGACCGTGGTGCGCCGCTCGAGCCGGCCGCCGAAGCGCACCTTGCAGTTGAGGTCGGGGTTCTCCGCGAACGCCCGCGCGACGGCGCGCGCGACGACGTGGGTGATCGTGAGCTTCGGCGCCGAACCGTTCCGGTTCGCGTCGGCGAGGAAGGCGAGCGTCGAGGATACGTCCACGTCCATCGACCCGTAGATCGTCGGATCGGTGGGCCGGCTCCACATGGCGGCGGCGACGCGGCGGAAGCTCCCGGGGTGGCGTTCGATGGCGAAGTCGGTCATGCCCCGGAAGTACCGCGGCCGGCCCGCCGGGGCTTCCGGCTGGGCGCCAAGCGCTTCCCGCTCGGCGCCAATCGTCGATCGATCGCCGCGCGGACTAGGACCACCCGCGCGCGCGTTGGAGAGGGAACCGTGCGCCGACTCCTCCTCTCCTCCCTCGCGCTCCTCGCCGGGGCGATCGTTGCATGTTCTCCGCGTCCGGCGGCGCTCGCACCCAAGGTGACCGCCGCCACGGCGCCGGTCCCCGTCTCGCCCGCCTGTGCCCACGCCGCCGAGCTGCGCGCCGCCGCGGCAAAGCTCGACACGGAGGGACACTCGATCCGCGCGCGGAGCACGCTCGACGCAGCGAACGCGGAGTGCCCGAGCGATCGTGCAGCGAGCGCGGACCTCGAGCTGCGCGTGCTCGCGAGCCTCGGCCTCTGCAGCGACGTGCGTGCGCTCGCGAAGAGCGGCAACGCGGCTCTCGACGCGTGCAAGACGATCGAAGCGCCGCCCCTCGGCGATGCGCGCACCCTGCGAGTGAAGCTCCACGAGGCCTCCGACGCGGAGCACGCGGGGGACTTCGCGAAGGCGAAGGCGCTCTATCTGGCGGCGTGGTCGGAGCAACACCCGAACCCGCGCGCGCTCGAGTCCGCCGCGCGCATGGCCGGCGCCGCAGGAGACGCGGCCGAGGCGCGGCGCCTCCGCGATCGCGCGCTCGTCGAAGCCGAAGCGACGACGCACGCCCCGGCGCGGCTCGCCCTCCGCCCGTACCTCCAGTATCCGGCGCTGGCGGTCTCGGGCCGCCACGTGGTGCTCTCGGACGCGGGGCTCTTCGAGTCGCTCGATCTCGCGACGGGCGAGCGGCGCTTGCTGGTCGATCGCTCCAAGTCTCCGGCCGGCCAGCGCTGGAAGATCGAGCCCGGCGCGATGCTCGCCCTCGTGACGGACCAGGACAAGCACACGCACGACGTCGTCGACCTGACGACGGGCGAGCAGCTCGCACACGTCGCGAAGAGCTGCAGCGCGGCCCTCACGCCCGACGGCGCCACGCTCGTCGTCGTCGACTCGACCGACGACATCTGCACGCCGGGCCTGGTCCGGCTGCTCGACCCGGTGACGGGGGCGGTGAAGGCCGCGGTCATCGGCCTCCGTGGCGTCAGCGTCGAAGGCTTCGTGAACGGCTCGGCGTTGCTCGCGTACCGGTACGACTGGAGCGTCAACCCGAGCATGGCCGGCGGCGTACGCTTGTTCGACCTCGCCAAGCGAACGGGAGCGCCGTTCGCCGGGAGCCCGGACTCGAGCCATTGGGCCTACTCCCCGAACGGGGCCTACTTCGCATCGATCGACCTCGCGGCCGATCATCTCCACGTCCGCGACGTGGGCGCGAACAAGGAGCTCGTCGACGTCCCGGGGCACCTCTACACCGTCGAATCGATCGCGATCTCGAACGACGGCAAGACGCTCGTCAGCGCGTCCACCTCGGGGGACAAGAGCTCGGTCCGGATCTACGACGTGGGGGCGAAGAAGTGGACGTTCAGCCACGCGCCCGGCACCAACGAGTTCCAGCTCTCGCCCGACGGCAAGAGCATCGTCCTCGCGGATCGCGGCGTCGTGGAGTGGGACGTGGCCACCGGCGAGGAGCGTCGTCGTTCGTCCACGTCCGAGCGCTTGCACCCGACTCGGCTGGTGAAGGCGGCGGACGGTACGCTCGCCGTCCTCGCGACCGAGTCGGTGACGATCGTGAAGAAGACCGGCGACCATCGGACGGTGTGCGCGCTCCAGACGCAGCGCTTCCTGCCGTCGATCGTCCCCACCAACGTCGCGTTCTCGAGCTCGGGGAAGTCGTTCGTGTGCGCCACGAGCGACGGCGCGCTCCACGTCTTCGAGACCGCCGGTTGGACCGAGCGTGCGGTCGTCAAGCGCACTGCGCCGAGCCCGACCGGCGAGGGCGATCTCGCGTTCTCCGCCGACGACGCGGTGCTGACGGTCGCCTCGGGCGACGCGCTGACCGAGATCGACGTCGCGACCCAGAAGGAGCGAAAGCGGACCGCGCTTCGTCATCCCAAAGCGGTACCGCTGACGGCGCACCACGTTCGCTTCGCCGACGGGACGATCCTGGTGCAGAACTGGACGGGCGGGGCTTCGCTGTTCGACGCCGCCGGAGCCTGGACGTCGGACGTCAAGCTCGTAGCCGGCATCCGCCTCTCCGCCCCGCAGGCGTTCGCGCGCAACGGGACGAAGTATGCGGCCGCGATCGACCGGTCCGTGCACGTCGTCGATCTCAAGACGGGGACGGACTCGGTGGTCACCCTGGCGTCGGTGGTGATGGCGCTGGCGCTGAGCGCCGACGGCTCGACCACCCTGGCAGCGCTCGGCGACGGCTCCGTGGTGCGGCTCGCGGAGGGGACGAGCACGGTCGTGCGCGAGCACGTCCTGCCGCGGGTCGCGTTTCTCGGCAGCACCCCGGTCACGTGGACCGCGGACGAGACCGTCGTCGTCGGCGGGCCGAAGCCCATCGAGCTCACCCTGCTCGGCACGGGCCTCGTCGCTCAGGACGACACGGGGTTCGAGGTGCGTGGCAGCTCCGATGCGGTCTGCCGAGTGGGCGACGTCTTTCTCTCCATCGAGACGTGCAGCGAGCGCATGAAGGACGGGCTCCTGGCCGCGCTCGCGACCGCTCCCTGACGCCCGCTCGCGCTCAGAGCGCCCCGAACGTCCGCGGCGGGAGGCCCACCGCACCATCGATGCGGGTCGGCGCGAGCTCCTCGTACGCGGAGCCGGTCCATCGGAAGCGCCGCACGGTGCCGCTCCCCGCGTCGCTCACGAGGCAGATGCCATTGCACGGGGAGCACGCCACGTCCCCGAACACGAACGCTTTGCTGGCGGTCGCGATCACGGTCGGCGCAGCGCCGCCGCGCGACATCCAGAGCACGTCGGAGCGGCCTCCGCTCGCGTCGTTGCTGCCGTAGGCGACGCCGACGATGCGATCGGCGTCCCATGCGATGGCGGGCGCGACCGGGGCCCCGAGCGGCTTCGCGACTGCGAGTCGGGTGGTCATCACGAAGGGGGACTTCGTGGCGTCGACGAGCGCGACGTCGCTGCGATCGAGCTGGCCCGCGCCGGCGGAGAACACCCCGCTGCACGCGACGGCGATCGTCGCGCCGTCGGCGGAAGAGGCGAGCGCGCCGCAGTTCGCGAGCCCGGTGAGATCGGTCGTGAAGCTCACCGCGTCCTTCGTGGGGTCGACCACCGCGAGGCGCCCGTCGAGCGCGTCGCGGAAGCCGTCGTCGATCCGCCCGAGCAGGACGGTGACGAGGGGACCGGTGCGGAGGAGCCGATCGGGGCGCGCGGGCAGCGGCGCGCCGGCGCTCGCGAGATCGACGCGCCCGAGCGCCACGAGCGACTTCGCGTCGAGGACGAGGAGATCGTTCCCCGCGTCGTTCGGCTCGCGGCCGGGCTTCGGGTTCGTCCCGTACCGGGCCACGTACGCACGCCCGTCGCCGAGGGCGAGGACGTCGTGGGGGTTGGACGCGAAGCCCGTCGCGACCGAGTGCTGGGCGGTCACGGTCCCCGTCGACGGCGCGAGTCGCGTGACGACGGCGTTCGGGTAGCGATCCACGACGAAGAGCGCGTCGCCGTCGCTCGCCGGCGGCGGCTCGCGCGCCACCACGACGTCGCCCGAGAGCGCGGCCGACGTCCCGGTCGCCGGGGCGGCGCTCGAGATCATGCTGCCGGACAAGACTGTCCCATCTTGGGACAAGACGGCGATGCTCGACGAGGCGTAGTCGGAGGACACGACGGCCCAGGCGCGCGGGCACGTCCCGTCGCGCTGCGGCAGGGACACGCCGCCGGAGGGCGGAGGGGCGTCGGGAACTCCGCACGCGAGCGCGGCGACCAGGAGCGAAACACGAAGGAGTGCGGAGCGGGTCATGGCGTGTGGAGCTCGATCGAGAGGTAGGCGGAGCGACCGGGGAGCGGATAGCCGACGACGTCGAAGCGGGCGGCGTCGGTCAGGTTGGCGATGCGGAAGCGGAGCTGCGTCGCGCGGAACGCGAGCCCTGCTTCGACGTCGAGCGTCGCTTGCGCGGGGATCGCGACGAGCCCAGCCGGGTCCGCCACGCGGCCCGTCTGAACGAGGAGGCCGACGCCGAGCGAGGCGTCTTCGAGCCCCGCCCGCGGCAGGCGGCCAGTGTGGGCGGTGATGCGGGGCGCGAACACGAGCCGCGAGCGGAAGGGGAGGAGATCGTTCGTCGTCGTCCGATCGGCGGAGACGTCGCGCGGGTCCAGCAGGGTGAGCGCCGCCGTCGCTTCGAGGCGGCGGAGGAAGAGCGCCGTCGCGGCGAGCTCGCCACCGAGCACGCGAGCCGCGCCGACGTTGTACGGCGTGAGGTACCCGAACGACGAGCGCCGGTAGGCGATGAGGTCGTCCGCCCAGCGCGCGAAGAGGAAGGCCTCGGCGCGGAGCTCGGCGACGGGGCTCGGCGCGGTCGCGATTCGTCCGCCGACGTCGAAGGTCCATCCTCCCTCGGCGCGGAGTGAAGCGTTGCCGCGCTGGGCGCCGTTCACGCCGTAGAGCTCGCCGAGCGTGGGGCTCCGCGCGTAGCGCCCGAGGTTCAGGAGCCCCACGACGGCGCCGTGCCCGAGCTGCGCACCGAGGCGCGCGGACGGGAGCGCGCGGAACGTCGAGCCGGCGTCGGCGCTGGTCGTCTCGAGATCGACGAGCCCGAGGGCGCGGAGCACGAGCAGCCGGTTGGGAGCCCACTCGACGAGCGCGGCGGGAGCGCCGCGCACGCGCGTGCCGTCGGTGGCGGGGCCGCCGCCACGGACGGAGAGCCGCTCGAGCCCCCCGCGCGCGACGAACGTCGCCGTCACCCGCGGCGAGAGATCGAGTCGCAGCGTGAGCGCCTCTTCGAGCCGCGAGCCGAGGAACGTGACGACCGGCGAGCCGGGGAAGAGCTCGCCGAGCGGATCGGTCGTCGTCGTTCGCGAGGCGAGGAACGACGTCGTCGACGAGAGGGCGCAGCGGTCCTCGCGCGCGCACGAGCCGCGGATCGTGGCGCCGCCGAGCTCGCGCTCGACGCGGGAGCGGACGGCCAGCGTGGGCAGGAGCCCGATCCCCGGCACGCCCTGCTCTCGCGCGACGACGTTCGCGAGGAGGTCGATCTCGGTGGTGCCCTCGACGAAGACGCGCCCGAGCGCCCACGCGTCGACCGTCGAGGCGTCGGCGTTGGTGCGCCGCAGCGTGCGGTCGTCGTTCGGGTCGAAGGCGGTCCCGCGGTCGTCGACGTAGGGGTAGTCGTTCCGGGCGCCCTCCCAGCGAACGCCGACGATTGCGGCGGCGCGCCGATCGCCGAGCCCCGCCCAAGCGAAGCCACCGGCCGCACCGAAGCTCCCGAGCGTGGCTCCTGCGCCGGCCTCGGTGCGATGCGGGATCCGCGGCTCGAGGAAGATCGCACCGCCGATCCCGAGGCGATCGGCGCGGAGCGGAGCATTGCCGCGGTAGATCTCGATCCGGCGCAGCAGCCACGGTGGCGTGAGCGAGAGGTCCGCGGTCCCGCCCACGTCGTCGTTGAGCCGGATGCCACCGAGGTAGACCGGTGTCTGCGCCGATGTCGCGCCGCGGATCGTCGCGGTGGCGAGCGCGCCGTAGCCGCCGGTGTCCGTGACGGCGACGCCCGGCTGCTCGCGGAGGAGCTCGGCGGTGCGCGCGCCCGCGGCACCGAGACGCTTCTCGTCGACGACGCTCCCCGCCACACTCGGATCGGTCAGGCGCGGGGCCTTCGATCCCGGAGCGCGCACCTCTTCGATCGGATCGTCCGCACGCGCGTTCAGCGCGCCCAGGACGAGGGCGGCCGCGACGAAGCCGGAGGTGACGGTGGAATGGTGGCGCATGGTCGAAGCGCTTCCCCGCGGAAGCCTCGAGAGTTACGCGCCCACCTACGGGAACGGGGCGCATCTTCGGTCGGTCTTCGGGCTCGTGGACGCTCCGGGCGCGACGATCGCGCCTGGTTTCCTCGCGCCGCGCCTTCCCAGCGCACTCCCGTCTTCGAGAGGGCACCAGTGGACATCGCGACGTTCGTTTCCACACACCGCTGCGGGGCAGCTCCGGATTCACACCGGATTCCCGTGCGCCGACGAACCCGCCAGCACCGAGGACGGCGCCGACCGTAGCACCACTACCTTTCCTTTGCAGCCGCCTCGGCTGGGGTACCATCGACGAACACCATGGCGGGCGGCCAACCGACCAAGAACCGATTCCTCAAGCTGCTCCGGAAGACGGCTTCGCGCTCTCAGCGCACGCCCGGGCGCTCCGCCGAGAGTGACGGCGCGCTCTGGAGCACGCACGAGCGGGCGACCGCCTCCGCGCGGCTCGGGGCGGAGGCCGCGCAGCGCGTCGCGTCCGCGCTCGCGAAGAGCCGCGCCACCGTGGACGCCGTCGCCGATCAGGCGCGCGCGGCGAGCGGGCGTCGCGACGAGGTGGAGCGTGCGCTCGCGCGTCTGGGGGATGCCTTCGAGCGCTTGAACCTCGTCGCGTTGAACGCCGGCCTGGAAGGCGCGCGCTTGGGCGAGACCGCCGGGCGCTCGCTCAGCCTGGTCGGGGACGAGATTCGCAGTCACGTCGAGCGTGGAGCGTCGGCCGCGCGCGACGTCGGTGATCTCGCGCGCGAGTCCGCGCGCGAGGCATCGGCGATCGGGTTGCGTCTCGACGAGGTGCGTGCGCTCGGGGCCGACGTGACGACGGATGCGAGCCGCGTCGCGGGTGCGATGACCGAGACCGAGCGCGCGCTCGCTGAGCTCTCGGAGCGCCTGCGCAAGGCGACCGGGACCGATCCCGAGACCGCCAAGGCGATCGCCGACGCGACCGAGCACGGCCGCGCGCTGGTCGCCGCGTTGGGCACGCTCACCGGGCGCGTCCCGCGTGCGATCCTCGTCAACGCGCTTCGGCCCGTGCTCGAGCCCTTGCTCCGGGTCGTCGTCGAGGACGAAGCCGAGGGCGAGGACGGCGCGTGACCGAGCGCGATCCCGAGCTCGTCCGTCTGCTCGTGCTCGAGATCGAACGTCACGTGACCGAGCTCGATCCGAAGAACCTCGACGCGAGTCGGCGCGCGGTCCACGCCCTTAAGGGCTCGGCGTCCCTCGCGGGCGAGCGCGAGCTGGCTACCGAGCTCACGCTCATCGAGCGGCGCCTCCGCCAGGACGAGGTGGCGGCCGTCGAGTCGGCCCGGGCGCTCCTCGAGACGGCGAAATCACGCCTCGCGCGCGGCAAGCGCGCGACCGCCGCCGCGTGGCCGGAGCCCCCGACGGATCTCCGCGGGCGTCCGCTCGAGCCATCGTTGTTCGCCGCCTATCACTCGGAGGTCACCGATCGCCTGCTCGCGATCGACGAGATCCTCGGGGGCGATCTGCCGCCGCTCGAGAAGCAGACGCTCCTCGATCGCCACATCCACACCATCAAGGGAGCGGCGAGCGCGATCGGCGACGAGCCGATGGCGTGGTTCTGTCACGGGCTCGAGGACGACCTGCGCCGCTCCGGCGCAGGGCTCGAAGCGGCCACGCGCACGGCGGACGAGATTGCACGCCACCGGAGCGTGCTGGGCGCGCTCCTCGACGATCCGGATGCCGCGCTCGATCTGCTCCGCAAGATCGCGCGCCCGCGGTCCACGCACCCCACGCTCGCGCCCGAGACGGAGCGCGTCCGCGGCGAGGACGCGACGGTGCGCGTGTCGTTCGGTGCGCTCGATCGGCTGCTCGCCCGCATCTCGACCGGGACGTTCGTGCGTGATGCGCTCCTCGAAGGCGCCGCGCGCGAGGCGAGCGCGGCCGAGCAGGTCCGCGCGCTCCGCACCGAGCTCGCGGAGGCCCTGCGCTTGATCGGCCCGCCGCGTCCGTGGGGCGCCCCGGCGGCGGCGATTCACCGGATCGAGCGCGTCGCCAAGGCGCTCGGCGCGATGAGCGAGCGCTTCGACGCGGCCGCGAGCGACGTTCGCCGCCGCGACCCGCTCCTCCGCGAAGGCGTCGTGCATGCCAAGAAGGAGATCGCGCAGCTCCGCGAAGCGCCGCTCGGCACGCTGTTCGCGCGCCTGGCCGTCGCGATCGACACGGAGGCGCGCCGAACGGGGAAAGAGGTCGTCGTCCGCGCGGCAGGCGATTCCGAGACGATCGACCGCCGCGTCCTCGAGCAGCTCGTCGAGCCATGTTTGCAGATTGCACGTAATTCGGTCGCGCACGGGGTCGAGGATCCCCGCACCCGCGAGAGCGCCGGCAAGCCGCGCGCCGGCACGATCACGATCGACGCGAAGAAGGTCGGGGGCCGGCTCCGGCTCACCCTCGCCGACGACGGGGCCGGCGTCGACGTGGCCGCGGTGCGCGCGCACGCGCTCGCGATCGGCGCGGTGGGGACCGAGCTCGCCGCGCACGCCGACGACGACACGCTCCTCGCGCTGCTCTTCCTGCCCGGGTTCTCGACGCGCAAGACCGCCGATCTGCTCGCGGGGCGCGGCGTCGGCCTGGACATCGTTCAAGCGTCGATCCAACGCCTCGGCGGCGGCATCCGCTTGTCGAGCACCGTCGGCGCCGGTCTCCGCACCCAGATCGACGTCCCCGTCGAGCGCGGCGTCGCACGGGTGGTGTTCCTGCGCTGCGGGCGCGACGAGTACGCGCTCGATGCGACCCAGGTCGCCGGCGTCTCCCCGAACGAGGGAAGCGAGGCGGAGCTCACGCCGCACCTCGCGGCGTGTCTCGAGCGCGAAGGCGCGCGTCCGCGGGCGGAGCCGGCGAACCCGGCGCTCCGGATCCAACTCGTCAGCGAGGACGCGAGCACGGAGCCGACGTTGGTCGCGGTGGATGCCGTGTCCCACGTCGAAGAGCTGCTCGTGCGCCCGCTCGGGCCGCTCGTCGCATCGCTCGGCCCCTATGCCGGGGCGGTCCAGCGCGAGGGCGGCGCGCTCCGGCTCGTGCTCGACGGTTTCGCGCTCGCGCCGCGCGCGCGCGCGCTCGCGCGGGTGCAAGCAGGGATCCCGAGCGAGCGTCCGCCGGCGGCGTGACGGTCGCGCTCAGGCGTCGACCACGACGGCGGTCTTGGGCCGCGCCTGGCACGCGAGCACGATCCCCTCGAGCTTCTCCGCGGTCGACAGCGCCTCTTCGGAGGCCATCGTCACCTCGCCGTCGAGGAGCTTCACCTTGCACTGACCGCAGACCCCGGCGCGGCACTCGAACGGGAGCTCCACCCCGGCGCTCTCCGCGACCTCGAGGAGCGTGAGCCGGCGCGGGCCCGCGACGACGAGCTCCTGCCGCTCGAACGTGACGTCGTGCTCTCCGCCGTCGTCGGAGCCCGCCGTGACTGTGGTGCCGAACTTCTCGGTTCGGACGTCGTCCTCGCTCACGCCGAGCGCGCGGAGCGCTTCCCGCACCGCGGTCATCATCGCCTCTGGCCCGCAGAGGAACACCGGCCCGCGGGGCCGCTCGCCGAGGATCTCCGCCAAGGGCTCCTTCCCCAGGTGCCCGCGGCGCCCGGCCCACGCGTCGCTCGACTCCTGCGTGAGCGTGGTGGTGACACGGAGGTTCGGGGCGCGCTGCGCGAGCTCGGCGAGCTCGGCCGCAAAGGGGACGTCGCGCTCGGTCTTCATCGACAGGACGAGCTCGATCCGACCCGCCCACCCGCGCTCGACGAGCGTGCGGACGATCGCCATCAACGGCGTGATGCCGACGCCGCCCCCGACGAGCGTGACGACGTCGTTCGCCGCCGTCGGCTCGAACACGAAGCTCCCGACCGGCGCCGTCACGGTCAGCCGATCGCCGACGCGAACCGCTTCGTGCAGGTGGCGAGAGACGCGCCCCTCGGGCACGCGCTTGACCGTGATCTCGCAGTGAGCCCGCTCGTTCGCCGACGACGCGATCGTGTACGAGCGCCGCACGCGGGCTCCGCCGATCGTGAGACCGAGCTGGAGGTGCTGCCCCGGTGCGAACGCGAACGGCAGCTCCCCTCCGTCGGGGAGCGCGAGCCGGAACGTGCGTACGTCGGGCGTCTCGTCGCGCACCTCGGCGACGCGGAGCTCCCCCGACCACGGCTTGCGCGGCGCCGTGCTCGGCGAGTCTCGCTTGGCCTGCCGCGCGATCGCACCCACCGCGCGGTACGCGAGCAGGAGCGCGACGACGGCCCCGAGCGCGAGCGGCTGGCGCACGTCCGCCTTCACCAGGAGCACGTAGTGAACGCAGCCGAGCGCGGTGACGACGTACGCGAGCCGATGAAGTCGCTTCCAGCGCTTGGCGCCGAGCCGGCGCACCATCGCGTCGGTCGAGGTGAGCGCGAGCGGGATCATCAGGAGGAGCCCGAGCGTGCCGAGCTGCAGGTAGCGGCGCATCACGATCTCGTGGACCGTGCTCGAGACGCTCGCGCCCCGGTTGAAGCCGAAGAAGAGCGCGAAGTGGAGGACGAGGTAGAAGAACGCGAACAGCCCGAGGCTCCTCCGCGGAGCGACGAGCGCAGCGAAGCCGGTGAGCTTCCGGAGCGGCGTCACGAGGAGCGCGAGCGTCAGGAAGATCAACGTGAGCAGGCCAGTCGTCCGGATCGCGTAGTCGACCGCGTTCACGCCGAGCGCATGGCGCGCCGCATCCCACGCGAGCAGGCACGCGGGCGTGGCCCCCATCGCCCAGACGAGGCGCCGGAGGAACGCCGCGTCGAACACGGGCGGCCGCTGCGCGAGGGGGAGGTCAGTAGTTCGCAACGAGATCCATCCCGCGATAGAGGTGACCGACCTGCGCCTCGTAGCCGTTGAACATCAGCGTGTCGCGGCGCCCCGACTCGCCGATCCGCTGCTCGGTCTCCTGGCTCCAGCGCGGGTGGTCCACGCCCGGGTTCACGTTGGCGAAGAACCCGTACTCGCTCGGCGCCGCGATGTTCCACGTCGTCCGCGGGCGCTCCTCGACCAGCGAGATCTTCACGATCGACTTGATGCCCTTGAACCCGTACTTCCACGGCACCACGAGCCGGATCGGCGCGCCGTCCTGCGGCGGGAGCTCGCGCCCGTAGATGCCGGTCGCGAGCAGCGTGAGCGGGTGCATCGCCTCGTCGAGGCGCAGCGCCTCGACGTAGGGCCACGGCAGGACGCGCGCCCGCTGGCCCGGCATGCGCTCCGGATCGTAGAGCGACTCGAACCGCACGTACTTGGCGGAGCCGAGCGGCGCCACCTCCGCCAAGAGCTTGGCGAGCGGCAGGCCGGCCCACGGCACCACCATCGACCACGCCTCGACGCAGCGCATGCGGTAGATGCGCTCCTCGGGCGGCGCGAGCTTCGCAAGGCTGTCGAGGTCGAAGATGCGCGGGCGCTCCACGAGCCCGTCGACCTCGAGCTTCCAACCGGCGGTCGAGAACCCCTCTGCGAGGACCGCCACCCGATCCTTGTCGGTCGAGAACTCGTAGAAATTATTGTAGTGTGCAATCGCCGCGAGCGGCGTCGGCGGGTCGTCGATCCGGAAGCCGTTCTCCATCGCGCCCTCGCCGGCGGAGGTCACGCCTGCGAGCGCCTTCGTCTCCACCATCGCGAGCGACGTACCGTTGAGCTTGCGGTACAGCGCACCCACGCCGACCACTCCTGCCGTGACGACGGCAGCGCGTAGCAACGTTCGCCGCCCGAAGTAGAGCTCGGGCGGGGTGACCGTGTCCGGATCCCGCGTTCCCACCACGGCGATCGTACGCGAAGCCACGCCGCGCCCACGACCTACGCGTTCACCTACATCGTGGTCACGGCTTCGCGCTCGCGCGTCGCTTCCAATCGTCTACAATGCCGGGCGTCATGCCCGAGAAGCGCGCGCGCATCGTCGTGGAGGCCATGCGCGCCGCCGACGTGGAAGACGTCCTGGAGATCGAGGGCGACTCGTTCGACCGCTCCGGCGGCGGCGGTCGGCTCGATGGCGCGCGCCTTCACGAGGAGCTCGAGCGCGCGTGGGCACGGCTCTGGGTCGCGCGGAGCGAGCCGAAGGGGAAGGCGACCGCGTTCCTCGTCGCGTGGCACGTCGTCGACGAGCTCCACATCCTCGACGTCGCGACGCGTCCGGCGCAGCGGCGCCGCGGCTTCGCGCGCGCGTTGCTCGAGGTCGTTCTCCGTTACGCGCGCGAGAACGGCGTCCGCCACGTTCTCCTCGAGGTACGCCGCTCGAACGTGCCGGCGATCAAGCTCTATCGCGCGCACGGGTTCTGGGCGATGGGCGTGCGCCCGAAGTACTACCCCGACGGCGAAGATGCGGTGGAGATGGTGCTGCGCCTCGACGAGCAGGGGCGCGTGGTCGGGTCGAAGGACGAGATCTCGATCTGAGCGAGGTTTGGTCTAAGCTTCCACCCGTGCGCATCAAGACCGCTCTCCCGTTCCTCTCGCTCGTCGTCCTTCTTCCCTCTGCGGCCGCCTTCGCCGATCGTCCGGCGCCGCCGCCGGCCGGGAGCGCACGGGCCGGAGCGTCGGGCTCGGCAGGCGCACCGGCTCCGGCCGCACCCGGCACGATCGCGGCGGCGCTCGAGGCCGCGCACAAGGGCGACTACGCGGAAGCCGAGAAGCAGCTCCTCGCGATCAAGGGCGCCGAGCAGCCGAACGCGCTGATCGCGCTCGCGCGGCTCGAGTGGATTCAAGGGAAGAACGCAGACGCCGAGAAGTACGCCACGCAGGCGGGGCCGTCGAAGCGCGTGGAGGCGGTCGTCCTCCGCGCGGAGATGATGTTCCACGGGGGCAAGCGCGACGACGCGATCAAGCTCCTGCAGGCGAACGTGAACGAGAAGGCGCCCGCCGGGCGCGAGGTGCGCCTGCTCCTCGGCGAGTACCTGATCCAGATGGGCAAGCGGGACGACGCCGAGGCCCCGCTCATGGAGATCATCCGCGAGTACAACAACGACACCATCACCGATGCCGACGGGCCGGGGATGGCGATGGTCGGGCGCGCGGCGTTCCTCCTGCGCTCGTACAAGGACGCGTCGCACTCGTTCCTCGTGGCGGAGCCGAAGACGCCGACCGATGCGCGGCGCGCGCTCTGGCAGGCCGAGGCCTACCTCGACAAGTTCGACGTCGACTTCGCGAAGAAGTACGCGAAGCAAGCGCTGAAGGCGGACGCGAAGAACCCGGCCGCCCTCGTGATGGCGGCGCGCGTGACGCTCGAAGAAGCGCTCGACTTCGAGAACGCCGAGAAGCTCATCGCGGACGCGCTCGCGGTGAACCCGCGCTATGCGCCTGCGTTCGCGATCCGCGCCGGGATCGAGCTGCGCGACGCCGACATCGACGGCGCGGAGAAGGCCATCGCCGAGGGCCTCAAGAACGATCCGGACAACCTCGAGCTCTGGGCGCTGAAGGCCGCCGCGCGGTTCCTCTCCGACGATCCGGCCGGCTACCAGGCGGCGAAGAAAGAGGCGCTGACGCGCAACGCGCAGTACTCGACCTTCTTCATGATCGTCGGCGAGTACGCCGAGTGGGAGCACCGTTACGACGACATCGTGACGATGATGAAGGAGGCGACCACCGTCGATCCGAAGGACGGCAAGGCGTGGGCGCAGCTCGGGCTCACGCAGATGCGCAACGGCGACGAGACGGGCGGTCGTGCTTCGCTCGACCAGAGTTGGTCGAAGGACAAGTACAACGTCCGCGTCTACAACACGCTCGAGCTCTACGACAAGTCGATCGCCCCCGGGTACGATCTCGTCGCGGACGGCGCGTTCAAGATCCGGTACCCCAAGCCCGAGGAGGACGTGCTCAAGCGCTACGTCCCGACGTTCCTCGGCGAAGCGTGGGCGTCGATGAAGGCGCGCTACGGCTACGTCCCGAGCGTCCCGATCCAGGTCGAGCTGTACGGCCCCAACACGGGCTGGGTGGATGCGCGGAAGCAGTTCTCGATCCGCACGAGCGGTCTCCCGAACATCGGCATCCAGGGCGTGTGCTTCGGGCGCGTGGTCGCCGCGATGAGCCCCGCCTCCGAGCCGTTCAACTGGGGCAACGTCGTGTGGCACGAGCTCGGCCACGTCTTCGCGATCCAGATCTCGAAGAACCACGTCCCGCGTTGGTTCACCGAGGGGCTGAGCGAGTACGAGACCATCGCGCGCCGCCCCGAGTGGCAGCGCGAGCTCGATCCCGAGCTCTACCTGGCGATCACGAAGAACCGTCTGCCGACCGCGGTCGACATGAACCGCGCGTTCACGCACGCGTCCAACGCCGAGGACGTGACCGTCGCCTACTACGCGGCGAGCCAGATGCTCGTCTTCAGCGTGGCGACGTACGGCATGAACAAGGTCGTCGACGCGCTGAAGCTGTGGGGCGCCGGCAAGCGCACGCCCGAGGTCATCCAGGGCGCGTTCGGCGTGAGCGCGGCCGACTACGACAAGGCGTTCCGGGCTTGGGCATCGGCGCGGCTCGAGCGCTACAAGGGCCAGTTCATCCCCGACGAGCGCGAGCCGAAGGAGCTGGACGAGGCGCTCGACGCGGTGAAGAAGAAGCCGAACGACGTCGACGCGCACGTCGATCTCGTGGCGTCGTACGTCGACGAAGGGAAGAAGGACGAAGCGATCGCCGAGCTGGATGCCGCACTGAAGCTCGACCCGAAGAACCCGCGCGCGAACTTCTGGTCGTTCCGGGTCGGGAAGGCGCTCGGCGACAAGGCGCGCCAAGAGCGTGCGCTCGGGAACATCCAGGCGTCGGGCGACGGCTTCTGGGTGCGCATGCAGCTCGCTGCGCTCGCGAAGACGAAGAAGGACACCGCGGCGTTCCAGAACCAGCTCGAGGCCGCCTACCGCTTCGACCCGACCCAGCCCGAGCCGCTGAAGTACCTCGCGATGCTCGCGGACGAAGGCAAACGCGACGCCGACACGATCGCGCTCCTCCGTCGCTACACGCTCATCGAGCAGCACGATCAGGACATGTGGACGCTCTACCTCGGCATGCTCGTGGAGCAGAAGCAGTGGACCGAGGCGGTGAAGGTCGGCGAGAGCGCGGTCTTCGTCGACGTCCACTCGTCGGACATCCACCAGCTCTACGGCAAGGCGCTGCTCGAGACGAAGGACCTGCCGCGCGCGCAGTTCGAGCTCGAGACCGCACTGCTGTGCAAGCCGGCCCAGAAGGACGCCGCGACCGTCCACGCGATGCTCGCGAAGGTCCTCATCGCGCAGGGCAAGCCGGCGGATGCGAAGCCGCACGTGGACGAGGCGCGGAAGCTCGACCCGAAGTGCGAAGAGCTCAAGGGCCTCTGACTGGCACAGGCTGACACACGCTAGCCGCTGAAATCCTTCGTGAATTTGGCGAGCGATCTTGGCGCGAAGCTTGAAGGAGGATCGAGCATGCGTGGCTTGATCCTCGGTTTGGCGGTTGGGCTCGTGGCCTGCGGCGGAACGGTCGCGAACGAGATCGACTCGGGTACCGACTCCGGTGGCGGGGGCGACTCCGCCACCGACGGTGGGCCCGGGAGCGATGGTGGCGGTCCGTGCCCCTCGACCGAGATCGGCAAGAGCATCTACGGGTCCTGCTTCGGCGGCATCACGGTGAACAAGTTCTCGAGCGGCTTCGGCCCGCCGCCGCCGCAAGGCTCGGAGTGCAGCGTGCTCGGTGACACGTGGGTGCTCGACCTCGTGACCGGCAAGCTCGATCGCACGACGTGCACGAGCCCGGGCGCGAATCAGCCGAACAAGCAGACCAAGACGTCGTCGACGATGACGCCGGCCTCGCTCGACGGGGTGAAGTCGGCACTGAAGAACGTGGTCGTCGTGAACGACGCCGCGTGCGTGTCCGATGGCCCGACCCTCACGATGGTGGTGCGGGCGAACGGCAAGGACGTGGGCTACGGCGACTCGAAGGTGAGCGCGTGCTTCGGTACGCCGGTCACCGGCATCGACGGCGTCGTCACGGCGCTTCTCGTGAAGTGAGGTTCATCATGCGTACGGCCCTTCTCTCGCTCCTTCTCCTCGCCCCCGTGCTCGCGTGCGGCGGCTCCGTCGCCGACGGCATCGACGCCGCGACGGACGCCAAGGCCGACGGCCCTCCCGCCGACGCCGGGTTCGACACGACGCCGATCTTCGAGTGCCCCGCGAAGACGCCGGGGACCCAGCTCTACGGGCTCTGCCTCGACCGGATCACGATCGTGGACGAGGGTGGGGGATTCGCTCCGCCGCCCCCGCAAGGCTCGAAGTGCAAGATGGGCTACCAGAGCCACGATCTGGATCTGAAGACGCGCGCCGTTCACGACGAGGTCTGCGCGAGCTCGTCACCGAACGTCCCCTACGATCTCGTGAAGACGGATCGCGTGCTCTCGACGCAGGAGCTCACCGCGGTCGAGGACGCGCTAAAGAAGGCGAAGGTCGCGCCGCCCGGGAACTGCGGCGCCGACAAATCGGTCGTGAAGCTGACCGCGCACGGAAGTGGCCAGACGGTCGTCTACACGGACGTCTTCTACTCGTGTCAGGGAACGCCGCCCTACGCGGACGGGCTCGACGGGATCTTGGCGGCGTTCTGAACGCGCTCAGGGGTCGAGCGGATCCCGTCCGTCTTCTTCGAGACTCAGCGCGTTCGGCATCCAACACGAATCGGTATCGGTCACCGGCTTCACGATCCGGTACGGCGTGTACCCGAGCTCGTTCTTGCATCGCTCGTCGAGCGCGAACGCGATGTAGAGGCTCTGGAACTTGTCGCTCGTGACCAGCGCCGGCCGATCGGCGGGGATGCCGTAGCGGAAGAGCTCGCGCGCTGCGTCGCGCAGGTTCGTCGTGGTGTGGCGCGCGTGCGGGTCGACCAAGATCGCGCTCTCGGGGATGCCCTTCGTCCCCATCAGGTACTTCTTCATCTCCATCGCCTCGGAGTAAGGCGTGCGGTCGGGGTGGACGTGTCCACCGCTCAAGAGCACCAAGGGCGCGAGCTTCGCCTGCCACCGCCGCGCGGCGAGGTCGGCGCGCGTCTTGGAGCCGATGCTGATCGGGTAGTCCAACGACTCGGGTCCCTGCCCGGGGACGAGGATCACCGTGTACGGGTACGCGCTCCAATCGACCGTCTTCGCGTTCGCGAGCGCCGCGGCGTTCTCCCCCGTCACGAGGGGCTCGTAGCGCGCCGCCTCGTCGCGCTTCTGCGCCACCAGCGCGGCCAGATCGACCCCGAGCAGCGGCGCGAAGAACGGCATCGCGCTCGGGTGCGCCGCCGAGACGCCGTCCACGACGGCGCCGAGCGCCGCGCCATCGAGGGACGCCGCGTACCCATCGAACGTGGCGTTCAACGCGCGCGCCGTGTCGCTCCACGCCTCGGCCACGAACGTGGGGTCGTCGCTCTTCGCGTGGAGCACGAAGTGCCCCGACGCGCGGAGGACCTTCACGACGTCGGCGAGCTTCGCGCCGAGCGCACCCGGGAGCGCGGTGGCGATGGTTTGAACGTCGCCGTCTCCGAACGCGAGCTCGGTGCGGTAGCACGCCGGGGTGACGCCGCACTTGGCGCTCGCGCCGCGCAGGCGCGCTTCCCGATCCTTGCGCAACGGCTCGAGCGTCGCATCCGCCGAGAGCGCGGTGACGATCGCGGGGTCACTGAGGACCGACGCGAGCAGGAACGCCTTGTCCTGCACGACCGAGCCGCTCGCGGGGAGCGCGACGCTCGGGTCGAACCCGCCCCGGTCGAGCGGCTCGGAGAGCGCGCACGCGCTCGTGTCGTTCGTCGGCAGGACGTCCGTCGGTCCGGCGTCGTCTTCGGGGACGGGAGGCGGCGGATCGCTGCGGCACGCGAGCACGAGGCCGAGGATCCCGAGCGCGACGACCCGCACGCGAAGCATGTCTGGTTCTTAGCATTCTTGGCCCCTGCCTCGAACGGGATCCCCTACGCTCCTGGCGGGTGACCTCCTCGTTCGCCTCCGGCTGTGCGGCCCTCGCGTTGGTCCTGATCGCGTGCGGGCGATCGACGGCGCAACCCGACGCCGGCGCACCGGCCTCCGCCTCCGCAGCGGCAGTACCCCACGCCCCGGCGCCTTCCGCGAGCGGTCCCGCGCCGAGCACGGTCGTGCTCACGAACGTCTTCCCGGGCACGCTCGCGATCCAGAACACGGGCAACGCGCCCGTCCAGCTCGCCGTGCGCCCCGTGATCGAGCGCGAGGACGCGAGCGGCGCGTGGATCAAGCTGGACGGGATCGACGGCGAGGGCCACGGCGACCGCGGCTTGCGCCTCGTCGAGTCCTGTGGCGACAAGCCGGGTGCCTGCGTCACCATCCAGCCGCACGACACGTTCCACCCCCAACCGCTGAGCGGATGGTTCTGCAACGCTCAGTGCAACGATGCGTGCCTGAGCAACTCGTTCCTGAGCGGACGGCATCGGTGGGTCGTGTCGGCGTGCGGCGGCGCCTCGCTCGCCGGCCCCGCGTTCGAGCTCCCCACCGAGGCAGAGGCGCTCGGCCGCTTCGGTGTCACCGAGGACCTCGTGAGCGGGGTCGCGATGCGCTTGGATGAGCCCGCTGGGGACTGGGAAGCCGCGGCGCCCCCGAAGGTCGGTACCATTTTGGGACTGACCGTTCGCGCGGGGAGCGCGCACCCGATCGGGGCCGCCGACCTGACGGCGCTCGTGGCGCTCCTCCGCTCGCCGACGGGGTTCGACGAGCACATCGCCGACGAGTGTCGGATGCGCACCTGGGTCGGCCTGCGTCTGCTCCGGAGGCCCGCGAGCACGGGGGTGCCGGAGGAGCAGGCCGCCGAGCTGTTCTTCGATTTCGCCTGCAACGTCCTCTTCGTCGGGCACGACGGGTTGGGCGCGGGCCACCGCCGGACGATTTGGCGGAGCAACTTCCAGCCGAATCGGGCAGCGGTCGTGGCGCTCGTGAAGCGTCTTCTCCCGAGCGACCCCGAGCTCGCGAAGCTCCCCTGATCCGGCCTTTCATGACCTCCGACGTCATTGAGGGCGTGATGCCGACGCCCCATCGTTGGTGCGTCATCACGGAGGTCCCCATGCTGCGTGCCATCGGCGTCACGATCGTCTTCGTCGTCTTCACCGTCTACTCGCTCGGCGTCACCTGGGAGCGCGGCTTCGTCGAGGCCTTCACGCTCCCGCTCCAAGGCGGCTGGAGCGGCCAGGAGTTCCTCGATCTCTGCATCGCGCTCTTCGTTGCCGGCACCTGGATGCGGCGCGACGCACGCGAGAAGAAGCTCCCGTTCTGGCCCTTCGCGCTCGCGTGCCTGCCGCTCGGCTCGGTCTCGCTCCTGGCCTACGCGACCCTCTCCGCGTGGGTCGGGGTCAAAAAGATTGCATTGACAACTATCCCGGAGCGATCCACCTTCGAAGCACGATGAAGGATCAGTTCCGCGGCGACGCGATCGTCCTCGAGAACGCGCTCGCGTTCTGGGTGAACCGTTTCTACGAGGGGGCGCGGCGCGCGATGTACCGCGCGTTCCGCGAGCACGGGTTCGAGCTCACGCCCGAGCAATGGATGGTCCTGGTCCGGCTCTGGGAGCGCGACGGTCGCTCCCAGGCCGACCTGGCTGCGGCGATCGTGCGCGATGCTCCGACCACGAGCCGGATCGTGAGCTCGATGGCGTCGCGCGGGCTGGTGCGCCGCGGGACCGATCCCGAGGATGGGCGGACGCGGGTCGTGCTCCTCACGAAGAAGGGGCAGGAGGCGCGGACCACGCTCGTGCCGGTCGTCCGGGAGCTGGTGGAGAGCTTCGAGCGGCACGTCTCGCGCGCCGATCTCGAGACCACCCGCCGAACGCTGCGTCGGATGGTCGAGGCTCTCGACGGCTGATTTTTTTGCTCAGATAGTTGCAATGACAATCAAAGAGGAACCCATGCAGACCACCCATCACGATCACGGCTTCGAAGACCTCGACCCTCGCACGGCGGCCCCGCCCGCGCGCGCCATCCTCGACGAGACGAAGGCCTCGTTCGGTGTCGTCCCCTCCGTCGTCGCGCGGATGGCGCACTCGCCCGAGCTCTACCGCTCGTTCATGGCGCTGTCGGACGCCTTCAAACACACCACGCTCACGCCGCTCGAGCAGGAGTCCGTCATCCTGACCTTCGCGCGGGACGTCGGGTGCGAGGTCTGCATCGCGATGCACCAGCGCCTCCTCGCGCAGGCCGGAGGGGCCGAGGTCGGCGCCGCGATCCTCGCGGCGAAGGCCCCCGCCGACGCGCGCTCCGCGGCGCTCGTCGCGTTCACCGAGGATCTCCTGCGGACGCGCGGCGACGTGACCCCCGACGTATGGGCTTCGTTCCTCGCCGCCGGCTACACGCGCGCGCAAGCGCTCGAGATCGTGCTCGGCTTCGGCGCCTACACGATGAGCACGTTCGCGAACCGACTCACCGGCGGCACGCTTCGCCCGGCGCGCGCACCGGCGGCGGGCTGAGTCACTTCGCGCGGACGCGGTTGTTCTTCGGCGCGTGCTCGAGCTCGACCTTGCCGAGCGCCTCGAGCAGCGGTGGGACATAGAGCGCGAAGCGACCCCGGAGGCCCTTCTTCTGCCCGTAGAAGCCGCCGACGGGGTTCGACTTCGCGCGTCCCCACGCCTCGACCGTTCCCTCGGCCGGCGTCTTCTGCTCGTCGGCGGCGCCGAGCACCATCCAGTCCCCGTGCTTCTTCAGCATCGCGGGGAGGTCGTCGAGCGCGCGCGCCAGGTAGGTGAGCTTGGTGCTCCCGACCTGGCAGATCAGGAGCGGCGGGTCGGACTCGTCGTCGCGCCACATCACGTACTCCGACGTGAGCGGCGGCGTCTTCAGCTTCCAGGGGTCTTCCTTCGTGCCTTTGCCGGACCAGTGCTTCGCCATGCGGTCATCCTCGCGAGCGACGCGTCTTCGCGTCTTGTACGAACACGACGACGTTGGGGGCGAAGTCCGCGGGGCCCTCGGGCGGGTAGTACCCGCGGTACCCCCGTGGGACACCGCCGGTCATTCGCTTGAAGTCGCGGACGAAGTGCGCCTGATCGAAGTAGCCCGCCGTCGCCGCGACGTCGGCGAGGGTGCACCCCGGATCGCGCATGAGCATCCGGAGCGCGCGCTGGAAGCGGAGCACGCGCGCTGTGGTCTTCGGGGCGATCCCCAAGTGCTCGGCGAAGGCGCGCTCGAGGTGCCGCACGCCGAGCCCGGCCTCGGCGGCGACGGCTTCCACCGTCGCAGTGCCGTCGGAGCGGACGAGCGCATCGAGCGCGCGCCGGAAGGTCGCGAACGAGCCGCCGACCGCGAGCCGCTCCAGGAAGAACGCGTCGAGGAGCTTCGCCTGCCGATCGAGGTCCTTCGTGCGGGCGAGGTCGCGCTCGAGCTTCGCCGCGCCCGCGCCGAAGACGGAGGAGGGCGAAGGCGTGCGATCCGTCCACCTCCGGAGCGCGCGCAGGCCGAACGCACCGAGCCCGCCGAGGTGGAAGCGAACGCCGGTCGTCCGCACGAGCCCGTGCTGCACGATCCGGATCGGGACGAGCCGCTGCGCGTCGAGGTTGGACTTCGCGTGCTTCACGCGCCGGCCGCCGATGATCTCGCGGACGTAGGGGGCGCCGAGGTTGAAGATCAGATCGGCGCGCGCATCGACGAACACGTCGACGCGGAGCTCGACGGGTGCGTTCCCATCGGGTGTGACGAACCAGTAGTGCTCGACCCAGGGCCGGAGCTCCGGCGCGACGGGACGAAGTTGGTACACGTCAGGCGCTCAGCCGCTGCGGAGCGGCGAGCTCGCGCACGACGTCCGGGATGGCGCGCGGCGGAGGGAGCCCCGCGTCCGCGAGGGCACGGGCGAACGCCGTCGGCGACCGGTAGCCGACGATCTTGGCGACTTGCGCGACCGTCGCGGACGGCGCGGTCATGAAGGTCGCGCCCATCATCAGGCGACGCCGGTTGCGCGTGTCGCGCCAGCCGACCGAGTTGAAGCCGTAGCGTGCGTTGAACGCCTGGACGAGTCGGTTGACCTGACGCGCCGAGAGCCCGAGCAGCTTCTCGAGGTCGGCCGTCATCGGCTGCCCTTCGAGGTTCGAGAGCGCGAGATCGAGCGCCCGCGCCATCCGCGCCGTGCTCGGGAGGACCGGATCGTCGAGCTCGTCCGCCGTCGGCACGCGGAGCGCGACGCCGCCTTCGGCCAAGAGCTTCACGACCTCCGTCACGATCTCCTCCGGCGTGGCTTGATCGTTCACGAGCGCGGTCCAGAGGGAGCGCGCGCGCGCGACGACGGCGCTCGAGAGGCGGCATTGGTGGAAGGCCTTCGGGCGCGGACCGAGCAGCTCCGGATCCCACTCGAACGCGAGCGCTTCGTAGCGCGCCCCTTCCTGCCGCATCGAGATCGCGCCCTTGTAGTCCATCGCCAGGAGGTCCCCCGCACCCGCGCGGGCCTCGTGGTCGTAGGCGCGGACCGTGCCGATCCCGTCGAGCACGAGCGTGACGATGGGGCGCCCGATCGCACCCGCGCGGTGGAACGCGCGGAGGAGCAGCGCGTCCTCGGAGACGACGTTCGCGTTGCGCACGGCATGAAGGCGCAGGCGCGGGTGCACCAGCGCATGTGTCGTCAGGTACGCACCCAACCGGGGTGCGTGTACGAGCCGATGCGACCGAATCACGCTGAATCATGGTACGCTTTGCCATGGCAAAGTCGATTCCCCTGGAGCTGGTCGAAAAGCTCCCCAAGACGGACCTGCACGTCCACCTGGACGGTTCGCTCAGGCTCCGCACCATCCTCGAGCTCGCCGAACGGCAGCGCGTCGAGTTGCCCGCGAACGACGAAGCGGGCCTCCGCCTGGCAATGAACCTCGGCAAGAACTGCGGTTCGCTCGTGGAGTACCTGAAGGCGTTCGACGTGACCCTTCGCGTGATGCAGACCGAGGATGCGCTCACGCGGATCGCGTACGAGCTCGCCGAAGACGCGGCGAAGGAGAACGTCCGCTACATGGAGGTGCGTTACGCCCCGATGCTCCACACCCGGCGTGGGCTGTCGCTCACGCGCGTGGTCGAGGCGGTTCTCGCCGGCCTTCGCGCGGCGCAGAAGGAGCACCGGATCGAGTCGAACCTCATCATCTGCGGCATCCGGAACGTCTCGCCCGAGTCTTCGCTCGAGATGGCCGAGCTCGCCGTCGCGTACAAGAACCGCGGCGTCGTCGGCTTCGACCTCGCAGGTGCCGAGTACGATCACCCGGCCAAGCACCACCGCGCCGCGTTCCAGCTCGTCCGCGACAACAACATCAACGTCACCATCCACGCCGGCGAGGCGTACGGCCCCGAGTCGATCGCGCAGGCGGTCCACACCTGCGGTGCGCACCGCATCGGTCACGGCTGCCGGCTCCGCGAGAACGGCGATCTCCTCCACTACGTGAACGACCACCGCATCCCGCTCGAGTGCTGCCCGTCGTCGAACGTGCAGACGAACGCGGTGCGCGATCTCTCGAGCCACCCGCTGAAGCTCTACGTGAACCTCGGCCTGCGCGTGACGGTCAACACCGACAACCGGCTCGTGACCGACACGTCGGTCTCGAAGGAGCTCTGGCTGTGCCACACGCAGATGGGCCTGGGCCTTTCGGATCTCAAGCAGATCATCCTGAGCGGCTTCAAGAGCGCGTTCCTGCCGTTCCACGTGAAGCAGCAGTACCTGCGCTCCGTGTCGGAGGAGCTCCGCAACTTCAGCGAGGAGTCGCTCCCGGAGATGGAACGCGCGAGCACCTCGTCGATCGCCCCGAAAGAGACGGCGCGGGTGGCGTGAGCTCGGACGGGTGGGGCACCGCGCAGCTCGTGCGGACCGCTGCGGTCGCCGCGGTGGTCGTGGCCCCGCTCGTCGCTTGCCTGCTCCCGACGCTCGATGGCCTCGGCGGCGGCGCGCCCGATGCCGCTGCGGCGGACGTCGCGGTCGACGCGCTCGTGACAGCGGACGGCGGCTCGTCGTGTCCGAAGTCGGCGATCGTCACGAACGGGCTCGTGGCGTGGTACCCGCTCGACGAGACGAGCGGAGCGGTCGCCCACGACTGCTCGGGCAACGGCTACGACGCGGTCGTGAACGGCACCGCGTCGTGGGCGGGCGGAGGGATCGGCGGTGGAGCGCTCGACCTCGACGGCAAGGGGACGTGCATCGTGTTCCCGGCCGTGGCGACGCTCGACTTCGACGGCACCGGGCCCTTCGCCGTCGCCTTCTTCGCCACGATCGCGACGGTCAGCACGACGTGGCCGCGCTACTTCCTCCTGGGCAAGACGCAGAACCCCGCCGCGCTCGGGTGGCGCGCTTCGGTCGAGCTGAGCCCGACGCGGTTCGTCCTGTCGATGCCCAACGGCGATGGAGGGACGGCCACGGCGAGCTCGCAGCCCGCGGCGGTGGCGGCGGGCGAGGTCCATCACGTCTTCATGCAGTATCAGCCGTCCGGTGGGCTCCGGGTCTTCCTCGACGGCGTGCAGCGGGGGACGCTCCCCGCGCCGTCGGTTCCGTTCGCCAAGGACTCGGTCACGCTCCGCGCCGGCTGCTCGGGCGACAACCAGAACTTCTTCGCCGGGCGCCTCGACGACGTGCGGATCTACAACCGCGGACTGACCACGACCGAGATCGCCGAGCTCGCGGCGCAGAAGTGACCGTGGCTCACTGGCAGATGTAGTAGCCGGGCAGGAGCCCGCTCTGCTTGCACGTCAGCCCGTGCACGGCGCAGTCATCCGGGTTGTGTGCGGGGTTGCAGAAGCGGCGTTGGCCGGGGATCTGCTGCGCCGTGACGTTGCACGACGCGCTGCACTTGATCTCCGTGTAGAAGTTGCCCTGCCCGTTGTTGATGATCGAGCCGCAGCAGACCTCGCCTTGTTTGCAGGAGTCGCTGTTGTCGCAGAACATCTTCGTCGTCACGCACGAGCTCGCCGTGTTCGACGCGATGCACGTGGACCCTTGCTGCTTGATGCAGCAGAGCTCGCTCTCGTTCTTGCAGAAGGTCTGCGAGGGCGTGAAGCAGAGCGTGCCGGGGTCCGTCGGGCCGGAGTCGATCACGCTGACGTCGGGGAGCGGCGTCGCGTCGATGATCGGTGTCGCGTCGAGCGTCACGGTGGCATCGTCGGGAGTGACGCCGCCGTCGTTCCCGGACGTGGCGTCCTTCGTGGTCGATGCGTCGTTGCCGGACGAGCCGTTGGGCGTGCCGAAGAGATCGCTCTCGGTCGCGCCGCCGCAAGCGACGAGCGCCGCGGCCATGATTGCGATCGGGCCAAGGAAGTGCGCGCGCATCGGGGGCTCCTTCACTGACAGACGTAGTAGCCCTTGAGGGCGTTGCTCAGCTTGCACTGCTGGTTCTGCTGCTTGCACTCGTCGACCGGTGCCTTCGGATCGCAGAACCGGATCTGGTTGCGGAAGTTCACGACGCCGGTGCACGTCGGCTTGCACGACACCTCGTCGTAGGAGCCGTTCTGCAGACCGCCGCAGCAGATCTGGCTCGACGGACAATCGGCCTGGCTGTCGCAGCTGACCTTCACGCCGAGGACGCAGCCGGCGATCGTGCTCGTCGCCTGGCACACGTACGTCGGGTTCTGTTGGAAGTCTTTGTCGTTGCAGCAGTACTGCGTGCTGGGCGTGCAGAAGCTCTGGCCGCACCAGATGCCCGGATCCTTGTAGGGCGGCGCGACGTCCGGCTTGCTCGCATCGACGATGACGACGACGTCTTCGCCGGGAGAGGCGTCTTCGCTCGTGCCCCCGTCCTCACCGGGATCGATCCCCGTGTCGACCGTGGTGCTCGCGTCGTTCCCGGGCGGCGTGCCCTGGAGATCCGTCTCGCGCGCGCCGCCGCAAGCCACCATCACGAGCGCGACTGCGCTCAGCCAAAGCAAGGACCGCATGCGGCGGATTTTGCCCCACCGAACGCCGCCCCGCAACGACGGGTTCTAGATGCAGAGGTAGTAGCCGGGCATCGTTTGTGCGCTCAGCTTGCAGGTTCCGCCGTTGGGGCAATTGTTCGGCGCCCCTGGATCGCAGAGGATCGTCTTTCCGACGCTGCCGCCGGACGTGCAGTTCGAGACCGACGTGCACTGCGTGCCGACGATGACGCTGCCGCCACCGCCCGTACCGACGAGCGTCCCACAGCAGACGCTCCCGATGAGCCCGATCGCGGCGCAGTTCTGGCTGCTCGAGCACTGGATCGAGACGGAGTTGGGATCGTTGCAGGACGTCGGATCGGTCTCGCAGTTGTACTTGAAGGGATCGGCGTCGCCCCGGCGACAGCAGTACTCCTTCTTGGTCGCGTCGCACTTGGCTTGCGGCTGGTTGATCGGCGGCCCGCACGCGATGATCGGGCTCGGCGGCGGCCCGGTGTCGGGCTTGTCCGCGTCGGCGCGGACGTCTTTTCCGGCGTCGATCGGCTGCACGTCGATGCTGGCGTCGGGTGGGGTGCCGAAGAGATCGGACGGGGTCGCCCCGCCGCAACCGATCGCGCCGGCGCCCAGCGCGGCGAGAGCCAACGTCATGATCGTCGGGGTGCTGCGTCGGTGGTCATGCGGCATCGATCCCTCCAAGAGCGTGCTCGGCACGTCCTGATATGATAGACGCCCGCCCCCGACATGACCACGAGCTTCGAAGCCCGATCCAGTTCTCCCACGAGCCGCGCCATGGACGCGCTGGAGCAGGCGGCGCGTGTGGCGGAGCGGGCGGAGGTTCTCCCCGGAGAGCCGGGCGGCGGGCTGCTCCTCTTCGCGGAGCGTGACGATTTTGCACAGCTGGCCCGGCTGGACGCGGCGGCACTGCGGAGCCGCCTCGACCGGGTGGTGATGGGGTCGGATCCCGAGGCGGGCCTGGACGCCCTCCTCGCGAACGGTGCGCTGGACGCCTTCTTCCCCGAGGTGAAGGCGATGGTCGGCTTCGGCGACGGCGAGTGGCGCCACAAGGACGTCTGGAAGCACACGAAGCAGGTCGTGCGGCAGGCGGTCCCGCGGCTCGAGGTGCGCTGGGCGTCGCTCTTCCACGACATCGGCAAGGTGAAGACGCGCAGCATCTCGCCCGACGGGAAGGTGCACTTCTTCGGTCACGCCGAGGTCGGGGCGCGCATGTTCGACAAGCTCGAGCGGCGAATGGGTCTCTTCGGGCCGGAGCCGGCGCTCCAGTCGACGGTGCGGTTCCTCGTCCTGCATCACCTGCGCGCGAACCAATACGAGCCGAGCTGGACCGACAGCGCGGTGCGCCGCTTCGCGCGCGAGTTGGGCGATCACCTCGACGATCTGCTGTGCCTGGCGCGCGCCGACATCACGACCAAGCGCCCCGAGAAGAAGAAGAAGGGGCTCTCGCAGATCAGCGAGCTCGCGGAGCGCATCCGCACGATCCAGGCGGAAGACGCGAAGGTCCCGCCGCTCCCGACCGGCGTGGGCGATGCGATCATGAAGGCGTTCGCGCTGCCGCCGTCGCGGCTCGTGGGCGAGATCAAGAAGAAGCTCGAGGCGTGCGTGGCCTCGGGCGAGATCGCGCCGAACCTGCCGAGCGAGGACTACGTCGCGTTCGTGGGCGCGAACCGAGAGCGCTTCCTCGGCAGCTGAAGGCGGCTCAGGGCGCCTTCGCGCGCGCCTTGATCGCGGTTTGCGCCTTGGTCAGCGAGCCGTCGCGCAAGCAGGGAAAGCAGTCCTTGAACCCGGCGAACCCGCAGCCGCGCGTCGCCCCGAGCGGCGCCATGAGCGTGAGCGCGCGCTCGTCCCCAGCGGTCTCTGCGTGGACGACCGCGGCGTGCTTCTGGTCGCAGGTCCCCGCGCGACGGAGCTCGAGCAGGACCTGGACCGGGGGCGACGCGGCCTCCCGCACTTCCTTCTTCGCGAGCGACTTCTGCGCGCGCGCCGCGGCCGCAGGGGCGCTGCTCGCGTACGCGAGATCGTACAGCGCGTCGATCCCCTTCGGCCCGCACTGCTCGAGGATCGTGATGGCGGCGTCGGGCGCTTCCTTGCCGGTCGCCGCGCGCTTGGCGGCCGCGACCAGGACGTCGTCGCCCTTCGCGGACGGGTCGCCGTCGAGCCAGACGCTGGCTTGGGCCATCGCTACTTTGTCGTCGCCGCGCTCGTTGTAGAGTGCAAATAGACGATGGGCGACGTCGGGGCGCTTCGGGTCCTTGGCCTGGAGGCCCTCGAGGATGGCGAGCGCGTGCTCGCGATCGCCGCTCTGCACGAGCGCGTCGGCCTTCCGCAGATCGTCGACCGCAGCGGCCGATGCGACCGCGCTGGCGGCGGCGCCGCTCGTCCCGGCGTCGGCCGAGGTCGTCCCGCCCGACTTCGCGCGGACCACGAGCGCGATGACGACGACCAGCCCCAGCAGCGCTGCCAGCGAGCCGCCCGCGATGGCGAGGAAGCGCGGCGACATCTGCTGCGCTTCGTTCGCGAGCGTGCGCAGCGGCGTCGGGATCGACGCGATCGTCGCCGAGGCCCCCGACAGCGACCCGCGCGACGGCGGTGGCGCCGGCGTGCCGTCGAGCGGGACCGCGCCGAGCGCGGCGATGAGATCCTTCGCGTCCGCGTAGCGATCGCCGGCGTCCTTCGAGAGCAGCTTCACGACGACCGCGTCGAGCTCGGGCGATACGGGCGCCTTCTCGCGGACCGAGGGGATCGGCGCGGTGAGGTGCTTGCCGAGCAGCTTCACCTTGCTCTCGTCGTCGAAGGGGCGCCGCCCCGAGAGCATCTCGAAGAGCATCACGCCGACGGCGTAGAGATCGGCGCGCCCGTCGACGGGTTGGCCGAGCGCCTGCTCGGGCGCCATGTACTCGGGGGTGCCGTAGACCATGCCGGCCTTCGTCAGCGACGAGCCGGGCGTTCCGTCATCGCCCATCGGCACGCGGGCGATGCCGAAGTCGAGCACCTTCACGAAGTCGGCATCGTCGTCCCGCGGGGCGAGGATCACGTTCTCGGGCTTGAGATCGCGGTGGACGATGCCGAGCCCGTGGGCGCGCGCGAGCGCCGACACGATCTGGGTCGCGATGTGGACCGCGCGCTTCGGCGGCATCGGCCCCTTCGCGATCGCGTCGCGCAGGCTCGGCCCCTCGACGTACTCGAGGACCAAGAAGTAGCTGCCGTCCTCGGCTTTGACGAAGTCCGTGGCGGCGGCCACGTTGGGGTGCTCGATGTGGGCGGCTGCCATCGCCTCGCGCTCGAAGCGCGCGAGCACCTCCGGCACGCGCGTGAGCTCGGGGTGGAGCACCTTCACCGCGAGCCGCTTGCGCATGAGCGTGTGCTCGGCGAGGTAGACCGCGCCCATCCCGCCCTCGCCGAGGATCCGCTCGAGCCGGTAGCGCCCGGACAACACCGAGCCGACGAGCGTGGGCGGGGGAGGGCGCTCGCTCTTCTTCTTCGGAGGCTGCGGGGGGTCGGCCGAGGCCGGGGTCTGCATGCGCGGGTCCTCCAGCCTAGCCTACAAATCGAAGCCGAACCCGAGCGCCAACCCCACCGCGAAGAGATCCTGGCCTGCCGGAGCGAGCACTTGCCCCTCGAAGCCGGGGGTCACGATCTGTCGGCCGCCGCCCCCACCGCCGTAGTAGCTGCCGACGAAACCCATGCCGAAGCGGGCCCAGAGCTCGGCGTAGAGGAAGACGGGCTTGCGAACCTTGTAGAGTACACCGAACGTCACGGGGATCTCGAGGAAGCCGCCGCCAGCGCCGTCGATCGTGCCCGGGACGCGTTTGCCGTTCGGATCGGTGAGAGTGAGCTGGTAGCTCGGCGCGTAGACACCCACCCAGCCGACCCCGAGCGACGCGTAGATGCGCGCGTTGCCGCGCGGCCACGGCGGCGTGATCTTGATGCGGGCGCCGGCGGCGAGCATCTCGCGCATCGGGACTCCGCCTTGCGGAGAGAGCTCGCCGGTGACGTACGCGCCGACGCGAAGGAGCGGGAAGAGCGCGACGTGCCCATCGAGGTAGAGCGACGGGCCGAAGCCTGCGTCGTCCCCGACCTTCTGGATCATCACGCGCTTCTGGACGCCGGCCCCGAGCGACACGTCCCAATGAACGTCGGCCGAAGCGGTGCGCGACGCGAGCAACCCGAGCGCGAGCGCGGAGGCAGCGAGGATCGATCGCAGGCGAGGGTGCCGTCGCACGGCGTCGCAGGTTAGCAGCTTTGAAATTTTCGGCCCGGTGGCGCGAACACCCTCCGTCCCGGGGTGGTGACGCAACGATGACGCCGCAATGACGTGGCGTGGACGCTGCGCGCGCATCGTCTGGGGCATGGAGACCATGAACATGAAGCCCAACGCCATCGTCCTCGTCGTCGCTCTCGCCCTCGGTTCCTTCGGGACGGGATGCGCCACCTTCCGCGATGGAGCTTCCGTCGGTGGTGGTGGTGGCGGCGGCATCGTCGCGGGCGGCGCCGATGCGACGAGTGAGCGCGCCGTGACCGCGCGCAACGATCGCTGGGCCGGCTTGCCGATCGGGCTGAGCGCGCGGGACGAGGAGCGCCACGTCGAGCCGCGCCCCGTCCCCCTCCACGAAGCGATGACCTGCGCGCGCTGCCGCTGACGGTGTAGAGTGGGGCAATGCGTCCCACCTGGGTAGGGATCGTAGGTGCGCTTCTCCTTCCGGCGAGCGCCCTCGCGGTTCCACCGCAGCCTCGCGATTACATGCTGGATCCGCCCAAGAAGGGGCTCTGGGTCCATGGGGATGCGTTCACGGCCGGCGCCCAAGCGACGCTCGAGGGCCGGCTCCCGATCGAGGACGAGTCGTACGGCCACTTCGGCCTTCGCCTCACCACGCTCGGGAGCCTCGGCTACGGCGAGATCGCCGGTCACGTCGACATCCGGTATTTTCTCTTCACCTTCGGCGCGAGCTTCGGCGTTCGCGACGTGTGGCGCACGTACGACGGCCCCCGCGACACGCTCGTCACGCGGCAGCAGCGGTTGGACGAGGACAGCGCGAAGAGCTTCTCTGCCGAGACGTGGCCGTGGGCCGAGGGGCGCTTCCGACTCGTCGTTCCGCTCGAGAGCCTGTGGTTCGTCACGAACCACGCCGTGCGTTGGGAGGGAGCGCCGGAGAACTCGTTCGACTGGTTCAACACGAACATCCACGACGGCGGCGTGCTCTACCGCGGGGACGCGGTGCTGTTCTTCCGCAACCGGTACTTCGGCGCGCTCGGCCCTTACGTCCGGTGGATGAACATGCCGCGCGGGACCTCGCGCACGAACGAGGTCTCGGCCGGGCTCATGTACGTCGTGCGCCTCGGCATCAAGCACCGCGACGATCTGCTGTCGCTCCAGGTGCTCGTGCGTCCGGGCGACGACGAGTTCGGCTTCCAGGTGCTGCGCCTGCCGCTCTGGGTGATGCTGATCTACCGCGCGAGCTTCAAGCTGCTCTGACGGTCTCGAAGCGCGCGCTCAGTCTTTCGTCTCCACTGGCGTGGGGCTGTCCTTCGTCGTCCCGTCGCCCAGCTGACCGAAGCCGTTGTCACCCCAGCACGAGACGGCGCCGCTCCGCCGCAGCGCGCACGTGTGCAGATCGCCGGCGGCGATGGCGACGGCGTCGCCGAGCCCACGCACGTCGACCGGCGTCTCGGAGTCGGCGACCGCACCGTTGCCGAGCTGGCCGCGCTCGTTCCAGCCCCAGCACTTCACGTTGCCGCCGTGCATGAGCGCGCAAGCGTGGGCGTGGCCGACGGTGATCGCATCGACGCCGCGCTCGAGCCCTGCGATCTCGAGCGGCGTCGCCGTGATCTCGGTCGGCTGCGCGTCGGAGAGCGGCCGCCCGGGCTTCCACCGGCCCCAGCACGTGACGGCGCCCTTGCTCGAGAGCGCGCAGGTGCGATCGCCGCCGGCGGCGACGCTCGCCACGTCCGCCTTCATCCCGACGACGTCGATCGGGAAGAGCGAGCCCGCGTACGTCTGACTCGAGCCGTTGCCGAGCCGTCCGTAGCGCGCCGAGCCCCAGCACTGGAGCTTGCCGCCCTGGGTGACGCCGCAGGTGTGCTCCTCGCCGGCGGACAAGAGGAGAACGCCGGCTCCGAGCCCGGCGACGGCCTTCGCATCGCTCGTCGAGTTGGGGGTGCCGGTGCCGAGCTGCCCGTCGCTGCCCCAGCCGAAGCACTGCGCAGCGCCCGCGGTGGTGACGATGCAGGCGTGGCGCCCGCCGACGGTGAGCAGCTTCGCGTCGCGTTCGACGACGGTCGCCGGGAAGCCGCGCACTGCGTGCTGCTCGTCACCGGCGGTCTCGTTCTTCCCCCAACACGCGACGCGACCGCCCTTGGTCAGCGCGCATGCTTGGGCCAGACCGACGCCCACGCTCACCACGTCGGTGAGATCGGCGACCAACGCGGGCTTGTTCTGGAAGTCGGAGCGCGAGCCGGTACCAAGTTGGGACAAGTCGTTGCGACCCCAACAGCGGACGCGCCCATCCTCGGTGACGGCGCAGGTCACGCCCCGACCCGCAGCGATCCGCGCGCCGGAGGTCGCCGCGAGGACGGGAGCTTGGGGCGGAGGTGGTGCGCTCGGCGGCTGCGTCGCAGCCGGGGTGCAGGCGAAGGCGCCGAGGAGACCGAGGGCGAAGGGCAGGGCGGGTCGCATGCCGGCCGCCAATGCGACCGGCGTGCCACGCGCGCAAGCCGGGGTTTCCAGCGGCGATCGGGGTGCAACCTGCGCGCGCGCGGCGCACCCCTTGCGGCTCCCGCGTCAGCGCTTGCGGCGACGGGCGGCCACGAACGCGAGCCCCACGAAGCCCGCGAGCGCGAGCGCTCCGCCGCTGCCGGTGGGCGCGCCTGCCGCGTGGCAGGAGCAGCCGGTCTCCTCGACCGGCGGCGTCGGCGTCGGCGGCGGCACGGGGGCCTTCGCGTCGATCGAGAGCTCGATCCCGTCGTAGTTGCCGCCGTTCTGGCCCTTGTTTGCAATCTGCACGTACACGCTCGTGACGCCGTCGGGCACGTCGAAGTTGGCGGTGTAGGTCTGCGGGTCGTCGCCGCCGCTCCCGGTCGCGTCCACGGTGACGTCCGCGTCGCTGGCGAGTGCGCCCTTCGTCGTCCACGTCAGCGGCTGACCGAACTTCACGAGGACGACGGGCGTGAACTTCGTTCCGCCGCCGCCGATGCCGCCGAGCCCGCCGCTCGCGGCCGCGGACCCTTGGAACTTCACGTGCGCGGCGGTCGCCGGAGTGGTCGTCAGATCGAGCTTCACCTGGAGCATGCCGGGCGCGAGAGCGACCTTGCTGCCGAATGCGTTCGTGCCTTGCGCGTCGAACGCGCCCGGCGAACCGAGCCCGGTCGGAGCCGCGATGGCGGTGCCCTTCCAGTCGAAGATGCGGCTGCACTCGGGGAGGATCCCGCGCTTGTCCTTCATCTCCGTGCGGAGCGCGGTGCCTCCCGCGGGGAAATCCTTGTCGAGCACGGCGAGGAAGAGGTTCACCGCGTCCTCGTAGCCGAGGTCCCCGTCCTTCGCGTTCGCGAGCATCGCCTTGTAGATCGCGGCGTCGAACTTGGCCCGATCGCCCTGCGCGAGCGACTGGCGCGCGCTCCAGAGGCCGCCCGAGAAGAAGGTGGAGTCGTAGTGGACCTCGCCGACGATCGTGCCGAGGCACGTGTCCTTGTTGTCGATCGTGCGGATCGACGTGAGCTGCGCGGAGATGTCCTTCGAGGCGTACTCGCCCACGTCGGGGTCGCCCGCGATCGCCGACGAGAAGTAGTCGGCGAGGCCTTCGTTCATGGCGCCGGGGCTGTCGATGACACCGTACTTGTCGAGGTGGAGCGAGCCGAGCTGCAAGGTCGCGTCGACCACGCCGTGCGTGAACTCGTGGTAGATGACGTCGCCGTCGTAGGAGTAGTCCTTCTTCGGTCCCTGGCCGAACCACATCGCGCCGGCGTTGAAGCCGTAGAGCGTCTGGAAGATCGCGCCGAGCTGGCCGCCGGCGGGGGAGAAGAACGCGTTCTGGAGCGGGTCGAGCGGCTTGTTGGGATCGCCGGCGCTCGTCAGGTCGCCCTTGGTCAGGCCGGTGGGGAGCTGGAGGTTCGAGATCGTGCGGAGCGGCTTGTCTACGACGACCTGGGCCGTCGCGTCGTTCCGGAGCCCGCGGAAGAAGTCGTAGGCGCGGTTCGCGTGGTGGAACATCGCGACCTCGGAGAAGGCGTCGTCGCGATCGGTGTCGCCGCCGACGGGGTAGAGGTAGTCGCCGTTGACGTCGGGGGTCGCTTTGCGGACGAGCTCGCAGGTGTGGACCGTGAGCGGGAAGCCGCCGAAGTTCACCTGGTGCGTCTTCTGCTGATCGATGCAGTTGTACGAAGTGACGAACTCGTTCTCGAGCGAGCCATCGACGGCGGTGACGGGGAGCGTGACGTCCACGACGGTCGGCGACTTCACCGGGTTGGTCGGGTGGACCTTCGCGGCGTTCTTGAAGACGACGAGGTCGCGCGCTTCGAGAACGTCGCCGGTGAGTGCGTCGACCATGATGCGCGGTGCGCTCGGGATGCCGGCCACGACCGGCGGAAGGACGGCCCAGGCGAGCCGCGTCTCGCCGCGGTGCGCGAAGAAGACGAGGTGAGCGTCGCTGCCGCTCACGGGCAGCTTGGTGAAGGGCCGGGCGGCGATGGCGGCTTGGATCGCGTCGATCGCGGGCACCTTCGAGGCGGGGAGCTCGGACGCCGCGTGGGCGACGGCGAGGCTCGCGACGCCGTTGGCTTCGATCACGACGCTCGCGCCGGCGCCGATCACCGGGAGGCCGAGGTGTGTCTGCTCGAAGCGCACGACGGTGGAGCCGTCGGCGAGGGACGCGCTGTCGACGGCGACGAGCGTGGCCGCCGAGGTCTCGGGTGCGAGCGCGACGAGCGACGAGCGCGCGCTGGCGTTGGTGACGGTGCGCGGGCCAGCGATGGACCCACGATGGATTGTCCCAGCTTGGGACGATGCGCTGGCGAAGAGCGCGAGGCCGAAGGTGGCAGCGGACACGAAGCGCGCGGACGGAGACCAAGCCATGGAGCACCTCATCACGGTGAACGGGGTCTGAAACGGGCGCGAAAATCTCGCACCGCGATCGACGCTGGGCAATCACGGATTCGCGGGGGATCGAAGATCCATCGCGGGTCGAGATTTGCGGCGAGGCGGTAGTGTCGGGCTTCCGACAGGGATGGAGCGTCTCGTCATGGGCTGGAGGGTGAAGCGAGCACGAGCACGAGCACGAGGACGAGCACGAGCACGAGCACGAGCACGAGGACGGGGACGAGGACGAGGACGAGGACGGTGGCGTCCGTGTCCGTCCGCGTCCGCGTGTCCGTCCGCGTCCGCGTGTCCGTCCGCGTCCCCGTGCTCGTGCTCGTGCTCGTGCTCGGCTCCCCCGCCGCAAGCACGCCCCCGAATGCCAGTCCGACCCATTCCGCGAGCGGCCCCGGACCCGGATCCGGGCACGGCCCCGGATACGATACGGACGCGATTGCCGTCGGTGACGATCTCACGGGTCAGGGGTCCCCGCTCATGAACGAAGCTCGTTCCTTTCGCGGAGACGAGGTGACCGAGCTCGCCCATCGGGCGGCGGACTGGATCGAGGGGGAGCTCTCCGCTTAGTTCAGCGAGCCCTTCGTCGCCGTCTTCGCCGGCAGCTTCTCGAGCAAGTCCCGCGCCTCTTTCCCTTGCGCCCCACTCGGGTCGAGCGCGACGACGCGCTCCAGATCCGCGCGCGCCGCCTCGTTCGCTCCGAGCTTCGCCGCGAGCAAGCCCCGGTCGCGGAGCGGAGCGATCTCGTCGGGCGACAACGTGACGATCCGGTCCACCACGAGCAGCGCCGCGGGGAGCTGCCCCCGACTCAAGTAGGTCGCGCGCAGGTTGTGGAGCCAGCGCAGCAGCATCGCGCGGGGCGACGCCGGGGTGAGGTACTCGGGCTTCATCTCCGGCTTCGCCCCAGCCTGGCCCGCCACGCGCGCGAGGAGCAGGTCGAGCGCGCGCGCGTCCAGCACCCGCCCCCGGAAGAACGGATCGACGAAGAGGGGCGGCTCGCGCCCGTCGCGCTCGGGTCCCCCGTCCAACCGGACGAGGAAGTGACCGGGGAACGGGACGCCGCGCGCTCGCACCGACACGCGCTTCGCGACCTCGCAGTAGACGAGCGCGAGCGAGATCGGGATGCCGGTGCGCCGTTCGATCACGTCGGGCAAGAGGCTGTTCTTCGGGTCGTAGTAATCCGCCTCGTTGCCGTGGAAATCGAGCTCCACGAACAGCCGCTGCGCGATGGCCTCGTGCTGCTCGCGCAGGGGGAGCTTCTCGAGCCCACGCGCCACGAGTGGCGCGGCGAAGTCGTCGAAGTGACGGAGGAGTGACGCCGGGTCCACGTCGCCGTAGACGTCCCGCGCGAGCAGGGCGACGCCGGTCGCGACGTCGACTTCCTCGCCTTGGGCGGCGAGCTCCTCGAACGTCCCGGGCTGCATCCGCGCATTCTACCTTGACCGAAGGGCGGCGTCCGGGCGACGTAGTGCGTCCCCATGGCCAAGCAGACTGCAGGCGGCGCCCAACGTTCCGGCGCCGTGATTCGCAAGGAATTCGACCGCGCTCGCAACGTCCACCCGACCGGGATCACCGGCAAGGAGAAGCCGGTCGACATCATCGAGAAGATGTTCCCCGCCTACGTCGGGCGGCAGGAGCGCACGGCGTTCGAGCTGATGCGGCGCGCCGTCCGCGAGGACTGCTGCACCTTCTTGACGTTCAGCGGCGCGATGACGCCCGCCGGGCTCCACCAATCCTCGCTCATCCCGCTCATCGAGCGCGGGCTCGTCGACTGCATCACGACGACGGGCGCGAACCTCTACCACGACGCGCACCGCATCATCGGCCACCGCATCCGCGAGATCGAGCCGAACGCGGGCGATCTCCAGTACCGCCTCGCGCGCGTGATCCGCATCTACGACCTCGGCTTCGGCGAAGAGGTGCTCCTCGAGACCGACAAGCTCTTCTCGGCGATCCTCCGCCACGCGGACTTCCAGAAGAAGATGACGACGGTCGAGCTCCACTACCTGCTCGGCAAGCACGTCGCCGCGATCGAAGAGGCGCTCGGCACGCCGAGCCCGTCGCTCCTCGCGACGGCGTGGCGCTACGGGGTTCCGATCTTCGTCGGCGCCGTGCAGGACGGCTCCATCTTCCTCAACATCGTGAAGCTCAAGCGGCTCTACGGCGAGGCGTTCAAGCTCGAGATCGACGTCAACGACGACGTCTTCGAGATGGGCGCGATCCAGCACCATTGCTTCGGCACGCTGAAGAAGCCGATGGCGATCTGGATCCTCGGCGGGGGTGTCCCGAAGAACTACACGCTCCAGGGAGAGCCGCTGCTCGATCAGATCCTCGGCGTCCCCACCCACGGCTTCGACATCGACGTGCAGTTCTGCGTCGACCCGGTCGACAACGGCGCGCTCTCGTCGTGCCCGGCGGGCGAGGGTCACACGTGGGGCAAGGTCTCGGCGGAGAGCGTGGCGACCGGCTCGGTCTACTGCCACTGCGACGTGACCGCGGTGTTCCCGTGGCTCACGTATGCGCTCCTCTCCGACCCGTCGATCCATCGCAAGCACCGCCGCCTCTACGACGCGCGGACCAAGGCGGTGGCGAACCTCCAGCGCGAGGTCGACAAGCGCAAGAAGTCGCTCCTGAAGACGGTGGAGTATCCGCTGCCCAAGGCGGGCAAGGCCACGAAGCGCGCGCGGTGAGGGGCGCGTTCGGGCCGAGCGTGGAGTCGTGTCGCGCGGCCATCGCCGCGCAGAACGACGAGCTGCGCGCGGTCCTGCGCGTCCTCGACGAGCCGTCGTTCGTCGCGAGCGACGGCCCACTCTCCGGCATCCCCTACGTCCTCAAGGACACCTGGGATACCCGCGGCATCGTCACGACGGGCGGCTCGCTCCGCCACCGCGCTCGCGTGCCCGACGTCTCGAGCAAACCGCACGTCGCGCTCGAGCGCGCGGGCGCCGTGCTGCTCGGCAAGTCGAACCTCTCCGATCTCGCGTTCTCGATCGAGAGCGACAACCACCTCTTCGGTCCGGTCCGGAACCCTTTCGATCGCACGCGAACGGCGGGCGGCAGCACCGGGGGCGGGGCGTGTGCGGTCGCGACCGGGCTCGCTGCGTTCGATTGGGGCACCGACTTCGGCGGCTCGATCCGCCTGCCGGCGGCGTTCTGCGGCGTCGTCGGGCTCCGCCTCGCCGCGCGTGATTGGCCCGTCGAGCGCGAGCACTTCCCGCGCATCGCCGCGCCGTTCTGGTCGTTCTGCGGACAGGGCCCGGTCGTGAAGAAGGTGCATCATGCACGGATCCTCGTCGACGCGCTGGAGCCCGCGCTCCGCGACGCGAGCGTCCCGCGTCCCACGATCGATCTCTCGCGCATCGCACTCTACGAACCGACGGGCGCTCACCGCGGCCGCTGGCCCACCTTCGCGGAGGACGCGCGCGCACTCTTCGAGCGCGCGGGCGTCGCCGTGACCGACGATCACGGCCTGCCTCCGCCGGCGCACGTGGGCGAGACCTTCGATGGCTACCTCGCCTCGCACTTCCGCGATCTCGTGTCGTCCGAGGAGATGACGATCCCCGCGGGCCTCTCCGCCGTCGCGCTCGCCGTCCTCGGACGCGGGCGCGTCGATCGTCGGATCCACCCGAACACCGCCACCCTCTTCTTGATGGCGGCGCTCGGGAAGGTGACGCTCTTTCCGCGCCGTGCGCCGCGCGCGGCACGGCTCGAAGAGCTGCGCGCGCAGGTCGCGCGCCTCTTCGCCAGCGGGCGGCTCCTGATCACGCCGACGACGACGGAGCTCCCGCCGCGGCACGGTCGCGCCGCGTTCGCGCTGCGCGCGGCGACGTTCTGCAAGCTGGGGAACGCCGTCGACGCCGTCGGTCTCGCGCTCCCGTTCGGGCGCTTCGCCGGCACGTCGCTCCCTCGCTCGCTCCAGATCCTGGGCCCGCCCGGGAGCGAGCTCGCCGTGCTCGAGCTCGCCGCGCGGCTCGAGTCACTCGTCGAAGTCGTGTGACGCGATCAGGAGCATCAGCGCGACCGCGCTCTCCGCGTGATCGTGCTCGAACGCGACGCCGCCCTTCTTGACGACGCCGTCGGCACCGACCTCGATCCACGCGACGCGCGAGATGATGACGAGCGGGTCCCAACGATCCGGCGTGATGAACGAAACGCGCAGCACCTCGCCGACCACCACGTCGTCCATGAGCTCGAGACACGCTCCGCCGAGCGCCAAGTCGAGCACCCGGAGGCTCCGATCCCAACCGGCGGTGGTGTGGGACACCTGCGCATGGATGGCTACCGGTTTCCGCGCGTGCAGGCGGAAATGGCCCCCCTCGCCGTTGGTCGCCGCCGCGCTCATCCGTGCGGGAACAGGCTACCACGGGCAAGATCGCCACAGGGAGTGACGATGGAGATTGGCGTTTTCCCTTGGCCAAGAGTTACCATGGCGTCTCTCGGGAGAGATGGATGAGCCAAGACACCCGCAAAGACCCGCGCACGAAGATCGTGAGCCTCAACGTCCGCTACAAGAGCGCGACGGTCGACGAGTTCATCGACAATCACTCGCACGACGTGAGCCGCGGGGGCGTTTTCATCAAGACTTCGACGCCCTTCGCGCCGGGGACGCTTCTGAAGTTCGAGATTCGTCTCTCCGCCGACCAGCCCGTCATCGCCGGTGTCGGGCGTGTGGTGTGGAAGCGTGACCCCACGCAAGCGGGCGGCGGAGAACGCCCCGCTGGCATGGGCGTGAAATTCATCAAGGTCGACGACTCGTCGCGCGCGACGATCGAGCGCCTCGTGCAGAAGGAAGGCGCAGGTCGCGCCTACGAGTCCGAGGCCGAAGCCGTCGCACCAGGCGCAATCGCCGCCCCCGCCACCCCGGCGGCGCCGACGCCCGCTCCGGCCGCCGCCGCTGCGGCTCCAGCGGCGAAGCCCGCCGCCACGCCCGCACCTGCGACCACCGCGTCCAAGCCCGCGATGCCGGCGGCTGGCGGTGGCGTCGTCAAGAAGACGATGATGGGTCTCGGCAACACGCCGACCGCCGATGGCGAGGCGGCTGCACCGAAGCCCGGCTTCGCGGTGAAGAAGACGATGATGGGTCTCGGCGCCGTGACGAAGGGCGCCGCGACGCCGTCGCCCGCCGCCGCCAAGCCCGCGCCGAAGGAAGAGAAGAAGCCCGACGCCGGGTTCTTCCCCAAGACCGACGCCGAAGCCGACATGCCGCCGCCCCAAGAGCGCACGGTCATGAAGCAGGCCGCCGAGCTCCTCGAGGAAGCGCTCAAGGAAGCGGGCGGTTCGATGGACGAGGTCGGCGCGATCGACAAGCCGAAGCCCGCCGAGGCGAAGGCCCCCGAAGCTCCGAAGGAAGAGCCGAAGGTCGAAGCGCCGAAGGACGAGCCGAAGGCCGAAGAGCCGAAGGCCGAGGCGAAGGCCCCGGTGTTCGAACCCGAGGCCCGCAAGTTCAGCGTGGACGACGTGACGCTCACCGCCCCGGGGACGGACTCCGCGAAGGCGCCCGAGCCGGCGCCCGCGGTCGAGCCGACGAAGCCGAAGGAGACCAAGGAGCCGATGGTGGCGCCTGCGGTCGCGGCGAAGAAGGCCGAGTCCCTCCCGCCGCCGGCGGAGCAGAAGAAGGGCGGCAGTGGCGCGCTCTTCGGGATCGTCGCGGCGATCGTCGTCGTGGGCGGCGGCATCGCCGCCTGGCAGATGGGCGTCTTCGGCGGCGGTGGTGGTACCACCACGACGCCGACGGTCACTGCGACGACGTCCGCTCCGACCACGACGGCAACGCCGAGCGTCACGGCGAGCGCGACGGCTCCGGCGACGGCAAGCGCGTCGGCTGCGCCGACCGTGTCGGCGAGCGCGTCCGGCGCACCCAGCGCCTCGGTCGCGCCGACGGCGACCGTGACGGCTCCGGCGACGGGCACCGTCACGGCGACCGCGACCGTGCGCCCCACGGCGACGGCGACGGCGACCGCGACGGCAACGGCGACCGCGACGGCAACGGCCACCGCGACCGCGACGGCCACCGCGACCACGACGGCCACCGCGACCGCGACCGCGACGGCCACGACGAAGCCGACCGCGACCGCGACGGCGACGACGAAGCCGACCGCGACCGGCACCGACGACAACCCGTACTGAGGTCGGCGGGGGTGGCCAGCGGTGGGAGAACGCTCCCGAAGCCGCACGGTCACACCCCCGCGACCGCACGTTCACGCGTGCGCGCGGCGTTCGTACTGGCGCGCGAGAAATCTCGCGCTCCACGTCGACGAGGCGTTGGACGGGTGCTTGCAATCCTCATTCATCGGAGGAGCCCAACCCATGCGTCGAGCCATCATCCTTGCCGCTGCCGCCACGATGTCCCTCGGTCTCACGGCGTGTCCGAAGGACAACGCAGAGCCGGTGACCAGCGGCGAAGCCGCCGAGTCGATCGACGAGTCCACCCTGTCGTCCCAGGCGTCGGAGCTCACGTCGTCGTCGGTCGAGCTGACGACCAACTTCACGCTCGGCAAGGCCGTGCAGAACGCGGTCGACGAGCTGAAGGCGTTCATCGCCACCCAACTGCCCTGCGCCGACGTCGTGGTCACCCCCAACTCGCTCACCGTCACCTACGGCGCGAAGCCGGGCGTCTGCGTCTACCGCGGACACACCTACACTGGTGTCCATCAGATCACGGTCGTGCGGACGGACTCGAACGACGTCGAGGTCGATCACAAGTGGACCGACCTCTCGAACGGCGTGCTGAAGGTCTCGGGCACCGCGCAGGTCACGTGGAGCTTCTCGGCGGCGACGCGCCACGTGAAGCACGACCTCACCTGGACGCGCATCGCGGACCAACGCACCGGGCACGGTACCGGTGACGAGACGCAGAAGAGCCTGAGCGGCGGCATCGTCGAAGGCTTCCAAGTGGATGGCTCGCGCACGTGGGACGGCAAGAGTGGCCACTACGAGCTCGGCATCAGCGGCGTCCAATGGCGCTGGGTCGATCCGGTGCCGCAAGCGGGCACCTACACGCTCGCGCTGCCGAACAAGAAGTCGCTCTCGCTCGGCTTCCAGCGCGTCGACGACACGCGGATCAAAGTGACGCTGACGAGCGGGGACAAGAGCTACAGCTTCGTGGTCGCCAAGACGGGCCAAATCACGAGCGGGTGAGCACCGGCTCGGAATCGAGGCTAGACTCCGGGGATGCGTCTGGGGGTCCTCGGTCTGGTCATCGTCTGCGGTGCCATCCCCGGCGCGCTCGGGTGCACTCACGAAGAGCCCATGTCGATCGAAGACGCGTTCGCCGCCGTCGGCTATGCGGCGACGCTCAGCCACGTCGACGCAACGCTCGCCAACAGCTTGAGCTTTCTCGCGCTCGCGGACCAGTCCGGCGGACCCGAGGCGCTCGAGTCGTACCTGCGGAGGAACTCGTGGTGCGTCTCCATCCAGCGCACCGACAACGTGTTCGACCTCTACTGGAACGGATGCTTGCACGAGGCAGCACGCCTGAGCGGCCATCAGGTCGTGACCCTCGAGCGCGCGGAGGCCGGCCTCGTCGAGGCGCGGAGCGAGTGGTCCAGCTTCACCGACGGCACCGTCAGCGTCGCTGGAACGGGTCGCGTGCGCTGGACACCCACCCGAGGGCTGACGCTCACCTACGATCTCGCGTGGTCGACGCCCTCCTTCTCGGCGACGAGCAAGGGCGAGCAAGTGCTCGGCGTGGAACACTCGGACGGCGTCCTCGTCACTACGGCTTCGGGCACCGATCGAGCGGACACGACCTCCGGGCACTTCGAGATCGTCGCGACGAACATGCGCGTTCGCAGCACGACCCCGATCGCCGACAGCGGGACGCTCGCGGTCACGAGCCCGAGCGGCAAGCACGCCACCATTCTCCTCACCCCGATCGACGCGACGCACGTCCGGGTCGACTTCGAGGGCCTCGAATCCCCGTTCTCCATCATCCTCTCGCCCAAGACGCACTCGCCGATTCAAGAATGACCGTGCCCTCCGCGATCGAGCTCCAGTTCGACTTCATCTCTCCCTACGCGTACGTGGCCTGGAAGCGCGTGCATGCCCTCGCCGAGCGGCATGCGCGCACCGTCGTGGCCACCCCGGTGCTCTTCGCCGCCATCCTCGATGCGCTCGGCCAGAAGGGGCCGGCCGAGATCCCCGCGAAGCGCGTCTACACGTTCAAGGACGCGTTCCGCAAAGCCCACCGCGCCGGGCTCCCGCTCGTGCCGCCGCCGTCGCATCCGTTCAACCCGCTCGTCGGCTTGCGCGTCGCCGCCGCGCTCGCGAGCGAGCCCGCGCTCCAGCGCCGCGCGATCGACGCGCTGTACGACGCGACGTGGGGAACGGGCCGCGGCATCCAGACGCCGGAGCTCGTCGCCTCCGCGCTGGACGGTGCCGGGCTCGACGGCGCCGCGCTCGTCGCGCGCACGAGCGACCCCGCCGTGAAGGAGCGCCTGCGGCGCGAGACCGAGCGCGCGATCGCCGGCGGTGCGTTCGGCGTGCCCACGCTCGTCGTCGACGGCGAGCTCTTCTGGGGCACCGATGGCCTCGACTTCGCCGATGCGTTCCTCCGCGGCGAGGACCCACTCCCGAAGGACCTCTCCTTCCTCGAGCGCGCGCCGTCCGCGGTGCGACCGCGGTCGAAATGAAGGTGGCTCCGCGCGCTGCGCTCGCGCTCGCGTGCGTCGCGCTCGCGCTCGCGTGCGGGAAGCCCGCGGCCGAGCCGCCGCCCGGCTGCGAGCCCCTGGGACCCACGTCGGACCGGCTCTATCGCGGGATCCCGATGGCCGGTTGGGACGCCGAAGAGCTCGCGCGCGACATCGCGCTGATCCACTCCGCGATCCAGGTGTCGCAAGGTTCGGGGGCGCCGCCGTCGAAGGAGTTCGATGCCGCGAAGCGCGCCTTCGAGGCCGAGCGCTGGCTCGAGGCCGCCGAAGGCTTTCGCACCGTCGCCAAGCGGAACGGTGCCGACGATCGGGCGACGCGTCAGGTCGCGCAGTACTTCTTCGCGCTCGCGCTCTATCGGATGAAATTCACGACCGAGGCGGCCTCCATCTTGCGCGACATCCGCAGTCAGGACACGCACCCGAAGCGCGCCGAGGCCGCGCAGTGGCTCACCGTGAAATGGTGCGAACGCTAGCGTGATAGGCTCGGGCGCATGGGTGCGACGGCGCCGCGACCCTTCCAATCACGGCCGGTGGTTTCGCTGGTGGGGGGCATCGCCCTCGGCGGTGCGCTCTTCCTCGGCGGCCACCTCCGCGAGGACGTGAGCAACGTCTACGAGCCGCCGCCCGCCGACGGGATGCTGTCCGAGTCGACGATCCGCTTCGAGGAGGTCAGCGCGGCGGTCGGCGTGGAGTTCGCGCACGCGTACTACCCGGGCCCGCCCGTCTACCTCGCGACGATGTTCCCCGCCGTCAGCGTCGTCGACCTCGACGAAGACGGGTACATGGATCTCTACTTCAGCGCCGGCCACGGCCGGAACGCGCCGAACCTCTTCTATCGCAACGAAGGCGGGGCTCACTTCACCGAGATCGGGGCCACGCTCGGGATCCGCGATCTGAACGAGAAGGCTCCGTCGTCGTTCAGCGTCTTCGCCGACTTCGATCGCGACGGGAAGACCGATCTGCTCGTCGCGAAGTGGGGCTGCCACCAGCTCTTCCAGGGGCAGGGACCCGGCCTGCCCTTCAAAGAGGTCAGCGAGCGGTTGAACGGCTACTGCTCGAACCCCAACGGCGTCGGCGTCGCCGATCTCGACAAGGACGGCGTGCTCGATCTCGTGTTCGGCAACTTCCTCCCGGCCGAGGAGAAGACCGATCGCAACTGGCACATGCCCACCAAGGGCGACCGCGAGCACGGCGGGAAGGACCACATCCTCTTCGGCAAGGCGGACGGCACGTTCGACGCCGAGCACATGCTCACCTTCCCCGAGGGCACCTACACCCACGCGATCGGGCTCACCGATCTCGATCGCGACGGCTACCCCGACGTCCTCATGTCGACGGACTGGTCCAGCGACGACATGTTCCACAACCGCGGTGACCGCCACTTCGACGACGTCACCGAGCAGTACATCGATCGCGCGAAGGCCGGGAACTCGTCGATGAACTCGGAGATCTTCGACTTCGATCAGGACGAGTGGCCCGACATCTACATCACCAACGCCTTCAAGCCGCCGTACATCCGCGCGCACAACAACATGTGGAAGCGGAAGCCGGGCCAGGGCTTCGAAGAGGTCGCCCTCGACGAAGGCGCCGGCCGCTGTGGGTTTTCGTGGGGCGCCAAGTTCGCCGACTTCGATCTCGACGGTGAGAGCGACCTCATGGTCGTCAATGGCCGCCTCGAGGGGCCGAACGTGAAGGGCGTCGAGGGCTCGTACTCGTTCTGGTACGAGCGCTTCCTCCTCCACGAGGTCCCGGTCGCGCTGCGGCGCGACTACCTCGTCGAGCACGTGCACAAGATGCCGACGAACTTCTACATGTCGAGCTTCGAGCGGAACTGCTTGTTCCAGCAGAAGAAGGGCCACTTCTACGACGTCGCGCCGCAGGCCGGGGTCGCCGATCGGCTCAACGGGCGCGGTCTCGCGCTCGTCGACTACGACAACGACGGGAAGCTGGATCTCGTCATCGCCAACATCGGCGCGCGCGCGCTCGTCTACCACAACGTCACGCCGCGGACGGGCGACTGGATCGGATTCGACCTCGACGGCGGGCCCGGTCGCCGCACGCCGTTCGGCGCGCGCCTGGAGCTCGAGCGGCCCGGGAAGACGCGCATCATCCGCGAGATCTTCCCCACCAACGGGATGAAGTCGCAGAGCGATCCGCGCGTCGTCGTCGGCGCGCCCGCGGACGTCGTGTTCGGGCGCGCGATCGTCGTGTGGGCGGACGGCGAGCGCGAGGCCTTCGAGTTCCAGAAGAACCGCTACAACCGGCTCGTGCGCGGGAAGGGGACGCACGTTGACGGCTCGTGAAGTCCTCAAGAAGGTAGAAGGCCGATGGTTCCTCTTCGGGAGCCACCTCACGCTCTTCACGATCGCGGTCCTCCACTACAACCTGCCGCGAACGCTGCTGCAGGTCGGGACCGGCTACGCCGCCGCCGCCGGCGCCGAGCTTGCCCTCCACTACTGGCTCAAGAAGTACCCCAAGGCGACCGCCGCCGACCGCACGCTGTCGGCCGTGTCCGAGGCCGCGGGGCTCCTGCTCATCGTTCGCTCGACGCTCTGGTACTACTACGCGATCGCGAGCGTCATCGCGGTCGGTTCGAAGTACGTGTTCACCCGGCATGACGGCGTGCACGTCTTCAACCCGACGAACTACGCGATCGTCCTCGGGCTCGCGCTGTTTCCGTTGAACTCGTTCGAGCTCAACCCCGACGAGTACTCGTCGCACACGTACGCGATCGCGCACGTGATCTGCTTCGGCGTGCTCGCCGTGTCGTTCGGCGGCACGTACATGGTCACGATCGGCTACTTCGCCGGGTTGATCCTCGGGGCGCGGTTCGCTCCGCTCTTCGGGTGGACCGGTTGGGTCGGCGTGCTCTATCCGGAGCTCGGCGCGTTCGGGATGATCTTCGCGTTCTTGATGATCACCGATCCCCGCACCACCCCGGCGCGGAACAGCTACCGGCTCTTGTTCGGCGTCGCCGTCGCGTTCGGGGTGCTCTTGTTGCGCACGCTGCAGGTCAGCTTTCCCAATTTCTTGGCGTTGTTCTTCGTGACGCTCGGCACGTTCGGGTTGAGCTTCGTCTTTCCGTCGATCTACCGGAAGGAAGCGGACGACCCGAAGGCGAAGAGCAAGGACGACAAGAAGGACGCGGCGGCGGCGTAGAGGTGAAGACGACGGGGCGCGGCCGCAGCGCTCAGGGGCCCAGTGCGCAGGTGCCCGCGTCCGTGCAGATCGCGGTCTTGTTCTGGCACGGTGGGAGGAGGCACTGGACGAGCTGCCCATTGCAGATCGGGTTCGGCTCGCTCTTCGCCAACGGGATGCACTTGCACGCCGCCGTCGAGCAGTAGCTCGCGAAGAGCTTGCAGTCGCTCGCAGAGTTGCAGCCGCCGTCCGGCGGGGGACCGCTGTCCACGACGATGGCGTCGAGACCGGCATCCGCGATCGCGTCCGTGGCGCTGTCGGCGATGGCGTCGTCGGAGGCGTCGGTCGTCGCGTCGTTGCCGGCGTCGGCCGTCGCGTCGAGCGCGGCGTCCACGCGCGCGTCGGCCTTCGCGTCGGCGGCGCTCTGGTCCTTGGTCGCGTCCGAGGCGCTCGAGTCGAGCGAGGCGTCCGTGCCGTCGACTGCATCGCTCCCGCACGCCACGAGACCGAGAGACAGGGCGAGACCGAGGCCGACCGAGGCCAAGCGAAGGTGGCTCATGCGTGGAGGATACACTGGGCCGCCGGCGATCGACGGGCCGGGCCGGGGCGCTCCTCTGTCCGGTTCCCCGCCTCCGTCCGTCGGTCCTCGAACCTGGGGCTTCCCCTGCGCCCCGGTTTTCGCTACTTTCCGCGGAGATTTTCGGGCGTCGTCTAATGGTAGGACAGAGGATTTTGGTTCCTCTTATTGGGGTTCGAATCCCTGCGCCCGAGCTGTTAGGAAACACTGGGTTCCGGCCTTTCCCACAGGTTGATGCGGACCCTTTCGCACCACATCTGCAGCAGTTTTCGTGGCTACAGCGGAGAGGTCGGAATGGCCCCACGCATTGTTGGGATGGGTCCATGCTTCGCGAAGTGCGCGGCCTTGCGGCGGTACGTCTCGAGCATCGTCAGCGGGCCGTGAGCTCCACCTCGATGGCCGCCGTCGTCTTGGTGCGACGAAGGTGACGTGAAGCGTGCGCCGCATGATCGCGTCGGGCGTCTGCGCTGAGCCAACGCGGTGTGGGTGCGGCGCGCTCGCAGGTCGTACGCGGCCACGCGCTCGCGGTGCTTCAACGCCTCGCTTTGGCGAACAACTCCGGAGCGGTCATCACGCCCGCCGCGTTGAGGTGCGATCGGAACGTCTCCGCGAGGAGCACGTCTCGAATCGGCGTGTCGTCCATCGTGGCGAACAGCGGATCGCTGGCGCCTGATCTCGCAAAGACCGCCATGCGCGGAGCCTCTCGACCATGTCGGAGCGCCACAGCGCATTCTAAGTTCACGTCTGCCAGAGCAGTGCAGGGATCCCTTCTCGGCTTGGGGCTCGTCACGTCCTACTGCTTGCGACGGACGCCAGTCGCTCTGTGCCAGGAAGCTCCAGACCACGCGGTGGCCGAGGTCTATCGAGGTGCACTTCTCGACCGCGGCGACGTGGCGCGGGAGGAGCGTAGCCCCAAGCTCCCTCTCTCCCTTCCGCGAAAGCCCGCGGACCGGGTTCTTCTCAACCAGTCCCAGCGGATGGATCGCGAGCCCGAATGCGCGGTGGACGAGCTGTGCCACATGCCGACGAGAGCTTGAGCCCAGCGTCGCAGGGAGGGAGCGCATCATGTCAGCGTGGGTTTCCGGCGTCCAACGCACGGATCGGCATGTCGCGATAGAACGGAGGGACCTTCTTCGCGCGGTAGCCGTTGTGGCGCACTCCGCTCGTTCTCCACGTCGTCCGGCGGTCCCTGCGACAATGGCGTCCACGATGCTCGTGAGTTCACGGAGTTCGCGTCGTCCGCGCTGGCCGCCATTCGGTGCTTGAACAGCGGCTCATCGCGGCCTCCGATTGCAAAGTTGATCGTAGTAACGAAGGCTCTCCGCACGGCAGGAGCACAGCGCTCGGGTATCGCGGAGCCCGAACCACCAAAGAATCAGCTCCGCGTAGTCCCAAGCCCGGACCTCCTCTTCCCATACGAGCCTTGAAGCTTCGGGAGTGAGCGGTCGTCCTCCATTGGACTGCGCTAGCCGGATCAAGTGGCGCGCCTGCAGATATCCCCGCGGCCATTCCATCGCGTAGGACACCATGTGCCCGCATTCATGCGCCAAGTTGGCGAGCTCGGTCTCGAGTTCGGCGTCGTCGAGATCGAGGCTGGGTGTCGTCGCAGGCGCGGGGATTTGACGGCGCACGAGAGTGATCGCCGGCCTCGTCTCGTCGAACAGCGCACATTCGCCAGCAACCGCCGGTCCATACGAGACCACCACGCCGGCGTCTCGCGCGGTAGCCCAAACGCGGCAGTAAAGGTCCCGCGTTGACGGAGCTAGAATCTCATCCATCGGAAGCCATCTCTCTTGGCCCGTCAACGTGCAGCGTTCCACCGCCGCGCGGCCCGCGTCGCTTCAAGCGTACGAGCCTCCATCGCGAAACCGATGTATCGCTTCGACGTCATCGCTTGCCGTCCTTCGCTGTGTGCTTCTCGTACTCCTTGCGGATCAGCGATCGAACGACTTCTGCGCCACTGACTTGGCGCGCGCGTCCGCGAGCGCTTCCAGCTTTCCGCGATGGTCACCGGTGAAGTGCATGACGAACTGCGCCGAGTGGAACGCGAGCTTTCCGTTGAGTCTAGTCATGGCTTCAATATGCATTGCATTAGCCACCGTCAAGGCGGTGTCGTTAGTTGGTCGATGCAGGTGGAGCAGCAGCTGCTGCTTTCGACGACGGCTCAGGGGATGGCCACGGCGGCTCATTTCGCGCCATCGCGCCACCGACGAAAGCACACCCGATCGAGATGAGTCCTACGATGAGGCCGACCATCGCTTGACTCCGATGGTGTGCGGCGGACAGCGGCGGGTGACTGGGCCTAGATTTCGCGCTCTCCGCGTCGGCGCCGCCCAGCTGCAGCGCACTTGCTGTGGGCGACGCGGCGGGAGGGGAGGAGCCGACTCCGTTCGGTACGACTGTTCCTGGCGCGGATTTGTCGGCCGTGCGCTGGTTCCATCCTGACGCAAGCTTGAGCGCGAGCCAGGCCATCGCGATCGTCGCCACCTTGTCCGCTGAGACACTGCACGACAGGAGACAGAAGACTGTTGTGCGTTCGATGACGCCCAATCCGATCGGAATCGCATCGATTCGATAGGCCGGATGATCGACATCCAGGGTTGCGTCTATCGATGGAGGAGTCTGCTCGAAGTGGCACCGAAGCGCCCAATGCGAGATAGTCGCGAGCGCATAGGTCAGACCGCCGCCGAAAAAGACGACGAGGAGCAGCGCTGTTACTCGACCATATGGGAGCGCCCACCAGTGCCCAAACACCGCGAAGAGGGCACAGAAGATGGTGACCCCTAGTGCAACGGCAGTCCGCATCGACCGTCGGGGAGCCACTGCCGAGGGTCTGCAACGCTCTCCGAGTTTAGCCCATCTCGCGGCCCAGTTTTCTGCCGACATCACGCGCTCCCTTGGGTCGCAATCCGCTCCGGCTAGCGTACGCGACGCTTTAGCGTCGCCCGGTGCTCGACAATCGCCGCATGCACGCTCCTACCGACGAGCTCGGCGAACCTGGGCGGGACAGCGTTTCCAATCATCTGGCAAACCCGCTCCATCTCATCGGTCGCGAAGCGGTAGCGTTTTGGGAACGTCTGAAGCAGAGCAGCGTCACGAACCGAGATGGTCGTTCTACGACGGTCGGGATGGCCGAAGCGGCCCTTCGCAGGAGTCGTGCAGCCTGCCGTGATCGTTGGTGATGGCTCGTCCCACGCGATGCGACCGTACACATTGGTGAAGCCCACGTAACCCTCGCGATGACAGGCTGGCCGCAACGCTTTGGGGATTGATTGCCAGGACTCGCCGCCGTGAGCCGCGCGAAGCCGAGCGCGGGTCTGCGGCTGGAGATTGCGGACGACATGCCAGTCGAATTTCTCCGGGCCACCCTTCCGCATCGACTCCGCAAACGTGACCGGCGGCGGACGATCCGCGATCGCATCGCGCACCGTTCGCCAAGCGCGGCGTCCGTCTTTCGGAACACGCGCGTGCGTCGCATCGGGGAGTTTGATCGTGAACCCACGACCCGCGACGAGCACCAATCGTCGACGCGACTGCGGAACTCCGAAGTCCGCCATCTGATCGATGCGCCAGGTCCAGAGATAGCCGTGACGGTCGAGCGTGCGGGTGAGTTCTCCGAGAATATCTCTCCCGTAGTCGGCAAGGCCGGGAACGTTCTCCATGATCACCGCGGCCGGCTCAAGCTCCTCCACCAAGCGTGCCATCTCGAGCAGCAAGAGGTTGCGAGGGTCCTCCTTCTTGAACTTTCGCGTCAGCGAGCAAAACCCCTGGCAGGGCGCGCAGCCAGCGAGGACATCGACCTTCGCGCCGCCTAGAGCTTCGACGATCCGCGCACCTGATACCGTCGAGATGTCCTCAACGATCATCTTGGTTTTTCGGTGGTTCGCTCGGAACGTCGCGGCTGATCGGCGCTCAACTTCGACCGCGGCGCCGATGTGAAAGCCAGCGCGCCGGAGTCCGGCAGTCAGACCGCCACACCCGGCGAAGAGGTCGACGCCCACGAGCTTCTTTCGCTGTTGCGTCACGACTTCTTCCTCTTCCTCGCCTTGACATACTCTGGCGCAACCTTCTTCAGCACCTTCTCCACCTCGTCGTAGTGCCGCATCGACCTCTCGTAGAGCGACCGAAAGTCCTGCACGCGGATGTCATCGCCAGCGAGCCGCGTGACTTTGTCCTTGATACCGGCGCCAGTACTCAACTTCCCGACTAACAAGAGGCCGTTGACGATCTTCGGCGAGTCCGGGCCGCTCCCGATCATCACGCTCCGCGCGAAGTCGACGTACTCCTCGATCTGCTCCAGGTCCTTGCGAGAGAGAGTCTTCTCCGGCCTCTTGAGCTCCACGATCGTCGCGATTCCGCCCGCGGAGACAGCGAAGATATCGAGGCGTCGATCCGACTCAGGCGTGTCCTTCGACTCCCGGGTTTCCTTCGCGTCGCGCAGGATCTTGGTATACGTCAGCTGCACGTCGACCTCGGTCCAGCCCGGATCGATGAGCCAAAGGTTCTTCACCAAGAGAGGCTGGAGCTCGGTTACTTCGAGTGCGCCAGCCTCCATGAACTGGTGCAGCTGCTCAAGCGCGGCAACACGACCGTCAGCGAGCTTGAGATGCTCGCGCGCTTCGATCACTCGCCATTCCTCGAACAGTTTGAGAAGTCGCTCGACATCGTTGTCGTTGTTCGCTTCGAGGGCGTCGACAAGATCATGGAACGCAATTGTCTCGACGCTATTCTTCACTATTTCCAGCAGGGGTTCGACTGTCTCCTTGGGAAGATCCGCTTCGGGGCTCTTGCAGAGCACCTTTACAAGTCGTTGCGCTACGCGCTGCTCTCTTGGGTCGCGTGTCGCCAACCACTTGTCGAAGTCGGCCGTGCTGAGCATCTTCTTTTCGTTCGACGACTGGCGCGCCTCGAGCCACCGGTCGAACGCCCATCGCAGGACTCTTCCGCCCCATTCCTCAAAGGCGAGCCCTTCTTCCGACTCCCACAACACAGAGTTGCGTGCCGTCGCCACGAGGTCGTCTTTGTCGTCGAGAAAGTCAGCGGTGACCAGACCGATGAGGTGTGCCCTAGCGAACTGCGCGTGTGTCGTCCCGAGGTTGAAGAAGCTTCCAAGCTCGACCGCCTTCTCCGATGCGAAAATGTCGACGCCACGATTCGCTTGAGAAGAGTTCTCGACGAACCCGACCCAACCGTCGACGTTCAACCCCGGTCCCACCATGCCGCCGCCCGGTACGTCTCTGATCTCCCAACACAGCCCCGGTTCGCAATCCTCCCGCTGGAATCGGTCCTCCGGCTTGATGTTGTCGCCGTTCACCTTCACTGCGAAGTGCTTGCCGATGAAACCGAGCCGTTGGGCAAGTCCGCGTCGAATCTGATCTGAGGAAATTGCCTTCGACCGGTTGAGCCTTCGGAGTCGAATCTCGACGCCATCAGCTTCGTTCGTGACCCCGCTTTTCTCCTTCACCACCTCAGGCTCGAACGGCTGTCCCTTTTTCTCCTTCGCCCACTGCATGATCGCGGAGAGCGAGAGCCGCAAACACACCCGCTTGCCAGCCTTGTACGCCGTGATTTCTATCTCGCCGGCAACGCCGAAGCCCGAGAGCTTGCCGAGGCCCTTTCGACCCGTCACGTTCCGGAGCCCGTTCTTCGATTTGTTCGTCCCCAGCTCGTCCCGCCGGTCGCGCCCGATCGGAAGGTAGTGGGCTTGGATTTCTTCAACGTCCATCCCGTGGCCGAAGTCCCGCACGACGACCTCCGAATCTTGTGTGATGGCACCCGACGGGAGCTGGATCTCCACCTTCCTCGCCTCCGCGTCGTAGGCGTTCGAGACGAGCTCGCTGATCACGGGCGGAAGCGTGCTGTAAAGCCGAAGGCCAAGGTGCCGAATTGTCATCGGCTCGAAGGTCATCGTGAACTTGGGCATCCCTGTCGTCATCGTTCCCCCACGGGTCTGCACATTTGAGCGGGTCCATGGCCCTCAATGCAATGGGGTTGTGAGCGCCCTTAGTTTCGGCTCTGAGACCCATCTCGACCGCGGCTGCATCCGCTCGCGCGGACGCTATGGGGCGGCCGAGTCAGAAGGCGCCGTGACGGCTTGTGATCGTACCACGGCATCGTTTTTGGGATGACGCGCCTCGCGTGACTGCGGGTCGTCGTCGCGGTCAACCGCTTGCACTCGTCGATCGCGAGCGCGTGGAGAGCTCGCTTCGCGGCGGCGACCGTCGTGTGCACGGCGTTCGCATGGTCGGTGTCGAGCGCGTTCATCTGCGCCGTGGTGACTCCGGGACAGACGCATCTCGCTCAGCATCGGTCGAAGGACATCGAGGATCGCGCCGGCGCTTGCGGCGGCAAGGAAAAGCTGAGCCCGGGAGTTGCGACGAGCTCGGGGTGCAGTTCGACGAGACGCTCCATCTCGAGCCGCTCGTCGCGTACGAGCACGAGCTCGCGGAACGTATGCTCGACGAGCTCGCGCGCGGCGAGCATGATCTCGAGAGCCTGCGCGCGTACGTCGTCGTTCACGAGCTCGAGCTGGCGCCCGTGTTGCCGGAGCTCCTCGCGGGCCTCGCGCGCGACCGGGCCGGACGCTCACGCGGGGCGTAGGCTCTCGGTGAGAGCGTCGAGCAGGATGCGAACGCGCGGGATCGAAGCGCGCTTCGCCGATACGACGGCGCGGAGCTCTGGCCCAGGGGCGGCGTGAGCGCGCAGCACCTCCACCAGCTGACCGGTAGCGAGGAGCGGGTGCGCCATGAAGTCGAACATCTGCGCGATCCCGAGGCCGCGTAACGCCGCGTCGACGAGCATCTCGCCCTGGTCGAAGCGAAGCCGGCCCGTTCCATGCGTCCGCAGCGGGGCGCCCCCTTCGACGAACGACCACTCCACCGTTCGCCCCTCGAGCGCAAACCCGAGACACTCGTGGCGTTCGAGGTCGGCGGGGTGACGCGGGAGACCCCGTGCCTCGAGGTAGCCTGGCGCAGCGACGGTGAGCCAGCGCGGACGCCTCAGCGTGCGCGCGACGAGCGATGAGCTCTCGAGCTCGCCCATGCGGATCGCGACGTCGAACTCGTCGCGCGTCAGCCGAGCGAAGCGGTTGGTCGCGACCAGATCGAACGACAAGCGTGGGTAGCGCGCGACGAGCTCGGCGAAGATCGGGAGCAAGGTGCGCGCGAGCACCGGAGGAAACGTCACCCGCAGGCTCCCTTGCGCCCCGCGCTGTGCGCTCGCGACCTGCGCGCGCGCCGTTTCGACCTCGGAGATCGCCTTGCGACATCGCTCCAGGAAGCCCGCCCCCTCCGCGGTGAGCGCGACGTGACGCGAGGTCCGATCCAAGAGGACCACGCCGAGATCGGCCTCGAGGCGTGCGACGGCCTTGCTCACCGCTGGAACGGTCACGCGAAGACGCTTGGACGCGGCCCGAAAGCTCTTCGCTTCTGCGACGTGGACGAAGGGGAGGACCCCGGAGAACAGGTTCGCTGCCATCGTTGACTCAGAGTAAACGATCCCTTTCTCGGCGCGCAGCTCCCACGGCGCGGCGCGGCGCCTTATAGCCGGGAGCATGAGCAACGAGTGGAACCGCTGGCCGCTGATCGCCGTCCTGGCGTCGATGATCGCCACCGCCGGGTGCGCGGCGGCCCACGCACCTTCCTCCAAGGAGCCCACGATGAAATCCACCACCGCGATTCGCTACATCGTGAACGACGTGCCCGCGTCGATCGTCTTCTACACGAAACAGCTGGGCTTCACGCTGGAGCACGACGCGTCACCTGCGTTTGCGGCGGTCGAGCGCGACGGCGTGCGCTTGCTGTTGAGCGGCGACGGCAGCTCGGGAAAACGAGCGCTGCCCGATGGGCGCCGGCCCGAGCCGGGCGGGTGGAACCGAATTCACCTCGGCGTCACCGACTTGCGCGCCGAGGTTGCGCGGCTTCGCAGCGCCGGTGTGGCTTTCCGAACGCCAGACGTCGTCGACGGGCCCGGAGGATCGCAGGTGGTGATCGACGATCCTTCCGGGAACCCGGTGGAGCTCTTTCAACCGGCCCGTTGAAGCGCGACGCCCGACCGTCACTTCGCCGGAGCGAACCCCACCGGGAACGTGATCGTCACCGTCCCCTCCGGCGGCGGGAACGTCAGCGTCCCCATCGCGCGGACTACGCACGCAATCAGCGCCGGATCCGCCAGCGGCGGTCCCGCCGCCGCGCTCGGCAGCGGCTCACTCGTCACCGACGCCACCTTCCCCGACGGTTCGATCGTCAGCCGCACCGTCACGTTTCCACGCCCCGCCTCCGGGCAGCTCCGCAAGCGCATGCGCGTCGGCGCGCGACCGACGACTCGCAGCAGCACGTCCGGCGGGTAGTCGGTCGGCCCCGTCTCCGTGCGCTCCGTCGTGAGGAAGCGAACCTCGTTCCGCTTCGGCGGCAGGCCGATGACGCCGTACCCACCGAAGTCGTCGTCGCCCCCGCACCCGAACGTGCATGGTTGGAGATCGACGTCGTCCGTGACCTCCTTCCGGAACGCGTCGTCGACCAACAGCGGGGAAGTACCATCTGCGCCGAGCCGCCCTTCGGCGAGTGCCCAGCGCGCGCACTTCGTCGCCACCGCCGCATAGTCGGGGACGGCCGCCGGCACCTCCGGCGGGAGTGGTCCCTTCATGGGATTCCACTGGAAGTCGTCGGTCACGGCCCGCGCCAGCGCATCGCACCCGCGCGTCCGATCGACGTCGACGAGCGCGCGCGCGTCCATCAGGCGCGCCTTCTGCGGGCCGGGGTCGACCGGCCCGGGTTTCGACGCGCCCAGCCACGCCGCACCCGCCGTCGAAGTGGCGAGCACCGCAGCGAGCCAAGCCATCGGTCGATGCTTGCGCGCGACGACCAGCGCCAGCGAAGCGAGCAGAAGCGGCAACCCTGCACCGATCGCTCCGCGCCGCGCTGCGAGGGTGCCGTCGTCGTAAGCGGCCGCGGCGAGCCGAGCGCGCGTCCCGGGGCCTTCGGCGGCGTTCGCCGGATCGATCGAGTGCAGCGCCATCGCGAGCGCGACCAGACCCAACGCCGGTGCCGTCGCCGCGAGCGCGGCCGTCGCGACGACGGCAGCCGATGCGTGCTCACTGCGCCGAACTGCGAGGACGATCGCGGAGATCCCGACGATCGTCGCGACGACGGCCGCACCGAGGCCGATGCGTGGTGCGACGTCGAGGAGAAAGGAGGAGGCCTGCAAAACCGAAGCGAGCGTAGCGCGAGACCGCTTGCTCACGGAGCCTCGACGTCACCCAAATGCTCACACGCTCGCTCTGGCCACCCCCGAGCCTCGGCGCGACGCTCGTAGAATGCGCCTATCCCGAGCCTTCGCTTCGTTCACGCTCTTCGGTGCTGCGCTCCTCCGCTGCAGCTCCGACGGCTTCACCAACCTCGACGCTGGAACGGACGCCGGTCTGGACGCCGTCCCGGACACACTGTCTCTCGACGCCGACCCTCCGCGCGACGGCGCGAGCGACGTCGCCGACGCGCTCGTCAGCGACGCCGACGCCGCTCCGCCTCCGAAGTGCGATCCCAAGAAGCCGTTCGCGACGCCCACGAAGGTCCTTCGCAACGGTCTCGACGTCGTCGTCGACGTCTATGGCTCGTTCCGCATCGACCAAGGCGAGACTCACGCCTGGCTCCAAGAGAACAGCGTCCTCCGCCAGTACACGCTCTCCGCGAACACGATCACCCACGACGCCACCGTCGCCGACCTCGCCGTCGAGCAAGGCTTCGCCGTCTCGAGCAACGGCCTCGACCTCGTCGCGGCGCACGCGGGTGGGGTCGTCCATCACGTGCGCGCGAACCTCACCAGCAACTGGGGCTCCGGCGCTCTGCTGCCGATGCCGTTCTCCGCCCCCGACGGCGCCGCGTACCAGCAGTTCTACTACCCGTACCTCTCGTCGGGCGCCGCGCTGTACGTCGGCCGCTTCGTCTACTACCCGAGCGCCCCGAGCGAGTGGGACGTCGTGCGCGTCGCGGGCGACGCCGGCGCGATCCTCTCCGAGCTCCACGGCGGGAGCTTCGCGTTCGTGAGCGAGCCCGTGCTCGCGGACGAACGCACGATGTACCTCTCTCGCTGGGGCGGCGGTCCAGTTCCCCACCTCGCGCGAGCGACGCGCGCGACCACCGTCGCACCGTGGGATCAACCGCAGGACGTCCCGCTCGGCTCGCTCGTCGTCGGCGCCAACGATTCGACCAAGCCGTACGCAGTCACCGCCGACGACTGCACGCTCTACTTGGGGTACGCGCTGTCGGTCGACGGCGCCTTCGCGTTGAGCGGCCCCTACGTGCTCTACGTCGCGCGCCGACCGCTCTGAAGCGCGCTTGCGCTTGATGCGCAGCGCATCGTGCGCGTCGTGTGCAGGCGCTCCGTTTCGGCGCACCTGACTTCGCTGCGTTGGCGATGGCATCCGCCGTGCACGGTCCGCCGCGATGGCTCTACCCAAGTGTCCGCAGTGTGGGGAATCCGTGGCCTTGGGTCGACCGACGTGTCGCCACTGCGGCGCCGCGATGAGCGTGCCTCCTCCTCCTCCCGTGATGGCGATGGCGCCGGCTCCGGCGTCGTTCGCCGCGCCCTCGCGGACACTGCCCGCGGCCCCGGCCGGTCCCAACCCGCGGCTCGCGGCGCTGCTGCCGTTCGGTGCCGGCGTCGTGCTCCTCTACTTCGGCTACGTGCGCCCGCTCCAGCTCGCCTCCGAAGGGGTCGAGCACATCTTCTACGTGCCGAAGCTCGCCGCGATGGGCGTGTTCTTCGTCTTGGTGTCCGTGCCATTCATCCTCTTCGGGCATGCGTTCTCGCGCGTGCTCGGGGCGCGACCCGAGGACATCGCGGCGACGTTCAAGCGCGGCCCCGCGTTCTGGATCTTCATGGTCATCGTCGCCGCCGCCGGCGTCGGAACCATGATCATGCTCGACCAGAACCTCGAGACGATGGGCTATCAGCGCGACCGGTGAAGCGTGCGTCCGCCTTCACGAGTGCGTCAGCAAGAGCCAACCCGTGATGCCCGTAGCGACGACGAGCGCCACGATCAGCCATGGCAACACACCGCTCCGCGCTGGCGGCGCGTCGGGCGCCGGCGTGGCGACGGGCGCCGCCCCCGGCAACGGCGGGGGCGTGGCCCTCGGCTTCGTCGGCGCCACTTCGGGCTCCGGCGTCATGTCGGCCTCCGCCTCTGCAGCCGCGGGCTCCGGATCCATCACGATCGGAACCGGGATCGGCTTGAACGCCTCGGACCCCGTCATCTTCACCATGCGGGCGCGGAACGACTGTTCGATCGTCTCGACGAGGTGATTCCACTTCCCCGTCCCGAACGGCGCGATCGCGCGCGCGATCTCGGCGACGTCCGAGTAGCGATCTTCCACGCTGCGGGAGAGGCAACGCGCGATGATCGCGTCCAGCTCGGCGGGGAACCCCGGCCGCGTCTCGGCGATGGGGACGAGCGGCTCGTTGAGGATGGCGCCGAAGATCTCGCCCATTCCTTCCGCGTTCACGCCGAAGGGCACGCGCGCGGTGAGGAGCTCGTAGAGCACGACGCCCACCGACCAGATGTCGGTGCGGTGGTCGATGTGCTCTTCGTCGCGCACCTGCTCTGGCGACATGTACATCGGTGAGCCCACGAGCGTTCCGTTGCGGGTCACGCGCGTCGAGGACTTTCGGCGGCCTGCTTCGTCGAGCAGCATCGCGATCCCGAAGTCCACGATCTTGATGACCGTGCCGCCGTCGGGCTGGCGTGCGAGGAAGAGGTTCGCCGGCTTGAGATCGCGATGCACGACGCCGAGCACGTGCGCGTGCGCGAGACCTTGCAGCGCCTGCATCACGTAGTCGACGGCGTCCTCGACCGAGAGCGTGCCCTCCAGCGCGAGGAGCTCCTCGAGGTTGCACCCCTCGAGCCGCTCCATGACCATGAACGGGGCGCCGTTGTCGAGCTTGCCCACGTCCATCACTCGCGCGACGTGCGGGCTCTCGACCTTGGCGGCCGCGCGCGCTTCGATCAGGAACCGCTCGGTGAGCGACTTGCGCGACGTCTTGGCGCTGGGCTCCAGCGCGAGGAGCTTGAGCGCGACCTCCTTGTCGAGGAGCTCGTGGTGCGCCGCGAGGATGGTCCCGACCCCGCCCTCACCGAGGCGACCGAGGATGCGGTACTTCCCCGCGATGATGTCGCCTGCCTTCGGGATCGGGCTATCTCCCCCGAGGAGCCGTTTGACGGACTCGGCATCGAGGTAGCGATCGGAGTGCATGGTCGACGTGACAAGATAGCAGGTCTCAGCAGCTCCCGGCGTCGCCCTTTCCGCCTTGGGCGGAGAGCACACACTCGAGCTTCTTCACGAGCGGGCTCTGGTCGATGCCGTTCCGCTTGTCCTTCATCGCCGCGAGCATCGCCTTGGCCTTCGCGGGATCGCCGATCCGCACCCACAGGAGCGCGGCGTCGTACGCGACCATGGCGCACTCCATCTTCGGCTTGGCCGGGCGACACATGTCCTGAAACAGGCGATCGAACGCGGCTGCCGCTTGGCTCGGCTCCGTCTCGGAGAGCATGAGCCCGTGGCCCATCCGTAGCTCGAAGTCGATCAGCTCCAAGCGCTCGCACCGGTCGTCGTGCGAGCCCGCGCAGAGGCGTTGGCGCAGCTTCGGCACGGAATCTTCCATCTCGGTGCGGCACAGCGGCCCGGCCTGGTTCATCCCAGCGAGGTACAGCTCCATCGCTTGCATCGCGACGTCCGGCGCACCATTCCACACCAACGGCTCCAGGACGGCGAGCGCGTCGTCGAGTCGCTCCGCCTTGAAATACAGGCTCGCGCGCGCCAGCTCGGCCATCGAGCGGTCGCGCGCCGAGGCGTCGGGGGCTTCGGCGAGCTGCCTCCAGCGCTCGAGCTCGGCGGCATTCGGAGCCTTCGCGTGGGCCGCGTAGTCGCGCGCGCACGTCGGTGGATGGGTGGGCTCGGCGGCGACGCGAGCGTCGCTCGAGGCTTCGCGCGCCTCGGTCGCTCCATCCGGAGGCGCGGGTAGGGCGATCGGCGGCGCGGCAGGCGCGGGCTGCTCCGCCGCTCCGCACGCCAGCACGACGACCGGGGGAACGGCGACGAGCGCGAGCACGAGCGCGCGACGGAAGAAGGGCGTGAGCTCCACGCGGCGAGCGTACCGAATTCCACGAGCGGCATGCCCTTTTCGGGCGCCGTTGCGTCAGCGCCGCGTGCGCTTCGAGCGCTTCTTCGTCGCCTTGCCACTGCCGCGCCGACGCCGGAACCCGCGCCAGCTCTTCTTCGGTTCCGGCTCCGGTCGATCCTCGAGCTTCAGCTCCGAGAGCCCGTCCGGATCGCGGAGCCGCACCCGCTGGAAGTGGATGGTCTTTCCGTCCTTCTCGAACGAGGCTTCGTCGAGCGCGAGCACCGCCGCGCGTTGGAGCCCCGCCAGGATCGTCCCGAGTTGGGACCGCTCGACGCCGAGCTCGATCTGGAGCTGTCCCACCGTGGGATTGGGGCCGTCCTCGCGCGCGCGGAGCGCGGCGACCACGCGCTCGGCGATCGCGCGCTCCTCGCGCGTCGGCTCGCGGGACGACTGGGCCACGCACGCCCCCGGCGCGCACACGTCGCAGAGCCCGCATGGCTTGCCCGAGTCGTGCTGATCGCCGAAGTGGCGCACGAGCGAGAGCATGCGGCAGGTCGCGCTCTCCGCGAACCGGCGCATCCGCTGGAGTTGGTCCTCCTTGTGGGCGCGCTGCTTCGCGTAGGCGCCGAGGAAGTCGCGCGTCGCGTCTCCCGGATGGACCATGCCGTCTTGGTCCACGCGCACGCCGGCGTGGATCGCGAGCTTCTCCACGACCTTCTCGAGCATCTCCTGCTTCACCTTCGCGCGCCGTGCGAGATCGGGGAAGGGGAGCGGCCCCTTGGCGAGCGCCTTCATCACCTTGGTGAGCGTCTCGGGCGCCGGGTAGTCGCGCTCGAGGAAGAACTCGTGCGTCTTGGTGTCGCTGTAGGCGTGGAGCAAGATCGCGCGCGAAGGCAGACCGTCGCGGCCCGCGCGCCCGATCTCCTGGTAGTAGCCCTCGACCGACGCGGGCAACGCCGTGTGGAAGACGGTGCGCACGTCCGCCTTGTCGATCCCCATGCCGAACGCGATCGTCGCGACGACGACGTCGAGGCGCCCGCTCTGGAACGCGACCTGGACGCGATCCCGCACCTCGGGCCGAAGTCCGGCGTGATAGGCGGCCGCGCGGATCGGACCGCCGAGCGCGTCGGCGACGGCGACGGCGTCCTTGCGCGTGGGCGCGTACACGATCGCCGGGCGGCGCGCCGGATCGGCGAGGACGCGCTGGACGATCGCCGTCCGCGCGCTCGGGTTCCGCTCGACGACCTCGACCGCGATGTTGTCGCGCCGGAAGCCGTGAATGAAGTGGCGGGGCGACTTCATCCGCAGCTGGGCCGCGATGTCGTCCTGGACTGCCGGCGTCGCCGTCGCGGTGAGCGCGACGATCGGCGCCGGCATGAGCAGCGGGAGACGCTCGCCGAGCAAGCGGTAGTCGGGGCGGAAATCGTGGCCCCACTGCGAGATGCAGTGTGCCTCGTCGATCGCGACGAGCGACGGCCGGCGCCGCCCGAGCATCTCGGGGAACCCCCGCACGCGCAGGCGCTCGGGCGCGATGAAGAGGAAGTCGAGCTCTCCATCCAAGTATTGTTTGCAGACTGCACGAGACTCGAGCCGATCGCGCCCGGCATGGATCCGTGCGGCGGCGAAGCCCAGCTCCTGGAGCTTGGCGACCTGGTCCTCCATCAACGCGACGAGGGGGCTGATGACGAGCGTGGTCCCGCCCCGAGCGATGCCGGGGAGCTGGTAGCAGAGCGACTTGCCGGCGCCGGTGGGCATGACCAAGAGCACGTCGTCGCCGTCCGCGACGGCGCGACACACGGCCTCCTGATGCGGGCGAAAGGACTCCAGTCGAAACGCGTCGCGAAGCAGTACCCGAAGATCGGAAGAACGACGAGGTCGAGCGCTGGACGCGGACGCTGCTGCGGACCCGGACGCGGACCCGGACCCAGACCCGGATCCGGGCATGGGCACGGGCACGGATGCGGATGCCGGCCCGACCGTACCGAGGACTTCGCGGACGTACCCCTCGATGTCCTTCATGAACGCATCGAGCCCACCCTCGCGCTTCTCGATCCGCGCGAGCTTCGCCTCCCACTCGCCGGTCATCGCGGGGCTCTTCACGTGCGGGTGGACGCGCTCGACGAGCGCGATCCCCTTCTCGGTCGCAGACAGTACCTTCCCGTCGCGGACGACGTACTCGCGCTTCAAGAGCGTCTCGAGGATCGCCGCGCGCGTCGCCGGCGTGCCGAGCCCGCGCGCCTTCATCGCGTCGGAGAGCTCCTTCTCCTCGAGCTTGCGCCCCGCGGTCTCCATCGCGGTCAGGAGCGTCGCGTCGCTGTAGTGCGGCGGTGGGAGCGTCTTCTTCGGGACGAGCTCCGTCTTCTCGACCGTCGCGGGCATCCCGGGCTTCAATCCACCCGGCAACGTCGGCCCGATGACGCGCGCACCGCCGACGTCGATGACCTTCCACCCCGGCTGCTCGATGCTCGTGCCGGTGCTCACGTACGCGTCGGCCGTACCGTCCGCGACGATCTCGGTGACCACCGTCGTGACGGCTTGCACGTACTCGTCGTGCCAGGCCGCGAGGAGCCGCCGGCACACGAGGTCGTAGATCTTGCGCTCGTCGGCGGGGAGGCTCTCGGGCGGGCTCGCGTCCGTCGGGAGGATCGCGTGGTGATCGGTCACCTTCGCGTCGTCCACGAAGCGCGGCCCCAGCGCGGCGAGCGCTTGCCCGCTCTGGAACGCGGTCACTGCGGCCGGGAGCAACGCTGCGTAGCGCGGTGCGATCGTGCGGACGACGTCGGGGAGCGCCGCCTCGACGGTCGTCGAGAGGTGACGGCTGTCCGTGCGCGGGTAGCTGAGGAGCTTCCACTTCTCGTAGAGGCTCTGCGCGATCGCGAGCGTGCGCTGCGCGGTGAACCCGTAGAGCCGGTTCGCGTGGCGCTGGAGCTCCGTCAGATCGTAGAGGAGCGGCGGCGGCGTGCGCCTGATGTCGCGCCCGACCTTCACGATCGTCGCGTCACCACGCTGCGCACGCTCTCGGAGCCGCTCGGCCTCCTCGCCGTCCTTCGGGAGTCGCCGCGCCTCGGGCCCCTTCACGTTCGGCCGCACGTACACGCCCTCGTAGCGGCGCTCGTCGTCGACGGCGAACGAGGCACGGAGCTCGAAGTAGTCCTCGGGGACGAAGCTCCGGATCTCGAGCTCGCGCTCGACGATCATCGCGAGCGTCGGCGTCTGCACGCGTCCGACGGACAGGTGATCGTCCGCGACCAGGCTGTAGGCGCGCGACAAGTTCATGCCGACGAGCCAATCGGCGCGGCTCCGCGCGCGCGCGGCGTCCGCCAGTGGCTCGAAGGCTTGCCCGGGGCGAAGGCTCGAGAACCCCCGTGCGATGGCGTCGGGCGTGAGCGACGAGATCCACAGCCGCTTCACGGGCTTCGTCGCACCGGCCGCTTCGTAGATGTAGCGGAAGATGAGCTCGCCCTCGCGCCCGGCATCCGTCGCGCACACGACGTCCCCGATCTCGCGCGAGCGCAGGAGCTTCTTCACGATCTCGAACTGCGGACGCGTCTCCTTGCCCACGACGAGGGACCACTCGGGCGGGACCATCGGGAGGAGCTCCATGCGCCAGCTCTTCCAGCGCGGATCCATCTCCGCCGGCTCCGCGAGCCCCACGAGGTGCCCGATCGCCCACGTGACGACGTGCCGCTCCCCGACGATGTAGCCCTCGCGTCGCTCGCGCGCGCCCAGGACCTGCGCGATGTCACGGGCGACGCTCGGCTTCTCGGCGAGGACGAGGGTTCGCAGCGACGCCGACGGCACGGCGCGGAGGTTAGCCCACGACGCGGTCGACCGCCGCGCGAATCCAAGCGCCCAGTGCTTCGGCGCTCACGCCGTACCGCGCGAGGAACGCGTCGGGCTCGAGGGGTTAGCTCGCCCGTCCGGGACAAGAGTACCCTCGGCGCGCGGGTGGTGCGACAATCGGCGGATGGCTCGCACCGCTCCGCTCGCGCTCGGGCTCGTCACTTTGCTCCTCGCCTGCGGGGGCGACGACTCGTCGTCCACGCCCGACGGCGGGAACCCCGGGGACGGTGGGTCGTCCCAAGATGGTACGACGAGCGATGGGAGCGCTCCGCCGCCATCGGGGTGTCCCTCCGGCAATCAGGGCCCCGGCCAAGCGCCGCTCGGGACGGTGCCCGGCGCGCTGTCGTTCCCGTCGCCGACGATCCACTCCGCGGCGATCGAGTGGCTGATCACGGGCGACGACGACACGGACGGCGTCGTGACGGTCCGCTACCGCAAACAGGGGGACCCGAGCTGGAAGGCGGGGCTGCCGCTCGAGCGTGTGCCGGCGGGCGCGTACCAGACCTTCTCGTGGAAGAACAAGCACGCCGGCAGCCTGTTCGATCTCGAGGCCGCGACCACCTACGACGTGGAGCTGTTCCTGCTCGATCCCGACGGCGGCTGTGAGCTCCGCACGCAGACCGTGACGACCCGCGCGGTCCCCGCGCCGATGCAGGGCGCACCGGTGAAGCCCGCGACCCCGGCGACGCTCGCGCAGGTCGTGAACGGCGCACAGCCGGGCGACATCGTCGAGCTCGGCGCGGGCACCTACGGCGCGTTCTCGATGAGCAAGGACGGCGCCGCGGGCAAGCCGATCGTCCTGCGCGGGACGAGCGGCGTGACCTTCAACGGCGACGTCTCGTTCATCGGGCGCAAGTACGTCCACCTCACCGGTGTCACCGTGAACGGGCGCATTCGGCTCAACGACACGGTCGAGGTCGCGATCACGAAGAACACGATCAAGACCACGAGCGACGGGATCGACGCTGCGACGCGGAGCGAGAACGACTACATCGCGGACAACGTCGTCACCGGTGCCACGACGTGGGCCACGGGCTCGCTCGGCGTGAACGGCAACAACGTCGGCGAAGGGATCGTCGTCACCGGGCCCGGGCACGTCATCGAGCACAACAAGGTCTCGGGCTTCCGCGACTGTCTCTCGCTCTACGAAGACGGCGAGGCGGTCGACCAGTACTCGATCGACTTCGTCGAGAACGACGCCTCCGTCTGCGCGGACGACGGGCTCGAGGCCGACTTCTGCGCCCACGACTGCCGCATCGTGAGGAACCGCTTCACGAACGTGTTCATGGGGATGAGCTCGCAGCCGGGGCTCGGCGGGCCCACGTACTTCATCCGCAACGTCGCGTTCAACGTGGTGCTCTCGCCGTTCAAGCTGCAACGCGGGAGCGTGGGGGACGTCCTTCTCCACAACACGATCGTGAAGAATGGGGACTCCTTCGCGATCTACGACGACGTCGTGTTCTCGCGGCAGCTGTCGCGCAACAACCTGTTCCTCGGTGGTCCGGGGGCGACCTACAACGGCTACTCGAATGGCCCCGGGCGCGTGATGGATCTGATCTCGGCGGATGCGACGGGCGACTACGACTACGACGGCTTCGGCTCGACGGCGGCGCAGTTCTACGGCCGCATCGGCACCACGAGCTTCACCGGCTTGTCCGAGATGAAGACGAAGACGACGGAGAAGCACGCCGTGCAGGTCGACCTGGGGGTGTTCGCAGCGCCGCCGAGCTATCCGGCGAATCCGTTCCCGGCGCTGGCGGTGCCGGACCTGCGGCCGAAGGCGGGTGGAGCCGCGGTCGACGTCGGGGTCGTGCTGCCGAACGTGAACGACGGGTTCGCGGGGAGCGCGCCGGACCTCGGTGCCTACGAGGTGGGCGCGCCGGTGCCGGGGTACGGACCGCGCTGAGCAGGCGACTCGTCAGTCGCTGTTTTCGAAGACGAGGGTGCCTGGTCCGACGGGGGTCGTGACCTGGACCCAAGCTTCGACGGTGTCGTCGAGGCGCGTACGGTCGAGATCGAGCGCTTCCCGGTGATCTCGGCCGTCGGGCGTCGAGTACCAAAATGGGATGCGTCGCACGATGGCGGCGAGTCGTTGCGTGAGCTCGGGGGTCCAACTCGGCGTGACGCCGCCGCGGCAATGCTCGCGGAAGAGACGCTTCAACTCGGTGCTCGGGGGCGGGGAGCCCGATTCGTCGTCGACGGCGGCGTCTGGGCACGGAACGAGATAGCCCTCGACTGCGCGCAGCTCGGTGAGCAGCCCGTTGCATTGGTTCGCGTACTTCACGCCGGTGGAATGCGCGACGATCACCGCGAGCCCGAGGGGGTTCGTGCCGTCGGGGTTCAGGAAGACTTGGCGCATGCCGAGAGCGTAGCGGGGCCATCGCGGGACCGGCAGCCATCTGCGTGCACCGCAGCGCTCCTCTGTCGATCTGGCAGCTGTCCCGTGTGCGAATGCCAAACGGTCGCAACGTCGTCCGAGCACCGATGTCTTCCGCGGGCGTCGCGAACGTCGTGTCGACCGGGTTCGTCGCGGTGGGGCTGGTGCTCGGGGCGCTGGGGGCGCGAGGTGCACCTGCGCCGAGCACGCCCGCGGCTTCAGCCCGCTGATCCGGTACGGAGCCCGGCCGAGCGCGCCGCCCGGCGGAAGCCAGCGCGGAGGAACCCGGTCACGGGCACCGCGACCAGCGGTTGCGGGGGCTCCCGAGCACTCGTCGTACCAAAAAGGTACGATGACGGCGGCCCCGCGCGAGCGGACGAGGGCTCGAGCGCCGCGCGGAGCGACGACGAAGCATACGGATCGTCCGCCCGAGCGGTGCGCCCGGACTGGGCCGCGTGCTTCGCGTGGTTCTGGAGCACGTACCGGACGGCATGAAACGCCTGCCGCGCGCTGGTCAGCGGCCGCGAGTGATAGCGGTCGCCGTAGACGCGCCCCCGGCGGCCCATCATGCCGTTGAGCGCACGGGCCAGGCGGATCCCGAAGCCCTGCATTCGGCGCGCGAGGACGCGGTGGTCCCGCGCCTCGGCGATGAGGTGCAGGTGGTTGCCCTGCACCGAGAGGTGGACGATCCGAAGCTCGCCGAGCTTGCGCTCGAACGAGAGCGCTCGCTTGACGCACGCGAAGCCGCGCTGACTGCGGAGGTTCCACACGTGGCGCGCGAAGCGCACGGTGACGTGGACCGGCTCCCGGTCGCCCGCGAAGCGCGGCCGGCGAACGTGGGCCTGCGTTCCGGAGCGCGCAGGTCGCCCGGCCCCGACGCGACGGCCGCCGTGACGAGGCTCCTCCACCGGGCGTGGAATCGGAAGCGCGAGCTGACGAGGTCCCCGAGCCATCTTGAATCAGCATATATCATAATCGCGGGGGCGCAACCGCCTGGGGCCGAGGTTTTGCGCGAGGCGGGAGGTGGCGCGGGAGAAGGAGCGGGAGCGGGCGCGTCCCAGCGAGAGCCCGCCTCTCGGGCTTCCTCCGATCAGCGCTCACTCGAGAAACACGCGTCGGACCGCCAACGTGCCGAGATCGAGAAGCGTCACCCCGGCGTCGAACGTTCCCATCGCGGCCATGGCCCCGTGCACCACGAGACCGTTGGCTACGTCGTCGATCGCTTTACAGCCGGTGATCCGCAGCGGAGAGGCCTTCGCACTCGTCGGATCGATCCACCGAAGCGGCTTGGTGCGGGCGACGATGCCATCGTTCCATAGAACGATGCCTTCCGCCTGCGCATCACCCCGTGCAAATAGGCTTGGTCGGAGCGTGCCGCTCGGAGCCGCCTCCGTCACCGACGTGCTCACGCTCGGCGTCGGCGTCGCGTCCACCCCGCTCGGCGTAGGCGTTCGCCGGCACCCCGCTGCCACGACGACGACGCACGCGAGCAGCACCAACTTCGACACGCCGTCGCCTACTTCGCCGTCTCACTCAGCGCGAACGCGAGCTCGTCCGCGATCTTCTCCACGTTCGCGCTCACGAGATCGGCTCCCCCGTGCCCCGAGTGATGCTCCACCCGCAGGAGCACGACGCCGCCGCCCGACTCCGCCTGCAGCCGCGCCGCGAATTTGCGCGCGTGCATCGGGTCCACGCGATCGTCTGCGTCCGCCGTCAGCATGAGCACCGACGGGTACTTCGCCCCGTGCGTCACGTGCTGGTACGGCGAGTACGCGTAGATGGACTTGAAGTCGTCCTCCTTCTCGGACGACCCGTACTCGTCGATCCACGTCCGCCCGCTCCCGAACAGGTGGTACCGCACCATGTCGAGCAGCGGCACCCCGCACAGCGCGACGCCGAAGAGCTCCGGCCGCTGCGTCAGCGCCGCGCCGACCAGGAGCCCGCCGTTCGACGCACCACGCAGCGTGATCTTGTCCGCGCGCGTGTACTTGTCCGCCGCGAGCTTCTCCATCACCGCGTAGAGATCGTCGAAGACGTTCTGCTTCTTGTGGCCCATCCCGGCCTCGTGCCAGGTCTCGCCGTACTCGTCGCCGCCGCGGAGGTTCGTCACGACGTAGATGCCGCCGCGCTCCAGCCACGGGTACGCGCTCGACGTGAACGCCGGCCGCTGCCCCGCCAAGAACCCGCCGTAGCCGTACACGAGCGCGCGCGCGGTGCCGTCCGGCTTGAAGTCCTTCCCCTTCACCACGAAGTACGGGACCTTCGTCCCGTCCTTCGACGTCGCGAACAGCTGCTCCACCACGTACTTCGACGGATCGACCGGCGTGTTCAGCTTGTAGTTGAGGCTCGATTTGCCCGTCTTCACGTCGATCTCCCAGATCTCCGTGGGGTACGTGAACGACGTGAACGAGTAGTACGCCTCCGGATCGTCCGGGTTGCCCTGCAGCACCGACGCCGAGCCGACCGTGGGCAAGGGGAGCTCGCGCACGAGCTTGCCGTCGAGCGAGTGCAGCTCGAGCTTCGTCTGCACGTCCTTCGTGTAGTCGAGCGCCAGCATGTCGCCGACGATGTTGAACGACGTGAGCGTCGCGTCCTTGCGCTCGGGCACGATCTCGACCCAGTCCGCGCGGAGCGGCTTCCCCGGATCGACGCGGAAGATGCGCCCGTTCGGAGCGCCCTCGTCCGTCTTCACGTAGAACTTGTCGCGCCAGGGATAGACGGAATACTTCGCCTTCTTCCCGACCGCGAGCGGCGTCCAATCCTTCGGCTCGCCCTTGCGAAGATCTTTGAAGAATACATCCGTCGCGGACCACCCGTGCTCGACGTACGCGAGCATGAAATGCCCGTCGCGGCTCATCTCACCGGCGAGGAACGTCTTCGCGTCGTTCGTCTGCGGGTGGACGACGCGATCCTTCTTCGGATCGTCGCCCAGCTTGTGCCACTTGAGCTGCGCGAAGCCCGGGCGCTCCGCGACGGTGACGGTCTTGCCGTCGACCACGGTGCCGACCTGCGGCACGAACGTGTAGAGGAACCCGTCGCCCTTCGCCGCCCACGACGCGCCGGAGTACTTCGCGCCCTCGATCACGTCGATCGCGCTGTCCTTGCCCGTCGCGACGTCCATCACGTAGAGCGTGGCTTCGTCCGAGTTGTTCGCCTTCTTCGAGTACGCGACGAGCTTGCCGTCATACGACGGGTGCCACGTGCCGAGCGCCACGCTCCCGTCCTTGGACCATGCGTTCGGGTCGAGCAGGATCTTCTCCGCGCCCGTCTTCCCCTCGCGCACCCACACCACCGACTTCTCGGCTTTGGCGTCGCGCTTCGAGAAGAAGTAGCGCTTGCCCGCCTTCTCCGGGATGCCGCGCGACTCGACGTAGAAGAGCTCGCGCAGGCGCGCTGCGATCGCATCGCGCTCGGGCAGCACCTTGAGCTTCGCGCGTGCCCACTCGTCTTGCGCCTTGAGCCACGCTTGCACGTCGTCGGCTTTGCCGTCTTCGAGCCAGCGGTAGGGGTCGGTCATCGTGACGCCGAAGAGCGTCTCGCTGACGGGGGTGGTCTTGGTGGGGGGGTAGTCGAATCGGCTCATGGGCGGAGGGGTGGCGTTCGCGTCGGTGGCGGTGGCGCCGGCGTCGGTGGTGAGATCGACCGTCGGCACGTTGGGCTTCGGGGGATCCCCGCAGGCGGCAACGAAGCCGGCGGACGCGAGCGCAACCAGAAGTGCCGACGAGACGAGTCGCATGCCGGGAACTATCGCGGGGCAACCGCCGCGGGTCAATGCGCTGCGGGCGCGGTCCTCGGGGTCACTGGGTGCTCGAAATCGGGAAAAATCCGGCTATGCTCCGCGCCTCTCCATGGCCAAGCGCAGCGGAATCAGGCGGGAACGACGCGAACGTCGCTTCGTCCCTCAATCGACGATGGATCCCAAGGTCGTCTACGGCATCGGCGTCGTCGGCTCGCTGCTCCTCGGCGCAGGCGTGTGGGGCCAGTTCGGCAACCTGTTCCGCAAGCAGGAGATCGAGTCGCTCTCCGCGGCACCGTGGATCCTCGCCGCCGGCGCGCTCGTGCTCGGCGTCGCGATTTGGCTGGGCACCAGCGCGGCGGATGCGCTCCGCGTCGGGGCGGGTGGCGTCGCGATCGAGCGCGGCACGCAGCGAATCCCCTGGTGGGCGATCGACAAAATCACCGGCAGCGCGTCGGCCCTCGAGGTGCGCGGCAAGGGCGAGAACGGCGAAACCCTCTCCATCACCTTCGAGAACCGCGCCGTCCCGGGCGCGCTCGCGTGGGTCCTGAAAGAGGCGCGCGCGCGCGTCCCCGACGTGATCGATCTCGAAGAGGACGACGCGGCCGCCATCGGCACCGCGAGCAAGCTCGTCGGCGAGGAGGTCGCTGCCCCGCCGCTCCAGCTCGTCGGGAAGAAGTGCGCGAAGAGCGGCAAGACGATCGCGTACGAGCCCGACGCACGCGTGTGCGGCCGCTGCGAGCGCATCTATCACCGGCAGTCGGTCCCCAAGACGTGCGAGTGCGGGTTCAATCTCCAGCACCTCCGCGAGAAGGCGGCTTGACGCTCGGCGGCCAGCGCGTCCTCGTGACGGGGGCCAGCAAAGGCATCGGCGCCGCGACGGCGATCGCGTTCGCGCAGGCCGGGGCGGACGTCGCCGTGCACTACAAGTTCGATCGCGCCGGCGCCGAAGCCATCACGAGCGCGATCGAGAAGCTCGGGCGGCGCGCGGTCGCCATCGCCGCCGATCTCGAGCGTTGGGACGAAGGCGAACGGCTCGTCGCCGCGGCCGAGAGCCAGCTGGGGCCGCTCGATCACGTGGTCGTGAACCACGGCATCTGGAAGGAAGCCGCGATCGACGCGATGACCGCCGCCCAGTACGACGACATGATGGACGCGAACGTCCGCGGTGCGTTCTCGGTCGCGGGCGCAGCCGTCCGCCGGATGAAGCTGCGCAAGCGCGGGCACGTCGTGTTCGTCGCCTCGACCGCCGGTCAGCGCGGCGAGGCGCTCCACTCGCACTACGCGGCGAGCAAGGGCGCGCTCATCAGCTTGACCAAGAGCCTCGCGCCCGAGCTCGCGCCGTTCGGCATCCGCGCGAACTGCGTCGCCCCGGGCTGGGTGCTCACGCCGATGAGCCAACCTTCGCTCGACGATCCGGCGGAGCGCGCGCGCGTGCTCGCGACGATCCCACTCGGGCGCGTCGGCACGACGGAACAAATCGCGGCGCCGATCGTCTTCCTGTGTACGGAAGGCGCCGGCTTCGTGACGGGCGAGATCTTCAACGTGAACGGCGGAGCGGTGCTCGTCGGCTGAGTCGAGAGGAACGCGACATGGCGAAGGTTTGTGTGATCGGGACCGGGACGATGGGGCAGGGGATCGCGCAGCTCGCCGCCGCGCGCGGGTTCGACGTGCGCGTCGTCGACGTGGACGAAGCGCGCGCGAAGGGCGCGGTGTCCGCGATCGGGAGCCAGCTCGAGAAGCTCGTGCAGAAGGGCAAGCTCGCCGATGCCGATCGCACCGCGACGCTCGGCCGCTTGAGCATCGCCACCGACGTCGGCGCGGCGTCCGAAGGCGTCGACGTCGTCATCGAGGCCGTCCCCGAGGACATGGCGCTGAAGGTGGACCTCTTCAAGAAGGTCCTCGCCGCGGCCCCGAAGAGCGCGCTCCTCGGCTCGAACACCTCGTCGCTGAGCCTCACCGAGCTCGGCGCCAAGATCGGCGCGCCGGAGCGCACGATCGGGCTCCACTTCTTCAACCCGCCGCCGGTCATGGAGCTCCTCGAGATCGTGCGCGGCCTCTCGACCTCGCCCGACACGGTCGAGCGCGCGCTCGCCCTCGCGAAGGAGCTCGGCAAGACCCCCATCGTCGTGAACGACACGCCCGGCTTCGCTTCGAGCCGGCTCGGCGTGATCCTCGGCGCCGAGGCGATCCGCATGCTCGAGAGCGGCGTCGCCTCCGCGGCCGACATCGACAAGGCCATGGAGCTCGGCTACCGCCACCCGATGGGGCCGCTCAAGCTCACGGACCTCGTCGGGCTCGACGTGCGGCTCGCCATCCTCGATCACCTCACGAAGGAGGTCGGGGAGCAGTTCCGCGCACCCCCGCTCCTTCGCAAGATGGTGCGGGCGGGCAAGCTCGGGAAGAAGACCGGGGAGGGTTTCTACGTATGGAAGGACGGCGTTCCCACGCCCAAGGCTTGATGCTCCCTCGAGTTCGTTCCCTCACGCTCGTCCTCGGTCTCGCGCTCGCCGCGGCGCCGCTGGTCGCGTGCGGCGCGAACGACGGTCAAGGCGCGGCCGATCCGTCGCGCCCTCCGCCGAAGGACGTCCTCGCGATGCCGGTGCGCGTGCAGCCGGGCTCGAACTCGGCGTTCGGGGCCGCTCTGGCCGATGGACTCGCCCGAGCGGGGTTCACGGTCGCGACCGACTCGAGCACCAAGACCGACGTCATCCTCACGCCCAGCGTGACCGTGAGCCAAGGCGGCGGCTTCGTCGTGACGGTGAACGGCCGCACGAAGATGAAGATCACGATTCGCGTCGCGGTGGTGTGCGCCGGGCAGATGGCGGACGTGCTCAACGCCGAGTACGGCGGCTACGACGGCGATCCTCCGGACGACGACGCGATCGCGAGCTTGGTCCTCGCCTACGCCCACTCGGCGCGCGTCGCTGCGTTCGCCAAGCAGCGCGCGGCGGCGATCGACGCTGCCACCTCGGAGGACGAAGCGTGGCGCGAGGCCGAGCTCGGGCGGTGCTCCACGCCGACGACGGTCGACGCGTGCGACGGCGTGAAGGCCTACTTGAAGGCGTACCCGCAGGGGAAGCACGCGGGCGAGGCCACTCGCCTCCTCGCGCAGGTCGGTCCGCTCTTCGACAAGCTCCAGAAGGACGAGACGTCCTGGCAGAACGCGGACGCCGCGCAGTGTCGCGCCAAGAAGAGCCGCGAGGCGTGCGTCGGCGTCGAGGTCTACCTGACCAAGTTCCCGAGCGGCGCCCACGCCCGCGAAGCGCACGAGATCCTCGGGAAGTAGGACACGGTACTCCGCGCTCTCACCCGTACCGGCTGAGGAGCTCGTACCGCGACGAGGCCCCGAGCTTGCGGAGCAACGTCGCGACTTGGTTGGCGACCGTGCGGATCGACGTCGCGCGGAGCTCGGCGATCTCGCGGTTCGAGCGCCCGCGGACCACGAGCTCGAGGATCGCGCGCTCCGCGTCGGTGAGCCCTTCCTCCTTCGGCGCGCTCGTGCGCCAGACGAAGATCACGTCGTCCTCGCGGCCGGCGACACGGTAGGCCTTCACGTTGGGCGGGGGCTGCTTGGGGGCTCGAGGCGGCGTCATACGGTCCTCGAGCAACGTCATTCCCTGGTCGACGACCGTCGATGGTCATTTCTGATGTCTCAGCCATAAGATCTCGCGCGGTGCGGCGTCTTCGCGCATGAACGAGACGACCGCGCTCTCCTCCTGGCCCCCGTCCTCCACCAACCCGGTCGTCGTGGCCGAGGCGCTCCGGCTGGACGACGCGCGGGTCATGCAGCAGGTCGACGCCACCGAGGCGCTGTCGCTCTGGAACGGGCTCGTCAGCGGCGAGCTGTCGATCGTCGAGGCGAAGGAAGCGGACGGGCGCCGCATCCTCGTCGCGCGGAGGAACCGCGCCGACGAAGCGTCGCCCGCGCGCCTCACTTCGGAGGAGAGCGCGGTGCTCTGGCTGGCGAGCGAGGGGCGCTCGCTCAAGTACATCGCCTACGAGCTCGACCTCTCGATCGCGATCGTCGTGCGCCGCTTGAAGCGCGCGACGCAGAAGCTCGGCCTCTCGTCGAGGCGCGAGCTCCTGCAGAAGCTCGGCGCTCCGGCTCAGTAGATGCCGCCCGAGAACCCCGCCGGGACCGGATAGACGAAGGCGCTCTGCCCGAAGTTCGCCGTGAACGCGTTGATCGACGAGCCGTAGAACGTGATCGCCGGGTAGACCGTGCCGCTCAAGTTGCTCGCGGCGGGTGCGGTCGCCGTCGCCGGGTTGCCGCCCGAGTACCACGTGCCGTTCTGTCCGAACCACACCTTCTTCGTGTCCATGTCGAGCGCGAACATGTACGTGATGCCGGACTTCACGGCGGAGCCCGCCGGCGGTGTGCCGAACGTCGTGGCGCCGCTCCAGTTCATCCAATACTGCGCGTAGCAGCACGAGCCGTAGCCGAACGAGAGGCCCGACGGCGTGTTGCCGATCCACGGCGTGTTGTTCACCATCGCGGACTCGGCGATGCCCAAGCCGCCTGCGTCGGTCGTGCCGTCGCCGGCGGTGGCCTTCACCTCCCAGTACCACTTGCCGCTGGCCTTGCCGATCGTCGCGCGCGCGTTCTTCGTCCCCGCCGAGTTGCCCGACACGGAGAGGTTGCCGTTCGAGTAGGCGATCCCCGCGACGCTCCACGCGGGATCCCACGTCGCGTAGGCGTTCTGCTTGAAGGTCGCCGTGACGAGGGTGGCCCCGCCGATGGTGACCTCGCACGTGGCCGTGCCCGAGCAGCCGCTGCCGGACCAACCCGTGAACGTCGAGCCGTCGGCCGCCTTGGCGGTGAGGGTCACCTTCGTTCCGCTGTCGAAGGGCGCGGCGCACGTGGCGCCGCAGTCGATGCCCGCCGGCGTCGACGTGACGGTGCCGTTGCCGACCGTCGTGACGCTCAGCGCGAACTGCTGGGGGACGAACGTCGCGGTGATCGTCGCGTCGGCGGCGACCGTCGTCGTGCATGGGCTCGTGCCGCTGCATCCGCCGCCGGACCATCCGGTGAACGTGGAGCCCGGCGCCGCGGTGGCTTCGAGGACGAGCGTGGAGCCGCCGAGGAAGGTCGCCGTGCACGTGGTCCCGCAGTCGATGCCGGTCGGCTTCGACGTCACGCTTCCGGTCCCGGTGCCGGCGCGCGTGACGGTGATCTTGCGCGGCATGCTCGGCGCGGCGTCGGCGGCGTCGGCACGGGCGTCAGGTCCGGTCGGGCCGGCGTCGGCGGGAGAGCCGCCGTCGAACGGCGCGTCGACCTGACCGGCACAGCCGGCGGCGACGACGAGGGAGAACGAAGCGAGCGACAGGACGTGGAGTCGATTCATCATGCGACTCGACGTAAGAACCGGGCGCTCGTCCCGAAATGGTCATTCCGATCTCGCGCGGCGAGCGCGAGGAGTCATGAAATGACCATGTGGAGCGCAGCTAACGCAGCGGTCAGTTCGACCGATCCGGGCTCGGGAGATCCTTCCATTCGAGTAGCGGCAGCGTGATGACCGCGGCGGGACCGCCGCCCTGCACCTTCAAGCCTGAGAGCGACGCGTTCACGCGAGGAAGGCCGACGGTAGGTAGGTCCTCGCAGGTCCGGCAGACTCGCATCAAGCGGTCACCGTGTTAGCTGTACGCGCCAGTCGCAGCGCCGCCGTGCTAACATTGATGAATGCGATTCGGGGCCGTCGCTGCATTCGGGTGCGCCGTTGCACTCGGGTGCGGCGGGTTGATCGCCCCCGCGCCCAGCGACGCCGGCACCGACGTGGTTGCTCCGAGCGATGATGCGAGTGCGCTGCCGGCGGAAGCGTCCGTGCCCAAGGCGCCGAAGATGGCACCGCGACGCCTCGTGTTTCACAACCAAGAGGACGTGGCGGGCCTCTTGTCGGGCGTCGCCGTGCTGCGACGGCCAAGCGACGAGAGCGATGTCGTCGACTACGTCTATTACTGGGGCAAGAGCGCGACGGAGAAGCTCTCGACGACTCCTCTCGCGACCTTCGTGAAGACGAACCGCGATCCGGTCCTGATCGTCGACAAGGCGATGCCGCTGCCAGCGGGCGCGACGCACATTTTGGGGTACTCGCGAAATGAAACCGGAGAGACGGGACCAGCCGCTGCGTCCGTGGCCTTCGTGGCGCCGAGCTGGCGCGATGTATCCGGGGGCGCACCGGGAAACACGGCCCGGCTTCCTTCCGTGGCATTCGATTCGCGCAATCAGCGCCTCCTGATCGTCGGGACGCCAGCGTTCGAACCGGGCTCTGGAGCCCGCTACATCTCTTGCGACGCTCAGGGAAAGGGCTGCACCACCAAGGCGATTGGAGCCACGACCAACACGGGCGCGGCATCGGGGAGTCTGGTTCTGGACGCTGCCAATGATGCCCTGATGTTCACGCTGAATCTCCCGGCCGGAGCGCTGACGGTGCCGACGACGGTTCGATGCAAGCTCGACGGAACGAGCTGTACGACGAAGGGTTTGACGGCGCCCGCCGACCATACGAGCGTTCGATGGCCCATCCTCGATTCGAAGCACTCCGCGTTCCTCGCGCCGGTCGTTCCGAGCAATCCGGGCTTCGACTCGAGCTTCATCCTCCGTTGCAAAGGCGACGCGACCGCGTGCTTGCCCGGCTTCGACGCCATCGAGTCGTACACCGTGATGCGACCGGTTCTCGACGACGCGAACGACAAGTTGCTCGTCGCCGCGGGCGTGCCGCAAGGAGATGGCTTCGATCTCCTCGTCTGTGCCCGAGACGGGTCGACGTGCACGACGAAGCCGGTGGCCGCGTCCCTGGGTCACGGCGCGGACGCGTTCGGAGCCGACATGCTCGCATTCGTCGCTTCCGAAGATGACCGCGTGTCCGTGATCACAGTGGGCTTGGCGCTCTATCGCATCGCTCTCGACGGAAGCACGAGCGTGCGGCAGCCATTGGGACCATCTCTTTCTTTCCCGTCGCTCGTCGTGGACGACGAAGGACGACATTTTGCCGTCACGGGCTTGGGTAACGGTCATGTCCCCGAGTTGCGCCGGTGCCCCCTCGACGGCGTGGGATGTACGGCCCGCAGCCTCGCGGCGGGCCGCAGCCCCGACGGATTCTGGAACATGACGTCCACCTACGATCCCGAGCTCCGAATGCTCTACATGGTCTACGAGAACATCGAGACCACCTCATCCCACACCGGCTTGGTGACGTTCGGACTCTGATTGAGTCAGCGCGCGGTGAACCCGACGATCCCGCTCGCGTGAATCTGGGTCGGGTCTCCGTCGTCAGTGTGCATCACGGGGCCATCTTCGCTTCCCGCGTACCAAAGAAGCTTCGGGCCGACGGAGACGCTGCGCACCTCGTTGTGGCGCGGTCCGGTCGGCAGGGCGATCGCGATCGGATCGGCGTCCAACGTGGGTAGCTCCAGGAGGAGCTTGCGCCCGAAGGACAGAACGCTGAGCCCATCCGGGTTCTGCGTCCAGCCTTCGCTGCCAGAGACGACCCAGCCCGAGCCGAGTGCGTCGATCGAGAGGAGGATGCTGCTCGCATCACGTGCAATCACGCGCGTGCCGAGGGATTGGCCATCGAGCGAGCAGACGCTGACGAACGCGTCCCAGAACGTGTTGTCGAACCCAGGTTGGCGACGCGCGCGCCCAGCGACGGCGACGGCCTTGGCGCTCGCGCGGATCGCGTAAGGCTCGTCCTCGTGGGCGCTCCCGAGCACGCGCGACCAGACGCGGTTGCCGTCACGGTCGATCTTCGTGAGCAGTACGTCGGAGTCGAGCGCCGAGTCCGGTGCGCTCGACGTCGGCACGAGTGCCTCCGCGAACGCCGCGTCGTGCTTTTGGATGCGTCGGGGGCTCGCCCAGACGGCGACGTACGCGTTGCCGCTCGCGTCCACGTCGAGGAGAGGACGCCACCAAGCTTCCATCGCACCGAACGTGTCGAAGCTGCCCCCGATCGGGAGGAGCGGGCTCGTCCCGACGGGAGGTTCCACGACCGTTCGCTTCGGCAGCGACCACCCGCCAGCGAAGTCGAGGCGGTAGGTGACCAGCTCACTGGCGACGTTGTTCACCGCGACGACGGTGTGCTCGCCGTCGGCACACACCCGCGCGGACGTGCCCTGCGAGAACAAGACGTGGGCGTGCAGATCGGTCTCGTGGACCGAAGCGTTCAACGGATCGTCGACGAACCCCGGGTCGTGGAGCTCTCCGATCGCCATCGGTTCGAGCTCTGCGGTCAATCGCGCGAGCGAGACGGCGCCATCCTTGGCGACGAGTACGACCGAGAGCTCTCCCGACGGGTGCCACGCTGCGTCGGCGATCATCAGCGCCGCGGGAGGGATCCACGATCGCTCCGGGGAACGGACGTCCGCCAGGCGACGGAGACGCGTTGGCGCGAGAGTCGAGATTGGGAAGCCGACCGGGCGTTCTTCGTGGAGGATCGTCAGGCCGGAGCCGGTGCGCAGCCGCGTGCGAACCGCCCAGACCTCCGTCCGCAGCAGAGAAGGACCTCGCTCGTCGAGCGTACCCGCATCGACCGCGGACCCGGCGTCGGTCGCGCCGCCGTCCGGTAACGGCGCCGGGCCGTCGGCGTCGCGTGCCGAGCACCCGAGCACGAGCGCCGTGAATGCGAAGAGCGCGGACGCTGCGAATGCAGGCTTCATGAACGACGGGTGTTTCGATGCACCCGCCTGGGCTCTGGTTGCCCTCAGAGCGGCGGACACTCCAGGAAGCACTGCTTCAAGCACGAGTCCTCGTCGTCCTCGTTCGCGCACTCCTTCACGCACGCTTCGCGGCACTGCTTCGGCGTCTGCTTCGGTGCGGTCGCGGTCGCCGTCGGAGCCGTGGTGGTCGCCGTCGCCGTGACCGTGGGCACCGTCGCCGTTGGACCACCCGTCACGGTCCCGGGCGGTCGCCCGGTGCTCGTCGGCACCACCGTGCCGTGCAGCTTCGCGAGACCGCCGTCGTCGTCGGCCGTGACGGCCGTCGGCACCGTGAGCGTCACGCTCGGAGGGACCGACGCCGTCGCGCTGCCCGTGCCGGCCGTCGTTCGATGCGACGCGATCGCCCACGTCGCGAGCGCCGCCCCCACCGTCACGAACAACGCACCGACCGCGATCGCGATCAGCGGGAGCGCGCTCTTCGCCGGCGGCGGCACGTGCGGTTGCGACGTCACCGGCTCGTTCGTCGAGCCGCCGACCGGCGGCGGGTACGACGGACGCATCGGCATCGGAGCGGCATAGCCCGGCGCTGCGGCGTACCCCGGCGCGGCGGGCTGCGGTGCGTACGACGGTCGCATCCCCGGCGCGGCGGCACCGTACGGAGGCGGCGGCGTGATCACGGGCGGCGTGAGCATCGGATCCGTCGTCGGCTTCACGATCGCAGGAGGTCCCGAGCCCGGCATCGGCGTGCCCATCGGGATCGCCAGCCCGGGCACCTGGAGCGCGAGGGCCGTGGGCGCCGAAGTCATCGGCCCATTGGCGCTCGCCATCGTGGGTTGATGCGAGAGCGGAGCGCCCGACGACGCAGGCGTCGCGAGCGCCGCGTGCAGTGCCGCGATCTGCTCGCTCGCGTTGCCGAAGCGCTGCGTGGGCTCCCGCGCGCACGAGCGGTAGAACCACTGATCGAACGCGGGGTTCAGGAACGGCCAGCGCGTGCTCGGCGGATACACCGCGTGGTTCAGCACCTTCGCAAGCACGTCGGGGATCGTCGTGCCCTGCCAGTAGTGCTCGCCCGTCGACAGGTAGACCGCGATGAGCCCGAGCGACCAGAGATCCGTCGCCGGCCCGATCATGTTCACGCGCCCCACCGCCTGCTCCGGCGCCATGTAGAGCGGCGTACCCATGATCGCGCCCTGCTGGGTCATGACCGCGGGCCCGCTCGTCTGCGACGCCTGCGACATGCGCGAGATCCCGAAGTCCAGGATCTTGATGACCGTCGAGCCGTCTTCCCGGTGGTGGAGGAACAGGTTCTCCGGCTTCAGATCGCGGTGCACGATCCCGATCGCGTGCGCCTTGTCGAGCGCGCGCGCGACTTGCCCGAGAAACCGGAGCAGGTCGTCGCCGGGCATCCGCCCGTGCTGCTTCACGAGCGTCTGCAGGTCCGCGCCCGTGAGCAGCTCCATCACGAGGAACGGTGCCCCACCGAGCTCCGGCGCGACGTCGGCGTCGACGACCTTCACGACGTTCTCGCTCTGGATCTTCGCGGGCGCGCGGGCTTCGCGCTTGAAGCGCTCGAGGCTCTCGTAGTCGCGCGCCGCGTTCTCGTGCAGGAGCTTGAGCGCGAGGCGATCGCCCGTCCCCATGTGCTCCACGAGGTAGACCGTCCCCATCCCGCCCCGCCCGAGGACGGAGAGCAGCCGATAGCGGGAGCCGATGACGGTGCCAGGCGCGAGCTGCATGCGAAGAATCGCCGTGCAGGGTAGCAGGAGAACGGGCGAAGGCAGAGAGCCGAACGTGTCAGCGCAAGGCGTACACCAGCGCCGCGATCGTCAGCGCTGCGATCACGGCGATCGCGATCCAGGTCGCGCGCGTGAACCCACCCGGCTTGGGCGCGTTCGCAGGTCCGCGCGCGCGCTTTTGGGTGCGCTTCGCCGGGGCCGTCTCCGGAGCCGCTTCGGACGTGGCCGAAGTCGACTCCGGCGCCGCGTCGCTCGCGTCCGCTCCGCGCGCCTTCGGCTGCTTCTGCTTTTGTTTCGCTGCCGTGCGCGCGGCGTGCTGCTTGCGCTTCTCCGCTTTGAGCCACGCCTTCTCGCGGCGCGCGCGCGCCTTCTCGGCGGCGGTGCGATGCCCCTTCGAGAGCGGACCGTCGTCCCAGCCTCCGGCGAGGGAGTCGACGTCTTCCTCTTCCTCGTCTTCTTCCTCTTCCTCGGCGCCCCAGCCGCCGTCGAGCGAGTCGACGTCGTCGTCGTCGTCCGTTTCGTCGGGCTTCGGGGCTCCAGGCATGCGGCTCCAGGCTAGGGGGCGAACGCACCGCCGGCCAAAATCTCGGCGATCGACCGTCGCCCGCCGCCGTGTAGACTCCCCGGGCCATGCACGCCGCCTACCTCGTCGACGCCGTCCGCACCCCGATCGCCAAGTACAAGGGCGGCCTCGCGACCATCCGCCCCGACGATCTCGCCGCGCACGTTCTCACCGCGCTCCTGACGCGCACGCCCGCCGCGAAGGAGCGCCTCGATCACGTCGTCTTCGGCGCGACCAACCAGGCCGGCGAGGACAACCGCAACGTCGCCCGCATGGCCGTGCTCCTCGCCGACCTCCCGTACGAGGTCCCGGGCGTCACCGTGAACCGACTCTGCGGCTCCGGGCTCGAGGCCGTGTGCGACGCCGCGCGGCGGATCGCCACCGGCGACGCCGACGTCGTGATCGCGGGCGGCGTCGAGAGCATGACCCGCGCGCCGTTCGCGTTCGCGAAGACCGACGAAGCGTTCTCGCGAACGCCGCCGAAGGTCTACGACTCGACGCTCGGTTGGCGCTTCGAGAACGCGAAGATGGCCGCCCGCTTCCCGCTCCACTCGATGGGCGAGACGGCGGAGAACGTCGCCGAGAAGTGGAAGATCGGGCGCGAGGAGCAGGACCGCTTCGCCCTCGCCTCGCAGCAGAAGGCCGGCGGAGCGATCGCCTCGAACGCGTTCGCCGCCGAGATCGTCCCCGTGTCGATCCCGCAGAAGAAGGGTGATCCCACGAGCTTCGCCGTCGACGAGTGCCCGCGCCCCGAGGTCACGATCGAAGCGCTCGCCAAGCTCCCCGCCGTCTTCCGCAAGGGCGGCTCGGTCACCGCCGGCAACAGCTCGCCGATCAACGACGGCGCGAGCGCGGCGCTCGTCATGAGCGAGTCCGCCATGCGCGCCTGCGGTGCGACGCCCCTCGCGCGCATCGTCACGCACGCCACGGCCGGCGTGGAGCCGAACTTCATGGGCGAAGGTCCGATCCCCGCCGGCAAGAAGGCGCTCGCGCGCGCCGGGTGGAAGGTGGGCGAGCTCGATCTCGTCGAGCTCAACGAAGCGTTCGCCGCCCAATCCATCGCGTGCATCCGCGGGCTCGAGCTCGATCCGAGCAAGGTCAACGTCCTCGGCGGCGCGATCGCGCTCGGCCATCCGATCGGGTCGAGCGGATGCCGCATCTTGGGCACGCTCGCGCACGTCATGAAGGCACGCAACGCGAAGCGCGGCATGGCCGCCCTCTGCATCGGCGTCGGGCAGGGCATCGCGATGCTCCTCGAGCGTTGAACGGATGACGATCCCGCCTCCGCCCCCCGGTCCGCCGTGGGACCTCCCGGTCGCGGAGGCGCCGCTCGCGTTCGTCGATCTCGAGATGACCGGTCTCGACGTCTCCCGGGACGCCATCCTCGAGGTGTGCGTGGAGCGTTGGGCCGGCACGACCAAGGTCGGCGAGGTCGCCTCGCTCGTGCGCCCACCCGCAGGCGGAACCGACCGCGCCCGGCACATCCACGGCATCGCGCCCGAGATGGTCGAGGCCGCTCCCACGTTCGCCGACCTCGCGCCTCAGATTCGCCCGCTCCTCGAGGGAGCCGTCTTCGTCGCCCACGCCGCGGAGTGGGACGCGAAGTTCCTCCGCAAGGGCTTCGAGTCGATCGGAGCGCCCTACGGGATCGACCACTGGATCGACACGCTCAACCTCTCGCGCCGGTGCTTCGGCCTGGAGAGCCACTCGTTGGATGCACTCTGCAAGCACTTCGGCATCGTCCGCGAGCGCGCCCACCGCGCGGGGGACGACGTTGCCGCGCTGCGGGAGGTCTTTCGGCGCTGCGTCGACGCGCTCCACCCGACGACTCCACGTGACCTGTGGGAGGTGCGCGTGGCCGAGAAGCGCGCGCGCGAGGTGGTCGTCGCCGCGTGCGAGGCCGCCATCGTCGCGAAGCAGCCCGTCCGGATCACGTACCGCCCGTCGCGACGAGCCGCACAGGTGCTCACGATGATCGTGACCGAGGTGCACAAGGCGACCGAGCCCCCGCGCGTCGTCGGGTACCTCCTGCCGAGCCGGAGCCGCCGCGAGCTCCGTGGCGACCGGATCCTGCACGTCGAGCCCGAGCCGCCGCCCGGGTGAGCGCTCACTCGGTGCAGTACTGGTCGCGGTTCGGATCGATCTCGGGGATCAGGCCGCAGTGCAACCCGCACGGGCACGGATCGTTGCAGTCGCAGACGTAGACCGTCTGCCCTTCGACGACGTGCGGCTCGAGCTTGCACGCGGGGGGTTGCGTGAAAATCCCGCGGGTCTGCTCGGCGCACTTGGGGTCCGGCGTCCTCGTCTGGTCGAGGCCACCCCCGCACGAGTTCAGCACCCCGTCTTCCACGCAGCGCTTGAAGGAGCACGAGTTGTGGCAGCTCTCGAGCGTCGGCGCGTCGAGCGAGTACTCCTCGCACTTGTTGTCGTTCGCGATGCGCTTGCAGTCGTCGACCGTGAACACCGTGTTCCCGCACGCGTTGCAGTAGGCGCTCTCGACCTTGTACTTGTCGGGGTCCACGCCGCAGGCCAGCGCGAGCCCCAAGCCGAGCGCGAACGACCCCTTCAGGGTGGCGCCCAGGCGGGGGGTAGGGGTGCGGCGGCCCTCCATTTCGGGGAAATTACCTCAGTTTCCCAAAGGAATCGACCGCCGCGGGGCCGTTTGCTACTGCTCCTCCCGAGAGAAGCCCTTGATTCGCCGTCTGACCCTTGCCGCCGTTCTCCTGGTTTCGGCCGTCACCGCCTGTGGCCCGGGCGCGAACTCGCCCACCCGCCCGCCGCTCGCCGAGAAATGGATGGAGCGCGCGAAGGCGAGCTACGCCGCGACGGACTTCGAGGACGCACGGACGTCCGCCGACGAGGTCCTCAAGATCCTCCCGCACGACGAAGAGGCGCGCGTCCTCGCGGCGCGCGTCGCGCTCACCCGCCTCGACTACGCGGCCGCGGTGAAATACGCGGACGGCGTGAACACGAGCGAGGCCGCCGGCCTGCGCGGCCGTGCGCACTGGTACGCGGGCGAGATCGAGCAAGCCGCGGACGAGCTGGAGTCGATGCTCCAGGATCCCGCCGTGAAGGACCCGTGGGCGCGCGACATCGCTCGCCTCGCGCGCAAGGGCACCGGCAAGCACCCGTTCCGGATGGAAGGCGGCGTCGTCGCTCCGGTCGACATGCCTCCGGCCGGCGCCGCGCTCGTCGTGCCCTGCGAGCTCGAAGGCGATCACGTGTTCGCGATGATCGCCACCGGCGCCGCCGAGGTCATCGTCGACTCGGCGGCCAGCACCGAGCCGCGTTGGGTGTCGCTGCGCTTCGGTGATCGGATCGAAGTGCAGGACGTTCCCGCGCTCGCGCAGGACCTCTCCAGCATCTCGCGCACGATCAACGCGCCGATCAAGGTGCTCCTCGGCGTGAACCTGCTCCGCCACGTCCACGCGACGTTCGATCGGCGTGGGTCGCAGTTCGTCGTCCGCCTCGACGAGCCGCCGTCCCCGCCCGAGGCGAGCCGCGTCCCGCTCTACTACGTGCGCGGCGGCGGCATGCTGATGCCGGGTCAGGTCTCGACCAAGGACGAAGGGAAGGGCGCCTTCTTCGTCGACAGCACGCTCCCCTACTACCTCGTCCTCGACGAGAAGGGCTTCGCGCGTGCCGGCGTGAGCCCGTCCGCGCTTCAACCCGCGCCGGGGCTCCCCAACGGGCAGGTCGCGGCGCTCCCCGCGTTCCGTGTCGGTGGGATCGACCTCTCCGGGATGCCCGCGCTCAAGCTCGGCGCCCTCACGGACATGGCGCCGTCGATCGACGTGAACCTCGGCGGCGTCTTCGGCGCATCGCTCCTCGAGCCGTTCCGCGTGACGTTCGCGGACGGCGGTCGCTTCGCGTGGCTCGAGCCCGACCCGACGATCCTTCCGCAGCCGGCGGCGCCTCCGCCTCCGCCGATGACGCCGACCGACGTCGAGGCTCGCGGAGCCGACGGCGGAGCGAGCCGAGGGATCTCTGTCGGGGCAGAGGTGTCGTGGGGGCAGAGCCCCCGACGGTGACGCGGGCGCGCCGACGACGGCGACTCCGCCGCCGAAGGGACCGGTCGACGCGGGCGTGGCGGACGCGAAGGGGGACGCGAAGAAATGAGTCACCCGCCGATCGCTCGCCTCGCCGTCTACGCCGGGAGCTTCGATCCCGTCACGCTCGGGCACACCGATCTGATCGAGCGAGCCTCGGCGCTGTTCTCCGACGTGGTGGTCGCGCTCGGCGTGCACCCGACCCGCCAGCCGCTCTTCACGGTGGAAGAGCGCATCGACCTCCTCGCCAAGGTGTCGAACCCGTTCCCGAACGTCCGCGTGGAGGCGTTCGACGGCCTGCTCATCGACTTCTGCCGCCGGATCGGCGCGCGCGTGATCGTGCGCGGCCTCCGCGCCGCGACGGACTTCGAGTACGAGCTCCAGATCGCACACGCGAACGCGGACCTCCACCCCGAGGTCGACACGATCTTCCTGCCGACGCGGACGAAGCACGGCTTCGTGTCGGCGTCGCTCGTGCGCGAGATCGCGAGCCACGGTGGGGACGTGAGTCGTTACGCGCCGCCGCCGGTCGCAGCGGCGTTGAAAGTGAAGTTCGGAGCCAAGGGATGAGCGTCTCGGCCAAGATCGACGAAACCGTTGCTGCGATTCGCGCGAAGCTCGGCGCCGGCGCCGGCGCCGCGAAGCCCAAGGTCGGCGTGGTGCTCGGCAGCGGGCTCGGCGCCTTCGGCGATAGCCTCACCGTCACCGGCTTCGCCGGTGCCCAGGCCGGGCCCAAGCTCCCGTACGCGGAGCTCCCCCATCTGCCGTCGTCCAAGGTCGTCGGGCACGCCGGCAACTTCTGCTTCGGCAACGTGGAGAACGTCCCCGTCGTCTGCATGCAGGGCCGCGTGCACTACTACGAGGGCCACTCGATCGAGAGCGTCGTCCACGGCGTGCGCACGATGGCGCGCCTCGGCGTGACGACGGTGCTCCTCACGAACGCGGCCGGCGGGTGCGAGGCCACGTGGGCGGCGGGCGACCTCATGCTCGTCACCGATCACCTGAACCTCGCCGGCACGTCGCCGCTGATTGGACCCAACGACGACGCGCTCGGGCCGCGCTTCCCCGACATGTCGAAGGCCTACGATCCCGAGCTCGGCGCGGCGCTGAAGGCCGTCGCCGCGAGCCACGGGATTCCCCTGCGCGAGGGCGTGTATGCGTGGCTCACCGGACCCTCGTACGAGACGCCGGCCGAGATCCGGATGGTGCAGCGGCTCGGCGCGCAAGCCGTCGGCATGAGCACCGTGCCGGAGGTCGTCGCGCTGCGCCACATGGGCGTCCGCGTCGGCGCGCTGTCGTGCATCACGAACCTCGCCGCGGGCATCTCGAAGACGAACCTCGACCACAAGGAGGTCGAAGAGACCGCCCGCGCGCGGCGCGAGGATCTCCTGAAGCTGCTCCGCGGCTGGATCGTGAAGGCGGGGGCCTGATGAGCGGCGCGGGGGTGGTCGCGCTCGATGATGCGCTGCTGGGCAAGCTCGTGGCGGCGGCGCGCCACGCGCGTCAGAACGCGTACGCGCCGTACTCGAACTACCGCGTGGGCGCGGCGCTCGCGACGGAGAGCGGGAAGATCTTCGCTGGATGCAACGTCGAGAACGCGTCGTTCGGGGCGACGATCTGCGCGGAGCGCAACGCAATCCTCCAGATGGTCGCGGCGGGGGCGTCGAAGCCGATCGCGATCGTGATCGTGACGGGGGGCGACAAGCCGGCGCCGCCGTGCGGGATGTGCCGCCAGGTGATGGTCGAGTTCGTCCGGAAGATGCCGGTGATCCTGATCGGCGAGACGGACGACGGTGACGTGCGGCGGGATTTGGAGCTCGAGGAGCTCATGCCGGAAGTGTTCGAGCTGGAGAGCTGAGGCGCCCGCGGGCGACGAGCACGAGGGACGGGGACGAGGACGCCTGATCGAGCACGGGCTACGGCGACGACTACGGCCACGAGGAGGAGGGACGTGGACGACCGATCGAGGACGTTCTCCGAGCCCGAGGACGAAGCTCAGAGCTTCGCGACGATCTCTTCCGTCTTCTCCCAGAGCCGCCGCGCCAGCTCGGGATCTTCGCCGTCGGGTCGCGGGGCCTTCTCGTTGCAGTCGGAGAAGTACTTCCCCGTCACGTTGGCCACGCTGGGATGGGCCGCCAGGAACGTCTGCGTCGCAGCCCCCTCCGCGAGGCTCTTCAGCATGATGGGAGCCGCGAGCCCGAGCGCGATCGACGCCATCATGCCCATGTGTCGTCCCAAATTGGTATGAATGACGCCCGGGTGGAGCGCGTTGGCGGTTCGCTTCCCTTCCAGCCGCTTCGACAGCTCCTTCGCGAAGAGCAGGTTTGCGAGCTTGGACTGGCCGTACGCTCCGAACGGCGTGTACTCGCGCTCGGCCGCGAGGTCGTCGAAGCGGATCCCCTCCGGGTACGCGCGCCGATGCGCCTCGCTGCTGAGCATCACCACGCGCCCCTCCGCGGAGAGCAGGCTCGTCAGCCCCGTGACGAGGATGAAGTGCCCGACGTGGTTCGTGAAGAACTGGAGCTCGTAGCCGTGCTTCGTCTCGCGCTTGGGGAGCGCCATGATGCCGGCGTTCGCGACGATCCCATCGAGGGACACCCCGAGCGCCTTCACCGCCGCGACGCAGTCCCGGACCGAAGCGGGCTCCGAGAGCTCGCACGCGACCGGCGTGATCTTGCCGGTCATGCCGCTCGCCGCGGCCTTCGTCTTCTCTTCGGTGCGGGCGGCGCCGATGACGTGCGCCCCGCGGAGAGCGAGCACCCGCATGGTCTCTTGGCCGATGCCGGAGTTGCAGCCCGTGACGAGGATGGTCTTGCCGGCGAGCGAGACGCCCTCGGTCACCTCCTCGGCCGTGGAGCCGTATCCGAAGCCGTTGGGACCCTTCTTGGCGAAGAGGGCGTAGAGCGACATGGGCGGTGAGATAGCGCGCCGCCACCTGCAGTGCATCCCCGTTTCGCGACGAGCTCCTCGAACTCACCGAAGACGGGCGGTACCGCTCGCCCGCTCGCGCACGCGCTCCTCAAGGCTGCGGTAGCTTGACCGGCACCCCGCCGCCCGACTCGCTCGTCTCACCGGTGCCGAGCTGGCCGGACCCGTTGGCGCCCCAGCACAGCACGACTCCCGGGCCGGTCCCGATGCGCTCGATGACGCAGGCATTCTGCGGACCGACGGAGATGACGTCGGCTTCGGAGACGCCATTGACCTTCACCGGGTCGGCCGAGTCGCTGCGGTTCGGGTCGTCGTTGCCGAGGTTGTTCGAATCGTTTCGGCCAAAGCACTCGACCGTCTTGTTGGCGGTGATGGCACACGTCGTGTCGCCGCCACAATCGAACTTGCTCGTCGGCGAGCTCGCCCACTTGGTGATGCGCACGGGGGTCTCTGACTGGCCGCCATCCGCAGCCGCACCGAGCTGCGCGCGGCCGTTGGACCCCCAACACCACAGGCCATTGCTGTAGAATGCACACGAATGGGTGTAGCCGACCCCGACGCTGCCGGTGTACGTCGAGCCGCTCGAGCAGCTGGGCGTCGAAGAGCCGGGCACCAGCGTTTCACCCGCCAGGCTTTTCCCCCAACAGCTGATGCCCTGCGGTGCGGTCCCGCCGCAGGAGTGGTGTCTGCCCACCGCCACCGAGGTGAAGGTCGACGCACTCCGCACTCGGCGCGGTGCGCCGCCGGCATCGACCGAATCCTCGCACGAGCTCACTGCGCTCCCGAAGCACCACAACTGCTGGTCCGTCCGCACGACGCAGGTGAAGAAGTCGTCGGCGGAGACACGCTTCGCGGGACCGGAGAGTCCTTCGACCGTCATCGGTGTCGATGTCGCGGCGAGGTGCGACAGCTTGGTGTCGGGGACGCCGAGGGCACCGTACGCGTTGTGGCCCCAACAAGCGACGGACCCGTCCTTGCGGATCGCGCAGGTGTGGAGACGACCCGCCGAGATCGCGACGGCGTCGGAGATGCCGGCCACCTTCGCCGGTAGCGTCATCGGCCCAGCGACCGTGCCCCCCGCCTGAAACTCACTGTTGCTCCCCCAACAGTAGACCTCGCCCGTGCTCGCGAGCGCGCAGACGTGACCGTACCCCACCGAGACGTCGACCCATTGGGCCGCTGGCCCCGCATCGACGTTGCCTTCGCTGACGGCGTCGGCCATCCCGTCCGACGTCACGTCCGGACTACCGCTGTCCTCTTCCGTGGGGCCGCCGTCGGTTGCGCGCAGCCCATCGAGGGGCGTCATCAACGTGCAGGCGCAGAAGGACACAGCGAGGAGGCTGACGGCGGCGGCCCACACGCGTCGAAGGTTTCGAGCGCTCATGGCAGGGGCCGCTGCAACGGGTGTGCCGCTGCGCATGCGTGCGCGTTCCGTCAGTTGTCGGCCACACGATGGAAGGGATCGTTCCGAGATGGAACGGCGCGTTCCATCAGCCCCGAGCTGGCGCTCACCGCGTGATCGTCGAGCCCGTCGTGTCCGCCGGCTGCTTCGCGATCACGTAGAACCCCGGCAGGTTCGGGGTCTCGAACGTGCCCTTCGGGTTGTTCCGCACCGTCGAGTCGTGGATGTTGATCGACCCGCTCTTGTTGTTGCTCACGAAGAAGATCGCGCTCCCGCCCTCGTTCGCCTTGTTGTTCTCGAGCAGGCTGCTCGTGACGTTGAGGACGATCTCGTTGCCGTCGTTGTAGATCGCGCCGCCGTTGCCACCTTGGCCACTGTTGGCGCCGTGGCCCACCGCGGTGTTCTCGGAGAAGACGCTGTTCAGGATGTTCCACGAGACGCCGATGCTGCTCAGCGCGCCGCCGTTCGCGCACGAGTTCCCGTAGCCGGCCTTGCCACCGAACGTGCTGTTCACGACCCACGCCGGACGCGCCGGGCCCGCTCCGGGCGCCACGAGGTAGTCGAGCTTGCGGATCGCACCGCCGCCGACGTCCGAGCCGAGATCGTCGCAGACGTTGTTGAAGAAGCGCGAGTGCACGACCTTCAGGCTGCCGCCCTGCGCGTAGATCGCGCCGCCGCCGCCGGCGTTGTTCGCGTCGGCGATGCCCTTCGCGTTGCCGTCGGCGAAGGTGATGTTCTGCACGACGAGTTGCACGCCCGGGTTCGTGTTGCAGTCGCCGTTTCCCGGCGGATAGACCTGCGCCTTGTCGCAAGTCGCCATGTAGAGGATGCGGGTCTTGCCGCCGCCGCTCAGCGTGATCTTGTTGCCGCCGTCGATGACGAGCTTGGTGCCCTTGTCGTTGAACACCTTCGCCGGCTTGGTCAGCGTGATCGTCGTCGGGTCCGCGCCGCAGTCGAACGTGATGATGCCCCCCTTCGCCACCGCGGCGACGAAGTCGTCGCCAGTGCAGCTCGCGGCGGTGCCCTTGCCGATCACGGTCGTCGGCTTCGTGACGTCCTCGGGTTGTGCCTCGGCCGGGATCGTCGCTTTGCCGTCGGGCCACCCGGCCGCGGGACCGTCCTGGGGGTTCGTGATCGGCGGGTTCGTCGTGGGCGACGTTCCGTCGTCACTGCTGCATGCGGCGAGGGCGAGCGCGGCGAGGCCTGTGAGCGGAAGGCGAAGGGAAGGGGGCATCGTGGCTCATGCTAGCGGTCATCGCTTCACGAGGCCACGAGACGTTCGAGCCGCCTCGTCGCCACACCCACACCATCCTCCCTCGTCATCGCTTCGGCGATGGCCTCGGCTCGCTCGCGCAGGTCCGCACTTGCGATGGCTTCGCGAACCTTCGCTGCGACGACGGAGGAGCGGGCCGTCCAGAACGATGTCGAGCTCTGCGCCGCGCCGGCCCGTGCGAGGCGCTTGCCCCAGAGCTTCTGTTCGAAGATGAACGGAAGCACGACCGAAGGCTTGCCGGCACGAAGCGCGGAGTGCGTGGTGCCTGCTCCGCCGTGATGGACGACCGCGTCGCAGAGCGGCGCGAGCGCACGGTGCGGTGCCCATGGGAGAAAGTAGAGCTCGCCGTCCCGCCCCTCGGCGCCGGCGGTCTTGGTCTGGATGATCGCGCGGACCCCTGCTTCCCGCGCTGCCGCGACGAGAAGATCGCGCGCGCGCTCGGGAGCCATGTGCTCCATCGAACCGAGGGTGCAGAGCACCGGCCGCGCTCCAGCGGACAGGAACTCCGCGAGCTCGTTCGACGGCGACCACGGCTCGTGCGACGCCGGCATGACGAAGTCTCCGGACACGCAGTGCACGTCGGACCAATCCGGTTCCGGCGGCCAGAACGCGGGGCTCGCGGCGAGCAGGTTGAGTCGGTCGCTGAACAACACGTCGGGGATCGCATGGCGAATGGGAGGCAGCCCCTTCGCCGCGAAGAACTTCTTCGCCGGCTCTCGGAACGCGAGGTCCATCAGGAAACGCAGCAGTGCCCAGCCCGGTCGCGCGAGGAAGCCCCACTCGGGAAAGATCGCCGGAGGCGTCGTGGTCGAGGGCACCACGCCGGGGTAGTAGTGCACGGCCGCGAACGGCACGCCCGTCCGAACCGTCGCCGCCTTCACGTGCCACGACGACGAACCCCCGACGACGACGTCGGCCGTGGCGCAGAGGTCGAGCGCGGCGGCGTACATCTCTTCGAGGTACGGGTAGAAGGTGCGGTCCAGTACCGCGGACATCAGCTTGGTCGGGTCGGAGCTCTTCGCGTCGCGAACGAGCTCCTGGAGCGTGACCGGGGCGCTCTCCGGGACGAGCGTGAGCGGAACGTCGAGCGCGCGACAGAGCGGTGCGTAGTCCTTCCCGTCGACGGGAGTGAGCACCAGCTTCGGCGCGTGTCCTTCCGCGCGGAGGCGCGCAGCGAGCGCGACGAGCGGTCGAAGATCGCCCTCGGAGCCCCAGCCCTGGATGCCGACTCTCATCGGCTCCGAACCGCGTGTTCGAGGGAGATCCGGCGCAGGATGAGCAAGAGCGGCTCCCAGAGGACGAGCGAAAGCGTCGCGGCGTACGCGGCTTCCGCGGCGCCGGTGACGAGCTGTCGCGTCTGAGCGACGTCCCGCTCCGCGAGCGCGAGCATCGCGTCGAGGTAGGGCGCGAGGGCCTCGACGCTCACGCCCGGGACCACGCGGCGCAGGCTCGCGAGCGCGTCCGCGAGATCCGCCACCGCGCGCGACTTCGGCCGGACGTCGATTTGGCGAGAACGGAGGAAGGTGCGGACGTCTCTCTGTGCGCGCGCCCGATCGGTCGCCGATCCGTGCGGGCGCGAGGTCTGCGAGCCGAGCGCGTCCATGGTTCGACACGCGACGTCCTCGAGTCGTGCGTCGCGGCGATCGATGACTGCGCAGAGCGCGCGAATGGCGGGGATGCCGAGTCCTCCGAGCGTGCGCAGTACGCGGATGAGGACGAGCCGTTCGACGTGCGAGCCGCCGTAGAACGCTCGGGCCGGTGCGGCGGGATCCCCGCGCGGGACGAGACCTTCGCGAAGGTAGAATTTGATCGTCGCGACGGAGGTTCCTGATGCCGTCGCGAGGCGAGAGATGGTCAGCACCGAACGGATAGTATCACTATCCGTTTGGGTCTCGGGAAGGGATGGGGAGCGTTGGCGCGGGACCGCCGGGCGGGCAGGGGCATGCGCAGGCGCAGGTGAGAAAATCGTCGCGGCGACGTTGACAGTAAACGATGTAACAGTTATCAATGAGGCATCAAAGACTGGCGTGGCCCTCGTGCCGCCAGAAAGGAGCCCTCATGCCCTTCGATGCCCCCGCTCCCGCAGCGGCCGAGCCGACGTCCGCTCGCGCCGATCGTACCGACCCGTACGCCGCCTTCGGCGCCGAGCTCGACGCGCTGAAGAAGCGCACCCTCGCCGAGATTGGCGATGGAGCCGAAGACGTGAAGTACGTCAAAGCCCTCGACCGCTTCTCCGTCGCGATGGAGGTGATCGGCCGCGTGCTCATCCACGTGAGCCCCGAGCCCATCTCCTTCTTCCTCGGCGTCGGTTGCCTCTTCCTCCACAAGCAGATCCAGGCGACGGAGATCGGCCACACCTCGCTCCACGGCGCGTACGACAAGTTCGAAGACGCCGAGGAGTTCCACTCCAAGACCTACTCGTGGGACACGCCGATCGACGAGGAGTCGTGGCGCCTCGGTCACAACGTGAAGCACCACGGCTTCACCAACGTCGCCGGCAAGGACCCCGACATCAACTTCGGCCCCGCGCGCCTCACCGAGCAGACGCCGTGGAACCCCCGCCACCGCTTCCAGGTGCCGTTCGTCCTCGGGGTGCTCTTCCCGAACTTCGGGATGCTCATGAACTTCCACTTCACGGGCATGTCGGACGTGATCTACGGCGAGCGGAACGGCCGCACGCTCGAGGTGCTCCCCGACCTCTCGCCCGAGAGCAAGAAGCTCGCGTGGAAGCGCACGCTCCGGAAGTTCCTCCCGTACTACTTCCGCAACTACGTCTTCTTCCCGCTCCTCGCCGGCCCCTTCTTCTGGAAGGTGCTCCTCGGCAACTGGCTCGCGGAGACGATGCGCGACATCTACTCGGCCGCCACCATTCATTGTGGCCACATCGGGCACGACGTCGCGAGCTTCCCCGAGGGCACGAAGCCCAAGAGCCGCGGCGAGTGGTACGCGATGCAGGTCGCATCCGCGAACGACTTCGAGGTTCCGTGGGCCGTCTCCGTCCTCTGCGGCGGGCTCGACCTGCAGATCGAGCACCACCTGTTCCCGACGCTCGCGCCGCAGCGCCTCCGCCAGATCGCGCCCGAGGTCCGCGCCATCTGCGAGCGGCACGGCATCGAGCACAAGCGCGCGAGCTGGTGGGCCACGTTGAAGAAGGCGATCCACCACCTCGACGGTCTCTCCCACGATCCGCAGGAGATGCCCATTGCTGGCTGATGCAGCTCAGGTAGCGTGGGCCGCGCCCGAAGAAGACGCGGCGCGGCCCATGAGCACCCCCGAGTACACGATCGACGAGCTCGCGACGGTCTCCAAAGTCCCGAGCCGAACCATCCGCTTCTACCAATCGAAGGGCGCGCTCCAGGCGCCGACGATCCGCGGTCGCGTCGCCGTCTACGGCCCCGAGCACGCCGAACGGCTCAAGCTCATCGCGCAGCTCCAGGACCGCGGGCTCCGGATCGACGCGATCCGCGATCTGGTGGCGAGCATCGACAAAGGCGAGGTCGACCTCGCCGAGTGGCTCGGCGTCGAGCGTCAGATGCAGGCGTCGTGGGCCAACGATCAGCCGCGTACGGTGACCGAGGCCGAGCTCTACGAGCTCGCGGGCGCGCAGCGACCCGGGCTCCTCGCGGACCTCGTCCGCTCCAAGCTCGTCGAGCGAAAGGGCGACGTGCTGCTCCTCCAGAGCCCGGCGCTCCTCACCGTCGCGATGAAGCTCGAAGCCGCGGGGATCGACTTGGAGACGGCGGTCCAAGCGTCGTCGATCTTGCGCAAGCACATGCAGCGCGCCGTCGCGGACGTGGTCGATCTCTTCCTCTCCCACGCGAAGGACGGAAAGATCAGCGCCGAGAGCGCGGGCGACCTCTTCCAAGCGCTCCGCCCGATGGGCCTGGAAGCCGTGCGCGTCATCTTCGGCCGCGAGATGGAGAGCGCGCTGCGCAAGCTCCTCGAGTCGGGCAAGGCGACCGCGCTGCCAGGGAAGATGAAGAAGAAGCGGTGACTGGCCTGCTGGCGGGCAGGGGCATGCGCATGCGCATGGGCGGCGGCTTCGCCTTCCATTCCCATTCCCGATCCCATTCCGTGTTCCGGATTCGTCTTTTTGCTTTTGGGGGTGAGTCCCCCCACAGCTGGGGTCCGGGGGCACCGCGCCCCATCCTCCAGCCGACGAATTCCTGAATGATTCCGGAATAAAGCCCGCTGGCCCGCCTCGTGCTTATGTCCACCCTGCCGGATCTTCGGCTCGGAGGAGACATGAAAGCCATCCGCAAGCCCGTCAGCGCCCTCGCCCTCGCCCTCGCCATCTTGGCCCCGGGCGCACTGCTCGGATTCAACGCGTGCTCGAAGGACACGACCGAAAACGTCGACATCGGCGTCGGGTCGATCCTGATCGTGAAGCGCGCGCACACGGAGGTCACGCAGTCGGGCGTGAACGTCAACGTGTCGGGTGGTAACGGTCAAGTCATCGACTACGACCGCTACGTCCCGGGCGGCAGCCTCAACATGCTGACCCCGCCCCGTCCGGACGGGAAGCTCACCAACCTCACGGAGGCGTTCCCGAACGCCGACTTCAACGGGGTGGACGTCTCCTTCGACGCGAAGCAGGCCGTCTTCTCGATGAAGAAGGACGGGAACGACCACTACCACATCTATACGGTGCAGCTCACGCCGGGCCCCGACGGCAAGTACGAGATCCACCAGAAGACCGCGGGCGACGCGGACGACATCAACCCGATCTATCTCCCGGGTGGTCGCATCATGTTCGCGACCAACCAGATGTACACGGAGATGGGCACCCGCGCCGACGAGTACGAGCACGGCCGTGTCGTGTCGCAGCTCGCGACCATCACCATCGACGGTGGTGACGCGGATCGCCGCCTCCTCTCGCAGAACCTCTCGCACACGGTCGCTCCGTTCCTTCGCCACGACGGCAAGGTCGGCTACTCCCGCTGGGAGCACCTCGGCCCGGTCAACGACGTGAAGATCTTCACGACGAACCCGGACGGCACGCAGATGCTCGCGGTCGGCGGCCAGCACGGCAAGCCGGCGAACTCGCTCGTCAACATCCGCGAGATGTCGCCCAACATCATGGTCGGCATCGCGACCACGCGTAACCGCACCATCCACGCCGGAACGCTGATCCAGATCGACGCGCGCAACAAGGCGGACCCGGTTTGCTTGGATCCGAAGGCCGACCAGGCCGGCCACGCGTGCCTCGACGAGGAGAACGCGACCTACACGATCCTCACGCCGGACGTCCCGACCGGCAACGGCCCGTCGCCCGCCGGTCGCTACCGCGAGCCGAGTGTTCTCCCCGACGGGCGCCTGCTCGTCTCTTGGGCGGACGGCCCGGTCAACGACCTGAACGAGACGTCGGTCACGCCGCCGGACTTCGGCATCTACGTGTTCGACACCGCCACCAAGAAGAACCAGCTCATCTACAACGACCGCAACATGTGGTCGCTCGGTGCGGTCGCCGTCGTGGCGCGCAAGGAGCCGCCGCTCATCGGTGACCTCCAGAAGACGCCGGACTCGACGCAGCCGACCCGCATCGGCTCGGTCGACGTCTCCACCACGAGCCTCAAGGAGACGATCAACGGCGCCCAGTTCAAGGACGCGGCGCTCGGCGACGCGCTCAAGGGCGCGGTCAAGGTCCGCATCATCGAGGGCTTCTCGAGCGAAGCGGCCAAGGGCGTCACGATGTTCGGTCTGACGATGCACGAGGGTGGCGCGATCCTCGGCGAGGCGCAGGTCTACAACGACCGCAGCTGGCTCGCCGACATCCCGCCGTACATCCCGGTGCACCTCCAGCCGATCGACAAGTTCGGCCTCGCGATCCGCAACCAGGGCACCTGGATTCAGGGCATGCCCGGCGAAGATCGCCGCTGCGTCGGCTGCCACGAGAGCCGCACGGGCGTCGGCGTCCCGGCGATGGGTGCGAACCCGACCGTCGCGGAGCAGAAGGGTGCGGAGAAGTTCCTCATCCCGATCGCGGACCGCACCGAGTACCCCTGGAACAAGAACGACACGAACGGCAAGTCGTTCATCCAGGACATCCTCAACAAGAAGTGCGTGTCCTGCCACAACCAGACGACGAACGGCAACGGGCCGCAGACGTTCTACACCATCACGGTGACGAACGCGGCGGCGGGCACCACGGCGAGCTACCAGATCCCGCGCTTCGACATGTCGGACCGCCCGATCACGGTCACCTACGACCGCAAGGTGCAGACGCTCAACGCATCGTACGTTTCCATTTTCTACCCGGCGGCGCTCGAGATGGTCATGGGTCAGATGACCATCCAGGGCACGGTCCCCCCGAAGTGGGGTGTCCCGGCTGACGCGCGCGGCTCGGAGATGATCCACTACATGAACGTGAAGGCGGGCGACGGCACCACCGCGTGGCCGGTCACCGACAAGCCGATGCACCCCGAGAACGTGGGCGTCACGCTCACCGACGAGGAGCGCCAGGCCATCATCCGGTCGTTCGACATGGGCGGTCAGTACTACGCCCGTCAGAACACCCAATTCGCCCCCTACGCCGGCGCCGACCCCGTCGCCCCGAAGAAGTGAACAGGAGCAGGAGAACAGTCATGCACATCACGAAGATCGCAGCTTGCGTGTTTGCAGCGGCCCTCGGGGCGGCGACGTTCATGGCTCCGAGCGACGCGAAGAGCGACACTCAGTGGACCGGTGGCGGAACGGCGGCGGTGTACAAGAACGTACCGCCGGACCAGATCGAGTTCCTCTCGACGCCGGACCGCATCATCAGCTCGACGTCCTCGGGCTCGGCCTCCCAGATCTGGGAGACGCTCGAGCACGCCGAGGCCGTCGAGTGCGGCGGATGCATCGGCGCCGTCGAGCCGCTCCTCTACAACAACGACAAGGAGATCCGCGAGATCTCCGCGTGGTGGCTCCGCCGCCGTACGTTCGGCGTCTTCGGCCCGGGCGAGGTGTACGAGCGCACGGTGAAGACCCTGGCGTCCGATCCGAACCCGCAGAAGCGCGCGTACGCTGCGTACGCCGTCGGTGAGTTCCTCACCGCGGCCGGCATCGAGCCGCTCGCTGCGGCTGCCACGGGCGATGCGTCGCCCGAGGTTCGCGCGGCAGCCGTCTCCGGCCTCGGCCGCATCAACGACGACGGCGCGGGCGCCGTCGGCAAGGCGATGGCCGACAGCGACGCGACGGTCCGCCTCTCGGCGATCAAGGCGGCGAGCAAGATCAACGGCTTCAACGACGGCGCCGCCGTCGCGAAGCTGATGGGCGATGCTTCTCCGCAGGTTCGCAAGAACGGCATCGAGCTCCTCGAGAGCTTCCGGGTGAAGGACGCCGTGCAATCGCTCATCGCGATCGCGCGGAACGACGCCGACGCCGACGTTCGCCTCGCCGCGTGCCACGCACTCGGCGTCCTCGGCGACAACTCGGCGCGGTCGACGCTCGAAGCGATCCTCCAGACGGACTCGAGCTCGCTCGTGCGCGACCAAGCACAGATCGCTCTCCGCCGGATCTGAGCGGAGCCGAGCGTTCAAAAGACTCATTCGAGTCACCAACGACCGCGTTTTGGTTCGCCAAAACGCGGTCGTCGGCTTAAAGTGGCGTGAGAGGAGGAGTCGATTGCGCTCTCGTCTTGCTTCCATGTTCGCGGCCGTCACCTGCATCGTGGGGACGGCGATCGCGCTCTCTCCAACGACGGCCTGCTCCTCGCGTGAGCCCACGCAAACGAGCTACTTCGATCGCACGATCGGCCCGATCCTCACTACGTCGTGCACGCGCACGAACACTGGGGTCGGCTGCCACGTGTCCGATCCGAAGGGCAATGCGTTCGGCAACCTGGACACCACCGCGTTCTCGTTCGTGAACAAGCGGCGGGATCTGCTCCAGGTCTACGGGCCGTACGGCTCGGCGGCGATGCTCGTGAAGAACATCCCTCCCTTCACGGTCGAGATCCAGACATTCGACGGTGTGAAGACGAGCATCAAGACGGACATCCGCCACACCGGCGGCTCCGTCTTCGATCCCACCGCGACCGGTTACCTCACGCTCCGGCGTTGGATCGACAACGGCGCGACCGAGAACAACACCGGCGTGCAGGCCACCGTCGTGACGAAGAGCGCGTGCAACACCACCGTTCCGCCCGCGGAGCCCGGCTTCGATCCGACGAAGGATCCCGCCACGCCGGACTTCGACCAGTTCCGCAACAACGTGAGCCCCGTGCTCGGCGCGTCGTGCGCCGCCGGCAACTGCCACGGTACGCAGGCGAACGAGCTCTACCTCACGTGTGGTCAGACGCCGGAGCAGATCCGGTGGAACTACTTCTCGGCGACCGAGTACCTCGCGCAGACGCCCGAGCAGAGCGAGCTCCTGCGGCGCCCGCTCGCTCCGAGCGGCGGCGGCGCGTATCACGAAGGCGGCGCCGTCTTCCAGACCCAGCAGGACACGGACTGGCAGGCGATCTACAGCTGGGCGAAGGCGCACGGCCCGCTCCAGACCACCGGGCTCTCGAACGAGTTCCTCTTCTTCACGCACCGCGTGCAACCGGTCCTCGTCCGCAAGGGCTGCATGATGCTGCAGTGCCACTCGGCGGCGATGTTCCACGACTACCGCCTGCGCGGCGGCTCGGGTGGCGCGTTCTCGCTCTCGGCGTCGAAGCGCAACTACGAGCTCTCCATCCAACAGCTCGCGATCGAGAGCGACGACATCACCGCCAGCCGCATCGTCCGCAAGAACATGTACCGGCCCGAGATCTTCAACGGCGGGCGCGGCATCCTCCACCGCGGCGGCCCGCTCTTCGAGGACTTCGGGAACGATCCGGCCGACGGCGCCCTCTGCGACGGCAAAGGCTACGACTACGACAACGGCGACCTCAACACGATCCCGGGCTTCTGCGTCATTCGCGAGTGGCACAAGCGCGAGCGCACGGCGCGCAACCCGGCGCCGCTCTCCGGCATCGCGTACGTGAGCCGCACCATCCCGGCCGCGCCGGACCGCGCGCAGGACTTCGACGTCTACGCCGCGGGCGCGGATCTCCACATCCTCGCCGCGACCCTCGACCCCGCCGGGAACGTCGTCCCCGGAGCGGACACCTCCGTCACCGCGGGTTGCGGGCTGAACCCGTCCACCGCCGACATCAAACGCCCCGCGGTCTCGTGGGACGGCAAGAAGATCGCGTTCGCCGCGCGCTCGAGCGCGAGCGAGCCGCTCGCCATCTACGAGATGGATGCGACCGGCGCGAACTGCCAGAAGCACGCCGAGATCAACGCCGGCCCGCCGACCGGCAACGGCCTGCCGATCCACAACTTCGATCCGCAATACAGCCCGCCCGACGCGAACGGGAAGGTCCACCTGATCTTCGCGTCCACGCGCGGCTACTCGAGCCCGAACTTCGACTACTCCGGTCCGCAGCGCAGCCCTGCCGATCCCACGAAGCCGAACTCGAGCCTCTACGTCTTCGAGGAGGATCCCACCCAGCCGGGGAAGAATCGGATCCGCCAGCTCACGTTCCAGCTCAACATGGAGCGCTATCCGAGCTTCATGGCGGACGGGCGCGCCATCTTCGACACCGAGAAGCGCGCGGTGAACTTCTACCAACTCGCGCTCCGCCGCATCAACGTGGACGGTGGCGACTACCACCCGCTGTACGGTCAGCGCGGGAGCATCGGGTTCCCCCAGGTCTCGCAGGTCGTCGAGCTCCAGGACAAGGACTTCGCCGCGATCTTCAGCGACGTCGGCACGCCTCACCAGGGCGGTACGCTCGGCATCTTCAATCGTTCGATCGGCATCGACTACCACTCGGCTTCGCCGGACGATTACCCGCTCGACAAGACGGTGACCGATCCGAACTCGCCGACCTCGGTCGAGCCGAACTTCTTCCTCCACAGCCTGCGCTTCATCGAGGCGCCTCCGAACGGCAAGCCGTACCAGGGCGTGTACACGTCGCCGTCCGCGCTCCCCGCCGGGAAGATGCTGGTGAGCTATGGGCCCGGTGCGCCGGAGTCGTTCGGCGGCGACTACGACGTGTACGTCGTCGACCTCGCCAGCGGCCAGAAGACCAAGATCGTCGGCGCCGCAGGCCGGGCCGACATCGAGGCCGTCGGCATCTACGCGCGCGTTCCGCGCGGCCTCTTCCGGTCCAGCCCGGACGAGCCGAACGGTCACACCACCATCATCGAGGGGAAGACCGAGGCGGACATCACCGTCCTCAACGTCCCCATCATCGCGTCGCTCCTCTTCCAGAACACCCCGACCGGGCGCCCGCTCGAGGCTCCTCCGTCGTTCGAGGTGTACGAAGACCTCCCGCCCACGTCCGACGTGACGTCGTTCGGTGCGGGTGGCTCGTTCGTCGCGAAGGATGCGTACGGTCAGGTCTACGTCCGCCGCCGTCTGATCGGCGCGGTCCCCGTCCTCTCCGACGGCTCCGCCCACTTCCAGATCCCCGGCGGCGTGCCGATCGTCCTGAAGCTGCCCGACACCGAGGCCTCGACGAAGAACAACTGGCCGCGGTTCCAGCGTGAAGCGATGAGCTTCTACCCCGGCGAGTACTCGCACCAGAGCTTCCAGCGCGGGTTCTTCGACGGGATGTGCGCCGCGTGCCACGGCGCCGTCTCCGGCAAGACGGTCGATGCGGCCGTTCAGCCCGACTTGCTGACGGGCGCGTCGGCCGTCATCGCCCGCGACTCGAACCCGTCGAACCTGAACATCGCGCCGGCCTCGCGCGGCTCGATCATCGGCCCGCCGGCGAACTGACTTCGGACGAGACCACCGGCCAGACCACCAGCTCGTCGCGGTGCACGAGCACGCCGTCGTCCCCTTCGGCGGGCGCGTGCCCCGCGAGCCGTGCTGCGTCGGCGCTGCCGACGCGCGCCAGCCCGCGCCCAATCTCGGCGCCCGTGCCGTCGAGGAGACGCACGGCGTCGCCCGCGCGGAAGTCTCCGCGCACGCCGAGCGCGCCGACCGCGAGCAGGCTCTTCTTCTTCGCCTGAACCGCGCTCGCCGCGCCCGCGTCGAGCACCACGTCTCCGCGCGGCCGGAGCGTGAACGCAATCCAGTACTTTCGCGCGCTCATGCGCTCGGCGGCCGGGTGGAACCACGTGCCCACGTCCGCACCGCGCGCGATCTCGAGCGCGAGCCCCGGCACGCGCGCGTCGCCGATGACGACGTGCGCGCCGGCGAGTGACGCCCGCCGTGCGGCCTCGACCTTGCTGTCCATCCCGCCCGTGCCGAGCCCGCTCTTCGACTTCTTGAGGAAGCGGCGGATGGCGGAGACGTCCTCGACCTCGCTGATCCGCTCGCCGCGATCGTCGAGCACGCCGGCGACGTCGGAGAGCAGGACGAGGAGCTCGCCGTCGACGAGTGGGGTCACCATCGCGGCGAGCTGATCGTTGTCGCCGAACTTGATCTCCTCGACGGCGACCGAGTCGTTCTCGTTCAGGATGGGGACGGCTCCCGCCGCGAGCAGCTCGCCGAGCGCGGCGCGGGCGTTGTTCGCGCGCGCGCGACCTTCGACATCGGAGTGGGTGAGGAGCACCTGCGCGACCGGGATCCCGTGGGCACCGAACGCCTCTTCGTAGCTCCGCATCAAGAGGCTCTGCCCGGCCGCGGCGGCGGCCTGGAGCTTCGCGACCTCGGTCGGGCGCGACTTGTAGCCGAGCTTCTTGTAGCCGAACGCGATCGCGCCGCTGGAGACGAGGACCACGCTCTTCCCGGCCTCGCGCAGCGCGGCGATGGAATCGGCGAGGCGCGGGATCGCGCCGTTGCCCGCGAGCGAGCTCGAGCCGATCTTGATGATCACCCGCGTCGCGCGGGTGATCGCGGAGCGGGAGCGCGCTGCCGCCACGCTCACGGCCTCGTGATGGCTTCGTCGAACGCGGCCTCGAGCCGGCGCACGACCCACGACGGCATCCCCGCGACGAGCGTGATCGCGCCGTCGACCGCCTGCGTGATCTGATCGCGCAGCTCTTCGGGTTGACCGTACTCGAGCTTCTCCTCGCGCGGTCCCGTGCGGATGACGCCGAGGATCGCCTCGTCGATGGCCTTGCGGAGCTTGCGCGCCTCGATGATGTCGATCCGGGTCGCGCGGACCTCGCGGAAGTTCTCGAGGTAGCGCTGCAGCAAATGACCGAGGCCGAAGGTGTAGATCGCCGACTGGATCGGCGGCAGGAAGCTCAGCGGGCCGAGGCGCGCGAGCACGCGGCCCGTGACGAAGCGGACCGCCGTCCCGACGAAGCCCTTGGGGCCCTCGATGCTGCCCGACTCGACGAGCAGCTTCCGCGCATCGGGCGTGACGGCGAGCCCGTAGCGGCCAGCGATGTCGTGGACGAGCGCCCCCCGCACGCGCTCGGCGACGGTCCCGCCGACGAACGGAATGGGCAGGGCGACGATCGTCGCACCGAGCACGGCGTACGTGCCGATGCGGCCAGCGCCGACGCGGTCCTGTTGCGTCGCGAGAGAGTCGGCGGAGCGTTGAACGGGGGTCTGGGACATGGGTTCCTGCGGTCAGGCGAAAGAAGGGGCGACGGGGACGAGCTCCAGGACGGTGGCTTCGGTCTCGGCGGCGAGCGCGAAGAGGTCCTTCGCGGCGAGCTCGCCGTCGAGGCGAACGACGACCTCGGGCGCGTCGCCTTCGACGCCGGCGCCGCGCTCGCGCAGGGCGGCGCAGAAGCGCGCCCCGTCGCCCGAGACGCGGACGCGGAACGAGCGCTCGGCGCTCGCCAGCTCGGCCGGGGCGCCGCCGATGACGTTACCATTTTGGTACATGAACGCTTCTTCGGTCCGGTGCGCGAACGGCGACGTGAGCGGAAGGCGCCCGCCGAAGAGCACCCACGCCCGCTCGTCGAGCGCTTGGGCGGTGAAGCGGGCGAGAGCGCGCGCGACGTCGTCGGGGAGGCCGGGCGTGGGATCCTCGACGAAGATGAGCTCGGCGCCGGTGGCGATCGCCCCGCCGATCACGGCGGCGCGCTTGATGTGGAGCGGCGCTGCGCCGAGCTTCGTGCCGGCCTCGCGCTGGACGTGGAGAAGCTCCAGCGCGCCCTCGGCGTTGCGGGCGGCACCGCTCGGGGCGTGGCCGACGAGGCGAGCGTTCCAACGGACGTACTCGCGGACGGTCCACGCCGGCGGCAGGGCCGGATCGAGCGGGGCGCCCGCGGCGAGCGCACGCATGGCGGCCTCCTTCGGCGAGACCCCGGCGATGGCGAGCGTGCCCGAGGTGACCGGGCGCATCGCCGCGCAGGCCTCGAACAGGGCACGCGGCGCACCGAGCATGGCGATCGCACGGCCCGTCGTCGTGAAGGTGGTCCCTTCGACGACGGGGCTCCCCTCCACGTCGATCCGGAGGGCTTGGGCGGCGATCCAGGGCCCGGGCACGCGCCGAAGCTACCACAGGTTGAAGTCGGCACGGCGCTCGCTACGCTGAGGCCCATCAGGAGACTTAGCCCATGAAAACCGGGATTTCCTCCACGTCGTTCGGGTCCGTCGCCCCCAACGCAGAGGGCTCGCGCCCCCAGCGCAGGCTCGGGATCGGCGTCGCTTCGCTCGTGGTGTTCGCATTCGTCGGTGCATGTGCGACGACGGACGACAACCAGGTGACCCAGCCCTCCGTGGTCGGCCTCAGCGACAAGGTCGCGCCGATCTACGACGACGGGCAGATGACGATGTACCAGGTCGAGACCCCCGTGAAGCTCCCGATGCGGATGCCCACCGGCGAGGAAGCCGCCGCGCTCGGCGCGATGGCTCCGTACCCGAAGGAGCCGTTCATCAAGGCGGACGACGTCCGCACCGAGATTCGCTTCACCATCACCAACCTGGACGACAAGAAGCACGCGGTCGAGCTCCTGATCGATCCGTGGAACGAGTTCGTCTACTACCTGCCGCAGGTCCAGGTGATCAGCGACGAAGAAGCGCAGCCGGACTTCAGCGGCTACGACAAATTCTTCATCATCGAAGCGAAGAGCCGCGTTCAGGGCGTCATCACCACGGACGACACGCGCGAGCTCGCGGTCGATCTCGCGACGGCGATGAACCTCGCGACGATCCCGCCTGACCCGCAGTCGGACGGCGCGAACGGGCTCTTCAACCACGTCATGAACCTGCAGAACCGCTCGACCGCGCCGAGCCCGCTCGTCTCCAAGTACATCCCGAAGGTGTCGCCGGCGATGATCGGCTTCGACCTCGGCCTGCGTTCGTACGAGCCGATGAACGTCGCGGTCGAGGTCACGGTGGACGTGCAGGATCAGTCCACGACCGGCAAGAGCAAGGTCGTGAGCCCGAGCGACACCGATCCGACCTACCAGAAGCCGGGCACGGCGCTCTCGCCGCCGAAGGTCCCGCCCCAGATGTGACGGCGAGCTTCACCGATCTCGTCTTTCACGTCCTCGCGCACGTCGAGGTCGACGTCCCCGCAGGGGCGTTCGACGCGACGTACGTGCGCTGGGTCGAGGAGCACCTCGGTCCAGCGTCCGAACGCGAGCTCGGCGAGAGCGCGCGCGAAGTGGCACGGGTGGCGTCGACGCACGAGCTCCTCGGTGCGGCGCAGCGGCTCGCATGGCTCTTTCGCGACGGCGAGCGGGCGCGGCCGGCGTTCGCGCATGCGCTCGGCGAGCTCGCGCCCGCGGACGTCGATGCACCGGCGGTCCTGCTCGCGATCGCGGGCACGCCGCCGGCGGAGCTCCTGTTCTGCGCGGTCGCGCTGGAGGCGGCGCATCACGCGAGGCTGCCCGAGACACCCGCACGGGGAGAGGCCTTCGCCGACCGGCTCGCGTCGCTCCGCGCGGTGGCGCCCGAGCTCGTGAATCTCCCGGTCGAGCACGTGCGGGCGCTGCGGCGGCGCGGGCGCCTGTTCGGCGGGCGGATCTGGGTGGGGCTCCCCGGCGCGGTGGTACCGGCAGTGGAGCCGTCGCTCGTCGCGTGGCAGGTCGCGCACGAGGCGACGGTGGCGGAGCTCGCGCGCGCGAAGCTCCCGTTCGCGCAGCACGAGCACGCGGCGATCGCGCTCCTCGCCGCGCGCGCGACGAGGGCGGGGAAGAGCGCGGAGCACGCGGCGTGGCTCGCGGGCCTGCGCGCGCCGGCACCCGCGATCGCGTCGCTCGCACCGGAGACGCGCGCAGTCGTCGTCGAAGCGCTCGAACGCTCGGCCGGCGCCTGATTAAACCCGATTAAGCGGCATGAGCTCGGAGCGGACACCACGTTGGTGGCTCCCCAAGGAGGACTCATGCAAATCCATCGTTCGTTCGCCGTGCCCGCCGCCGCGCTCTTCGTGTTCCTGGGAGCGTGTGCCGTCCAATCGAGCTCCGAAGAAACAACCGACCAGTCGTCGGCGATGCAGGATCTCCCTCGCTGCGATGCCTGCTGTGCGAAGGGTGGAACGTGGGACAGCTCGCACTGGATGTGCTGCATCCCGACGAAGGGCGGTGGCTCGGTCTGCACCAACCGCCCCGAAGACATCAAGGACGTGAAGTTGGAGCCGACGACGCCGCCCCCCGTCTACACGGCGCCCGTGGTGCCGACGGCGACGGCGACTTTCGCGAGTCCGTAGGATCGTTGTCCCTTATCCTGCGCGCATGCTGCTCCGCCACGTCGCCTCTACCGCGCTCGCGGTCGTCGTCGTCCTCGCTGCCACGCTCGCGTGCAAAGGTGGGGGCCGCTCGGCGGGCGGTGGGACGACCGGCGCCGGAACGACGACCACCACGTCGTCCGCGGCAGACGACTTCACCGTCGTCGACGTGAAGGGCAACGGTCGATCCATCGACGCGATCCTCGCCGCCGAGGTCACGAAGGCGAAGAGCGAGGGCCGCCAGCCCTTCGCGGAGTTCTCCGCCAGCTGGTGCCCGCCGTGCATGGCGATCAAGCACACGCTGGAGGCACACGATCCGCAGATGGTCGCCGCGTTCAAGGGCACGTACATCATCCGGCTCGATGCCGACGAGTGGACGAGGAAGGACCTCGAGGGCACCGGGATGGCGGCGGACACGATCCCGGTCTTCTACGCGCTCGACGATCGGGGGAAGGCGAACGGACGCACGATCGACGGCGGTGCCTGGGGCGACAACGTGCCCGAGAACATGGCGCCGCCGCTGAGCGACTTCTTCCACGGGGGAAAGGCGAAGTAGCCGTCTCCCTCCGCCCTCGGCGGTTACTTTGCGAACCGGGCAATCTTCCCGGCACGTGCGAGCGTGTTGGAAGAGGTTGCATAGTACACAAATCCTTCGTCGACCGCGAGTTGATCGATCGTCTCGCGAACCGAGAGGAGCCCGTCGTGTCCTGGGATCCGCGCGCGGACCACTGCGCCGGCGCGGAGCACATCCACGGCGACGACGACCTCGGCTCCAGGCGCTCCGAAGCAGCTGGTTTGCGTCGTCGTCCACGCCGTGCCGTAGAGCCTTCCATCGCCGGGGCTCATTACCGCGCGCCGGATGGCCATCGGGACTCCTCCGCGCGGCTCTCCGAGAGTCCCGTTCTGGTACGCCGCCAGTGAGTCGCTCCCCAGTACGAAGAGCGTCGTACCGTCGGATACGAGCGTACGAGCGTCGATCGGGACGTCCTTCGGCGCGGTTCCATCGAAGCGCACCGAGCTCACCAGGCCGGCGCCGTCGATCGCATAGAGCAAGTCGCCGACGGGAACGAGTGTGACTCGGGCTCTCACTGCGCCCAACGACCTCCCCGTGCTGTCGACGAGCACGGCCGACGTCGCAGCCGCGCCGCTCTCGGCGTCGACGACGTACACGACTCCGTCGTGGATCACGAGGTTCGAGGATGGATTGATCCCGGCGATCACCGTCTCGATCGGGCCCCCTGCGATGGGAATCCGGCGTACGGCCCCCGACTTCGCGACGGACGGCCACGCCCAGTAGACGAATCCCCCGTCGACCACGAGGCCGGCGCGCGGGTCCGCCCACTCCTCTCGCGCGAGCACACGCCGCTCGCCGCCAGCTTTGGGCATCGCCGTGAGCTCGCCGTCGCAGATGGCGTAGAGCGAGGCACCGTCGACTGCGAGCCCGCGCGCGCCGAGTCCGCAATCGCCCAACGGCTCGGGCGCGGCGCCGCCGACGCCGTCCGTGCAGACCGCGGCGGTGGCTCCGCATGCCCCGCAACTCCGAGAGTCGTGCAGAAGGTCCACTTCGCAGCCGTCGGCGAGCGCGCGATTGCAGTCGGCGAAGCCGTCGTCGCACGACGCGTGGCAGTCCCAGAAGCAGTCTGCTTTGCAAGCGTTGGCGATTCGACCGGCACACGTGTCATAGGGGGACGACGCGTTGCAGAGCCGGGCGGAGGCGTCTGCGTCCGCCGTCGGCGTCGGCGTGGAGCGGGTCGACGAACACGCGATGACCAGCACGAACAGCGCCGCTGCGGTCCCCGAACGCATCTCCCACTCTGACATGCTGCCTCGGGTCCTTCCAGCGAACGCCACTAACCGAAGGCCCCCGAGCGATCAGGCACGTAGATCACCTTCTGCTTCGCCTCCCGGGTGATCTTTCCGTTCGCGTCCTTCCGCACGAGCGTCAGGGTCTGCGTCGCTCCGGCCTCGCCCACCGGCGCGATCAGCACGCCGCCCGGTGCGAGCGCGTCCAGCCAGGCCGCCGGGAGCTCGCGCACGGCGAACGCGACGCTCACCTTCGTGGCTCCGCGCCAACGCTCCACGTCGTGGGCATCGCCTTGCGCGAACGTGACGTTGCCCTTCGCGACGCGGCGCACGTTCTCTTCACCCCAGCGCGCGAGCGCCGGGTCCCACTCCAGGGACAAGACGCGCCCGCGCTCGCCGACCAGATGCCCCGCGACGCACGCGCCGTAGCCGCTTCCGCCCCCGAGCTCGACGAGCGCATCCCCCGGGCCCAGGTCGAGCGCCGAGAACGAAAGCGCGTACGCGTGCATCGCCGAGATCGTCGCGCGCCCGCTCTCGTCGAGGGCGAGCGCTTCGTCTTCGGCCGCGGACTCGAGCTGGGCCTCGGGCACGAACACCTCGCGCGGGATCTCGAGGAGCGCCTCGCGCACGCGCGCCGGGAAGCGTGGGTCCACCGTCTCCTCGCGCCGCTCGCGCGCGGCGATGCGGAGCTCGACGTCGTCCGCCGGTGCCGGCGTGTGCGTCGCGCCGCCGACGAGCCCGCCCCACAGGTGCCGCAGCGCGCGCTGGTGGAGCCGTCGCTTGGGCGCGGTGAGCCGCACCTGCTCGTCGATCGCGCGGAGGAAGTAGTCGCGCGCCGGTCCCTCGTAGCCGAAGCGCGCCGGGATCGCGCGCACGATCGGGTGGAACAGCTCGCGCTCGAGCGTGCGCGTGCGGTCGTAGTCGAGGTCGCTCGACGGGTCGACCCACTCGGAGAGGAACTCCTGATCGCCGTCCTGCCACCACGGGTAGCGGTGGACCTTCATCCCGGTCTCCGCCTCCCACGCGGCGCGCTCTTCGTCGATCGGCGAGCCCGGGTAGAGGCGGAACGGATCGACGGACAAGAACCCCATCGTGCGATCGCCCTCGCGCACGAAGAGACGATCGAGGTACTCCGCGCTCTTCCGGAGCGACGCTTCGGTCTCTCCCGGGTGCCCGACGATCACGTTCGCGCCGAACGGCACGTGGTGGCGGCGCGCCCACCCGGCGATGCGGAACATCTTGTCGAGCATGTCGTTGAGCTTGCCCGCCTTGCGGATCCGGCGGAGGTGCTCGGGATCGCCGGACTCGAGCCCGAAGCCCGGCGCGACGTTCGCGCGCGCCATGAGCGCGAAGTCTTCTTCGTCGACGAGATCGATCCGGATGAGGAGCCAGATCTTGCGCGCGCGGAGCGGGCGCTTGGCGAGCCGCTCGAGGAAGTCCTTCCGCCACGCGGACTTCATGCCGAAGAGCGCGTCCGCGATGAAGAGCGTGAAGCGCGACAGGTCCAAGAAGCGATCGAGCGCGTGCATCTCCTCGACCGCGCGCTCCGGCTCGAGCGCGCGCCACGAGACGTCGCGCTTGGCGCGTTCCATGCAGAATGCACAGTCATAGGGGCAGCCGCGCGAGAGGTAGATCTCGGCCTGCGAAGCGACCTTGCGCGCGATCGGCCGATAGCGCTCGAGGAGCGACCAGTCGTACGGCGGGAGGTCGTTCGGATCGGGCACCGACTCCGGGCCGAGCACGCGGACGAGCGGCCGTTTCCCGGAGAGGAGCGCGGACGCGAGGCGCGCCATCGGCGTCTCGCCGTCGCCCACGATCACGTAGTCGAACGGGGCGCCGATCTCCTCCGGGCGTGCGCTCGCGTGGTAGCCACCGCACGCGAACCACGCTTTGGGGAGGTGCCGGCGGAGCTCCGTCGCCAGCGCCTCGACCTTCAGCAGATCGTAGGACGAGTAGCAGGAGATGCCGACGAGGTCGTAGCCGCGCCGCGCGAGCTTCGCGAGGTCGATCGCGCCGAACGCGCGCTCGGCGTCGAGATAGACGACGTAGATCACGATGGGCTCCGGCGCGACGGCGCGCCGGATCGCTCCGGCGATCGACAGGAGCTGCGGCACGCCGAAATTGCCGCCGCCTTGGAAGAGCCCGCCCGGCCAGAGCAGGAGGACGCGCGGGACGTCGCGCGCGGGCAACTCAGCCCCCGTCTTGGGGCGGCACGAGGCAGGGCTGCGGCCCCGTGTCGACGCCAGCGTCGACCGCGACGTCGAGGCAGGGCTGCGGCCCGGTATCGACCCCGCCATCGAACGGCGCGCTCAGGCACGGCTGCGGCACGTCCACGGCCGTGTCCTTCGGTCCGTCGGTCGATGCGTCCGCCGGTCCGCTCACCTCGCCCCCGCACGCCGCGAGGCCGCTCGCGGCGATCGCCGCTGCGACGAACTTCGCGCGCCGCGAGAGGATCCGCTTCTTGAGCTCGTCGTCACTCATCCGTCTCCTCCACCATCGTCGGGGCCGGCGTCCGGCGCAACCTTCAAGCAGGGCTGCGGCCCCGCATCGTCACTCGAATCGAGCGGCGCGTCGGCCGGGGCGTCGCTCGGGGCGTCCGCCGAGCCGTCGCCCGGGTCGACCGGCTCCAGGCAGACTTGCGGCTTGGACCCGCACGCGGTCGCGCTGGTGGCGGCGAGGGCTGCCGCGATGAAGCGGGCGCGGCGCGAGAGGATCCGCTGTTTGAGGTCGTCGACCTTCATGGGGTGTCCCCCGCGACGATTCGGAGGCGCCGCTTGTCGCCCTTCTCGAGCTCGGCCCGCGCGACGCGGAGGCGCTCCGCGAGCCGATCGTCGACGTGCTGCCACACGAACGGGTCGGGCGTGGCGCGCGCATCACCGAGGAGCCACTCCGCGGCGGCGCCGCAGCCGCCGCCGCAGGTGCTCGCGTGCCGGCACCCGTCGCAGAACTCGGGGTGGCGCTTGGCGTACTCCACCCGCTCCGGCGAGCCGAGGAGCGCGGCCACGTCGACCGAAGGATCCAGGACGTCGGAGACTTGTCCCAACTTGGTACGGTGGAGCGTGCAGTTGCGGAGCTCGCCGCCGGGGCCGAGGGCAATCTCCTGCATCTCGGTCCCGATCGGGCAGGTCCCGAACATGATCGGCGCGAAGCGCTCGACCTCGACCGCGCACGGCGGCATCGGCATCGTGCAGTGGATCCGCATCCCGTCCTTCGCGAACGGGAGCGCCTGCTCGAGCGCCAGCGTGGCCTCGGCGACGGACGGGAGCAGCGCCGCGGCGTGCTCGCTCGCGTAGCCGGCCGGGCTGAAGCGGCTGAACGAGAGAGTGGTGACGCCGAGCGACCTCCAGAGGGCGATCGTCTCGCCGACGCGCGCGGCGTTCTTGCGCGTCACGACGACGCACCCGACGACGGGGACGCCGTGCCGCTTCAGCGCGGCGATCCCCGCCAGCGTCTTCTCGAAGTGGCCGCGGCCTTCGCCGACGTGCTCCTCGTGGAGCTCGGCCGTCGGTCCGTCGAGCGTGACCTGCACGTAGCGGACCCGATGGGGCGCGAGCCGGGCGGCGATCTTCTCGGTGATCAGACCGCCGTTGGAGATGATCTGGACGCCGACGCCGCGCTTTCGGAGCACCTCGAGCAGGTCGAAGGTCGCCGGCTGGGCGAAGGGCTCGCCGCCGGTCAGCGTGACGTGGTCGACGTCGATGGCGTCGAGGAGCTTTTCGACCCGGGCGACGAGCACGTCCGCCGTGGGGGCGCCCACGGTGCTGCCGCCGTCGTCCCGCCACGCGTTGTAGCAGTAGTCGCACTTCTGGTTGCAGTGCGCCGTGAGCTCGATGGCGATCGAGTAGATCTTCGGCCGGGATCCCATCCGGACAAAAGGTTACAGCGATTTGGGCCTCCGGTCCGGCGGCGCGACGAAGCGTGTCCGAAAATACCACGCCGCTTTGATCTATCGCAGGGCCGAGTCGTCGCCTTATTCTGCAGCTTCGGATGGGCCACCTCGCGCCGGAGGACGAACGACGGCTTTTGGTCGACGAGAACCCCGTCGGCGTCGTCCTCGTGGCGGAGCAGGGGACCATCCTCGAAGCGAACGAGTCGTTCTGTCAGTTCCTCGGGCGCCCGCGCGACGCGGTCGTCGGGCACGACGTCGCGGACTTCTGGGTCACGGCCGACATCGAGATGAACCTCGCCTCGCGGCGCGCGATGCTCGAGCGCGCGAACGGCACGTTCTCCGACGAGCGGCGCTACGTCCGCGCCGACGGCGCGATCGTCTACGGGCTCGTCAACCTGCGCCGCGTCGAGTCGGCCGAGGGCGCGCCGATGCTCCTCGCGCACCTCGTCGACGTGACGGAGCGGCGCAAGGTCGAAGACGAGCTGCGCCTGGCGCAGCGCCAAGATCGGCTCACCGGGCTCGGCACGCGCGAGCTCCTCATCGAGACCGTCGCGCAGGACATCGCGCGCGGAGCTCCGCGTGCCGTCATCGTGCTCGGGCTCGATCGGTTCGCGCATGTCAACGAAGGGCTCGGCCCGGGTGCGGGCGACGTCGTGCTCGTCACGATCGCGAAGGAGCTCACGAAGGCGTTCACCGGCGCGCATTGCCTGACGCGAATCGGCGGCGACGAGTTCGCGCTCCTCGCCGAGCCAGCGGTCGCGGAGGAGGTGGCGGAGCGCGCGCGGCGCCTCGTCGCCGAAGAGGTCATGGCGGAGATCACGGCGAGCGTCGGCGTGCGCTCGCCGGTCCCCGGCGACGCGGCCGAGGACGTCCTCCGCGACGCGCTCCTCGCCATGCACCGCGCGAAGGACGCAGGCCGCAACCGCATCGTCGCGTTCGACAACGCGATGCGCGGCACGATCTCGAGGCGGATCGCGGTCGTGCGGGCGCTCCGCAAGGCGCTCGCGACGCACGCCGTTCAGGTGCACTTCCAGCCGATCTGGGACCTCAAGACGGACATGGCGGTCGGCGTCGAGGCGCTCGCGCGGCTCTCGGACGAGGTGCTCGGCGAGCTGTCCCCGGCGGAGTTCATCCCCGCCGCCGAAGCGCATCACTTGATCGCGCCGCTCGGGGAGGTGGTGCTGCGCCAGGCGCTCGCGAACGCGGAGCGTTGGCCGGACCTCGAGATCAGCGTCAACCTCTCGCCCGCCCAGCTCCGCGACGACGAGCACGTGGCGCGGCTGTGCCGCCTCCTCGCCGAGTCGGGCGATACGGCGCGGCGCGTCCACCTCGAGATCACCGAGAGCATCTTCCTCGAGCGGACGAGCCGCACCGATCGGCACCTCGCCGAGCTGCGCGCGTGCGGTGTCTCGCTGTGGCTCGACGACTTCGGGACCGGTTACGCATCGCTCGCGGCGCTCCACGAGCTCCCGATCGACGGTCTCAAGATCGATCGCTCCTTCGTGTCGCGGATCGGGGACGGCGCGCGGGGCGGGCCGGTCATCAAGGCGATGCTGCAGCTCGCGCAGGCGCTGGCGCTCCACGTCGTCGCCGAGGGCGTCGAGGTCGCGGAGGCGCGCGATCTTCTCGCCGCGCTCGGGTGCGAGCGCGTGCAAGGGTACCTCTACGGGAGGCCGGTCCCCGCCGACGAGATCGAGCGCCACCTGCGCCGGTCGGTGCCGCGGGACTGAGCATGACGTCGCGGCCCGAGTCGTCGCGCGGAGGGGCTGCACGCGGGCTCGCGGGGGCGATCGCCAAGGAGGCGGGGCGCCTTCACGGCGGGTTCTTCACGCTCCGCTCGTTTCCGCCGTCGGCGCTCGATGCGCCGTGGGAGACGTTCGGGTTCGTGAACGATGCGCTGGGCGCGCGGCCGCTCTGGTTCGTCTCGGATCACGGCGTGATGCGCACGGCGAGCGTGCTCGTCGCGGCGGAGCAGGGAGCGGACGATCGCTTCGAGAGCCCGAAGGGGCCGCTGCTCGCTCCCGAGCTCGGTGAGCTCGTCGCGAGCTCGGCGCGCGTGCTCGCGCGGTCCGAGCGGCCGACCGTGTTGGATGCGGCGGTCGCGATCCTCGATGCGGCCCTCGCGCGTGGAGCGCCCGGCGTGCGCTGCACGGTGCTGGGGCGCTGGGAGGGCACGCTCGGAGCGCGTTTCGATGCGGCGGGGCGGGGGCCGCTCTGCTTCGTGTGGCAGCGGGCGGGGGCGCTCACGGTCGCGTGCGCGTCGCGCTCGGGTGCGGGGAGGCTCGTCGTGCCGGACCGGGAGATGCCGGTGGAGGGGCTGCGAGAGCTCGCGGCGAGGGCGGCGGAAGCGGCGGGAGTGATCGCGGAGCTGGCGCGGTAGCGGAGGCAGCCCCAGGCGCTCACGGCGGGACCGGTCTCCCCAGCGCTCGCAGGACTTCGTCCGGCAGATCGGTTTGCAGGACGTCCGCTCCCTTCCCGTAGACGTCCAGATACCCCGCTCGATCCCCGCCGAACTTCACCGACAGATCGACGCCGAACGCGTCGGTGAAGGTTCGCGTCTTCGCCGCGTGGATCTCCGCGACCGCGGCCGGGAACACGGCTTCGTCGATCTCCACGAAGACCGGTGGATGCGACGCGAAATGCGCGAGGACGGCAGTGGCTTCGTCCGCGCTCGCCACCCGCGGCATGATCATGAGCTTCGGCTCGAGCGCCAGTGCAGCGTCGATCTTGGCGACGGTGGAGGTGTCGAAGACCGCCCACTCGAGCGCCTTCGCGTCCTCGATCGCCTGCACGAGCAGATCGACGCGGTCCGTCTTGTTCGCGTCGACGAGCACGAGCGCGCGCCCGACGGAGGTCTCCAGGACCTCGCGCAACGTCGGGACCCTCTCGCACGACCAGTCACCGGGGAGGTCGCTCCTGATCCCGAGCTTCCGGATCGCATCGAACGTGGTGGCGCTCACGTCACCGGTGCCGGTCGTCGTGCGGTCGAGCGTGGGATCGTGCACGTTGACGAGCACGCCGTCCGACGTGGGGCGCGGATCGGTTTCGACCAGATCGAGCCCGATGACGACGGCGGCGCGGTACGCGGCGAGCGTGTCCTCCGGGGCGATGCGCCCGAGCTGCCCGCCCGCGCCGCGGTGCCCGCTGACGAGCCGGGTCGGGCACGTGGGGTCGCGCAGGCACTCGGGGGTCGGCGCTGCCTTGCGCGGCGGGAGTCCGCCGGCGAGCGAGGTGCAATCGAAGCGCTTGGGGTCGACGATCGGAGCCGCCGCGTCCGCGCCGGCGTCGCTCTGGGAGTTGCTCGGCGGCGTGGTCGAGCCGTTGCCGCAGGCGGCGACGGCGGTGGCCATGACGAACGGAACGAACCGACGGCCGCGCATGAGAGGAATCTAGCAGTAGCATCGCGCGGATGACGTTCGACAGCTCGATCGCTCGGCGCGATCTCCCCTCGGTCACGGCCGCCGTCTACCTCAACGCAGGTTCGTTCGGGCCTCTCCCGCGCGTCGCCGCCGAGGCGATGCGGGCCCACGTGGACGCCTCGTTGGAGCAAGGGCGCATCGGCGGCGCCGGCTTCACGCGCATGATCGCGCAGTTCGATCGGGCGCGGGACGCGTTCGCGGGCGCGCTCGGCGAAGACCCTACCGACGTCGCGCTCATGCACTGCACGACCGATGGCGTGAACGCCGTCGTATGGGGGCTCCCGCTCGGCCGCGGCGACGAGGTCGTGACGACGACCCACGAGCACCCCGGGCTCACCGCGCCGCTCGACGAGCTCGCGCGCGTGCGCGGCGTCGAGGTGCGCGCGGTCGCGCCCGAGCGGCTCGCCGATGCGATCGGTCCCCGCACGAAGCTCGTCGCGTTCTCCCACGTGCTCTGGACGCACGGCGAGACGCTCGACGTTTCCTCGATCGCGGCGGAGGCACGGAGCCGCGGCGCGCTCGTCCTCGTGGACGGCGCGCAGTCCGTCGGGGCGATCCCGGTCCGTCCTTCGCAGCTCGGCGCGGACTTCTACACCGTGAGCGGGCAGAAGTGGCTGTGCGGGCCGTCGGGGACCGGTGCGCTCTGGATTCGGGGCGCCGTCTTGTCCCAACTTGGTACACCGTGGCCCTGGTACCTCTCGAAGGCGCGCGGGCCCGACGGCACCAAGGACTGGCCCGGGGCACGGCGGCTGGATGCCACCACGCTCTCGATGACGTCGCTCGACGGCGTGATTGCGGCGCTTCGGTGGCATGCGGAGCAGGTGGGGCGAGGTGCGCTCGACGCTGCCCTGGCGCGCGCGAACGAGCTGCGCCGAAGGCTCGGCGAGGTGTCCGGGGTAAGTGTGCTCCCTACCCGGACGCCTTCGCTCCTCGTGTCGTTCCGCGTCGAAGGGGAAGGTGCGGGCGCAGTGGCGGATCGGCTGGAGTCGGCGCGCGTGCTCGTGCGCTCCATTCCTGGCTCGAGCGCAGCGCCCGAGTGCGTGCGAGCGGCCATCGGTTTCTGGAACGACGAGCAGGACATGGACACATTCCTTCACGCGCTTCGTCGGTGACGGCGCGGACGGAAGTGCTTACGCTGGGCTGACCATGGCTCAGAGCGACCATCATGCGTTCGCCGCCACGGTCGCGGCCGAGGGCGGGACTCCGGCCGTGGCCACCGACCAGACCGTAGCGGACACGACGGGCGGCGCGTTGGGGCCGTCCGTCACCTACGGCGGGCAGAGCCCGATGCGAACGGCGGGCGGTACGATCAAGACGGCCGTCCTCCCGCGTCTCGCGGGCGAGCAGCTCGTTCACGACGGGCGCGTCCGCTACGAGGTGAAGCGGGTGCTCGGCGCGGGTGGCATGGGAGAGGTCGCGCTCGCCGAGGATCAGGACATCGGGCGCTCGGTCGCGGTGAAGTACCTGAGCGCACCGCAAGACGGCTCGCTCGTGGCGCGGTTCGTCGAGGAGATCCACACCGTCGGCTCGCTCGAGCACCCGAACATCGTCCCGATCCACGACGTCGGGGTGGACGATCAGGGTCGGTACTTCTTCGTGATGAAGCACATCGAGGGCGAGACCCTCGAGGAGATCATCGAGAAGCTCGTCGCGGGCGACCCCGCGTACCATGCAAAGTACACGTACACGGCGCGGATCGAGATCTTCATGGGGCTCCTCCGCGCGCTCCAGTTCGCGCACGCGCGCGGCTTCGTCCACCGCGACATCAAGCCCGCGAACGTGATGGTCGGCCGCTTCGGCGAGGTCGTCCTGATGGACTGGGGCGTGGCAAAGTCGGTCAAGCCGGGCACCGCGTCGGCACCGCAGCTCCCGCAGGCGGCGGATGCGTCCGGGGCGAACGCCGCGGCTCCGTCGAGCGAGCGGGCGCGCCTCTTCACCACGCGTCACGGCGCGCTCGTCGGAACGCCGGCCTACATGGCGCCGGAGCAGGCGCGCGGCGCGGTCGACAAGATCGACGAGCGGAGCGACCTCTACAGCGCGTGCGTGCTCTTCAACGAGTTCGTGACGCTGCGGCACTACCTCGACGACAAGAAGACGATGGACGAGATGCTGAAGGCCATCATCGGGGGCGACTTCCAGCTCTCGCACTTCAGCAACATCCACCCGGTGCAGGGCCACACGCCACCCGAGCTCTATCACTTCAGCGTGCGCGGGCTGAAGCGCGACCCGGCCGAGCGCTGGCAGAGCGCGACGCAGATGCTCGACGAGATGGCGGCCATCCTGGACGGGCGCGTCCGGATCCAGTGCCCGTTCACCCTCAGCAAGCGCGTCGCGCGCGAGGCGTCACGCTTGATCGACCGGAGGCCGTACACGGCGATCGCGATGTTCGCGATCGTGACGATGGTCCTCGTGTGGTCGGGCGTCGCGACGGCGATGCTCGCGATCCACTGACGCGGGTCAGCGCGTCGTCTTCTCGACCGTCTCCCACGTGCGGGTGGTGATCTCGTCGCCGAAGCTCTTCGCGAGCAGCCGCATGAACGCCGGGTTGCCGGGCTCGCGGACGTAGGAGGTGAAGACCTCGCGCCCGTCGATGCCGTGGATGACGGCGTTCTCGAGCGTGGCGGGGAGCTTCGGGAGTGGCTTCGGCAGCTGCCGCACGAACGAGACGATGCGCTTCGCGCCCTTCTTCACCGGGAAGCTTGCGAACGGATCGCGCGCGAGGAGCTCGCTGAGGTACGGCACCGACCGCACGTAGGTGACGAAGACGCGGCCGAGGTGCTTCTTCATCGCGGCCTCGATCGTCTTCTCGAGCGTGGCCTCGGCCTTCCTGCTGTCGAACGCGACGTTGCCCGTCGCGAGGATGGTGCGGACGTTCGTGACCCCGGCCGCCTCGATGCACGACGCGAGGTCGGCCATCTTGAGGTTCATCGGGGTCACACCCCGGAGGAAGGCGACGTAGCGCTCGGTCACGGGCGAAGCCTACGATTCTGGCGGAGAGAAGGGGATTCGAACCCCTGGTACCCTTGCGGGCACACCTGATTTCGAATCAGGCACCTTCGGCCTCTCGGTCATCTCTCCGCCGCGCAACCTGCAAGAATCCCGCGAGGTTGTCAAGTCACGGCGTAGGCTTCGGCTCCGCGTTCTTGGGGGCCTTCGGCGGCGCGATCTCCCAGCGGAAATAGGCCACGGGCGTCTTTCCGCTGAGGAGCACCACGTCGTAGCTGCCGCCGTTCGGCGCCCAGACGCGGCCGTCGACGTCTCCGCAGTCGATCTCGGTCGTCTCGGCGACGTCGGCGAAGTAGCACTCGTTCCCGTTGCCGACGATCTCGTTCGTGCCCGCCCGCATCACGATCGGTCGCAACGTCACGGCGTGGCCGCGGAACCCCTCGCCCGCCGACACGCTCCAGTCGAAGCCCACCCAAGCGTCGTCTTCCGTCCGCGCGTAGGGGGAGACGTCGAACCGGAGCTTGTGCGCGGGCACCATCACGCCGTTCCGGTTCAAGGTGAACGTCTCTGGCTCCACGCCGGGAGCGCGCGCGACGACGCGCACCTCTCCCAGTCGCGACGACGCGCGGGGAAGCTCGAGGTCCGAGCGCACGGCGACGTCGGTGTGCGTGGCGGGCTGACCGTCGACGAAGAGGTCGACGCTCACCGTGCCCTCGAGCTCGGCGCCATCCCGCGCGAGGTGCGGCGTGAGGTGGAGCTTGCGATCGTCGACCTTCGCGCCGCGCGGTTCGTCGTGCGCATCGAACGTGAGGAACGTGTCGTGGCGGCGCGTCGCGGCCCACGCGGACGCCGCGACGCCTTCGGGCGCGGGCTTTCCGGCGAGGAAGTCGGTGACGCGATCGACCGGCGCGATTTCGAGCATGCGCACGTGGCCGTCGTTGTCGAACGCGAGCCACCCCGTCGCGACGCCGACGATCTCCAGCGTGCCGCCACGCGAGACGACGAGCGGCCCGCCCGACAGCCCCGGCCAGGCGACGAAGTCGACGAGGTACCGAGGCCCCATCGCGTCGGTCGACCCGAGCGTGGTCCCGGTGGCGAACATCTGGAACCCGAAGCGGGTGCTGCCGACCGCGGCGACCGGTGTGCCGGGAACGGGGAGCGCCGAAGCGAGCGGCATCCGGAGTGAGGACGGGAGTGGCGTCTCCGGTGTGAGGAGCGCGACGTCGAGCCATGCGTCGAGGCGCGTCAGCTTCGTGGTGACGTCCTTGCCCTCGGGGGTGTGCACGACGATGGCGTCGTCGTGGTAGGTGCAGTGCCCCGCCGTGAGCACGCCGGCGTCGATGACGGCGCCACTGCAGTCCCCCGCGATCTCGTGGTCGCTCGCGCCGGGGAGCAACACCGCATCCGAGCGGGGCGGCGTCTTGGACGGCGGCCGATGCAGCATGAGCACCCGCGCGCGGAGCGCCGAATCCGTCGCCGCATCCGGCGTCCGAACGGGGCGACAGGCGACGCCGAGCGCCGCGGTGAGGGCGAGGCCAAGGGCTAGGCGAGATGACAACGCAGGGTTCTACGTCGGGGCGACGGGATCGCTACCCAACTCGATCCGGCCCCCCTCGAAACGCGAAAGGCCGCGCGAAAAACGCGCGGCCTTTTGGCGGAGAGAGAGGGATTCGAACCCTCGGTACCCTTGCGGGCACACATGATTTCCAAACCGTCGAGCGACGGCGAGGAAACACGGCGCATCGAGAAAAAGGCTCGAATCGAGGACCCGAGATCCCCCGAGATCCCCCCATCCGGGGCAATCGCGGGGCAAACGTATGGTCACGCGGACGCGCCGGCGCGGGCCGAGGTCACGGAGGAGGAGCTCGAACGCGCACTCGTCCACGCGGTGCTCGCGCCGGGCGACAACCGGGCGTTGGTGGAGACTCTCCGCGCCGCGCTGGAGCGCCGCCAGCGCGCGCGCGCGGGGAACGTCGTGCCGTTGGGAGGTCGGCGCTCCAAAGACCGCTGACGGGGCGCCGCGCGCCGCCGTCGGGGCCTCGGTCGCGAGATCGGGACCTCGACGGCGACATGCGAACCCATGCCGCAAGGAGACCCATGAACCCTTCGTCCGATCCCAATGCCGCTCGCGTCGTCGAACGCGATCCGATTCACGTTCGCCCCGCCGCGCTCGTTGCGGTGGTGCTGTTCGTCGTGGCCGCCGCGTCGTGTGGTGGGGAGCTCGAACCGTCCGCGCGCCCGGGCTGCGAGCTCCCGGACGGTCGCGTCGAGCCGTGTCACGAGGGCGTCTACGTCTTCACCTCCGTCGACGGCGCCGTGCTCGGCGACGACTGCGCACGCGCGTCGTGCCCTTTTGAAGCTCGCTGCGCCGTCTTCGACGTCACGGGCGCAACCTATGGCGTGTGTCGACCGTGACGCTCGGTTGTCGCCGATGGCCGTCGAGCGCGATCGTTCGGTGGTCGTCGGCGGCAAGTGAGCCGCGGAAGGACGGAAGCGATCATGGGAACCGAAACGAGCACTGGGACGAAGGACTGGGACGCCGTGCGCGCCGCGGTGGGCGAGGTGTTTGATGTGGCGAGCCTCGTGCGCCTCACGGCGCGCGCCTTGTCGAGCGCCACGTTCGCAACGGCGAGTTGCATCACCGCACCCGGCGTTCGAGCGATCCTCGTCGACACGGTCGAGCCTCGCTTGGTCGGTGCGGCCAAGACGCTCGACGACGCCGTCGTCGGTCGTGATCGGGACGCGGCGGCGCGGGCGCGAACCGAGCTCGGGGTCGTGCTCGCGGCTTTGCACCTGACGCATGAAGGGCTTGGAACGGTCGAGCCGGGGTGCGAGGTCGTTTCCGACGTCGCGGTCGGCGTGCACCGTGCGATCGACGCTCTCGAGCGTGTGCTCGACGCGGTCGTCGACTCTACGGCTGCGCTCCGGCACCTGGACGGGACCCCTTGAGCTTTCCGACCGCGCCCAGCGTCCCTTTCGTTCTCGCGACGCTGGCGAAGCTTTCTACTCGCCACGCGAGCAACGGACGGGTCGTCGCGGCCGTGTTCTTCGCGGGGAAGCTTCTCCGCGCGCTCGAATCGAGTGATGGATCTGAAGATCCGAGCGCGTTGGCGCTTGCATCGTCCAATGGATCGCTGGTGCTTGATGCGAGCAGGCTCCCGCTTGCATCCTCGTCCTCGGACGTCAGCGGCGCGGCGCTCCCGCACTTCTGCGCGGACTTGAGTGATGGATCCGAAGCGGAAGATCCGAGCGGGTCGGCGCTTGCATCGTCCAATGGATCGCCGGCGCTCGATGCGAGCGCGATCCCGCTTGCATCCTCGTCCGCGGACGTCAGCAGCGCGGCGGTGGCGACCCTCTACGCGGATCTGCACGCATTCGAACGCTCCGTTCGGCCGCGAGCTCTCGAGCTTGTCGGTGGCCGAGCGCCTGCTAGCAGCCCAGCCGAGGACATTGAGGAAGTCGTCGTCCCGTTCCTCGCGGCGCTTGCGCATCGTCGCCGATCCGATCCGAACGCTAAGGTCATCGTTCCCTTCACCATTCGGGTCATGCGGCTCGCGCATTTGCGAGGATTGGAGTTCGACGCGGAGCTTTCGAAGCTCTACGAGATGCTCCTCGACGTCGTCCGCTTGGTCGAAGGCGGGCGAGGGGTGAAGGCGCAGGGCTGGGGTTGACGGCGCGCGCCGTCGGGACGCTCATGGCGTCGTGGAGGTCCGAGTGAAGCACAAGAGTCCGACCCGGAAGACGTCGAACCGCGCGCTGCGGTCAGTTCCGTCGCTCGCCGATTTTGAGGATGGCTTCGAGTGGGTACGCCGCGGAAACGAGCTCGTTGGGCGCTGTCCCTTGTGCACGCTCGAGGTTCGCCTCGGCCACGACGCATCCAATCCTACGACTCCAATTGCTCGTGAGCTTCTTGCTCTTGCGACCGATCTCGCGCGATCCGCCCGCAGGATCGACGCGGTTGGAACATCCAAGCGCGCGGAGCTCGAGCGCGGTCTCGAGCCGCTGGTGGCCAAACTGCGCGGCGTCCTTCTAGGCGCGGAAGGACTTGGCGGAAACGCGATCGACGAGGGCCGAGTCAGGTTCGTCATGCGGTGGGTGGAGCGCGGCCACCAACGCGTTGCCCGCTTGCTGAAGCAATGGCACGAAGGGGAGTCTGACTCCTTCCTCAAGCGGAGGAGCGGGGCGCCTCCTCTTCGCGTGCCAGGCCGGGCGTTGGCCGTCGTGCGAAGGCGGGCGCATCAGCGACTTCAGGACGAGTACGCCGCGTTCGCGACCGCGTTCCGCGCCAGGTTCGTGACGAGGTCTTTCCGCGACCAAGACGCATACGCTCCGTTCCTTCGGGCAGCTGAGACGTGGGCGAGCAAGACGCGCAGGGCAGGCGGGTGGTCAGCCCAATTCAAGCGACTGCTCACGGCTCTCGACGTTAGGATTCCGTCAGACGAGGCATTGCGCGTCCAGCGATCGGCGATCCGTAAGGTCTGACCTTACGGATCGCAGGTATTAGCGGTTGCATGTTGCGGGTGTGAGTTCCGCCGAACCCTCCCTCTCGAAGTTGCCTCCTGAGCAGCGGACCAGCTGCCTCGAGCTGATCCAAAAGGTCGGGACCGTGAACGCGGCGCGCCGCCTTCGGGTCGCACCGGCCACGATCGCGCGCGCGGCTGCCGGCCTTCCGTTGCAGCGGGGGACGGTGTCTCTCTTGATGCAAGCGCTGGACGCGGATCGCGTCGCCGTGTCGCGCGTCATCGATTGGATCCGTACCACGCCGACTCTGAGGGAGTCCGCGCGGGCTGCGGCGCTGCGCGAGGTCGAGGCGATTGCCGTTGCGGAGCGCTCGCGCGTTCGCTGCGTGAACCCGCTGCCTAAGAAGGGGCCGAACCCGTGAGCATTCACCAAGATACGATCTCTTTCGTCTCGCTGCTGCGCGCGGCAAAGGACTGCCGCGATCCGGAAGCCACTCGCCTGCTCGTTCGCGCGGCTGGTCGGATCGGTGAACGGCTTTCCCGGAACGGTGCGGCCGCGACGTCGGTGCGCCGCATTCTTGCGTCGGATGCGGAATTTCTCGCAGCGATCGCGTCCGGGCTCGTGCCCCTGAAGCTCCCTCCCGGCGTCTACGAGATGCTGGTGAAGCCGTTTGCTCTCGATCTCATCGCGATGCCGATGGGCACGTACCAGCCGTCAGCTCAGCAGCACGAAGAGCCTTCGCGTCCCCACTTCGACGCGGCCCGGGGCGCCTTCGTCTTTCCCATGGTGACCCCGAGCGAAATGCGTCGGGAACTCGCCGCCCGCGATGCGAAGCGAGCGGGGCGCTGAATTCGCAACCTTCCCACGGAGCCCAACATGAGCCTTTCGATCATCGGTCGTCTCTTTCCTCGTTCGAAGCACGTCGAGCGTTCGCCGTCTCTCGAGAATTCGCAAGCTGCGGCCGAGCGGATCAGCAACGTCGACGCGAAGCGTTCCGCGCGCGCCGCTGAGCAGCGGGCCGCGACGGAGGCCGCGCGGATTGCGACGTCGGAGCTCCAGCGCGAACGGGCCGCTTACGATGCGCAGCCGTCCGATGAGGCGTTCTCGCGCGTTCAGGATGCCGAGCATCGGATGCGGCTCGCGACGTCGGCCCTTCGCGAGTCGATCCGCGGGCCCTCGGCGCACGAGCGGACGATGGAAGCGGTCGAGCGCGATCGTGCGTCCGCAGAGCAGATCGAAGCGCTGCGCGCGTTCGTCGAAGGTTACGAGATTCTGCCGCCGGAGGCGCTTCTCGAGCTCGCACGTGCTGCCCGCCATCTCGCTCTTGCGATTCGGCTCGTCCGGCCTCGGGCGATCGAGCTGCACGGCCACGCGACCGAGCTGGCGAAGCTCACGCACGAGGGCCCTGGGATGGTCGTGGTGACGCCGTCCGACTATCTCGCACGGATCGTTCGCGAGCTGTCCGAGCCTGGCGCGCCGCTCTTCCTGGCTGCCGGTGAGGTGCACGAGCTCGGGGCTCGCGACATGGCTTCCGTCCTTCGCGGGATCTTGAACACCTGCGCCCAAGGGGTCGAAACGACGGAGCGGCATCGCGCTACGATCGCGGCGGTCGACTCCGACGAGGGCTGAGAGTCAACGATGGGAACGCGCGCGAATCCCGTTCCGCTGAGCGTTGCGCCGGTGCTCGTCTCGGATGAGAGCGCGCCGGTTGCCGTTGGCCTCTCGTCGCGCCGTTTTCGTGAGCTCGTTCGGGAGCATCGGATCCCCCATCGCGTCGTTGGTCATCGGGTGCTCGTTCGTGCGAAAGACCTCGAAGCGTTCGTGGTCAACGGGGCGCGAAGCTCGGACGAGGATGGCGATTCGACGTCCGATCGCCCGATCTCCAAGGAGGAGATCCTTGCGCGCGCCGGCTTCCGGAGGCGCGCGTGAGCGGTCTGGACGCCGTGCTCATTCAGGGGCTTCAGCGCGCGAACGTCGTGATTCGTCGGGCGCCGGCGCAGGCCCGTCGTCATCTCGCGGTCGTGGTCTGCGATGACCGCGTGCGCGTGATGATGCGAGGCGAGCTCGCCGCCCATCTCCGTGGCAATGACCTGAACGCCCCTGCTCGCGCCGTCGAGCGGATCCGCCCGTCGGCGCCGCTCCTGTGGCTTGTCGGCGACGGGATCGACGGGTGCGCGCTCGTAGAGCTCGGCAAGCCCCCTCGCGTGCTGTGGCCGAGCGAAGGCGCTTCGGCGCCGAAATAGACGAACGCCGCGCCCCACTTGGTCGAGGAAGGCGCGGCGTTCGAAGGAGACCCGAGTGAAGCTAGCACCCGAAACCAAGGATTCCCAGGAAGAGAGTCCCATCGTTACGCGTCTCCGTCGCGCGCGCGCTGTCGGCGGCGCGTCGCTGTCGGGCCCGCAGAAGGCGGTGCTTCTGATCCTGGCCATGCACGCCGACGACGACGGCGTTTGCTGGCCCGGCGTCGACACGATCGCCGACGAGACGTGTCTGAGCGAGAACACGGTGCGCGCCGCGAGCGCACACCTCGTGAAGCTCGGCGTGGTGAGCCGCGTTGCACGTCCTCAGACCTCCCATCTCTACCGATTTGACGACGTGAAGCTCGAGCAGATGGCGCAAGAGAGCCTCGCCGCTCGGAAGCAGCGTCGCGCTCTCATGCTGCGGCGTCCGAGCGCGGGGCGTGAGGGTGCAGCGCGTGAGGGTGCAGCGCGTGAGGGTGCAGCGCGTGAGGGTGCAGCGGGCGGTGTCTTCGCCCTGCAGCCGCTGCGGGTCCGCCCTGCAGCCGCTGAACCCGAAGAGACCAAGGAAGAGATCAGGGGAGAGACCAAGGGGGACGCGCGCGCGCCCGCGGGCGACTCCCGCCGCGATCGTGCCGAACCTTCGGTGGCGGCCCCCCAGTCCTCCGTTCGGATGCCGTTGGAGGCGCCGAGCCAGAGCGCGCCCGCCCGGCGCGTGAACACGGGCGGCGCGGTGTTCGAGGAAATCCGGGCGGCGTTCGTCGAGGGGATCACCAGCGTCACGAATGGTCCCTACGTGCTCGATGTCTTCGCCTATCGCGACCTTTCGGCCGTGGTGAACGCTCACGCACCGAAGGGCACGGCGCTCGAGCTCGTCGCGTGGGTCCGTACGAAGGCAGCCGAGTTCGCGGCGGTTGCGATCGAGACCGGCCGCTTCACTGGGCTGAAACCCCGCGCGTTCGGCGACTGGTTGAACGAGCCTCGCATCGTCACGGCGAAGCGGCGGCCCGGGGTGGTGCGCCAGGGGCTGAAGGACGGCGTCGACGCGCGCGCGGCCAACGCGCTCGAAACGGAATCGGGTGACGAGATCCTTGCTGCATTGAGTCTGAAGTGAGGACGCGATCCATTGGCGAAGCGCGGACGACCCGGATCCTCCGCGCCGCAACCGCGATCCGAGAGCTCCGCCTTTCCGCTGTCACCGAGGCAGACCATCGTCGGATCGTCATCGTCGAGCGGGCCATCCAAGACCTCGATGACATTCAAGCGGAGCTGAAGTCGTCGGCCGAGCATGCGGTCGAGCTGTTGCGGCCGCATCGTGAGAACGCTTTCGTGACGGACGCGATCACGTTCCTCGCGCCGCTTCTCGTTCCAGTGGTGGGCGGCGGCGTTCCCGTCGCTCCTCGCTCGAAGCTCCCGGTCATCCCGTGCGCGACCTGCCAGCGGCCCTTGGCTCGGCGTGGCAAGCGAGTCAGTCGGTCCGGGCTTTGTCGTTCGTGTCTGCGCGACCGGACGCGTCGAGCTCGGCGTTCCTGCGTGGTGGCGGGGTGCGCCGCCGTCGAGTCCAAGAGCGGCGCCGCGGCGGCGCGCCGGGCTGGCAATGTCGGCGCGTGGTGCTGTGCGAAGCATCGACCGCGTCGTCCCGACTTGCTCGCGTGTAACTGCGGGGCTCGTCGCGCATGCCCTCGGGGGTACACCCGATCCCAGATATCGCACTGGCGGTGCCGCTCGTGCGCGATGCGCTGCAACCGGAACGCCGCTCGCCCGGTTGCCTCGGTTACCTCCCCTCCAACAGGTATGGAGGCTGAAACACCGAGGGGTGCCGAGAGAATGCACGCGGCACCTTCGAAATCGAAAAGGTAACCGGCGCAACCGCGTCGTGTGGAGCGAAAGGGGAACCGTGATGGTGTCGACGGAAACGAAAGAGTGGCTCGCCCAGCTGAAGCAACGCCTGCACCAAGATCCCGACGCGCTCGGCGCGTTCGCCTCAATGTTCCGACTCCCGGCCGGCGCGCTGATGGCCGCGCTCGAGAGCGAGCTCGGTCCCCGTCCGCGCGGGCTGCAGGGCAAGGAGCTCGCCGATGTGAATCGGGCGATGGGGGTGAAAAAGGGAAAGGTGATGGCGTCGACGGGAACGAAAGAGTGGCTCGCCCAGCTGAAGCAACACCTGCACCAGGATCCCGAAGCGCTCGGCGCGTTCGTGTCGGCGTTCAACATCATCCCGGCGGGTCCGCTCTTGTCGATGTTGGAGGAAGAGCTCGGTCCCCGTCCGCGCGGGCTGCAGGGCAAGGAGCTTGCCGCTGTGAATCGGGCGATGGGGGTGGGCGGGCGCGACGACCAGCCGCGCGTGTGGGCCGGGCGTCTGACCTTTCCGTCGCTCACGCCTAGCGAGATGCGGGCGCGCCTCGCGCGTCGGGGGTAGTGCGATCGTGCGGTCTCCTGCGGATGTGAATCGGCTGGTCCGCGAGAACATCGGGATCGCGTTCTTCGTTGGTCGTCGCGCCGGCCGTGGGGGCGTGGACGTCGACGATCTCGTGCAAGTTGCGGCGCTTGGCCTGCTTCGTGCCGCGCAGCGTTGGGACGGAGAGGCGCCGTTCGCGCCTCTCGCGTTCTACTACGCGCGCGCGGCGGTCTGGCGGCACAGTCGTCGCTTCCGCTCGATCGTGGCGACCCCTTCGCGCTCGATGCCGTCGGTCGATGTCCCTGTCGACGTTGGTTCGGGGGATGCGCTCGAGTTGGCGAGCGTCGAGCCCTCGCCTTTGGCGCTGGCGGAGCAATCGCAGGAAGCCGCGAGGGTGCGCGCGGCTCTCCGCGCGCTCCCGCCGGTCGACCGCGACGTTCTCGAGCGGCTCTACTACGCACCGGATGCGTCCTGCGCGAGCGTCGGCGCAGCGAGTGGAATCGGACGCGAGGCCATGCGGGCGCGCGCGGACCGGGCCTTGGATCGACTCCGAAAGCGACTGGCCGGAGTCGTCGCATAACCTGTCGACACTGCGCGTGGTTTCAGCTCCTGCACGTCCGTTTAACTGGCGGAAGGATTGGAGGATCCGCACCCTTCCCATGTGGAGCACTACCTCGCCCTCCACGCCTCCCTCGCGCGCTGCGGCTCCCCGGTCGAAGTGCGTTTTGCGCTCGCGTTGCTCGCCTCGCCCGATCGGTTCACCTTTGCGCCTCGCGGAGGTCGATGGGTGGACGCTCTCGGGGTCGAGTTGCTCCAGCAGCACACGATCGGCCCGTACCGCGTCGACTTCGTCTTCATGCCGTTGCGGGTCGTCGTCGAGCTCGATGGCTACGCATTCCACGACGCCACTCCCGCACTCGCCGAGCGCGACAAGCGGCGCGATCGGTTCATCGTTGCGCGTGGGTGGCGCGTCGTTCGGTTCGCCGCTCGGGAGGTGAGGCGCGATGCGTTGGCTTGCGCGGTGGAGGCCTACGCATTCGCTCGCGGCGGGTTGGTGCCTCTCCCTGGAAGACGGCCGAGCGAACAGCTTCCGTTCGCCTTCGACCGGTGACCCAGGTTTCTTCCGCGGCGAGCTGTCGGCGGTCGGAATGTCACCCTTCCGGGGCCTGCTCGAGTTCGACAAGGCCATCCCCTTCGTCATTCGCCGTGAGCGTGCGGGCAACGAACTGCTCCTCGAGCACGCGCCGAAGGTTGACGGTGACGGGGCCCCACGCGAGGCCGTTCGTGATCGGGCTGGCGGCGTAGAGGTACCGACTCGGTCCGGTGGCGAGCGTGATTCCGTGAGTCAGTGGGAGCAGGCCCACGAGCTCCGCCCACTCGCGCCGCTCCTCCTCGTCCTTCGCCGTCGCGACAATGACGAGCAAGCGGGAGGGGTCGAGAGCCATCGAGAGCAATCGGATGGGGCGATCCGGCTTCTGGTTCGCGTTGACGACGATCGGCTCGTCGCTCGTGATGAACTCCGCGCCCGGAGGGGCAGGCAGGATCAGCCAGGAGCCTTGCACGAGGTATTCGAGGAAGGCGCGATCGTCGATCTCGGTGAGCATGTTCCTGCGCACGACGAGCTTGGACACTGCGGACTGGTCCAGCCCATCGACGACGGCGCGTGCGCGCTCGTTCAGGGGCCTTGAACGGAATTCCACGAGCTGCTCCGCGAGAAGCTCCTTCGCCTTCTCGTCCCGCTCGCGGAGAAGACGGGCCCCGCGCTCGATCGTTGCTGACATGAAGCGAGCCCAAGCGAACCGGACTTCGGAAGCGACATCGAGCGGGATCGAGAGATCCGCTTCGAGCAAGACGCGGTGCGCGCGCGCAGCGTCGTTGTCGATCTTCTGGAAGAACTCGGTCTCGATCTCGTCGGTCAGCTCAGGATCGCCGGCGAGGTCTCGCGGCACCGTGTAGAGGTCCCAGCCATACCCTGTCGCTTTTGGCACCGTGGGGGCCTCGCGGAGTCGGTCAGCGCGGCGCGAGTACTCGATGAGCGCGCGCGGGCCCTTGACCTGTGGGCGCGTCCACTCGCTGAGGTAGAAGCGCGCAACGTAGTGGTGTCGGCGAGTGAGGCGGCGCGGCGGTGTCATGGTTGAAGTGTAGGATCCATCGAAAGTCCGCAACGAGTGGTGCGGGACGACGGGCGGCATGCCACCGTTCATCATCTACGACGCTCGTAGAAGAATGCGAGGCGCATCCCTCCCGTCCAATGTAGGGCACGGTCAGGACTGTCATCGGTGGTGGAGCCGAGCTCGGCGTGGTGGCTGCGGTCGTCGCGGTCGCGGTGAAGGCCGAGCACGTCGACGTCGTCGCTGAGCTCGAAGGGCTCGCCGATCGAACCCGTCGACCGGTCCGTTCGCCGAACCTACCGCGGCGTGAGCAACTTGTAGTGGAGCTTGTGCTCACCCCAGGTGAACGCGCAGGTCTCGGACACCTCGTACCATCGTCCTCCCGGGCTTTGCTCTCCGTGATGCTCGCCCATGCACGAGCACTCACAGTCGATCCCGCGCGCGGTCCAGCAGGCGCGCGCGCACTTCTCCATCTCCCGCCGCGCCTGCACGATGTAGCAGCCGCCGAATCGCTCCGCGAGTCGCCTCGCGATCGCGTTGAACCATGCTTTCGGAAGGAGCCATCGATCGAACGGCTTGCCTTTGACGTAGCGTTGGGGCCATCGACTACGTCCTTCGCCGAGCCAGCGATGAGCGTTCGGCCCGTCTGGCATCACGAGCCACAGCTTCTCTCCGCGCTTCGTCAGCAGGAGGACCGGAACCCCATCCGCCTCCGCGGCGTCATCGACGAGTTTCTTGAGAATCGCGTCCACGGGCTGTCCAGCCCGAGTCGTAACACGTCAGCGAAGCAATGGTTGGTCGCGAGGTAGAACCGTAGACGAGCCCCTTCCGATGACCGTGTCGCAACGGTAGAGCTCCGCGTTCGCCGCTGCCCCAAGGCTGCGCTCGACGCATCCGTCGGAGTTCGGGCGTGGCCGCGCCAAGCACCTGGGCATGCAGCAAACGCACGACGGCAACGTTCAACACGTCCGCGTAGTCGTTCGGGATCACGCCGTGGGCGAAGAGAACGCGAGGTGTGCTCCGGCACACCTATGGGTCTGCGCGCCCAGCGCTGGGCCGACAGTGAACAAGTATTCACAGTCTGCGAAAAAGCGCAGACTGCGGTTGACGCCCACGGGCGGCCGGTTTACAGCCCATTTCCATGCTCGAGCCCACCGACTACCGAACACCTGGGCAGTACATCTCGGCGCTCCTCGAGAGCAAGGGGTGGACCCATCGCGTGCTCGCCGTCGTGCTCGGCGTGGGTGAGACCATCGTCAACAAGTTGGCGAGTGATACCCGCCGCATCGATGGAGCGACGGCCCTGCTCCTTGGCAACGTGTTTGGCGTTCCCCCCGAAGCGTTCTTGAAGCTGCAGTCCGACTTCGATCTCGCTCAGGCGCGTATCGTCACACGAACCGACCCCGGTCTCGAGCAGCGCGCCCATCTCTTCGGACGCCTGCCGATTTCGGAGATGAATGCGCGTGGATGGATCGACGCGCCCGACGTCCGGGACACTCGACGGGTTGAGACCGAACTCGTGCGATTCTTTGGCGCTTCGTCGTTGGAGGAGATCGAGATCCTTCCGCACGCTGCGAAGAAGACGCACGTGTCTCGCGAGGTGTCTGCACCACAACTCGCGTGGCTCTATCGGGTCAAGGCAATCGCGCAAGAGATGCTGACGACATCGCCGTACAGCGAACGCACGCTTCGCGCGTCGCTTTCGGCGTTGAAGGCGCTGCTCGGGTCGGAAGAGGAAGTTCGGAAGATTCCGCGCATCATGTCCGAGGCTGGCGTGCGCTTCATCATCGTGGAGTCGTTGAAGAGCGCGAAGATCGACGGGGTGTGTTTCTGGCTCGACGATGACTCACCGGTCATCGCGATGACGCTTCGCTTCGATCGGATCGATAACCTGTGGTTCGTTCTTCGTCACGAAATCGAGCACGTGCTGCGCAGGCACGGACGAACCGAGGTGATGTTTGATGCGGAACTTGAAGGCGCGCGCGCCGGCACCGGACAGGATGTCGCCGACGAGGAGCGCGAAGCCAACGCCGCGGCCGTCGACTTCTGCGTGTCCCAGAAGGCGCTCGACGGGTTCATTGCTCGCAAGGGTCCCTATTTCAGCGAGCGGGACATCATCGGATTCGCACGCACGCAGAATGTGCATCCGGGGCTGGTGGCTGGCCAGCTGCAGCGACGAACCGGCAGGTACGACCGATTCCGGGCGCACCTCGTCCCGATCCGAAAACTCGTGACGCGTGGTGCGATGGTTGATGGATGGGGCGATGTTGCCCCGACGGAGTGAGGTAGCAATGTCATCGAAGCAGCAGAAGATGGAGTTCTTCATCGAAGAGTGGCAGCGCGAGACCGGCAAGGCCGAGATCGACATGCATGCCGTCGCCGATTACGCGCTGAAGCGAGGTTTTCGCGCTCCGACGCCTCCGTCAGCGCGCGACCTGCTCGCTCGCGAATTTGCGCACGCCGCTCGCGAGAAGACCTCTCACGACGAAGTCACCGGGCGACCGTACCGCGTGTACCACGCGTACAAGCAGCGCCAGGGAGATCAGCAGCTCACCCTATGGGTCAACATCGACACCGCGCCGCGGAAGAAGATGTGGAAGTCGTTGCAGATGCGTCGCGAGCAGATGGTCGGTGACGCAGTCGCCGTGACGGACGACGCCGACCACTGGAACCGGCGCAACCCGCAGGCTGAGCCGATCACCATCCCCCTCGACTTCGGCCCCGATGTCGAGGAGCGCAAAGCTGCTGACGAAGCAGACGACAGCGCCGCCGAGTAGAGCGGCGCATTCTACGGGGCCGGGTGGCTCATTTGAGAGTGAGCACGCCTCCCTGAAACCCGGCCCTGGCGAGCACGATGTTTCCGTCTTCGTCCCGGTCTCCGTCGCGTCTCCCTCCAAGCTGAAGCTGCCGGGCTTCACCTTCGGTCGGCGAGAGATCGAGCTCAAGCGAGGCTAGCAGAACCTGGAGACCACCCCGAACTCGAGCGCGCGAGAACGCGATCGATCGCGGCTGGGTGGCGCCAGGCGGCGCGAGCTCCCGCGCGGCCTGGCGACGAGCTAGATCGCCGGCTTCGTGGCGGCGTGGTGAATCTCAACCAGCTGTGCCGCGAGCTGGTCGCTCAACATCGACTCCATGACGGACACGTCCACGCGCCCATCCTTCCAAGCGGCGTCTGCAGCGTCGAGCGCCGCGTAGTACGGCGTCTTGTCCGCGGCGATCCGTTCGGGAATCGTCTTCGTTCCTGGAAGTCGCATTCCGAGGCGTGCGCATAGCACCAGATACCCGATCGCTCGTGACGTGCGTCCGTTCCCGTCTCGAAACGGGTGGATCCAGTTCAGTCTCCACAGAAGGTACGCGCCGAGGTGAACGGGCGTGGACGACCAATTTTGTTGAACGTACTCGCACATGCTGTCGACGTGGCCGGGTACTTCTTCGTACGGAGGCGGGACATGCTTCGTTCCGGTGATGTAGATCGGACCGAGGCGGTACGACCCCGGAGACTCCATCATCCCCTCCACGGCGATCCGGTTGAGTTCCATCAACATCGCCGGCACCAAACGGAACTGCTTCGTGCGATCGGCGATCGCCTCGTCGATCATCCCCACCATCCGGTCGAACTGACGGAGACCGTTGCGCGCTTCAAGCTGCGCAACTTGGTCCTCCGTCAGTTCGGAGAGCAAAGCGTTGTGCGCTCCGCTCGCTCGGTCAGCGCTCGCCATCGTCCTTCAGGGCTTTTGCGGCTTCGTCGATGGTCTCGCGCGTAATGCGCGCGTTCTCGATGTTGGTGTTGCCAAACGCGAAGCTGCGGCGTTGCTCCTCGACTTGCTCCGGCGTCATCGTCGTTCGACGAGCAGCCGCGATCAGTTCATCGAGCTTGGTGTTCATCTTCTCTCCTCCTGGTTCGGCCAACGGCGTCTAGGCTGCTGCCCGGTGGCAGCAGCCTGTTCGATCTGGGCGAATGGATCAAGTGTTCAGGTCGTGGCCGGCACTACGGGCAAGGGTCGTGCCGGCTTCCTCATCCTTTCGGACGGTTCGAGACGCCCCAGCCGCATGTCGTCGGCCGCGCGCGCTCTCGAGGGGGCCGAGCGCGCGCGGCCTTCTTTCTACGCGAGTGCCTCGGCAAAATCAGCGAGCGGAGGTCCCGGAATCGATCGAGCGATCGTTGCCCAGCCGAGCGGGGTTACGTTCAAAATCGAGCGGCCTCGGCCGTCGCTGTTGGCGCTCTCTACGTGGTCGAAGGCGAGCGTGAACGGCGCGGAGCAACCGGCGGCCCGGTGACCGGTGGGTGCATTTCGCGAATCTGTCGGGACGTGCGAGAAGTCGATCGCGTTCTCCTGCTCGCGCAGCGCCATGAAGCGGATCACCATTCCTGGAGAACCGGAACGCGGCAACGTCGGGTACGGCACGCAAACTAGTTGCGGTTGCTGGAGCCGGCGGAGAAAGGCGAGGGTGTGGTGAGAGAGTTCGGGAGCGGCAACGACAGGCTTCCCCTTCCCGGGAAACGTCGGGAGAAAGCCCCAGAGCTGTTCGAACGCCGCGTTGTCGAGTCCACGACGTGCCGAATAGAAACTGATCGCGCGAGCGCGTTCGCGCGCCCACGTGTTCAGGTCGCCCCATGCGAGGCCTGGTGTGCCGTTCGTGCTGACGACCATCGCGCAATGGTCCGGCTCGCCGGGTGCGAGCCCCTGACGGCTCGCTCCCAAGTACGCGCCGAGTTGCTCGTCCGACAGACGAGCCAGTCGACGCAACTCGTCGTAACGGATGTCGATGCCGTGTGACGCTGCGAAGATGCAAACGCCACGGATGAAGGCCACCTTGCCGGGGACCAGCAGACCTGTTTCCATTTGATTTCTCCGACCCCGGGGCATTCGATCGACGGCGACCGCTCAAGCGGGCCCGGCGATTCGACCCGCAAAAAATGCGGGAGTCCCCGAAGACGACAGGATCGTAGCACGCCGCTCTGAGCGGTCCAGGTACCCGCTGTCACTCGTGACGACTGGTCGCGGAAACGTCTCGTGCAGCGCTGCGAGGATTCGCGCGGCGGATGGTTCCGGCGCTCTCGCTGCGCGCACTCTCACGCGATGGGCGCCCCCGTTTTCGGCAGGCCTTGAACCGGTGGGCGCCGAGATGTATAGTTAACGACATGGCGCGAATGAAGGGCCAGCCCTCCCCCAAGACGATGCAGTTCGTCATGCGGCTCTCACGCGCAGACAAGGCGATGCTCGTCGCACTCGCGGAGAAGCGCGGCCAGACCGGCGCCGAGATCCTCCGTTCCCTCCTTCGCGCCGAGCACGACCGCACCTTCAAGACGAAGGGCACACGCGATGCCGCGTGAAGCCACCGGCGAGCTCCGTCGCACGAGCAAGGGATTCGAGTGCCGGGTCCGGCTAGCAGGGCGCGAGCGGATCCCGCTCGAGCTCCCGCACGCGCGGAACGAGTACGAGGCGCGCGAGCGGATGACCGCGCTCGCGACGATGGCCAAGCGGCTCCTCGCCGCCGGCGCCGCGGAGCGCACGAAGGAGCTGCTCGAGCTCGCCGCCGCCGCGCGCCCGGGCGCGCCGTGGGCGGCCGTCGTGGGCGCGGTCGATGAGATCGCCTCCGGCATCGCCGTTCGCGACGAGCGACGGATCCCGACGGTGAAGGACTTCGCGGAAGACTGGACGGGAGGGAGGCTCGCGAAGCGCTTTCCGGACCACGTGCGGGCGAAGCGATCGTCCGGCGACGACGAGCGCAACCTTCGGCTGTACGTGCTTCCGCACCTTGGTGCGCTTCCGATCGATCTGGTCACGCTCGAGCACGTGGACGACGTGATGGCGAAGCTCCCGGAGCGCCTCTCGTCCGCTTCGCGCCGCCACGTGGCGCAAGTGCTCCACCGGCTCCTCGCGATGGCGGTCTACCCCGCGCGGCACCGGAAGACGAACCCCATCCCGTCGGGCTGGATGCCACGGATCCGATCGGACGCGGCGAAGACGTTCCTCTACCCGGACGAGGACGCGAAGCTTCTGGCGTGCGTCGACGTGCCGATCGAGAGGCGCATCTTCTACGGCTTCCTGTCGCGCGAAGGCATGCGCCGTGACGAGGCCTACCGGCTGACGTGGCGCGACGTTGATCTCGAGCGAGGCATGGTCCACCTGGACGAGAACAAGACCGACGAGCCGCGGAGCTGGGCGCTCGATCCGGGGACGCGCGCCGCGCTCACCGCGTGGAAGAAGAGCCGCGGCAACCCGCCGGCGAGTGAGCACGTGTTCGAGCGCGACGGGGCTCTCGACTCGAAGAAGCTCTCGCAGACGCTTCGAGCGGATCTGCGCGCCGCCGGCGTGGACCGCGAGCACATCTTCGCGACGGGCGGGAACCGGCTCCCGCTTCGCGTCCACGATCTTCGCGCCACGTTCGTCACGCTCAACCTGGCGGCGGGGAAGAGCGAGACGTGGGTGACCGATCGCACCGGGCACAAGTCGTCTGCGATGGTCGCGCGCTACAAGCGCAAGGCGCGTCAGTGGAGCGAAGCGGCGCTTGGGGTGCTCTCGCCGCTCGATCGCGCGATCCCAGAGCTCGCGGCGAAGGACGACGCGCCGAGCGGTGGCGCCGGCGGCGGTGGAGGAGCTCCGGGGCGCCGCACCGACGGCGCGAGGGTGCCGACCGCCGCGTCGAGCGCGAGCCCTTCGCGTCCCATTGCCCCTGGGATTGCCCCGGAAGCGGTGAAGGTTGGTGCCGCGAGCGCGGCTAAGTTAGCGGAGAGAGAGGGATTCGAACCCTCGGTACCCTTGCGGGCACACATGATTTCCAATCATGCACCTTCGACCACTCGGTCATCTCTCCCTGGAAAACGGCCGGTTCTGTAGCACGCTTCGCCGGCTGGCCACCATCCCCTTCCGCGGGCCTCCGCGGCTTCAGCGGCCCCACATCCCCAGCGCCGCCAGGAGGGCCGCGTCCACGTTGGGCGCCTCCCGCACGTCCTTCTGAGGGCGTTTCGCCTCGCGCCGGAGCCGGTTTTGGACCTCGCGCCGGAAGGACTCCAAAACGAGGGGGAACGTCCCGCTCATGTCCGCCGCGCAGGTCGCGTCACTCGCCAGATCGCACAGCTCTTCCTTTCCCTCGCCCACCCGATAGACGAACCCCAGCCAGCGGAGCCAGCGCCGCCCGCCGAACGTCGCCTCGACGATTCGCCCGCGGTGATGGTCCGTCGGCGCGAGATCCCGCAGGTCCTCGCCGCCGAACGCGAGCGGAGGCTGGAGCCCGAGCTCCAGCAGCATCGTCCGCGCCACGTCCACCGACGAGGTCAGGGCTTGCGACCGGACGCCCGCCCCGTTGCCCGCAGGGCGGAACACGAGCGGGATCGTCAGCGCGCCGTCGTTGAGGGGCTCGGTGTCGCCGAACGGCACGTGGGCCGCATCGTCCATCCCCGCATCTCCGCTCACCAGGATGGAGGTGTCGCCGTCGCGCCCGGCGTCGCGGATCGCCGCGAGCAAGCGCCCGAGCGCCGCGTCCTGGCCGACGATCGCCTTGCCGTAGAGCGCCCACGCGCGCGTGCGATCGGCGTCGTTGAATCGGAGGAGGGGCGGTACCCGGCGCGCCTTCGCGAGCATCTCGGCGGCGTGGATGGGCTCGATCGCACCGGTGTAGCCGTCGGGCGCGATGCCCTTGAGGTCGTCGAGCGGCACGTCCCACGGCGCGTGCCCTCCGCGGGCGTGGACCACGACGAGGAACCGCTCGCCCTTGTGCTCGGTGATCCACTTGCCGGCCTCGTCGAAGACGGCGGCCGCGCCGCCGGTCGCGCCAGGGAGGAAGACCGCGCTCTTCTGGAAGCCGCGATCCATCCCGAACGCGGACGCGGTCGTGGGGTTCGCGGTGAAGTAGCCCGTCGCGATGCCCGCCTCGCGCGCGGCGTCCGCGATCGTCGTCACGGACGCGCCGAGGCGCGCCCCTTCGTCGGTCGCGCCGTGGAGCTGCGGCGGGAGCGCGGTGAGCATCGACGCGAACGACGAGCCCGCCCACGAGCTCGTCGCGCGGTGCCGCTCGAAGACGATCGCACCCTTGGCCAGACCTTCGAGCTCGGGGAGCGAGCTCTTGCCCCCGTAGAGCGCGAGGAGCCGCGGCGGGAGCTGCCCGACGACGACGAGCACCACGCCGCGCGCGGTCGTTCGCGCGGGAGCGGCGAGCGCGGGTCGTACCACTTTGGGATCCGCGAGGAGGATCCGCGTGCCGGGGGCGGTCGTGATCGCGGCGAGCTCGAGCGCCCCGAGGAAGTCGGCGTCGCCGAGCGGGAGCTCGATGTCCTTCCAGGTGCCGTCCGCGCCGCCATGCAGGTGGTGCGACCCGAGGCTGCGCGCCACGCCGCGCTCGTCGCGGACGCGGAGCTCGACGTCGGCGTCGCCGGTGCCGCTCACACCGAGCGCAGCGCGGAGCGTGGCGCCGGAGGGAAAGAAGCCGCTGCAGCGCAGGAACCCGGGGGCGCGCAGCGCGAACGAGCGCTTCGGGACGCCGCCGAGCGTGGTCGTCGAGATGGCCTCGGCGAAGGTGGGAGCGGCGTACGTCGCGTCGGTGCCGAAGCCGATCCGGATCCAGTCGATCTCCACGGCGGCATCGGTGCTCTGTTTGCCGAGCCCGTTGAAGCGGAGGGTGAGCTCGTTCACGCCGGGCGCGAACAGCGCGTCGCCCTTGAGCGAGCGGATGGCGCTCTCGCCCTTCGGGAAGCTCATCGGCCCGACGGCCTTGCCGTTGAGGTAGACGGAGGCCGACTTCGCCGCCAACCCGTGGAGGCGGGCGTCGATCCGGAGCTCCTTCGAGTTTCCTTCCGCGCCGGGGACGCCCTGCGTGCCCTCGGGTGGGGCCACGAACCGGAGCGTGAGCGAGCGCGCCGAGATCCGCTCCCACGTCGCGCCCGCGCGCTCCACGGCCTCCATCCCGGTGTCGCCGTAGCCGAGCTGGGGTCGTTGCTCCGCGGAGCCGAGGTCGAGGAGGATCCCCTCGTGCCCGACGCTGCACGTGTCGGGGTGAGCGAGCGGCTCGAGCAGCACCTCTTCGTTCTTGGTCGTGATCGGCGCGCCGGTCGAGCTTCCGCTCGCGGTCGGACTGGCGTCCGCACCGCTCGTGGTCCCGCCGCCGCAGCGCCCGCAGCCCACTCCGGCCGCGACCGTGATCGCGAGGGCGAAGAGCGCCCCGCGCGCGCGGAGCTTCACGGCTGCGCGAGGTCGAGCTTCACGCTTTGCCCCTCGGGCACGTCGACCTCGGTCTTCGTGTCGTCGACCGTGACCTCGTGCTTGCCGGCGCGGAGCGCGAACTGAGCGCCGGTCGTCCCGTGCTCGGTGCCGTCGACGATGATCTTCGCCCCGGTGTGCGCGCGCACGTCGAGCCAGCCTTCGCCGCGTGCGACCTTCGCGCCTTCGGGGAGCGGCTGCACGAGCGGGTGACCGCCCGCGGCCGCGGGCGCGGCGGGACCGCCGCCGCCCCCGACGAGGCGGAAGGTCATCCACCCGACGAGCGCGAGGGCGGCGAAACCGATGACCCACGTCCCGGTGCTCGTCGACTTCGGCGCCGGCTTCGGGCTCGCCTTCACCGCGCTCAGCGGCGTGCGCTGGGGCGGGATCTCGATGCTCTCTTCGTCGTCGTCCTTCGCGGGCGCCGGCGGAGGCGTCGCCCGCTTCGGTGCAGCGGCGGCGGCGACGGGAGCCTTCGCGCTCGCGGCGACCGGCTCGGAGACGTCGTCGGAGAGGTCCGGCGTGAGCTCGGGCGGGTTCGAGCGGCGCTTCAGCTCGCTCGGCTCGATGATGGGCGGCGGCTCGGACGACGACGACGAGGGCTCGGCCTCGCGCCGCACGGCGTCTTGGAGCGACGACGGCGCGGCGTCCTCGTCGGCGGCCGGCGGCGCCGCGGACTCCTCGCCCAGGAGATCGCGGAGCGACGCCTGGAGCGACTCTTCTTCCTTCGGCTTGTCGTACGCGGCGCCGAGGACCGGCGGCGGCGTGAGGCTCGGGCGCAGCGCGGAGAGCGGCGTGCGCGGCTTGGACTCGCCGCCGAGCGTCGCCTGGGCCTTCGCGACGGCCGGGGAGAGCAGGTCTTCGTCGCCTTCGCCCCAGACCTCGGTGATGGCACCGCGCGCGGCGAGATCGACGAGCAGATCGTCGAGGAGGCTCGGGACCACCTGACCGCCGAGCAGCAGCTCGCGCGGCGACGCGCCCTTCGCGATCCGGGAGACGAGGCTGCGCGCGGGCTCCGGCGTCGCGCGGAGGTACGTTTCGAGCACGGCGTCGTCGATCTGGAGGCGGCTCACGCTCGCGGTGCGGGCGCCGGTCGTCGCGGCCATCGCGCCACGCGCCCGTGCGATGTGCTCGTTGAGCTGCTCGGCGAGCGTGCCCTCGAGCTCTCCGCCTTGACCCGTCGCGCCCGGCGTCGCGCCGGCGACGACGAAGCGCCCGGCGCCGATGCCGAGCATCTCGCCGAGCACGCGCTCGCCGCGGGCGAACTCGCCGTCGCCCGACGTGCGCGTCGCGCGCCGCGGAGCACCATCGCGCAGCTCGACCTCGTAGAGACACGACGCGTCGCGGAGCGACACGCGCGAGTTCGGGCGCTGCACGGCGACGAGCTCGAGGAGCGTGCGCACGGAGAGGCCGTCGAGCCGTCCGCGGACCTCGCCGGTTCCCTTGAGGCGCGCCTCGACGCGCGCGCGCGGCCAGAGCACCTCGCGCACGCGCGCGAGGATCGCGCGCGCGTCGCTCTCCTTGCGCAGGTACGCGGCGGCGCTCGCCCCGAGCTCGCGCACGCGCTGGAGCAGGTCTTCCTTCCACGAGAGCAGGATCACCGGCGTGTCGCGGAGCGCGACGTCGCGCTTGAGCGCGCGCGACAGAGCGAAGCCATCGACCTTGGGCATCAGGATGTCGCTGATGACGAGATCGGGCCCGACGCGGAGCGCGAGGTCGAGCGCGGAGGCGCCGTCGAGCGCCTCGTGCACCACGCAGCCCGTCGTGCGGAGGAGATCGGAGAGGAACCAGGTCACGCCCGGATCGTCGTCGGCGACGATCACGCGGCGGCCCTCGAGGTTCACGTCGGCGGCGGCGCCGCGGCCGCGCCGCGTGCGATCGGCCCCGCCGAGGTCGGGTTGGAACGCGAGGGCGATGCTGCCCTCGGGCCCGCCCGTCTGGAAGCGCACCGAGCCGCCGGTGCGAGCGGTGACGACCTCGCGCACGCGCGCGATCGCACCCCAGAGCGCGGCCATGACCTCGGTCCCTTCGCCGAGCGAGACGCGTGCGCCGCGGGTCTTCGGATCGACGGAGTCGACGAGCGCGCGCCGGAGCTCGTCTGCGAGACGCTCACCGAGCTGCTCGACCGTCGGCTCGCCGAGGGCAATCCGCACGGTCCGGCCTTCGCGCTGATCGACGACCTCTTCGACGACGCTCCGGAGCGCCTCGCCCGAGAACGGTGCGTGGAGCGTACGCGCGACGCCGAGCGCGACGAAGCGCGCCGCCTGCTCGCTCGTGAGCTTGCCGACCGCGAGGATCGGGACCGGCTCCGTCAGCGGATCGTCCGCGAGCGCCTCGACGAGATCCTCCGCGTGCTGGACCGTCGCCTCGAGGAGCACGACGTCCGGCGCGAGCGCGCGCGCGAGGCCGATCGCCGCCTGGGCGTCCTCGGTCCGCTCGCACTCGATGAGCCTTCCGCGCGAGATCTCGGCGGCCTCGAGCAGGGTCTCGGCCACCCACTCCGGGCCGACGACGAGCACCGTCATCGGCGAGCGCTGCTCGACCGGCTCCGAGCCGCTCGCGCCTTCGTTGGCGCGCGCAGGGGCGGGGAGATCGGCTTCGCGCGGCGTCGGCGCGAGCGCCTCGGGCTTCGCATCGCCATTCGTCTTCGTCCACGCCATCGCGGGGAGGTCGTCGAGCGCGCGGGCGATCTTCGAGAGTTGCCGCGCCTCGGTCGCACCGGCCTTCACCGGCGCCTCGACCAGCTCGACCGACTCGGTCAGGAGCTGCGCCATCGCGTCGAACCGCATGGTGCGCGCGCTCGTGGCGAGCGTGCTCAGCCGGCGGACGAGATCGGCGCGGAGCGCCTCGTCTCGCGGGGCGGCTTCGACCGCCGCGAGCGCCCGGCGAAGGTCCGCGACCTTCCGTCCGAGCCCCGCGACGAAGTCGGCGCGCGCCCCGCCGAAGCTCTGCCCCACCTCAGCCGCCTCACGTTTCTCCTGGCCGGACATGCTCCTCCGCTACACGAGTGGGTGGAAAAACTCCAATTTGCGCCGAAAAAGGAGATTACCCTGGCGCCACCCGTGGGAAAACACCTCGAGTTTCGCCCGGCCACGGAGGCCCCCGCCGACCTGGATCGCGCCATCGCGATCCACGGCAGCGCGTTCCCGGACGCCCGGCGGGAGCCCGCCCGGCGGCGGAACTTCCGCGAGAACGCCCTGGGGACGATCGACGACCTCTGGCTCGCGGTCGACGACGGCGTCATCGTCGCCCACGCGTTCCTGTTTCGGCTCGAGGCCTATTTCGGCGGGCGCGCCGTCCCGATCGCCGGGATCGCCAGCGTGGGCGTCGCGCCCGAGGCGCGCGGTCGTGGGGTGGCGAGCGCGCTCCTCGAGCACCTCCATGGCATCGCCCGGTCGCGGGGCGCGGCGATCGCGATGCTCTACGCGTTCGAGCAGGCGTTCTACGCCCGTCTGGGGTACGGGCCCGTGACGACCTCGGGGCGGCTCGTGTTCGCGCCCGAGTCCGTGCCGCGGGCATGGGTCGGCGCCGAGGCGTTCGCGGCTGCCGCGGCGGACCGGCCCGCGCTCGAGGCGCTCTACGAGCGCGTCGCGGAGCGGACGACGAGCTGGCTCCGCCGCCCGCGCGCGCTGTGGAACGCGAAGTGGCTCGACGAGCGGAACCACGTGCTCGCCGTCGGACCGCGCACGGCGCCCCGCGGCTACGTGGTCTTCTCGTACGAGCAGGCGGAGCCGCACGCGCGCACCACGATCCTCGTCGAAGAGCTCGTCGCGGAAGACACCGAGGCGAAGCGCGCCCTCTACGGCGTGCTCGGCGCCCAGCGCGCTCAAGTGGAGGAGATCGAGCTCGCGATCGATCTCGACGATCCGATCCCCTACGCGCTCGTCGACGCGGACCGCCGCCGTCACGGCGACGCGGCCGTCGAGCACCGCATCGGCGACCTCACCGCGGGGCCGATGGTGAAGGTGCTCGATCTCGAGCGCGCGCTCGCGGCGCGCGGTTACATGTATGATACAAAGTGCCGGGTCGCGTTCGGCGAGCAGGTCCTCGCGCTCGCCGCGAGCGGCGGCGCGCTCACCGTGACTCCCGCGAGCGACGCGGACGTCGTGATCGACGCGAGCGCCGTCGCGTCGGTGACGTTCGGCGGTCTCCGGCCCAGCGCCGCAGCCGCGCTCGGCCTCGCCCGCGGCGGGAGCGCTGCCCTCGCCAACGCCGATACGCTCTTCGGGCTGCCGCCGTTCTTCGCCGTGGACCCGTTCTGATGACACCGAGCATTCCGCCGCCCGCCGCTCCGTTCTCCCTTCGCCTCGGCGCTGCGCTCGCGCTCGCGGTCGTCGCGGCTACCGTGGTCGCGGTGCCGGCGGCGCTCCGGGTGGCGTCGTCGGCCTCGGTCTCGTTCGTCGTCGCGTGGGCGCTCGTCGCGGGCCTCGCCGCGCCACCGATCGCGCTCCTCGGCCTGGTCGGGCGCCGTGCCTACCTCGGCTGGCGCGCGCTCGGTCCGGACGATGCGGGCTTGCGCCTCGCCGTCGCGTTCGGGTGGCTCGCGTGGCTCGGGCTCCTCGCCGATCGCCTCGGCGCGGTCCTCCGCGCGAAGACGCACCACCACGCGCTCGCGGCGGTCACGTTCGCGCTCGCCGTCTTCGCGCTCGCGCTCGTGCTCGCGCTGGTCGCGCGGCGGATCACGTCGCTCCTGCGCTCGCTCGAGGCCCGCTCCGAGACGACCGCGCGCCTGGTCGCCGTCGCGTGGGCGGCGGTCCCCGTCTTCGGGCTCGTCGTCGCCGTCCGGGCGGCGGCCCCCGAGCTCGGGCCCGACGCTCGCGCCGCGATCGTCGACGGGACCGCCCTCTTCCTCGGCGGGGTCCTCGCCTCGCGCACGATCCTGGCGCCGCGCCGCCTCTTCGCGTCGGCGGGGGCGCTCGCGTTCGTGGCGCTCCTGGGGGTCGCGGCCGGCAGCCTGCGGACCGACCAGGTCCGCGGCGGGGTGGCCGGGGCGACCCCCCTTCTTTCCTGGTGTGCCCCCCCCAAATGACTGCATTGACGCTCTTCGGTGGCGAGTTAAGTTCCCAGTCCATGCGCCGCCCCGCTTCCTTTGCCGTGCTCGCCGTCGCCGCCGGCGTGGGGCTGGCCGCATCCGCGGTCCCGGGGACCGCCCGCGCGGAAGACGCGCCGGACCCGGACGCGACGGGCGTGGCGGTCGTGGCCGAGGGCGAAGACGGGACCGCCGACCTCGCCTGGCCGCTCGCGCAAGCCACGTACGCGAAGGGCGCCCTTCGACCGAAGTCGTTGACCGAGGACCAAGCCCGCGTGCTCGTCGGGGAAGCTCCGGCCGAGGGTGCCAGCGTCGAGCTCAAGGATCTCGCGCAGCTCCGCAAGGCCGTCCGCGGGGACGACACGGTGTCGCGAGAGATCCTCGGGAACGTCGGGCGGCGCGTGCACTCGCGCTCGATCCTCGTCCTCACCCCGCACGAGGGTGCCGCTCCCGAGGTGCGCCTCTTCGACGTGACGAAGAAGACCTTCGACGCCGCCCGCTGGCAGCCCGACCCGAAGGAGGGCGGCGGCTGGAGCTGGGACGCTACGGTGGGCTCGGTCGAGCGCGCGCTCGGGCCGGTCGCCCCGCCGCCGGTCGTGAAGCCGAAGGTGCTGGTCACTCCCGCGCCCGGCAACTCGGCGCCGGCCAAGGACAAGTCCAAGTCGTTCTACGAGTCGCCCTGGTTCTGGATCGCGCTCGGCAGCGCCGCCCTCATCGGCGGCGCCGTGTTCCTCGCCACGCGCGACTGGAGCGGAGACACGATCCACGTCCGGATGCAGGTCCCGCAATGACCCGGCTGTCGAAGGCGCTCGCCGCGCTCGTCCTGTTCGTCGCAGTGCTGTTCGCGCCGCTCGGGGCACGCGCGGGCGATCCGGTGGGCAACGTCCCGCGCGACGCCCCGCTCGTCCTCGAGCCCCACACGGTGACGCTGCCGCCGCTCGCGAAGGACATGGTGACCGATCACCACGACGGCTGGCTCGACATCTCGTACCCCTCGGGGGTGAAGGAGCAGGTCGACGCCCTCGTCGCCGACGCGGACGCGTTCAAGGCCCAGCTCGACGATCGCTTCGGGCAGAACGTGCTCGATCACGTCGAGGTCCGCGTCGCGCGCACGCCGGAGGACATGGAGGCGCTCGCCCCGATCGGGCACCCGCCGCCGGTGTACGCCGTCGGCGTCGCCTACTCGTCGCTCCACCTCGTGCTCGTCTCGCTGACGGCGCCGAAGACGGCCGAAGCCGAAGACCTCGGGGAGACCTTCCGCCACGAGCTCGCGCACGTCGCTCTGTTCGATGCGTTCGGCGGCCAGCACGTCCCCCTGTGGTTCAACGAAGGGCTCGCGATCTACCTCTCCGGCGAGCACGTGCTGCTTCGCAACAAGACGTTGATGGACGCGTCGCTGAGCGATGCGATCCTCCCGCTCGACGATCTCGACAAGAGCTTCCCCGACACCAACTACGAGGTGAGCATCGCGTACGCGCAGTCGGCGGACGTCGTGCGCTTCCTCCTGCGCGACGAAGATCGCGCGCGGTTCCAGTCGCTCGTCACGCGCACGCGAGGCGGCGAGGCCTTCGAGCGTTCCCTCACCGATGCGTATGGCACCGACCTGCGCCGGCTCGAGTACGAGTGGCACGAGGACCTCTCGCGCCGGTTCAGCCTCTGGCCGGTCGTGCTCGGGAGCGGCTTCTTGTGGGGCCTCATCGTGATCGTCTTCGGGGTCGCCTGGGTGAAGCGCCGGCGCCGCGCGAAGGAGATCCTCGCGCGCTGGGCTCGCGAAGAGGCGGAAGAAGACCGCCTCCGCGAGCTCGCGGTCGCTCAGGCGACCTTGGCCGACGAAGAGCTCGTGATCCCCCAGCGCGCGAGCGTCCCGCCCCGGATCGAGCGCGACGGCCGCTGGCACACGCTGCACTGACTACTTCGGCACCACCGTCGGGCAGCCCGCCACGACGCGGACGCTCAGGATGTCCCCGCTCTGCAGCTTCGCGCAGGCGGCGCCGACGATCTCGACGGTCTTCCCGTCGAGCTTCCATCCGTCCACCGGATCCTGCGGGAGCACGGTCCCATCGAGGAAGACGTTGAGCTTCGCCGGATCCGGCACGTCGTCGAGGGTGAACGTGCACGTCGCCGTCACCTTGGCCGCGATCGCGGCGAGCGCGCTCGCGAACGCCTTCGCGTCGGTGGAGTCCACGCGGTAGTACTGCGGGCTCGACCCGCGCGCGGTCCCGCCGTGCGTCGCCATCTCGTCGAGGAGCGCCGCGTACGGCCCGCTCCCCGGCACGCCGATCACGTAGGTGGGCACGCCCTTCGCGGCCAGGCCGTCGATCGCCGCGAGCGTCGCGCTGCGATCGAGGCAGAAGATGGGGCCGTCCACGCCGTTCGTCGCGCAGCAGTTCGGTTGTCCCCCGGTGGGACAACCGGGTTGCGCCTCGAGGTTGGACAAGCACTGATCGACGCCGCACGAAGCCGCCGCGTTGCAGTTCGGCGCGCCGTCGGTCGCGAGGATGACGACGGTCTTGCCGCTCAAGCCCGTGATCTTCGGCGTGAGGCTCGCGAGCGTCAGCGCGGTCGGCGTTCCGCCGAGCTCGGGCACGTTCGTCGAGGTCGCCAGCGCGTCCGCCGTCGGCCCGAAGACGCCGGCCGGTGCGTCGCCGGGACGCACGGCGAGCACCTCCTTGCCGGGGCCGCAGGTCGCGTCGCTGGGGAAGATCGCGGCGCCGACGTTGATGCGCGGCCCGAGCGCGGTCACCGTCTGGACGACGACGCTGCGCACCGTCTTCCACTTGTTCCCGTCGATCATGCTGCCCGAGCGATCGAGGACGAAGTAGAGGTTCGGGGCGTCGCCGAGGAGCCGCGCCTCGGTGCAGGCGCAGATGCCGTAGTCGGGCCCGAGATCGCACGTCGGCGGGGGTGTGCCGCCGTCGAAGTACGGCGCGTCGATGCCCGCCTCCCACGCGATCGTCGGATCGCCGAGGCGCGGCGGGTGGTCGTCCCCACAGGCCGCCACCACGACGCCGAGCGCGAGCGTGATGCCGGTGGCGGCGAGCGCGGAGCGCATCGTCCCATGCTAGCAAGGAGTTGGTGGCGACGCCCGATTCCCCGTCCGGCTCTTCGCTCCAGCGGCCAAAGCCGTCGGCGCTGGCGTTGGCGCTAGGCGTGCTCCGCGCTCTGTGGGTCGTGGTGTGCATGGTCGTGGTCGGCTCCCTGCCGGGCAACCGGCTCGTCGCCCGCGAGGACGTGCTCCTCCCACCGCCGCTCCCCGAGGGCGACGAAGAGCGCGATGCCGCGCTCACGGTCCACGTCACCGACGAAGCGGGCGCTGCGATCGGCGACGCGACCGTCCGGATCCTCGTCGTCCGCGCGGGCGACCAGGTCTACCTCGGCGGCGAGGCGCGCGCGGATGGGGCAGGCCGGGCGGCGTTGAAGCACCTGCCGCGCGGCGAGGCGTGGGTGCTCGCCGATGCTCCCGGGTTCGCGCGCGGCTCGTCGTCGCTCGTGCTCGTGCCGACGCCGGGGGACCCGCGCGTCATCGAGATGAAGCTCGCGCCGGAGCACGCGTTCGACGTCGAGGTTCGCATGCCCTCCGGCGATCCGGTGCCGTTCGCCGCGATCGAGGTCCAGACCGGCGAGCCGCTCGGCATCGGCGCGCGCACCGACCTCTGGGGGCGGGCGCACGTCGGGCGGCTCCCGAAGGGACCCTGGGTCGTCCGGGCCACGGCTCCGGGGTTCGACGTCGCCACCGATCGCGGCGTCCACGACGACGCGGCGATCGTGCTCGTGCTCCATCGCCTCGGCGCGATCACCGTGAGCGTCGTCCGCGCGGGCGCGACGGGGGACGAACCTGTGCAGAATGCACGAGTCTTGATCGCGGGGACCGCGCTCGGCGTCCCGCGCGAGGGACGAACCGGGCCCACCGGGCGCGTGAAGCTCGCCGGCCTCTTCGCCGGCACGTTCGCGCTCCGCGCGGTGCTCGGCGCCGACGTCTCCGACGTCGAGCTCGGGGTGAGCCTCTCCGCCGGCGAAGAGAAGGAGCTCACGCTCCGGCTCGGACCCGGTCGCAACGTGGCGGTGCTCGTCGTCGACGACGACGGCGACGACGCCGATCCCGTCTCCGGCGCGCGCGTCGTGCTCGCCGAGGGCGGCGTTTCACCGTTCCCGGTCGAGGCGGTCACGGGGCGCGATGGGCGCGCGGTGCTGGGCCCGATCGCGCTCGGCCCGGCGACGCTGACCGCGTTCGCCGATGGCCACCTCGGTCGTGCCGCCACACCGGTCCCCGAGCCGCTCACGGGGCCCGTCACGCTCGTGCTGCCTCGTGCGGGGCGCCTCCACGGCACCGTCACCGATGCGCGCGGCTTCCCGGTCACGTCGGCGACGCTCCAGGTCCTCGGGACGGACTTCGCGGGTGGACCGATCGAAGACGATCCGCGCACGCGCACGTTCCGCACCGCGCAGTTCGATCAACGGCTCTCGGGTCCGGTCCCGCTCCAGCCCGCGGGGGATCTCGGCGTCGTCCCCGGGCCCGTGCCGCCGATCCCGCACGGGCCCGTCGTCGTTCCCTCGCCGACGGGCGGGCCGCCGACCGCGCCGCCCGAGCCCTGGGTCACGCGCGGCGACGGCACGTTCGTCCTCGCCCCCGTCACGCCGGGGCGCGTTCGCGTGCTCGTGAGGCACCCGGAGTTCGTCGAGGCGTTCAGCGGGACCGTGACGCTCGCACCCGGCGGCGACGCGGAGGTGAACGTCGTCCTCCACGCCGGTGGCAGCCTCGAAGGTCGCGTCGTCGACGCGAGTGGGCGGCCCGTCGCGGGCGCGCGCGTCGAGCTCGCGGCAACACGCGGGCGCGAGGAGCGCTCGGCGCGCACCGCGAGCGACGGCACGTTCGCGTTCGCGGCCGTCCCCTCCGCGATCGTCGTGAGCGTGTTCCGCGGCGACGACGATCTCGTCCCCTCCGTGCGCGCCGCCTTCGACGTCGCCGAGAGCGAGCGCAAGAGCGTGACCCTCACGCTCCCCGCCGCGCGGGACCCCCTCACCGTGCACGTGAAGGACGATCGCGGGTACCCGATCGCGACGGCGCAAGTCAGCGCGATCTCCGTCGACGCGACGCAGCCCGCGCGCGCGACCGCTTTCTCCGACGACCGCGGCGACGCGGTGCTGGAAGGGATCCGCGGCCTCGCAGCGCGGCTCGAGGTGCGCGCGCCGGGACATGCGCCGCGCGCGCTCGCGGTCGAAGACGGGCGCGCGGAGGTCGAGGTGAAGCTGGAGCGCGCTCTCACCGTGCGCGGCTTCGTCCGGAGCGCGCGCGGCGGCACGCCGCTCGAGGCGGTCGAGGTCACGCTCGCGTCCGAGCTCGGTCCGCGAGTCGCGCGCACCGACAAAGACGGGCGCTTCGCGATCGACGACGTCGCGAGCGGAGCGACCGAGCTCCGTCTCCGCGCGGCGGGGTGGGCGCCGCTCGCCAAGCCCGTGGTCGTCGACGCGAAGGGGAAGGACGACTTCGACGTCGGCACGCTCGAGCTCGCCGAGGAAGCCGTCTGCGAGGGCATCGTCGTCGACGGGCGCGGCGATCCGGTGCCGTTCGCGCGCGTGGCGGCCGGGTTCGTCCCGGTCTACCTCGCGCAGGGCCCACCGCCGCCGGGCGTGGCGGTCGCGAACGGGAAGGGGCGCTTCCACCTCGGCGGGATCGGCGCGGGCCTCGTCACGCTCGAGGCGTACGCCCCCGACGTCGGGCGCGGGAAGCTCGACATCGAGCTCCGCGTGGGCCGCCCCGCCGACGTGAAGATCGTCCTCGCTCCGAGCGCGGGGGCGGCGGCGACCAACGCCGGCGCGAGCGGCGGCGCCGGCAGCGTCGCCGTCACGCTCGGCGACCGCGCGGCCACGAAGGAGGTCGTCGTCGTCGCGGTGGCCGCCGGGAGCGAAGCCGAGCGCGCGGGGCTCCGGCCGGGCGACGTGATCGTGCGGGTCAACGGGGTCGTCGTGAGCACGATCGAGGAGGCGCGCGCGAAGCTCGATGGCCCCCTCGTCGACGACGTCGTGCTCGAGCTGAAGCGCGGCGACACCGTCTCGCGCACGCGCGTCGCACGCGAGGCCGTGGTCAGGTGACGCAGGTCACTGCTTCTGGAACTGAATCGTCTTGCCCGGCGTGACGACCCAGCTGATCTCGCGATCGGTGTCGAACGTGAACGTCTGCTCGTCCGCGGTGCCGTCGCCGTCGGTGACGAGCGCGAACCCGTTCTTGTCCTCGCGGACGATTTTGTACTTCCCCGACTGCTTGGCGCTGCTCGTCTTCACCGAGACCTTGTCGCCCTTGAAGTCGAGCTCCATCTGCGCCGCGTAGAGGTTCGCCGCGGACTGGACGTCGGAGCCGACGCCGGTTGCCTTCACGCCCCGCCAGTGACCTTCGAGGCGCGTTTGAGCGCTCTTCTTGCAGCCCGTCGCGGTCAGCGCGAGGGCGAAGGCGAGGGCGAGCACGGGAGCACGGAGCATCGGACGCATCCTAACGGAAATCATCCCACCCCCGATAGTTCTCCGCGCTCGAGCACGTCCTTCACCTCGTGGGGGATGCGCACGAGCTTGTGGTCCGCCCCCACGCACGCGAGGCGCGTTCCTCCCTCGGCGATCACCAGCGGCCCGCGGCGCGTCCGGTACTCGAACCGCACCGAGTGGGACTTCAGCTCGGTCAGGCGGGTCTCGATCTCGAGCACGTCGTCGAAGTGGGCCGGCGCGCGGTAGCGCGTGGTCGCCTCGACCACGGGGAGGTGGATGCCCCGCCGCGCCCAGTCGGCGTAGGTGACGCCGCGGCGGCGGAGCCACTCGACGCGAGCCGCCTCGAAGTAGGTCAGGTAGCTCGCGTGGTGCACGATCCCCATCAGATCCGTCTCGAAGAAGCGCACGCGCATCTCGAAGATGCTCAGGTTCGGTTCGGTCATTCCGTTCGTCCGGTTCGATTTGCGGCGCCGTTTCTGCCATGGTCTTCGGGTTCTGACCATGGCGGGCGAAAAGAGGCACCTCCCGATCGTCTCCAGCAAGGCCGCCCCGACGCAGGCGCCGGGCTCCGACTCGGGGGACGACGAGCCCCCGCGGCCCCCGTGGCACTGGATCGGGTTCGGCGTCGTCGCCATCTTCGGCGCGTGGCTGCCGCTCGCGTGGCTCGCCGCTCGGATCGTCCGTGGTTGGCTCGAGCGGCGCTTTCCCACGGCGGCCTCGGCCGAGGACGTCTCGGTCGCGTTCGCCGAGATGGCGCCCGGCGAGCGCGCGTCGCTGACCGCGATGCTGGCCCTCCCGCACCTCGTCGCGCTCGCGCTGGCGGCGTTCGCGGGCGGCTACCTCGTCGGGCGCTGGGGCGAAGGCACGACGCGGCGCGAGCCCGCCCTCGCGGGGCTCTTCGCCGGTCTCGTGGCGTGCGTGCTCACGTTCGGTGCGCTCTCGGGCTTCTCGTGGGCGCCGCTGATCGTGCCGCTCGTCGCCGCGCCCGTCGCGTTCGTCGGCGGCAACGTGGGCCGCGCGCGGCGGGAGCGGCGGCCTTCGTGATGGGGATGTGGTAAACGAGGCTCGATGCTCGGGCTCAAGGTCGCGACCGATCCCGCGTGGGTGGAGCAGGCGAAGCGCGACCTCGATGCGGTGCTCGTCGACCACGCGCACTGCGAGATGAAGGCCGCCTCCAACGCGCTCGCGCTCGCGGGGCGGCACCCCGATCGCAACGAGCTCGTCCGGAGGCTCGTCGCGATCGCGCAGGAAGAGCTCGCCCACTTCGATCGCGTGCTCGCCATCCTCGAGACGCGCGGGCTCGCGCTCGGCGTCCCGGCGCCCGACGACTACGCGGCTGCCCTCCGCAAGGCGGCCACGAACGCTCCCCGCAACGAGCGGACGGCGCGGGGGGACGTGCGCGTCCACCCGCTCGTCGATCGACTGCTCGTCGGCGCGCTGATCGAGGCGCGCTCGTGCGAGCGCTTCAAGCTCCTCGTGGCGGCGCTCGACGACCAACCCGAGCTCCGTGCGTTCTACGACGAGCTCTTCGTCGCCGAGGCGCGCCACCACCGCGAGTTCCAGGACCTCGCCATCCTCGCCGCCGACGGAGACGACGAGCTCGTCCGCACGCGGCTCGAGCGGCTCGCGCTCGCCGAGGCCGAGATCGTCCGCGCGCAGAGCGCGAGCGGCGCCGCGCATCGGCCCGAGATCCACGGGTGAGCGACGGTGGACCTCGCGCGTCACAGCCGGGCGGTCGAAGCGGCGGCGCACGCCCAAGCTCGGTGGTGGGCGCGGCTCGTCGCCGGTGACGAGGCCGCCCGCGCCGAGGCTCCGCTCGACCATCGGCGCGACGCGACCGGGAAGACCCTGCGCGATGCGCTGCGCGACTGGGTACCGTCGCTCGCGGAGAAGGATCTCCACGCCGCGCTCGTCCCCTGGGTCGAGGCTCTGACGGTCCAGCGCGTCACCCGCGATCTCGCGGTCGAGCTCGTCGCCGCGATGCGCGCTCCGAAGGCCGTGCTCCACCTCGAGACCGTGCGGGAGGTCGCCCTCGTCGACGTCGTGCGCGGCCTCGTCGCGGCGCGGGTGCCCGAGCTCGCGCGGCGTCACCTCGATGCGGTGGCGGAGCGTGCGCCGGACGTCCTCCCGCTCCGGCGTCGTCACGCGGAGCTGGCGCGCGAGGTCCTCGTTCGCTTCGGCGTCGCCGCGCCCGAGGTGCACGGCATCGGAGACGCGGCCGCGCTCACGGCGCTCCGCACCGCGGCGCAGGGCTTTCTCCGTCGCACCGACGATCTCGCGCGCGACGAGCGCCGCCGCGCGACGCGGCTCGCCGGCGAGCGGTGGCCGCTCGCGCTCGATCTCGCGTCCGCGCGCGCCGCGACCGAGGGCTGGCCGACCAAGCTCGCGCCGCGCTTCGTCCTCGAGGCGCTCCCGCGCTGGACCGAGGGCCTTCGCCTCCCCGCGTTCCGCGTCCCCGAAGCGCACGGTGGTGCGAGCTTCGCGCGAGCGTTCTTCGCCTTCGGCCACGCGCTCCGCCACGCCTCGGCGCCGCGCGCGCTCCCCTTCGTGCTGCGCGTGCCCGTCGTCTTCGTCGACGCCGAGCGCTGGGGCTTCGCGTTCGCGTCGCTCCTCGGGACCTCCGCGTTCTCGATCCGGCGGCTCGGGCTCGCGCAGCGCCCGGCGGCGGCGCAGGCGCGGGCGTTCGCGAGCGCGTTCCTGATCGAGGCGCGGCGGGTCGCCGCGCGGCTCCTCGTCGGCGACGGCGTGGCGGCGGACGAGATGGCCGACGCGGTGTGGGGAGAGCCTCACCGCGCGAGCGCGTGGTTCCTCGAGCCCGCCCCGGGAGACGCCGCCCGCGCGGTCGCGCTGTTCGGCGTGGCGCCGCTCCTGGACGAGCTCCGCCAGCGCCACGACGAAGACTGGTTCGACAACCCGCGCGCCGTCACCGACCTCCGCGGGCGCGCGGCGGCCCCCGATCCCGAGCGCAACGTCGTCGGCGAAGGCGCCGACCTCCTCCTCGCCCGCGCGCTCGAGGGGGCGCTTCGATGATCCGCCTCGGCGCCGCCGCCCTCGTGGCGACGGTCTTCCTCGCCCCGCCCCGCCCGCCGGTCCCGCCCCGGCCGCCGCCTCGTCCGACCGTCCCGATCCCGGCGCTGCCGGTCATCACGCGCGTCCGGATCGACGCGGGGAAGGACGCCACCATCGTCACGGAGGACGTCACCTTCGCGCGGGGCGAGTGGCAGAGCGGGGACGTCGATGCGTTCGTCGCGTTCGGGGCACCCGGCGTGCCCCATGCGTTCGACGTTCACCTGTTGTCCACCGACGCGGCTGGGCCGGACCCCGCCGACGTGGGGGAGGTCGTCGTCACCGAGCGCGCCGCTCGAAAGCCAGCCACCGCGCGCACGCTCCTCGGCCGGGACGGCGCCGCGGGGGAGGTGCTCCACCTCCGGGAGCCTGCGCTCCGCCGCGCGTTCGCGCGCGCGGGGTTCGCCGCGGTGCGCGTGCGGAGCCTGCTCGGGCCGATCGCCGCCGACGGAACGGGCGGACGCGAGGTGCTGATCCGGCTCGGGACGTTCCTCGGCACGCCCCTCACGGTCGCGCGCGTCGAGGTCGCCGCGTTGGACGGGCACCCCTTCGCCCTCCCGGCCGAGGCGCGGCTCTGCGGCGACGCGGCCGACCCTTATCCCATCTCGGTACAACTCTCGCCCGCGCGCCCGGCGGCGCCGGCGGTCCACTGGCCCGCACCGACCCTTCCGGCGCACGTCGCGCGTCACCCGACCGACGACCTCTGCGTGCGTTTCTTCGTGCCGGCGTGACGCGTCAGTCCGCGCCCATCGCCTGATCGGGCGCGACGCCGGTGTCGTAGAAGTACCGGAGCCCGAGCACGAAGCCGGTGGCCGGGTTGTCCGCGATGATGTCGCGGCGCATCGAGAGCTCGACGCTGAAGCGCTTGTCCACGTACCCGAGCCCGCCCGAGATCGTGTGGGTCTTCATCCCCGTGTCGAAGCGGTAACCGGCCCGGATCAGCAGGTGATTGATGAGGAAGAGCTCGCCGCCGAGGCCCCAGCGCGACCGCACGTTGCCCCACGTGTCGAAGTCGATGTTCGAGTCGACCTCGACCGAGATGACCTCGTTCGTGTAGCCGGCGCCGATGCCGAGCGTCGTCGGCGCGAGCGCCTGCCCCGGGTGGGTGAGGTTCGAGCCCACGACGCCGAACGAAAGGCCGCGGACGGGCTGGATCGTGACGCCGGCGTTGAAGGTGAAGATGCTCGCGAGGGATTGGTCCGCGGAGCCGTCCGACACGAGGCTGTGCCCGAACGGACCCTTCGAGACGGCCTGATCCACGCGCAGGTAGCGGCCCGTCAAACCGACCGCCAGCCAGCTCGTGAGCGGGTAGGCGACCGAGAGCCGGAGGTCGGTCCAGGTCCGGTCGATTCCGTCCGGATCCATGTTGTTCCACGTCCCCGCGAACCCGCCCGAGAGCTTGTTCGTGACGGAGTCGGCGACGGCTCCGCCGTAGCTCTGGCGCCGCGCCTCGGGCGCGTAGTGGGCGAGCGCTTCGAAGTGGTAGACCCGCGCGAAGGGGAGATTTGCCGGATTTCCGACCAGCGCCGTGGTCGAGGTACCGAGCGCGGTCTGCGCGTTGGCCATCGCCATCGTGCGTGGGGACTGAATGTCGCCCCCTTCGTACCCCTGTTGGACGGAGGTGGACGACGGATCCGCCCACGCCGCACGCGCCGCGAAGGCCTGCACGAGCATGAGCGCAGCGGCGGCGGCTGCAGGCCGAAGGACGGAGCGGGGTTGCACTCCGAGGACCCCTAGCAAGCCCCGCGCACGACGGACCAGTTTTCGGCGAGACTCCTGGTGACGAGAATGTGGCGGAAAGTACGCGGTGACGCCGCCTCTTGACACGCGCGCGCCGCGTCAATTCCAGTGCGAAAGGTTCGTTGCGGTCCGCAACCATCACCAAAAAACGAATTCTTTCGATGGGTTGCCTCGAATCGGCCTCCGCGTTGTCCCAAAATGGGAGACTTCGCGGGGGGTCTACAACCAATAATCCGTCGTGATTCTCGTAACTTGATCCCATTTTGCAGGATCGCCATGGACGACCGCAAACGGGGGGTGGTACCCAGTCCGTACCTCGTGAGCGCGGGTCGCTCCTCGTAGGTGAAGTGTTCGCATTTCGCAGTGGGACGACGTCCCGCGAGCGGGGGGTGGTTGGGGGAGTTATCCACAGGCTGTGGATAACTTGTGCCCATGGTGTAGGCGCGTCGCGCAATGCCCGCCACCCCTTCCGGCTCGAGGTGATGCGCGAGGTGGTCGTCCGGTGGTTGGGGTGGTGGTGCTTCCGGCGGGTCCGGAATCGTTCTGGTGTCTCTCATAGAACGACGAGGTCGGCGTGATCGGGATCGAGCGAGCAGTCGAAGAGGATCTCTGGACGGAGGCGGTAGCGTTCACACGCGAGCGCAGCCCCGCCAGCTTCGACCAGTGGTTCTCGGGCGTGCAGTACGATGGACTCCTCGACGGGGTTCTCAGCCTTCGTGCGCGCGACGAGTTCGTGCGTGAGTGGGTCGACCAACATTTCGTCCCCACGCTCACCGACTTCATCCGGAGCCGCACGGGGTGGAGCGTTCAGATCGCCTGGGTCGTCGGCGGCGGTCTCGATCGCCCCGTGTCCGATCACCCGCCCGTCAGCGAGCCCGTGCGCCCGAAGGCGCTGTCGATCCGCCCCGACTCCGCCGTCCGCGCGAAGGTCGACTCCGTCCGCGAGCGCGAGGTCAAGGCCGCGCCGCCCGTCGAGGGCCTCAACCCGAAGTACACGTTCGGCAACTTCGTCGTCGGTCCGTCGAACCAGCTCGCGCACGCAGCGTCGATCGCGGCCGCGGGCGGCGGTGGCCCGCGCCACAACCCGCTGTTCTTGTGTGGCGGCACCGGCCTCGGCAAGACGCACCTCGTCCACGCCGTCGCGCACCGCATCCGCGAGGAGCGGCCCGAGGCACGCATCGTCTACGTCTCGGCGGAGAAGTTCATCAACGAGTTCGTGCAGGCGCTCCAGGACCAGAAGATGGCCGAGTTCCGCGCGCGCTACCGCGAGAAGTGCGACGTGCTGCTCGTGGACGACATCCAGTTCCTCGCCTCGAAGACGCAGACGCAGGAAGAGTTCTTCCACGCGTTCAACGCGCTCCACCAGGCCGACAAGCAGATCATCCTCACGAGCGACAAGTACCCGCAGCAGCTCGAGCGGATGGAGGAGCGGCTCGTCTCGCGCTTCGCCTCCGGTCTCGTCGCCGACGTCCAGGCGCCCGAGCTCGAGACCCGCGTCGCGATCGTCCGCAAGAAGGCGCAGCTCGAGAAGCTCGACGTCCCGAACGACGTGGTCCTCGCGATCGCGCAGACCGTCCGCAGCAACGTGCGCGAGCTGGAAGGCACGCTCATCCGCGTCTGCGCGAAGGCGTCGCTCCTCGGCAAGCCGATCACGGTGGAGTTCGCGAAGAGCGAGATCTTCGCGGCCGCCAGCGTCCGCCCGACCGAGGCGAGCGTGGAGGACATCCAGCGCGTCGTCTGCCACCACTTCAAGCTCAAGAGCTCGGATCTTCTCTCCAAGGATCGGCACAAGAGCATCGCGTTCGCGCGTCACATCGCGATGTACCTGTGCAAGTCGCGGCTCAAGTCGAGCTTCCCCGAGCTCGGGCGCGCGTTCGGCAATCGCGATCACACCACCGTGATGAGCGCGGTGCGCAAGGTCGATACGCTGCGACAATCCGACCCAGAGGTGCGCGCTCACCTCGAGGCGATCGAGCGAAAGCTCGGAGCCGTCGACTGAGGCGTTGACGGCGGCCCCCGACCGGTCGAGCATCGCTCGGGGGACATGTCGGACGTCGGACCGGTCAGCATCTACGAAGCGAGCCGCCTCGCTCTCGCGCGGACGAAGCTCGCCGTGCCGGAGGAGCTCAGCGGCGCCGTGGAGCGCGCGTGCGTCGTGAGCTCGCGTGCGCTCGACATCGATCGCGTCGGCGTCTGGTTGCTCGATCGCGACGCGAGCTCGCTCTACTGCGTGGCGCAGTACGACCGACGCACCGCGCGGGTCGCGCGCGGGGACATCGTGCACCTCGGCGCGACGCCCGCGTACCTCGCTGCGATCGAGTCGCGCAAGGCGGTCGCCGCGTCCGACGCGCGGATCGACCCTCGCACCGCGGAGCTCGCCGCGAGCTACCTCGAGCCGCTCGGGATCACCTCGATGCTCGACGCCCCGATCTTCAAGGGCGGCGCCGTCTACGGCATCGTCTGCCACGAGCACATCGGCACGCCGCGCGAGTTCACCGAGCGCGACATCGACTTCGCGAGCTCCGTCGCCGACATCCTCACCGCGTTGTTCGAGCAGGCGGGGCGCCTCGCGGCCGAGGAAGAGCTCCGGCGCGGCGATCGCCTTCGCGCGCTCGGTCGTCTCGCGGCGTCGGTCGCGCACGACTTCAACGGCGTGCTCGGCGTCCTGGCCCTCACGTCGGGGGCCACGCCCGAGGCGATGTCCGCGATCGAGATCGGGCGCCGCTTGGTCGGCAAGCTCCTCCTCTTCGGGCAGCACGTCCCGGCCGCGCCCGAGGTGATCGACGTCGCCGAGGTCCTGCGCGGGATGGCGCCCTTCTTCGACGCGTTGGGGAGCGAGGTCACCGTTCGAATCGAGATCGCGGCCGGCCCGCCGCCGCGCGCGCGCATCGCGCGCGCGGAGCTCGAGCAGGTGGTGCTGAACCTCGTGTTCAACGCCCGCGACGCTTCCCCGCCGAAGGCCATCGTGGTGGTCGCCATCGAGACGGACGCGAACGAGGTTCGCCTCCACGTGCGCGACCACGGCAGCGGCATGTCACCCGAGGTGCGGAGCCGCATCTTCGAGCCGTTCTTCACGACGAAGGAGCCCGGCCGCGGAAGCGGGATGGGCCTCGCGACGGTCTACGGCATCGTGACGAGCTCGGGTGGGCGCGTCGGCGTCGAGTCGGAGGCCGGCGTCGGCTCGACCTTCACCGTGCGCCTGCCCCGCATCGCCGATTGAGTCGGAGCGCCTCGGGGCGCGGGGTCAGGCGCCGACGCGCCACGAGGTCTTGCCGCCCTCGCCGTCGAGCAGCTCCACGCCGAGCGCGGCGAGCTCCTTGCGGAGCTCGTCGGCGCGGGCGAAGTCCTTCGCCGCGCGGGCGTCGTTCCGGGCCGCGACCTTCGCGTCGATCGCGGCGCTGTCCAGCCCGCGGATCGCGATCCGCTTGGCCTGCGTGCGCCGCACGAAGTCCTCGGTGCTCGTCCGGAGCAGACCGAGCACGGCCGTGGACTCGTCGAGCGCGGTGATCGCCGCCCCGGCGAGGGCGCGCGCGGCCTCTTCCTTCTGAGGCTCCTTCTTGAGCTTCCCGATCTGGACGACCAGATCGTTCGCGGCCTTCGCCAGCTCGCCGATGATGGCGAGCGCCTGCGGAGCGTTCAGGTCCTTGTCGAGCGCGGCGAGGACACGCTCCTTCGCCTCGTCGACGATCTTCGCGATCGGCGCCAGCACCTTCGGGTCGCGCGCGGACGCCGGGGCATCGCGCGCGACGCGCTCGAGCGCGTCACGTGTAAGATACAGGTACTCGATCCGGCGCTCCGCGTCGTCGATCGCGGGGAAGATCACGCGCCCGTCGTCGCGCTTCTCCAGATCGAAGTTGAGCGGACCACGGTAGTGCGTCCCGAGGAGGAACCAGCGAAGGGCCTCGGCGTCGTTCCGCTCGAGCACGTCGCGGATCGTGACGAAGTTGCCGAGCGACTTCGACATCTTCTCTTTGTCGATCTCGAGGAACCCGCCGTGGAGCCAGTAGCGCGCCATCGGCGGCCCGTAGACGGCCTCCGACTGGGCGATCTCGTTCTCGTGGTGGGGGAAGATGAGATCCATCCCGCCCGCGTGGATGTCGAAGTGCTCACCGAGGAACTTCGCCGACATCGCCGAGCACTCGATGTGCCAGCCGGGTCGGCCCTTGCCCCACGGGCTCGCGAAGCCGAACGGCGCCGCCTCGTCACCCTTCCAGAGCGCGAAGTCGAGCGGGTCTCGCTTGATCTCGCCGACCTCGATCCGCGCGCCCGCTTGGAGATCGTCCACGTTGCGATGCGAGAGCTTCCCGTAACCGGCGAAGCTGCGCACCGCGAAGTACACGTCCTTCCCCTTCGGGGTATCGACGACGTAGGCGCTCCCGTTGGCGACGAGCTGCTCGATGAGCTGGATGATCTCCGGCATCGTCGTGGAGACGCGCGGGTTCTGGTCGGGGTGCTCACAGCCGATGGCACGCAGATCGTCGTCGGCGATGACCGACATCCGCGCCGAGAACGCGAGCGGCTCTTCGCCGAGCTCGGCGGCGCGCTTGACGATTTTGTCGTCCACGTCGGTCACGTTGCGGCAGTGCGTGACCTTGAAACCACGAGCGCGCAGGTGCCGGACCAGGACGTCGAACGTGGTGTAGGTGCGGGCGTGGCCGGCGTGCGGGAGATCGTAGGTGGTGATCCCGCAGACGTAGACCTTCGCCTCGCCGGGGGTCAGTGGTTCGAACGCCTCCACGCGTCGGGTGAGGGAGTTGTAGAAGCGGAGCGACATGGCGATGGGCCTCGCGGATGCATATACATTCCTCCTTGGTTTCCGTCACCGAAGACGGACGCACCCCGCGCCTTGGGCTGACATCACGCCGAGGGGAGGGTGGCCCGCCGCTCGAGCCGGCCCTGGACGAAGGCCACGAGCGCGAAGAGCGCGATGCCGGCGAGCACGTCCGTGACCCAGTGGTAGCGCAGGTACACGCAGGCGAGGGGGATCGTGAGGACGATCGGCGCGAGCACGAGCGCCAGCCGCGGGGCGGTTCGGTAGAGGCCGCGGAGCAAGGTGAGCGACGCGGCCGTGTGCAGGCTCGGGAAGCAATCGCGCGGCACGCGCATGCGGTCCATGAGCTGGTCCTTCACCGGCGCGAGGTACCAGAGGTCCAAGCTCCGCCCGTAGTGCATCGTGAAGAGCGGGCCCTGCGCCGGTACGAGCGCGTAGCCGACGTAGCCGAGCGCCAGCGTCGCGGTCACCGCGAAGGCGAACCAGGGGAACCGCTTGGGCTCGAGCGCGTAGACGACGCCCATCGCGAGCGGAAAGAGGAAGACGTAGAAGACGTAACAGAACGCCATCCACTCCGAGAGCGCCGGGTGGATCACCTGCTCGAGGAGCAGCGTGGGATCGTGCCCCACGAAGAGGAACCGATCGCACGCCCGCAGCGCGCCGTCGGCATCGGGGAAGAGCGGCTCCGCCGACTCCGTCGACGCGTACGCGTAGATCGTGAGCACGAGCGCGAGCCAATCGCGCGCCGCCGCACCGACGACGCGAGTCGCCTCGCGCAGGATCGGGACGGGCGCGAGCCCCTCGCCGAGGCTCCCCGCCGCGCGCAGGCGCCGCCCCATCACGAGCCACGCGAAGAGCGGGAGCACGATCGCGAGGCCGAGCCGGCTCGCCTGCTCGCGCAGGAAGAGGAGCCACGACGACGTCGCCGTCGGGTCGCCGTAATCCCCCACGCGCTCACGGAACGCGAGCGACCCGAGCGCGAGCGCGGGCAGCACGAGCGGCACCGCGAGGAGCAGGTGCGCCCGCCGTAGCGCGGGTGCGAGCGGTTGCCGCACGCGCTCCGCGAACAGGCGGAAGGTGACGATCGACGCGAGCACGAGGAGGAGATCCGGGCCAGGCAGCAGCCCGAAGCGAACGTGGATGCGACCCGTCAGCGCCATGTGGAGCAGCGCCCAGAGCACGTAGCCGACGAACACGCGTTCGGCGGGTCGCAGCGCGGACCACACCGCGTCCAGCAGCTGTGGAACGGAGAACGCAGCGCGGCGAGGGGGCGCCGAAGAGGAAGACGGCGGAGGAATCTCCAAAGGGGGGGCGGGGCCGGCGGCCCCTGACGATGAGGCTACCAAAGCGATGGCGTGCTATCACGCGGTGCATGCGTGCCGCCGCGGTCGCCCTGTTCGCCGTCGCGGCCCTCGTCGGCTGCGGCAGCGGTCCGGCCTTCGAGGGCGGGGTCTACCGCGACGGCGCCATCGCGTTCCGCGCCGGACCGATTGGCGACGGCTGGCGGCGACTCGAGATCGCTCACGCATCGCTCGCGTTCCGGGACGACGCGCACCTCGCCTCCGTCCTCGTGCACGGGCGCTGCAACGTCCCCGGGGACGACGCGCCCCTCCCGGCGCTCACGAACCACCTCGTCATCGGAACGACCGATCGCAACGTGAAGCTCGAGGAGACCGTGCCCTTCGACGGGCGCGAGGCGCGCCACACCGTGCTCGACGCCAAGCTCGACGGCGTCTCGAAGACGTTCGATCTCTGGGTCCTCAAGAAGGACGGCTGCGTCTACGACCTCGCCTACATCGCCGAGCCCAGCCACTACGCGGCCGGCGAGCCGGCCTTCACGCGGTTCGTCCACGGCTTCGCCACCGTCTCGGGTGGGGGCGAGAAGTGACCACCTCGACCGACGAGCGGGAGAGCGCTCCGCCGCGGAGCAGTCGCTCCCTCCTCCCGCCCGCGAAGCCGGTGCCCGAGCCGACGCTCCTCGATCGCCTGGGCGTCCTGGTCGAGGCGTTCGGCTCGATCGCCGTGCTCACCGGGCAGACGTTCCGTTCGATCGCGAAGCGCCCGCTCGAGATCCGCTCGCTCGTCTACCAGATGGAGTCGCTCGGCGTTCAATCGACCGCGATCGTCGCGGTGACCAGCGTCTTCATCGGGATGGTCATGACCATCCAGTTCGCGTTCGGGCTCCAGCGCTTCGGCGGTCTCGAGTACATCCCGCGCGTCATCGTGCTCTCGTTCCTCCGCGAGCTCGCGCCCACGCTCACCGCGATCATCGTCGGCGGGCGCGTCGGGAGCGGCATGGCGGCGGAGGTGGGCGCGATGAACGTCACCGAGCAGGTCGACGCGATCCGCGCGCTCGGGGCCGACCCGGCGAAGAAGCTCGTGCTCCCGCGCGTCGGGGCCGCGATCCTCGTGATGCCGATCCTGAGCTTGATCGCGCTCTTCCTCGGGTCGCTCGGGGCGATGTTCGTGTGCGCGGTGGAGTACGGCATCTCGCCGACGTTCTTCCTGCGCACCTCGCTCGACAACGTTCGCATGAGTGATCTCTGGTCCGGGATCGGCAAGACGCCGGTCTTCGGCTTCATCATCGCGATCATCGGGTGCTACTTCGGGCTCCACACGACCGGCGGCACCGAAGGCGTCGGCAAGAGCACGACGAAGACCGTCGTCGCGGTCTCCATTTCGATCCTCATCGCCGACTTCCTCCTCACGAAGCTGCTCGTCGCCCTCCTCCCCGCATGATGGCGCGCGAGCACGTCTTCGCCGCGGCGCTCGTGCTCGTGCTCCCGCTCACGATCGCCGGGCTCGCGCTCCACGCGCGCTCGGCACGCCTCCACCGCGCGGGCGATGCTCCCGTCATCGACGCGGTCGCGGTGCGGCTCCCCGGTGCAGGCCTCGCGCTCTCGGGTGGCGCACGCTGGCTCCGCGAGCCGGGGCTCGAAGAGTCGACCGCGCCCTTCGTCGACGGGATCGGAGCGCCGGATCCCGATCCGGCGGGCGCCGCGTTCGCACCCCCGAGGCATGGGCGCGACGGCACCGGGGGCGCTCGATGACCGGCGGCGTGCTCGCGTTCGCGGTGCGCTCGCTCGGGCGGCGACGGGGGCGTGCCTTCACGCTCGGCGCCGGGCTCGCGCTCACGGTGCTCCTCGTCGCGTCGATCCTCTTCGTGACCGATGCGCTCCGCGCCGAGGCGCGGCGTGCGAGCGCCGCGGTGCCCGGCGTCGTCGTGCAGCGCCTCGTCGGGGGGCGGCCGGCGGTGATCGCCGTGAGCGAAGCGCAGAAGCTCGACGGCATCCCGTCGGTGCAACGCGTGCGTCCGCGCGTGTGGGGCTACCTCTTCGTGCCGGCGCTCCAAGGCAACGTCGTCGTCGTCGGGGTCGGCCCCGGCGCGAAGACGCTCGACGAAGTGAAGGGCGTCTTCGCGAGCGGAAGCGACCTGCACCCGGGCGCGCACGAGATGGTCGTCGGGCAGAAGCTCGCGTCTTCCTTGGGGCTCGGGATCGGTGACGAGATGCAGCTCCCGACACCGGCGCCGAGCCCGCCGCTGCGCCTCGCCGGCACGTTCTCGAGCGCGGTCGAGATCTGGACCGCCGACGTGATCCTCTGCGACGACGCCGACGCTCGCGCGCTGCTCGGCCTCGGCGAGGGCGAGGCGACCGATCTCGCGCTCGACCTCCGGAACCCCGAGGAAGAGCACGTCGTCGCGACGACCGCGCTCGAGCGCATCCCGAACGCGCGCGTCGTCGAAGGGCGCTCGCTCCTCCGCGTGTACGAAGCCGGCTATGGGCGCCGCGCGGGGCTCCTCTTCGCGGCGTCGATCCCCGCGCTCGTCGCGCTGCTCCTCCTCGCGTGGGATCGCGCGAGCGGGCTCGGACCGGCCGAGCGGCGGGAGGTCGCGATCCTGAAGGCGGTCGGCTTCGGCACGCGCGACGTGCTCGTCGTCAAGCTGTGGGAAGCCGGGATCGTCGCGGCGATCGCGACGGCGGTCGGGTTCCTCGGCGCCTATGCCTGGGTGTTCGCCTTCGGAGCGCCCGGGCTGCGGGCAGCGCTCGTCGGTTGGAGCGTTCTCTACCCCGAGACGCCGCTCGTCCCCGAGGTCGATGCGAGCCAACTCGTCGCCGTGGCGGCGGCCGTCGTCGCTCCGTACATCGCGCTCTCGATCGTCCCCGCGTGGCGGGCGGCGATCGTCGACCCCATGCAGGCGATGCGCGAGTGACCATGCGCCGCTCGGTTCTTCTTTCGCTCTTCTGCGCGCTCGGCGCCTGCAACGGCCCTGGGACCGCCGCCCCCTCGCCGAGCGCGACCCAAGCGCCCGCGAGCTCGGCCGCGACCTCCGCGAGCGTCGCGTCGAGCGCGCCTCCCGCTCCGAGCGCATCCGCCGCGCCGAGCGCCGCCGCACCACTCCCCGCGTGGACGCATGGCTATCCATGGCTCACCGCGGCCGCTCCCGCCGACGTGCTCTCGGCGCGCATCGCGACGGAGCCCGGCTTCACGCGCGTCGCGCTCGCCGACGAGGCATCGTTCGCGGCCTTCCTCCGGAGCCTTCCGCTCGAGCCTCGGTCGACGCCGGTTCGCTCGTTCCACGGCGACGTGATCCTCGCCGCCGACGATCCGCGGCTCGCCGCCGTGGTCGCGATCGACGTCGGCGACAAGGACCTCCAGCAGTGCGCCGACTCCGTCATCCGCATGCACGCCGAGTGGCGTTGGGCGGCGGGCCACAAGGACGTCGTCTACAAGAGCCTCTCGAACTTCCCGATGCCCTACGACCGGTGGCGGCGCGGGGACCGCTTCGTGCTCTCCGGCAAGGACCTCGCGTGGACCACCGGCGCGCGCCCCGACGATTCGCACGCGGGCTTTCGCGCCTACCTCGACGGCGTCTTCATGTGGGCGAACACGATCGCGCTCGCGCGCGACGCGAAGAAGGTCGCGCGGAGCGAGCTCCGCGCGGGAGACTTCTTCGTCCTCGGTGGCTCGCCCGGGCACGCGATCCTCGTGCTCGACGTCGCCAAGGACGCGGCCGGTCACACGCACGCGCTCTTCGGGCAGGGCTACATGCCGGCGCAGAGCTTCCACGTCGTCCGGGTGGGAGCGTCGCCGTGGGTCTCGCTCGACGGCGACGACGTGCGCACGCCATTCTGGGCGCCGTTCCCGTGGGACAGCCTTCGTCGGCTCGAGTGACACATGTTCGGATCGAGCCTCGCTCGACGACATAGGCATTTCTTTCGCGCACGATTGGACGCAGTCGAACCATGCTAGCCCTGGGCTCATGCGCTCTCGAGCCATCCTCTTGATTTCGCTCTGCGCAGCTCTCGGTGCAACCACGAGCTGCGTGGGAGATTCTCCCGAATCGCAAGTCGCTGCCGATGCGAGCACCGCCGACGTCACCGTCGATGCTCCCGTCGACGCTGGCGATGGCGGCTGCGGCGACACGCAGAGCGATCCGAACCACTGCGGCAGTTGCACGACCGTATGCGATGGCGACGCAGGCGGCTGCTATCAGGGCACGTGTGGGGGGCGTCGAATCGTCGACGTGTCTGCCGGCCGCAACTACGCTTGCGCGGTCACGAGCTCCGGCCGTGTGTGGTGTTGGGGCGCAGACGGTCGCGGAGAGATCGGCGTGGACCCGAAGGACGTGACCACCTGCAGTGATGGGCAGCCGTGTCGCGCCGCCCCCGCCGAGGTCGCGGGGATCACCGACGTCCGGTCGATCTCGGTCGGAAACACGATCGTCTGCGCCGTCAAAACTGACGACACCGTCCACTGCTGGGGGAGCAACAGCGGCGGCGAGCTCGGACACGCGCCTGGAACGGTAGGCGATCGCGCGTGCGGACCGGGCGTGTGCAATCCCACGCCGGTCGCGGTCGCCGGTCTCCCTGCGGTCGACCGAGTCGTGGCCACGATGTACGGCGCCTGCGCGCTGACGAAGGCCGGGACGGTCTTCTGCTGGGGCAACTCTCAGTGGCTCTCGACGGGGCAGTCGACCAATGTGAGCAAGCCGACGCAGGTGCCGGGCCTGCCGTCGGACATCGTCGATCTCGCGATGTCTCTCAACGCGCCTCACGCATGTGCGGTCTCGAAAGCGAGCGGGCAGATCTACTGTTGGGGCGCGAACCTCGCTGGCGAGCTCGGTCACGCTCCCAACGGCGGGAGCCCTGCTGACGTTCCGGCCCCTGGGAGCCCGAGCTTCGCGGCGAACGCGGTTCCACAGTCCGTTCCGTCGTTCACGGGGGCGACGGCGCTCTCGGCGCCACAGTCCGTGACGTGCGCGATCAAGAGCGGCTCGCTCTACTGTTTCGGTGGCAACAGCGCCGGCAACCTGGGCCGCGGCATCGCGCCGGACAACCAAGTACGCACTGCGGACAAGGCGCTCCTGCCGACGGTGATCGCGATCGACGCGCGGCACTCGCTTTGCGCAGTGTCCGACGTTCAAGAGGTGTACTGCTGGGGATCGAACGCCAGCGGACAGGTGGGAATGGGGATCGTTGGTGGGCTCGATGCGGGCGCCGGTTCCTGCAGCGAGGGAGCGTGCTTCTCGACCCCGCAGCGGGTCGCGGGTCTGCGTGCCACGAAGGTGTCGGCCGGCTTCGGCTTCGTGCTCGCGCTCACGGCGGATGGCAAACTGAAGGGATGGGGCCGCAACATCTACGGTCAGGCAGGGCATCCACCCACGACTCAGGGCGATCAGACCTGCAGCGACGGTCCGTGCAATCCGACCCCCACGGCGGTGCTCGGCCTGCCGTGATTGTCTAGGTACGGGCCGCATTTTCCAGGGACGGTCTGCGCCGCCCGACGGAACAGCGCAGTTCAGGCAGCGCGCGCCAACCTGCTATGCTCCGCCCGATGGTGGACGACGCGCTCGGAGACCAGCCGCGGGGGCCCACCGTGCTCACGCTCGAAGCCGTGAACGCGCTCGTCCCCGCGCTCAGCGATCTCGTGGGCCGTCAGCTCGGGCGGCGCGAGGAGATCGAGCGCTCGCTCACCGAGCTCGCGCAGAGCTCGGGCCAACCGCGCGGCGATCTCACGCCGCGCCCCGCCGACGACGTCGAGACCCGTGGCCGAAAGCGAAACATCCTCGCTCGGATCGACATCTACCAGCGCGCATGGTCCGAGCTGGAGAAGATGGGCGGCGTGCTCAAGGACCCCGCGCGCGGGCTGGTCGACTTCTACGGTCAGATCGAGGCGAAGCTCGTCTGGCTCTGCTGGTGCTACGGCGAGAAGGAAGTCACGCACTACCACAACCTGGACGAGGGCTTCTCCGCACGGAAGCCGATCGACGCGCGGGTGCGGCGCAACGCGCTGAACTGAAGCGCTGAACGGAAGCTCGGACGGAGAGGAACGAATGGACGAGAAGGCCGCCGCCGCCGCGATCGATGCATTCCTGCGCGCGATCGGGAGGAACCCGGACGAGGACCCCGAGCTCCGTGGGACGGGGGACCGCGTCGCCGCGGCGTTCGTCCATGAGCTCTGCCGTGGCTACGCCGTCGACGTGAAGGCGCTCCTCGCCGAGAACACGTTCCCGGGGACCGCTTCCGGGCCCGTCGTCCTCCGCGACATCGCGGTCACGACCACCTGTCCGCATCACCTCATGCTCTCCACCGGCGTCGCGACCGTCGCCTACGAGCCGGCCGGCAAGATCGTCGGCGTCGGGGCGCTCGCGCGGCTCGTGGATGCGTTCGCGAACCGGCTCATCCTGCAGGAGTCGATCGGCGAAGCCGTGGTGGGGGCGCTGAACGAGCACGTCGCCCCGCGCTGGGCCGCGTGCCGGCTCGTGATGAGCCACGGCTGCATGATCGCGCGCGGCGAACGGCGCCACGGCGCGCGGCTCGAGACGTTCGCCGTCCGCGGCGACCGCGCGCTCGCGCTGGCCGCGGTCGGGGGCGCCGGATGACGGCGGTCGTGACGGGGGCGGGTCGCGGCATCGGGCGCGCGATCGCGCTCGCGCTGGCCCGGCGCGGCCACGACGTCGTGCTGCTCGGCCGCGCCCACGACGAGCTCGAAGAAGTGGCGGCCGCGATTCAGCGCGAGCATCGGAGCGCGCTCGCGCTCCGCTGCGACGTCACCTCCGCGTCCGATCTCGAGGCCGCGCGCGCGGAGACGCTGCGGGTGTTCGGGGCGCCGGCGGTGGTGGTCGCGAACGCGGGGATCGTCCGGCGCGCGGCGGTCCACGAGCACAGCGAGGAAGACTGGGATGCGGTCGTCGACGTGAACCTCAAGGGCACGTTCCTGACGGCGCGCGCGTTCCTGCCTTCCATGCTCGAGGCGCGGAGCGGGCGTTTCATCGCCCTCGGGAGCATCTCGGGCACCCTGGGCACGGCCCGCCAGAGCGCCTACTGCGCGGCGAAGTGGGGGGTCGTCGGCTTCGTGAAATCGCTCGCCGAGGAGCTCCGGGGCACCGGACTCCAGGCGCTGTGCATCCTACCGGGTTCGGTGGATACGAAGATGCTCGAAGGCAGCGGATTTCCGCCCCAGATGACCGCGGAAGAGGTCGCGAGCCTCGTCGTGTACGCCGCCCTGGACGCGCCTGCCGCCATGAACGGCAGCGCGGTGGAGATGTTCGGACCATGACCCCGTCGGTGGACGCCGCGCTCGCCGAGATGCCGATCTTTCCGCTGCCGCGGGTCGTCTTCTTCCCCGACACGCTGCTGCCGCTCCACGTGTTCGAGCCCCGCTATCGGGCGATGCTCGCCCACTGCCTCGCGACGCACGGCGCGATGGTCGTCGTCCGCATCCGACCGGACGGCGCACGCAACGCGGACGGGGCGCCCGCCATCGAAGCGATCGCGGGGGCCGGGATCGTCCTCGAGCACCAAGCTCTCCCCGACGGGCGCTCGAACCTCGTCCTCGGCGGGCGCGCGCGCGTCCGGCTCGAGGAGCTCCCGTTCGTGGCTCCATTTCGGCGGGCGCGCTGCGTGATCGTCGAGCCGGTGCCCACGCCGGTCCCCACCGTCGATCGCACCGCGCTCGTCGCCGCAGCCACCAGCTTCGTGCGCGAGGTCCGCCGGCGCGATCCCGAGTTCCGCTTCGTCGTCCCCGAGAAGCTCGAAGGTGCGGCGCTCGCCGACGTGTGCGCCGCGCACCTCGTCGTCGACCCCGACACGCGCCAGCGCGCGCTCGAGGAGCTCGACGAAGCGGCGCGCGTCCAGCTCGTCACGCGCGAGATCGCGCTCCAGGAAGAAGCCCTCCGCGCGAAGTCGGAGAAGCGCACGCTCCACTGACTCACACGCCGACGAGCTTCACGTCCATCGGGTCCCAGATCACGACGTCGTCGCCCTCGAGCGTCGCGAGGAACCTCCGCTGGTCGTCGCAGAGGCCCTTCGGCGCGCGCAGCTCCCCCGTCCGCAAGACGAACACGTAGCCGTGGAGCGGACAGATGACGGCGTCGCCTTCCTCCGTCTTGGAGCCCTCGCAGAGGCTCGCCCCGGCGTGGTTGCACGCGTCCTCGAGCGCGCACGGCTCGCCGTCCACCATCGTGACGAGCACGTCGAACGGCGGATAGGTCATGCGCACGAGCCCTTCTTGCTCGACGCGCGCACGCGGGACTTTTCCGACGAGCTTCAGACCGGCGCTCCATCCACAGCGATCACGGTGATGGGCAGTCTATCACGCGCGCGTCAGCTCACGTCGAAGCCGAGCGGAAACCCGGCCGCCTTCGCCTCGGCGCGGGCGCGCGCCGCGAGCGCTTCGGCCTCGGCGCGGGGCCACGAGCCCACGTGCGCGCTCCCGCGCTTGTGCGTCCGCATCATGCGGGAGATCGCAGCGAGGTCCTTCAGGCCGAAGCAGCCGCAGAGCACGTGGACGACGAAATCCATCGTGGTCGCGTCGTCGTTCACGACGAAGACGCTTGCCCAGCCGGGCCGCGCCCAGGTGCCGTCGGGGGTCACCGCGATCCGGTCGTACCGCTCGGGGACGAGGCGCGTCGCGAGCGGTCCCGCGATTCCACCCGAACGGGTCAGGCCGGAGAGGACATCGCCGCGCGTGAGCCGCCTCCGCCCCGCGCGCACCGTCCTCCACGCGCCGAACCCGAGGGCGTCGCGCGCCGGCTGCGACCAGTGCGCCACGCTCGACGCGCGCTCGTGCGGCCACCGCGGTCCGTCCGCTTCGAGCTGCGCACGGCTCGGCTCGAGCTCGCTCCCGAAACCACCGGCGACGTCCACGTCTTCGAGGAGCGCGAGGAGCAGGGTCTCGGGCACCACCAACGACTTCGTGCGCTGCGCGTGGAGCGCGGCGACCTGGAGGTGGAGCTCGACGTCCTCGTCGTAGCCCATCGCCTCCCCGGTCCGGTACATGTGGATCATCGCCCCCATGTACGGTGTAACCCCGGCGAGTCTTCCGCGAACCGGAACGCCAGGGTCCACGCGGGTCGTGAACCGCCGGTGACGCTCCCCCGACAAAGCTCGAAAATCGCGGTTCCTTTGCGCCTGGCCCTCAACTTGCGTAGAAGTTTGCGGCACGTGATCCGTCTTCGCCCTCGCCGATTCGCCGTCCTCCCCGCCCTTGCCGTCGCGCTGTGGTCGGGGTCCGCCCTCGCCGATCGCGTCGCGGTCCTCCCGTTCATCCCCGGCGCCGACTTCGTCTCGCGCGACCAGACCGAGGAAGTTCGGAACGCCACCAAGTCCGCCGTCACGCTTCGGAGCCATCAGAACGTCTCCGATCCCGAGCTCGCGACCGCAGTCACCGCCGTTCAGGACGGCGTCGCCGACACGAGCGCCGAGTACAAGGTCGCCGGCAAAGCCGCGGCCGCCCAGTGGACGGTCGTCGGGCACGTCTCGTTCCGCAACGGCTACTGGCACGTCGAGATCGAGGTCTGCCTCGTCGACACGGGCCGCGTCGAGTCGCTCACGCGCGACGTCGATCCGCGGGTGGGCCCGCAGCAGATCTCGGAGATGCTCGCGCTCCTGCTCCGCCCCGAGGGGATCGGAAACGCCGAGGTGCCGTGGGCGAACCAGGTCCTCCCGCCGATCCTGCCCGACAAGCCCAAGGACCCGCCGAAGCCGCCCGAGCCGCCGAAGCCGCCCGAGCCGCCGAAGCCGCCGCCCGTGAAGCACGCCTACGCGGAGAAGTTTCCGATCGCCGTCGGCGCAGGCCTCGGGCTCAACGGCGCGTTCGCCCGGCCCGGAAACGCGAGCGGTCTCTCCACCCTCGCCGTGTTCGGTTTCCTCACCGGCGAGTATGCGTTCGACCGCGTCCCCGGCCTCGCGCTGCGCGGGAATTTCGGCGGCAACTTCTACGGCCCGTCGTCGATCGCGGTCGACGTCGGCGCGCGCTACGCGATCCCGATCGTGCCGTCCGCCCGCCTGTTCCTCGGGCCCGAGGTCACGCTCGGCGCCCTCTTCCCGATCGGCGGCGACAAGTCGCCGCGCTTCCTGCTCCGGACCGACGTGTTCGTCGCGTTGGGCCTCGGCGAGCGCGTCCAGATCGAGGCCGCGTTCGATCTGATGAGCGCCTTCGGTGGCGACGGCCCGCTCGTTCTCGGCGGCGGCTTGCTCCGCGGCCTCGTCCGCTTCTGATGGCCGCGCTTCCGCCGGGCGCGATCGCGCTGCCGACGCGCCGCGCGACGACGAAGCTCGGCGAGCGCATCGCCCGCGTGCTCGGCGCGGGAGATCTCGTGCTCCTGAGCGGTGACCTGGGCGCGGGGAAGACGTTCCTCGCCCGTGCGATCGCGCGCGCCCTCGGGGTGGACGCCGAGGAGCCGATCGCGAGCCCCACCTTCGCGCTGGTGATCGAGCACCGCCTCCCCGACCGCGGCGCGGGCCCGGGCGCCCTGCTCCACGCCGATCTCTACCGCCTCCGCGACGATCCGACGGTCGATCTCGCCCGCGAGGTCGCCCGGCTCGGGATCCGCGAACGCCGGCAGGAGGGCGCGATCGTCCTCTGCGAGTGGGGCGAAGGGACCGGGAGCCTCCTCGGCGCCCCCGATCTGACCGTCCGCCTCGATCTTCGCCCCGAGCGCCACGCGGTGCTCGATGGCCGGCGCGCCGTCGGCGTATCCTGACGACCGTGGAGAGAAGCGATCGAGTCGGGCTCGTCGTGGGCGGCCTGTTGCTCGCGCTCGTCGCGATCGTCCTCGCGCACGGGCCGCAGCTCCATCGGCCCGTGGTCACGCCGCCGCCGCCGCCCGTGCTCCGTCTCGAAGGCTCGACGTTCGTGTTCTCGGTCGAGGCCGACGCGACCGTCGTCGCGCGGAGCCGCGATGGCGCGCGCACGTTCCGTGCTCAGCTGCGCTGGGCCGACGACGACGGCGTGCGGCCGTTGAAGGTCGTGGCCACGTCCGGCACGGAGAGCTTCGTCGCGCCCGTCGACGGCGGGGCGCTGCCGGAGCAAGCACCGGGCGCGAGCCTCACGCTCGCGAGCGCCGATGGCGCGGTCTCGGTCGCGGTCGGCGTCGTCGTCGAGCACGATCGGCTCGCGCTCGAGCCCGTCCCGCGCGCCGACGGCGGCGGCACGCTCGCGCTGGCTTTCCCACTCCAGAAGCGCTCCGCGTTCCTCGAGGGGCAGGGCGAGCTCGCCGATCTCGCGTCCGCGGAAGCCGGCCCGGCGATCTACGTCGAAGGCGAGGGCGGCCCCGTCGCGGTCGCAGCACCGACCGGCCTGCTCGCGGTCGATGTCGTCGAGCGCGCCGGGCTCGAGCTCGTCGCCCGTGCGCCAGCGCCGGGAGCGCTCTCCCTCGCGCTCGGCGCGGACATCCCCGGCGTGCGCGGCGTCGTCGATGCGCTCCGTCACCTCAGTACCAAAATGGTACGAGGGCGCGTCACCGGGGCGGCCGGCGCCGCGCACGTCGTCGGGCTGGACGACACCGGCGCTCCACGCGTGCGGCTCCCCACCGCCCCCGACGGCAGCTTCGCCATCGCCGTCACCGAGGACGTCACCGAGTGGTACGCGAGCGAAGGCACCACGCGCGCGAGCGCTCCGATCCACTTCCCTCCCGGCACGGGCTACGACCTCGTGCTCGACGTCTCCGACGGCGGGGAGCTCGCGGTCACGATCGAAGACGGCGACACCCACGCCCCGCTCACCGCGCGCCTCGTCGTCCACGGCGTCGAAGGCACGCTCGACCCGAGCTTCGGCCCGGACTACCGCGCCTCGGGCGCGGGGCCGCTCATGGATGCCCTCGGTGGCGAGGTGGCGACGCCCGTCCCGGCCGGCAAGTATCGCGTCCTCGCGACGAAGGGCATGACCTGGACGGTCGACTCCGTCGTCGTCGAGGTGAAGCCCGGCGCCCGCGTGCCGGTCCACCTCGCGCCGCGCCGCGCGATCCCGTCCGCGAACCTCGTCGGGTGCGATCTCCACGTCCACGCGCGCCCGAGCTTCGACTCGCCCGTCGCGACCGAGGATCGCGTGCTCTCGCTCGTCGCCGCCGGCGTCGACTTCGCGGTGCCGACCGAGCACAACATCGTCGGCGACTACGGTCCTTCGCTCCAAGCGCTCGGTCTCGGCGGTGAGCTCGCGTTCGTCACCGGCGTCGAGGTCACCACCTACTCGCCCCGCTTCGGGCACTTCGGGCTCTTCCCGTATCCGACCAACGCCGCGGTGCCGCCGTACCGCGCCACCAACTCGGAGAAGCTCTTCGCCGCCGCGCGCGCGAACGATCCGGAGAAGAAGCGGATCCTCCAGGTGAACCACCCGCGCCTCCCGAAGGACATCGGCTACTTCAACGTCCAGGGCTACAAGCACGGCGGTCCGATCCCGATCGGGATGCGGAAGGACTTCGACGCGCTCGAGGTCTACAACGGCTACGACATCGCGGTCCCCTCGCGCGTCGACGAGGTGCTCGAGGATTGGTTCGCGCTCCTCGAGGCCGGTCGCCGCTACGTCGCGACGGGCTCCAGCGACTCGCACCGCATCCAGTACCAGTGGGCGGGCTACCCGCGCACCGTCGTCCGCACGCCCAGCGCGCGCCCGATCGACCCGTTCGCCGTCGTCGCCGAGCTCAAGGCAGGGCACGCGATCGTCACGAGCGGTCCGTTCATCGAGGCCACGATCGACGGGCACGGCCCCGGTGACACGGCGCCCGCGACGGCGAAGACGCTCCACGTCGTCGTGCGCGCGGTCCCGTGGATCGACGTGACGTCACTCGACGTGGTCGTCGGTGGCAAGGTCGTGACCACCCTGCCGATCGCGAGCCCCGGCGCCGCCGACGGCGATGCGCCAAAAGAGAAGGTGAAGACGCCTCCGCTCGCGACCACGCCCACCGCTGCGCTCGAAGCCAGCACGATCCGGCTCGAGCAAGACGTCCCACTGACCTTCGCGAAGGTACCAACGTGGGTGGTGGTCGTCGTACGTGGGACACGCCTCTTGGACGACGTGCTCCCCTTCATGCCGGTCCCACCCCGCGCGTTCACGAACCCGATTTGGATCGGGCCAGGTGCGCGCTAGCGACCTGTGCGGGGAAATATCGTGCGGCGGGCATCTTCACGGGAGCACCCCGGTTTCTGCGTGATACGCTTACTTTTGCCGCCGTCGGCCCGATGGGCTGGGGTGGCACTGCCGAAGTGACGCGAGTGTGATGACCGGACGACGACACGGAACGTGGGGGTGGCAGCGGTGCCAGGTGCAGGGGCCACGATGGCTGCAATGACGGGGGCCTCCTTCGGCCGCTACCGCCTGCTCGAGCGTTTGGGCCAGGGCGGGATGGCCGAGGTGTTCAAAGCGAAGAGCTTCGGCGTCGAAGGCTTCGAGAAGGTTCTCGTCATCAAGCGCATCCTCTCCGAGCTCGCTCGGAGCCAGGAGTTCGTGGACATGTTCATCCACGAGGCGAAGCTCGCCGTGCGCCTCTCGCACGCGAACATCGTCCAGGTGTTCGATCTGGGGCTCGCGCCCGTCGTCGGCAAGTCCGGCGAGAAGCTCCCCGACGCCTATTTCATGGCGATGGAGTTCGTGCACGGGCTCGATCTCGCCACGCTCCTCGCGCGCTGCCGTCGCCAGCAGATCCTGCTCCCGGTGGAGCTCGCCGTCTTCGTCTGCGCCGAGGTCGCCAAGGGCCTCGATCACGCGCATCGGCGGCGTGACGAACAGCTCAAGCCGCTCGGAATCGTCCATCGCGACGTGTCCCCGCAGAACGTCCTCCTCAGCTACGAGGGCGAGGTCAAGGTCACGGACTTCGGCATCGCCAAGGCGCGCGGGGCGCTCGAGTCCGGCGAGATGGAGGACACGCGCGCGCGCCAGCTCCACGGCAAGTTCGGCTACATGAGCCCCGAGCAGGCGCGCGGCGAGAACGTCACGGCGTCGACGGATCTCTTCTCGCTCGGCGTGGTGCTCTACGAGTGCGTCGCCGGCGTGAACCCCTTCAGCGCGCCCACGACCTTCGAGACCCTGCGCCGCGTGCAAGCGTGCGAGTACCCGCCGGTCGAGCTCCTCCGGCCCGACGTGCCCAAGCCGTTCATCGACCTGCTCAAGACGGCGATGGCGAAGGATCCGAAGGATCGCTTCCCCGATGCGGGCCGCATGTACGAGGCGATGCTCGCGTTCCTCTACGGACAGGGCAGCCGCTTCGGCGCCAACGACCTCGCCGAGTTCCTCGCCAAGTTCGCGCAGACCGAGGAGCCCGCCTCGGCGTCCGCTCCGTCGCTCGGCGAGCACCTGGTCGAAGGCGAAGCCGCTTCGTCGCTCCAAGAGCGCACGCCGGTCGAGGTGCCTCCCTCTCGCGCGAAGTCGGCGACTCCCGGTCGCGTCGACACCGGCGTCCGCTACATGCCGCTCGATCAAGCGGCGGGCCTCGGCGAGCGGCGCGAGGTCACCGCGCTGACGCTCGAGTTCCCGCGCGGGGCCCCCGCGCCCGACGCGGTGACCGCCGCGACGATCGTTCGCCGCTACGGCGGCAACGTCCTGCGCGAGGACGCATCGCAGATCGTCGCGCTCTTCGGCTTGGACGATCCGGACGGTCGCGACACCGAGGTCGCCACGCGTGCGGCGCTCGTCGCGCTCCGCTCGCTCGACGGCACGCATCGCCCGAGCGCCGGCATCCACACCGGCCGCATCCACGTCACGGCCGAGGGCAAGCCGACCGAGGACGAGCGGCTCAGCGGGATCCTCGCCAGCGCACGCGACCTCGCGCGCGCGCGCGAAGGGCGGCTCGCCGTCTCCGGGGCGGCGGCGCGTCAGATCAAAGGCCTCTTCGTCTTCGAGCCGTTGACCGACGGCGACGGCCCCGTCGTCCCCGTCGCCGGCTCGCTCGTGAAGGACGTCCGCGGCTCGGCGGAGACGTTCGGTCGCTTCGTCGGGCGGAAGGACGAGCTTCGACGGATCGGCGAGGTGCTCGCCTCGGCCACGCGCCGCACGCCGCGCGTGCTCACGATCCGCGGCGGCCACGGCATCGGCAAGACGCGGCTCCTCCACGAGGTCGAGCGTCGCCTGAACAAGGGCGGCTACAACGTGGGCTGGTACGTCGCGACGTGCCCGCCGCGCGGGCGCGAGCTCCCGCTCTCCGGCATCGTCGGCATGCTCCAGATCCTCTGCGGCGTGATCGAGGGCGACTCGCACGAGCGCGTGATGGCCGTGCAACCGCGCCTCCGCGCGCTCGGTCTCCACGACGAAGAGGTCGGCGCCGTCCTCACCGCGCTCGGAGCGACCGTCACCACGTTCTCAACCGGCAACGCGAAGACGCTCCTCCGCGCCGCGTTCACGCGGATGGTGGCGAGTCTCTGCGAGGACAAGCCGCACACGTTCGTCTGGGACAACGCGCACGGCCTCGACGAAGACAGCTTCGCGATCCTCGGCAGCGCACTCGGGCGCCTCGGCCACACGCGCGTCGTGTTCGCCTTCGTCGGGCGCGAGGGGTTCACGCACCCGCTCGAGAAGCTCCCCGGTCACGCCGGCATCGACCTCGGGGATCTCAAGGCCGAGGACATCCCGCGCTTGATTGCGTTCCGCCTCGGCGTCGAACAGGTGCCCGAGGAGCTCGTTCGGTTCGTGCGCGAGCGCGCGGGCGGTCACCCGCTCTTCGTCGAAGAGGTCATCAAGGGCCTCGCCGACGCGGGCGCCGTCTCCGTCGCGGAGGGCCGCATCGTCTCGATGCGGTTGCTCGGGCAGGAGCTCTCGCTCCCGAAGACGCTCCGCGGCCTCGTCGGTTCGCGTGTCTCGCGCCTCCAGCTCGAAGCGCGCGGCGCGCTCCAGGCCGCCGCCGTCCTCGGCGATCCGGTCGACTCGGACGTGCTCGCCCGCATGGTCGGTGTGGATCTCGCGACGCTCGAGCGCTCGCTCTCGGTCCTGAAGGCGTCCGAGTTCCTCGTCCACACCGGCGCGACGGAGCTCCGCTTCACGTCGCCGATCGTGCGCGAGGTCGTCGTCGACGCGCTCCCGCCCGACGCCACGCGCGACATGCACGCCGCCGCGGGCGAGGCGCTCGAGGCCGAGCTCGGTGATCGTTCGTTCGAGCAAGCGTCGCGGATCGCGACCCACTTCTACGAGAGCGGCGATCGCGAGAAGGCGGCCACCTACTTCGCGAAGAGCGGCGAGCGCCGGATCGAGGCGCGTCAGCTCGAGGCCGCCGTCCGTGACTACGCGCGCGCGATCGAGCTGTGCGATCCCGCGAAGCGCTCCGCCGCCGAGCTCACCGAGTGGTTCGAGGGGCTCGCCTCGGCGGTGCGCTTGGTGCGCGCCGCGCCCGAGGCGGTCGAGACGTGCGATCGCGTCATCGCCCGCGTCGACGCGAGTGGCACGCCCGCGCTCCGCGTACGCGCGCGCGTCGCGGCGTCGCGCATCCTCGTCGCGCTCCACCGCTTCGATGCCGCCGGTCCCCACCTCGAGGCGGCCGAGCAGATCGCCAGCGGCGACGACGCGAGCATGAAGGCGGTGCTCGTCGCGCAGGCCGAGCTCTCCGGCCGCCGCGGTGACTTCAAGAGCTCGCTCGCCACGCTCGAGCGGATGCAGAAGCTCTCGACGGCCGCTGGCGACAAGCAGGAGGAGCACAAAATCCTCATCAACCTCGCGCAAGCGCACGCGGCGCTCGGCGATCGCGCGCGCGCGCTGCAGGCGCTCGACCGCGCGGGCTCGCTCAACGAGGCGGACCTCGCGAGCGCGTGCGAGCGCGAGAAGCTCCGTGGTCTCGTCCACTACTTCACGCGCGACCTCCGCGTCGCGGCAGAGGTGATCGAGCACGCGCTCGACCTCGCGCGCACGCTCGGGCTCACCTACGAGGCGGCGGTGAACCTCCACAACCTCGGGGACGTGCTCATCTACCTCGAGGACGACGCGCGCGCGTACGGTGCGCTGCAGCAGTCGGTCGCGCTCTGCGACGAGTACGGCTTCGAGCGCCTCTCGAGCCACAACCGGATGCTCCTCGCGTTCCTCGCGGGCAAGAAGGGCGACGAGAAGGCGCTCGAGCACCTCGAGATCGGCATCCGCTATGCCGAGGCGAACGCCTACATGTGGGACGTCATCAGCGGTCGTGCGCTCCGTGGCAAGCTCCTTCAGCTCCGCGGGAGGACCGACGAAGCGAAGGCCGAGTTCACGTCCCTTCTGACGCTCGCGCGCGAGAACGGGCACCGCATGGTCGTGGACGACTGCGAGCAGGCTCTCCGCGAGCTTGCGGGAACGCATCCCTCGCCCCATACGTAGAAGAGACATGGGCTCCACCAGGGCAGTTGCTGCCGTGGCGTGTCTCGCGATCCTCTCCTCGGTCGCGGGTTGCGAAGCTCCATTCCTCGGCAAGGACGGCACCGTCTATTTTCCCGAGAAGGGCCTCCGTGGCGCCAGCGTGCTCACCGCGAACGGGCTCGAGTTCCACGATCGGGACGACATCCCTCCGCGCCTCGTTCACCGCACCGTCGACGAGCCTTGGCGCGCTCCGGTCGGGTTCATCCTGCCTCGCACCGGGCGCTTCACCGAGACGAGCAAGCCCACCGTCGTCGCGACGACCGGCCTCGCGTTCGCGCTTCGCCCCAGCGACTCGCGGGTGCCCTCGTGGGGCGGCGAGGTGCTCGTCCGCATCGACGTCATCGCGCCTGCGGCCGCGGGGACGGCTCGCCAGGGAGAGCGCGTCGCGATCGTGCTCGACGGTGGCGGCATCGACTCGCTGGTCCTCGCGGGGGCCGCGCTCGATCAGCTCGGCGCGTACGACCACATCGCCGTGGTCGACACCACCGACGACAAGCTCGTCGTCCCGCCCATCCCGGCGAACCACCGCTCGCTCGCGGAGGCAGCGATCGAGCGCCGGCTCCGGGGCTTCTCGCGGAAGCGCGGCGACTTGGGGAACGCGCTTCGCATCGCGCGGAACCTCGTCGGGGCCGCGCCGGGCTCGCGCGTCCTGATCCTGACCGACGGTGCGTCGGCGCCGACGATCGCGGCGGAGGCCGAAGCACAAGCCTTCGCGCGCGCCGGCGCGGTGGTGAGCGCCGTCGCGACGAAGCCCGGTCTGAACGCCGCGCTCCTCGCGCCGCTGGTCTCGGGCGGCGGCGTCGCTCACGCCGACGACGACCTCGCGTCGCGCCGCGCCGCCGTTCGGGTCGCCGTCCCCGCCGCCGGCATGACCGTCTTCAAGGACGTGGTCCTCACGTTCGCGGGCAACCCCGCTCCGTCGCACGTGCTCGAGACGAGCGGGGGCGGGGTGCGGTGGCGGCTCGACTCGGGCGAGCTCCTCCTCGGCGACGTGATTGCGGGCGAGGCACGGACGGAGGTGGTGCGGGTGACCGTCCCGGCCTACCAGCCCGGTCAGAAGTTCACCTTCGAGGTGACCGCGCACGCGCACGACGTCGGCACGGGCGGCGAGCGCACCTTCACGGCAGAGATCCCGTGCGTCTACGACGACGACATCGAGCGCATCGCCGAGTCTCGCTTTGGCGACGTCATCGCGTACGCGTCGGCGCTCGCCACGTTGAAGCGGCTCGATGCGGCGTTCGTCGGTGACGACGTCGATCGCGCGGGCGGCATCGCCATGATCGCCCGGCTCCACGCCCAGTCCATGCAGGCGCTGGCGCGCGACACGCAGGATCGCGCCATCACCGAGCAGGCCGAGGTGCTGACCGCTCTCCTGGCAGTGTCGCCGCCGTAGCTCCTGTTATAAGCTCCGCCGCGATGGGCTACGGGAATCCGCCGCCGGGTTATGGCATGCCTCCGCCGGGGCCCGTGCCGCCGGGGCCCTACGCCTACGGCCCGATGCCTCCGAACCCGTACGCGATGTACGGGGGACCGCAGCTCAACTTCGCCGGCCCGCAGACCGCGCCGAACCTCTGGCTGAAGTGGCTCTACTTCGGGAGCGTCGCGCTGATGGGGATCCTGCTCGCCATCTCCTTCGGGATCGACCAGGCGCTCGACGACTGGGCGACCTACAGCACCGTCGACCACAAGCTCCGTCACCTCCGCGACTACGCGTCGATGGGCGGCGGCATCTTCTGGGTGACGGCGTTCGTGCTCGGCCTGATCTGGCTCGGCATGGCGTGGGGCAACGTCCCGCCCGAGCATCGCGTGATCACCGGTGGGGAAGCGGTCGGGAAGATGTTCATCCCCGGCTTCAACCTCTATTGGATCTTCCGCGCGAGCACGGCGCTCTGTACGGCGCTCGACTACTCGCTCATGAGCCGCGGCTCGATGGCGCGCGCGCCGAAGGGCCTGGCGATCGCCGCCGCGATCGTGACGGTCATCCCGTACCTCAACTTCGGCCTCGCGCCGTTCATGTGGCTCCTCTTCATGTTCTCGTGCGACGTGGCGAAGAAGGAGCTGTGGGACCGCACGGCGGGACAGCCGCCGCCGATGCCGGCGGCCTGACAAAAAGCGAAAGGGCCGCGAACCGCAGCCCTTCCACCCTCGGACCAGTCGCCTTCGATCAGAAGAACGAAGACGGCGGGTAGTCGACCGCCTGCGTGGTGCGCGTGTTCGAGTAGACGATGAACGAGCCGCTCGCCGTCGTCGTGCGCGCCGTGCCCGCGCTGTCGACGAGCGCCGCGCCGAACGTGTAGTTGCCGGGCGCGAGGTCGACGAACGTCGCGAAGTTCGAGCACGCCGACGTGTACGTGCCGACCGTGCCGCCCGACGAGCGGTTGATGGTGATGCTGATGTTCGCCGACGCGCTCTGGCTGCAGAGCGAGGGCGTCACCTGCCCGTTGATCGTCCAGTCGAGCTCGAACGAGCCGTTGGCGGGGGGCGTGGACGTGGTGGTGACGATGCAACCCGTGCTGGCAACGGCGACGACGGACGCGAGAGCGAGAAGGTGGAAGCGGTTCATGGATTCTCCAGAGAAGGTTTGGTCCCGGTGATTCTTCTGACGAGGCGCCGCGGATTAACTTCAGTGCGCGGGCGGCGCGGAGGTCGTGGCGCGGACGGCCGGAGGAGCGACGCTCCCACCGACGGTGACGGTCGCACCACCGCCGTAGGCCGGCGGCGCTTGCGTGGCCGGCGGAACGTACGCCGGGCGCGCGGGCGGAGCGTAGGTGGGGGGCGGCGTGTAGACCGGCGGCGGCGCGCCGTAGCTCGGGCCGTAGGCGGGCGGCGCGGTCGTCGTCACGGTCCAACCGCGACGCGTGCGCTCGGAGTAGGCCCAGCCCGGCTCGGAGTTGTAGACCACCCAGCCGTTGCCACCGCGGCGGTACCAACGGCCGCCGTAGTAGTAGTGCTGCTGGCCGTTGTAGACGACGACGTACGGCGAGGTCTCGATCGCCGGCGGCGGCGCGACGTACACGACGTCGTCGTACACGACCTGCTGCTGTGGCGGCGGCGCCTGATAGGCAGGCGGCGCGACGTAGGCAGGCTGCGTCGCGACGTAGGCGCGCGGCGCGGGTGTGTAGACGTAAGCGGAGCCGCGTGCGCGTGCGTAGCAACCTCCGAGAAGAGGCGCAGCGCAGAGTGCAAGAACGAGGACGTTGAGATTTCGCATCGACCGAGCTCCTTTTGGTGAAGCGCTACTAGAGCAAAGGGGGTGCCACTCGGAAACCCCGTGATTTCGCGGCCCCCGCCGCGAGGTGTAAACGCTGGGATTCTACCTGTTCCGCCGTGCGTTTACGACGGTTTCGGGCCATGTCGGGCGGACGGCCCACGTGGGGGATTATTCAACCCATCGTCGCAAGATCCAGCGGATTTTCCGTTACTGAACGACCTCGCAGCACTATACGGATCGCGTGCAGATTCGCCACGTCCACCTGATCGGCGTCTCCGGCACCGGCATGGGGGCCCTCGCGATGCTCTTCCGCGAGCGCGGCGCGCGGGTGACGGGCTCGGACGTCGCGTTCGATCCGCCGATCGGGCCGGCGCTCGAAGCGGCGGGGATCGAGTGTCTCCGCGGCTACGACGCCGCGCACCTCGAGCCGCGCCCGGATCTGGTCGTCGTCGGCAACGCGATCCGGCGGGACAACGCCGAGGCGGTCGCGGCGGAGGCGGCGGGGCTCCGTCGGGTTTCGATGTCGGGCGCGCTCCGCGAGGAGTTCCTCGCGAACCGCCGCGCCGTCGTCGTGTGCGGCACGCACGGCAAGACGACGACGACGAGCATCGCCGCGTGGGTGCTGGAGAGCGCGGGGCTCGCGCCGGGTTGGTTCATCGGCGGCATCCCGAAGAACCTGCCCCACGGCGCCGCGATTGGGCGCGCGCAGCGGAGCCTCACCGCGCCGAACGCGCGCGCCCCGTTCGTGATCGAGGGCGACGAGTACGACGCGGTCTACTGGCACAAGCAGCCGAAGTTCTACGACTACTACGGCGTGAGCGGCGACGACGTCGTCGTGCTCACGAGCGTCGAGCACGATCACATCGACATCTACCCCGACGAGGCCTCGTACGATGCCGTGTTCCGGGAGTTGCTCCGGCGCGTCGCCTCCAACGCGGCCACCGGCAGCCGCGTGTACGCGGATGCGTCGCAGCGGCGCGTCCGCGAGCTCGTCGCCGAGACGGGCGTCGCGCGGAGCTTCTACGCGCTCGATGGTGATCCCACCGGGGACGTGACGCCCGAGTGGCTCGCCGCGCTCGGCCCGGTCGACGAGCAGGGGCAGCAGGCGTTCGACGTGTTCGTCGGCGGTTCGGCGCTCGGGCGCTTCACGCTGCGCACGCCGGGGGCGCACAACGTGAAGAACGCGCTCGCGTGCATCGCGCTCGCGGCCGAGAGCTTCGGCGTGTCCACCGCGACGATCCGCGGTGCGATTGCTTCGTTCGAGGGCGTGCGCCGCCGGCAGGAGCTCCGCGGCGAGCCCGGCGGCGTGCTCGTCTACGACGACTTCGCGCATCACCCGACGGCGGTGGACGAGACGCTGCGCGCGCTCCGGCGCAAGCACCCGCGAGGAAAGCTCTTCGCGGTGTTCGAGCCGCGGAGTGCCACCGCGTGTCGCAGCTTGCATCAGGCCGCGTACGTCGGTGCGTTCGGCGCGGCGGACCGCGTGCTGCTCGCGCCGCTGGGCAGGACGAACGTGCCGGAGGCGGAGCGCCTGGACGTGGGGCGGCTCGCGCGGGAGCTCGGGGGGAAGGCGGAGGCGAGCGCCGGGGTGGAGGCGATCGTCGAGAGGCTCGCGAGCGAGGCGAGGCGGGGGGATGTGATCGCGGTGCTGTCGAACGGGGCGTTCGGGGGGATCCACGAGAAGCTCCTGGCCACCCTCTCCAAACCCGCCTGACCTCTTCCCGTGCACGTGCCCGTGCCCGTGCCCGAAGAAGCGCGACGCGCGGAGCCGACCGAGCGCTTCCGAATTTGCGAGCTCGCGCGACTTTGTCAGCGTCGTCGATCGGGCACGGGCACGGGCACTGGCACGTGAAGAGAGAGACTAGCGACGGAGCCGTGCCCCGAGATCGAGGCCCAGCTTCTCTGCTTCCGCCTCCGTCGACGGCCACGCGATCTCTTCTTGGTCCTGCCGGAACGCACTCCCGTCCGGGTTCGCCGCGAACGCTCGCACGAAGAGGTTCGCTCCGCGTCGGAGCCCGTACGCTCCAATCGGCGTCTTGCAGTCTCCCTCGAGCGCTCGCATCACGCCGCGCTCCGCTGCGACCGCGATGGCCGTCTCGGGGTGATGCACGCTCTGGAGCAACGCCTGAACGCGCTCGTCGCCTTCGCGCGCTTCGATCCCGAGCGCGCCTTGTCCGATCGCGGGGAGCGACACCTCCGGCTCCAGCACGTCCGTCGCGCGATCGGCCAGCCCGAGCCGCACGAGCCCCGCGCGCGCGAGGACGATCGCGTCGGCTTCGCCCGCCTCCACCTTGCGGAGCCGCGTGTCGACGTTCCCGCGGAGCGGCACGATCACCAGATCGGGCCGGCGCGCCTTCAGCGCCACCGCGCGGCGCAGGCTGCTCGTTCCCACCTTCGCGCCCTCGGGGAGCGCCGCCAACGTGCGGTAGCGGGGCGCGACGAGCACGTCCCGCGCGTCCTCGCGCGGCGGCACGCACACGATCGCCAGCCCCGGCGGCATCATCGCGGGGACGTCCTTCATCGAGTGGACCGCGAAGTCCGCCGAGCGGTCCAACAGCGCCTCTTCGATCTCCTTCACGAAGAGGCCCTTCCCACCCACCTCGGAGAGCGGTCGATCCTGGATGCGATCGCCGCTCGTCACGACTTGTTTCTCCTCGAAGAGGGTACTGGGAGCGTGATGACGGACCGTCTCCACGAAGGCACGGCATTGGGCGAGCGCCAGGGCGCTCTTGCGGGTGGCGTAGGTGAAGGTGGGTGACACTGAAGTCCTTCCTGCTTCCGACCGTATCATTGGCAAAGGCCAGGTTTCGGATTTGGGCGGGCGAAGGGTCCGAATGGCAGGCCCGAGTGGAAGTCCGAGTGGAAGGGGGGGGCGAACGGTGGCTCTAGCGTACGGCGCAGTGAGGAGATTGCCTTCCGGGAGCCCCCGAGTATGCTCGGCGCGTGCGCCTTCCGGGTTTTGCTCGCTTCTTCCTCGCACTCGCGTTTGCAGCGCTCGTGTTTTCCGCAACTCGCGTGGCCTCGGCGAAGGCCGCTGCACCGATCGCGGACCCGCTCCGGCTCGAGGTCCCCGGCGCTCCGGATGCGTTCTACTACAAGCCCCGCGCGGGCAAGGGCATCAAGCCCGTCCTCATGTACCTGCACGGTCGCGGCGCGAACGTGATGGAGAACTGCCGCAACTGGGCCAAGGTCGGCACGCAGTTCGGCTGGGTCGTCTGTCCGCAGGGCCCCGAGGATCGCGGCGGCGGAGCGCGTGGGTGGAACAACAACGCGATGGCAGGTGGCCAAATCGCGAAGGCCGTCGTCGATGCGCTGCGCGCCAAGTACAAGCGCAAGGTTCAGCTGCGCGGGAACGTGATGATCGGCTTCAGCGAGGGCGCGTTCGTCGCGATGCAGGTCGCGCTCCGCGATCCCGTGACCTGGAACCGCTGGCTCATTCTCGCCGCGAACGATCAGTATTGGTGGGGCGACGCGAAGCAGCTGCTCCACGACAACAAGCCCAAGATCAAGCGCGTCTACCTCTTCACGGGGGAGACGGACGAGGTCGCACCGAACACGCAGCGCGTGGGCGACATCCTCAAGGGCGAGCACATCACCTACAAGATGAAGATCGCACCGGGCATGGGGCACGAGGTGCCGCCGGACCGGATGGTCACGAACTACAAGCGGCCGCTCGCCTGGCTCCTCGCCGGGAAGTGAGCGGGCGCGGGTCGGGGGTGTGATGCGCGCCGTGAGCGCCGTCCACCTGATCGAGCGCACGGGCGATTCGCCTGGGCAGCCCGGCGAGCCTGGGGAGGCATCGAGCGTCCCCGCGTCGGGTGTCGCCTCGACCGACCGCCGGCTCTTGGAGCGCGCGCGCGAGCTGGCGACCGAGTTCCCCTCGGCGAACCTGCGACCCGTCGCGCTCATTCGCGCCGAGGAGCTCGACGCGCGGGGGCGCGGCCGCGTCTGGCTCGCGCTCGAAGGTCTCCAGACGACCGGGAGCTTCAAGGTGCGCGGCGCGCTCCTCGCGCTCGACGAGCTCCGCCTGCGGGGCCATCGTCGCGTCGTCGCGGCGAGCGCCGGAAATCACGGCGCCGGGGTCGCGCACGCTGCGCGCGTCCTCGGGATGGAGGCCGTGGTCTTCGTGCCCGAGGGCACTCCCGCGAAGAAGCGCATGCGCATCCAACGCGGCGCGCGTCTCGTCGTCGCGAGCTCGCCGCACTACGACGCGGCGGAGCGGGAGGCGATGGCGTTCGCGACGGAAGCGGGGCTCCCGTTCGTCTCGCCGTACGACGACCCTGCCGTCATCGCCGGCAACGGCGCATCGATGGGCTTCGAGATCGTCCGTGAGCTCGGCCACGTCCCCGCGCGCGTCGTCGTCCCCGTCGGTGGCGGCGGCCTCGCCTCCGGGGTGGCGCTCGCGCTCGAGACCGAGCGGCTCCGGCTCGGCAACCCGCGCCCGCGCATCTTCGGTGTCCAGACCGAGGCGAGCCCGGCGTTCGCGATGTCGGTCCAAGCCGGCGTCGCGGTCGAAACGCTCGAGCTCGACCGTCCGACGCTGGCCGAGGGGCTCGAGGGTGGGATCTCGAAGGCCGCGTTCGAGCGCACGCGGGCGGCGCTCGCCGGCGTCGTCGTCGTGACGGAGAACGCCATCGCGCAGGCGATGGTCGGGCTCCACACCGCGATCGGTCTCTACGTCGAGGGGAGCGGAGCCGCCGCGCTCGCCCCGCTCTTGGAAGACCTCCCGGCGGGGCTCGCGCCCAAGACCGAAGGTGACGATCTGGTCGTGCTCCTGACCGGCAGCAACGTGGACGACGAGCGCTTCGCCGCGCTCCGCGAAGAGCACGGTAACGCCAAGCTGTGGTAGAAGCCGAGCGCGATGCGCGCTCTGGTCCTGGGGATCGCGGGTGGGTCCGGCTCGGGGAAGACCTCCATCGCGCGAGCCATCCTCGAAGGCCTGCCCACCGCCTCGGTGCTGCTCGAGCAGGACCACTACTACCGGCCGCAGGGGCACCTCACGTTCGAGGAGCGAACGAAGGTCAACTACGACCACCCGGATGCGCTCGACCTGGAGCTCCTCCGCTACCACGTGGAAGAGCTCCGTGACGGGCGCAACATCCAGCGCCCCACCTACGACTTCGCGAACCACGACCGCGCAGCGGAGGGGCAGAAGGTCTCGCCCGCGCCGGTGGTCGTCGTCGAGGGGATCCTCGTCCTCAGCGATCCACGGCTGCGCGAGCTCTTCGACGCGAAGATCTTCGTCGACACCGACGCCGACATTCGCCTCATGCGGCGGATCCGGCGGGATCTCGAGGTCCGCGGCCGCACCTTCGCTCAGGTCCGGAAGCAGTACTACGACACGGTGCGCCCCATGCACCTCGCGTTCGTGGAGCCGTCGAAGCGCTTCGCCGACGTGATCATCCCCGAAGGCGGCCAAAACAAGGTCGCGATCGACCTGCTGCTCGGTCACCTCCAGAGCCACCTGCAGCGCCACCTGCAGAGCCAGAGCGGATAGAGCGGATAGAGCCGAGAGAGCCGAGAGAGCCGAGAGAGCCGACGGAACTGCCGCCGAAACGGCGGAGACCAGCCGCGGCTGATTTTTTTCGTCGGGCGCGGTATCTTGGGGTGTTGCGACTCGAAAGGTAGATCGTGGGCCCCGGAAACCTCGCCGCGAGCAACAAGAAGATCGGGAAGATCCTGCTCGACGAAGGGCTGCTGAAGCCGGAGCAGTTCGAGATGGCGATCCAGCAGGCGCAGACCGATCAGATGCGCATCGAGGATGCGGCGATCGATCTCGGCTTCGTCACCGAGGCCGATCTCCTCAAGGTCCTCGCGACGAAATACCGCACCCGCTTCGTGTCGACCGAGAAGCTCGCCAAGGCGGACATCGTTCGGGCGACGCTCGCGATGATCCCGCGCAAGGTCGCCGAGACGCTCCAGGTCTTCCCGGTCCTCTTCGACCCGCCGAGCGGCGTGCTCAGCATCGTCACCGGTGACCCCGAAGACGCCGAGCTGCTCCGCGAGATCAAGGCGAGCTCCAACGCCAAGGAGCTGCGCGCGTTCGTCGCGCGCCCCGCCGCCGTTCGCGCGGCGATCGCGAAGGCCTACGGCGGCGACCTCCACGCGTTCGCGCTCCTCGACCGCGCCGCGCACGCGCAGTTCTCGGCCATGCTCGACGTGTACGAGCGCAACGTCGTCTCCGAGTCCTCGATGGCCACCGCGCTCGCGCGCGAGAGCATGCAGGGCGGGCGCGAGCGCGTCGTCTCCGAGAAGGAGCTCGAGCGCGCGCAGAAGGGCGGCAACGTCTCGGGCAAGGTCAGCTTCTCGAGCGAGGAGTTCCTCGAGCTGCTCAACGTCCTCGTGAGCCTCCTCGAGACCTCGCGTCCGGACCTGCGCGGCCACTCCGCGCAGTGCGCGCGCCTCACGCGCCGCATCCTCGAGCGCATCAACGTGGCCCCGTCGTCCATCTCGGCGATCGTCGCCGCGGCGTACCTGCACGACGTCGGGAAGATGAGCGCGTTCCACCTCACCGCGCTCAACTGCAGCGAGTACGACGGGCACAAGCTCGCCGCGCAGAAGGCCTACAACACGCCGACGCGCTTGGTCGAGTCCGTGCGCCTCCCGACCGAGACGCGCACCGCGATCGAGGGGATGTACGAGCGCTACGACGGGAAGGGCTTCCCCGAGGGCACCACCGGCAAGGACATCCCGCTCGGCGCGCGCGTCCTCGCCATCACCGACACCTACGCGGATCTCACGCAGAACCCGCGCAACCCGTACCGGAAGACCCTCATGCCGGCCGAGGCGTGCGGTGTCCTTGCAAAGTACAAGGAGTCGATCTTCGACCCGCACCTCGTCGACCTCTTCAAGGCGACGGTCATGGGCGAAGACCTCCGCGCGCGCCTCCTCGCGAACCGCTACTACGCGCTCCTCGTCGATCCCGATCCCGAGGAGACCACCGTCCTCGAGCTGCGCATGATCGAGCAGGGCTTCGAGGTGAGGACCGCGCGCTCGGCGGAGCAAGCGCTCAAGATGCTCTCCGCGGGGGACATCGACGTCGTCGTGAGCGAGGTCGAGCTCCCCCAGGGCGATGGCATCGCGCTCCTGGCCGAGGCGCGCAAGCAGCCGTGGGGCAAGGACGTTCCCTGGGTGTTCCACACCCGGCGCCAGGGCCGCGCCGAAGCGCAGAAGGCCTTCGACCTCGGCGTCACGGACTACGTGTCGAAGCCCGCGCCGACGGACGTCTTCGTCGCCAAGCTGAAGGCGATCCTCGACCAGCGCACCGCGCACACCGGTCCGCGCGGCGTCTCGGGCTCGCTGAAGGAGATGGGGCTGCCCGAGCTCGTCCAGGTGCTCTTCCACGGGCGCAAGACCGGCAACCTGCGCATCCGCTCGGGCGCCGGCGCGGGCGAGATCCACTTCGCCGACGGTCAGGTCGTGAACGCGCTCTACGGCAGCATCCGCGGGACCGATGCGTTCTACGCGATGCTCAAGGTCCAGGACGGCGAGTTCGGGCTCGACCCCGGCTTCAAGCCGCAGGCGCGCATCATCACGGACTCGCCCGAGGCGCTGCTCCTCGAAGGCATGCGCCGCTTGGACGAGGGCATCGGCTGAGAGCGCGTCACAGCTTCGGCATCGCGTCGTAGGCCGCGTATTTGAACATCTCGGCGAGCGTCGGGTAGTTGAAGACCATGTCGATGATGGTGTCGATCGTGCCGCCGAGCGTGATCATCGCCTGCCCGATGTGCACGAGCTCGCTCGCGCGGTCGCCGATGCAGTGGCACCCGAGGAGCTTGCGCGTGCCCTTCTCGAAGACGAGCTTGATGACGCCGTCCTTGTCGCCGATGATCTTGCCGCGCGCGTTGTCGCGGTAGAACGCACGCCCGACGGCGTAGGGGAGGTTCTTCTCCTTCGCCTGCTCCTCCGAGAAGCCGACGCAGCTCACCTCGGGGATCGTGTAGACGCCGTACGGGAGGAGGTGCGAGAGCGGCTTCTTGTAGCTCGTGCCGAACGCGTGACAGACGGCGATCCGCGCCTGATCCATCGACGTCGACGCGAGCGCGGGGAAGCCGATGACGTCACCGGCGGCGTAGATGGAGGGCGTCGGCGTGCGGTAGTTCTCGTCGACCGTGACGTAGCCCCGCTTGTCCGCGGCGAGCCCCACCTTGGGGAGATCGAGCTCGGCGGTGCGGCCAGTCCGCCCGGCCGCGAAGAGCAAGCGATCGCACGCGAGCTCCTCGCCGCTCGCGAGCTCGACGATGATCTCCTCGCCGCGGCGCGCGACGCTCTTGGTCTGCGCTTCGAGTCGGAGCTGGATGCCGAGGTTCTGCATCGCGCCCTGCAGGCGCTCGCCCATCTCGAGATCGAGGAAGGGGAGGAGGCGCGGGCGCCCCTCGATCACCGTGACCTCGACCTTCATCGCCGCGAACATCGTCGCGTACTCGCAGCCGATGACGCCGCCGCCGATGACGACCATCTTCTTCGGGAGCCGCCCGAGGAGCAGGATCGTGTCCGAGTCGTCGATGTCCTCGTCGTCGAAGGCGATGTTGGAGGGGCGGAAGGGCGTGGAGCCGGTCGCGATCAGGAAGAACTCGCTCGTGACCTTGCGGATGACGCCACCGCTGTCGTCGAGCACCTCGATCGTGTGCGGATCGACGAAGCGGCCGACGCCGTGGAGCTTGGTGACCGCGTGCCGATCGAGGTTCCAGTCGATGCGCTTCACCTCGAGCTCGCGCACCGCGTTCTTGCGCGAGAGGAGCTTCGGCACCGCCATGTGCTCGTCGATCGCGACGGTCAGCCCGTAGAGCTCGCGCTGGCGGTAGCCGGACAAGAAGATGGCCGTCTCGCGCAGGGTCTTCGAGGGCAACGTTCCGGTGTGGACTGCAGCGCCACCGGGCTCGGCCTCCCGCTCGACCAACGCGACGCGCTTGCCGAAGTACGCGGCCTGGACCGCCCCCTTCTCCCCCGCCGGCCCGCCACCCAAAACGACCAGATCGAAGTCGTACGCCACGACACCAGGCTACACCCAAGTCAGCGAAACCCGGACAAAATGCCTCGATCGGCGCAGTGCGCATCAAACTGCCGAAAATGGCCCAGTGAATCGGGCGGGGGTATGCTTCGTCGAACAGCGAGGGGATTTCTCCCCTCGAAGGACGGTGCGTCATGCGTCATCGAATGGCGATTCTCTTCGCCGCCTCTGCGACCTTCGCGGTCACGACGGCATGGGCGGGCGATACGTACGACAAGGAACACACCGACGTCGTCCTCGCGCGGGCTGCTCGCGTCGTGAAGGACAACTGCGGGCAGGCGAAGGACTCGGACGGAAAAGCGGCCGGTCCGTGGGGGAAGACGAAGGTCACCGTGCAGCTCGGGCACACCGGGCACTCGGTGGGCGCGTCGATCCCGGCGCCGTACGACGGCAAGCCCACCGGCAAGTGCGCGGTGCAGGCGTTCGCGAACCTCACGTTCCCGCCGTGGAGCGGCCCGGACACGTCGGTCGACGTGGACGTGGAGCTCGTGAAGCCCGCCGGCGTGAAGTGACCTGACGTCGGCTCAGAGCTTCGCCGTGAGGCGGCGCTTCACGATGATCGCGCCCGCCACGGCGAGGAGCACGGCCACGCTCGCATCACCGATCCCACCCTCGGCCACGGAGCATCCACCGCCGCCGCACGGAGGCTTTTCTGCCCACGCCTGATCGGACTTGGCGAGCTCCTCCTTGCACTGCGAGGTGCGGAGCGCCGCGACGACCCTGTCCTTCGTGACGGACAGCGTGGTCTCGCGATCGTAGTTGCAACGCTGCGGACGACCGTCGGACGCGAGCGCGATCACCGAGCGGTAGCCGTCGAGCTTCGGGAGCGGGGGAGCGGAGCCCGTGCCGCCGTCGGGCGTGACGCCGAAGAACGGTCCATTGCTGGCCTTCGTGAGCACGACGAGGACGTGGTCGCCCACGGTGGTACCCGTCGCGCCGAGCACGTCCCCCGTCTTCACGACGAGGTCCGGGCGCGTGCCGTAGATGGCATCGACGCGCACGCCGTCGGCGAGCACGACGCCCTCGAGCACGACGTCGGCCGGGGCGTGCCCTTCGTCGGGCGACCAAATCGAGCCGCACACGCAGTCGGCCCAGGCCTGCTGGCAGTACGAAGGCTGGATCGCTGCGGCCTCGTCGAGCGAGAGCCCGGCGGCGACGAGCCACTGCACCACGCGCGGATCGTCGGCGAGCTCGCGGACGAACGCGTTGTTCCGCGTCGCGGCGATCTCGGCGACGAGCGGGGCTGCACCGCCGAGCTCCATCAAGTGCGCCATCGCGCAGCGCGTGCCGCCCGCGTCGACGAAGGCAGGCATCTCCCACGGCCACTCGTGGTTCTTGGGGAAGCGCCCCGCGGCGCGGTAGTCACCGAGCGCGTCGAGGAGGAGCATGCGCGCGAGGCGCGTCGCGCGCGGGAGCGCGCTCGCGTCGTGCGAGACCGCCGCGCGTTCGGCGGCGGCGATGTGGCGTGCGACGCGGCGACGTTCTTGGGTGGGAGTGGGACGACGTTTTTGGGACCGACGAAGGGAAGCGAAGGAGGAAGTACGCATGCCTTCGAGCAATGCAGTGGCGATGCCAGCGCGAGAATGCCGGGAATTCGCGCGCGCGCTCGGAGCGACCCCTGATCGTCGGATCGCTGATGACGAAATCGGCCATCGAGCCGCGCCGGCGTGCGTTACTCGTCGATTCGGTAATCTTTGATTTTGTAGAGCAGCGCGCGGTGGCTGATCTCGAGGAGCTCCGCCGCCCGCGTGCGGTTCCCCTTCGTGCGCTGGAGCGCGCGCCGGATGAGGATCTGCTCGATCGCGCTCACCGTCTTCTTCACCGAGAGCTCGCCCGTCGCGAGTTGCACCTGCACCGGGTCCAACGCGTCGCGGATGCGCTCGGGGAGGTCACCGACGTCGAGCGTCTCGCCGTCGCAGAGGACCATCGCCCGCTCCAGCGTGTTCTCGAGCTCGCGCACGTTGCCCGGCCACGCGTACTCGAAGAGGAGCTTCCGCGCTTCGGCGGTGAGCCCGCGGATCTGCGTCCCGAGGCGCGCGTTGTTGCGCGCGAGGAAGTGGTCGATGAGGAGCGCGACGTCCTCGCGCCGCTCGCGGAGCGGCGGGATCGCGAGCGCGAGCACGTTGATGCGGTAGAAGAGATCTTCGCGGAAGCGCCCCGCCTTCACCTCGGCCGCGAGATCGCGGTGGGTGGCGGCGACGATCCGGACGTCGACCTTCACGTCGCGCGCGTCGCCGAGGCGACGGATCGTCTCCTCCTGCAACACACGCAGGAGCTTCACCTGCAGGTTCAGCGGGAGCTCGCCGATCTCGTCGAGGAAGAGCGTGCCGCCCGAGGCCTCCTCGAAGAGCCCGCGCCGATCGGCGTTCGCATCGGTGAAGGCGCCCTTCCGGTGCCCGAAGAGCTCGCTCTCGAGCAGGTTCTCCGGGATCGCGCCGCAGTTGATCGCGACGAACGGTGCGCCGCGCCGGTTGCCGTGGTCGTGGACCGCGCGCGCGACGAGCTCCTTGCCGACGCCGCTCTCGCCGGTGACGAGCACCGTCGTCTTGAAGTCCGCGATCTTCGCGATCGTGCGGAAGATCTGCGTCATGGCGTCGCTCTTGGCGACCATCGACTCGAACTGCGCCTTCTCGAGGATCTGCTCCTTGAGCGCGCGGTTCTCGCGCCGCAGGGACTCGCGCTCCTCCGCCTTCTTCAGCGTCAGGACGATCTCGTCGTTCTTGAACGGCTTCGCCACGTAGTCGTAGGCGCCGGCCTTCATCGCCTCGATCGCGAGATCGACGTTGCCGTAGGCGCTCATGACGATCACGGTCGCGCCGACCTGCTTCGCCTTCAGCGTCGCGAGCAGATCGAGGCCACCCATCCGCGGCATACGAACGTCCGTGAGGATCACGTCGGGCCCGAACGAGTCCACCATCGCGAGCGCTTCGTCGCCCGAGCTCGCGACCTCCACCTCGTACCCGTGTTTGCGGAGCAGCGTCCGAAGCACGAGCCGGATGTTCTCTTCGTCGTCCACGACGAGGACCCGCCGCATTCGTTCGATCCTAGCGCACCCTCGCAAAGGCGCTATGAAATAGTTGCACGGCTGAACTGGCATCAATTCAGCCATTCGCGCGCGTGTCGCAAGGCCGTACCGCACTCGTTGCGGAGCTCCGGGGGGAGGCCGTTTCCTTGCTCTCCCTCCACCGTGGGCTCTAAATGCCGGGATGGAAACGGGCCTCGACCGGCTCCTTCGTGACGATGCGCTCCGGGCGCGCCTGCTCCGGCCGGGCGCCCGCGTGGGCATCCTCGCGCACCCCGCGTCCGTCGATCGAACGATGGTCCACGCCAAGGCCGCGCTCGTCGCGAAGGGCATCTCTTTCGCGATGATCTTCGGGCCGGAGCACGGCTACGGCGGCGAAGCGCAGGACATGATCGGCGTGGGCGACGCGCGCGATCGCGACGGCACCCCGATCCGGAGCCTCTACGGCGAGACGGAGGACGCACTCGTTCCTGCCGACGCCGATCTCGGCGCGCTCGACGTGCTCCTGATCGATCTCCAGGACGTCGGCTCTCGCTACTACACGTTCGTCTGGACCGCCGTCCTCGCGCTCCGCGCCGCGGCGAAGCTCGGGCTCCCGGTGATCGTGCTCGATCGGCCGAACCCGATCGGCGGAAGCGCGGCCGCGCTCGAGGGGCGCGCGCTCCAGCCGGCGTTCCGCTCGTTCGTCGGCCTCGAGCCGATCGCGATCCGTCACTCGCTCACGCTCGGGGAGATCGTGGCGTGGCGCGCGGCGAAGGAGAAGCTCGGTGGGCTCACCGTCGTGGCGACCGATGCGCCGCGCGAGCTCGACGCGCGGGGCTGGGACCGCGCGTTCGTGATGCCGTCGCCGAACATGCCCACGTTCGAGACGGCGCTCGTGTACCCCGGGGGCTGCCTGCTCGAGGGGACGAACCTCTCGGACGGCCGCGGCACGACCCGTCCGTTCGAGCTCACGGGCGCCCCGTTCGTCGACGGCGAAGCGCTCGCGAAGGATCTCGCCGCGACCAAGCTCCCCGGCTTCGTCGCGCGTCCGCTCACGTTCCGCCCGACGTTCCACAAGCACGGCGGGCAAGTGATCGGTGGCGTGCAGATCCACGTCACCGACGTTCGTGCGTTTCGCCCCGTCGCGACCTACGTCGCGCTCGTGGCGGCGGCGCACCACCGCGCGCCCGACGCGTTCCGCTTCCGCACCGAGCGCTACGAGTTCATCGATCACATCCCCGCGTTCGATCTCCTCACCGGCGACGCGGAGGCACGCACGCGGATCCTCGCCGGCGACGCCCCGAAGGACGTGGCCGAGATGGTGTCCACGCCGCGCGCCGCCGATCGCGCGCGCTACGAGGAAGCACTGGAACTTTCGGTGCCGGTGCGCGCGTGAACGTTCAGTGCGAAAGACGCGGAAGAAATCGGCGTTTCCGCCGTTGGCCCTGCGTGCACGCCTCCGCTAGACTCGCGGTGCAAGATGTCTCGTGAAGCGCCCGATGAGTCGTTGATCGGGCGTACGTTCGCCGGCAAGTTCGCCGTCGAGTCGTACGTCGGCGGCGGCGCCATGGGTGCAGTCTACAAGGCTCGCCAGATCGCCCTCGACAAGGTCGTCGCGATCAAGGTGATGCACAAGGACATCGCCAAGGACGAGAAGTACGTCCACCGCTTCAAGCGCGAGGCGAAGGCCGCGTCGAAGCTCGACCACCCGAACTCCCTCCGCGTCATCGACTTCGGCGAGGACGACGGCGCGCTCTACATCGCGATGGAGTTCGTCGACGGGCGCGATCTCTTCCACGTCATCAAGGAAGGGTGGCCGCTTCGCGAGCAACGCATCGTCGACATCATGATGCAGGCGCTGGCCGCGCTCGCGGTCGCGCACGATCACGGCATCGTCCACCGCGATCTCAAGCCCGAGAACATCATGGTGCTCGCGGGCAAGGACGACGAGGGCACCGAGCGCGACATCGTGAAGGTCTGCGACTTCGGCATCGCGAAGGTGTCCGAGGCTCGCAACGAGAACAAGACCGACCAGCGCCTCTCGACGAAGGGGCTCGTCGTCGGCACCCCCGAGTACATGTCGCCGGAGCAGGGCCGCGGGGACCCGCTCGACTCGCGCACCGACATCTACTCGATGGGGGTCATCCTCTATCAGCTCCTCACGCGGCAGGTCCCGTTCGAGGCGGAGAACGCGATCGGCGTCGTGCTCAAGCACGTCACCGAAGAGCCGCGCCGCCCCTCGGAGCTCTACCCCGCGGTGAACCTCCGCCTCGAAGCCATCGCCCTGAAGGCGATGAAGAAGAAGCCCGAGGAGCGCTACCAGACCGCGCGCGAGATGCGCGCCGAGCTGCGCACCGCGGTGGATGGCATCGCTCAGCAGACCGCCAGCATCGCCGTCTCGCCTGCGACCGGGAACCGCCCGTCGCAGCGCCCGAGCGGGCCCGCCGACTCTGCGCCGACGCTCGCGAGCGCGGCGACGATCCCGATCGACTCGAACGAGGTCGTCGCGCGGAGCGACGGGATCGCACCGCCGAAGAAGGAGCGCTCGGCCGCCGACGAGACCGGCGCGCTGCCGGCGGGCGTTCCGCGCCGTTGGACCGGGTACGTGATGTCGATCCTGCTCGTGATCGTCGTCCTCGGCATCGGCGGCTTCGTCGCGAAGAAGTACGTCGCCAACGCGTCGACCACCACGCCTCCGCCCGACAGCGTCACGGCGACGGTGACCGAGCCGAGCGTGACGGCGCCGCCCACGAACACGGCGGAGCTCCCGCCGCCGTCGGGCACGACGCACGGGCCCAACGTCCCGACCCACGCGACCAACATCGTCGCGCCGCCGCACCTGTCGGCGTCGGGCAAGGCCGACGCCGGCCCGAAGGCATCCGCGAGCGGGTCGGCGAGCGCGGCGCACTCCGCGAGCGCAGCCGTGAGCGCGACCGTGCCGCCCGTCGTCGACGCCGGCGTCGCCACGTCGGCCGGTGGCTCGTACGTGCGCGTGGGAGCGGTCTCGCACGCGCAAGGCCTCGACGCGACGGCGGTGCGCAACGGCGTGACCGCGCTCCACGACGAGCTCGATGCGTGCTTCCGGAACGGCATCAAGGCGGGCGACGCGAAGGAGGCGGGGAGCCTCCGCGTTCACGTCGAGGTGACACCCACGTCGGTCGCCGCCAACGGGACGGCAGCCTCGACCACGGCCCACACCGCGCAGTGCGTGGTCGGCGTGATTCAGCACGCGCGGATCGACGGCAACGGGAGCGCCGACGTCGATCTCGCGCTCGTGCCCTGAGCCCCGACTCCAGCGCACAAAAAAAAACGCGCCCGGAACGATGGGTTCCGGGCGCGGGCTCGCGCGGGGTGGGGGTGGCGCGAGCCACCGAGGTCCGTCGGCATGGGGAGGGGGGCTGGCCGACGGCTCCTCTCACGCCAGAAGATGGGGCCGCTTTCCGAAGCCTGCAAGGGGCTCACGGCACAGATTTTGTGTCGGATTTCCGACAGATCCGGCGCCGCGCGTCAGGGCGTCACTTCGAGCCGCCGCCCCCGCCGCCTTCGTCCAGATCTTCCGCGAGGTAGCTGAGGATGACCTCGTCCAGCGACTTGTCGCTGATGATGTCCTCGCCGAAGATCGAGCTCCCCTGTTGGGGCTTCGCCTGGCCGAAGATCGCCGCCGGGCGCGCAGGCGCGAACCGAGGGTCCGGCCGATTGGATGGGCTACGGCGCACCTCGCTGGGCTCCGCGCGCGGATCGCGGCGCCGCGTCGCGTTCTCTTCGCGGATCCCCATCGGCTGCTCCGAGTGGGGCGGCGGACGCTCGCTCTTCCGCGCCGGGGGCCGGCTCTTCTGTTGGGCGGGGCTGCTCTTCGTCCCGGGACGGGCGCTGGGCGGCGGACGCTCGGAGCGGGGCGGGCGCTCGCTCCGCGCCGGCGGCGGACGCTCGCTCTTCGGGCTGGGGCTGTTGCTCCGCGCGCGTGGGGGCTGGAGCCGCTCCTCGGTCGCTTGGAGCGTGCGGTAGCGGCCAGTCCCCGGATCGGGGGGAGCGCGGTCGCGGATCGCTTGCGCCGGCGGCGGCGGAAGCACGGGAGCTTCTTGAACGAACGGATCCGCCCCAGCCGCGGCGGCGCGATCGAGCGCGTCGAGATCCAGCGTGAGCTCGCCGCTGGTCTGCACCTCGCCGGCGCGGGTCGGCTCGGCCGCGCGCTCGGGCTCGCGCGTCGTCTTCGGCGCGTCTTCCGGGGGTGGCGGCGGCGGGGCGGTGGCCTTCTTCACCGCGGCCATGTTCGGCTGCGAGCCGACGTCCTCGAGGAGCTTGTCGAACTGCCCGTCGCGCAAGGCCTTGAACATGGCCTTGTGCTGGTCCTTCATCATCTGCTTGACGAGGTCCTGCAGCTTGTCCTTGCCGAGGTGGTCCTTGTAGGAAGTCTTGATCGACTTCAGGATCCGCCCGCCGTCCATGAACAGGTGGGTGATGATGTGGGGGTGCTTGATCCCCGAGTCTTCCGTCTGGATGTGGAAGACACGGTTCTTGTGCCGGACGTTGTTGTTGTAGCCGAGGAGCGGCGAAATACCCTTCGTCATGGCACGCCCGGGAGAGCTGAGCTCTCTCCGAACCTCCAGCCTATCACTACTCTTCGGGGATGGAGGCAACCCGGTCGCGGTATTTGGGTTGCGGGGGCGGGCCCGCAGACGCGACAGCTACTTGGACGCGACAGGTGCTGACGCCGGGGCTCTGGCTCGCGTCGGACGACGCTGTATGCTCCGACCCCATGACGGCCGACGAGACCGCGCTCGAGCGCCTGAAGGCGATGATGCCGCGCCGCGACTGGATCTACCGCGACGCGCACTACCTCATCGCCGACTTCGAGATCGACGGCTCGATCGCGCGGCGCTGGCTGCCCCCGGCCTTGAAGCTCGCAGAACCTGCGCGGGCGTCGGTCTTCCTCGCGTGGTTCCCCGACAACACGTTCAAGTCGGTCTACCGCGAGGCGGGCCTGTTCCTCCACGTGAAGCACTGGGGCATGCGCACCGTCTTCTCGCCCTGGATGATCGTGGACGACGACGTCGCGCTCATTCTGGGCCGCGAGCTCTTCGGTTACCCGAAGAAGATGGGTGAGATCACGTGGTCGATCGACGGCGATCGATTCTCGGGCGTGGCCACGCGGCGCGGCGCCGAGCTCGTCCGGATGGAGGGCACGCTCGGTGAGGTGATCCCGAATCCCCCGCCGATGCTCGGCCGCCCCCACCGCAACGTGCGGAGCGCGCTCGGCTTCGCGATGCCGCGCATCGTCGCGTTCACGCCGCGCGAGGAGATCATCGAGGCACGGCGCGCGGACGTCGAGGTCACCATCGGAGGCTCCGAGCGGGATCCGCTCGCAGATCTCGGCTTCGGCCGGAAGCTCGGGGTCACGCTCTATCGCGTCAACCTGGGCGGCATGCTGCCGCCCGTTCCGATCGGGCTGGTCTCACCCCTCTTCTACGCGCGCCAGATCCTGCTCCGCATCCACTGACACGGCAGAGCTACCAGAGCGGGTGGGTCACGAGCCGCACGCCCATGCCGAAGAACGGCGGGAGCTGCTTCTCACCGAAGATCCCGGTGCCACCGGTCATGTCGAGCTGCAGGTGGTCCTGGAAGAAGAAGCGGAAGCCGAGCTGCACCGCGCCGGCGACCGAGCCGACGTACGGGTCGCCGGAGTAGAGCTCCGCGATGCCGTGCCACACGCCGTAGATGCGGAACTCCGTTCCGACCCCGAAGGTGAACGCCGCCCCGCGCCCTTCGAGCGCGGCACCGGTGAAGCCGATGTTGCCGTGCACGAGGATGCGGTCCTCTTTCCAGAGCGACTCCGTGAGGGACAGGTACGCGAACCCCGCCCAGCCCTCGGGCTCGAGGCTGCCGCGCCCCGCGGGCACGAGCCCGCCGATGACGACCGCGACGCCGGGCCACGAGTTCCGGATCGGATCGTGGACGAGGAACTTGCCTTGGAAGAGCGGGCCGCCGATGGAGTACTGCTGGTCGTTCTTCTCGTCGCGACCGACGCCGTGGACGAAGCCCACGGAGAGCTCCATGTGCTCGTTCGGGCCGACCGCACCGACCGCCCAGTGCTGGAACGAGTTCGGCTCGACGCGGAACCACGTCTCGAGCTGCATCTGACCGCGCCCGACGACGCGTGCGTCGTCGGTGACGAACGGGCGGACCGCAGCGGCGTCGCTGGCGACGAGGAGCCACGCGAGACCGAGGCTTGCGCCGATGACGTGGAGCCGGAGCCCACGCCGCACGCGAGGAAGCAGCATCGGGGCATCCTGCCTCGGCCGGGGAGCAGAGGACAAGAATATGCTAGAACCCGCGCTTTCAGGCCTCCGCGATGGACTTTCTGTACTTCATCATCCTGGTGAGCGTGCTCGTGTTCGTCCACGAGCTCGGTCACTTTGCGATGGCGAAGGCCTTCAACGTGAAGGTCCTCACCTTCAGCCTCGGCTTCGGTCCGAAGATCCTCCGCGTCCGCGGGAAGGAGACCGAGTACTGCGTCGGCCTGCTGCCGCTCGGCGGCTTCGTGAAGATGCTCGAGAAGTCGAAGGGCGGCGAGACGATCGCGCCCGAGGACGAGAAGCGCACCTTCGAAGCGCAGGCCGTCTGGAAGCGCATCCTGATCGTGCTCGCCGGGCCGGCGATGAACGTGCTGTTCCCGGTGCTGCTCTACACCGCGGTGTACTTCGAGAGCGCCGAGCTCCTCCCGCCGGTCGTGGGGAACGTGTCGCCCGGGAAGCCGGCGGACGGCAAGCTCCTGCCGGGAGATCGGATCCTCTCGATCGAAGGGACCGAGGTCGCGTCCTTCCCCGACATCCAGGCGATCGTCCAGAAGAACGCGGGCAAGACGCTCCACTTCAAGATCGAGCGTGACGGCCGGCAGCAGGAGCTCACGATCGTCCCGAAGGACGAGTCGGAGCTCAAGGATCTCGACATCGAAGAGCACAACGGGCGGATCGGCGTGCAGCCGAATTTCCCCGCGCCCGTGATCGGCGTGCCGAAGCCCGACTCTCCCGCCTACCGCGCGGGGCTCCGCACGTTCGATCGCATCACTGCGATCAACGGGCGCAAGGTGGAGCGCTTCACGGAGCTCGCCGAGATCCTCGCGCAGAACCGGGGCGACGCCGTGGTCCTCGCGTACCTCCGTCCGGTCGACGTGACCGACGCGCTCGGCGGTCTCGCCGACATGGCGCTCCTCGAGCCGCAGGTGGCGACGCTCACCCCGCTCGCGCGCGCGGCCGACGTGAAGACCGATCTGGACGCGAAGGCGCGCGCGGACGACGTCTTCACGCGGACGGGGATCGAGAGCTCCGACCTCTACGTCGCGTTCGTGCCGCCCGAGTCGAGCGAGTTCGAGGCCGGGCTCCGCGCGGGCGATCGGATCGTCGCGCTCGACGGCGCAGCGCAGCGGCGTTGGTCGACGTTCGCGGACGAGCTCCTGCTCGGGAAGAGCTCCGCCCGCAAGCTGGAGTGGACGCGCGATGGTGTCCCGATGGCGGGGACCTTCGCGCTCCGCAACGAACAGTGGGACGACGAGTTCGGCCAACACTACGAGCGCTACGTCTTCCACACGACGCACTGGGCTCCGAACGCGCCGGACAAGATGGTCCCGAACGATCGGCGGATCCGCTATGCGCTCTCGCACGGCGTCTCGGAGACGTGGAAGGCGATCGAGTTCGTCGGCTACGGGCTCCTGCGGCTCGTGCAGGGGCGCGTGAGCCTGTCGTCCGTGAGCGGTCCGATCACGCTCTACGACGTCGCCGGGCGCGCGGGGGCGCAGGGCCCGTCGCACTTCGCGTGGGCGATGGCGCTCGTGTCGGTGAACTTGGGGCTCATCAACCTGCTGCCGATCCCGGTCTTGGACGGCGGGCAGCTCGCGTTCATCTTCATCGAGGGCGCGCGGCGGCGGCCGCTCACGCGGCGCGTCCGCGAGATGGCGAGCCTCGTCGGCATGAGCATGCTCGTCCTGTTGATGGCGCTGGCGTTCAAGAACGACGTGCAGCGCAAGTGGTCCGACATCGCGGCGCAAGTGCACGAGCTGTTCTCGCGCGACGGAAAATGACGGCGCGCGCGCGGGTCCCGGATGCTCGGAGCGTGGCGGCGCGTGCGCTCGTCCGCGTGCTCCGGGACGATGCGTTCGCGGCGGCCGCGCTCGACGGCGAGATCGAGCGCGCGCCCCAGCTGGAGCCGCGCGACCGTGCGTTCGCCACCGAGCTCGTCTACGGCACCCTTCGCGTGCTTCCCTGGCTGACCGCGCGGGTGGACGCGCACGCGAAGCGCCCGCTCGCGAAGCAGCCGCACCCCGTGCGGGCGGCGCTGCTGCTCGCGGCGTACCAGCTGAACTTCGCGCGCGTGCCCGCGTTCGCCGCGGTGGATGCGGCCGTCGGCGGGGTGCGGGCGGAGCTCGGGCGCGAGGTGGGAGGGTTCGTGAACGCCGTGCTGCGGAAGGTCGCGGCCGACGCGGCGGCGCGGGCGGGCGATCCGTCGCTCCGCAGCGAGGCGCTCCTCGCCTCGTGTCCGGCGTGGCTCCGCGCGTCGCTGGAGCGCGCGCTCGGGACGGAGGGGGCGCGCGCGTTCCTCTCCGCCGACGAGCCGCCGATCGGGCTGCGCGTGCGACCGGGCGCGGAGCGCGCGGCGGTGCTCGTCGAGCTCGCGGCCCACGACGCGTCCGCCACGTTCGTCGAGGGGCGCGTGTCGCCGCTCGCGATCCTCGCGCAGCGCGCGGGGCGGCCGCGGGATCTCCCGGGGATGGCGGACGGGCGCCTCGCGGTGCAAGAGGAGGGCTCGCAGGTGGTGGCGCTCGCGCTCGGCGCGCGCCCGGGCGAGACGGTGCTCGATGCGTGCGCGGGGCGGGGCAACAAGACGGCGCTCCTCTGCGAGCTCGTCGGCCCCAGTGGCGCGGTCGATGCGTGCGATCTGCACGAGCCGAAGCTCGAGCGGCTCGTCGCCGAGCTCGCCGCGCGTGGCACGCCGGTCCGCGCGACCCACGCCGTGGATTGGGCGGTGGGCAGCGGCGATGTACCAGAAGGGTACGACCGAGTCCTCGTGGACGCGCCGTGCTCGGGGGTCGGAACGCTCCGGCGACGGCCGGACCTGCTGCTCCGCCGCCAGGAGCGGACGATCGCCGAGCTGGCGGCGCTCCAGGGCGCGATCCTCCGCCGCGCGGCGACGCGGGTGCGTCCAGGGGGCATTCTCGTGTACGCGGTCTGTAGCGTCCTCGACGAGGAGTCGACGGGCGTGGTGGACCGGTTCCTTGCCGAGAGCCCGGAATTCGAGCGGGCTCCGGCGGGCGACGCGGATTCGCTCCCCGGCTTTTCGGTGGGGGAATCGGCCCTACGGTTGACCCCGGCGCAGCACGGAACGGATGGCTACCATCTCGTGCGCCTCCGTCGCGTTGCGAAGCCGCCGCTAGGGGCGTAAAAGACTCCGTCTTAAGGAGAGTTCATGGCCATCGACGTTCCGCTCCCGCAGCTCGGTGAAAGCGTCACCGAGGGCACCCTCACCAAGTGGCTCGTCCGCGAGGGTGACGTGGTGCAGAAGGATCAGCCGATCCTCGTCATCTCGACCGACAAGGCGGACGCCGAGGTGCCGGCTCCCGTGAGCGGTCGCGTGACGAAGCTCCTCGTGAAGGAGGGCGACGTGATCCCGGTGAAGACCGTCCTCGCTCAGATCGAGGAGGGTGCGGGCCCGGCCAGCGTCGCGGCTCCGGCGGCGAGCGCGCCGCGCGAAGCAGCTCCCGCGGCGGCAGCCGCCAACGGCCCGGCCGCGGCGTCGCCGCTCGCTTCGCCGTCGGTCCGGCGCGAAGCGCGCGAGCAAGGCGTCGACCTCAGCGGCGTCTCGGGTACGGGCGAGCACGGTCGCATCACGAAGGACGACGTGCAGCGCGCGCGCCCGGCGGTGGCTCCGGCCGCTCCGGCCGCGGCCACGGCAGGCGCTCCGCAGAAGCTCGCGGCGCTGATCAACCAGAGCGGCGGCTTCGTGCCGCCGATCCCGGGCGCGGGCTACGGCGCCTTCAAGGTGCCGCCCTATCGCCCGAACGACGGTGACCAGGTCATCCCGTTCACCCGTCGCCGTCGGATCACCGCCGACCACATGACGTACTCGAAGTTCGCTTCGCCGCACGTCGTGACCGTGGCCGAGGTGGATCTCCACAAGGCCGCCGCGCTGCGCGAGGCGAACAAGGATCGCTACAAGAAGGAAGGGCACGCGCTGACGATGCTCGCCTTCGTCGTCGTCGCGGCGGCGCGTGCGCTCCGCGAGAACCCGCAGCTCAACGCGCGCGTGCTCGACGACTCGTACGTCGTCTTCAAAGACGTCAACATGGGCGTCGCCGTCGACTCGCCCGACGGTCTCGTCGTGCCGGTGATTCGGCGCGCGGACGAGCTGGGCGTGCGCGGCATCGTGCGCGCGATCGACGACGTCGCGAAGCGCGCGAAGAACGGCAAGATCACGGTCGACGATCTGAGCGGCGCCACGTTCAGCGTCACGAACCCCGGCATCAAGGGGAACCTCTTCGGCGGCGCGATCATCAACCAGCCGAACGTCGGCATCCTGCGCATGGGCGAGATCCAGAAGCGCGTCGTCGTCGTGGAGGGCCCCGGCGGCGAGGACATGATGGCGATCCACCCGATCATGTACATGGCGCTCTCGTACGATCACCGCATCGTCGATGGTGTCGCCGCGAACAGCTTCCTGTGGCGCGTGACGGAGCTGCTCGAGAAGGCCGAGTTCGAGGTCTGAGGCGGCGTCAGCGGCGGCGCCGGCGCAGGAGCGCGGCGCCGCCGAGCGCGCACGTCACGAGCAGCGTCAGCGCGGCCCCCGCACCGCTCGCGGGGGAGCCGACGCTCGTGCACCCGCACGACGAGGGCTCGCTCGGCGGAGGGGGCGTCACGGGCTTGCCGGCGTCGATGCCGAGGTTGAGCTGGAGCTGCGGCCACTCCGCGGCGCACTTCGCCGTGTCCGTACCGCTGGCGCACGCGAGGGGCCCGCGGATCTGCTTGAGCTTGTAGACCGACGAGAACGAGGCGCCCTGGTCGAGCGACTCGCCGAGGATGAACCCGCTCGTCGGGTCCGCGTCCGCCGGTGCGTTCTCGGTCGAGCACGCGTAGAGCCGGTCGCTGGTCGCAGCGAGGCACTTCACGATGAACGATTGCACCTCCGCGAACGCGAACGAGGTCGTGTCGGCGGCCCAGAGGCCACCGAACCCGGAGCCGATCCAGACCTTCTTTCCGTCGGGGGAGAGGGCGAAGCCGAGCGGCGGTCCCCCGCGCCAGCGCTCGGTCCACGTCTTCCCAGCGTCGTCCGTGACGAGGAGCCGGCCCGCCGTGATCTTCGCGCCGCCGTCGCCGAAGGAAGCGGTGCGGACGTAGACGCGATCGGGGGCGCTGGGATCGACCGCGGCGATGTAGGCCGCGACGTCGCCGTCGACGAAGGGGATCGCGCGCGACACGAACGTCTTGCCGCCGTCGAGGGAGACGAGGAGAAAGCCCTCGGCGGTCGGTGTCGTGTGGCGCGCGCTGACGTAGACACGTTGAGCGTCGCTCCGCGCGAAGTCGACGGTGTCGAGCACGAGGGTGGGATCGAAGGCTGCTCCGACGAGGCTCCACGTCTTCGTTCCGTCGCTCGAGCGCGCGAGCCACGAGTCGTAGAAGAAGCCGCCGTCGATCGTGACGCCGTTGTTCGTGATCGCTGCGGTCTCGTTCGGTGCGCCCGGGCGCGTGGCGACGTCGAGGACGTAGCGCGCGTCGAGCGGGGGCGGGCGCGTCCACGAGCAGCCGCCGTTCCCGGAGACCTCGAGGCCGTCGAATGTGCCCAGGTAGAGTGCCTGGCCGCTCGCGATCGCGATCGGCGGATCGTAGGTCCCGCTGTTTCCGAACGCGCTCTCGCAGATCCAATCCCAGTGCGCCCCGCGATCGTGGCTGACGAGCAGCCCGTAGGACGTGCGGAGGACGAGGAACGTGGGATCGGTCTCGTCGACGACGAGCTGGTTCGCCTCCGGGATGCGACCGTTGGCGTGCGCGGGAGCGGCGGCGAGGGCGAGGGCGAGGGCGAGGAAGCCGGTGGCGAAGCGGGACGGGGGAACCAAGGGCACGGCTCAGCCTACCGCGTGTGCGACGAGGCGCACCTCGCCGTCGTCGATCGGCTCGAACGCGACGCGGAACCCCTCGGCGGCGGCGCGCCAGTCTTCCTCGGGGTGGAGGCGGATCGTGATCGCGGCGCCGTTCACGTCGTCGACGAAGCGCGCGGAGACTCCGGCGGATGCGATCGACTGGATGCGACCGTCGCTCCGCGCGCGCTCGAGCCAGGCCGGCGTGGGGAGCTCCGCGACGAAGACGCCGTTCGGCCGAAGCACGCGCGCGGCGTTCGCGAAGAGCGCGCGGAGGGAGGCTGGCTCGGGCGGGTGGGCGAGCGTCCCGTGGAGCGCGAGGATGGCGTCGAACGAGCGGGGCTCGAACGGCCACGGGGCCCAGAGGTCGCCCTCGACGACGGTGATCGGGTGCGCGCGTCGCCGGCAGAGCTCGATCATGGCGGGCGCGATCTCGAGCCCGACGACCTCGTGCCCGCCGGCTTGGAGCGCGCTGAGCTCGCGGCCCGTTCCCACGCCGAGATCGAGGATGCGCTTGGGGCTGGGGCTGCGGCCCACGAGGGCGAGCACGGCCTCCATCCGAACGCGCGCCGCTTCGCCGGCGAGCGCGTACGAGCGATCGTAGCGGCGCGCGATTTTGTCGAAGAACGCGCGTGCCTCGTCGGTGCCGCGCGCCGTCATCGGCGACCCAGCGCGACGAACGCGAGGTAGATCGACTCGTGCGCGCCCGCGAGCACCACGGCGTCGTCGAGGAGACGGGTGCGCGCCTTGGTGCCGAGCCGGAGCGGCTCGCCCGAGCGCGCGTGGAGGTGTGCGGCCACGCCGCCGAGCCACGGCACGAGCTCGCGGAGCTCGGTGGGAGGGAGGGTGGCGAGCGCGAGCTTGTCCTCCTGCGGAGCGAGACGCCGGCCGACGAGCGGGATGCCGTCGAGCTTCGCGCGCCCGAGCGCGATCGGGGGATCGCGCAAACAGGCGCGCATGGCCTCGATGACGTGGCGGCGTTTGGTGCCGGGGACGACGTGGGCGAGCGCGGCGCGCCGCTCTTCCTTGAGATCGAACAACCAGTGGCCGTCGGGGCCGCCCTTGCCGCGCGTGAGGACGGCGACGCGCAGCGCGCCGAGGCTGCCGGTGCCCGCGACGCGGAAGGCGACGTCGCGGATGGCGTACGTCTCGGCGCGAGGGTTGGCGCCCGCGTCGACGAGGTACTCGACGAACGCCCGCTCGGCGCGCGCGCGGAGCGCACGCGGGAGAGGGAGGTACCGCGTGCCGAGGAGGAACCGGCGCTCGTGGTGGTGGAGCTCGGTCCGGTGCGCGAGGAGCTCGCCGCGGCTGCGCCGCCGCACGCGCTCGAGCAAGCGCGCGACGGCGTGGGGAGGCTTGCCCTTCTCGGAGCGAGCGCGCGCGTAGCCTTCGAGGAGCGACTCCGCGAGATCGAGCGCGGCGCGCCCGCGCATGCCGAGCAGCGGCGCGGCGAGGAGCGTGCTGGTGGCGAGGCGAAGGACGTCGAGCCGGCGTGGGCCGCGCGCGGCGTCGTCGAAGTCGTTCACGTCGAACGCGACGTCGTCGCCGGAGCCGGTTCGGAAGGCGCCGAAGTTCTCGAGGTGGAGATCGCCGACGAGCCACCCCTCGGGCCCGTCGCCGGCGACGTCGGGATCGGAGGCGACGAGCTCGTAGAAGAGTCGGGCGCTGCCGCGGAGGAAGGCGAACGCGGAGGCCGACATGCGCTCGACCTTGAGCGCGCCGAGTCGATCGCCGTGGACGAGCACCTCGCGCTGGCGCTCGCGCTCGCCGTCGAGAAACCGTCGCGCTGCGCGCCACGCGTCGATCTTCACCGCCGCCCAGGATAGCCTACGCGCGCGATGTGGATCGATGCTCCCCGCCGGCGAATTGCGCGCGCGCTCGAGCGTGGGACGGACTTCCCCGGGCTCGGGACGATCGCCGCGCTGTGGGGCGCGGTGGCGCCGATCGCGCGGCCGGTCGTGCTGCCGGCGGGCGTGCGCGCGGTGACGATCGGGGGAGCCACGTTGGGCGGCTCGGGGAAGACGCCGCTCGCGATCGCGTGCGCGCGGATGCTCGCGCGGACGTTCGTCGATGGGGAGACCTCGGTGGCGTTCGTCGGGCATGGCTACGGTGCGCGCGTGAGCGCGGCGAAGATCGTGGCGCCGGGCGACGTAGGGGCGGGGGACGAGGCGGCCGAAGCGGCGCTCGCGCTCGCCGACGCTCGGGTCCCGGTCGTGGTGGGGCCGTCGCGGCAGGCGGCCGTCGATCACGCGGCGCTCGTGGTGGGCGCGCGGGTTCTCGTGTTGGATGGGCCGCTCGCGTTGGCGCAGCTGGACCCTCGGGACGATGCGCGCGTGGTCGCGTTGCTGGCGCTCGATCCGGAGGCGCCCTTCGGGAGCGGTGCGTGCCCGCCGCGCGGGGACCTCCGCGCGGCCCCGGCGCGTCTGGTCGCTGCGGCCGACGCGGTGGTGTGCGTGGGTGATTCTGCCAACCTCGAGGTTGCGCATCACGTGGCGCCGCGCGTCGGGATGCGGGTGCAGAGCCGGGGTGGGGGCCCTGGCGTGCCCCTCGCCGCGTGGGCGGCTGCGCGGGGAGATGACGGCGTAAACGTCGCGACGGCGATCGCGCGGCCGGAGCGCTTTCTGAGGCTCCTGGCGCGGGCCGGCGTGCGGGTCGAACGGCACCTGGAAGCGGCGGATCATGCCGATCTATCGCTGCCGCCGGGGGAGTGGCTGGTGCCGCGCAAGAACGCGCCGCGTGCCCACTTCCGAGACGGGTTCGAGTCGTCGAACCGAGTCGCATGGGTCGAATACGACATTGACCTACCCGCGAGTTTGCGAGAGCTTTTGTGCGCCCGGCTCCTCGGACCGGGGTAGGGTTGGGCCGTTTCGGCGCTATGATATCCTTCGCGTTCATGCGAGACGGTTGGGGAGGCGCGGATTGACGGAATCGGACGAGAAGACGCGCGTCACCACGATCGTTCAGAAACCGCTCGGCGACGGCGATGGAAAGCCGAAGGGCGGTGATTGCCTCGTCGTGATCTACACGAAGGAGCCGACGCTCCTCGGGAAGCGGTTCGTCCTCGACGTGAGCCCGATGCGGGTGGGGCGCGGGGCGGAGAACCACATCGTGCTCGAGGGCGACTCCGTGTCGCGCAAGCACGTGCACTTCGAGCAGCGCGCGGCGACGTGGTGGGCGGTCGACGACAACTCGACGAACGGCACGTACGTGAACGACGATCAGATCGTCCGCGAGCAGCCGCTCTCCAACGGCGACCGGATCAAGGTCGGCCCGACGATCTTCAAGTACCTGTCCGGTCAGGACGTCGAGGCGCAGTACCACGAAGAAATCTACCGGATGACGATCATCGACGGTCTCACGCAGGCGCACGTGAAGCGCTACCTGCTCGAGGCCCTCGAGAAAGAGATCATTCGCGCGCGGCGTCACCAGCGCGAGCTCTCCTTCATGATGTTCGACATCGATCACTTCAAGAAGATCAACGACTACCACGGGCACCTCGCCGGCGACTTCGTGCTCAAGGAGCTCGCGCGCATCGTGCAGGGCCGCATCCGGCGCGACGAGGTCTTCGCGCGCTACGGCGGTGAAGAGTTCGCGATCGTCCTGCCGGAGACCAGCCTCGATGGCGGGCGCGCGCTGGCCGAGGGCCTGCGCGAGAAGGTCGAGCAGTCGCGCTTCGTCTTCCAGAACGAGCTGATCAAGGTGACGATCTCGGTCGGCGTCGCCGAGCTGGCGGAGTCGGATCGCTCCGGCACCGAGCTCATCAAGCGCGCGGACGAGAAGCTGTACGAAGCGAAGCGCGGCGGACGCAACCGCGTCGTCGCGTGACGGCGTCGCTCCCGCCGGAGATCCTCGTCGCTCCACCGGGACCGCGCGCGCGCGCCGTCGGCGACCGGCTCGCCGCGATCGAATCGCCGGCGTTCGAGGCGCGGCGCGAGGCGCGCGCCGCCGCGAGCGGCGAGGACCAGGCGCCGATCGTGTACGCGCGCGGGCTCGGCGCGAACGTGTGGGACGTGGATGGGAACCGGTACGTCGACCTCACGGCCGGCTTCGGGGCGCTGCTTCTCGGGCACCAGCACCCCGCGGTGCAGGCGGCGGTGGCGGCGCAGAGCCAGACGCTCGCGCTCGCGCTCGGGGACGTCTACGGCAGCGAGGTGAAGGCGGAGCTCGGCGAGGCGCTCGTCGCGCTGTTCCCGGCGCCGGGCGCACGGATGATGTTCGGGCTGAGCGGCGCGGATGCGGTGACGGCGGCGCTGAAGACGGCGGCGCTCGTGACGGGGCGGAGCGCGATCGTCGCGTTTCGCGGCGCGTACCACGGGCTGAGCCACGGGCCGCTCGCGGCGTGCGGGCTGAACGAGGGCTTCCGTCGTCCCTTTTTGGGACAGCTCGGCATCAAGGCGACGTTCGCGCCCTACCCGGCGGCGGCCGAGGAGCTCGACGACGCGATCCTCCACGTGGAGGCGGCGTTGGTGTCGGGGACGATCGGGGCGGTGTTGGTGGAGCCGATCCTCGGGCGCGGTGGGTGCGTGGTGCCGCCGCCGGAGTTTCTGCCGAAGCTGCGGGCGCTGTGCGATCGGGCCGGCGCGCTGCTCGTCGTCGACGAGATCTGGACGGGCCTCGGCCGGGCGGGGGCGGTCTTGGCGTCGGGTGAGGCGGGGATCGTCCCGGACCTCTTGTGTCTCGGGAAGGGACTCGGTGGGGGCGTCCCCATCTCCGCGTGCATCGGGACGAAGGAAGTGATGGCGGCGTGGGGGGCGCACGGGGGAACGGCGATCCACACCGCGACCCACTTCGGCAACCCGCTGGCGTGTGCGGCTGCGCTCGCGACGTTGAAGACGCTGCGCGACCGCGATCTGGCCGTGCGGGCGCGCTACGTCGGGGCGCGCTTCGTCGAGCGGCTCGAGAGGGCGGCGGGGACGAAGGCGCGCATCGTCGGGCGCGGGCTGATGCTCGGGATCGTCCTGGACGACGCCGCGCGCGCGCTGGCCACGGGGCGGAAGCTCTTGGAGCGCGGCTACATCGTGCTCACGGGAGGTGTCGAGGGGAACGTGATCACCCTGACGCCGCCGCTGGAGATCGAGGAGCCGCTGCTGGACGGGTTCGCGGACGCGTTGGGCGCCGTTCTCTGAGCCGGCTCGACCGCGACGGGGATGTGCGCGGTGCGCGCGGGTGGGGTAGAAGTCATGCCTCCCATGACGACGTGCCTCCACGCCTCCGAGAGTGACGCGCTCCACGCGCGCGTGCGCTCGATGATCACGGCGTTCGGAGAGGGGCGCGAGATGCCCGAGTCCTTCGAGGGGCTCGCCGTCTCCATCGCGCGCTATCAGGCCAAGCACGTGCCGGCCTACGCGAAGCTGCTCGCGGCGCGGGGGGTGGACGCGAGCGCGATTCGGCGGGCGTCCGATGCGCCGGCGGTCCCGACGGACGCCTTCAAGGTCGCTCGGGTGTCGGCGTTTCCGGAGAGCGAGACGCGGGTGACGTTTCGGACGAGCGGTACCACGTTGGGACAACGGGGGACGCACGCCTTTCGGACGACGGCGACCTACGACCGTGGGGCGGAAGCCTTCGCGCGCGCGGCGCTGCTCGACGGGATGCAGACGCCCTTGCCGGTGCTGGTGGTCGGCCCTTCGCCGCAGGAGCTGCCGGACTCTTCGCTGACGCACATGCTCGCGCTCTTCGTGGCGCGGTTCGGGCCGGCGGCGGAGGAGAGCGCGTTCTACCTGGAGGGGGACGTGCTCGATCTGGCGCGCCTCGATCGCCGGATCGCGCGGGCGCTGACGGAAGAGACGCCGGTGCTCGTGTGTGGGACGTCGTTCGCGTTCGTGCACCTGCTCGACGGGAATGACGGGATTACGTTTCGGTTGCCGCGCGGCAGTCGACTGATGCAGACGGGGGGCTTCAAGGGGCGCTCGCGCGAGGTGGACGGGCCGACGCTGACGGCGGAGCTCGCGCGCTTCTTCGCGATCGAGCCGGCGGCGGTTCGCAGCGAGTACGGGATGACGGAGCTGTCGAGTCAGTTCTATGCGACCGAGGGGGTGTATCGCGAACCGCCGTGGGCGCGCGTCGTGCCGGTCGATCCGGAGACGCTGGTGGCGGTGCCATCGGGCGAAGTTGGGATCGCGCGAATCGAGGATCTCGCGAACGTCGACAGTGCGTTCGCGATCGTGACGCAGGATCGCGTGCGGCGGGTGAGCGGTGGCTTCGAGCTCCTGGGGCGGGCGCCGGGGGCTGCGCCGCGGGGCTGCTCGATCGCGATCGACGAGATCCTGGCGTGAGCCGCGCGGACTTGCGGGCCATCGTGTCGGCGGCCGCGCGCGTGGCGAGCGATCCGGCGATCGTGCCGGCGCTCGTGGCGAGCACGGGGCTGTCGCGCGAGGGGGTCGAGTTGGCGCTGCGCGAGCATTTGGAGCTCGACGTGACGGATGAAGAGCTCGATGTGCTGGTGGCCTCTGCACGGCCGGTCGCGCGGGTGCACGTGGTGCTGTCCGCGAACGTCTTCGTCGGAGCGCTCCGCTCGCTGGTGTTGGCGAGGGCCGCAGCGCCGCAAGTGACGGTCCGCCCCTCGAGCCGCGAGCCCGTCTTCGCGAAGGCTCTGGTCGAATCGCTGGCGGCGCCGTGGCTCCGTCTGGCCGACATAGGGGTAGGGGAGCTGGAAGAGGGGGAGCTGCACGTCTATGGCCACGACCAGACGATCGCCGGCGTACGATCGGTGGCGAGGGTCCCGGTGGTCGGCCACGGCACCGGGATGGGGGTGGCCTTTCTGCCGGCGGGGACGCCGCACGCGGCGGCGGCGCTCGCGCTCGCGCGCGACGTGGTCGCATTCGATCAGAGGGGCTGTCTGAGCCCCCGCATCGTGTTCGTCGAAGAGCTCGGCTCTTCGTCCAGCGCCGTGAGCGCCGCGCCGGCGTTCGCGGGAGAGCTTGCGGCTGCCCTCGAAGCACGCGGCCGTGACGTTCCGCGCGGAATCCTTACCGAATCCGAGCGCGAGGAGTCTGCGCGCTGGGCCGACGCCGTCGCGATGGCAGGCACGCTTCATCGGGGCGGGAGCTCCCTGGTCGGATTTGCTCCCGGATTGCTGCTCCCGCCGTCGGGGCGCGCGGTGCACGTGATGCCGTGGGCGCCGTCCGCATTCGAACCGATCGCACGTTGGGTCACCGTGGTCGGCGCGCCCACGCTCGAGGCTGCGGCATCGATCGCGCCGGCGCACGCTCGCCTTGCAACGCTCGGAACGATGCAACGCCCTCGGTTGGATGGGCCCGTCGATCGCCGCTGACTCGCGCGGCGTTGCTCGAGAGGGTCAGGGTGGGTAGGGACTGCGTGAGAAGTCTCCAAACTGGTTGCGCACGACACTCACGAGCTGGAGGAGCCGCGTTCGGAGCACAGGCACGGGGGTTCGGTAGTCGTGGAGCATGAGATGCCCATCGACGTGCGGTGTCAGCAATCCCGCGCCCACGTGTGCGCGGAGCTCGTCGAACGCCTGGCGGCCCAGGTCCGTGATCGTCACCACGATGTGACGACGGTCGTGCTCGGCCCGCCGCCGCGCGATGAGCCCGCGCTTCTCGAGGCGGGCCATGATCATGCTCATCGTGGAGCGCGACACGCCGAGCCGCGCGCGGATGTCGCACTGAAGGACCACCCCGTGGCGTGCGATGACCTGGGAGTGAATGGTGAAAACGTCGACTCGAGTATGCGTGAAGCTCCAACGCGAGAGGAGCTTCGCGGCGCGCGTGACGTAGCAGACCCCCGCACGTCGGACATCGAAGACTACGCGGTCCATGCGGATGGTCTGAGCAAGAGCGAGGCCAGTCGCTCATCTGCTCACAGGTCCGAAGATCTGGGAGGTTTCTCTATCCGTGCCGGAACTATCTGGAGTGGCGCGCCATGGCGAGGGGTGGCGAGCGCCACTCTCGGGATCGTTCGCCGGCGTGCGCCTCCGCGGACTCGGTGACTGGGCCAGCCGCGTCGTCGCCGATCGTTCGCCGGCGCGCGTCCGCACGCCCCCTCGGCGGGGGGGACCTCCCTTCCTTCCGTGCAGGCCGTCAGTCGGTGGCGGCGTCCGCCGCGTCGGCTGCGCCGTCGGTGGTCGTCGGGCCGTCGGTGGTGGCGTCGTCGGGTCCCGCGTCGTCGGTCGGTGCGGCGTCTGGGAAGCACGAAAAGTCGTTCACGCACTTCCAGATGGGGCCCGACGCGCCTTGCACGCACTTGCAGCCGCCCGCGTCGCAGAAGGCAAAGCACACTCGCGTCGAAACCGCGCGGCACGCGTTGCCGTTGCCCGAGAACGCATCTAGATCGCAGAGGTCCGGAGCAGCGTCCTTGGTCACCGACGCATCGGTGGCCACGTCGTCGGCGTTCGTGTCACACGCCTCGAGGCCGAAGGGAAGAACGAGAAGCGGAACGAGGAGAAGGCTACGCACGGGTCGCATTGTAGATCGTCGGCTCACGGCGTCGAGTTCATGCACCCACCCGCAGCCGCGCCCGCAGCCCCAGCAGCGGCCTCTCGACCAACTGGAAAGCCCCACTCGCCAGCGCGATCGACAGCGGCAACGACACCGCGAACACGAACGCCGCCGACTCCCGCAGCGACGGAAAAACGCGGTGAACCACCGCGATCACGGTCACGTGCAACAAGTAGATCCCATAGCTCACCCGCCCGACCCATACCGCCGCGGGGCGCCTCGCCCACCCGAACAGCAACGACCCATCCTCGTGTGCAGCGCAACCGACCAACAGCGCGAACGACGCGTGCGCCAGCAACAGCGGGATCCCGATCGCAAACGCCGCCAGCGCCAGCAGCAGCGCGGTCGCCCGCGTCACGTTCGAGCGCAGCACACGGACGACGACCGGCCCGAGACGGTCGTGATCGCACGCCAACGCCACCAGACACCCCAGACCGATCGGCGTCGCGAAGCTCGTCACGATTCGATGCAGCTCCGTCCCCGCCTCCAGCACCACTCCGCGCTCCGCGAGCTGATCGAGCACCACGAGTCCGAGCATCACCAACGCCGGCCCCACGACCCCGCGGACGAATCGCAGCACCGGCGCCCAGAGCACGTAGAACTGCTCTTCGGTCGCGAGCGACCACGAGAACGCGAACAGCACCGGGTGATCCGCCCCGGGCGCGAACCAATTTCCCGTGTAGGTTGCATAGAACGGCAGGCACCGGAAGAAGTGCCCCCGCACCGGCTCCGGCGCGAGCAACGCGGCCCATCCCACGTAGAACAGGAGCACCAAGTAGTAGAGCGGGAACAGCCGCAGGCTCCGGCGCGCCCAGAAGCGCGCCAGATCGATCCGGCCGCCCCCATCCGCAGCCCTCCGCTCGCGCAACAAGAGCGACGTGATCAAGTACCCGCTCAACGCGAAGAACAGATCCACTCCGAGCGGCCCCCGCCCGAGCGCACCCTCGAGCGGCCGCGGCGTCGAGTGATGCCACACGACGGGGATGATGCTCGCCGCGCGGAGCCCATCGAGCGCGAGCAGGTGTCGCGGCGAGCTGGCTTCCGCGCGCGCCACGTCAGATCCGCACGAGGTCGCGCATCTCTCCGATGTCGTAGACGTGGAGCCGCTCGTCGCCGCGCTTCCCCTCCGCAAAGGCACGCCGCGCGCGCTGCGGCGGCTCGCCCATCGGCTCGTCCGTCAGCTTGAACGTCCCCCAGTGCATCGCGCACAGGATCTTCGCGCCCAGGAGATCGAACGCGCGCGTCGCGTCCTCGGGGCCCATGTGCTGCGGCGACATGAACCACGTCGGGTCGTAGGCCCCGATCGGAAGCATCGCCCAGTCGATCGACGGGAACGCTTCTCCGATCTGGCGGAACACCATCTCGCTGAACGCCGTGTCCCCCGCGTGGTACGCGGTGCCGTCGTCGCCTTCGTACACGAAGCCGCCCCAGAGGCGCTTGTTGCGATCCCACGGGACGCGCATCGACCAGTGCTGCGCCGGCACCAGCGTGATCCGCAGGCGCCCCTTGGCCGTCTTCACCTCGTGCGACTCGAACCAATCGAGCTCGACGACCCGCGGCAGCCCCGCCCCCGCGATCAGGTCCCCGCAGTCCTTCGGCACCACGTAGAGCGGCTCCGGCCCGATCTGCTTGAGCGTCCAGAGGTCCAGGTGATCGTAGTGCGTGTGCGAGACCGTCACGACGTCGATCCCGTGCGCGCGGAGCGGCTCCAGCCCAACGCCCGGCGCGGTGTGCCGCTTGGTCGTGCCCACGCGCTCCGCCCAAATCGGGTCCGTCAGCACCATGAGCCCGCCGAGCCGCAGCGCGAACGTCGCGTGGCCGACCCACGTCAGGTGGGCCGAGCTCTTCGCGAGCGCCGCACCGTCGTTGTCGCGCCGAGGCGTGACGAAGCCGCCCGGATCGCGCCGCCGCCGACCGGCCAACCGATCGCCGATCTGCCAGCGCAGGAGATCACCGAGCCCCTTGTCGGGCGTGGTGCCGTCGAGGTTCGTGTAACCGGACGCGGTCCGAATCGAACCTCGACGTTCCGTGCCCATCCTCAGCTCGTCGGCGCGGCCTTGACCGGGATGATCTGGACGCGACGGTCGGAGCCCTCGCCGTGGCTCTCGGTGCGCACGCCCTCGACGCCCTCGAGCGCCTTGTGGACGATGCGGCGGTCCCGCGCGCTCATCGGATCGAAGGTGATGATCTTCCCCTCTTTCGCGACGCGCTCGCCCAGGCGGCGCGACATCTCCGCGAGCTGGTCCTCGTGGCGGGCGCGGTAGCCCTCCGCGTCCACGGCGATGTGACGCCGCGGCTCGCCCGGCTTGTGGACGATGCGCGCCGTCAGGTACTGGATGGCCTCGAGCACCGCTCCGCGCTTGCCGATGACGCGACCCGCGTCGGGGCCCTCGATCTCGATCCGGATCTCGGCCTCGTCCCCTTCGCCGTCGTCCGGCGCGAGGTTGACCTCGGTGCTCATGCCCATGTGGGTCATCAAGGTGCGGACGAAGGTCAGCGCGCGGTCCTCCTGCGCGTCCAAGTCGGCGGTTCCTTCGGCGGTCGTTGCGTTCGCGTTCGTCTCAGACACGGGCTTTACCCTTTCCTAGCCCCGCCACCTTGGCGGACACGTCTTTGTTGGTCTCCTTGACCACGATCTCACCGCTCTTGCCCCCGTCGCGCGGCGCGATCTTCTCCATCACGAGCTGCTGCACGATGTTGAGGATGCTGTTCGTGAGCATGTACACGCCGAGCGCGGCGGGCAGGAACAGCATCATCACCGTGAACACCGTCGGCATCACGTAGGTCATGAGCTTCTGCTGCATCGGATCCATGCCCTGCGCGGGCACGATGCGCTGCTGCAGGATCATGAAGCCGCCGAGCACGAACGGCAGCGGACCGAACGCGGGGAGCGGACCGAGCGGCCCGATGAGCTGGTCCGGCGCCGACAGGTCGTGGAACCAGAGGAAATGTGTATGGTACATCTCCACCGCGCTCTGGAGCGTGGTGTACATCGCGAACCAGACCGGCATCGAGATGAGCTGCGGCAAGCAGCCGCCGAGGGGGTTCACGCCCTCTTTTTTGTACATCTCCCAGACAGCGAGGTTCTTCGCCTGTGGGTCGTCGGCGAACTTCTTGTTCAGCTCGTCCATCTTCGGCTTGAGCCGCCGCATCGCGATCGACGAGCGGATCTGCTTCAGCTGGAACGGGAACGTCAGGATCTTCACGCACAGCGTGAGGAGGATGATCGCGATGCCCCAGTTGCCGGTGATCTTCTCCTTGATGAAGACCAGCGCCATCATGAGGACCTTGGCCACCGGCGAGAAGAAGCCGAGGTCGACGACGTCCGACAGGTTCTTCCCCGGCCCACCGGCCGCCGCGAGCAGGCGCCGATCCTTCGGGCCCATGTACGACGTCTCCTGGTAGACCGCCGTCTCGCCCTTCTGGAGCGCCTTCACGTCGTAGGCGAGGCGCGCCTGGAACACGATGCCCGCTTCGTCGTCGTCGGGCTTCTGGTCCGCCGTCGTCCAATCCTCTGCGACGATCTCGCAGCGGGCGGGGCCGTTCTCCGGCACCAGCACGGTCGCGAAGTAGTAGTTCGAGATCGCGGCGTAGCGGTCCGCGCCTTCGACGCCGAACCAGCCCTCTTTGAACTGCTCGCGCTTCTTGCGCTCGACGTCGCCGCCCTTGGCGCACGACAGCGAGGTCTCGAACGGCGAGACGCGGCCGAGGTGGCCCTTCATCTCCTGCACCTGGCGGAAGCCGTACATCTCCACCGAGAAGCGGTGCTTGCGCTCGCCCTCGGCGAGGTTCGTGATCTTCGTCTCGATCTCGAGCTCGTACGGGCGCGCGCCCGCCTTGACGGTCTTCTCGAGCTTCACCGACTCGTCTTCGTAGGTGAAGCGGCAGGACGCATCGTCCGTCTGCTCGCTCTTCCAGTTGAAGCGGTCGTACTTCACCTGATCGTTGGCGCCGTCGGCGCGGAACGTGGTGCGGAGCGGGCGCCAGCGCTCGAGGTCGGCCCACGCGCTCGGCGCATCCCACGACGACGTGACGAGGTCCGCCGTCCCATCCTTGCCGGAGCCCCCGTACTGCGGATCGTCGAGCACGAAGCTCGTGAGCGCCGCGCCGCGCGACGACAGCGTCGCCGCGAAGCGGTTGCCCTTGATCTTGCACGACGTCGGCGTCGCGAAGGTCGGGAGCGCGCCGTTCGCGTCGGGCACCGGCGCGTTCTCGACCATCGGATCGGGCCCGAAGTCGGGCGCGTTGACGTAGACGGGATCCGCGACGGCCTGGGCGTTGCTCTTGTCGCCGCCGAACAACCCGAACTTCGGGAGCACGACCTTCCAGAGGAGGAGGATCACGCCGAAGATGAGCAGCGTGCGAACGAGCGAGTTGCGGTCCATCTAGTTGCTTTCCGGCGAGAAGAGGGCCGCCCGGAGGGGCGTGCCTGGGGGCGGGGGGAAGTCGATGCCCCCGGGGTGAAACGGCTGGCATTTACACACGCGGACGAACGAGAGCAAGCTGCCCCGGAGCGCCCCGTGATTCTCGAGGCACCCGACCGCGTAGCGGGAGCACGACGGGTGGAACCGGCACATGCCGGGAAGGAGCGGCGAAAGGGTCTTCTGGTAGACCCTCACCAGGGCAATCAGCAGGGCGGCGATCATGAGGTACTTCCGCCGCGAGGCCGTCGCTGCGAGGTGGACGCAACATGAGGCCTCTCGGCCCGCCTTTCAACGGTGGCGGAGCCGCTCTGGCCCGCCGGCGACGCTTTTCCGGCCCGTTTTCGCGCTTCTTCACAGTGACGGTGGATCGCCGGCCGCGCCTTCTCCCACTCGGCGCGCGCTTCGTCGAGCGCGACCTCGTCGGCGCCGTTGCGCAGGATGACCACGAGATCGAAGCCGTTCGGCACGAAGTCGCCCCCGCGGCGGAAGAGCTCCCGGCACAGGCGCTTGCCGCGGTTCCGGGCGGGTGCGTTCCCGACCTTCTTCGTCGCGACGACCCCCAGACGCGAGGGCTCGCTGGCGCCGGCCTGAGGCAGCACCAAGAGGATGTAGTGGGGGGTCCGAAATGGACGTCCGTCCCGCTGAATTCGTTGAAAATCCGAGCGCTTACGGATTCGCCGTGAGGCGGGAAACGCCTCTCCCGGCATGCCCGCTCACTTCTTGTAGACGGACACCGTCAGACGATGACGGCCCTTGCGGCGGCGGTTCGACAGCACGCTGCGGCCCCCAGCGGAGGCCATGCGGGCGCGGAACCCGTGGGTGCGGAGGCGGCGGAGGTTGTGCGGCTGGAACGTGCGCTTCATGGCGGGGGGCGGGAGAAATACACCAAGCCCCGGGTGAGTCAAGGAGAGAGTGGCTCTTTCGGTTATTTGGTCCGGTCGCGAAAAGCTGCGGTACCGTGCGGCGAGAACGGGAAACGTCCTTCCATGACCTCCAAGTCCTCGCGTGGCGCCCTGGCGCCTTGCACGCTCGCTCGAAAATTCCGCCGTCGTGCAGTCGTCGCCGCGGCCCTCGCGGTCGCCGGAGCGGGAGTCGCTTCGTTCTCCGGGGGCGAGGCTCGAGCCCAGACGTCGACGTTTCACCTCGACCGGCTGGAGGTCCCTGGCGCCCCCGACGACGGGATCGTCGCCTGGCGCCCGGTCGTCCAGCCCAACACCATCGTCTACGGCCAGCTCGGCGTCGGGTACTCGCTCAACCCGCTCCGGACCGTGAACATCGTCAATCCGAACGACAAGACGATCGTCCAGAGCTCGTCGCGCGGCGTCATCCAGAACCAGCTCACCATCTACGCGAACGCCGGCTTCCAGTTCCTCAACCGCTTCAGCGCGGGCCTGACGTTCCCGTTCTCGCCGTGGCAGTCGGGGACGAACCCCAACTACCCGACGTCGTTCATCAACCCGAACGTCCGCACGACGCTCATCGAGCCGAACGGCCCGGGCGCGGGGGACATGCGCCTCGACGCGCGCGGTGTCGTCCTGCGCACCCGCGATCAGGCGGGCGCGCTCGGTGCGCACGTCAGCTTCTTCCTGCCCGTCGGCACGAACTCGAACTTCGGCGGCGACAAGAAGTTCGCGATGAGCTTCGGCGTCACCGGCGAGTACGACTTCCGCAAGCGCGACGGCACCTCGGTGTTCGTCATCACGCTCGACACCTCGATCCACGTCCGCCCGCGCAGCTACCTCAACGATCCGAACGGTGGGAGCGGGCTCGGCATCGGCAACGAGTGGCGCTGGGCGCTCAGCGGGTTCTTTCCGTTCGCCGGCGGTCGTTACCGCGTCGGCGCGAACATCTACGGCTCCACCGGCATCGAGAGCGACAACCTCATCGGCGACACGGTGTTCACGAAGCGCAACACGCCGATCGAGTGGAACATCGAGGGCCGGATGAAGCTGGGCGAGAACCAGCGTTGGTGGCTCGGCCTCACCGCGGGCTCGTTCATCAACCCGGGCTACGGCGCGCCGGACTTCCGCACCGTCGCCGTGTTCGGCGTCTACGCACCGATCTTCGTTCCGGACACCGAGCCGACGCAGAAGGAAGCCAAGGAAGCGCTCCACGCGAAGTGGCGCGCCGAGCACAAGGAAGACGCGGACGGCGACGGCATCCCCGATGACCTCGACGCGTGCCCGACCGAGTCCGAAGATCACCTCGGTGCCGATCCGAACGACGGCTGCCCGGTCCCGAAGGATCGCGACGGCGACGGCATCCCGGACTCGTCCGACAAGTGCCCCGACAAGCCGGAAGACAAAGACGGTGTCGACGACTTCGACGGTTGCCCCGAGGAGGACGTCGACCACGACGCCGTGCCGGACGTCACCGACGCGTGCCCGAAGGTCCCCGGCAAGCCCAACGCCGATCCGAAGAAGAACGGCTGCCCCGAGTTCTTCACGATGGACCCCGGCGGGATCATCCGCCTGAACCAGCAGGTCCACTTCGCGACGGGCTCGTCGACGATCCTCCCGGACAGCTTCCCGCTGCTCCAGGAGATCGCGAACCTGATGACGGTGCAGAAGAACCTCAAGAAGATCTCGGTCGACGGTCACACCGACAACCAAGGTCCGGCGGAGCTGAACCGGAAGCTCTCCCAGTCGCGCGCGGATGCGGTGAAGACGTGGCTCGTCGCCCACGGCGTGGAGCCGCAGCGGCTCGAAGCGCACGGTTACGGTCCGGACAAGCCGATCGACTCGAACTCCACCGTCGAAGGGCGGGGCAAGAACCGCCGCGTCGAGTTCAACATCGTCGAGCAGTCGCAGTAGCGCGGAGCGGAGCGGTGCGAGCACGAGCGGGTTTGGCCGCCGCGTTGCTCCTCGGTTGCGTCGCTCCGCGCGCACCGCTCCGGGAGCTTCGCCCGCCTTCGAACGGCCGGTGCGCGGTCCGCCACGACGCGTTGCCGACGCCGGTTCGGCTGCGCGCGCCGCTCGATGCCCTCATCATCGAGGAGGACTTCGCGCTCCAGCGGCCGGTCCCGGCGACTTGGATCTACGGCGCTGATCTGGCGAAGGCGCGCGAGCTCCTCGAGCGCTGGGCGGTGTTCCCCGATGCGCGCGCCCAGCGCGAAATCGTCGATTCGGGGGTCCTCGACGGAAGCTCGGTGACGCTCCGCGCTCGATTCGAAGACGGCGTGGAGCAGCGGGTCACGCTGACGAACTGCGCCGAGCGCAACGTGTGCATGTTCCTCCGCGATGCGTACGAAGCCCGCTTGGTGGCCCGGCTCCCCGACACCTGCGACCGGAACCATCTCGCTAGCTTCGCCGGGGACCGTTGCGTCGAGCACGACACGGATCCGAGCTGTCTCGAGCGCCACCTGCTGAGCCCCGAGGTTCTGCCGGCGCTGACGCAGTGACCCCTCGCGGGCACGAGCGCACGCCGCCTACGGCACCGGCATGCTCAGACCGTACACCCGGTTCTCCGCCCCGCTTCCCACCACGGCGAGCTCGATCCGGTCGATCGTACCGTTTTGGTACATCGGCGCCACCGGGTAGATCGCGTACACGTCCCCGAACCCCGTCGGCAGCGGGACGCTCGTCTCCGCGAGCGCTCCCCACGCGATCGGCGTCTTCGCCTTCCGATCCGCCGGCCGCGCGACGCGCACTCCGAGCGCACCCGCCTTCCCGTACGCGAGCACGAGCGCGTCTCCGACCAGCGTGAGCCGCGCCCGATACGCGGGCAACGTGAAGAGCGAGCCGCTCCACGCGCCGCCGCTCGGCAGGTGGTGATAGCTCGCGAGGCCCGCGTTCGTCCGCGCGAAGAGGTGCACGTCCCCAGTGGCCGGATCGGTCAGCACGTCGTTCGTCGAGACGATCGCGTCGCTCGTCGGTGGCGCGAGCGCGTTCTGGAACGCGACCGCGTCCGTCGTGGCCAGGCTCGACGTCCCGACCGCCCCGAGGAAGGACCAGTTGGGCGCGAGCCCCGAGACGAGCTGCACGTGCCAGGTCATCGCCGTCGCCACGCCGCCCGCCCCGAACGTCACGTGAGCGTAGGAGGAATCGTTGTATCCTGCAGCCAAGTCCGAGCGGGGCCCGTTCCAGCCGCCGCCGTAGTCGACGACGTACTGAAACGTCCCGCCCCCGCCGTCCTTCACCTCCGTCCACCACACGACGACGGCTTTCGAAGGCGAGACGGCCGCGCCGACGTAGTTCGCCGCCGCTCCGAGCACGAACGAGAGCTGGGTGCAGCTCTTCGCGAGCGTCCCGACGTCGAGCGTGCACTCGACGAGCCGATGTCCCGCGACGTCGATCCCGAAGGTCGCCAGCGTCGTCCCGTTCGCGAGCAGCACCGTCCCGGTGTTCTGCTGCACGTCGCCCGGGAGCGCCTGGCGCGTGATCTCCTTCCAGACACCGGCCTCGCGCCGGAAGTAGCCGAGCTCGCGGTCGTGCAGGACGTCGCAGGTGTCGGGCTGGTTCGGCGTCTGCGAACAGACGTCGTCGACGAACCACGCATCGCCGCTCGCAGCGACCAGCGCGTGCCCGAGGTGCGGGCCCCACCCGCCGAACATCTTCCCCGGATCGAAGCGGTGACGATCGGTCACGAGCACGAAGCTCGGGATCGCTCCGGCGTCGCTCGCCGCGTCGGTGGACGCCGCGCCGTCCACGCTCGCGGCGCCGTCGATCGCGCCCGCCTCGCTCCCCGCGTCCGCGGCGGGTGGCGTCGCGGTCGCTCCGGAGCCGCACCCGAGAGCGACGACGAGCGCGAGCGAGCGGAGCGCGGCCTTCACCGCGGCGTCCCGCTCAGCACGAGGACGTGCTCGCCGGCCCCGCCGGGGCACGCGAACGCGGCGCGACCAGGGCTCTTCTTGGGCGTCACGGCCGCTCCGTCACATGTGACCGTGTAATCTACAAACAGATCGTCCGCGACCGACAGCTCGTTCTCGAGCGCGGCCGAGGCCGCCGTCGCGCGGTAGCGAACCCGCAGCCCGTTCGCGTCCGGGCGCTCGATCGCTACGAGATCGCCTGCGATCGCGCGCGGGTACGGGCGCGCGAGCACGCGGACCGTGGCGGGCCGCTCCTGGCGATTGGCGTCGACCGCGGCCCACGTTCCCTTCTCCTCCCAGATCCACGCGGTGCTCGACGCCAGGAACCGGTCCTGCAGATCGAGCTCCGCCGCGAGCCACTTCGGTCCGCGCGGGATCGACTGGTCGCACCCGAACTCGGTGACGAAGAGCGGCGTCTTCCACGCCTTCGCCTCGGCATCCGCGAGCGTCATGCTCGGCTCGAGCACCTTCGGGTCCTCCGACTCCCAGCCGTTCTGCGACGGGATGGAGAACCAGCCGGTGTAGACGTGCGGCGCATAGACGCCGGGCCCTGCGCTCCAAGGCTCGTTCGTCACCACCGCGCGATCGTTCTGGTTCCGCGTCGCGATCGGCTCGAACAGGATGGGGGCATCGCGGTCGACGCGATGGACGGCGTCGGCGAGCTTCCGATGGAACGCATCGAGCTTCGGCTGCGACAGCACGACCGGCTCGTTGAACGCTTCGTAGCCCAGCACCTCGGGGCGCCCGCGCACGTGCTCCGCGATCGCGACCACCGCCTGGGTGAATGCATCCTGCAACGATCGCCCGTCGCTCGCGGGCTGGTCGTCGAAGAAATTGAAGCCGGCGGTGAGCACCTCGGCCGAGGTGCGGCGCGAGTCGTCGCTCGGCCCCTCCAGCAGCTTCGCCGGGGGAGGCGTGATCGCCCAGAGCGGCGCTCCGTCCTCGCCGATCTCCTTCGAGTACGCGTCCTGGTGCATGTCGAGCAGCACCCAGAAGTGGTGCGCCTTCGCCAGATCGAGCACGGCGTCGAGCTTGGCGAAGAACGCCGCCGGGTGCACGCCGGGCTTCGGCTCGAGCGCGCTCCAATCGATCGGGAGCCGGAGGACGTTCAGGCCGAGCTGTTCGAAGCGCGTGGCCGCCGCCGCGTCGAAGGACTCGAAGACGTAGTTGGGCTTGCGCCCGTCGTCGAACGAGACGTCGAAGATCCCGTCGACCTTGGCGTTCGCGCCGCGGAACAGCACCTGCCGCCCGCGGCCGTCGCGGAGCGCGAGGCCGTCGACGTGGATCGCGTCGGGATCGGTGCGCGGCGTTCCCGCCGGGGTCGCCGGAGGATCGCTCCCGCACGCGAACGCGAGCGCGAGGCCCATCGCGGCGAGCGGGCGCCTCATCGAACGCCCACCGCCGCCGCCCCGAGGAGCAGGATCCCCACGACGCCCGCGAGCCACAGCGCCGTCCGCAGGTAGGGGATCCCCGCGAGGTACACGAGCCAGTACGCGAGGCGCGCGAAGAAGAAGACCGCGGGCCCGGTCGTGTCGCTCTTCCCGGCCGCGCGCGCGGCGGCGAACACGGCGATGAAGAGCACCATGTTCTCGAGCATGTTCTTCGCCGCCCGGTCCGCGCGCCCGGCGATGGGCGTCGGCTCGGGCACGCTCTCTCGGTTGCTGAACCCGAGGCGCATGCCGGCGAGCGTCCACTCCTTCAAGCGAAGGGAGGACGACGTCATGATCATGAGCCAGGCGAGCCCAGCCGAGGCGAGGACGTAATGGACGTCGGTCACCCCCCGACGATATCAGCTCACGCGAGGTAGCCGCGCTTCTCCTGGTCGCGCTCGATCGAGCGGAACAGCGCCCCGAAGTTGCCTTCGCCGAAGGACAGGTGGTTGTGGCGCTGGATGATCTCGATGAAGATCGGCCCGACCAGGTTCTTCGTGAAGATCTGGAGGAGGTAGCCCTTCTCGTCGCCGTCCACGAGCACGTTGCGCCTGCGGATCTCGGCGTGGTCTTCCGTCACGCTCGGGTGCTTGGCGAAGACGTCCGCGTAGTACTCGTCGTCGATGTCGAGGAACGAGATCGACTTCGTGCCTTCGAGCGCCGCGAGCGACGCGAGGATGTCGTCGGTCAGGAACGCGAGGTGCTGCACGCCCGGGCCGCGGTACTCCTCGAGGTACTCGTTGATCTGCGACTTCGCCTCGGTGCCCTCGTTGATCGGGATGCAGAAGCTCCCGTCCGGCGAGCGGAGCGCGTACGAGGTGAGCCCCGTCTTCGCGCCGCGGATGTCGAAGTAGCGCACCTCGGTGAAGCCGAAGACCTCCTTGTAGAAGGCGGCCGTGCGCGCCATCGTCCCCTTGAACACGTTGTTCGTGAGGTGGTCGATCGCGCGGAAGCCCTTCTCCTTCACGACGTCGGGGTTCTCGAGCGGGCGGAAGCCCATCCGCGCCCAGAGCTCGCGCCCCGTCCCGGGGCCGCTCGCCGGCACGAGGTAGACGATGCTGTCGCCGATGCCACGGATGCCGGGGAGCACGTCGTGGTCGAGGCGATAGTCGCCCTTCATCGGGGTCGCGCCGCGCTCGGTGGCGAGGCGCGCCGCGTCGATCGGCGGGAGCGCCGTCTTCCAGCCCATCGACGTGATGCACGGGCCGTGTGCCTGCTCGAAGCTCGCGGCGAACGACCGCGGGTCGCGGTTGAGCAGGAAGTGGATCTCGCCTTGAACGTACAGATCGATGGGCCGCTCGGCATGGCGCATCACGCGCGAGAAGCCGAACTCGAGGAACAGTCGATGAAGCGCGTCGGGATCGTGCGAGGCGAACTCCACGAATTCGATGCCGCGGATCTCGATCGGGTTCTGCATCGTCATCTCAGGTTCCTTTCCAGCTCTTCCAGTAGCCCTCGATCTCCGACGGCTCGATCGGTGCGAGCACGTCCAGCGGGCGCCGCGTGTCGATCATCACCGCGACCTCTTCCGTCCGTGCGGCGCTCTTCGCGCGCGCCTCGGCGCCGGGCTGCGGCCCATGGTGGATGCCTTGCGGGTGGAAGGTGAGCATGCCGGGGCCGATGCCCTTGCGGCTGAAGAACTCGCCCGCGTGGTAGAAGAGCACCTCGTCGAAGTCGATGTTCGAGTGGTAGAAGGGCACCTTCAGCGCGTCCGGGTCGCCGTTCTCGAGCGGGCGCGGCGCGAACGTGCAGATGACGGCGCGGTCCATCACGAACGTCGTGTGGGCGCTCGGCGGCACGTGGTAGCGGTCGGAGAGCACCGGGCGGATGTCGCGCACGTTGAGCTGCGCAGCGCTCGTCGTGCCCTTCCAGCCGACCGTGTTGATCGGGCAGAAGGGGTACCAGACCTTGGTGAGCTGGCCCCGGTGCAAGATGTCGAGCTCGTACTCGCCGCGCGCGTCGGGCTTCGCCGACGAGTCCTCGGGCGTGGGCACGCGGATCACGGCCGGATCGAAGAGCGCGTGCTGACCGAGCATCCCCTTGTCGGGGAAGCGGATCTCGCTGAACGCTTCGACCGCGAGCATCCACGACGCCGACGTGGGCGCGAAGCGGTACACCGTCCCGCGCGGGAGCAGCAGGTAGTCCCCGGGCTCGTACGCGAGCGGGCCGAAGTCGGTCTCGAGCCGGCCGGCGCCCTCGTGGACGAAGAAGACCTCGTCGGCGTCCGCGTTGCGGAAGAACGCGGCCATCGGCTCCATCACCGTCGCCACCGAGACGCGCACGTCGTCGTTGCCGAGGATCGGGCGCCGGTTCATCTCGTTCGTCCGCGGGAGTCGCGCGACGTCGAAGGCACGCGGCTTCAGCGGACCTTCGATCCGCGTCCAGCGGACGGGCGCTTCCTTCCGATAGAGGTGGGCATAACGGCCGAAGAAGCCGTTCCGCCCGTACTCCTCTTCGACGGTTCCCTCGGGGAGACCGACGTGGGCCTGGGTCGCGACGCGCCCGCGAACGTAGGGGATGTCCATGGGAGGAGCCTAGCGTTCGGCACCTGCCCAATCTTTCGCAATAGTTCGAGGATCCATGTCAAAATCTTCGACAATGTCGGTCACCCTCGAGCAAGCTCGTGCGCTCGACGCGCTCGCCCGTCACGGGACCCTCGCGCGCGCGGGCGCTGCGCTCGGCAAGGGCCACGGTGCGTTGGTCTACGCGCTCGCCCGCCTCGAGGCGGAGACCGACCTCGTGCTGCTCGACCGCTCCGGGTATCGGGTGCGGCTCACGACCGCTGGCGAGCGCGTGCTCGTCGCTTGCCGGCGCATGCTGGCGGCGGCGGAGGAGCTGTCGGCGGAGTGTCACGCCATCCGAACGGGGTGGGAGCCGTCGCTCCGCGTCGTCTTCGACGGCATCTTCCCGTCGTCGGCGATCCTCGCGCAGGTGCGCGCGCTCGCCGAGCGCGGCGCGTCGACCAAGGTCGAGGTCGTCGCCGAGTTCCTCGCCGGCGTGGAGGACGGGTTCCTCGCGCGCGCGGCCGACCTCATGATCTCGGTGCTGCCTCCGCGCGAGGCCACCCTCGTCGGGACGAAGCTGCCGCCGCTCGCGATCTGGCTCGTCGTGCGGCGCGACCATCCGCTCGCGCGCGTGCGCGCCGCCGACGAGGCCGAGCTGGCGAAGCACGCGCTCCTCGCGGTGCGGGGCTCGGACCCGCGCCTCCGGCTCCCGACGTCGGGCTTGCCGATCAGCGTGCACCTCAACGACTTCCACGGAAAGCGCGAGGCCATCTTGGCCGGCATGGGCTACGGCTGGCTGCCCGAGTACCTGGCGCGCGACGACCTGCGCCGCGGCACGCTCGTGAAGGTCGCGTTCGTGCGGGGGCACCGGCACGAGCTCGCGCCGCATGCGTACCGTCGCCCCGGGCCGGCGCTCGGGCGCGCCGCCAAGCTCGTGCTCGAGGGTCTGCGCGCACCCGGAAAATTCCGCGCAAAGCGGTCTTCCTCGCTCCGCGCGTGAATTGAGATACATACGCGACATGCGTCGCGCTGCCGTCGCCATCGCCGCCGTCCTTCCCATCGCGATCGCCTGCGGTAGCCGCGGGCCTCTCGACGACCAGCCCTACGGCGACGCCAGTACCGATGTGGGACAGGTCGACGGCGCCATCGACGGCGCGCGCGACGGTGCCGGTGATGCCGCCGTCGACGCACGCGCCGACGTGAACCCGATCATCAACTGCGGACAGTGTCTCGCCCAGCAGTGCGGACAGAAGATCGCGACGTGCATCCAGGACACGGCGTGCCGCTCGATCCTCCAGTGCGCGGCGCAGAAGTGCCTCCAGGGCGGCGGTCTCGATCCGAAGTGCCTGAGCGACTGCGCGCAGGGGAACTTGGCGGGCCTCGCGGGGGCGTTCTCCGCGTTCCAGTGCGTCACGTCGAAGTGCGGCGACGCGTGCCTCTCGCTCCTCGGTGGGCTCGGGAACTGACAGCCGAGCACCGAGTTCTTTCGGGCGCGCCCGGGTGGAATCGAACCACCGACCGGCGGCTTAGAAGGCCGCTGCTCTATCCAGCTGAGCTACGAGCGCCGAGGAAGAAACGAATGCGTGCGCAGCATACACGGACGGGCTGACCCCCACATCCTCCGACGTTTCTGGGTCCGCAACGTTTGCGAGGCTCGCAACCGAGTTTCCGGTCGGTGATACTGCTCGGGTGCGAGAACCGCGGAAATCCTCGCACGGCACGACACGTGCTCGAGCTGACCGCGCGGAGGCGTCACCCATGAACAGGTCTTACTTCGGCTTGGCGGCGTTCGTGTTCCTTGCAGCCTGTGGCGGCGAGGACACCATCACGATCGACCAGCCCGACAGCGGCGGAAACGACACGGGGACCGGCACCGACACCGGGACCGGCACCGACACGGGGACCGGCACCGATACGGGGACCGGCACCGACTCGGGCACGACCGACTCCGGCCCGACCGACGGCGGGACGACGACGGACGGCGGCGGGTTCCAGGTCGGCAACGTCCCCGGCCTCGTCCTTTGGCTCAACGCGGGCAAAGGCGTGAGCACGAACCAGGGTGGCGTGGACCTGTGGGTCGACCAGAGCCCGGCGAAGAACGACGCGAAGCAGGCGCTCCAAGGCCGCCGGCCGACGCCGTCGAACAACGGCATCAACGGTCTCCCGACCGTGCACTTCGATCGCGGCCCCTTCAACGGCAACGGTCAGATGATGGTCGTCGCCGACAGCGCCACGATGCAGTGGGGCACGGGCGACTTCTTCATCATCGCGGTGGCGCGGTTCGACAACCCGACCAGCGACGGCAACTTCCGTGGCGTCGGCGTGTTCTTCACCAAGCAGGTAAACCTCACGAACTTCCCGGGCACGTTCCTCAGCGGAAACATCCCGGTGAACGGCGGCGGCGCGGCGAGCTCCGGGCTCGACTTCGCGACGAGCACGGCGGCCGGCAACTTCGTGATCACCGGCACGGCCTACAACAACGGCGCCGCCCACGCTTTCGCGGGCCAGCGCGTCGGGACGAAGCTCGATCTCCGCGTCGACTCGAACTCGGTCGCCACGTCGACCTCGAGCGGCAACGACGTGAGCAACGTCGGCACGGCCGTGCGCATCGGCGCCGACGGCGATGCGTCCTTCTTCCGCCTCAACGGCGACATCTCCGAGATGATCGCCGTGAAGGGCGCGCTCTCGCCGACCGATCAGGCCGGCATCCAGGCGTACCTCAAGGCGAAGTACGCGCTTCCCTGAGCGTCACTGCGTGACGTCGACCGAGAAGACGAAGGTGTCGATCGCCTTCGTCTCCCAGTCGCGCTTGTACTGCAGCTTCACGCTGTGGTGACCGAGCGCGAACGGCGTGTTCGTGTGCCAGGTGAAGATGCTCGTGCCGCCACCGCCGACTTGGCCGGAGCCGGACGCGACGTACGACTCCTCGGGGTAACCGAAGCTCTTGTCGGTCGAGAGCACCGACCACTCGTAGCCCGTGGTCGCGTTCGCCGGGAGCGAGACGACGACGTCTTGCCCCTGCTTCACCGCGAAGTTCTTCCCCTCGTCGGAGGCGCCGATCGCGATCGACTTGGGCGCAGCGGCCTTCACGTCGACGACGAACGTGAACGTCTTCGCCGGCTTCTTGTCCCAGGAGCGCTTGTACTCGAGCGTGACGCTGTGCTTGCCGAGCATCGAGAGCGGGCCGTCCGTCTTCCAGACGAAGCGGTCCGTGCCGCCGGAGCCGACTGCGCCCGAGCTCGCGAAGAACTTCTCCTCCGGGTAGCCGAACGTCTTGTCCGTCGCGACGACCTTCCAGCCGTAGCCCGTGCTGGGGTTCGCGGCGAGGTACAGCGCGACCAGCTTGCCCTGCTCGACCGCGATCGTCTTGCCCGCGTCCTTCTCGGTGACCTTCACCGAGTTCTTGAGCGCATCCGCGCCCTCGTCCACGGTCGTGTCGTCGAGGTCGGTCGGGTCGGCGCCACCGCAGGCGAGCGGCGCGGCAGCGAGGGCGAGGACGAAGGTGACGGCGGCGGTGCGGAGCATCATGGCCAACCTATATAGGTACCTATGTAGGACAACGCAACACATTTCGCCTGATGCTCCGACACGTCCCGGAAATCGCTCGGCGGGCTCCGTCCGCTCGGGTAGAGGTTCTCCGTGCGCGACGCCCCCCTCCGTGCGGAAGACCTCGAAAAAGCTCTCGCGAATGCGCTCCGCGATCCGCGCGCGCAGGCGCGGCCGCTCTACGCCGAGCTCGTGAAGCGGTCTCGGCTCCCAGGGACGCGGCCGAACCTCGAGCTCGCGGAGGCGTTCGCCGCGAGCTGCGCCGGGCACGGCAAGAAGGCGGACGCGCTGATCCGCGAGATGACGACGCTCGAAGCCGATCGCGCGCCGGGCGGGACCGAGCTCGAGTTCCTGCCGATGTGCGGCGTGTACGCGGCGGGCTTCCGTGCCGCGAACGACCGCGCGGCGGAGCCGAAGCTGCTCCCGCTCCTGCACGACGCGGCGGAGGACCTTCGCTTTCGCGTTCGAGATGCGGTCGTGGCGGCGCTCGCCAAGATCGGCGCCGTTCGCGGCGACGCGCTCGTCCACGAGTGTGCGTCGTGGATGGATGGGTTCTTCCACGGCGCGGCGGTGCTGCGCGCGCTCGTCACTCCGGCGTGGCTGGATGCGGCGAACGACGGCGAGGCCGCGAGCGAGCTCCTGGCGACCGCGCTGCGAACGCTCGCCGACGCGCCGCGTGCGGCGTCACGCTACCCCGGGTTCAAGGCGCTGACCGACGCCGTCGGCGCGGCCCCGCTTCCGCTCGCGCTTCGGTTCGGTGCGCCGGTGTTCGCGGTGCTCGAGAACTTTGCATCCTGCAAGGATCCGCACCTCCGGGAGCTCGTCCTCGGATCGATCGATCCGAAGCGTGGCGGTGGAAAGCTCGACGCGCGCTTCCCCGCGGACGTGGCGCGCGTGCGCGCGGCGTTCGGAGCGACCGCGAAGCCGGTGCGCGATCCGCGCTCGCTCCCGGGCCCGACGCGAAAGCGGGGCGGGGGTCGCCGGCGCTGACCGGCGCTTCTCAGCCTTCTTCGTGCCCGAGCAGACGCTCGAGCCGCGCGGGCCAGTCCCCGCTCGCCAGCTCGGCTGCGACGAGAAGATCGCGCCAATCGAGTCGGGCGAGTCGGAGCGCGTCTGCGAAGGCGGCGGCCTCTCCGGCGGCGACGAGAACCACGGCGCACTGGATCCGCTCCGGCACCTGCTTGCCGTAGAGCTCGTCGGGGAGCGCGGCGAGCGAGGAGAGGACGAAGTCGGCGTCGGCGCCGAAGTCCGCGCGAACCCTCCGCTCGAGGCGCCGGGTCGGCGCGGTCACTTCATGAGCTCCCGGTACGCGAGTTGATCCTCGTACATCCGGTGGTGAATCCGGTGCTTCTTCTCGTGGTACGCGCGCACGGCTTCGTCTCCGGGCGCGATCGTCCGCTCCACCGCGTTCATCGACGCCATCGCATCTTCGAGCTTCGCCACGTCGCCGCTCGCCACTGCACCCAGCATCGCGGCGCCGAGCAGCACGGCTTCCTTCTCGCGCGGCAGCACGACGCGCGTACCGGTGGCGTCCGCGTGCTCACGCAGGAACACGGGGTTCTTGGTGTCGCCGCCGCAGGCGACCATCGTGTCGATCCGGTACCCCGCCGCGTTCATCGCGTCGACGATGTGGCGCGTGCCGTGGGCGATCGCCTGGATCGTCGCCAGGTAGAGCAGCGCGAGCGCGTCGATCGAGGAATCGAGCGAGAGACCCGAGATCATCCCGCGCAGCGTCGGGTTCGCGCGCGGGCTGCGGTTCCCGTGGAAGTCGGGCTGCACGTGGAGCTCGCGCGTGAGCGCCGCCGGAAACGCGACGCTCTCCGCGAGCGCGTCGAGGCGCGCGTTCAAGAGCGCGTAGGGCGTCGTACCGTTCGCCCGCGCCTCGGCGTGGAGCTCCGCGCCCCGTGCGTGGGCGTCGATGACGTGATCGATCAGCGCACCGGTCGCCGACTGACCGCCTTCGGTCAGCCACATGCCCGGCACCATCGCGGAGAAGTAGGGCCCCCAGATGCCGTCGATGAACTTGGGCTCCGCGCTCACCGCCATGTGGCAGGTCGAGGTGCCGCCGATCAGCGCGAGCCGCGTCTCGAGCACGCTCGCCGAGAGCGTGTCCGCGCCCGCGCCGAGCAGGCCCAGCCCGCCGGCGTGCGCGTCGATGATCGCGACCGCGCACGCGATCCCCGGGACGAGCCCGAGCTCCTTCGCCGCGCGCTCGGTGAGCCCGCCCGCGCGCTCGCCCATCGGGCGGACCGTCGCGCCGATCTTCGCGTGGTCTCCCGCGAGCTCGCCGAGCCCGATCGCGGTGAAGAACGAGTCGTCCCAGCGCGACTCGTGCCCGACGTAGGTCCACTTGCAGACGGTGGTGCAGAGCGAGCGCACGTCGGCGCCGCTCGCGCGCCAGAGCAGCCAATCCGGGAGGTCGAAGAAGCGCGCCGCGCGCGCCCAGCTCGCGGGGAGCTTCTCTTTCAGCCAGAGGAGCTTCGGTGGCTCCATCTCGGGCGACATCGTGCCGCCGACCCAACGGAGCGCGGCGTGCTTCGTCGCGTTGATGCGGTTCACCTGGTCGAGCGCGCGGTGGTCCATCCAGACGATCACGTCCTGCTCCGGCGCGCCGTCGGGGCTCACGCTGACGGCTTCGCCCGCCGCGTCCGTCGCGACGAGCGAGCACGTCGCGTCGAAGCCGATCCCGACGACGTCCTCCGGCTTCGCGCGCGCCTCCGCGAGCGCAGCGCGCGTCGCGGTGCAGACGCTCTCCCAGATCGCGCGCGACGACTGCTGCACGAAGTCGGGGGCCGGGCGCCAGATCGGGAACGGCGCGGTACCGATCCCGCGCCGGACGCCGCGCCGATCGAAGAGCGCCGCCCGCGCGGCGCCGGTCCCGACGTCGATCCCGAGGTAGAGGCGCTCGCTCACGGCGCCCGCTTCGCCATCACGCGCACCTCGAAGCCGAGCTCGCGGCTCAAGGCGACCATCTCCTGGAACACGTCGCCGTACGCCACCGCGACGTGGTTCGAGAGGTAGTGCGCCATCAGCGTGTCGCGATCGATCCCCATGTCGGCGGCCATGAACGGCCACTGCCGCGTGGTGCCGAGCCACCAGCGGTCGCGCACCTCGGGCGGGAGCTTCACGACCTCGCCCTTGCCCACGTCCATCCAGAGCTTGCCGGCCTTCACGTAGGCGCGCGCCCACGTCATCGCGCCGGGCAGGCTCTCGCCGGCGAACGTGCCGCCCGGCGTGGGGAAGTACATCGAGGGTTGGCGGTACGTGTGCACGCCCTTCAGCGTGCTCGGATCGTGGTTGAAGGCGTACGCGCCGCAGCTGCCGCTGTTGAGGAGGACCCAGAGGAACCGGCCGTCGTGCTCGGCACCCCAGCGCACGTCGTGGAACATCACCGCATCGTGGAGGCCCTTGTTCGCGCAGAGGCGCTTCAGCATCTCCATCGGCACGACGTTGCCCTGATCCGCTTCGGTCGCGGTCGCGATCGGGTGGCCGTCGCTCTCGGGTCGACAGGCGGAGTTCAGGAGGCCCTCGGCGAAGTCCGACGGGGGACGGAGCGGGATCAGCCCGAGTTGGTACTGCCAGCCCAGGCAGTCGGCGCCGTACTCCTTCAGCAGATCGAGCGTGACGAGGTAGTCGCGGAGCTGCTCGCGGGTGGCGTTCTCGTCGAAGTCCTGCGCGTTGGTCTCGCCGCCGATCTCTTCCTTCCAGTGGAAGGTGACGCCGGCGTTCTTCACGAACGCGAGCGCGTCGTCGATGCGCTTGGGATCGATCCGCCGCCCGCGATCGATGATCCACGCTTGGTCGATTTTGTGCTCGGCGAACCCGTGGTCCTTGAGCAGGCGCGGCCCGAAGTAGCCGTTGATCATCCCCATCGACGTGTCGCCGAGCATCAGGATCAGCGCGCGCTTCTTCCGGAACGACTCGGCGACCTGGTGCGCCCGTTGCGACGCGGGGGCGGAGATCGGGACTTGGCGGTGGAGCTGATCCTCCGCGTACCGGATCTGACCGCTGCTGCACCACGCATCGAGACGCTCCATGAAGGTCGCGTCGGCGGACCAGTCCTTCGCGTCGGTCCAGATGCGCGAGTGCGATCGATCCAAGTACTCCAGGCACGCTCCCGTGTTCAGGAGGCCCACGAGCCCGGGCCACTGGCCCGAGAAGTTGCTCGCGAGCAGGAGCGGCGCGTCCTTGCCGACCACGCCGTCGGTCGTGTGGGGACCGTAGAACCAGTGCACGCACACGCCGACCATCGGATCGTCGATCGGGCCGAGCTTGGCGATCGACTCGTGCGGCTTCGTGAGGAAGCCCTCGACACGGTAGGGGGTGCGGCCGAGCTTCTTCAGCGCGGCCTCGAGCTGGACGGTCGCGGCCTCGACGCTGGGGAGTGCGACCTCGTTCGGCTTCGCGCGCGCGTCGCCGGGCCAGAACACCGCAACCTTCTTCGTGCTCGTGCTCTTCATGGCGTGAGCGTAACCGAAAGCCCGATCGCGAGAGCGGCGACTGTCGTCCAGGTACCTATTCTGGCAGGAGGGGTTGGGCCGATATGCAGAGCGGATGCGAATCCGCTCCTCTCGCCTACTGATCCTGCCGTTGGTGGTCGCAGCCGCTTGCAAGAAGGACGCGCCCGCGAACCAAACGACCACCACCTCGGTCGCGACACCCTCTGCTTCGGCTTCGGTCGCCGCCACGGCGAGTGCCAAGCCCGCCTGGAAAGACGTCGACGAAGACGATCGGCTCGCATCGGCGGACGTCCTCCCTCCGGGCAAGCCCGTGTCCGACGACACCCTCGCGATGTTCGACCTTCCGAAGGCACCGGCAGGTTTGCCCGCCGGAACGATCTGGTCCAGCGTCGAGGCCGAGCAGGACGGCCACCGGCACAACATCCTGAAGGCGAACGCCAAGGACATGTACGCCGACATCGAGTTCTACGACTGCCGCAGCGCGCAGGTGCGGAAGTTCGCCGGCAAGCCGCTGAAGGACCTGGGCGCGATGGCGTACTGCTTCGTCACCCTGCCCGAGACGTACAAGGGCTACCCGTCGTTCAAGCGCGACAAGGGCCACACGTCGACCAGCTTCTGGAGCGCGATGCGCGTCATCCGAGTGGGAAACATGATCGTCATGACCGAGTCGTTCACGCGCGAGAAGGAGTGGCTCCTCGCGGAGCTCGACGATTCGATCAAGGATCTCGATCTCGCGACGATCGCGAAGTGGTGACGCGCTGAGGGTTCACCGCGACGGCGGCGGCACGCTTCGCGGCGCGCGGAGCGACGGCGGGACCGCGTCGTCGCTGCCGCGCTTGCTCGTCGGCGCCGCGGGCGGGGAGCTCACGCGTTGGGCCACCTTGCTCGCCTGATCGACGATCTTCGTCGCGGCGGCGGCGCGCGCGGACTTCTGGGTCAGCGTCGCGTGATCGACGACGGCGTGACCTTCGAGCAAGTCCAGGTAGTCGAGGTTGAGCTCGCCCCCGCTCGGCAGGATGAAGACGCCGAAGAGGTGCGCTTGGCGACGTACCTCGGTCACGAGCGGGCGCGGCACGTGGAGCGCGGCGTGCGTGATCATGTGCACGACCGGATCGCGCTGCTCGCGCGTGCGGAGGAGCGCGAGCTCCGTCGCGAGCTGCGCGAAGACCCGCGCCGGGTTCCGCCCGCGCTCGCCCTTGAACCCGAGTAGGTACGCGGCCGGGAGCTGCCCGGTGCGTGGGCGCTGCACGTCGTAGAGGCGCGAGTCGAAGAAGCGCATCCAGACCTCTTCGCCGGAGAGCTGGAGCTTCTTGCCGAGCGCGATCGCGAGGCCGCGCGCGAAGACCTGGCGCTCGCCGCGCATGCTGGCCGACGCGTCGATGAGGAAGTAGTGGAGGCGGCGCGCCTCGTCGGGCGCCTGTTCTCTTGTATAATACAAGAGCTCGTTCTCCATCATGCGGCGTGCGAACTCTTCGTCTTCCCACGCGAGCTCCGTGAGGACGAGCGAGTCCACGGAGCCCTTGGTACCGATGCCTGCGTAGCCGTGCACGGCGTGGGTGCCCGTCGACTTCGTGCGGTGCGTCTCGAGGACGCTCGGCAAGAGCTCGAGCGAGAAGTTCACGACGTCGTTCGCGGCCGGGCTGTTCAGCGCGGCCAGTAGATCGACGTGGGCGAGCGCACCGGCCGCGGTCGACTCGGGGCCGAGCATCCCGAGGAGGCGGAGCGTGTCCAGGTCGAGCGCATCCGCGAGGGTGAGCACGTGGAGCCGCGCTCGCGCGAGCGTGTCGAGCGCTTGCACCTCCCACGAGCGCTCTTGGGCTCCGTAGAGCTGCGGGAGCTGGGACTCGAGGTCGCGCACCATCTCCGGATCGAGCGGCACCGCGACGGGGTAGGGCGGGCGCTTGAGGCGCGTCGCGACCGCGCTCAGGATGCGCGCGAGCACGACGACGATGAGATCGTCCGAGAGGCGCATGCTGCGCGCGCGCGCGGAGACCTCGCCTTGGCCGAGCTCCTCGATCATCGAGCGATACGTGGCGACGAGCTCGGCGAGGCGCGGATCGCGCCCGAGCACGGTCGCCGACGCGGCGCGTGGCCCGACCTCGAGCTGCTCGCGCGGGGCGCTGTAGAGGAGCCCGATGTCGTGCACCCAGAAGAAGGGCACGTGCACGCCGAGCCGCGCGAGATCGCGGTACCAGCGCAGCGCGCGCACGATCATCATCGGCGCGTGCGCACGGACGGACGAGAGCAACAGCCCGCCGAGCGGTCCGGTGATCGTCGGCTCGCGGAGCTGCGTGCTCGAGACGGGCATCGGTCAAGTCACCGAGCGAACGGTGCGTCGCGGCACGAACTCGGCGTGCCAACTCCGAAGCGGCGGAGCCGCGGAGGAGCTGGCACCGAGCCTCGGCCAACCGAGGCCGAAGGCCGATGGCGAACGGAACTCGGCGTGCCAACTCCGAAGCGGCGGAGCCGCGGAGGAGCTTGCACCGAGCCTCGGCCAACCGAGGCCGAAGGCCGAGGGCGAACGGAACTCGGCGTGCCAACTCCGAAGCGGCGGAGCCGCGGAGGAGCTTGCACCGAGCCTCGGCCAACCGAGGCCGAAGGCCGAGGGCGAGCGGAACTCGGCGTGCCAACTCCGAAGCGGCGGAGCCGCGGAGGAGCTTGCACCGAGCCTCGGCCAACCGAGGCCGAAGGCCGAGGGCGAGCGGAACGCCATCACTTCGCGGGGGGCGCGCCCTCGTCGAAGCCGCCGCCCGGGTTGTTTCCGCCGCCGGGGGTCTCGCCCGTGATCGAGTTCAGATCCGGCGTCATGCGGAGCTGCTTGACCTGGTGCCAGTCGGAGCCGACCTCGGAGTCCTCGAGACCGTACTCGCCGTCGAGCTCGGCGATCTCGCCGGGCTTCTTGTAGACGAAGTAGCCCTTGCCGCGGACCGTGGCCGCCGGGCCGACGAGGCCGTACTTGTGCTCCTCCCACGTGAAGTGGAGGACGTTGCCGGTCTTCGTTCCCGAGAGGCGGCCCCACGCGCTCTTGTCGGTGCGCTGCCACTTGCCGACGACGTTGGTGTCTTCCTCGACGATGTGGAGGTAGCCGAACGTCGGGTGGAAGTAGACGCCGGTCCAGGTCTCGCCGTCGGGCATGTCCTTGGCGACGACATTGGCCGACTTCGCACCGCCACCTTCGCCGCAAGCGGGAAGGGTGAGCGCAGAGACGGCGACCGCGGAGGCGACGAGGGCGAGACGGAGCAGTTTCATGGGCGGAACGTTATCAGAAACGCGCCGCGGGTCGAAACCTTGCAGTCGCCCTCACCGGCGCCCGCCGCCGTGCCCGCCACCGCCACCGGGACGGGGCCGCGCGGGGGCGGCCGGGGGAGCGGCCGGTGCGATGTTTCGCGGCGCGGCTGGCGCGATGTTTCGCGGCGCGGCTGGCGCGATGGCGCGCGGCATGGCCGGGGCGACGTTTCGCGGAGCGGCTGGCGCGATGGCGCGCGGCGCGGCCGGGGCGACGTTTCGCGGAGCGGCTGGCGCGATGGCGCGCGGCGCCGCGGGCGCGATCACGCGGCCGGCCGGCGGTGCGACGACGTTCGCGCGCGGGACGTTCGTGACGCGTCCGATCGCTTCCACGGGCGGACCCGCGAGCACGACGTTCCCGTGGCGCACCACGGGCGCGGGCGCAGTCGCGGTGAACGCAACGGTCGCGCGCGCTTCGGGGACGCGATGCACCCAGGATCGCTCACGCAGAAGCGCGGCTCGTCGACGAACACCCAGCGCGGGCGATGGGTGGACACGTACACCGCGGGCGGCAGCGGGGCCCAACCGGCGTAGCCACCGCCGTAGCGCCACTCGACCCACGAGACGCCCCACGTCGTGTCCGGGTACCAGACCCAGCCGAGCGCGTCGTCGTACCACCACCGACCGTAGTGGTAGGTCGCCCATGCGAACGGCAGATCGCTCTGGAACGACCAGCCGGCCTCCGTCGAGACCCAGTGGCCGCGCGTGCCGTAGGGCACGAAGTCGCGCCCGACGACTCCGACCGCGGGACGAAACACGCGAGCGCCACGCACGACGACCCACTGTCCGTACGGAGCGAGCGGAGCCTCGAAGTCGACGGACGCGCGGATCGTCGTCTCGGCGAGCGCGGACGACGCGGTGAGGGTGAGAGCAGCGGCGAGGGTGGCAGCGGAGAGGAGCGCGGCTTTCATGCCACTTCCTCAAGCATCGCGAGTGCCAGCCCCGGATCTCGCGGGGTTGGCTCGCCGAGCGTTCACCGACTGCGCGCCAATTCGCCACGATCGTGGCGGGAGCGAGCCATCCGCGCGCGCACGCAGCTCAGGTGGGCGGCCGCGTTCCGTTGAACGACTGGACCGAGGTGCACGTCGTCGTCTTCGGCGCGCACGCGGCACCGACGAGGTCGATGTACTTGTACGTGATCGTGCCCTCGATCGCGTCCTTCGCGGACTGCTTGCCGTCGATGATCGCGACGACGTTGTACGAGCACGGCCCCGGCTTGTCGTCGTAGTGCTTGCCGGCGGCGGAGAGCGAGAACGTGTTCGAGCTGATGTTGCCGTTGAACGTGTCCGTGCCGGCGATCAGCTTGAGGTACGCGCCCGGGATGCCTTGCACCGTCCCGATCAGGGTCGTGTTCGTCTGCGACATGACGATGCTGATCCCGCTCGTCTGGGCCCCTTCCGTCCAGTTCGCGAGCTGACAGTCGTTCTTCCCGTTCGTGAGGTTCACCGTGTAGGTGCCGGCGAAGTTCACGGGGGTCGTGTCGTACGTCGAGGCACTGCAAGCGATGGCGGTGCCGGCCAGGACGAGCACTGCCGACAGTCGAACGGGGAAAGCCATGGGGGGAGACCTCCGACGAGCCTCATCGCACGGTTCGTACCGGCGACGATCTCTGGAATTTACAACGATCGCGCGGGGCGCGTGAACAGCCGTCCGTTGCGGCGAAGCAACGGGTTCACGGCCCCGATGAAGGATGACGTACTACAGGTACGTCAGGCTTCGTCGTCCAGCGCGGCGCCGTGGCACTTCTTGAACGGCTCCCCGCTGCCGCAGGGGCAGAGGTCGTTGCGGCCGATCTTCGGCGTGCTGCGCTTCGGGGCCTCGACGATCGCGCGCTGCTGCGGGCGCTGCGACGGACGCGGACCCTCTTCGTCGGCGCCGGGGTTCACCTCGGAGCCGTGGCGCGTGATCATCTGCTGCTCTTGCTGCTGGTGCCGCGCGAGATCCGCGCGCTCGAGCTGCTCGACCTCGCTCTCCTTGCGGACCTGCACCTTGAAGAGCTTGCTCGCGACCGAGCTCGACGTCGCCGCCATCATGGTGACGAAGATGTCGTAGCCCTCCTTCTTGTACTCCTGCTTCGGATCGCGCTGGCCGTAGCCACGCAGGCCGATGCCGTCGCGGAGGTGCTCCATGTTGGTGAGGTGCTCGACCCACGCGCGGTCGATCTCCTCCAGGTAGTAGTGGCGGAAGACGCGGAGGAGCAGCTCGGTGCCGAGCTCCTCTTCCTTCTGCGTCATCGCCTTCTCGGCCTGGACGTAGAGGTTGTGGGCGAGGTCTTCGAGGATGTGGACGTGATCGAAGTCGTCCGGCTTCGCGCCGAAGTGCTCGACGAAGCCTTGGCGGAGCCCCTTCCAGTCCCAGTCCTCGGGCGGCTTCGCCGCCGGGCAGGACTCCTCGACCATCGCCGACACGATCCCGTCGATCAGATCGAGCAAGCGCTCGCGCTGCTCGGTGAGTGACTGCGGGATCTCCTTCTCGAGCCGCGAAGCGATCTTCTTCGGCTTCTTTCCCGCGTTCTCCTTGAAGTCGAAGCGGTAACCGTACTGGTGATAGATGTCGTTCCGGAGAGACTCCATGTCGTAGAGCTCTTCGATCTCTTCGACCTTCGTCGGCTTCTTGCGCTCGGTCTCGCCTGCCTTCGGGAGCGGCGTGCCGTAGTGGAGGAGGAGCTCCTTGATGCCCTCCGCCACGTCCTTCTTGATCTTGTCGAGCGGCTTGATCTCGCGCGGGACGCCCGTCGCCTTGCCGTCGTCGTCGAGCTTCTCCGGCTTGTAGGTCCCGAGCAGCAGCTCCTGGCGGATTTTGTAGACCGTCTTTCGCTGCTCGCTCATGACGTCGTCGTACTCGAGCAGGTTCTTGCGGATGTCGAAGTTGCGTCCTTCGACCTTGCCCTGCGCGTCACCGATCGAGTTCGTGACCCACGGGTGCTCGATCGGCTCGTCGTCCGGGAGGCCCATCCGCTCCATGAGCGTCTTCACGCGGTCGCCCGCGAAGATGCGCATGAGGTCGTCCTCGAGCGAGAGGTAGAAGCGCGACGAACCCGGGTCACCCTGGCGCCCCGCGCGGCCGCGGAGCTGGTTGTCGATGCGGCGCGACTCGTGGCGCTCGGTGCCGAGGATGTGGAGGCCACCCGCTTCGCGGACCTCGTCGCCCTCCTTCTTGCACTTCTTCTCGTACTGCTCGACGAGCTTCGCGAACTCCTCGTTCTGCGTGTCGCCCTCGCGGCCCTGCTCCTTGAAGTCGAGCTTCGCGAGCATCTCGGCGTTGCCGCCGAGGATGATGTCGGTGCCGCGGCCGGCCATGTTGGTCGAGACGGTGATCGCGCCTTTGCGACCCGCCTGCGCGACGACGTACGCCTCTTTCTCGTGCTGCTTCGCGTTCAAGACCGCGTGCTGCACGCCACGCTTCTTGAGGATGCGCGAGATGGCGGCGCTCTTCTCGACGCTCGTCGTGCCGACGAGGACCGGCTGTCCGCGGTCGTGGAACTCGAGGATCTCCTTCACGACGGCCGTGAACTTCTCGCGCTCGGTCTTGTAGACGACGTCGTCGAAGTCCTTGCGCTGGATGGGCCGGTTCGTCGGGATCTGGATGACCTTCAGCTTGTAGGTCGAGTGGAACTCGGACGCTTCCGTGTCCGCCGTTCCGGTCATGCCGCCGAGCTTCTTGTAGAGGCGGAAGAGGTTCTGGAACGTGATCGTCGCCATCGTCCGCGTCTCTTCCTGGATCGGGACGCCTTCCTTGGCTTCGACCGCCTGGTGGAGACCGTCCGACCAGCGCCGGCCCGGGAGCACGCGGCCGGTGAACTCGTCGACGATGAGGACCTTCCCGTCCTCGGTCACGAGGTAGTTCACGTCGCGCTGGTAGAGCGAGTGCGCGCGGAGGCACTGGTTGAGGATGTGGAGCGACTCGAGGTTGACCGGGTCGTACAGGTTCTTCACGCCGACCAGGCGCTGCGCGGCATCGACGCCCTCGTCCGTGAGCGAGACGGAGTGACCCTTCTCGTCGACGATGTAGTGCTCGTCCTTGCGGAGGCGCGGGATGATCTCGTTGATCGTGCGGTACTTGTGGCTCGACTTCTCGGGCTGGCCGCTGATGATGAGCGGGGTACGCGCCTCGTCGATGAGGATCGAGTCGACCTCGTCCACGATCGCGAAGTTGAGCTCGCGCTGCTTCCACTCCAACGCGCTGAAGCGCATGTTGTCGCGGAGGTAGTCGAACCCGAACTCGTTGTTCTGGCCGTAGGTGATGTCCGCGCGGTAGGCGGCGCGCTTCTCGGAGTCGGCCTGCGAGTGCACGACGACGCCGGTCTCGAGCCCGAGCCAGCCATAGAGCTTGCCCATCCACTCCGAGTCACGGCGGGCGAGGTAGTCGTTCACCGTGACGACGTGGACGCCCTTGCCCTCGAGCGCGTTGAGGTAGCAGGCGAGGGTCGCGACGAGGGTCTTGCCCTCGCCGGTGCGCATCTCGGCGATCGAGCCCCGGTGGAGGACCATGCCCCCGATGAGCTGCACGTCGTAGTGGCGCATCTTGAGGACGCGCTTGCTCGCCTCGCGGCAGGTGGCGAATGCGTCGACGAGGATGTCATCGAGGGAGGCGCCGTTCTCCAGCTTCTCCTTCAGCTCGGCGGTCTTCGCCTTGAGCTTGGCGTCGGACAGCTTCTTCATCGCCGGCTCGAGGGCGTTGATCTGTTCGACGCGGGGCTGGAGCTTCTTGATCTCGCGCTCGTGGGACGTTCCGAGCAGTTTTTGCAGGGCCCAGGACAACATGGTGGGTTGGCAACGTAGTGCCGCACCGGCTGGAGCGCAAACGCTACGGGGAGCGTTTTGGCCTGAAAAAGACGAATCCGGAACCCGGAACGGGATCGGGAATGGGAATGGGCCCGCTCGGGTTCGCTTGGGTTTTGTCAGAGCATCAGGGCGGTGTGCGGGTTCGCTCCGAAGGGGTTCGTGCCCACCTTCGCCAGCGCCGCCAGGTAGGCCCACATCCCCTGCACGCCCGGCGTGGACTGGGACAGGCTCACCGTGCCCGTTTGGGTGCGGCCCGTCGTGCCTCGCTTCACGTTCCGGCCGATCACGGTGATGGAGAGGTTCGGCTGGTGGTCCGAGCCCGGCAGGCTCCGCGCGAAGTCGCCCACGATCGCGAACGTCACGTTGCGCGTCGGGTCCGCCACCATGCGCTCGAGGAACGTGTTCATCGCCGGCATCAGCGCCGTCATCTTGTTGCGGACCGTCACGCCCTGCGTGTCGCCGTGCGTGTCCCAACCCGTGTCGGAGAGCGTGACGACGTTCGTGCCGGCCAGGAGCATGAGCTCCGCCGCCGCCATCTTCGACGCGAAGCCGTTCACCGCGGTCGCGGTGCCGATCCCGTACGCCGTGCGCAGCCCGGGGAGATCGAGCGTCTTCGCCGGCTGCTTCAGCGTCGCGATCGCGGCCGAGTAGCCGTTCTTCAGCGAGTCGAGCGAAGCCGGGCTCGCGTTCATCGCGTCCATCGACATCTCCTCGCTGCTCTCCATCCCGGGGAGCGCGATCGCGCGGTCGGGAACGCGCGGGTTCGGCGTTCCGCCGCCGAGCGCGTTGATCGTCGACTGCATGTCGAGGATGGTCTGGATGCTCGTGCCGTTCACGGCGGCCTTGGGCGCCTCGGCGATCATGTTGCCGCCCACGTGGGCCATCTTGATCGACGCCTTCCCGCCGATCGCGTTCGCCAGCAGGATCCCGGAGTTCTGCGAGTTCTGCGTCCAGAGCGAGGCGCGCGCGGCCGGGTGGCTCGAGATGCCGTGACGCACGCCGACCGTGGCGACGTGGTTCTTCGCGAACTGGCCCATCGAGTTCGCGAACACGTTGTCCAGGCCCACCCCGCCGAGCACGGTGTGGTTGCCCGCCGTCACGCCGAACTTGCCGACCAGCGAGTCCGCGGAGCCGAAGAGCGCGTTGTAGCCACCGACGAGGTGGAGCACGACGAGCGCCGCGGGCTCGCCCGCCGCCAAGGCTTCGCCCTCCCAGGCGCTCCCGGCGAAGCGTGTCCCGAGCGCGGCTCCGGTGATGCCCAGCAGCCCCTTGAGGAATCCCCGACGCGAAAAGTCGATCCGGCTCATGGTCGTTCTCCTGTCGGTCAGTACGTGAGGAATCCCGCGGCGGTCAGCACGCTCGCGCAGGCGTACGCCCACTTGCGGCGCGCTTGCGGCTCGGAAGCCGTTCCGTTCGTCGCGACGTCGACGCACGACGCGACCTCCCCCGTCGTGGGCGTGCGGCTCCAGAACTTGCGCTCCATCTCGGTGCAGAGCTGCTGCGCCGATTGCGGAGTCGGTGCGGCCGCATACTTCGCGTCCGTCTCGGTGTAGGTGAGGCAACCGTCGAAGCTCACCGCGTACGCGGTCTGGAGCGCGACCGAGCTCGACTCGGGCTCCTCGTACCACCGCGCGGGCGCAGAACCGAACGTGGCGGCTGCGCCTTGCAGCGACGCCGGCGTATTGCCGAGCACACGCGGGTACTCGCCGGTGAGCGCCGAGTACGGCTTGACGCGGCCGTGGTCCACGCCGGCGAGCACGGCCTTGCGCGAGGCGCTCAGCTCGGTGCCGCCCATCCCGACGTAAGGACGACCGCCGCACTTCTTCGGATCGGGCGGGGTCGGCGTCGTCGGCGTCGAGGTCGGCGTCGTGGGCTCGGTGGGCGACGCGCAGTCCGTGCCGACGAGGCAGTCCTTCGCGCTGCTGCAGCCGAGGGTGCCGAGCGCCCCGCCAAAGGCGGCGAGCGCGACGGCGAAGGAGATGGTCTCGAGATGGAGCTTCATGGTCCTCTCCTCCGTCACTGGCAGTAGGTGGCGTCCTTCGCGATCGCCGCGATGGCCGAGTGCATGGTTCCCTGCGCCTTGAAGGCGTCGACGCACTTGTCGAAGACATCGGCCTCGCACGTGTACTCGTCGCGTCCGTAGAGGAAGTTGAACGCGAGCCGGCACACGTTGAAGCGGAACTCCTCGGTCTCCACGAGCGCCTGCACGAGCTCCGCGTCGTTCGAGATCGTCTTGCCGTCGAGGATCTGCTGCGGCCCCTCCGTCGGCGGCGTGAACGTCATGTTCGTGCCGGTGCCCTTCCGGAGGCTCAGCACCTTGGCGACCTTGTCGAGCGCGTACCAGCTCTCGTAGTGGCAGCCCCGGCACGCGGTGGCTTGGCGACCGTTCGCGGAGAGGTCGACGCCGTCGACCGCGGTCGTCGCGAGGAGCTGGAGGCCCGTCGTGTTCTGGAGGATGCGATACGCGGCGGTGATGCGGTACCCCGCGAGCTCGTTGCCCGCGTACCGGCGCATCCACGCCGAGCTGCGGAAGTAACCGAGGCCGTTCGGGTCGTCGGTGACGGTCGCATCGACGGAGTACTTCCCGACGAACATGTCCTTCCACGGCTTCTTGTTCACCATCACGTACTTCGCGAGGGTGTACGAGGCGTCCTCGGGCACGTTCGCGCCCGGCTCCGGGTTGAACTCCGAGTTCACGAACCGCGCGAAGCGATCTTGGAACTCGGGATCGACGAGGAGCGCATCGACCTGATCCTGCGGGTTCGGCGCCGTCGCGAGCTGCGACGACGGTGCCTTCCCGAGGAACGCGATCGAGAGGCGCGTCGCGCAACGCTCCGCGCGCTCCGCTTGGTCGACCCCATCCGCGTGGACGGGCCGCGGGAGGACGGCCGCCGCGGCGACGGAGACGGCGGCGAGGGGGAGCGCCGCGAGGAGAGTTCGCTTCAACGTGGCCGTTCCAAACGCCGTCATGAGTGCCTCCCGTTCGGGACATTGCAGCGCACGTGCCATCGCGGCGGTCCGTCCCGCGGCGCGCGGGCGCTCCGAGCGACGCGCCCAAACCCGCGATTCGACGAGCGGTGGTGGGCGAGCGATCCGTGTGCGCGCGCGTGTGCACGCGCCGCTTCGCGAGGAAAATCGGGCGCTCCGCGACGACTCACGACTCACCGCTGGATCGCGCTCGGACCATGCGACCCGCGCGCGGACCTGATCTCGCCGATCACCCCACCACCCAGCGGCGTAGTAGCTTGGATGACGTCGCGCGCATGGGGCCCTCGGCTGCGATAGCCTCGGTGGTCATGCTCCGTCGGGAAGCCGTTCAGGTCGGATTCGGGATTGCGGTCGTCGCGCTCGCGACGCTCGCGTGCAAGGCGCGTTCGGGTGCGAGTGACGCGGGGACCACCGTCACGACCGCCGCCGCGACGACGACGAGCGAGCCGACCGCATCGGCCGCGCCGAGCGCGTCGGCACCCGCCGAGGAGAAGTCGGTCTACGCCGTCGGCGACAAGGTCGACGTCATCTGGCAGGGCTCACCGTACAAGTGCACCGTCCTCGCGGTGCTCCCGAACGACAAGTACAAGATCCACTACGTCGGCTGGGGGTCGAACTGGGACGAGGTCGTCGGGCTCGATCGGATCGTCGGCGCCAAGGGCGCGCCGAAGCCCGCGGCGAAGCCGACCGCGACGGCAGGCGCCGGCGGTGGTGGTGGTGGCGGCGCCGATGCGCCGTGCCCGGGGCCGGGCCTCACGCGCCGCTGCAACGGCAAGTGCGTCAACATCCAGACCGACGACAACAACTGTGGTTCGTGCGGCACCGTCTGCAGCGGCGGAAAGCACTGCGACGGTCACATGTTCTGTCGCGACAGCGAAGGAAACCTCTGAGTCGCCGAGCGCGATTCAGAGCCAACCTTCGTCGCGGTACCACGCGGCGGTCTCGCGCACGCCGTCGCGCAGGTGCATCTTCGGGTCCCAGTTCAGCGCGCTGAACGTCGGCGCGGGATCGCAGACGAAGTGCTGCAGGAGCATGTTCGCCTTCTCGGGCGTCAGCATCACGGCCTTGTCCGCGGTCTTGCCATAGAGCTCGACGCCCTTCGCGACCGTCTTCAGCAAGCCGGCCGGGAGGCTGAGGCGCAGGAGCGCGCGCTTGCCGAGCGCACCCTCGATCATCTCGAGGAACTCCTTCTGCGTGAGCGGGCCGGTGCGATCGGAGACGAAGAACGTGCTCCCGCTCGCGACGTCCGCGTCGATCGCCTTGATGCAGGCCTCCGCGCAGTCGGGGCCGTAGACGAAGACGCCGAGCGCCTTGCCGCCCGCGATGGTGGGCATCAGCCCGCGCTTCACGGACTTGAACGCCTCCAGGATCTCGACGTCGCGCGGGCCGTAGATCGCGCCCGGGCGCAGGATGGTCGCGGGGAGCTCGCCCTTCACCGCGAGCACGACCTTCTCCGCCTCGGCCTTGGAGCGGCCGTAGGCCGTGCACGGATCCATCTGCTCCAGCGGCACCGGCTTGCCGTCGCGGGACGGACCGGAGACCTCGAGGCTCGACACGTGCACGAAGCGGCGGAGCTTCTGCCCGCCCTTCACGGCGGCGAGCGCCGCGTCGACGAGGTTCTTCGTCCCGTCGACGTTGACGCGCCGGAACTCGGCGTCGTCCTTCGCCTTCACCAGGCCCGCCGAGTGCACGATCGCATCGACGCCTTCGACGGCGGAGCGGACGGCAGCCGCGTCTTCGACCGCGCCCTCCGCGAACTCGACACCCTCGAGCTTCTCCAGGTGCTTCCGGTTCGACGTCTTGCGCACGAGCACGCGGACCGAGTGCTTCTGCTTCGCGAGCAGCTCCGCGACCCAACCTCCGAGGAATCCGCTGGCGCCGGTGACGAGGACCTTCATGCGGAAGCTCCTTAGCACGGCCGCCCGCGGGTGCGGGGTCGCTACCGCTGGAGGTGGAGCGCGCGCGCGTTGACGTCGGTCGCGCGCCCTTCTTCGTCGAGCCGGCAGATCTCCTCTTCGAGATCGGCGACGCGATAGGCACCGGCGCCTTGCCGCTCCACGCGGAGCAGGACCTTGCCCTCGGGCGTGTCCTCGACGCGGAACTGCACGGTGCCGCCGTGGGTGCCCGGGTGGTGCGCCTCGCCGCTCTCCACGCTCGCGATGAACGCGCGCCGCCGCCGCTCGCGCCACGTCGAGAGCGCGAACGACGCCGCGCCGAGCGCGGTACCGAGCACGCCGAGCGCGAGCGAGAAGTCCCACCCCGACGCCAAGGTGGGGTCCATCCAGCTGCCCTCGGGTCGGCCCGTCACGAGCGCCACCACGAGCGACGCGATCGCGAGCACGGTGCACGCGAGCCCGACGACGCGCTCGCCGCGCTCCGTGCCGGCGAGGCCCCGCTTCGCCTGCGCCTGCGCCCACGCGATCGGCAGACCGAAGAGGATGATCGTCGCGATGAGCGCGGGCGCCCAGATGAAGATGCCGAACGTGGCGCCGACGACGATGCCACCGATGATCGGCCAGACGATCTCGTGCGACGGTTCGCTGAGGAACAGCCCCGCGCAGGCGAGGCCGGCGTTGAGCGCCGCCAGCGGAACCGAGAAGATCCAACCCCACCGAATCGACGTCGCGCCGACGGTGGACGGGCGCCGGAGGAGAGCGGCCCACAGCGAGCCGATGACGAGCGTCGGGATGCCCACCGCCCAGCCGGAGGCAAAGTGGCTCGCCCCGAACGCGACGGCGGTCCCGGCGGCGAGCGTCGCGCCCACCGCGAGGACGTTGATGCGAGCGAGGAGCTTCTCCGAGGCGAAGGCCGACGGGATCACTCCTTCACACGTAGCGCCGTTCCCGCCGTCGGCAACGGTCCGTTCGCCGAACGGTCGCCTTCGGGAGTCGGGTGGTCGCGATCAGCGCCGGAGGACGACTTGGACGTCCTTCTGCTCTTGTTCGCGAAGCTCGAAGGTGACCTCGACCGGGGCGTAGCCGGACGCGCTCGCGGTGATGCGGTGCGCCCCCGGATCCGTCGGGCGGGGCACGCCGACGAGGGCCGTGTTGATCGGGCGCCCGTCGACCGCGAGGGTGAGGCCCGCTGCGCGATCGGGGACGACGATGATGCGCGCCTTGGGGATGCGCGGCTCGAGCTTCGCGAGCTCGTCGGCCGAAGCCTTCTGCGACTCCATGTAGGCGGGCGGCGAGCCGGCGGGCATCTGCGCGTTGATGATGGCGCGGTAGCCCTCCGAAGCCTCGACCAGACGCCCGAGCATCGCCTTGCACTGCGCGATGCGGAACGCCGTGGTCGGCGCGGGGTAGACGCTCATCGAGCGGGCGAACGCGTCGAGAGCTTCGCCCGGCTTGTTCTGCTGCTGGAGCGTGGCGCCCTGCGTGAAGAGGTCGCGCGCGGCGGCGCGGTCCGCGTCCGACGGCGGCGTGGCCGTGTAGACGGGGGCGGGGGTCGTCGACGTCGGCGGCGGTGCGGTGCCGGTCGGACCCGTCTCGGTACCGGTCGCGGCGTACGTCGCCGTGCCCATCGGCTGACCGGTCCAGTAGTCGTACGTGCCGGCGGGGCGGGGGGGCCGCTTGCGGCAAGCCGCGCCAGCGATTCCAAGAACCAAGAAGAGGGGGAGAATCCAGCGTGCTTTCATCTGCGCACCTGGAGCATACCCCAACCGCGGCGCGGTCACTGCTTCTTGACGGCGGCGTAGTAGTAGCCGTTCGAGCCCCGCCGGATCCGCATGACGAGCACTCCGTCCGCGGCCGCTTCCTGGACCTTGATCGCGCTCGGGTCGGCGAGGCCATCCACCTCGACGATGACGTCGCCCACCTTGAGCCCCGCGCGATCCGCGGCGGAGCCGGGGGCCACGTTCGACACCTGGGCCGCGGACTTGCCGGAGTTGCTCACGTCGCGCACGGCGAGCCCGAGCCCCGACTGCGGCACGCCCGCCTGCTGCACCGGGAGCGGGGCCACCGCCGGCTCGGGGCGTGCGGCGAGCGTGATCCCCGTGGCGTAGTGCTTCCCCTCGCGCACGACCTCGAGCTGGATCTGCTTCCCGACGTCGTTCGCGAGGATCTCGCGCACGAGGTCGTGGCTGTCGTGGACGGGCTTGCCCGCCACGCTCGCGATCACGTCGCCCGCTTTGATCATCGCCTTCTGCGCGGGCGTTCCATCGCCGACGTTGTTGACGAGCGCGCCCGCGCGCGGGTCGAGCTTCATCGCGGCGGCGAGATCGGGCGTGAGGTCCTGGGTGCTGACGCCGATCCACGCGCGCTCGACGTGGCCGGTCTTCAGGATCTGATCGGCCACGCGCCGCGCCATGTTCGACGGCACCGCGAAGCCGATGCCGGTGCCGCGCCCGACGATCATGGTGTTGATGCCGACCACGGCGCCGTCGAGGTTGCAGAGCGGCCCGCCGGAGTTGCCGGGGTTGATGCTCGCATCGGTCTGGAGATAGTCCTCGATCGGGTTCATGCCGAGCCCACCGCGGCCCTTCGCGCTGACCACACCGGAGGTGACGGTGTAGTTGAGCCCGTACGGCGACCCGATCGCGACGACCCACTCGCCGACCTTCGCCGCGTCCGAGTCGGCGAAGCGCGCGGCGACGAGCCCTTGCGCGTCGACCTTCACCACCGCGAGGTCCGTCTGCGGATCGCGCCCGACGAGCTTGGCCGCCAGGTAGCGCCCGTCACGGAAGCGCACGTTGATCGAGAGCGCGTTGTCGATGACGTGGTTGTTGGTGAGGATGGCGCCGTCGGGCGTGAAGACCACCCCGGAGCCGAGCTCCTTCTGGATCGGTGAGTCGCCGCCGTTGAGGAGGCGCGCGACGCTGCCCCCGTCGTCTTCGTCGCGCGAGGTCACGTCGATCTGGACGACGGCCGGGCTCACGCGCTCGGCGACGGCGACGAACGCGTCCGAGAGACGCCGCGCCTCGACGGTGGACACCGTCATGGGAGGCGGCGGCGGCTGCGCGACGACGACCGGCGGGCGCGGCTGCGCGACGACGACGGGTGGCGTCCCCTGGGCGAGCGCGAGGCTCGGGACGAGGAGGAGACTCAGCGGGGCGAGGCGAAGAATTCGGAGGTGCAGCATGGTCGGAGGGGTCGCCTGGAAAACCCCCGATTCAGCGGGAGCATTCCGCGACCCCTCCAGTGTTCCACATCAGACGGCGGCGACCCACTTCATGAGGGATCCGCACAGATCGGACTGCGGATTGCGCTCGCGCTCCAGGCGGAGCCCGGTCCGGAACAGCTCGGCCGCCGTCTTGTCCTCGCCGATGAAGACGTTGCAGATCCCGAGGAGCTCGAAGTCGTGCGGGTCACCCATCGCCCCCAGCATCTCCTGGAGCGCCGGCATCGCGGCGCGGTACGCCTCGATCTGCATCTTCGTCGGGTTGTTCGGCGGAACCTTCGCGTTGACGACGAGCTTGATCGCGTGGCGCTGCTCGTCCATCGGGTAGCTGCGGAACTCGGCGCTGAGGAACATCTCGGCGTACGCCTTGTACGCGTCGTCGACCTTGCCCGACTTCGCGACCGCAAGGATCTCCTTCACCCGCTTGACCAGTGCTTCGGTTGCCATGGGATGGACCCTATGACGAGCCCTTGCCCTTGCGAAAGGCGAAAAACGCCGCCGCCGCGAAGAGGGTGACGAAGAGGCCCGCCAGGATCTTCATCAACGGGAAGTGGCTGCCGCCCTCTTCGGCGGGGGCGTCGTTGGTCTCGACACTGCCGTTGCCCGCTCCCGTCCCCCCACCGCCACCACCGGAGCCGCCGCCGCCGGAGCCGGCGTTTCCGCCCGCCCCGCCGCCCGCGCCGCCAGCCCCACCGCCGTTGGCGGCCACGACCTGCGGTCCCGTGGTTCCGCCCGCGCTGGCCGCGCCGCCGGCGCTCCCGGCCGCGCCCGCTTTGCCGCCTTTGCCGTCGCCGCCCTTGCCGTCGCCGCCCTTGCCGTCGCCGCCCTTGCCGTCGAACCGCTGGACGGTCTCGTTGCCGGCGTGCCCGACCTTGCTGCCCACGACCTTGAAGACGATCGCGGCCAGAATGAGGAGCAGAAAGAGGAGGATCGCGTACTCGACCTTCGTCGCCCCGCGGAGGGACCTCGTGACGTGTCTCGTACGGCGCATCTCCAGGTCATCGTAGTGCACCGCGCACCGGCCGGTTGGAGTTTCACGATCGAGCTCGGTTCGACCGGACAGGACTTTTTCGCCCGTGCTGGCGAGAACGCGAACGGAACGGAATCGCTCCGCTCGCGCGCGCGGGCGTGCTTTCATGCATCAGAGCGAATCGTCATGCTGCGCACGCTTTCTTCCTCCACCGCGAGCATGCTCGTCGCCGCTGCGTTCGCCACGCTCGCGGTCGATGCGCACGCCGGCTCGTTCGACGAGAACGGCCGCTTTCGCTTCGACGACGGCGCCCTCGTCCGCGAGACGTTCACGGCGCAGCGCGCGCAGAAGGCGATGAAGATCGTCTCCGGCGACGACGCGATCGACGGCGCGAGCTACGGCAACGTCGACTCGCAGCAGGATCAGTTCTCGATGCCCGTCGCCTTTCCGAAGGTGGATGGCTCGTATCGCGGGCGCATGTTCGCGCGGAAGAACCGCGCGATCGCGTCGGTGAACGTCTCGTACCCCGCGGACGGCGGCTCGCCGGGCTTCTACGCGCGGTTCTTCCCGACCGGGCTCGTCACGAGCGACGGGTGGTACGAGCTCGCGACCGCACCGTTCTCGGTGGAAGGGTCGCGCGGCGCGACGGGGACGCTCACGATCTTCGGGAGCGGCGTCGACGTCGATGCGTTCGAGCTCGTGCCCGACGGCAAATTCGGCAAGCTCGCCGCCTGCACGCCCCCGGTCGACTCGGCGTGTCGCGCCAACGAGCAGTGCATCGCGGGTTGGTGCCGCGACGGGAACCTCGCGCTCCCGCCGCTCCCGCCCGCGCGCGATCGCGCGGACGTCGTCGCGTACTTCCAGAACCGGCTCCGGTTCTTCTTCGGCGGTCGCTACACGCGCCAGAACCGGTTGCCGGTGGCACTGGCGACGCTCGCGCGCGCGCGCGATGCCGGGAGCGGTTGGGAGTTCTGGAACGGCGTCGTGATGGCGATCCGCCAGCTCCGCGACTGGCACACCACGATGAACGGTCCGTCGTTCGCGGGCGGCCGCGGCGCGCTGCCGATCTGCTTCGTCGAGGGCGACGCCGATCTCTCGCATGGCGTCGCGCCGAAGGACCCGAAGTACTTCGACGTGCTCGTCTCGCACGTCGGCACGCAGAAGAACTCCGGGCTCAAGCCCGGCGATCGGCTCGTCGCCGTCAACGGCATGCACCCGATCGCGTTCGCCGAGACCCTCGAGGGTAGCGACTGGAACATGTGGCGCGCGAACGACCCCGGCACGAACGCCGAGCCCGTCGAGCGCATGAGCGGCCTGATCCGCCGCTTCGCCGACAACTTCACGATCGTGCGCTGCAACGGCGCGACGTGTGGTGCGCCGGAGACGATCTCGGTGGCGAGCTTGCCCGACGGCAACGCGCCGCAGCCCTACTGCGATCACCGCCCCGGCTACCACTTCGCGAGCGGCGGCCCCGACCCCGCGATCCACGACTCGTACAACGGGCCGTTCCACGGGCTGCTCGCCGACAGCCAGTCCGGCGAGGACCTCTACGGGATGGTCTGGAACGACGTGTACCTCGACCAGCAGAACAACCCTTACGCCGAGGGGATGGACGAGTTTCGCGCGAAGGCGAAGGGCGTCGTGCTCGACCACCGGCTCGGCAACGGCGGCGTCGAGCCTGCCGCCGAGTACCTGACGCGCCTCTTCCGCCAGCCGGCGACGCTCGCGGCGTGGGGCGGCTTCCACCTCACGACGACGCTCTACGACGATCCGTTCGGCGCGACCGAGGGACAAGCGCTCTACAAGCTCTTCGTCAACGAGGAGCCCTACAAAGTGGGCGACGTCCAAGCGCGCAACACCAACATGCCGACCGCGCTCCTCATCGCGCGCGACGGCAGCGCGAGCGACTGGTTCCCGCTCGGCATGGTGGGCTTGAACAACGTTCGCGTGTTCGGTCGCCAGACGGCAGGCGCGTTCTCGTCCTACATCGAGTTCGACTACTACGGGCAGCTCGCCTGGCGGCTCGCGAGCGGTGATCTCGTCGAGCCCGACGGCAACACACGGATCGGGCGCGGCGTCGTCCCGACGGAAGAGGTGGTGCCGAAACAATCCGACTTGGTGCAGGGCCGCGACACCGCGTACCTCCGCGCGCTCGAGTGGATCCGCACCTGCACGGGGTGCAAATGAGCACGCTCCGCCTTCTCCTCCTCGCCCCGCTCGCGACGCTGGTGCTCGCGTGTGGCTCGGACCCCGAGCCGAAGCCGATCGCGGCCTCGACGCCGCCGATCTCCACGACCAACGACAAGGGCCCGGTGCGCACCGTCGGCTACCGCAACCCGCTCGGCCACATGCAGGTCACGACCAACCTGTTCGCCGACGGTGACTTCGAGCTCACCGGTCGCTCCGGGCAGATGCCGTGGGTCGCCTTCGGCAACAACGGTCAGGCGACGCTCAACTACGCGACGGGCGGGCAATGCTGGTCGGGCGTGCGCTGCGCGTCGCTGGCCAAGTCGGGATCGATGGTCGGTTACATCGCGACCCCGCCGACGGGCTCGGTCGACGTCTCGATCAAGGTCAAGGGCACCACCGGGAAGTGCACGGACGCGACGATTGCGATCTTCGACCAGTCGCAGCAGGGCGGGCAGTCCTCGCTCCAGCCCGCGGCGCCCACGCCCGACGCGACGGGCTGGTGCACCTACCGCGGCACGATGAAGGGGTTCGCCAACCTCCAACCCGTCCTCTACGTCTCGACCAAGGCGGACGCAGGCATCATCGTCGACGACGCGATCGCGCTGCCGATCGACGGCCAGTACGTCCTCTCGACGGGGGAGCCGCCGCCGGCCGACTTCGTGCTGGAAGCACGGAAGAACCTCGCCTGGCTCCGCGAGCACCGAATCTTCGGCATCCCGAAGCACCCGAACGTGGAAGCTCTCCCCAAATCGCTCTTGCCCCCTGGAACGGAATAGCGTACCTACGCCTACATCATGCGCAACCTCCCCACCTTCGCCGCCCTTGCTCTCGGCTCGCTCCTCCTCGGGGCCTGCGCCAGCGAACCCGCGCCGAAGGCGCCGATCGCGCACGACCAGAGCGCCTACCAGCCCTCCGAGTACGTGGAGATGAGCTTCGACGGCAAGCAAGAGGACGAAACCCCGAAGCCGGTCACCGCTCCGACGCCCCGCACCGCCGACAAGCCCAACGTCGCCACCCAGTCTTCCCGCCAGAAGCTCTTCGGCATCGCGAAGAAGACGAAGGACTGAAGGTCGCTAGCGCAGCAACGGTCGCGCGTACTTCCGGCGCGCCCACTCGTGCATCGTGATCCCCACCGCGATCGCGAGCGGGAGTGAGTTGTTCACCCCGAAGGTCTCGATCGCCAGCACCTCGTCCGCTCGGGCGAGGAGCGACTCGGGCACCCCGAAGCGCTCGCTGCCGAAGAGCAGCACGACGTCCGGCGGGAACTCGGTCACCGCCGTGATCGGCCGCCGCGCCGCTTCCTTCTCGAGCACCCAGAGCTTCCTTGTACCAAGATGGGACAAGAAGGCCGCCTCGTCGGGAACGGTGACGACGTCTTCGTACTTCTCCATCCCCATCGACGCCTTCTCGTAGTGGGGGTCCGTCCCGATCAGGACGACCTCGCGCGCGAGGAAGTTGTGCGCCACCCGGACGATCGCGCCCACGGCAAAGGCGTTTCCGGCTGCGAACACCGCGATCGACACGTCGTGGCGGAGCGGCGCGAGCGCGCGCTTCACCTCGTCGGGCGTGGCGGCGATCGGCGGGTCCAGGGCCATCGCTCCATCATGCCATGGTAAGAGAAGAGGCCGTGCGAACCCTCGTCGGACTCCACTACTCCCCCTGGTCCGAGCGCGCGCGGTGGGCCCTCGACGCCCGCGCGATCTCCTACGCGTGGGTCGAGCACGTCCCCATGATCGGCGAGCCGCTCCTGCGCCTCCGCGCGCGGCGGCTCTTCGGCAAGGTCACCGTCCCCATCCTCGTCGACGGTGCGACCGTGGTCGAGGGCTCGCTCCGGATCGCCGAGTACGCGGACGCGCGGGGCAGCGGCGCGCAACTCGTCCCGAGCGAGCTCCGCGGCGACGTCCAGAGCTGGAACGACCTCGCCGAGGACGCGATGATCGTCGCGCGCAAGTACGTGGTCGCGCGGACCGCTGCGAGCGAGGCCGTGCTGATGGCGTCGCTCCCGGGCCCGCTGCGTGCGCTCCCGGGCGCCCTCGCGAGCGCGCAGATGGGGACGGCGTTCTTCCGCCGCAAGTACGCGCTCGATGCGCTCGATGGTGCGAAGGAGCCGATCGTCCGGTTCCTCGATCGCCTGCGGCAGGCGGTGAGCAAAGCTCCCTACGTCCTCGGCGCGACGTTCACCTACGCGGACGTGGTCGCGGCGACGACGCTGCAGTGCGTGCGGCCAGCGTCCGCGGACGTGTGGCCCATCGCCGAGGGGCTTCGCCCGGCCTGGACCGACGACGAGCTCGCGGCGAAGTATGGGGATCTCCTCGCCTGGCGCGACGGCATCTTCACGAAGCATCGCGGGGTTACGGCGCGCTCCGAGGCGAATCGTGACACCGCTTCTGCGCCGTGAGACGCTTTGGGGATGCGCCGTACCGTCATTCTTTCTTCGCTCGTCCTGGGCAGCGTGGCCGCCGTGATCGTGTCGTGTGCGAACGGGCTGATCGCGCCCATCCCCGGCGACGACGCCGGTAGCGACGTCACCACGCCGCCCAACGACGCGGGCAAGGACACCGGTCCCGCGACGTGCAACCCCGCCTGTACGCCCCCGGCGGTGTGTTCGAACGGCGTCTGCAAGACGACGTGCGATCCCCCGCTCGTGAAGTGCATCGGCGACTCGGGGACGTGCGTCGACCTCGCCACCGACAAGGCGAACTGCGGCACGTGCGGGACCGTGTGCCCGACCGGCGATGCCGGGAGCATGCCGCCGGGACCGAACAACCCGGACGCTGGGATCTTCGGCGACGCCGGCTACGACGGCGGTCCCGGCTGGGCGCTCGGTACGCCGACGTGCGCGGCGAAGGCGTGCGGCACCACGTGCCCGCAGGGCATGACGGGGTGCCCGGACTCCATCTGCTACGACACGCAGAACCACCACGATCACTGCGGCACCTGCGGGACGGCCTGCGCCGACAACACCGAGTGGTGCACCGGCGGCAAGTGCTGCGCGCTCGGCCAAGCGAACTGCAACGGCACCTGCACCGACGTGCTGACCAACCCCAACAACTGCGGTGGGTGCGGCAAGACGTGCTCGGGCCAGACTCCGTTCTGCACCGGCGGCGTGTGCACCGGCGGGCAGACGTTCACCGCGTCGTTCACGCAGAGCGTGGCGTCGACGAGCTGCACGCAGTGGAACACCTTCCGCGCGTCGCTCACGGGGACGTACAGCTCGATCACGATCTCCGGCACGAACGACGTCGTCGGCCGCACGTGCACCGGCGCGTCGGCGGACCAGCTCTGCAAGGCGCTGAAGAACGGGACCACGGTGTCCGGCATCAGCTGCGGCGGCTTCACCTGGTACGTGGGCGCGAACTGCGCCGGCTCGGTCGAGCTCGGGGCCGACACGAGCCCCTGCACGTGCACGAACCCGGGCTACTCGGTCCGGCCGTGCCTGTCCTCGAACGGCGATTGGGGCGGAGTGAAGACCAACACCTGCGGCGCCCCGAGCCAAAGCATCACCGTTCGCTGCCAGTAACCTTCCGGCTTGACAGGGCCTCGCCCGTAAGTAGAGTGCGCCTCCCCGATTCCCCGGGCGAGGTGCGTTCTGCATTTCCCCCCGGTATTCCAGCGGGATTCCTTCATGCCCACGATCAACCAGCTCATCAATCACGGCCGCGAGGCAGCCCGTTTCAAGACGGCGTCTCCTGCGCTGAAGGCCTGCCCCCAGAAGCGCGGCGTCTGCGTCCGCGTCTACACGACCACCCCGAAGAAGCCGAACTCCGCGCTCCGCAAGGTCTGCCGCGTTCGCCTCACGAACGGGATGGAAGTGACCTCCTACATCCCGGGCGAGGGGCACAACCTCCAGGAGCACTCGGTCGTGCTCATCCGTGGCGGTCGTGTGAAGGACCTCCCGGGTGTTCGCTACCACGTCGTCCGTGGCACGCTCGACGCCTCCGGCGCGATCGGCCCGTCGTCGACGAACAAGGTCAACCGCAACCGCAAGCGCTCGAAGTACGGCGTGAAGCGCCCCAAGAGCTGAGGATCCCATGCCGCGTCGACGCGAAGTTCCCAAGCGCCGGATCATCCCGGACCCGAAGTACAAGGACAAGCTCGTCTCGAAGTTCACGAACACCCTCATGCTGGGTGGCAAGAAGGCGACCGCCGAGGGCATCCTCTACGGCGCGTTCGACGTGATCTCGGAGCGCTTCAAGGAAGACGCGATCGAGACCTTCCGCAAGGCGCTCGACAACGTGAAGCCGAAGCTGGAAGTGAAGAGCCGCCGCGTCGGCGGTGCGACCTACCAGGTTCCGGTCGAGGTTCGTCCGGAGCGCCGTGTCGCGCTGGCCATGCGCTGGATCGTCACCTACGCGCGCGAGCGCGGCGAGAAGACGATGCGCGAGCGCCTCGCGGCCGAGTTCGTCGATGCGGCGAACGGCCGTGGCAACGCGGTGAAGAAGAAGGACGACACGCACAAGATGGCGGAAGCGAACAAGGCGTTCGCCCACTATCGCTGGTGAGTCGGCATCCCAACTTGGGATGAGCGGAGGCCGTCGCGGGAACGCGACGGCCTTTCGCCATTTGGGGGTATGCTTCGGCCATGAGATGGGGATGGGTGCTCGTCGTCACGGTCGTCTCGACCGCCGCGTGCTGGCTCGTCCTGGGTCTCATTTTTCATACGCAGTTCGAGACGACGACCATCTTCCAACGCTGGAAGCGCCCCGCCACGGCGGCCGATCGGCCCAACGTCTGGTTCGACGGGACCCTGAGCGGGCCGGCCGAGAGTGTGTGCGCGCTCCGGAAGGACTTCCACGCCTCGAAGAAGCCCGTCGTCAGCACCTACCTCTCGAGTGAGGACGTGCGCGTCGCGCACGACGGGGAGGAATGGTCCGTCGCGCTCTCGGACCTCACGACCTCGTCGGATCGGGCAGCGACCAACGACGAGATCGAGGCGCACGGGGTGAACGCCCGCGCCATCCCGTCGGGGTACAAGTACCGGATGGTGTGCGCGCAGGCGGGCGATCGCGTCCGCATCGATGCGTGCGTCGGGCCCAACCCTTCACGCTTGGTCCCCTGCGTCGATCCGAGCGCGGGAGAGCTCCGGCCCACCCGTACGCTCGCGGCGCAGCGGAGCTGGGAGCTCGTGATGCGCTCGCTCCCGCTCGACATCGCCCTCCAGCCGCTCCTGATGCTCGCGATGTTCTCCGCGACCCGGTGGCGTCGGGCGGGGCACCGCCTGCTGCCGCTCGTCCCCGAGGACGGGCTGCCGAAGGTGCTGACGGTCGCCGCGATCCCCGCGGTCGTCATCGTGGTCGCGCTCGCCGTCCTCGGCGCTCCGCTTCTGGTCCTTCCCGTCCCCATCGTCGCGGCCCTCGTCGGCGGGTTCGTGCTCCGGCGCGCCGCGCTCTTCCACGCCGTCGCCGCGAAGCTCACCGCTCCGCCGCCCGGGATGATCGTGCTCGAAGGGCGAGTCGGGGAGGAGAGCCCGCTCGGGAAGTCGTCGCTGCGTGACGAGCTCGTCGCGCTGTCCCTGGTGTCGGTCGCGCGCGTGTTTCGCGGCAAGGGCGTGAACTACCACCCCGTCGGCGAAGTGCAGGACGTGGGCACGCTGCAGCTCGCCACCGACGCCGGCACGTTCGAGCTCGATCTGGAGGACGCGGTCATCGAGATCGCGCGCGACTTCGAGGTCACGGTCGCACGCGCGAAGGTCCCGGCCGAGATCACGAACAGCCTCACGTTGGAGGAGGGGAGCGAATTCCGGCTCCGGGAGTACGTCCTGCGCCGCGGCGACCGGATCACGGTCCTCGTCGCGGGCAGCAAGGCCCAGGCGCGCGACGAAGGAGCGTCCGCGTACCGCAGCGCGGGGAAGACGAGCACGGTCGACGTCCCGGCGCACGCTCGGCCCGCGATCTTCGAGGGCACGGTCGCGGACGCGCGCGCGAGCCTCTTTGGGAAGGCGCGTGGGTTCGAGGTCTGGGCTGGCATCGCGTTCGGGATCGGAGTTGCGGTCGCGATCTGGGCGTTCCGGGTGGCGCTCCTGGGATGACGAGCACCCTCTGGAACCGCCTTCGGCCGTTCGTGCTCGCGTTGGTGGTTGCCGGGGTCGTCGGCGTGCCGGTCTTCTACGTGTGGCGTGCGTCATTCGGGGAAGGGACCGACATCGAACGACTTCGGCGTCCCGCGACGAGCGCAGATCTTCCGCGCGTCTGGTTCGACGGCCGCGTGGACGACGTTCCGGAGCCCCTCTGCGTGGTTCGCGAGGAGACGCGGCGCGACAAGCAGTGGTGGTTGGAGCGCCCGCTCCAGGCGGTCGACGTCCCGATCGTGCACGGCGGCGTGCACTACCTCGTCCCGCTCGCTGCTCTGAGCTCGGACGATGCGCGGACCACCGACGACGCGGTCGTACGCGACGCGGGAGCCCCGCGACCCAACGACGACCTACGGTATCGAACGGTGTGCGCGAGCCGTGGCAACGCGGTCTGGATCGACGGCTGCCTCGCCCAAGACGGCGTCACCATCAACGCGTGCTCGGCGAACGAACCGCTCGGCGCGCTGGAGTCGAGGGGTGGCCTCGAGGGGGAACGCAGAGAGCGGCGAAGCCTACGCGCCAGCGCGATTTGGCTCGGCCTCGTCTTCTTGGTGGCAACGCTCTTCGCGTGGCGCGCCACCCGCGCGGCGGGGCACCGATTGCTTCCGCTGGTGAGAAAGTCCGTGACGCGTGCGTGGGCGTTCGCCGCCGTGCTGCCCATCGTCGGTCTCGCGTGCGTCGCCGCGCTTCTCGGAGCTCCGGGCCTCACGGTGCTGTTTCCCCCGGTGTTCGCCGTTCCTTTCGGGTACCTCCTCGTTCGAGCGGCCCGGTTCCGGGACGTGGCGAGCCAGCTCGAAGCGCCGGTCGAGGGCATGTTGGTGCTCGAAGGCACCGTCGGGGAGGAGAGCCCTCTCGGTCCTTCCGTCTTGGAGGGTCGGCCCGTCGCCGCTTCCATCGTCTCGGTCGCCCGGGTGTTTCGCGGCGGCAAGGATCGAGACGTCATTCCCGTCGGCGAGGTCCAGGACCGCGGACGGTTGGAGGTGAAGGTCGGTGACGAGACGGTGAAGGTCGAGATCGACGAGGCGATCTTCGAGCTCGCGCAAGACGCGGAGAAGGAGCTCGCGGGTCGCGACGTCCCGCGCGAGCTCCGGAAGGAGCTCCGGATCGACCCGGAGGCTCCGTACCGCCTGCGCGAGGCGTGCATCGTCCGTGGTGACCCGATCACCCTGCTCGTCGACGGGCGCAAGGTCGAGGGGGTGGATACGTCCAACTACCGGATGGCTCCGACGAAGGGGTACATCGAGGTCGGGGAGCGCTCGGCGGTGTTCGAGGGAACGAAGGCCCAGGCGGTCGCACGGCTCCTCGGGAAGGCGCGGACGCTCGACGTCCACGCGTCGCTGTTCGGGGGAATGGCCTACGTCGGGCTCGGGTGGGCGCTGACGATCGGGTGGTTGACGCGCTGATGCTAGGCTTCCAGCGATGTCCCGATGCGCCATGCGGCCGACCCGCCTGAATCGCCTCGTCGTTCCTGGCGGAGCGCTGGCGACCGTCACAGTCCTGTTCTTCGCCTGCACCGGTGCGACGCCCTCACCCGGCAGCGCGAGCGACTCGGGCGCCGAACGAGCTGACGGAGCCCCCAACGCGACGAGCTGTACCGACTTCGTTCGCGATGCGGCGTGTGGGGACGCCTACCTCGAGTGTGGCTACGGATGGTCGGTCGAGTGCTCTACCATTCGACGCGAATGCGTGGGCGGACACTGGACGGAGACGAACTTCTGTCTCCCCAAGTCGGACGCGAGCTCATCAGACTGAGGGCGCCGAGGGACGCCGCGGCACTTGACACCTACATCCCTCCTGCTAAGTAGCGCTTCCCATTTCTGGGAGACCTACGACCGGCATGCACGAGCTGACATAAGGATCGGGTGACCCCCGCGGCGAACGCCGCAACTGGAAGTGGTCCCCCGACACCCTCTCTGGATCCCTCCTCCCCAGGAGACGCGCCTCGAAACGGCAGGCGCGGGGCCAGAGAGGGTTTCGTGCGTTTAGCAGCCTTTTTCATCACCGACCCGAAGGAGAACGTCCGTGGCCCGCGAATACTCACTCGAAAAGACGCGAAACATCGGAATCATGGCCCACATCGACGCGGGCAAGACGACGACGACCGAGCGCGTCCTCTACTACACGGGCGTCAACTACAAGATCGGCGAGGTCCACGAGGGCGCCGCGACCATGGACTACATGGTCCAGGAGCAGGAGCGCGGCATCACGATCACCTCGGCGGCGACCAACTGCTTCTGGGCCCCGAACGAGGGTCCGAACGCCGGCGTCCGCCACCGCATCAACATCATCGACACCCCCGGCCACGTCGACTTCACGATCGAAGTCGAGCGCTCGCTGCGCGTTCTCGACGGCGCGGTCGCCGTTCTGGATGGCGGCAACGGCGTCGAGCCCCAGACCGAGACGGTCTGGCGCCAGGCCGACAAGTTCCGCGTCCCCCGGATCGTGTTCGTCAACAAGATGGACAAGCTCGGCGCGGACTTCGAGATGAACGTCAACTCGATCCGCGAGCGCCTCGGCGTCGTCCCGGTTCCGATCCAGTACCCGGTCGGCGAGGAAGACCAGCACAAGGGCGTCATCGACCTCATCAAGATGAAGGCCTGCATCTTCGACGAGGAGTCGAAGGGTCAGAAGTACAGCTGGGAAGAGATCCCGGCGAACCTCAAGGACAAGGCCACCAAGTTCCGCGAGCAGATGATCGAAGCCTGCGCCGACATGGACGAGGCGATCATGGAGAAGTTCCTCGACGGGAAGCTCGACCAGGTCGGCGAAGCCGAGATCGTCGCTGCGATCCGCAAGGGCTGCACCACGTTCAAGTTCTTCCCCGTCATCTGCGGCTCGGCGTTCAAGAACAAGGGCGTCCAGCTCCTCCTCGACGCGGTCGTCAACTACCTTCCGTCGCCGGTCGACATCCCGCCGGTCAAGGGCATCAACCCGGACAACGAGAAGGAAGAAGAGCGCAAGGCGGACGACAAGGAGCCGTTCAGCGGCTACGCGTTCAAGATCATCAACGACCCGCACGGCAACCTCACGTTCTTCCGCGTCTACTCGGGCACGATCTCGAGCGGCACGATGGTCGTGAACTCGACCCGCGGGAAGCGCGAGCGCATCGGCCGCATCCTCCGCATGCACGCGAACAAGCGTGAGGAGCTCACCGAGGCGGACGCCGGCAACATCTACGCGGCCGTCGGTCTCAAGGACACGCGCACGGGCGACACGCTCTGCGACGAGAAGAAGCCGATCGTCCTCGAGAAGATGGTCTTCCCGGAGCCCGTCATCTCGATCGCGATCGAGCCGAAGACGAAGGCCGACGTCGAGAAGCTCGGCATCGGTCTCCAGAAGCTCGCCGCCGAAGACCCGTCGTTCCGCATCCACACCGACGAAGAGTCGGGGCAGACGATCATCAGCGGCATGGGCGAGCTCCACCTCGACATCATCTGCGACCGCCTCAAGCGCGAGTTCAAGGTCGAGTCGAACGTCGGCAAGCCGGAAGTCGCGTACCGCGAGGCGATCTCGAAGAAGGTCCCCTGCGAGTACAAGTACGCGAAGCAGTCCGGTGGTCGCGGCCAGTACGGCCACGTCCTCATGGAGATCGAGCCGGGCGAGCCCGGAACGGGCTTCGTGTTCGACAACGACATCGTCGGCGGCACGATCCCGAAGGAGTTCATCCCGGCGATCGAGAAGGGCGTCCGCGAAGCGATGGAGCGCGGTGTCCTCGCCGGTTACCCGGTCGTCGACATGAAGTGCCGCCTGTACGACGGCAGCTACCACGACGTCGACTCGAGCGCGCAGGCGTTCGAAGTCGCCGCCTCGCTCTGCTTCCAGGACGGCGCGAAGCGCGCAGGTCTCCACCTGCTCGAGCCGATCATGAAGAACGAAGTCGTCGTCCCCGAGCAGTACATGGGCGACGTCATCGGTGACATCAACTCGCGCCGCGGTCGCATCCTCGGCATGAGCCAGCGCGGCAACGCGCAGGTCGTCGACAGCGAAGTCCCGCTCGCGACGATGTTCGGTTACGTCACCGACCTCCGGTCGATGACGCAAGGTCGTGCGACGTCGTCGCTCCACTTCTCGCACTACGCGCCGGTCCCGGCCGCCGTGCAGGAAGAGGTCGTCGCGAAGGTCAAGGGTTCGGCGAGCTGAGAGCCGCCTAAGGAAAGAAAGACTTCGGAGAAGCCATGGCAAAAGAGAAATTCAACCGCACCAAGCCCCACGTGAACGTCGGAACCATCGGTCACATCGACCACGGCAAGACCACGCTCACGGCGTCGCTCGTGAAGGTCCAGAGCAAGAAGAACCTGGCGAAGGTCATCTCGTACGCCGA
>JBGAKG010000010.1:0-299270 GCA_044224495.1 Polyangiaceae bacterium | reverse complement strand
TTCGCCGGTCGAGTTGCCTCGACCTGCGCAAAGATGGGCTTCCCGGGGACGGACTCTTCCCGGGGCAGGACTTCCTCGTCGTCTCGCTGTCGATCCGCCTTGGTCACCTGCTTCATCCTGCCGACTTTGATCGGCGCTGCCCCCGTTCTCTACTCCGGATTCGTCTTTTCTCTTCCGTTCGTCAGGTCTTCTCGATCCCCTCGAGCATCGCGACGAACGCGGGCCGCGCCTTCGCCACCGTCGCCGCCGGTCCCGTCATCTTGAAGAAGTACGGCGAGCCTGGCGTCTCGACGATCGCGCCCAGGAGCGACCACCCCTTCTTCCCCGCCGGCGCCCCCATCGGCGACATCGCTCCCCCCAAGAACGTCCCCGACACCTCGACGATCGTCACCTTGAACCCGGCGATCGTCTTCTCCGTACGCGTCTCTTTGCCCGCGTCGTCGAACTGACGCACCCACCGATCGACGTTCGCATCGGTGCTACCGCCCGCGCGCACGACGGTGAGCTCCGCGCTCTCCGAGTCGCCCGCGACCGCCGCGATGGTGTACGTCGCGATCCGCATCGTGCTCGTGCTCTCCGCTTCGCGAAAGCTCGGCGGCGGCTTCCACGCGATCGCCGGCGCCTGGTCGCCACCCGGTCCGAGCTGCGCTGCAGCGCCCGAGCCGATCGGCGGATGGTTCGGCGGGAGCGCCCCCGGATCCGGGTGCCCGGGCGGGAGCCGCGCCTCTGCGGACGCAGGCGGAGGCGGCTCCGGCACCGCTTCGACGTGCGCCGGCTCGTCCTTGTGGACGGCGGCATAGACGGCCGCGCCCACGAGCGCGGCAACTAGAAACGCAGGGAGAGGTCGGACTTCCACGGCAGGGAATCTCTATCTTCGCAGAGGCGAGGTGGCAATCATCGGGAGGAGCGTCAGCGAAACACGTGACAGCCGTTGCATACGGCCGCCGCGGGTTGGTGACCTACGCGATCCTGATGGCAGCCGCTCGTGCAGGTCGCCCGATCGGCCTTCGGCGGCCCGTGGCTCTGGTGACACGAGCTGCAGGTGCCGTGCTTCGGCTCCGCGTGCAGACCCGGCAGCGGCGAGCCCGGCTTCGCGTGGCACGTCGTGCAGGAAGGAGGCGCCGCGACGCCGTTCGGTCCGTGCGCGCGATGACACGTCGTGCACCCGCCCGGAGCCTTCCCGTGCGCGGAGTTGGACTCGGGCGCGTGGCAGCTCGTGCACGTCGCTTGGATCGTGCCGGCGAGCTTCCCCGAGTGGGTCTCGTGACAGCCCTGGCACTTCGCGTGACCGGCGGGCGCGGTGGTCGCCTCCGGCTGATGGCACGTCGGGCACGCGGGCGCCGCTTGCGGCGCGTGCGCCGCGTTCGCGCCGTGACAGGAGGTGCACCCGCGGTGGCCTTGCCCGGGCGGCTTCGGCGCGCCCGCGAGCCCGGCCATCCCCGCCGCCGCGAGCCCGGTCTCGCGCGCGTGACAGCGCGCGCAGGGCGCCAATCGATCCGTCGGCGGCGAGAACGCGTGCTCTTGGTGGCACTTCGTGCACGGCGTACCCGCCGCGTGCGCGACGTCGCCGACCGCCACCTTCGAGTGACACGACGTGCACGCCACCGCGCGTGGAACGCTTCCGTGCGACCCCGGCTTCAGCATCGTCGCCGTGAGCGCCCCTGCTCCATGGCCCCCCGCGCCACCCGCCCTGCCGTGCGGAGCGTGGCACGCGACGCACTCGCCGCCCCCGCCGTGCTGCACCGCCACGTCCTGGTGACACTTCGCGCAGCTCGTCTTCGCACCGCTCATCGGTGCGTGCTGATCGTGGCAGCTCGTGCACGTCGCGTGCTCCTTCGGTCCACCCGCGCGCACGCCGAGGGTCGGCTTCCCCGCGTGGCAGGTCGTGCAGACCGTCGCCGACGTGCGCAGCACGTGGGTCTCGTGACAGCCCCCGCACGTGTGCGCCTCGGGGTGCGGGCGCGCCGCTTGGGCGTGGCACGTCGCGCAGGCATCCTTCGCTGCGGCGGCGGGCTGGTGCGGCGCGTGGCAATCCGCGCAGCCCTTGCTGTCGGCGTGCGCGGCGTGGTTCGGCGCGCGCTCCTCGTGGCAGGCGGAGCAATCCTTCGGCGTCGTCGCCGGCGAGCCGTGGGGCGTGTGGCACGCGCGACAGTCGGCGGTCGCGTGAGTGGAGATCGCAGCGTGGTCCGCGCGCGCCGTCGAGTGACAGCCGATGCACGTCGGCATCGTCTGCCGCGGCGCGAACGGGTGGCAATCGAGGCATGCCGTCGCCTTCGCGTCGCCTCCCCCGTGCCCGCGCATCGTCTCGTCGGCGTGACACTTGCCGCAGACGTCGGCCGGGGGCGCGCGGAACCCGCCGTCCTCGTACGAGTGACAATCCTTGCAGGTCACGTCCTTGGCGCCGACGTGAGCCTCGTGTCCCAAACTGGTACGAAACTCCGCCCACTGCGGAGGGACGAGCGCCGGGGGAACGCCCGGCACCGCCGGCGTATGGACGAACCAGGCCACGGTCGCCGCGATCGCCATCGCACCGACCAGGAACACGAGCCACCGCGCACGTTGCCACCCGCGACGGTTCATGGCGCTCCGTGGCAGGCCCGACACGGCACGTCGTTCTTCGGATCCTTGGTGCTCGAGAAGCCCGGGCCGTGCGGGTTGCCGCCCGGACCGCCGACCTTGTGGCACCCGATGCAGAGCGCCTCACCGGCGCCGCCGTGGCAGCTCGCGCACGACATGGGGTCGAGCCGCGCCTGCATCCCGTGGTCGCCGCCGCTGATCGAGAGCCACCCGGGCGGGTGCGGGCTCCGCGCCCCCACCGCGCCGCCGCCGACGTTGGACGCGGCGTGGCACGCCGCGCACGTGCTCTCGCTGTGACACGTCGTGCAGAGCCCGGTCTGGGCGCGTGCTTCCTCGGCGTGACGCGCGCGGAAGCCGGCGCGGTGTAGCCCCGTCATCTTCACGTCGTCGAAGGCGAGCCGCGCCGGCAACCCCGGCACCGTACCCACGCCGTGACAAGCGGTGCACGAGCGCTCGCTGTGGCACGACATGCAGAGATCGCGCGAGCTCGCCGCGCGAACGCCGTGCTCGCGCACGAAGTCGCCTTCGTGGACGAGGTGGCTCTCCGGCGGAACGCCCTCGGCCGCGAGATCGACGTGACACCCGTTGCAGTCGCGCGCGCGCCACTGGTCCTGGTGCTCGTGGCAGCCGAAGCAGGTCGGCATCGTCGGGCGGAGCGCCTCGGGCTTCTCGTCGCCTGCGCCGACGTGGCAGCGCATGCAGTCGCCCTTCGACGCGGCGGCGTGACGACCGTGATCGAACCGGAGCGTCTCCTTCGCGCGCTCCGCGCCTCCCCGCACCCAAGTCTCGCCGTGGCAGCCATCGCACGCGCGGCTGTCGTGGGGTTGCTTGTGGCAGGTCACGCAGTCCGCGGTGGTCGGCAGATGGAGCGGCCCGTCCTCACCGGCGGTCGTGATGCCGGCGTGGCAGGTGGTGCAGCGCACCCCCTTGTCGACGTGCGCCCGATGCTCGAACGGGTGGGTCGTGGGCCGCGGCTTGATGCCGAGCACACCCGCGCACGCCGCGAGCAGCACACAGAGCGCGAGCACGAGCGAGGTGCGCGTCATCGCAGCTCCAATGTGCGCGAGAGGCGCAAGAGGGCGTTCATCTGCCATCGCAGATCGGGTGAAGCGCCGGCCTCGACGGCGGCGGCCGCCTCCCATCCCTCGCTCGGGCGAAAGCGCAGCGCGACGATCCCCCACGGCCACACCACCCCGCGCCCTGCGGGCTCGTCGGGGAAGACGACCTCGATCTCGGTCGTGAAGCGGAGCTTCGCCCCGATCGGCAGCGCGGCGATCCCGCGGAACCCGGTCCACCTCGCCGTCGAGACGTCTTGGCGCCGGATCTCGAGGCCGAGGTTCCCGCTCCGCAGATCGTCCGTGAAGAGCGTGGCGCGGAGCCAACCGTTGCCGCCGTAGCTCGTGCCGACCTCTTGTCCCACGACGGTACCGACGACGTCGAGCCGCGGCGCCGCCGCCCACCGCACGGTGAAGCCCACGTTCTCCGACGGCATGTCGCCGAGGACCGAGAACAACGACGTCGCGGGCAAGAGGCGCGACGGCGAACGGTGCGTGCCGAAGAGCTCGAAGCGCAGCTTCTTCGTGCGCGCGGCGATGGACGCAAGCGCGTCGCTGAAGCCGGGGTAGGTGAGATCGAACGCGGCCCGCCCCGCGATGTCGAGCCACGCGAGCGGCGCAGAAGCGAGGTCGGCGCCGACCTCTTCGTCGACGACCTCCGCGTGGTCGCGCCGCTGGACGTACGAGGCACCGATCGTGAGCTTCGGTCCGATGCCTTGCGCGACGCGACCGCCGGCGAGCCACCCGTACGGGAGCGACGCGAACCGGGGAACGACGGGGGTCCCGCCGAAGACCTCGACCGTCGTGCGGAACGGCGTGCGCGCCAGCGCCCGAGCGCCGTCGATTTGAGTCGGATGGACGGCGCCCGTCGCGAGGACGAAGCGACCGCCCTGCAGCTCGGCCCGTCCCTTCGGATCGTGGAGCCGGAGCGAGAGGACCATCACGTCGGCGGTCGGGTCGACCCGCGCCCCACCCCAGACCATGGCCTCGACGTCGAGCCACGGCCGCGCGCGGTCCTGACCCTGGAGGACCATCAGCCCGGCGGGCTCACGCGTCTGCACCACCGCATCTGCGCGAAGGCGCAAAGGTTGCGCCTCTGCCCTGCAAGAAATGACGCCGAAGGCGGCGGTCAGGACGGCTGCGCGGCGCAATTTTCCCGCCGTGGTCGTCATCTTGCATCACCCATCGTTGCGCCCTCTTGCAAGACGCGGGCGAACACAGGCCGCAGCTCCCGAAACGTCCACGTGCCCCCGCTCACCGTCCTCGCCCTCGCCTCTGCCACGCTCGCTGCGGGCATCCTCGTCGTCTACTTGGCGCGGCGCCCGGTCCTCCATCGCGCGACGAAGGTGTGGTTGCTCTTCGGCGTCGGGATCCTGCCCCTCACCACGGCGGCCACCGGCAACGTGGAGGGCTACTACGAGATGAAGCACCGCTCGTTCTGCGGCTCGTGTCACGTCATGACGCCGCACGCGAACGACTCGGACGATCGAACCAGCACCTCGCTCGCGTCACGCCACGCGCGGAACAAGCAGTTCGGCGACGAGAACTGCTACGCGTGCCACTCCGACTACGGGATGTACGGCACGGTCACGACCAAGCTCGGGGGCATGGGTCACGTTTGGTACTACTACACCGAGTACAAGAACACGCCGCTCGAGGAAGCGAAGAAGACGATCCACCTGCGCAAGCCGTTCCCGAACGAGAACTGCATGCAGTGCCACTCGACGGAGAACACGATCTGGAACGACGTCCCCGATCACCGTTCTTCGCTCGAAGACGTCCGCGCCAGTCGGATCAGCTGCGCGAGCTCGGGGTGTCACGGCTTCGCGCACCCGTTCACGAAGTCGGACGAGGATCAGCGCGCCGCCGCGACTGCGCTCGCCGCCAACGCCGCGCGGAAGGCCGCTGCGAAGGCCGGTGACGCCGGCATCGAAGCGAGCGCGGACGGAGGTGCACCATGAACCTGCGCAAACCGCCGCTCCGCGTCGCGCTCGTCGCGTCGTGCTCGCTCGCGCTCCTCGGCCTCGTGCTGATGGCGTGGTCGCTGGTGGACCCGCGGCCGATCCCGATCATGGTCGCGATGTCGGCGGGTCAGGTGCTGGGGACCGTGTCGCTCGGGCTCTTCGGTTGGGTCGTCGTGTCCGATCTCCGCAAAGGCGGATCGATCATCCCGCCGGAAGAGCCGCCGCGTTCGCTGACGAGCCTGATCCCACCGGGACCGCCGTCGTCGAGGGACAGCCTCACTGGAGAGTGAGGATCACGCGAAGTCGAGCAGCGGCCCCTTCGGCACGATCCCGGTCGGGTTGATCGTCCGGTGGCTCTCGTAATAGTGGCCTTTGATGTGCTGGAAATCGACGGTCTCCGCGACCCCCGGCACCGCGTACAGCTCGCGCACGTAGCGCCACAGGTTCGGGTAGTCGACGATCCGGCGCAGGTTGCACTTGAAGTGCCCGTGGTAGACCGCGTCGAAGCGGATGAGCGTCGTGAAGAGCCTCCAGTCCGCCTCCGTCTGGCGTTCGCCGCAGAGCCAGCGTCGGGTGGCGAGCCGCTCCTCGAGGAAGTCGAGCGTGGCGAAGAGCGGGCCGATGGCCTCGTCGTACGCCGCCTGCGACGTCGCGAAGCCGCACTTGTAGACGCCGTTGTTCACGGTGTCGTAGATGCGCGCGTTGAGCGCGTCGATCTCGGCGCGGAGCGGCTCCGGGTACCAGTCCCCGGGCTTCGCGCCGACGCCATCGAAGGCCGAGTTGAAGAGTCGGATGATCTCCGAAGACTCGTTGTTCACGATCGTGCCCCGCACCTTGTCCCAGAGGACGGGGACCGTGACGCGCCCGGTGAACTTCGCGTCCGCCGCGGCGTAGACCTGATGCATGAACTTCGCGTGGTGGATCGGGTCCTGTACCACTTTGGGACCATCGGCAAAGGTCCACCCGTTCTCGAGCATGAGCCAGTGGACGACCGAGACGTCGATCATCTTCTCGAGCCCCTTGAGCGCGCGGAAGATCAGCGTCCGGTGCGCCCACGGGCACGCGAGCGAGACGTAGAGGTGGTACCGCCCGGCCTCGGCCGGGAACTCCGGGTCACCGATCGATCGGCGGTACGTGCTCGGTTTGCGATCGAAGCGCCCGCCGGTCGCCGAGGTGTCGTACCAGACGTCCTTCCACACCCCGTCCACGAGCATGCCCATGGACGAGGTGTATCACCGCTGCCGCGTCAGGCGTCGATGGACCAGTCGAACGCGTAGAAGTGTTTGCCCGCCTCGATCGTGATCTCGAAGTTGCCGCGCAGGCCGACGAGCTCTCCCGTGCCCGACCCGGGAACCACGGTGACGTGGAGCGTCGGCTTGCCGCCCGCCATCGTCCCACCGTGCTGCAGGACGAACGTGCCGCGCTTCCCCTCGAGCGCTCCCGTCACGCGCTCGATCGCGACGTAGCCGCCCATCCCGTCGATCGGGGTGCGGACGCCGATCATGTGGACGACCGTCGTCGCCTCCAGCCCGCCCCGGATCTGCTTCTGGACGGTGACGCGACCGATGCTGACGCCGTCGACGGCGTCGATCGGGGGCTCCGGCGTCACTTGAACCTCGAAGGTGCCTTTGCTGATCGTCATGCACCCTTCGTAGCGCACGGCGATGCCGCGGGTCTTGTAGGAACGCGTCGACGGCATACGCTGCGGAGAGATGAGGCGCACGCCCCAACGCACGCTCGCGAAGACGCTGCTCTTCGGGTTGCTCGTGATCGCGTCGCTGGCCGTCGCGCTGCATGCGTGGAAGACCATCGAGGCGCCCGACGCGTTCGTCGCCCGCACCGATGCAGCACCCGACCCGGGCGAGCTCCGCGGACGCGCCATCGTCCACGGCGCGGCCCCGGGTCCGATCTGCGTCGCGCTGCACGAGCATTGGCAGTCGTGCGGGAAGACGATGTGTTGGTCCGCGCTCGGGACGCTCCAGGTCACCGACGGCTGGCTCGAGACGGCGGAAGGCACGCGCCTGAACCTTCGGCCTGGCTTCGTCGTGGAACCCGGCGACCCGGTGAGCTCGTACGGGTTGCCGACGACCCGCGCGGCGCAGCTCCGCGAGCTCGGCGCGAAGGTGCAGGACTTCGACCCCTACAGCTTCCACGACGACGGCAACGATCGGATCCGCGAGTGGTGCATCGCCGACGGCACGCCGGTGTACTTCTCCGCGTGCGAGGAGGGCGGCGCCACGGCGGCATGCACGGGCCGCGCCGGCTGGACGGTGGCTCTCGGCGACGGCACCCCCGCGTTGGCGCGGAGCACGCACGCCGATCACGCCGCGGGCGTCTTCACCATCGCGCTCGTGCTCTTCTGGGTCGCGAGCATGCTCCAGCTCGCGCGCCTGACGCCGCTCGCGCGGGCGCTCGCGAGAGGCGACGCCGGGAGTCCTCCGTCGACCGCGGTCGTGAACTTCGGCCTGCCGTCCAGCGTGGCTCTCGCCACGTTCGGGGCGATGGTGGTGCTGGTCGTGCGCCACGCCGAGAGCGGCCCTTCGGACGAGTGGCATCGCGCGAGCTGGGGCTACGGAGGCGAGCGCGTGCTCCTCGTGTTCGGCCTCGTCTCCGCGGTGTCCGTCGTGTTGGTCGCGCTCCGCCGCACGACCGTCGTCCGCGCGCTCCACCGCGTGCACGGCGCGGGCCTGCGGCGGCTGAGCGAGTGCAGCGGCAAGGTCGTCGTCTTCGTCCGCGCGAAGGCGACCGAGAAGCTCACGAGCGCCATCGGCGGCGAATCGCTCGCCTTCTCGCGCGGCACGCTGTCCGAGGTCGTCGGCTCCGGGAAGCAGGCGCGGATCGACGTGCGGGTGCCCACGAACGATCTCCCGGAGCGGGTCGAGGTGACGGAGACGGACGGCACGGGCGCAGGAGTCCTCTGCATGACGGGCGCGTCGATCGACGTGGAGTCGGTCAAGAAGCGACCCAGCGAGAAGGCGTTGCCCGCGGCGGCGCAGGCGCGCTTCGGCCATCAGGTCTCGCTCGGGGGCGAGCGCTGGATCATCCAGGAAGAGCGGATCTTCCCCGGCGAAGAGCTGCTCGTGTTCGGGGAAGTCTTCGAGACCGACGTTCGGCCAGGCGTGACGGGCTATCGTTCCACCGAGCGCGTGCCGACGCTCGGGAGCAAGGAGTCGCCGCTCGTGCTCTTCGCCGGGAAGCGCGAGGAGCTCGAGGCGGAGCTCGTCCACGAGCGTCGCCGCACGGCGCTGGTGCTTTCGCTCGTCCTCGGCGGCTTGGGCGCGGCGCTCGGGCTCCTGTCGTTCCTCGAGCACGTCTGACCGCGTTTGACGGGGGGCGCAGGTCGGTTCAGAACGGCGCGATGGCCCTGTCGATTGCGATCGTGTCCGACGTCGTCTGCCCGTGGTGCTTGATCGGTACGAGCCGGCTGGAGAAAGCGCTCGAAGCGTTCCCGGGGCTCGATGTCGAGGTCACGTACCTCCCGTTCCTGCTCGATCCGAAGACCCCGCCCGAGGGCGTGGACCTGCGCGAGAGCCTGCGCCGCAAGTACGGGATGGATCCGGAGAAGATGTTCCCGCGCGTGGAAGCGGCCGCGCGCGAGACGGGCGTGATGCTCGACTTCGCGAAGGTGCGCCGGCACCCGAACACGATCAAGGCGCACACGCTGATCCGGCACGCGCTGGCGAAGGGCACCCAGCGAGCCCTCGCGAAGGCGCTGTTCCAGGCGCACTTCCTGGACGCGCGCGACGTGAACGACGACGGCGTCCTCGTGGAGCTCGCCGAAGCGAACGGGTTCACGGCCGAAGAGGCGAAGGCGCTCCTGGGCGATGCGAAGGAGCTCGCGGCGACGCGCGAAGAGGCGCAATCGATGTCCGAGCAGGGGATCAGCGGCGTGCCGTTCTTCATCTTCCAAGAGGCGCTCGCGGTGTCGGGAGCGCAGCCGGTGGACGTCTTCAAGACCGCGATCGAGAAGGCGCGCGCGTTGCCGGTTCCCGCAGCCTGAGCTACCGGAACGCGACGGTCTCCACGTGCCCGAGCACGCTCGCGACCGATCTCGAGAAGTGTCGCTGACGTTCGCGTCCTGACGACGACGCACCGTTGTGGAACGCACGAAGTCTGGGCGAGCTCAGAACGCCAGTCCGAAGCCCGCTGCCGCGCCCAGCGCCAACCCGGAGCTCCCCGCGTCCGACGACGACAGCGACGACCAGCTCGCCGTCGGTCCGAGCGCGAAGAAGATCTCACGCGTCACGCCGAGCATCACCTGCACGTCGGCATCCACGATCACGCCGCTCGCGACCGGCGGCGGGAAGAAGCCTTCGTGGGCGGAGCTCCAGCCGAGCGCGTAGCCCACTCCGGCGCGCGGCCAGACGGCGAGGCGCTTTCCGAGCGGAATCAGGAGGCCCAGCCGCGGCTGCGCCGAGACGCGCCACATTCCATAGGTCGAAGTGTCGGTGCCCGTGCTCCCGACGTAGCTGCTGCGCAGTCGCTGGTAGGTCCCCGCGAGCGTCAGCCCCACCGTGAGCATCCCGACCACGCGGACGTCCGCCGAGGGTGAGACGAGGAAGCTCTCGCTCTCGTCCCGCGAGCGCAGCGTCGACGACGACTGGGTCTGGTACGCGAAGATGCTCGACTTGAACCCCGCCGTCGAGATGCCGACCAGCTGTCCGAAGTAGACCCGCCGGCGGGAGACGGCGCTCGGGTCCGGCTCGTCGGCGGACGCGATTGCAGAGAAACTACACACGACGGCGATCGTCGCCGCGAAGAATACGGTACGCATGCAAGCTCCTTTCGGCGCGAGTGCCCGGCCCGGGCACCACGCGGTTCGCAGGAGCAGCGCAGAGCGCTACGTTCGTGTTCCGAAGTCGCCGACGATTGCCACGTTGGCGCTGGGTGATCGTCCGCGTGACGAGGCGTCAACGCTCGCCGAGCGCGTCACTTCACGCAGCGCACGGCGACCGCGTTCGTCAGCGAGTTGCCGGCGATCTTCCCGCTGAAGAAGTCGACGACGAACTTGTTGCCGTTCGCCTGCGTCGTCTGCGACCAATAGAGGTCCTTCGTGGACGGGAACATGCCCTGATCGACGTACGGCGCGGCGCTCGCCGTCGGATCGAGGAGCGTGAAGAGCTCTTTGATCGTCGGGAGCCGCCACGGCGTCGGGCACTTCCCCGGCGCGCCCGAATAGTTCGAGAGCGTCGCCGCGTTCGTCTTCTGCCAGACGAGCTTCGTGTAGTTGTCCGTGACCTCGCCCGTGACGGCCTCGGTGTAGCGGGGTCCGGTCGGCAGGCGCTGGCTCGAGCGAGCGCAGCGAAGAACGTAGGAATTCCCCGTGACGTTCTCGCTCGCCGTCGTGCCGACGAGCTGCTGTGCAGCGTCCAACTCGAGCCGATCCGACGCTCCAATCGTCGCCGCGGCGACGCCGGAGTGATTGCCCGGGAACGCCGACGGGAAGATCGAGCCCGACGTGTTGGTCGCGCGCGAGTAGTCGACGATCGAGAGGAGCTCGACCATCGACGGGAGATGCCACCCTCCGACCCCATCGACGTTGAGCGTCTCGCAGTAGCCTGCCATGCCCACGGCGAGCGTGGGCGGAGACACGGCGGCCTGCCAATCGAGCCCGGTGACGTCGTCGTGCACGATCCCCGCCGACGGGCTGGAGAACTTGGCCGGGTTCACCGTCGACGAAGGGTCGTTGGGCATGCGCCAACGCGCGATGCGCGTATCGAGACAGTCGCCGCCGACGCACGACGAAGCGGCTTGGCCGCCACACGCGCTCCCGAGCTGCCACGCGTTCGCGACGCACTGTTGGGGGACCTTGCCGGCGCACGCGAACGCCCCCGTCTTGCACGCGACGCACTTGCCGGCGTCGCAGACCGGCGTCGCGCCGCTACACGTCTCCGTCTTCGTCGTCTCGAAGCCGGTGCGGTCGGCTTTGCACGCGACGCGATCGTTGCCGCTGCACGAGAAGTCCTGCGGCCCGCACGCCGGCGCAGCGCACTTGCCACTGGAGACGCCGGCCGCGCAGAGCGCCGCGGACGCGCAGGTTTCGACCGCGGCCGGCAACACGCCGGTGCCTTGCGGATTGCAGCTGTGGATCTCGGCGCCGACGCAGGTGAGCGCACCGGGGGTGCAGGTCCCGCCGCCATCCGTGGGGTTGCCGCCGGTAGGGGAGTCCCCGATGCAGGCGACGAAGGCGGCACCGAGAAAGCCAAGTACGAAGAGTGAGGTCAAGCGCATCGGTCAAGTCAGCCTCGATGCCATGAGACTGTCAAGACGCGTTGGGGAGTGCGCGAGATCACTTCACCATTCGCAGCGGGCTCGCCGGCGTGATGGTGACGCGCGCCGAGCCGTAGTCGATCTTGAGCGTCCCCTCCGCTTCGACCTTCGTGCCCTTCAGCGTGTAGATTTTGTCGACGGTGACGCCCGTCTGCGGGAGCGGCGCCTCGACCTCCACCGCGAGCAGCCTCCGCGTTCCCTGCGTGACGAGCTTGAGGAGGACGGTGCCCTCCGTGATCTTGCTCGCACTGGCGATCGTCCCGCGGAGCACCACCGGCTTTCCGCGGGCGGCGAACACGGCATCGTCGCTCGCGGCGTCGACCGGAATGCGCGCCATCGTCGTGAACGTCGTCGTCCACGTGCGCGGCTGGCCGTTCCAGAGCGCGGAGATCGTCGCCGTGTAGCGCGTGGACGCGCGGAGCGGCTGCTGCGGGATCAGGCCGACGAGCCCGTCGTTCGATGCGTACGGGCTGGCGGGAGCCTCCGGCGACGAGAGCCACACCGGCACGGGCGCTCCGGCCCCGTCGACGAACGTCGCCCGCACGCCGCTCACCGTGTCACCGGACGGGAACTGGAGCGTGATCGGATAGCCCGCGAAGATGGTGGGCGGCGGGATCGGGTTCGGCTCCTCGCGCACGAAGTCGAGCGGCACGTCGAACTGACCGTTGGCGGGATACACGACCGTCACGGGCGGAGAGCTCGGCGCCCACACGAACTGGAGGGCGACGACGAGCGCACCGGGGCTCCACTCCGACGGCTCGATCACGCGGGTCCACCCAATCCCGACGCGTTCGACGCGGGGCGCGAGGATCGGACGCCGGTGGTACAGCGACGCCATCCACCCGTGCACGGCCGACTCCAGATCGACGATCTGCGGGTAGAGATCGGCCGCGGCCCCGCACGCCGCGCCCTCGGGGGTCGCGCCCGGCAGCGACGGGTCCTGGTGGTGCGCGTTCGTGCTGTAGAGCTGCGGCTTGCCGCGATTGATTCGCATGTACTCTGCATGCTCATGGCAGCCCTTCGTCAGGGCGACGTCTTGGGCGACGGGCGGTACCCCGGCCGAGGCGCGGTAGGCGTTCACGAGCGCGAGCATCCGCCCTTCCGGCGCGGACAGATCGGGCGGCGGCGCGGGCGCGGCTCCGGTGGCGGAGGGTGGCGCCGAAGGTGGGATGGCCGACCGCGCCGGGCTTCCCCCGCAGGCGGCGACGAGGAGCGTCGCGAGCGTAAGGTGGCGGAGCCGCATCCGTTGAGGTTAGACGATGGATGACCCTCGCCCTTCAATCGCTCTCGCCCGGCCTCGTCTGCTAGCGTTCGGTGCACGATGAAGCGTCGCCGCACCATGCTCCTCGCCGTGACGGCCACCTCGGTGGCCGCCGTCATCGCTTGCACGCCCGATCCCGATCGCCAGCCCGTCGGCAAGGTGGCGCCCCACGATTTCCACCCGGAGCCCTCGGTCGACGCGGCCGCGGACGATGCCGGCGATGGATCGGTACCGCTCCCCGGCGACGCCACGCCGACGCCCGACGCGAGCGTTGCGCCCCCGAAGCCCAAGGCGGACGGCGGCAAACCGCTCGCGATGCCGCCCGATTTCCACCCCGATCGGGTCGGGACCACGGCCAACGTCGACGACGACTCTCCGGCCGTCGGCACCACGGCGCACGTCCCCGACAAGAAGAAATGACGGAACCGCGGCCGACGACGCTCTTCGAGCTCGAGTGGCTCGGCGGCGCGACCGAGCACTTCTTTCGTCGCGCGCGGCCCGATGCCGAGCGCGTGCCGTGGGGCACGCTCGATCCGAGCCGCTACGCGCCGGATCTGCTCGCCGCGGTGCGCACGTCGTGGACCGAGGTCTCGATGAACGAGTATCGCGCCGTCGCATCGTTCGCCGAGGTCGTGCGGGTGCTCGCGGAGGCGATGGCGCCGCTCGACATGATCGGGATGGCGAGCGACTTCCTGGCCGACGAGGTGCTCCACACCGAGCTCGCGGCCCGCGTCGCGATGGAGCTCGGGGGCGCCGCCCCGATGCAGGTCGACATGGATCGCTTCGCGCTCCGCGCCGATCCGCGCCTTTCGCCGGCACGACGCGCAAACGAGGTGATGCTGCGCGTGTGCTGCGTCGGAGAGGCGTTCGCGTTCGGCGTGGGCACGCCATCCCTGAAGCTGCCGACGCACCCGCTGATCCGCGCCGTGAACGAGATCATCATGGCCGACGAAGCTCGCCACAAGCGACTCGGCGAGCTCTGGCTCGACTGGGCGGGCCCAGAATGGGACGACGCGGAGCGCGAGCGGCTGTCGCGCGTCCTCGAGCGCGCGCTCGAGGGGTTTCGGACGTTCTGGTCGGGCACGCCGGGCGAGGTGAAGGACGGCGTGACGCCGCGCGGGTTCCGCGTCGAGCACCTGCACGAGCTCGGGTGGCTCGAGTCGGCACGCGCGACGCCGCTCGCGCGCGAGGTCGCCGAAGGGCTCTTGGTCCCGCTCGAAAAGCACGGCGTCCGGGTGAGCGAGGAAGCGCGAATGGCGCTGTTCGGAGCGTGACGTACTCCGCGCGCGACGGACGCGATAGCCTGCCGCTGTGACCACGCCGCGCCCCGGAAACCGCGAGCTCGTGCGCGTTCGACGCGCGATACCGAAGCTTCGGGGAGGCGCCGATTGGTCCGCTACGGAGCGGAAGTCGCGCGCGCTCGCGGAGCACCTGCGCGTCACGCGCGGTTGGAAGCCACACTCGATCGCCGTCTTGCGCGAGTGGGAAGTGCGCCTGGGGCAGAAGCCGCGTCGCTTGAGCGCGCTGGGCATGAGCATGGATCGGGAGGGGTGGGTCTTCAGCGTGACGATCGATCCGCCGGCGAAAGGGGCTCGCGATGGGCTCCGTTCCTGGATGCGCGAGCTCCATGCGCGCCTCGGCGACGGGTGGCGACTCGAGTCGTACGGGACGCGGCCCCCGTACCTCGTTCGGGTCGTGCGCAAGTGGCTCCCGATCGGTGGCGTCCTCGCGGAGCTCGACGCCATCGTCACCGGGATCGAGGGGCGCGCACCGCGTCCCGCGAAGCCGATGCCGCGCGGGGACACGATCCTGGCGCTGGTCGGGCTCTGCCGGAGCCGAGGGTGGCTTCTCGAGTCGATCGGCTACGAGCAACGTCGCCGCATTCGCGGGTGCACCCGGATCGCGCTGGCGAAGGCGATCTCGCAAGGGAACAAGAAGCGCTCGTGGTTCTTCACCATGGTCCACTTCGAGCTCGCCGTAGACACCGATCCTCGCGGAGCTGCACCCCCCGACGAAGCTCGCGCCCTGCGGGCCCGCGGCTACCGGACCACCGACGACACCTTCTTCCTGCGCGGAACCGCGCTCGACGTGAAGGCCGCGAAGCGTGAGATCGCGGCCTTCGGGGGCGGCGAGCTCACTTCTCGGGGACCGGGCGCACCGCCGCGTTGAGCGCGAAGCCCACGACGAGGAGCCCCGCCATCACGCGCATCGTCACGCTGTAGGCCTGCGCCTTCTCCACCCCGTGATCGATCTGGTACTGGCGCAGGTAGTTCACGATCACCGGCCCGAGCACGCCGGCGACGCTCCATGACGTGAGCAGGCGCCCGTGGATCGCACCGACGCTCTTGCTCCCGAAGAGATCCGACAGGTAGGCCGGGATCGTCGCGAAGCCGCCGCCGTACATGGTGAGGATCGCCGCGAAGCACACGACGAACCCGGGGATCGTCCCGATCCGGCCGAGCGTCGGAACCACGAGGTAGAGCGCGGTCCCGAGCGCGAAGAAGATCGCGTAGGTCGGCTTGCGCCCGATTTTGTCGGAGATCGAGGCCCAGAAGAAGCGCCCGAGCATGTTGAACGCGCTGAGGAGCGAGACGAAGCGCGCGCCGTCCGCTGCGTCGACGCGCCCTTTGAAGACCTCCTGAATCATCGCCGACGCCTGACCGAGCACGCCGATGCCGGCGGTGACGTTCAGGCAGAGCACGCCCCACAGCAGCCAGAACTGCCGCGTCCGCATGGCTTCCCCGGGAGCGAACCCGTGCGGCGCGTGGGCAGGTGGCGTCCACCCGGGCGGGGTCCATCCTTCGGGCGGGACGCGGAACGCGAACGCGCCGAGGCACATCACGGTCGTGTAGAGCACGCCGAGGACGACGAACGTCTCGACCACACCGACCGACGTCGCGCTCGCGAAGTGCTTCATCAGCGCGTTCGACAGCGGCGCAGCGGCGATCGCGCCACCACCGAAGCCCATGATCGCGATCCCGGTGGCCATGCCGCGCCGATCGGGGAACCACTTCACCAGCGTGGAGACGGGCGTGATGTAGCCGAGACCGAGCCCGATCCCACCGAGCACGCCGTACCCGGCGATCAGGAGCGCGAGCGAGTGCAGCTGCACGCCGAGCGCCGCGACGAGCAGGCCCGAGCCGAAGCAGACGGCGGCGGCGAGGCCGCTCGTGCGGGGACCGACCTTCTCGAGCCAGCGGCCGAACGTGGCGGCGGAGATCCCGAGGAACGCGATCGCGGTCGTGAAGATCCAACCGACGGAGGTGAGCGTCCAGTCGCCGGGGGCGGGAGCGGTGATCCCAATCGCGCGCGTGAGCGGGAGGTTGAAGACGCTGAACGCGTACGCCTGGCCGATCGAGAGGTGAATCGCGAGCGCGGCGGGCGCGACGAAGAGCCGGCGATAGGAAGGACCGGCGACGATCCGTTCGCGCGCGAAGAAGCCGGCCACGAGCGAACTCTACTGCAAGTCGGCGACGCGAATGCTTCGGAGAGGGCGTCAGCTTCCACGGGGTGCGCCGTCGGTCGGGAGCCCCCATGGAACACCTCCGCGAGAGCTATCGACCCGGCGCCCTCTGATTCGGGGCCGGGGTTCGTCCTCGGAAGGCGACTGTCGCCGTAAACGACGGGTCTCGTACTAGGTGGTTCGACTCCACACGGCCCCACCGCGCTCCGCGCTGACGCTCACGGCTCGGTCGGCGGGTACGGGTGCTCCTTCTCCGGATCACCGCCATCGTGGAAAGCCATGTAGTTCGCCGTCCAGGCGAGGCTCCGCTCCACGTCGTCGACGGTCGTGCGAAGCGTCGCCGCAGACAGCGCCAGGATCTGCGGCCGCCCGAGCTGCGGACGGAACTTGGACTTCGCGTGCGAGACCACGCGCTCGTAGACCGAGCTGTTCAACGCCGTCGCGACGAAGAGGTGGTAGCGAGCGGCCATCGCGATCGCGCGCAGGTCCTCCTCGGTGAAGGCGTAGCGCACGCCGTCCGCGTCGACGTGCGCGTCCCGATCGAAGTGCGCGAGGTGCTCGTGGAACGAGCGCTCCTCGCTCTCGTTGCGAAACTCGTCCGCCATTTCACGTAGACTAGCGGCATGCGACGCGAAACCGTCCTCTTCTTCGGGCTCACGACCCTCGTCTTCGCGTGCTCGAGCGACGATGCGTCGACGCCCACGCCCACGCCCGACGGCTCCGCGTTCGACGCCGCGACGGTCGACACGGGCGCGGACACCGCGCCTCCCACCGATGCTGCGGCCGACGTCGCTCCCCCCGATCCGTGCGGCGGCGCGCTCTTCTGCGAGACCTTCGAGGGCTACCCGACGGTGAAGACGATCGCCGACGCCCAGAAGTTCGGCCCCTGGCACGCGGCGCTCAAGACGGGCGCGACGATGGGGCTCGACGGGGCGCACGTCACGTCCGGTGGGAGCGCGCTCCACGTCCACATCGACACCGCGGCGACCGCCGGCGGCCGCCTCTTCGCCGACGGCGCGCAGCCGCTGTTCGCGAACAAGCCGACCCACCTCTGGGGCCGGATGAAGATGTACATCGATCCGAACGGGACGAGCGTGCACTGGACCTTCTTCGGGATGAGCGGGCCCGCGGACCCCGCATCGCCCGCCGCGGGCCGCAACGCGCAGTACATCTTGAGCTCGCTGCCGAAGGCGAACGTCAACACGTACAGCTTCGTCTACGGGCTCGCCGCGAAGGCGCCCGACGGCTTCCACGACTGCTCGTCGCAGAGCACGACGTCCATGCCGACGGCGACGTGGGCCTGCATCGCGTTCGAGACCGACTCGGTCACGCGGAAGCTTCGCATGTACGAGGATGCGAACCCGACGCCGATCCTCTCCGTCGACGATCACGGAAAGGGCTGCGTCGCCCCCACGTCGGCCACCGATCCCTGGTACGGGCCGGTCGTGTCGCAGATCTTCACCGGGGCCTGGAGCTTCCACCCGATGAACGCTCCGCTCGACGTGTGGATCGACGACGTCGTCGTCGACACCAAGCCGGTGAGCTGCCCCTGAGCGGCGCCTGAAGCGGTGGCGGTCGCCGGCCCAACGGCGATCCGCACGCGAGATCCAGGTGTCGCCCGTGCAGGACGAGGTCGCGCGGGGCCGCGCGATGCCTCGCGATGGCTCGCGGCCGGCGCGCGCTCCGCTGCGCGAATGGGCCCCCGGGCGCCCGACGAGGTACGGCACGTCGCTTGCTCCCTCGGCGGGGATGAAGCGCGTCGGACTCCTCGTGTTGACGTTCGTGGTGGCCTGCAGCGACGCCGGCGCGGTCGACGATGCAGGCACGACGCCCGATGCCGCCGGGCTCGACGCAGCACGCGACGCGACGGCGACGAACGACGCCGGCCCGACCGCCGACGCGAGCGGCGACGCGCTCGGCCCGGACGCAGCGCCGGGGACGGCGAAGACGATCTTCGTCATCCCGATGGAGAACAAACCGTCGTCGGCGATCTACGGCAACACGACGGACGCGCCCTACATCAACGGGCTCCTCGCTCAGGGGGCGCGCGCGACGAAGTTCGCCGACGAGCTCCCCAAGCTCGACAGCGAGCCGCACTACGTCTGGATGGAAGCCGGGACGAACGTGTTCTCGGACGCGTCGTTCATCAACGACGACCCGCCGTCGGCCGCGCACAGCACGTCGAGCAAGCAGCACCTCGTGACGCAGCTCGAAGCCGCGGGCATCTCGTGGATGAGTTACCAGGAAGACATGAAGCCGGGCACGTGCCCGATCGCGTCGACGGGCTTCTACGCGCCGAAGCACGACCCGTTCGTGTTCTTCCAAGACGTGGTGGGGAGCCCGCCGAGCGCGACGAACGCGCACTGCATCGCGCACCACAAGCCGTACTCGTCGCTCGCCGGCGATCTGGCGGGACCGATGGCGCGCTACGTCTTCGTCACCCCCAACCTCTGTCACGACATGCACGGCGACACGAAGTGTCCGCAAGGCACGGGCGCCGCCGCGAACGTCAAGGCGGGCGATGCGTGGCTCAAGGCGGAGCTCCCGCCGATCCTCGCGTGGGCCAAGGCGCACGACGGCGTGATCTTCCTCACGTGGGACGAGGGTGATTCGTCGAACCTGATCCCGTTCATCGCGCTCGGCAAAGGGGTGAAGGTCGGTGCGACGTCGACCGTCGCGTACGATCACGGTTCGCTGCTCGCATCGATCGAGAAGATGCTCGGCGTCCCGCTCCTCGCGACGGTGAAGAGCGTGAACGACTTCTCCGATCTGTTCGAGGCGGGCCAGTTCCCCTGACGCGCTTGACGGCGTCGACCGCGGAGGGGACCCTATCGAGGTGAGGGCCCCGTGGCGGAGCGTCGCTTTTGCGCTCATCGCGTGCGTCGCATGCGGTTCGCGCACGGACCTGCCCACCGGCGAGCTCCCCGAGCCGCCTCCGGACGACCCCGCGGATGCGTCCATCGACGCGCGCCCCGACGTGGCCGACGCGCGCCCCGACGCACCGCCGAACCCGAGCTGCCCGGCGACGAGCTCGGGCGGCGCTCCGTGCACCGCACTGAGCTTCAAGCTGGGCACGCAGGAGACGTGCGCGCTCACGATGCTTCGACCGGCAGACGCGCTCGGGATGGTTCCGTTCACGTGCCCGGTGAACAATCCCAAATGCACGAAGACGCTCCCCGACGATTGCTTCGGCGTCCTCGCGCTACTTCGCGTCGGGCAGGGCCACTTCGCCGCCTACTGCGACTCGACCACGGTCGGCGAGGTCTTCCAGCGCGCCAAGCTCCTCGCCTACCTCGGCCGCGTTCCGTCCGCCCGCATCGCGACGTTGGGGAACGGATATTTCGGGAGTGCGCCGGGGAAGAACCTCGGCCCGACCCTGCCCCAGAAGTACTTCGATCCCGCGGTGCTCGCCGCCGACTTCGACATCGTCATCGTCTCGGCTGCGCCGTACGCATCGTCGACCGTGAGCGCGACGTGGGCCAAGACGCTGTTCGCGTTCGTGAGCCAGTTCGGGAAGGGGCTGCTCACGGTGGCGGACTACGTGCTCCCCACGGTCTCGCCGACCGTGCTCGATCCGATGAACGCGATCACGCGCCCGATGGGCGTCGAGTTTCGGCCCGTCGACCTCGGCTACGCCCAGCTCGCCGTGGATCTCGCGTGCGTGCCCGACATGCCGTGAAGGCCCCGGCGCGAGCACGCGCTCACTTCGCGCACGGCACCGGGTTCGGGCAGGTTCCGTCGAGCGCGCGCCCGACGATCTGCTTGCACCCCGCGACGTTCACGTAGGTGTGCCCGGCCATATGGTTCACGCCCCAACCCGTGTACGCCTCGACGAACGCGCTCCCCGGGAGATCGCGGAAGGTGACCCCCTCGAACGTCGACGCCCAGATCTGGCGCGTCATGACGATCGCTCCCGTCGCCTGCACCGCGGCCGGGACACACGCATCGCCCGGCGTGAACGCTCGAGCCGCGTTCACGATCGTCGCGTGACGGATCGATGCCGAGACGTCGATCTGCAGACCCAACCATGTCCCGGCGTGCCCGCGCAACACCACGGGGCGCTCCGCGGTCCCGTCGATGACGAAGGCCGTCCCCTTGATGTCGAGGCCCGTCAACGGGTCGAACTCGATCGTGACCCCCGGATCGAACGTGAGCGCGCGTACCGCGCTCGGGCGTGGCTTCGAGGACCCCTGAGCGAGCCAGCGATAGGGCACGCCCCGATCGGTGAGGTGGTACTGCCAAGAAGAGCCCTCACCGCCGTCATCGATCCCGATCTTGTTGTCGCGACCGGCCGGGTACCGGATCGGGGGAGCGCTATCGAGCACCGCGAAGACGTCGCCGCCCCGCACGAAGAAGACGTGCGTCAGACCAATCCCGGTGTCCTCGAAGACGAGATCGCTCGAGCCCGGTTCGAACAAGCCCCCGAACGCCGCCCCCGCCTGCGGACCGATGAAGCGCACGCCCCGAACCCGAGCCCTCACATTCGCGGCATCGAGAAACACGTTGCGAAAGTGCACGACCTCGAGCTTCGCGACGCTGGGGTCGCGCGGAACGACCCTCAACGTCGCCCCGCGCTTTTGGAGCGACTTCATCTCGAAGGTGACGGGCCGGCCCGGCGCGCCGAGCGCATCGAGGCTGCGGACCACGAGCAGGTGGTCCGACGTGAAGCGCACGATGGTGCACGGCGCCAGGCTGAGCTTCGCCTGGAGGGTCGCCGACGCGTTGACGACGTGAACGACGCTCGCGTCCCACGAGAGATCCGTGTTGCCGAACGTCTCCTCGACCTCGGGTCCTGGGGTGCCACACTCGTCGGAGGACGGCGCATCGACGCCGTTCGGCGCGCCATCGCGCGCCGGCCCTGCGTCACCCGCCGATGCGATCTCCGTGTCGATCCTGCCTCCGCATCCGAGCGCGATCACCATCGCCGCGAGTGCCCAACCCAAGCGCCTGCCCATGCTCGTCTCTCCTCTCGAGCATGGGTGTCCGGCCCGCAGAAAAGCTTCGCTCATTCGACTGCCCGCACCTTCTGGTCGGCGAGCCGCGCGAAGACGCTCTTCGGCGCCCGCACGCCGAGCGCATCCGCCCGCGCGCGCGCGTCGGCCTTGCGCCCCAGCGCGACGAGAGCCTGCACGGCGATGTACTCCGCTTCGTCCCACATCTGCCCGTTGGGGTGAGCCGCTTCGCAAGCGTCGACGGCGGCGAGCGCCTTCGCCGGCTCGTGGACGAGCATCGCGTTCGCTTCTCCGAGGCGCGTCGACTCGTCGGTCAACGGATCGACCGCACCCGACGCTACCGGCGCCGTGCGACGTTCGGCTCCGCGCGCCCCGGATGCGACCACGGAAACCGCGGGGGGAACGCTCGACGCGACGACCGACGCACTCTCGAGCGCGAGGGGCGGCGCCGAGAGCACGGGCGCGCCGACCGAAGCGAGCACCGCTGGCGGAGCCGACAGCGAGCTCGTGTCGGCGCGGGCGCTCGGAGTGTTCGCGCTTGCACCGCTCCCTGGAACTCCGATCGCGGCGGCGACGGCGACGGTACCCGCCGCGCCGACCATCAGCGCGACCGCGAGGATTCCCTTGATCCCCGCCCCCGCCGCCACCGTCGTGGTGCTCCCCACGAGCGAATGGACGCTCGTGAGGCTCCGCAAACGTACCGCCGCCGGCAGCGCGTACGGGGGCGGGAGCGCGGCGAGGAGGTGAGCATTCGCCGCCCGCTCGCCCCGCTCGGACCGCGCCATCGCTCGCGCCAAGACCTTTCGCGCCGCGTGCAGGCGCGAGTGGACCGTCCCTTCGGGCACGCCGAGTGCGACGGCGATGGCGTCGCACGACATCTCCTCGACCTCGGACATGACGAAGACGGCGCGCTTTCCGAGGTCCATTCGATCGAGGATCGATGCGACCTCGCCGAGCGCCTCTTTCGTCGCGAGCTGCTCCTCGGGCGACGCCGCGTTCGCGCTCCGTTCAACTACGCCTTCGATCGGAGTCTCCCTCCGGCGGGCGCGTTGGCGGCGGTGGTTCGACACGACGCGGAGGCAGATCCCGAAGAGCCACGTCGTGAGCTTCGCCTCGGCGCGATACGTGTCGAGTCTTCGATGCACCACCACGAAGACCTCCTGGAGGAGGTCCTCGAGGTCGCTCTCCGGTACTCCGAGCCGTTGGAGGCTCCGCCAGACGAACTCGGCGTGCTCCGCGTGGACGGCGGCGAGATCGAGCGGCGGAACCCGAGCTGGAACGAAGGTGGGGAGCGCGCTCACCGTCGAATGAGTGTCCGCGCCGGGGAGAACCTTCACGGGATTTCGGCCCCGATGCCGATTTCGGCGGCCCCCCCGACGCGGGACTGCTCGTAGGCCGAGTCGGGCTGCCCGGCGACCGTGAACCCGTACTGCGTGGCGGACACCAAGACGTGCAGCCCCACCACCAAATCCAGCGGTCCCACGATCCGGAGGCGCGCGCGAGGGGCCACGTCCACCGCGACCCACGGCCGATCGCCGGGGGCGGTCGGGAAGGCCTGATAGACGACGGAGTGGATCGCGCCGAGCCACACGCCGACGCAGCCCTCGACCGTCAGGCGTCCCCAGGGTGCGCCCGCACACCCTTCGAGCGCGATCGCGGTGAGGCCGAAGCCGAAGCCTCCGCGCCGCACCTCGGGGAAATACGCGAAGCTCGATCCGAGAGCGAAGAAACGACCGAGCGCGAGCTGCACGTCGGACGACACCCCGAACGCGATGTCGGGAAGAAGCCCCGCCGCCGCGATCGGCGACAGCGCAAAGGCGCCGCGCGCGAGCCGCGGGCCGGCCGGCGCGACCGGTGCGGATGGAGCGCGCGGAGGCGGCTCCGTCGGAGCGGGCGGCGGCGCGGGCGGAGGCGGAGCGACCGTGCTCGAAGGTACGGGGGCGGTCGGTGGGAGGATCGACGACACCGACAGCGACAGCGACAGGACGAGCGCGAGGCTGATCGACTCGCAATCGGCGGAGCGCGTCTCGAGGCGGCGCTCACCGAGCACCGTTCCATCCGCGGCGCGATCGAGGAAGGAGCCGACCCACGTATCGCCGGCGCGCGTGATGACGACCTCGAAGGAGCGCTCCCCGCTCAACGTGAAGGGATCGCGACCCGTCCGCGCGGCGACGGCGGCACGAACGGCGTCGCTCGTCGGGCAGCCCTCGGCACCAGGCCCACGTACCCACGCGAGCTGGAGGGTGGGCTCGCCCGCGCGCGCCACCCCCGGCGCCGCCATCACCGCGACGAACGCGGCAAGGGCGGCGGAGCGCGCGACTTGCATTCCTTGGTTCTCCCCGCGTCGGCGCGACGTGTCAACGCCCCAGGCGTGACGGAACATGCCATCCTCCCCTTCGATGCAGCGCAGCGCTCTCCTCCTCCTCCTCTCGCTCACCGCTTGCGCCGCCGACAGAGCGCAGATGACCGCTCGCGCCGCGAACGAGAACGAGACCGCGCGGACCAACGCCGAGCGCGCGTTCTTCGGGCGTGGCTACAAGCGCCTCGAGCCGCAGCCGGAGCTGAAGACGCTCACGCTCCGCGGCGTGAACCGCGAGTGCACCTTCACCAAAGAGCACGCCGCGACCGACCCGGTGGAGCTGACGCTCGGCGACACCGCCGGGACCACCACCTTCGAGGCCGCGTGCGCGGTAGCGAGCGGGCGAAAGCGCGAGCTCTCGCTCCGGCTCGCGGGCGGGACGAGCGACACGTTGGTCACCCAGATCCCACCGGGGTACACGTTCGCCGTCGCGGCGTCGGGCGCGATCACGCGCTACTTGCTCGTCGGCCAGGTCAAAGAGAACCGGCGCGGGTACGAAGAGGGCGTGAGCTGCTGCTGCAACATGGATCCGCCTCCGCCGCCGGATGCGAAGCTGTCCGTCGTCGTGGGCGCCGATCCGTCGACGAGCGAAGAGGTCGTCACGTACGACTCGGTCATCGTGACGTTCTGCGATCCGAAGGCGCCGCAGTAAATTGCGCGCGCGGGCGCGCGCGGTGTCATCGTTTCGTCGGCCCCGTCACGATTCGGCCATCCGGCGTGCGCCGCGCCCCCGACGCGCGCAAGCTCGCCGACATGACGGCACTCGGCACCTGGGCGGCGCGTGCACGCGAGCCCTTCAGCGGATTCAGTCACCTCGCGGGCTGCGCGCTCGCGGTGGTCGGCGCGATGGCGCTCGCGCTGGTCTCGCACGGGGCGAACTTGATCGCCGCGCTCGTGTACGCCGCCACGCTGGTGGCGCTGTTCGCGGCGAGCTCGGCGTACCACCTCGTCGATCTCGGGCACGCGGTCACGCTCCGCCTTCGCCGCCTCGATCACGCCGCGATCTTCCTGCTCATCGCGGGGACGTCGACGCCGCTCTTCGTCGTCGCGTTGAGCGGAGCGACTCGCGTGGCGATGCTCGGCGCGGTCTGGGGGATGGCGCTCACCGGCATCCTGTTCCGCGCGTTCTGGCTCGGAGCGCCGCGCTGGCTCTACACCGTCGCGTACCTGGCGACGGGATGGATCGCCGTGCTCCGCTGGAAGGCCGTCGCCTCCGGCCTCACGCCGGCAGCGCTCGCGCTCCTGATCGGCGGCGGCGTCGTGTACTCGATCGGCGCGATCGTCTACGCGACGAAGTGGCCGAACCCGCGACCGGGAAAGTTCGGTTTCCACGAGGTGTGGCACCTCTTCGTGCTCGTCGCGAGCGCGTTGCACTTCGCAGCGGTGTTCGTCGCGCTTCGCTGAGCGAGCGACGGGGCGCTCCTTCCACGGCGTGGCGTCTTTGCGCGCGGCAATGCGACGCACGCGCGGGGAACCCAAAGATTTCCGCGCCCTCCGCGCGTGCACGCGGCTTGCACTTCGAGAGGGCATCATGAAAAAGCTCATCCTCTTCCCCGCGTCCCTCGTGTCGGCGCTGGCCATCGCGCTGGTGCTCGATGCGTGCAAGGACGAACCCAAGACCTCCACCGCGCCCGTCGAGACGACGAACGCCGGCGCGCCGCCACAGGCACCGCTCGCGTTCGACTCACCGTCGACGAAGCGACTCGACGCCGAGCAGCGCGCCAACGCGATCCTCTCGCCACGCGAGAAGGCGCTGCCGGCAACGCCGGTGACGTACCGCAACGCGAAGACGCTCCCCCTCGATCCGAAGGACGACTGGACGAGCGAAGAAGGTCTTCCGTTGAAGCTCCCGAACGCGACCTCCGGCTCGAGCTTCGAGGCGAGCGGCGGAAGCTCGGGCGAAGGTACGCCACCCCACCGCGACGTCCCCGGTCAGAAGATCTGGGCGACGAGGTGAGTGCGCTTCAGCGACAACCGCCCGCATCGGTGCTCACCCGCTTCGCGGTGAGGGCGATGGTCTCGTTGCAGCAGTTCGCTCTTTTCACGGTCCCCTCGATCGCGATCGCGTCGCCCTGAACCGCGGCCGTCGCAGCGATCGAGAGGCCCGTGCTGAGCGAGTCGGAGACCTTCGCCTTCATCGTGTCGCCGCGAACGTACGCCCGCGTGCACGGGACGACCGAGTGACCGCCGTAGTTGCCGCACGTCGCCGTCGAGCCGGAGCAACCGAAGATCAGCTGCGCGACGTTCAGATAGCCCTCGGTGCCGACCACGAACGCGATCTTCGTCCCCGTGCTCGGGTTCGTCGCCTCGAACCGACCCGGCGCGAGTCCCAATCGGGTATCGAGCACGTCGAACGCGTCCAAGTAGCGCTTCGTCGCTGCGCTCACGGTCGGGTCGTCGAGCTCGAGCGTGACGTTCGCCTGCACCGCCGGAATTTCGAAGTAGGCATACGTCCCCCACCCTTCGAGCGCGACCGCATAGCGCGCGCCACGCTTCAAGCGCGCGGGCCACGTGAACGTGAACTCGTCGGCCGGCTTCTGGACGATCTGCGCCTCCCAACCGATCCGCTCCTTCGTGTCGGCGTCCTGCGCCGCGAGGACCAGCTCGATCGTCGGCTCGTCGGTGAGCGTCCACTGCGTCGCGAACCCGCGCCCGTGAACCGTGAGATCGAGCGCGTCGGCGACGCTTCCATCGGCGCCCGGCTGCGCGCCCGCATCGTCGTTCGAGGTGGGCGACGACGACGGCGTCCCCGCGCAAGCGACGACGACGAGCGAAGAGAAGGCGAGGGCGGGCACGAGGAAGGGGCGGAGTTTCATGAGAGCGGTTCGACGCGGCGCTCTCGCGCGTATTCACCTCGGATGTGGGCTCGGTCGGCGACGCCAACGCGGTCGAGTGCACCGCATGCGGCCTGCTGGACCGCAGGGGGCATCGCGAAAAGACTGCGGATTTCGCGGGAACGGCCGTTGCTCTGTTCGGTCGGGATGAACCACCGAGCCCTCGTCGCCGCCTCCGCCGCGTTCTTCCTCCTCCACTGCGGCCCCGCCGCGGACGAACCCGTCCCCGTGGGCGACGCCGGGCCTTCCAACGACGGCGCTCCTGCGGCCGACGCGGCCGCACCCGACGGGGCGACCGCCCCCGACGCGGGTGGCACGGATGCGGCCGCTCCGCCGCAGACTCCGCTCGGCAAACGCTTGGGTGTTCCGAAACCCGAGTTCGGCATCGACGAAGTCGCGGGTGCGACGACGCTCACGGTCGCGAACGGCGCGAAGATGCCCAACACGCTCGCCGCCGGCACCGTCATCGAGCTCCAGGGGACGTACTCCGCGAACCACACCTCGCCCAACACGATCAACTGCCAGGGCACCGCACAGAAGCCCGTGTTCATCCGCGGTGCGGCTGGCGCGAAGGTGACCGGCTCGTGGGAGATCAGCGGCGCCTACTGCATCATCGAGAAGCTCACGTTCGCCGGCCCCGGTTGGACCGTGCTCGCACCGGCCGATCACATCGCCGTACGCCACAACGACGTGAGCGGCACGCTCTCGGGCGGAGGAGGTTTCGGGATTCAGACGTGGAGCGCCGCCAACACGACCAACATCGTCTTCCTCGACAACGTCATTCACGACAACGGCGACTGGAAGATCAACGTCGACCAGGACACGCACGGCACCGGCATCTATCGCAGCAGCAGCGCGACCGGACAGATCCACCACGTGTGGATCCTGGACAGCGAGTACTTCCACAACAGCGGCGACGGCATCCAGATCAACGGCAATGGCGCCAGCGGCCGCGCGAACCTCCACCACGTCTGGATCAACGGCAACAAGCTCCACGAGAACAAGCAGACCGGCGCGTGGACGAAGCAGGCGAGCGACATCGTCTTCTCGCAGAACGAATCGTACCTGCATCGACCGTCGGACTCGTCCGGCGGCGCGGGCCTGGGTGGCCAATACGGCCCGGAGCGCGTGTGGTTCCTCGGCAACTTGGTCCACGACTGCGACAACGGGATCCAGATCGCGTCCGACTCGGACAACGTCTCGGTCAGTCACTACTTCGTCGGGAACGTCATCTACGGCATCCACCAGAAGGGGTTCAACCCGAACACCGGCTACTCGTCCGCAGCGCTCTCGCTGTGGGGCGGCACCAAGCGCACGATCGTCGACAACACGATCTACGACGTCGACTCGGGGATTCGCTCCCCGAACGGCGGCGCGTGGGTCGTCTCCAACAACATCATCGCGAAGGTCCTCGCCACCGGACACCACGTGTTCCTCGAAGGGCAATCGAGCTCCTACGCCGCCACGAAGAACCTGTTCGACGAGAACGCGCGCACGGTCGGGACGGGGGCATGCACCGGTTGCATCGTGGGCGCGCCTGGCTTCGTCGCTGCAGCGTCCTTCGACTTCGGCCTGACTGCGCAGTCGCCCGCGGTCGACGCAGGGAGCCTCGACGCCGTCTACGCGGCGTTCAAGACTCAGTACGGGCTCGACATCACGCTCGATCTCACGGGCACCACGCGACCCCAGGGCGCCGCCATCGACATCGGCGCGCTCGAGCGAAAGTGATCTCCGTTCGCGTGCTCGGCCCGCGTGACCGGAAGGCGCTCCGCGCGTGGTACCATCGGGCGATGTCGGACGCTCCCGACGGCACCCGTCGCGCAGTGCACCGCTTGCCGCCCGTCGCGAAGAGCGCCGCGTTCACGATCCGCGTCGTCGCCCCCGGCAACGAGCCAGTCACCCTCGTCGTGGACGCCAGTCGCGACGCCCCGCTCACGATCGGGACGTCCGATACGTGCGAGGTGCGCGTCACGGATCCGCTCGTATCGCGGCGCCACCTCACGCTCGACGTCGTCGACGCCGGCCTCCGCATCCGCGACGCGGGCTCGCTCAACGGCACGCTCGTCAACGGCGTCCTCGTGACTGACGCGATCCTGCGCGAAGGCGGGACGCTGCGAATCGGCGACACGACGATCGAAGTTCAGCGCAGCTCCGATCGGATGGTGCCACTTCCCGAGGAGCGGGCGTTCGGCAAGCTCGCCGGCGCCAGCGTCGAGATGCGACGCCTCTACCCTCGCCTGCGCCAGCTCGCCGACGCGACGATCCCGGTCGTCATCGATGGCGAGACCGGCACCGGCAAGGAGGTCCTCGCCGAATCCCTCCACGAGCAGGGGCCCCGCGCGCGCCAGCCGTTCGTCGTTCTGGACTGCACGGCCGTCGCCCCGTCGCTGCTCGAAGCCGAGCTCTTCGGCCACGAGCGCGGAGCCTTCACCGGTGCGACCGGCTTGCGGCAGGGGGTCTTCGAGCTCGCCGACGGCGGCACGCTGCTCATCGACGAGATCGGCGATCTCGATCTCCCGCTCCAAGCGAAGCTACTACGAGCGATCGAGCGCTCGGAGTTCCGCCGCGTCGGGGGCTCGAAGACGCTCCGCGTCGACGTGCGCATCTTGGCCGCGACGCGCCGCGATCTCGATCGCGAGGTCGGCGCCGGCCGGTTCCGTGACGACCTCTATCATCGCTTGTGCGTCGCGCGTGTCACGCTCCCACCGCTGCGTGAGCGCCGTGGTGATGTCGCGCTGTTGGCGAACCTCTTCAGCGAAGCGCTGGGCGGCGCTCCGCTCCGCGACGAGTGGCTCGCTCGGCTCGAGGAGCACTCCTGGCCCGGGAACGTGCGCGAGCTCCGCAACGTGGTCACCCGTCACGTCGCGCTCGGCGAGTCGAGCCTCGCGATCACGCGGGATGCGACGGCAGCGCGCGGGGAAGGCGTGCTCGAGGAGCTCGTGAAGCGCGGGCTCCCCTTCTCGCTCGCCCGCCAGCTCGCGATCGAAGCGTTCGAGCAAGCGTACGTGAGCCAGATGCTCGCGCGAAACGACGGCAACGTCTCGAAGGCCGCCCGCGAGGCGGGGATCGGGCGTCGCTACTTCCAACGCGTGCGCGGCCGCGGGACTGACTCCTGACGTCGCGTTCGTTGTATTCTCGAATGGCATGGAAGCGTCCGCTCCCGTCTTTCGCGTCGGACGCTACGTGTTCCATCGGCAGATCGCGGCCGGCGGGATGGCGCGCGTCCACCTGGGACGCATGCTCGCCGACGGTGGATTCTCGCCGATCGTCGCCATCAAGCGCCTGCACGGATCGTTCGTCAACGAACCGTCGTTCGTCGAGATGTTCCTCGACGAAGCCAAGCTCGCCGGGCGGATCCGTCATCCCAATGTGGTACCAGTGCTGGACGTCGTGTCCACGACCGAGGAGCTCTTCCTCGTCATGGAGTACGTCCACGGCGAGTCGTTCTCCAAGATCCTCGGCGACTATCGCGCGCGCGAGCAGCGGATTGCCCCGGAGGTCGCGGCGGCGATCGTCGTCGGGATGCTCCAGGGACTCCATGCGGCGCACGAGGCGCGCGGCGTGGGCGGGGAGCCGCTCGACATCGTCCACCGCGACGTGTCGCCGCAGAACGTGCTCGTGGGCGTCGATGGCATCGCGCGTCTGCTCGACTTCGGCGTCGCAAAGGCGGTCGGGCGCTTGCAGACCACGCACGAGGGCCAGGTGAAGGGGAAGCTCTCCTACATGGCACCCGAGCAGCTCCGGCGCGAGCCGGTCACGCGGCAGACCGACGTGTATGCCGCATCGATCGTGCTGTGGGAGGCGCTCACCGGCGAGCGGCTCTTCCGCGGCGACAGCGAGGCCTCGGTCGTCGAGCGCGTGCTGTTCGCCGACGTCGAGGCGCCCAGCACGCGCGCCCCCGGGATCTCGGCCGCGCTCGACCAGGTCGTGATGCGCGGTCTCGTGCGCGAACGCTCGAAGCGTTGGGCGACCGCCCAGGAGATGGCCATCGCGCTCCAGAAGGCGATCACTCCCGCTCCCGCCCACATCGTGGGCGAGTGCGTCACGGCGACCGCGGGGCCTGCGCTCGACGCCCGCATGGAGTGGGTGCGCGAGCTGGAGAAGCTCGATCTGGACCGCGTGCAAACCGAACCGATGCGCGATCCGAACGAGCCGACCGTCGACCTCGCCTCCCAGGTGTCTTCGATCTCCGTCCAACGCGAAGCGCACCCCTCCGGAGCGCGGCGCACGTGGCCCTGGATCGTGGGCGCGCTCGTCCTGGGCGGCGCGGTCGCGACGGTGGCGACGCGGAGCCTATGGACGCCACCGGCAACCGTTCCGCCGGCCGCAGGCTCGGCTCCCCCATCGGCAGCAGCGGCGCCGCCGTCCGCCGCGGCTTCCGTCGCTTCGATCGCGACCGTGGCTCCGACGGTCGCCCCCGCGAGCGCGTCCCCATCGGCGACGGCGGCCAGCGCGACCGCTTCGGCAAAGCCGAGCGTTCGTCCCCCACCGCTCCGCTCGGCCACCGCTTCCCCGCCGGCGACCGCGACCGCCGAGAAGACGTGCTTGATCCCCTATCGCAGCGCCGACGGCATCCAGAAGTACCGACCTGGCCACGGCGCGGAGTGCCCTCCCCAATGAAGGTCGCGGCTCCGCTCCTCGCGCTGCTCCTCGTCGCCACGAATGCGTACGCGTCTTCGCTCGAGGAGTGCGCGGCGATCGCCGAGAAGACGCAGCTCGATCAACGCGCGGGGCACCTGAAGGAAGCGCGGCGCGCCGCGCTCCAGTGCTCCTCCGACGCAACCTGCCCGCAGAACGTGCGGCACGACTGCGACGGCTGGCTGCGGGAGGTCGACGCCGCATTGCCGACGATCCTCGTCCGTGTCGAAGGCGCCGACGGCAAGGAACGCACGGACGCCGCGCTCGTGGTCGACGGAGCGCCGATCTCGAGCACTTCGCTCGGGCGCCCGATCGAGCTCGACCCGGGCGCCCATCGGATCGTCGCGACGGTCGGTGCGGAGCGCGCGGAAGAGAGCTTCGTCGCGCGCGAGACGGAGAAGAACCGCATCGTGACGCTTCGCTTCGCACCGCTCGCGAGACCGATGCCGGCGGCGAGTGTGGCGGCGTGGGTGTTCGGCGCGCTCGGCGTCGTCTCGGTCGCGGCGTTCACGGGTCTCGCGATCGAGGGTCAGGTCCGCTACGACGCGTGCTCGCCCGACTGCCGCGATGAAGCCAGCGGGCTCGAGCTCCGGCGCGGCCTCGCCCTCGGTGCGCTCGGACTCGGTGTCGTCTCGCTCGCGGTGAGCATCGTCTTCTTTGCCGTGCACCCCACCCGCACGACGGCCGAGGGAGGTCCCCTTGTCGTTCGCTTCTGAGCGGATGGTGGGAGCGGCGGTGATCGCGTTCGCCTCGGCGGGCTGCTGGTTGGCGGCGGACTTTCGGAGCGGCGGGGACGCGGGCAGCACGAGCGACGCGGCAGCGGAGACGGGGACCGACGCCGGCACCGGCGGTTGCCCGGACGGCGGGACGGGAATGGTCCGTATCGGTGCCTACTGCATCGATCGGACGGAGGTCACGAACGGTCAGGTCGCCGCCTTCAATGCTTTCGTCGGTGCGACCCCCGATTGGGATGCAGGCCTGCCTTCGCGCTGCAAGGGAGCCAACCTGGTCTTCGGCGGAAGCGGCACGAACGACCAACCTGCATCTCGCGGCGGACAGTGCGCCGCCGCCGCGTACTGTGCGTGGGTCGGCAAGCGGCTGTGCGGGAAGATCGGCGGAGGGCCCGAGACCAACGCGGCCGAGCTCGTCGACGAGAAGGCCGACGAGTGGCATCGCGCATGCACCGGGGGCAACGGACGGACGTACCCGTACGGCAACACGTTCCAGCCGAACGCGTGCAATCTGCAGCCACTCGACGCCGGCGACACCGTGGCGGTCGGCTCGCTTCCGCTCTGTGCGGGCGGGGAACCGGGCCTCTTCGACATGGCGGGCAACGTCGCCGAGTGGACGAGCTACTGCAGCGATGCGGGAGAGTGCGTGGTACGCGGTGCCAGCTTCGCCGACTACAACGGAGACCCGACCCGTCTGGGGCGCTGCAACGAGATCGTGCTACGCCAGCTTCCGACGTCGGAAGAAGGCATCGGAGTGCGCTGTTGCGCTGACGCGCGATGAGCAACGTCGTCAACCTCAACAAGTTCCGCAAGAAGAAGGCCCGCGAAGAGAAGGCCAAGCAGGCGGAGATCAACCGCATCCGTCACGGCCGGACGCAGGCCGAGAAGGATCGCGAGCGCGCCGAGCGCGAGCGGGCGGCGCGGCTCATCGAAGGCAAGCGCCTCGAGAAGCCCGACGACGAGACGTGACCCTCAGCGGCCCGCTTGATCCCCGCGCGGGGTCGCGAGGATCTTCTCGACGCGTTCGGGCGTGAGGAGCTGCGTCAACGTGCGATCGGTGACGAGCTCGAGCGGGACCACGTCGAAGTAGTAGAGCTGCCACCAGCTCGCGACGAGCGGCTCCAGCGTCTTCCACGCTGCGTCCGCCTTCCCTCGATGCGCGAGCCAGCGCGCGACGAACACGGCATCGACCCAGCGCCGCGGCAGGGTCGGCTCGGCCCAGAGCCGAAGCACCTCCGCCTCGAGCCGCGAGTTGCAAGCGATCTTGAAGCGATGGTGCAAAAAGTCGGCGGGGCGCTTCACGAACTCGGGCCGCGCCTTCGATTTCTCGACCCACTCGTCGTAGCGCGTCTGCGCGTCGCGCTCGGGCGGGGCGAGCTCTTCGCTCCCGTCGAGCGAGCCCGCCTTCAGCGTGCGCCCGAGCCCACCCTTCAGCTTCTTCCCGAGCGCAGCGATGCGGCGCTCGGCTTCGGCCTTCGGATGCATCCGCAGGAGCGCGCTCCGGAGCAGGCCACCGAAATCGTCGAAGGCGTTGATCGATCCGATCGTGTCGGGGTGCTCGAAGAGCGCGGTCGCGCGCCGCACCAGGCCGGCGTCGTCGCGGCGGAAAGCGGCCAGCTGCGCGAGCGTGAGCGAGGCTTCGACGTCACCTCCGTCGGCGAGCTTCTCGAGCACGGGCAGCGCCAGCGCGAGCTGGCCCGCGCGCACGCACTCGGCGGCCTTGCGCGCGTTCCGCGGCGGCTTTCCGGTGCTGCCCGCGGCGGGCTTCGGCGGCGGAGGAACGAAGCGACGAAGGACCTTCGGCTTCGCCGCCTTGGCGGGCCAGAGCAGAACCGCGAGCTTCTCTTTGCCGCGCGCGAGCCCGTCGTGCGTGATGCGCACGCGGTAGGTGCCCTTGGTGAGCGCGAGGCGCTTCGCCTTCGGGAAGTAGTCGGTGCAGCCCATCACGACGAGCTTGCCGGACGGTACCTGGATGCTGGCTTCGGTGACGTGCTCACCGGACTCCACCGCCTTCGGCGCCGCGCGGAGGAGCTCGATGGTGACGGCGACGTCGTCGCTGTCCTTCGTCCCGATCGCGATGCCACCCTTGGCGACCGCGAGGCAGTCTTCGGTCGCTTCGGTGGTCCATGCGTCTTCGAACGCAGGTGAAGCGGTCTCGTCGAGGAGATGGATCTGGCCGTGATCGGCGTAGAGCTTGGACTTGAAGAGGACTGGCAAGGGGTACCTCGGGCTTTGGCGATCTAGCGAAGCACGAAAATGCGCCTACCCTCCAGAGGGTGAGCGCACCTCCGTTCGAAGAGCTCCTCCGCTTTGCGGCGAACGCGGACCTGGAGCGCGCCGCGCGCGAGCTCCGCCGGCTCGCCGTCACCCGAGAATGGACCCAACGCGCCGCGGGTGCGGGCGAAGAGCTGCTCCATCCCCTCGCCCGCGCCGGTGACGATGGCCCGGCGCTGTACCTGGTCTCGGACGGCGCCGGCGTGGTGAGCCCGCCCCACGGGCACGACACGTGGGCGATCATCGCCGGGATCCGCGGGATCGAGGTCAATGTACTCTACACAAAAGATGGAGACTCGCTCCGCGTCGTCGCGGCAGGGGGAGAGCGCCGGATCGGGCCCGGCGACGTGCTGGTGTTGGAGGAGACCGCGATCCACGCGACGTCGGTGATCGGCGACGCGACCTACCACTTGCACCTGTACGGGCGTCCGTTGGAGAAGCTGCGCCCGTTCGCGGAGCGCACGTTCAACCTCTGACGACTCCATCCGGCCGCAGTCGAAGCAGCGCGGCGCGGGCTTCGCGGAAGCGCTCGTAGTCCGCTTCGGTCGGCGGGCCCTCCTGCGGCCCACAGACGAGCGAGAAGATGGCGGAGTGCGCGGAGAGCTCCGGCGGCGTCGCTCTCCAACGCACGAGCAAGCTGTCGCACGCGTGGTAGCGGACCAGGTACTCGGGGTCCTCGATCGCGTCGAGCAACGCGCGCTCGTCGGCGGCGCCCGCGAAGTGGCGAAGCCCGATCGCGGCGTCGATCCGAACGCCCCAGTGGGCGGGGGACTGGAGCACGTCGACGAGGTGCGCGGCGAGCGCGGGATCGGGCGCCATCTCGTGGATCGCGAGCGCGAGCCTCACCCGAGACGCTCCCGACGCGACCGCGAGCTGCTCGCGCATCGAGGCCTCGGAGGTGCGGTCGCCCATCGCGGCGAGCGCTTCGGCCGCGTGGGCGTCGCCGAGAGAGACGCCGAGCCGCAACATCTCGAGCGCTTCGTCGCGCTCGGCACCGCGGAGCGACGTGACGGCGCCGGTGTAGAGGCCGTCGTGCCAGATCATGTACTCGGTGCCGAAGACGCGCTCCTTGTACTCGCGCCAGCGGTCTTCGGCAGCGGACATGCGTCGAAGCATAGGGCCGATTCAAGGCGAGGGCGGCGGGTACGACGTACACGGGAAGTCGAGCAGCCGAAACGCGAAGAGCTTCTCTTGCGGTGACAAGGGCTTCGCATCGCACTCGACGGGAAAGGTCTTGCCTGCAGCGCCACCGCTCGGCGTCGCCGGAAAGCTCGAGTAGTCGATCGAACCGCAGGGAGTGAGCACGCCCCACGGCAGTTTCACGTGCCACGCCAGAAGCGAAGGACCAGCCGCGACGACGAGCGCCTTGGAGGAATCCACCGCCGTCGTCGCGACGACGCCGACGCGCTGGAGCGTGATTGTCGCCTGCGCATCCGCTGCTCCGATCGCGGTGAGCCACTTCCCGGCACCGCTCGGAGAGACGTCGATGACCGTCCCGCTCACGGTCCCGACGTCGGTCCAAGGCGCCCAATTCGCGATCGGGGGCAGGAACGGATTGTCGCGAAGCCACGGGTACGCGCGGCCCGTCACGTAGAGGCGGCCGCCCGCGCTCACGTAGTCGATGAGGTGCTCCGCCGGTCCGCCTTTGCCGCCCACGCTTCCAACGGTGGTCGACGGGAGAACGACGGCGTCGTACCGCGAGAGAACCGCCGGCGTCCCGACGAGCTCCGCCGCGTCGTGAGCGCCGGGCACCGCCGCTCCGTCACCGTGGAACAGATGGACGTGCGCAAACGGGGCAGTGCTCGCTCCCACCTCGCTGTCCGCGATGCCGAGCTTGCGAAGGATGCACTCGACGGGATCGTCGTCGCTCGTCGCAATGGCAATCCGCGGTAGCTCGCCTTCGGAGCCCGACGACGGCATCACCAGGTCGGATGGCAGGACCGTCTCGGTGCACTTCGGTACGGTCGGCACGATGAACGTGCGCCGCAGCTTCCCCCGCTGCACGACGACGGGGATGTTCGAGCCGACGGGGACGTTGCGGAGCTCGAAGCGCCCACTCTCGTCCGTCATCGCACCCGCGAGCGGGAACGCGAGCGGTGGTCCGCATGCGCCGCAGTAGGCACCAGCCGGCAGCGGGACGACCGGGCCATTCGGCACATAGACGTTCGCGAACGGCAGTGGGTCCACGGGGCCGTAAACGGGCGGGGTGGCGAAGACGACCCGCCCGACGACTCGCGTGTCGTGTTGGGCCTCGCACACCACCTGCTGGCACTCGAGTCCGTGGCAGGGCGTGACCTCGGCAAGCGACGCGTCGTAGTCGAGCGAAGGTGAGTCGAAGGCCGCGTCGAGCGACGCGTCCCCCTGAGGTGTGCTGGGCGAATCCCCGCTCCCACAAGCGACGGCGAAGATCGCCAATGCGAGGAGTGGGAGTCTTCTCACTCGAGGAGAATAGCATCGAGCTCCGTCAGCCGATTCCCTCCTCCGACGTCATCCTGTCCATGAGGCGGATGGACGAGATGATGCCCGCATGCGGGAACGCCGAGCCGGGCGAACCTCCGTGGGCGAAGGACGACCTCGTCGCCCGACTCCGCGAGGAGGGCCATCGGCCGATCGCGGTCGGGCGCGCCGTGCTCGTCGTCGAGCAATGCGAACCAGGAGAAGGTGCGGGCGCTCGGGTCTGATGGACGTCTACACGGTGTGCGCGGGGAGGACGAGTCGCCTCGCCGCGGTCTCTGCCGCGGCGGTCGAGCGCGTCCAGGACGTGAGTAGCGTCGTCGCGACCGAGGCCATTCTGGAGCTCGTCCAGGACACGCTCACCGGCTTCTACGCGACGAGCACCGAGGTGGACGGTCACGAGGCCGCCGCGTTCCACCGCGATCCCGAGCTGGCCAGGCTCGGAGAAGCGGCGATGGGTGCGGTGCGTGCCTATCGGAATGCGCTGCGCGACAAGCCCAACGTCTTCCGCGGTTGGAAGCGCCAGCCGCCCACGCCCACCAACGAGCGTGCGCCGCGGCGATGAGCGGCGGCGTACGTCTCAACCGGTGGGCACCTTGTCGAGGAAGCCGACGATCTGCTTGATGCGTCCGCCCTCGAGGATCATCACGTCGAACCCGATGACGATCGGCTCGACGTCGGGGGTGCTCGCCGGGCGTGCATGCCAGACGAACCGTGCCACGTCGTGGTGCGCGTCGACCTTGCCGGAGAGGCTGAAGGTGAACCCCGGGAGCTTCGTCTGGACGGAGGCGATGAGCGCATCGACGCCCGCCCGACCGGCGACCGCCGCGAGGGGGTCGCTGTAGGTGCAGTCTTCGGCGAACAGCTCGGCGATGCGATCGCGCCGCGCGGCGGCTTGGGTCTCGTTCCAGATCTGGATGTATTTCGCGGCAGTGTTCTCGAGGTTCATGGGTCTCCTTGGGGCGCGACGTGACGCGCCGGACGACCCATGGATGCGGCCGCGCCCGCGTTCGGGCGATTACCTTCGAGGTAATGGCGCCGCACCGTGGATCGGCGACGATGAAGGCATGGCGACCTCACGCCCCTTCGGCGAGTACCTCAAGAGCTTCCGCGCGCGCCGGCGCGTGAGCCAACTCGCGCTCGCCCATGAAGCTGCGATCTCGACGAAGCACCTGAGCTTCCTCGAGACCGGACGCGCGGCGCCGAGTCGCGAGATGGTGCTCCGCCTGTCACGCGTGCTCGACGTGCCGCTGCGCGAGCGCAACGCGATGCTCCACGCGGCCGGGTTCTCGGCAGCCTTCGGGGAGCGGAGCCTCGACGATGCCGCGCTCGCGCCGGCGCGGCGAGCGCTCGAACTCGTGCTGCGCAGTCACGAGCCGTTCCCCGCCCTCGCGGTGGACCGGCACTGGAACTTGATCGCGAAGAACGCGGCCGTCGATCCGCTCGTCGCACTCGTTCGGGATGCCTCGCTCGTGCGCGCGCCGGTGAACGTGCTCCGCTTGTCGCTCCACCCCGGAGGACTCGCGCCGCGGATCCAGAACCTCGCCGAGTGGCGTGCGCACTTGCTCGAACGGCTGGAGCGCCAAGTGCTCGCGAGCGGTGATGCGAAGCTCGTGGAGCTCTTGGAAGAGCTGCGCGCGCTGCCCGCGCCGACCGAGCCGAAGCACACGGACTCCTACGGCGGGATCGCGGTGCCGCTGACGATCGACACGGGCGAAGGGGTGCGATCGTTTTTGAGCACGACGACGGTGTTCGGGACGTCGACGGACGTGACGTTGTCGGAGGTGACGCTGGAGTGCTTCTACCCGCTGTGAGCGGCTACCTCGACGCCGCGTTCGGGGGCCACTTCACGGGGAACGTCCACTCCGAGTGTTGCTCCGCGACCGCTGCGCAGTAGGCGCTCGCTTCGAGACTCGACAGATCGAGGCTGCCCGCCCACTGCGCGCCAGACGATGCGGAGGCGTCGTCCCCCGCCACCACCACCCCGAGGAGCCCACGCTTCTTGCAGACGGGGTGGGTCACGAACGCCACGTGAATGCGCCCAACGCCGAAGTCGTTGCGGAGCCACGGCGGAGGGGGTTGCTCGGCGCGCGGGACGTCCAACGCGCGAGGGGTGGCCCCATGAGCAAGGGCCTCGAGGTAGAGGGCGACCCACCCGTCGCGTGACGAGTCACTCGACACCGAGACGGCGAGCCGCGCGCGGCTCGGGATCTCGAACTCCGCCAATCCGTGGGGCTCCGACCGAGGATGAAACCCAGCGGGAGGCGCAATCCGGAGACCGAGGTTAGGAGCTACGAAGACATCACCGCGAACCTCCGTGACTGCGAGCTCAGAGGGATCGAGCGGAGGTGGAGGTGCCAAGCGCAGCGCACCGAGTGGGGGTGGATCGCGACGGACGCCAGGTACGACCGCGAGGGCATCGGCGAGACGGCGCTCGGCGATGGTCGCGCCTCCCCAAGCGATCACGACGACTCGCTCCTTCGCGCCGATGACTTCGCCCTTCATCGGAAGCTCGGTAGCTCGCGCGAAGAGATCGCGAGCGTTCGTGGCATGAGCCCCGTCGTCGAAGACGAGAACGATCCGCGCGGGAACGTCGCCCCGAGCCGACCGGAGGATTTCCAACGTCCCGTAGCGGAGCGTCCTGGAGAGCGCAAACGCGTCGGGGTTGGCGACGTTCGCTCGCGCGAGCGCACCGGCCAGCTGCGCGGCACCAAACGACTCGACCACCACGCGCTCCTCGGCGGTGGGGTCCAGCCGAGGTAGATCGAACGTCGCGCGTTCCAGGCCGTCGACCCACGCTTGCGCGTCGAACAGTGCGCGCGCGTCGGTCGGCGGACGAGAGAGCACGGCATCGACGAGCCGAAACCCAGCGGTACGATGGAGATCGGCGAGGAAGCTCAGACCGCTCGGCGCGAGGAACCGCGGGGCAGTCCGAGCTTCCCCCGGAGGGCGAATGATCCCGAGCATCCCCGACACCGGAGCAAAGCTCGAGCCCACGATGCTGCGCGCGATCGGGTCGCCGCGCTCGAGTGCGCGGATCCCCCGCAGCACCAACGCCCAGTCGGCCGCGACGAGCTCCGCGCGTACGGCCGCGGCCTCGCCGTCGAGGGACGTCGTTCGAGCCGTCCCGAAGTGATCATCCAAGAGGAGCGAGTGGTAGGCGGCTGCGACTTCCAACTCGCTTCCCTCGGTGGCCTCGGCCGAGCGCTTGACGAGGATCGCGTGCGATGACGCCTCGTAGACGGCCCCGCGAGCCCCCGCGGCGCCCAGTGGACCGGTGCGTCCAGCGAAGGAATCGTCATCCAGGTGCTCGATGCGTACCGCGTGCTCGGGTTCGAGGCCCCGAACCTTGCTCACGGCGGCGAAGACGGAGGCATACTCGCCCGCCGGGGTCCGCGTGGGGGTACCGGAAGGAGCGCGTGAGGACGATTCGGGTCCGGCGCACCCGACGGCCGAGACACCGAGCGCCATGCAAACGAGCCACCGACGAGGACACATCTCATCGGTGAGTTTCCAGAACAATGGCCACTCGGACAAGTACCTTGATCGGGCGCGATGATTGGGAGACGAGGGCAGCTCGTTCGGCCCTGTTCCACATGAAGCTGTTCCCCAGCGATCGCGTTCGTGATCCTCCATCGCCGTCCTCGCTTGGGCCGGCGTGACGGAGCGCGTTCTTGTTCTCCGACCACGGCGACGCGCTTCGTGCCGGCTCACGCGACGACGGTCGCCGAAGGTTGGACGCTTTGCGTCGTCTCGACCGCCGGTGCGACTCCCCATGCGGTGCTCGAGCGTCTCGAACGAGCGGCGTACGTGCTCGCGCTGGCGTTGCGCGCGAGCGGAGCTCCGCACGCAGGAGGAACGCCTCCGACGGGCGCGCCCGCGCACGCGGTGCCGTCGGTTCCTCGCCGTGATGGCCGAGAGGGAGCTGAAGTGGCGCGTCGCCGGCGCGAAGTGGAGCGCGCCACCTAGCCGATTCACGATCCATCGAGAAATCGTGCGCTGTGGCTTCGGCACGCGGCCTGCAGTGCACGCCCCTCACGAAGCTTCCACGAAGGAAAGGCGCTAGCATGATCTCCACCATGTCTCCGGTGATCGAGCACGTCCGTCCCCCTCGCCCGCTTCGCTTCCTCGCGAACGATCCGGAGTGGGACTTGGGCCAGTCGACTCGACACTTCAAGCTCTGCGTCTTCCTCTGGGAAACGCTTCGTCGCGTCGTCGGAAAGGGCTCGACGGTCGGGGCCGACAACTTCGTCTACTTCGACGGCGCCAACGTCGAGCGCAAGTGTGCTCCCGATGCGTTCGTGCGCCTTGGGGTTCCCGATGCGGAGTTCACGTCGTGGAAGACGTGGGAAAACGGGACGCCCGAGCTCTGCGTCGAGATCCTCAGCCCGAGCGACACCGACGAGTACCTTTCGCTCACGAGGAAGCTCGAGGCGTTTCATTCGATGGGAACGCGAGAGGTGATTTGCTTCGACGTCGACGCGCCGGAAGGTTCTCGTCTTCGCGCATGGGATCGCATCGATGGCGATTTGGTCGAGCGCGTCGTCGCGGCTGAACGAACGCCGTGCCTCACGATCGGAAAGTGGTTCCACGTCGCGCCGCTCGGTGGACTGCCGAGCGCATTGGCCATCGCGGACGACGAAGCGGGCAACGGAATGATGCTCACCGATGCGGAAGCAAAGGCCGTGGCAGAGATTGCGCTCGCGCGTGCAGAGGCTCGGGCGGATGCAGAAGCGAACGCGCGGCGTGCCGAAGCCGAGGCGCGACGGGTCGCGGAAGCGAGGGTTCGCGAGTTGGAAGAAATCCTTCGACGCAAAGGGTAGCCGGACAGGTGCTAGGGGGAGATCGAAATGGAGTAGCTCCGTTCGCTGGTGCTGCAGCCCGTCGACTCGGGTCCGGAGAAGACGCTGTCCCTCGATCACCTTGGTCGTCATGGTGAGTCCGTGGGAAGCTGGATTTCTCGCCTCGACGCCGCTCACATCGCATCGAAGGTGGATGGCGCGTATCGCGCCGGGCTCACCGTCGACGGCGTGTGGGCGGCGCTGACGAATCCAGATTCGTCCAACGACACCCGCGTCGCCGCAGCGCGTCTCATCGCGCGAGCGGGCGATGCGCGATACCGGGTGAGCGACGTGTTGCCCACGATCTCGGACGAACGGCTTCGCGTTCGCGTCTCGGCGATGTTGGAACCCGATCCGGCCACGGTACTAGCGTCGTTGGAGGAAGACGTCGTCGAAGACGATGAAGTAAAGCCGTCATTGCGCTCACGCTCGGAGCGCAGGAGTGAGGTCACCCCGCGGGCGGGGGCTTCTGCGGATGATCCTTCTTCCGATCCTGATCCGCCCGCTGCTTTCTCCATCCCAAGAGCACCAAAATGAGGAGGATCGTCCCTCCAATCCCCGAGCTCGTACCCACCGAGCCCGACGATCCGCTGCTCGTCGTCTTCGCGGCGTCGACTGCTGCCTTCACCGTCGCCGGCTTCACCGGAGTGACACCGTTCATCGAATCGAGAAGATCACTCGCCAACCGATCGATGTCCGCTTCGTGCGCTTTCGGTCCGAACACCCAAAGGTGGTAGGTGCCTTGATCGGCCATCACCACCTGAGCCGACGCGTGCGTGTCTTGCCCGCTCGCCGAGACGTCGATGGCGATCTTCACGACCTGCACACCGTTGGCGCGCGAGCTCGAGCTCGCGGCCTGACCGCCGATGGTGTCGGCCATGCGACGTGCAAGCGCATCGATGGTCTCCTGAGAGAGCTCGTCCGAAGGCACCGAGCGCGCGACGAACACCATGGAAGCCCATGCGTTGAAGGCTACGTTCGCGGCGGACAAGACGGTCTGCGTCTCGGCGGCGACCATGGTCGCTCGTGTTCGAATCGCAGCGAGCACCTTTTGATCGCACTCCGGCTGCTGCTCTGGAGCCCACTGCGGAATGGCGATGCAGACGTGTCCGCCCGTTGGCAGAAGAAGGAATTGCACCTTCCCGTCGGAGATGACCTCGGCACGCGCGTCGCCCGAGAAGAGCGCGACGACGCAGAGAGCAAGCGCGAGGCGCACGGCGAGTGCCCTCATTCGCGCCTCGGAAGCGGACCGGGCCCGGACTCGAGGTCGTTCCGTTCGTCCTTTCAGAACGACCGCAACTCCGGCAATAGCCTCTTCGCGATCACGATCCTCTGGATCTGCCCCGTCCCTTCGAAGATGTCGTACACCTTGATGTCGCGGAACCACTTCTCCAGCAGCTGGTGGTCTTTCTGGATCGACCCCTCGGCGCCGCAGATCTCGATCGCCTCGATGCAGGCGCGAATCGCCGCCTGCCCCGCTGCCGCCTTCGACATCGACGCTTCCTTCGCGTTCGGCAGCTCCTGATCGGCCATCCACGCCGCGCGCCACGTCAGCATGCGCGCCGTGTCCAGCCCGCGCCCCACGCGCGCCAGCTTCTCCGCCACCGCCGCGAACCGCGGCGTGTGCCGCGCCAGCGCGTAGTTCGATTTCACGAACTCCGTCGCGTAGTCGTACGCCGCGCGCCCGATGCCGAGCGCCATCGCCGCCACGATCGGGCGCGTGTTGTCGAAGGTCTTCATCGCCGCCATGAAGCCTTCCTTCGACTGGTAGCGCTCCTCGCCGCCGAGGAGGTTTTCCTCCGGCACGCGGCAGTCCTCGAAGACGAGCTCCGCGGTCTCGCTCGCGCGGAGACCCATCTTGTCCTCGATCCGGCCGACCGAGAACCCCGGGGTCCCCTTCTCGACCACGAACGCGCGGTGACCGCCCCGTCCCAAACTGGGATCCACGGTCGCGAACACCACGTTCCACGACGCCCGTGCGCCGTTCGTGATGTAGCACTTGCGCCCGTTCAGTACCCAGTGCTTGCCGTCCTTCTTGCAGGACGTGCGGATGCCCGCGACGTCGCTCCCGGCCGACGGCTCCGTGAGCGCGTAGGCGCCCCAACGCAGCTCCGTGCTCATGTCGCGGAAGATGCCGAAGAAGCGCTCTTTCTGCTCCGGCGTTCCGGTCGAGCGGACCGGCGGACCGCCGAGCCCCGGGCCCGGCATGCAGAGGAGCAAGCCGGCATCACCCCAGCTCATCTCCTCCGCCGCGAGCACGGTGTTCACGTTCGCGGACGACTTCTTCTTCGGCGCGCCCGCTTGCGCCTCTTTCTCGAGCGCCGCGCTCGCCGTCATCGCGAGCGAGCCCATGTTCGACGCGAGCATGGACAGGTTCCGCAAGAAGTCGTGCGGCACGCCGTGCTCGCGATCCCACACGAGCGACTGCGGGCGAATCACGCTCTTCGCGAGCCCGCGGATGGCTTCGCGCGTTTCCTTCTGCCGGGGAGTCAGGGTGAACTCGATGCTCATGATTCGATTCCTTCGGTCAGACGAACGCGCTCTGCGATTCGGCGGTGGGGAGGAGAAGGCCCAGATCCAGCGGGCGCCCGAGCTGCACCGCGGCCGCGAGCTGATCGGCGCACGCCGCCGGTAGCCCGCACACGTTGAGTTGCTTCGCGTCGCGCATGTACTTCTCGACCGGGTAGTCGCGCATGAAGCCCGCGCCGCCGTGGAGCTGCACGCCGTCGTCACCGCAGCGCATCGCCACTTCGTGCGCGTGCGCGATCGCGTATGCGCTCGCGACCAGCGCGTCGTCTTCCTTCTCGGCCGCGTCCCACATCCACGCCGCGCGGTGCAGGAGCGTGCGCGCCGAGTCCACGTCCATCGCGCGATCCGCGAGCGTGAACGCGACGCCCTGGAAGTGGCCGATCGGCTTGCCGAACGCCTTCCGCGTCTCGACGTACTCGCGCGTCGTCTCGAACGCGGCCCGGGCGAGCCCGACCTCGCGCGCGGCGATCACGAGGCCCCACTTCGCAAAGAAGCGGAGCGTCGCGCGCGAGAAGTCGGCGCCACCGAGCAGACGCGCGGAGTCTTCGACCCGCACGTTCTCGAGCTCGAGCCCGCCGAACGAAGCGACGTCGAGCCCGAGCGTCGTCTCGCGCCCGAGCACCTTCAGCCCCGCCGTTCCCTTCTTCACGAGGAACGCACCGAGCCCGTCCCAGCCTCTGCCTTCGTCGATCTGCGCGAACACGACGAAGCTCTCGGCGCGATCCGCGTTCACGACGTACGCCTTCGTCCCGCGCAGCACCCACGCTCCCCCGTCCTTCGTCGCGACGGTGGAGAGCCCGGGACGCGTCGCGTGCGGACGCGGCTCGCCCCACGCCACCGCGCCGAAGCGCGAGTGACCGTCGTCGCCGCCGAACGGCGCGAGCGCCGCTGCCGCTTGCTCCGCCGTCCCGAGCTCGCTGAGCACGTAGCCCATCGCGCCGGGCCCACCGAAGCCGAACGCGGCTGCCGGATCACCGCTCGCCACGACTTCTTCGAGCAGCACCGCCGTGACCAACCCCAAGCCCGCTCCCCCATGCGACTCGGGGAACGCGACGAGGCCGAGCCCCATCTCGTGCGCCTTCTTCCGAAGGTCCTCCGGGACGGCGCGTTGCTTCTCGAGCTCGCGCACGCGGGTCAGCAGGCTCTTGCCCAGCTGCCCGACGGACTCGAGCATCATCTTTTGATCGTCGGTGGGGTCGAAGGAGATCATCGGCGAAACCTTTCGGACGCCGATGTTTTACATGCGAAGTAATTTGCGGGCAAGCCCGGCGGTCACTCGACCGGCATCGGGTAGCGGTACCCGTAACCCCCGCTCCCCCCGTAGCCGCGCACCGCGGGCGGCCGGCGGTAGACCGGGGTGGCGGGCACGGTCTGGGTCGAGCCCAAGGTGTGCGACATATGGCATTCGAACGTGAAATCCTCGTTCTCGAAGCAGGTCGGGATGATGGGCTTCGCGTCGTCCCAGGTCTTCTGGCGGTCCGCCGGCTTGGCCGTCACGGTCTGGTCGATGAGGTTGCGCGTCTGGAGCGAGTGGGACCGCCAGCGGGTCTGGGCCAGGTACTGCTCCGGCGGGACCCGCTCCTTCCCGTAGGACGGCCGGAACGAGCCGGGGGTGTCGCACGTGGTGGGCGCCGGACGCTCGAGCCCGTCGAAGGCGCAGAGCATCGCGTACTCGGAGCGAAACACTTTGTCGTCCGCCTCGTAGGCGTCGCCCAGCGGGCAACTCCAGACCCCGACCATCACCGCGTCGTGCTTGAGCTGGTAGGCCTTGTCGGACGAGGATTTCGCCCAGTGGATGTGCTCGGCTGCATGCCGAGCGTAGGTGTTCCCACCTGCGCGCTCGTCCAGCCCGTCTTCCGCCTTCTGAAGGTCGGAGCCGGCAGGAAACGCACAAAACGCGACCATCGCGTCGCGGTTTTGGTGATCCGGCCGGTTGACCGAGATCGCGGCTCCCACCACGACGGCTCCGCAGGCAATCGAGATGACCATCCCTCGTCGCATCTGTCGTCGCCAGAACCTCAGACGGCTCGGCGCTCCCAAAGTTCCATTACGCCGGGGCGGGGACCGAGATTCCTGCCTTCTCCCTTCCGTTCGCCCTCGGCCTTCGGCCTCGGTTGGCCGAGGCTCGGTGCCAGCTCCTCCGCGGCTGCGCCGCTTCGGAGTTGGCACGGCGAGTTCTACCTTTCCTCGCTTGACAGGGGGGCCCCCGTCCCGTAGGTTCCCGCGCCCCCGGAGCCCCAGATGTCCACGTTCACCGAGAAGAAAGAAGCAGCAGAGAAGTCCCGCGCCTGGTTCGTCGTCGATGCGGCGGACAAGCCCCTCGGTCGCCTTGCGAGCGAGATCGCGCGCGTGCTCCGCGGCAAGCACAAGCCGACCTACACCCCGCACGTCGACACCGGCGACTTCGTCGTCGTCGTCAACGCGGGCAAGGTCAAGCTCACCGGCAACAAGCTCGACGCGAAGTTCTGGCAGCGTCACTCGGGTATCCCGGGCGGCTTCAAGGCCGACAGCTACCGGAAGCTCCTCGAGACCAAGCCGGCGTTCCCGATCGAGAAGGCGGTCAAGGGCATGCTCCCGAAGAACGTCCTCGGTCGCCAGATGATCACCAAGCTGAAGGTCTACGCGACCCCCGACCACCCGCACGCCGCGCAGAAGCCGCAGCCGCTCACGGTCAAGATCTGAGAGCAGAAGAAGAATCACGATGAGCACCACGACGAACCGCACCTACGCCACCGGCAAGCGCAAGACCGCGATCGCGCGCATCTGGCTCTCGCCCGGCACCGGCCAGATCACCGTCAACGGCGTCACGCCGGAGACCTACTTCGAGCGTGAGACCTCGCGCATGGTCATGCGCCAGGCGCTCGAGCTGATCGAGGCGGTCGACCAGTTCGACGTCCGCGCGACGGTCATCGGCGGCGGTCACTCGGCTCAGGCCGAGGCGATGCGTCACGGCATCTCCCGCGCGCTCTGCCTGCACGATCCGGAGAAGCGCAGCGTGCTGAAGCGCGCCGGCTTCCTGACCCGCGACGCGCGCAAGAAGGAGCGCAAGAAGTACGGTCAGCCGGGCGCCCGCAAGCGCTTCCAGTACTCGAAGCGCTGATCATCGGCCTTCGGTTCCCAGGCGAGCGCGCCCCTGCACGGCAAGGGCGCGCTTTCCTGCATTTGGGGGTCGATTTTGGCGCTCGGGATGCTCGAGTGCGCTAGTCCATGGAGCCGATGAAGCGTTTCACTCGCCTGCTCGCCGTCTCCGCTCTCGCGTTCGGCCTCGCCGCGCTGGCAGAGCCGAAGTCGGCGCAGGCCGTCATCGTCGAACGCATCGTGGCGGTCGTCGGCGACAAGCCCATCCTGCTTTCGGAGCTCCGGCAGCGTGCGAAGCCCCAGCTCACCGTGCTCGCGGCGAAGACGGGCGGCGACCCGACCCGCATGGCGGTCGCCGAGCCGCAGATCTACCGCGCCACGCTCGACCAGATGATCGACGAGCGTCTGATGGAGCAGCAGGCCGATCGCGCGCACATCAACATCACCGTCTCGCAGATCGACGAGGCCATCAAGAACAAGGCCGCCGGGCTCGGTGTGTCGGTGAAGGATCTCCTCTCCGTCGCGCAGCGCCAGGGCTTCACCGAGCAAGACTACCGCGACGAAGTGCGGCGCCAGCTCCTCGAGGGCCGGCTCATCCAGCTCCGCATCGCGGGGCGCGTGAAGGTGACCGAGACCGACGCGCGGGCGGCGTACGCGCACGTCGTGAAGCAGATGGAAGACGAGTCGCCGGTCGAGCTGCAGGTTCTCGCGCTGCGCATCCCGCAGACGGCGTCCGGCGTCGACGCGAAGATGAAGCTGGCCGACGAGATCGTGGCGCGCGCCAACGGCGGCGAGGACTTCTGCACGCTCGTGACCCAGTTCAGCGACGACATGTCGACGAAGGACGTGTGCGGCGATCCCGGCGCGCAGCCGCTCGCGAACATCCACCCCGAGGCGCGTGCGCAGCTCGGTGGGATGAAGCCGGGGGACATCTCGCGCCCGGTGAAGATCGGCGATCAGGCGATCGTCGTGTTCCGCCTGAAGAAGCGGGAGGCGATCCCCCCGTTCGATCAGGTGAAGGAACAGATGTACGAGCAGGCGACCGAAGAAGCGGTGCTACACCAGCGTGATCTCTGGGTGCAGGAGCTGCGGCGCGGCGTCTACCTCGACATCCGCCTGTGATGCCGCGCCGCGTCCTGCTCGTCCCGCTCCTCCTCGTCAACGCGGTGGTGTTGTTGGGACAGCTGTGGCCCGAGGGAGCGCCGCCGTTCGCGCGCGCGGTGAACATCGGGTTCCTCGTCGTGAACGCGGTGCTCCTCGTCTTCCTCGTCGTGCGGCGGGGCGGCGGCGCCCGTTCCTAGGTCCGCGCATCAGCCGCCCCAGGTCGACAACGTCGTGACGACCCTCAGCAGCGCCGCCCGCTTCGACGGCGTCGCGAGGTGGCCTGCGTCGTCGAGCGGGATGAAGTGGGCGTCGGGCCACGCCCGCGCCAGGTCGTCGACGAACCCGATTGGCGCGCTCAGGTCGCGCCGACCGTGAACGAGGAAGCCGGGGATGCCCGCGAGCTTCGACGCACTCCGCAAGAGCTCGTCCTCCGCGAGCCACGCTCCGTTCGCCGCGTACCGCGCGCAGATCCGGACGAACGCGAGGAGCTCGGGCACCGGTCGGTCGCCGTAGACCGCGCTCGGGTTCGGCTCGAGCGAGAGCACCGCGTCCTCCCACGCGCACCACGCGCGCGCGACGCGCTCGCGAACGACGGGATCGAGCTCATCCATCGCCCGCGCGTACGCGCTCGGAAGCGACTCGTCCCCCACGCGCGGCACCGCATCGCGAAAGCACGCCCACGCCTCGGGGAAGAAGATGCGTGCGCCGTGGTACAGCCAGGCGATCTCGGCGCGCCGCATCGTCGTCACGCTCGAGAGCACCAGCGCCCTCACGCGAGAAGGGTGCCGCTGCGCATACGCGAGCGCGAGCGCCGTCCCCCACGAACCGCCCGCGACGACCCAGCGATCGATCCCGCGTGCCTCGCGCAGCCGCTCGAGGTCCGCGACCAGGTGCGCGGTGGTGTTCACGCTCATGTCCGTCGCCGGGTCGCTCGCGTGCGGCGTGCTCTTTCCACAGCCGCGCTGATCGTAGAGGACGACCCGCCAACACGCGGGATCCCACATCCGACGCATGTTCGGGTGCGACCCTTGGCCGGGACCACCGTGGAGCACGACCGCGGGGAGCCCATCCGGCCGGCCCGACTCCTCCCAGTAGAGCGTGTTCCCGTCGCCGACCGGGAGCATGCCCGAAGCAAAGGGCTCGCGCGGAGGATGAAGCGTCATTCGTGCTCGAGGACGAGCGTGCTCTTGGCTGCGCGGCGGATCGCCTCGTCCGTCCACGCGAGCGTGATCGATTCGCCGGCCAACCACCTCCCGATCTGATCGTCGTAGTGGGGCGAGCACGGGTTCGCCGATTGCCCACCGGCGAGGACGAAGCGGTTCTTCTCCCACGCGCCCACGTCGAGCACCATGCGCAGGTTCGGCAGACCAATCGCGTTCGACAGCGGCGCATCGAACGCGACGGAGCCCTGCGCGACCGTGGTCGCGTCGCCACCGAACGCGAGCGGGCCGCGGCTCCAGATGCGATCGAGCGGCTTCTTCGTACCGACCGGGTGCTCGAGGAAGAGCGGACGCACGTGGCCCCAGCGCCAGCTCTCCTCGCTCGGCCCATGGGCGCGGAGCGACATCATCGCGACCTCGAGCGCGTTCGCCGCCTCGGCGTCCCACCCGCGCGCGAACCAGCCCGCCGGTGCTTCGAGCATCGCGCGGACGAGGTGCTCCAGCCGCCGCAGCGCCATCATCCCGTGCGGGAGGACCACGTTCGTGCCTTCGCCCAGCGCGGCGCGCCACGCGCGCGGAGCCTTCGCGCGACAGATGCGGACCATCATCTCGGCGAAGAAGAGCTCGAACAGCGCCGCCGCCGCGCTCTCGGGCCCGACCTCGCCGTCCCAAGCACGCAGCAGGCGAAGGGCCTCCGCGTCCCCCGCACGCTCGGCCGCCGCGAGCACGAACGCGCGCAAACGCGGCCAGAGCACGGTGTGGCGATCGCACTGAAGCGCCCCCGCCGCCGCGAGATCCCAGCCGGAGGCAGCTGCCAGGCGCTCGGTGAGCCGCGCGTGGCGAGACCCATCGAGCCAGTCGGCGCCCAGGAACGCCCCGGTCGGGCTGGGGCCCGGATCCTGGTTCGCGACGACGACGAACCCGCACTCCGGATCGCGGGCTCCCGGCAGCGCCGCGGCCGGGAGCGGCTCGTCCTCCCACCCGAGCGACTTGTCCCAACCTGGGACAGGGAGCATCCCCGAACCGCCGCGCCGCCGCGGCGCATCACCGATCATCTGGCGCGCGATCGCACCGTGGCGATCGGCGAAGACGCGGTTCTCGGACACGGCCGGGTACGACGCATAGACGGCGATTGCCTCTGCGACGGAGCGTGCCTCGCGGATCTCGTAGCCGCCGATCCGGCGCGCGGCCATCCAGGTGCCGCGCATCGAGAGCGCGACCCCCGCGCGCTCCGAGAGCGCCGGCGTCACGATGGGGCCGCGCTTGGTCACAAGCACGCGCTCGACGACGGGCTTCTTCCCCTTCACCGCGATCGTCTCCTCGCGCACCGTGCACGGCACCAAGCGGTCGCCCTCGAGGACGCTCGCACCATCCTCGCCGATGCGCTCGACGAACAGATCGGTGTTGTCGACGTGCCCGGCGGTGATGCCCCACGCCACGTGCTCGTTGTTCCCGAAGGAGACGACCGGCTGCGACGGCAGGCACGCGCCGCGCATGGTCCAGTTCGGCGTACGAACGTGGACGAGCCACCACGGCGCCGGGAGCGACGGGGAGAGGTGCGGATCGCACGCGAGGAGCGGGCGCCCCGTCGCCGTGCGCGCGGGCGCGATCGCGAACCCGTTCGAGGCGCCGCGCAGCGCGGTGACCGCGGCGACCTTGCTCGCGTCGTCGGCGAGCTTCTCCGCGGCGAGGAGCAGCTCGGCATCGGCGCCGAGCCGAGCGATGGCACCCTCGACGAGCCCGCGCGAAGGCTCGAGCGCGAGAAGCGCGTCCTTCCCGTCGGCGCGCAGGATCCGGAGCCGCGCGAGCTCGGCGTCCCAGTTCGAGCTCAGCGCGAAGGCGAAGAACTGCAGTACGGCGAGCACGTCCGCCGGCTCGAAGCGGGTCGGCTTCGCTCCGAGCAGCACGAGCTCGTGCGGTCGCTTGGGGAGCCCGTGCTCCCACCCCGCGTTCACGCCGCGTGCGAACGCCGCGAGCTGCGCTTGCTCGCGCTCGGCCAACGCCGCGAGCTGCGCCTCGGCGATCCCACGGAGCCCGATCCGGCGCATGAGTCGATCGACCGCGAGCATCTCGTCGCCGAGCACCTCGGCCAACGTGCCCCGCGCGACGCGTACGTAGAGCTCGAGCTGGAACGCGCGGTCCTGAGCCTGCGCGAAGCCGAGCCCGAAGAACGCATCCGCGTCGTTCTCGGCCTCCACGTAGGGCACGCCGAACGCGTCGCGACGAATCGTGATTCGCGCCGACGGTCCGGGGACGCGCAGCGCTCCGGAGGTGACGGGGAGCCGCGCCCCGAGCGCGAGACGAAGGAGACCGCGAAGTCCTCGAGAACCACCGAGCATGGCGCCGTTCTATCAGTTCTTTCCCATCCTGCGCCGCGAACGCCTAGAGTGAAGCCGTGGGGACCGCGCTCGACGTCATCGGCGCCATCGAGGCCGCGTATGCGCACGTCGACGACGACGACGAGTGGCTCGCGCAGCTCCTCGCGTGCGTGCACGGCTCGTTCGGCGCGTCGATCGCACCCACGAGCGCCTTCAGCTTCTCGTTCGCGGGTGGGACCTTCACGATGGGTGCGTTCGCCTGCGTCGGAGATCCGCCGTTCACGCGTGAGCAATTCATGCTCCAGCAATCGGTCCCCCCACCCCACCTGCTCCGCAAGGCCTTCGAGTGCGATGCGTTCACCCGGCTGAGTCGCGTCGTGGGCCAACGGAGCACGCACGATGGGCTGAGCAAGGCGCAGATGAAGGGCGCCGACGCCCTCGGCCTCCGCGCCAACCTCGACCACGAGCAGGGCGTGATCGTGACGACGCTGGTCCCTGCCGCGTTCCGGCTGCGCGATCGCATGGTCTGGCTGCGCTTCGCGTCGCACGTGGGTGCGGCGCTCCGGCTCCGGCAGCGGAAGAAGCGCGTCGCGCCCGAGGCCGCGGCGGCGATCCTCACGCCGAGCGGGAAGCTCGAACATGGAACGAACGCGACGTACGCCGCGCGCACGCGCTTGGCGGACGCGGCGAAGGGCATCGACCGCGCACGGGGCAAGCTCCGCCGCCTCGACCCCGACGAGGCGAGCGCGACGTGGCGAACGATGGTCGAGGGCGAATGGTCGCTCGTCGATTGGTTCGATCACGACGGCAAACGCTTCCTCCTCGCCCACGACAACCGCGTGGTCCCCTCGCGGGCGACCCCGAAGCTCAGCGACCGCGAGCAGCAAGTGGTCGCGTGCGCGGCGATGGGTCACTCGAACAAGCTCATCGCCTACGACCTGGGACTCTCGCCGGGGACCGTGAGCGTCATCCTCGCGCGCGCAGCCGCCAAGCTCGGGGTCACGAACCGCCCCGCGCTGACCCGCGTGTTCCGAGAGCTCGCCGAGCAGAGCTGACCCACCCGCGGTATCCTCGGCCCATGGCGAAGCCCACGTATCGGTCCAGCCTCGAAGCCGTCGATGGTGGCTTCGAGCAGTCGTACACGGCGAACGTCATCCACATCGACGACGAGCTCCTCGCGTTCGGCGAGCTCGTCCCCGACCCGCAGCGTGGCCTGCCCTACGGCACGCCCGTGCACAGTCTGATGGTGCACCTCGAGCGCAAGCGGCCCGTGACGTTCGAGCTCAACGACCAGGCCAACGCCGTCGGCGCGAGCGACGTCGCGACGATCGAGGTCGCGCGAACGTGGATGCGGATTCGCTTCCAGTCGGGCCGCGGCCCGCTGCCGGGCCGGGTCAGCCTCGCGCCGGAGATCGAGCTCTTCCGCGACGCGAAGCGGTCGGCGAAGGAGAGCGCGCCCCTCGCGTCCCTCCAGATCGCCTACGCCATCGCGCCGAAAGCGTTCGCGAGGCTCGGCAAGCTCCTCGCGAGCGCAGCGCCGAAGAAGAGGGCTGCGCCGAAGAAAAAGGCCGTGCCCAAGAAGAAGGGTGCGCCCAAGAAGAAAGCTACCCGATGAGGATCCCGTACCGCGGGAGGATCCGGTAGACGACATCGAACCGATGCGCCATCAGCGCATCGTGGAACATCTTCCAGTTCGACCGCACGAAGCTCGCCTGGAACTTCGCCTTGCCGTCGTCCGCGTCGCCGAGGGCGTCGTGCTTCCACGACCCCGGGCCCTTGGGCACGTAGCTCGGCTTGTCGGCGAACCCGAACGCGCCGCGCGCGATCATGTCGCACCACGCCTGGTGGCGCTGCATCTCCTCGTCGACCTTGATCCCGAGGAAGAGCTTGACGAGTGTCTCCTTGTCCTTGTCCGCCAGGCCGGGGACGTTCGCGTCGGGATCGCCGGCGCGGAAGCGCTGCATTGCGCGGACCATCATGTCGGAGGCCTCGACGTAGTCCTTCGGGTTGTTGCGCGTGATGCGCTCGCCGAGCCCGTTCGTGTAGGCCCACGCGAGCCACGGCCGATCGGGGTTCGAGAGCACGCAGCCGTGCCCGAGCGGCAAGGCGTTGTTGATGAAGAAGTTCTTGAGCCGCGTCGCGACGCGCTCGTCGGGCTTGCCGTCGTCGTCGGTGATGTCGGTCGCGTTGTTGACGACGTGACTCACGCCGGCGAAGCCTTGGTGCGCCCAGGTGTCCGCGTACACGTGCATCGAGACCCCGAGGCGATGGAGTGCCCACGGCGTGTTCCGGTCCTCGATGCACGCGCGGATCATGTCCTGCGCGACGGGGCTGTTGGGGCGCGTGATCAACTTGTTGATGAACTCGCCCTCGGGGTTTTGGTCGGCGGGGAGACCGCCATTCCCAGGGAGAAAGTGGAACGGCACCCAGCACCGACTGTTCGCGAGCGTCTCGAAGTTGCGGTAGTCGAGCATCTTGTGGGCGCTCGCCGTGCGCGTGTAGAGGGCGCCGTTGTCGAAGACGACGGTCCCCTCCTCGACGGCGTCGTCGACGTACTGCGCGCAATAGCCGACGATCGCGGCCTCCTCCTTCGAGAAGCCGGCGAGGCGGGCGAGAACGTAGGTCACCGCATGATGGAAGTCGGTCTGCATCGGGGCCCGAGGATAGCCGCATTCGCCCCGATGCGGCTCGCCCACGATCCGCACCGGCGATCCATGGAAGCGGGGACGCCCACCGGCGATCTCGCTCGTCTTTTTTCGCGGGCCCGTGCCGACCGCAGCTTGGCCCCGCGCGTGCATTCTCGAGTGGGCGGAGGTGCCCGATGGCCGTCGATCCTCGTCTCGCCGCGCTCCGTGGAGTCTCGCGCCGCAGCTTCCTGCGGTGGGCCACTGCCGCGGGCGCCGTGCTCGGGCTGGAGCGCTCGGGCGTCCTGAACGTCATCGGCGATCGGGCGGGCGTGGCGCTCGCCGACAAGGCCGCCTGCGCTTCGACGATGCGCTCGGTGCACTTCATCGGCGGGAACGGTGGCCATGCGTGGTTCCAGTTGCTGTTCCCCCACGTGGACGTCGCCAAGAACGGCGGCCCCCAAGTCGCCTTCCACGCGCGCGGAAAGACGACGGATGCCACCGGCACCGATCGGCCACTCGTCTATGCACCCGAGTCGCCGTTCCAGAAGCGCGGACCGACTCGCCAGATCTCCGCCTTCATGGCGGGTACGGCGGAGAACCACACCAACGCCCCGACCGCGGCCGCGACGATCGCCCAGGGCACCGCGATGATCGCGACCATCGCCGCGATCCAAGCCGCGAACCCCTCGTTGATCCCGGTCGTGGCGATCAACCCGTTCCAGTACGGCACCGCACCGGGTGCTCCGCAGGTGAACGTGATCGGAAAGAACGGCCTCGCGGACCTGTTCGACAGTACGGCGTCGAAGACTCTGCTTGCCTCGCCCGACGCAGCGGACCTCCACGACGCGTACTACCGCACGTTCCAGAGCCTGAACGCCGCCTCCGGCCGCCGCACGCAGCAGCACCCGAGCGATGCGGGGAAGCTCGCGGCCTCGCTCCTCGGGCGCTCGCTCGGACAACAGCTCCGCGTGACGCCGGCGGACGAAGCGCGCTACGGCATCGTCGGAGCCCCGACCAACGTCGCCGACATCGGCCGCATCCTCGTCTCGACGGCGAAGGCGTTCGGGCTCGGACTCACGAGCTCCGTGATCCTCCCCGCGATGAGCGATGATCCCCACCCGGCGTTCGCGAACGCGAACAACGTCACCCAGACGGTCGCGAACGTGGCGCGGCTCGGGAAGATCCTCGATGCGTTCCTCGCCGACTGCGACGCACTGCCCGACCCGTCGGGCTGCGGGCGACCGCTGTCCGAGTCGATCGTGATGACCTTCCACGGCGACACGCCGAAGAACCCCCTCGTCTCCGCCGCGTGGCCCGACGCCACGCCGGCCAACAGCAACTGGATCTACGTCTACGGCAACGGGTACCTGAAGACCGGGTGGTTCGGCGGGATCTCCGCCAACGGCGCGGTCAGTGGCTTCGACCCGGCGACGGGCGCCGCCGTCCCGAATCAATCGAGCAACGTGACGACGAACGCGGCTGCGGCGGCCGCCGCGTTCGCGGTCGCTCGCGGCGACATGCGCCGCGTGCAGGACTTCTACCGCGGCGGCTCGATCGGAGGGATCGTGCGCGCTCAGCAGACCTGAGTCACTGGCACATCAGGTTCTGGATCGCGTGGCACGAGCTCGCGAGACCGTAGCTCGTCGGGCCGAGGATCTCGTTGCACTGGGTCGGCACCACGTTCTGCGTGTTGTAATAGACGCAGTTCACCGAGCCCGACGTGAGCACGTTGTAGCTCACGGCCTTCGTGAACCCGGCGAGCTTGCAGTACGCGTCGGCGTACTGGGCATCGTTCGTGGAGCAGTTGCCGCTGCAGAGAATCCCGCTCGGGTTCACCTTCGAGCACACCGTGTTGACCGCGACCTGGGCGGAGCACTTGCCCGCAACACACGCGGGCGTGTTGTTCGGGCACACGTTGCCGCAGGCGCCGCAGTTCTGCGGATCGTTGTTCGTGTTCTTGCACGCGCTCGTGCACCACTGGGAGCCGGTCGCGCAGCAGTGACCGACGTTGCACCACTCCGTGTCGGTGACGCACGCCGTTCCGCAGTTGCCGCAGTGGTCGTGCGCGTTCTGCGTGTCCCAGCAGAGGTTGTCGGAGCACAGCGCCGTGCCGTTGCCGCACTTGAGCTCGCACTTGCTGTTGCTGCAGCCCGGCGCGGAGAGCGACCACCCGGTGCCGGAGTCGAAGCCGCCGTCGGGGATCGGGACGCCGGCGTCGGGGTTGCCGGTGCCGGTGTCGGGCCCGGCGTCGGGGCCGGTGCACGCGCTGCCGCAGCTCCCGCAGTTCGCGGGGTCCTTCGTGGTGTCGACGCACGTCTGCCCGCCGCTGCACTTGATCAGCGGCGCATCGCACTGGTTCTTGCAGACGCCGGCGGAGCACACCTGCGAGCTGCCGCACACGTTCGTGCACGAGCCGCAGTGCTTCGGATCGGTCTGGAGATCGAACTGGGGACAGGCCGCGGCATCCACGCCGGCCTCGGTGACGCCTGCGTCGTCTCCACCGATCACGCTCGTGCCGCCGGTCGCACAGGCCACTGCCGTCGCGAGCACGCCCCCCGCCACCACGAGCCCCCAGCGCAAGCGAGTCATCGTCTCAACGTATCAGAACTCGCTGACCTCGCGATCGAAGTAGAGCCGACCGCTCGCGACGCCCGCCGGGCGCGGGCTCGCGCACAGCCACGCGATCGTGTCCGCGCCTTCGTCGACCGACCGAGGGGCCGAACGGCCGCCCATCCGCGTCTGCACCCAGCCCGGATCGACGGCGGTGACCGCGATCCCACGCGGTGCGAGCTCGCGCGCGGAGATGCGGGTGAACGCGTTCAGCGCCGCCTTGGAGACGCGGTAGGCCGACGTGGGCCACCCCGCGCGCGAGTGGTTCCCGGCCGCCACGGCCGCGGCGAACTCGTCCACCAGCGCACGCAGCTCGGTCCGCGTGATCGCGGGGGCCGCGAAGCGCGCCCGAATGGGTGCAGGATACACGCTCAGGTTCCCCATCCCGCTCGACACGTTCACGATCGTCCCGTGATCCCGAACGAGCGGCGCGAGCGCGTCGGTCGTGGCGACGACGCCCCACAGGTTGACGGCCATCGTGCGCTCGACGACCGATGCGTCGAACCCATCGAACGAAGCGCCGGCGTTGTTCACGAGCGCGTCGATCGCTCCGTAGGTGCTCTTCAGCCACGCCGCCAGCTCCGCGATCGACGACGCCGACGTGACGTCGAGCGGGGACGCGACGACCCCTTGGCCGAGCTTCTTCGCCGCAGCTTCCCCGGCGGCGCGATCGCGGCTCGTCAGGACGACGCGGTGGCCCTCCGCGGCGAGCATCCGACAGACCTCGAGTCCGATCCCACGGTTGGCGCCGGTGACGACGGAGACGGGGACGTCCATGCTTTCAGCGCTGGGGGACCGATGCCCCGGACAAGTGGCGAACGGCTTCGCCGAGGCCATCGAGCGTGAGGTGGAACATGCGGAAGACCTGCGAGAGCGCCTCGGCCGTGCCGCCGTTCCAGTAGTTGGGCGGGTCGGGGTTCAGCCACGCCGCGCGGCGGAAGTGGTCGGCGAGCATCGTCATCCACTCGATCCCGCGCCGCGAGTCGCCATCGGCGGTGCGCGACCAGTACTCCCAATCGCCGGAGCCCAAGAGCTCGGCCGGGTGCATCGCTGCGTCCCCCACGAGCACGAGCTTCCACTCCGGACCGCACTGATCGAGGACGTCCCGCAGACGCAGCGGGTCGGTGAAGCGCTCCGTCTCGTAGAGGCGCCCGTAGATGCAGTTGTGGAAGTAGTAGGTCTTGAGCTCGCGCAGGTTGGATGCGCGCTTCGCCGCCGAGAACAGCTGCGACACGGTGTGGGCGTGCGGGTCCATCGAGCCGCCGACGTCCATCAACAGCAGCACGCGCACGTTCGACTTCCGCGGCGGGCGGAGCACGATCTCGAGCTCGCCGGCTTGGCGGGCGGTCTCGTCGATGGTGGCGTCGATGTCGAGCTCCATCTCCGCGCCGTCGCGATGGAACGCGCGCAGCTTGCGGAGAGCGACCTCGATCTGGCGCACGTCGAGCACGAGATCGGAGCGGTACGGCTTGTAGCGACGCGCGTCGGCGACGGCCATCGCGCTGCGCCCGCCACCCTGGTTGCCCACCCGAACGCCGCTCGGGTTCGTGCCGTTCTGGCCGAACGGGCTCGTGCCGCCGGTGCCGATCCACCGGTTGCCACCGTCGTGGCGCTCTTTCTGCTCGCGCATGCGTTCTTCGAAGAGGCGCCGGAGCTCTTCCATGTCGATCGACTGGAGGAGCGAGCGCTCCTCGTCGCTCAGCATCTTGCGGCCCTTCGGATCCGCGAGCCACTCCTCGAGCTCGTCGAGGATCTTCACGCTCGCGAGCTCGATGCCCTTGAAGTGGGCGGAGAACGCCTGATCGAACGCGTCGAGATCGCCCTCGCGGTGCACGCAGAGCGCGCGCGCCACGTGGTAGAAGCCGTCGAGCGAGCTGTCGTGGAGCCCCCGCGCGAGCGCCTGCGCGAGGGCGATCGCCTCTTGCGCGCCGACCCGGACCTTGCGCGCCCGGAGCTCGTACAGGAACGGGACGAACGCCGCGCTCACGGGCCCACACCCTCGCCGCAGCGCCCGTCGCCGTTGGTGCGCACGATGACGCGGTGGTCACCGAGCGCGACGGAGCTCGGCACGACGATCGAGCCGTTGAAGGCGCCCTTCTCGTCGGTCACGAGCGTGCCGACGCGCGTCTCGTGGCCGGCGCTGTCGCGCAGGATGACGCCGACCGTCACGCCGCCGCAGGTGCTGCCGTCGGAGCGGACGGTGCCGGTGACCGGGATCGGTGCGCCGCGGCGCGCCTCGCTCTGGCCCACGCTCAAGGTGAGGACCGACTCGGGGCGCCCGTCGTCCGAGTGGGAGCCGCCGGAGCCGTTCGCGTTCGCCGAGGAGCTCGCGCTCGATGCGCTGGAGCTCGCCGCGCTCGACGCGCTGGAGCTCGTGCCGGGCGTGGGCGAGGTGCTCGTGCCGCCGTTGCCGCCGCCGTTGCCACCGCCGTTCGAAGGCGGCGCATGCTGGTTCGCGAGGTCTTCGCCGCGGTTCGCACCGGCGGGCCATGCGAACGGATCGGGCGGCGGAGCGTACGGGACCGAGCTCTGCTGCTGATCCGCCATCATGCGGCCGGCGCCGCCGAGATCGATGCGGTGCCACATCTCGCCGTCGTGCACCTCGACCCAAGCGTGCGCTTCGTTGATCACCATGCGCGTGGGGATCCCGAGCGACAGCGCGGTCACGGTGAACGCGTAGGCGCGGTGACGGCACACGCCCTTCATCGAGAGCGCGAGATCGGTGTAGACGTCCCGCGACGGCGTGAGGGGCGTGTCCGAGTCGATGAACGAGCGGAAGTGCGCCACCATCTTGCGGACGTTGTCGCGCGGAGAGATCTGGCGACCGAGGCCGAGCTTCGTCGTGACCTCGCGCGCGGCCGAGGCGACGCTGTCCGGCAACGGCGGGAGCGGCATGAGATCGCTCCACGGCCGATCGGCGAGCTCCCCGCCCAGCGCCGCGCGCGGGATCGCAATCTCCATCACGAGCCGTGCGTCCCCGCTCTGCGGCGCGGCGACGTACCACTCGTCGGCTCCGTCGGTGAAGAGGTTGTAGGAGAGCTCGCGCGCGCCCGCGGCGAGCTGCGCATGGAGCACGCGCGCGCCGGGACCGACGGTGGGGATGAGCGTGTGGTGCCCGCCCTTGAGCGAGAGGGGGATGTCGGCGAAGAACCGATCCTCGTTGGTGAGCGCCGAGCCGCCGACGGGGAGCGCGCGCAGCTCCTTGTGCGAGCCGTAGAGCTCGAAGCGATCGTTGACCGCGTCGAACGCGGCGAGGCGCTTGAACGGCGTGGTCGAAGGCGTAAACGGATCGGTGTAGGGAAGCGTGTTCGGGCGGCGCGTGTCCCGATCGGGGACGTAGCGATCGTCGGCGACTTGATCCTCGAATGCCTTCTGGGCGGCGATGTCGGCGGGGGTCGCGGGGCGGCCCGGGTCGGGCGCCGATACGACACCACTGCGCGTTTCCAGCGCCGCCGGAAGGCCACCGGCGATGGTCACCCCCATCGCCAGATCGTCGTGCACGTCGGGCTGGATCTGCTCGTGCAGCGTGGGCGCTGAATTTCCCTCTGCCGGGCGCGAGCCGAAGACCAGGAACGCGACCGGGAGCAAGAGGAGCGCGTGACGACGCATCGAGATGCTTAGACGTAGCACGCGTGGGAATGGTTGGGGACCGACGCGGCGTTGTACCTTTCGTTCATGGAAGACGCTCGGGACCGAATCCTCGCCCGTCGCGCGCGCTTCGTCGCGCTCGCGCTGGCTGCCGTCGGCTGTCACGAGGGCGAAGGGACGAAGGCCCCCGAGACGGTGACGCTCCCTCCACCGCCGGAGGACGCGGGCACGCACGTCGCGACGGTCGAAGACGCGAGCCCGCCACCGAAGGCGGAGCCGGACGCGGGCACGCCCGCCGGCATCTCCCCCGCGACGGCGGCGCGCTACGCGCGCGCGCGCACACGGATCGCCGAAGCCAAGGAGGCGATCGAGACGGTGCACGAGAAGATCGTCAAGCAGGCGGCGTACTCGTCGGCGAACGCGACGCAGTGGCGTGACCTCGTGGCCGAGGCGCAGGAGCTCTACTCGACCGTCGGCTACCTCGGCATCTACTGCCCGAAGAAGTCGCCCGAGACGGATGCCTTCCTGGCGTGGGTGCAGGCCGAAGAGGACAAGCTCCGCGCCTCGGTCGACGACGTGAAGCGCGACGCCGAGAAGAAGCTCCAGGACAAGACGACCACGGGAGCCGCGCGCTGGGATCTGCTCTGGTCCCAGTGGAACCAGGCCAACCCCAGGCCGTGCTTGAGCATCGCCTGCGACAGCTGGTGACGCCGCTCGGGCGTCGTCAGTTCGGGCGCATGCGCTGGACGAAGTGCGCGAGGGAGCGCTCCTCGTACTGGACGTGATCGCGGAACGCCTTCAGCCATTTACTGGCGCGATCGAGATCGCGCGGGCTGCGTAGGACCGCGAAGCCCAGCTCCCGCAGACGCTGGTGCGTGGCCGTGAGCGCCGTGATCAGGGGGACCGGAGCTCCCGCGCGCAGGACCTCGGGGAACACCCAGCGCTCCTCGGCGGTCATGTGATCTTCGATCCGGCGATGGAGATCGGCGAGAGCCGCGACGAGCGTCGCACCGGGCTCGCGCTCGGACCGCGCGCCCTCCACCAGGGCATCGGTGTCCTCGAGCGCTTGCTCGAGATCTTCGTGGGTGAGGAAGAGTGTCTCCAGCTCGTGTTCCGCAGTCACGGGTTCCTTCCTTTCGTGGCGCCACGTGGCGCCGAGGGAGATCAGGAGGAGGCGATGACGAACAGCGCGACCAGGCTCGCCGCAGCGAGGACCCAGCCGACGCGCTTGAGATCCTTCGGCGAGACGCCGGCGAAGGCGACGACGATGCAGGCGAGGCAAGTGGGGAGGAGGGCGAGCGTGAAGCGCCACGCCGTCGTCCCACAAAGGGACGAGAGCACGAGGCCGCCGAGCACGAGGGACGGGACGACGGCGGCGCGCTTGCCGTCGCCCGCGACGATGGAGCGGACCACACCGGTGCCGACGGCGAAGATGGCCGCCCACGCGACGAACGCGCTCGCCGCAGCCGGGATGGTCACGCCGTCCGCGACGGCAACCGGGAGTGCCAGCGCCGGGAGCGCCAGAGCGGCAGCGACCTCGCCGAGGAACGTCTTCTCGCGCCGCGCGTGGATGAAGCCCGCGACGATCAGCGACAAGAAGAGTGGCGCCAGCGCCGCCAGCACGACGCGCGCGCCGCCGAGGGCGATCCCGATGCCGCCCGAGATCCCGGTGAGCGCCAGGAGCAAGCCCAACCGGACCCGCGCGCGCGGCCCATCCTCACGGAGGGCACGGGTGCCACGCTGACCATCGAGGACCAACCACGGCTCGTGCGCGAGGAACGCCGCGCAAGCGCTGCACGCGAGCGCAAGCCCCGCGCTCGACGGGCGCGCCGTCACGAGCGCCGAGACCATCGGCAACCCGAGTGCGGCCCACGCGCCGTGCTCGCGCGGAAGCAGCGATCGCGCGCGGCCGCTCGGGCGAGCCCCGCCGACGCGATGGCCTGCGGTCGTCGTACCCATGCTCATGCCTGGGTGCGGTGCAAACCGCAGGCCGCGCGTGTACGCTCGAGCCGTGACCCCGACCGCTCGGCTCGTGCGGGAAGCCTACCGGCGCGAGCTCATCCCTGCGCGCATCCGGTGGCACCTCGCCGCCGCGGGGATGGCCGATTGGTACCGCGCGGTGGCGCGCGGGCTCGCGGGAGCGGTCGGCGATGCTGCGAAGCCTCTGCTCTCCGAGCTCGGCGCGCGGATGATGACGCGCCGCTGGGAGGTGCTGCGCGAGCACCACGCGCACCTGCGCGCCGGGAGCGCGCGCGACGCCGCGCTGGTCTTGAGCGGCCTGTATCGGATCGACGGTCGCTCGAAGTCGCGCTGGATCTTCGACGCGATGGGCGGACCCGCGAAAGGGTTTCGCGAAGCGCTCCGCCAGCGCCGCGCCTTGCTCCCCCTGCGGAGCGAAGCGCGCTGGAACGAGGTCACGGCCCACCTCGGCGAGTTTCTCATCGTCCTGACCGAGGACCTGCCCGCGAAGGTGCCGCACGCGCGCAAGCTGCTCGGGGACGTCTGCTTCGCGATGGGCGAGCGCTTCGCCGCCCGCGTGCGCGCTCAGTTCGACCTCGCCGATGCGCCCGACCCGGCGGCGGCGGCGATCGAGGTGCTCCGCATGTCCGAGTACGTGTTCCGAGTGAACCCGAGCCACTGGCACGGCACCGATGCGGTGAAGGGCACGGGGTACCTCGAAGGGAACGCCTGCCCGTGGTGGGACCGCCCCGGCTGGAACGGCGGACACTGCGGGATCTTCGGGCAGTTCCAGTCCGGGATCAGCTCCGCCTTCGGTCTTCGCTACCACTTGGCCCAGACGATCCCCAAGCACGGCGGGACGACGTGCCGAGTCGATCTGAAGCCGATCTCCATCTCGAAGAAGCCAACCGTCGCTCCGAACGACTGATCCACGCGACATCGCGGCACGGATCGTGGATGCTCGCCCGCATGAAATCGGGTGGCGACGTCGTCGGCGCGTTCCTCGCGCGCCATGGAGTTCCGTTCCTCTTCACCCTGTGCGGCGGTCACATCTCGCCGATCCTCGTCGGCGCGAAAGCGAACGGCGTACCCGTGGTGGACGTGCGCGACGAAGCGAGCGCGGTCTTCGCCGCCGATGCGGTCGCGCGCATGACCGGGATCTGCGGCGCGGCGGCGGTGACCGCGGGGCCCGGCGTGACGAACGCGCTCACCGCGCTCAAGAACGCGCAGATGGCGGAGTCTCCGCTCATCTTGTTCGGCGGCGCGACGGCGACGATCCTCAAGGGGCGCGGCTCGCTCCAGGACATCGATCAGATGTCGATCCTGCGCCCGATCACGAAGTGGGCGGCGACGATCACGCAGGTCCGCGCGCTCGAGTCGACGTTGGAGGAAGCGTACTCGCGCGCGACGCACGGCGTCCCGGGGCCCGTGTTCATCGAGGTGCCCGTCGATCTCCTCTACCCGGAGGAGATGGTGCGGACGATGCTGCTCAAGGAAGCGGGCGTCGAGAAGCCGAAGGGCCTCGGGGGGAAGGCGCTGCGCGCGTACCTCGACGTGCACCTCTACAAGCAGTTCCGCGCGCCGCCGATCCCGCGCCCGGATCTGCCGTCGTTCGAGGCGGTCGAGGCCAAGCTGCCGTCGCCGCGGCGCCGCATCGGCGAGGTCGCGGAGATGCTCTCGTGGTCCGAGCGGCCGGTGCTCGTCGTCGGCAGTCAGGCGCTCGCGATGACGCGCGATCCGGAGCCGATCGCGGCCGCGATTCGGAGGCTCGGGATCCCGACGTACCTCGGAGGGATGGCGCGCGGTCTCCTCGGGCGGAGTGATCCGCTGCAGCTCCGGCACGCGCGGGGGAAGGCGCTGAAGGAAGCGGACCTCGTCATCGTCGCCGGCTTCCCGTTCGACTTCCGCCTCGCGTACGGGCGTGGCTTCGGCAAGGCGAAGGTGGTCGCGGCGAACCTCGACGGCTCCGCGCTCCGGCAGAATCGCCGGCCGGACGTCGCGCTGCGCATGCACGCCGGGGAGATGCTCGTGGAGCTCGGAAGTGACATCGGGCGCGCGCCGCCGGTACGGGGCGCGTGGTGGACGAAGCTGCGCGAGCGCGAAGCCGCCCGCGACGCGGAGATCGCCGGGCGCGCGGCGCAGGCGCGCGGGCCGATGGTCGATCCGATCGCGTTCTTCCTGCGCCTGGAGGAGAAGCTCGATCCCGATGCGACGCTCGTCGTGGACGGCGGCGACTTCGTCGCGACCGCGGCCTACACGCTGCGGCCGCGGAAGCCGCTCTCGTGGCTCGATCCGGGCGTCTTCGGCACGCTCGGTGTCGGCGGCGGCTTCGCGGTGGGCGCCGCCGCGCTCCGGCCGGGCCGCGAGACGTGGCTCCTCTGGGGCGACGGCTCGAGCGCGTACTCGCTGGCGGAGCTCGACACGTGCGTCCGCCACGGCCTCGCGCCGATCGCCGTGATCGGCAACGACGGTGCGTGGGCCCAGATCGCGCGAGAGCAGGTCGAGATGCTCGGCGACGACGTCGGCACCGTGCTCCGGCGCTGCGACTACGAGCGAGTGGCCGAAGGTTGGGGAGCGGTCGGGTTGCGCTTGGACGATCCCGCGAAGATCGACGCCACGCTCGACGAAGCAAAGCGGATCGCCAAGAGCGGCAAGCCCGTCTGCATCAACCTCCTCTTGTCGGCGAGCGACTTCCGCAAGGGCTCCATCTCGATGTGACGGCGTTCACTCGAAGGGGAACGGCCAGGCCGGCGCCATCTCCGCGACGAAGTGGCGGAGTCGGACGTCCGCGCCCGCCGTGATCCGCATCGGCGGGAGTTTCTCGCGCAGCTCGCCGACCTCGTCGGCGACCGCCGCGACCCAGTCGACGTGGCTCTGCGTGTAGACGCGCCTCGGGAGCGCGAAGCGGACGAGCTGCCGCGCGCCGCTCGCCTGCTCGCCGAACATGAGCTCGCCGATCTCGCAGGTGCGCACGCCACCCGCGAGGTACATCGCGCACGCGAACGACTGCCCCGGGAGATCGTGCGGGCCGAGGTGCGGGAGCGCGGCCGTCGCGTCGACGTAGACCGCGTGCGCCGCGGCCGGAGTGACGACCGGGATCTTCGCGTCGGCGAGCGCGCGCGCGAGGTACCGCGCGGCCGCGAAGCGATACTCGAGGTATGCCGGGTCGAGCACCTCGTGCAGGCCCTGCGCGAGCGCCTCGAGGTCGCGGCCCGCGAGGCCGCCGTAGCTCGGGAAGCCCTCGGTCCGGATCAGCTCGACCCGGATCTTCTCCGCGAGCGCCGCATCGCGCACGCCGAGCACGCCGCCGATGTTCACGATCGCGTCCTTCTTCGCGCTCATCGTGAAGACGTCGGCGAGCTCGAACATCGCGTGCGCGATCTCCGGCAGGGGTCGCTGGGACTGGCCGGGCTCGTCCTGCTGGATCCGGAACGCATTCTCGGCGAAGCGGCACGCGTCGAGCACGAGCGGGATGCCGGCGGCGCGGCAGCGCTCGGCGACGGCGCTCAGGTTGCCGAGCGAGACCGCCTGTCCGCCGACGGTGTTGTTCGTGACCGTCATGACGACGAAGGCGATCGCGCCTCGCTCCTCCGCGAGCGCTCGGTCGAAGGCGGCGAGGTCCATGTCGCCACCGAAGGGCGCGTTGGCGGTCAGCGCATCGGCGCGGCCGAGGTCGCGCCCGCGGGCACCAGCCGCCTCGATGTTCGCGCGCGTGGTGTCGAAGAGGCCGTTCGACAGGACGACCTTGCCGGTGAGCGGGATCACCGCGCAGAGGATGCGCTCCGCCGCTCGGCCCTGATGGGTGGGGAACACGTGTGGGATCCCGGTGAGCTCGTGCACCGCATCGGCGAAGCGGTAGTAGCTCCGCGCCCCCGCGTACGACTCGTCTCCGCGCATCATCGCGGCCCATTGCTCCGCGCTCATCGCGCCGGTCCCGGAGTCGGTCAGCAGATCGATGACGACGTCCTCCGCGCGAACGCCGAACAAGTTGTATTTTGCACGCTCCAGGATCTCTCGCCGCTCGCCCGGCCGCGTCATGCGGATGGGCTCGGTGACTTTGATCCGGAAGGGCTCGATGATGGGACGCGGACGGGCCATGCCGGGCGGAAGGCAAGCGACGTGCGCGCGAGAAAGCCGCACGGGCTCGTCGGCCGCGCGGAGCGCACCGCGCAATCGGCGCGCACGCCTGCAATCCGCGCGCGCACGGCCTCCGTCACGCACGATAGCGCGCCACCGCTTCACGCGCGCGCGAGCGCGCTATGCGAGAGGGATGAGCGCCATGCGGACGAGCACGAACGGAGTCGAAGCAGTCTCGGGAGCGTCCTTCGACGTCGTCGTCGCGGGAGGGAGCTTCGCCGGGAGCGCGGCGGCGATGGCGTTCGCGCGGCACGGCGCGCGCGTGCTGCTCTGCGAGCCCGGTCTCGCGAACGAGAAGCGGCTCGCGGGCGAGCTCCTTCAACCCGCCGCCGTCGAGGCGCTGACGGCGCTCGGCTTCTCGGACGCCGTGTGGGACGCCGGCGCGATCCCGTCGTGCGGCTTCTCGATCTTCGGAGGGCGCGGCGCCGCGCCGACGGTGCTGTCGTACGCCGAGGTGCCCGGCATGCACCCGAGCGGGCTCGCGATCGAGCACGCCACGCTCGCGCGGGTGATGCTGCGCCACGCCAGCGCGCACCCGAACGTCACGACGGTCGAGGGGCGCGTGCTCCCGCCGGAGCGGTGGAGCGTCCCCGAGCTCGAGCTCGTCCTCGACGGGCGGCAGGGGCGCGCGCACGTGCGGACGCCGCTCATCGTGGCAGCCGACGGACGCGCATCGAAGCTGCGCGACGCTGCGGGCATCCCGACCGTGCGGGGCGCGGCCCAGCGCATGCTCGGCGTTCGGCTGCTCGGGGCGCGTCTCCCGACGGAAGGCTACGGCCACGTGTTCCTCGGGGGACGGAGCCCGGTGCTCGCGTACCGGATCGGCCCGCGCGAGGTACGCATGATGTTCGAGGTCGACGAGCGCACGCCCTCCGCGCCGGCGCTCGCGGATCTCGACGTCTTGCCGGTGGAGCTCGCCGAAGCCGTGAAGCGCGAGGTCGCCGAGCGGCGCGCGCTCAGCGCCATCGTCTATCCGGTGACGACGCGCCGACGAACCGCGCCGCACCTCGCGCTCGTCGGAGACGCCGCCGGGGCGGCCCATCCGATCACGGCGAGCGGCGTGGCGTTCTGCGTGTCGGACGCCGTCGCGCTCGCGGATGCCTGGAAGAACGCCGCCGGCGATCTGGAGGACACGTTCGATGCGTTCGAAGCCGCGCGCCGCGAGCCTGCGACGACGCGCCACCTCCTCGCTCCGGCGCTGCGCAGCGCGCTCGGAGGCGAGAGCGAAGCGATGCGTGCGCTCCGCGCCGGGCTCCTCCACTACTGGCAGACCGATCGCCGCGGGCGCGCGGCGTCGATGGCGCTCCTGTCGACGCGTGAGCGCAGGCCCTCCGTCGTGGTGCGCGAGTACGGGCACGTGGTCGGGCTGGCGCTCCGGCGCTTGAAGGAGCCGAGCGTCGGGCGTCTCTCGCGCGTCGGATGGGAGCTCGGCAAGACGAGCTGGGAGCTCGCGACGACGAGCTTGCGGTCGGCGCTCGTCGACGATCGCTCGTTGTGGCGCGAGCTGCTCGGGGCACGCCGCGACTGACGGCCCTCAGGGCGAGGCGCGTCGAATCAGCTCGATCAGATCTCCCTGCGGGAGCTGGAGGTCGAGCAAGTGCAGCCCCAACGTCGCCAGGAGCCCGTTCTTCGGCAGATCGCGCTCGAAGTCGATCGGCGGCGGACGCGCGTCGCCCGGTTGCCCCTTCACGTCGACGGAGAGCGTGCGGAAGCCCGCCGGTCCGTCCGCGCAGCTCGCTCGGTAGTAACCCGTGAACGCCACGAACGGCGTGCGGACGTCGTCGATCCCGTGGAGGTGCTTCGCCGCCTCCGGCGTCAGGTGAAAGATGCTCCGCGCGAGCTCGTGCGGCGCCGTGCCCGCCACGTCGGCCGGAGAGACGCAGGCCGTCACCCTCCCCGCCGGCGGAGCCGTGCGCCCCGGCACCACCGCTCGATCCTGCGCCCACGACCGGTACGCGACGACGCAACCGACTTGTCCCTCTTTGGTACAAATAGGAAGGTTCACGAACGTGCCACCCCGATCGCTGCCGGGCGCCGTCTCGACATCGCCGCCGATCGGCATCGCGAACAGGAGCCGGTCGCGCAGCTTCGGATCGGGCTCGAAGAAGCGCTTCACCAGCCGGACCACCATCTCGGCGCCCTGCGAGTGCCCGATCAGCACGAGCTTGCGCCCGCGATCGTACTTCGCGAGGTACTCGGCGAACGCCCGCTCCACGTCCGCGAACGCGAGCGCGAGCCCGGCTTCCAACCGCTCTCGCGGCTGGAGGTACGTCCCGAGCGTGACCTGATGGTAGAGCGGCGCGTAGAGCGCGCAGACCTGCTGGAGCTGCGCCGCCTGCGCGAACGTCACGTTCGCCATGCGCGTCGTATCCGTCAGATCGCGGTGATTGCCGGGCCGGAGCTCCAGATCCACGGTCGGGTACACGTAGAAGCAGTCCACCGCCGGCGCCGCCGCGCGCGTGACGGGGACGACCGTTCGCGAGCCGTCACGCGCGATCTCCGTCGTCGTCAAATCGCCGGCGCACGGGTCGGCGCGCCCGGGCAGGCAGAGCCACTCCGGCGGCGTGCTCTCCGTGCCCGGCGCAGTCGGCGCAGCCGTGCCCTGCCCCGCGCGATGACCACACGCCGCCAGCGCGAGCGCGACGACGGCGAGGAACGCCGCGCGCCCGCCGCGCTCAGCGCGCTTCGAGCCGGAAGCTGCGGAGGAACTCCGGGAGGTCGGCCCAGCGGAACGTGACGGTCGCGGTCGTGTACTCGTCTCCATTGCGCGTGATCTCGCCCGCGAGCGTCGTGAGCGACTCGCGCGGAGAAAGGTAGCGCACGTTCTTCTTCCCGACGAAGCGGTAGCGCGCGCCGTCGTCGCCGTGGAACGCGAGCTCGTACCGCATGATGCGGTGCCAAGGCTTGCCGACGATGAGGGTTCCCTGGAGCGGCGCGCCCTTGCAGACGCGCTCCAGGTCGACCTCACCGCGGAGCTCCATCGTCTGGGCGAGGAGCATGCGCCGGACCTTCTTTGCCTCGACGTGGAGCCGGAGGTGAAGCCTCCGCCCGTCCGCCGTGACGCCGCCCATCTCTTCGTCGAAGCGCAGGATCGTCATCGCGCCTTCCCCTTCTCGCTCTTCTTCTTCTGTCCCAGGCCGAGCGCAGCTTCGAGCTTCGCCTCGCCCGCGCGCATCACTTTTTCGATCGCTCGCGCGGCGCGATCGGCATCGCCCGCCTCGATCGCCTCGATCACCTGTCGGTACCCGGCCACGATCGGCTTCGGCTCGTCCACGAGCGCGAGGAACAGCTCCGGCCGCTCGTCGTAGATCGGCCGGACGGAGTTCGTCACCAGGCGAAACACCCAGTTTTCGCTCGCGCGCGCCAGGATGTGGACGAAATCGAAGTCGAGCGCTTGGAACGTGGCGCGATCGTCGATGACCCCCTCCATCTGGTCCACGAGCTCTGCGAGGAGCGCGATCTCCTTCTTCTTCGCCCGCCCCGCGGCCAGGCGCGTGACCTCGACCGCGAAGATCCGGCGCGACTCCAGGACCGAGCGCAGGAGCTCTCCCCGATCGTCCCCGCGCAGAAAGAGGTGCGGCAGGATCTTCAGCCCCGCCCGGACCATGTAGTCCTGCACCACCGTCCCGCCGCCGTGCCTCGAGACCACGAGGCCCAAGTCGGAGAGCGACTTGATCGCTTCCCGCACGGTCGACCGGTTGACGCGGAACTGATCGGCGAGGTCCCGCTCCCCGGGCAGCTTGTCGCCGGGGCGGAGATCGCCGTCGAGGATCCGGTTCGTCACCTCGCCCGCGACCTGATCGCTCGCGCGCACGCGCCGGAGCGCCCGAAAGAGAGTGTCTTTTTCCATTGGCCGGGTGGTCCGACCACTTTTATAGTCCCTCCCGGACCCCATGGCCACCCTCTCCGCGCACGAAGCGAAGATTGCGCACGCACTCGCCGCCGCCGCCCTCCCCGCAGGCACCTTCCTGGAAGGCGGTGGCGACGGCACCGTCGCGCGGCTCGAACGATGGCTCGCCTCCACGAGCCCGACCGCCGTTCGCGGCGTGCGCGGGCTGCTCTGGGCCGCCGAAGCGGCAGCCGTGCCCATCGCCGGCCGCCCGCTCACGAAGCTGTCGCGCGAGCGGGCGATTGCGTTCCTCGAGGGGTGGCAGACCTCGTCGAGCCACGCCACGCGCTCGCTCCTCCGCGTCATCCTCACGCCGATCAAGTCGGCCCACTTCGACGACGCGAAGATGTTCGAGCACGTCGGCTGCCCGCCCCACGGCGATCGGCGCGAGCGCACGCGCGACGAGCCCGCGCGGTGGATGGCGCAGGTCACGAACGGGCGCGAGGTGGACGAGGATCTCGAGCTCGAGTGCGAGGTCGTCGTCGTCGGTACCGGCGCCGGCGGAGCGGCCTGCGCGCACGAGCTCGCTTCGCGCGGGCACGCGGTTCTCCTGCTCGAGGAGGGCGACTACCACCGCCGCTCGACGTTCACGACGCGCGCCGCGGAGATGTCGAACCGTCTCTACCGCGATCACGGGCTCACCGTCGCGTTCGGGAACGCGGGCATCCCAATTTGGGCCGGACGGGCCGTCGGTGGCACGACCTTGATCAACTCGGGCACGTGCTTCCGCACGCCCGAGCGAACGTTCGCGCGCTGGCGGAAGGAGCTCGGCCTCTCGTGGTTCTCGAGCGCGTCGATGGCGCCCTACTACGAGAAGGTCGAGGCGATGCTCCAAGTCGAGCACGCGCCGATGGAGCACACCGGCGGCGTCGGGCGCGTGGTCGCGCGCGGCGCCGGCAAGCTCGGGCTCGCGCACGAGACCCTCCCGCGCAACGCGCCCGGGTGCGACGGCCAAGGCGTGTGCTGCTTCGGGTGCCCGACCGGCGCAAAGCGATCGACCGACGTGAGCTACGTCCCCGCGGCGCTCGAGCGCGGCGCCCAGCTCGTCACGGCGGCGCACGTGACCGGCGTGGACGTCGAGGGCGGGCGCGCGCGCGGCGTCCACGGGACGCTCGGCTCCGGGCGAACGTTCCGGGTCAAGGCCGAGGCCGTCGTCCTCGCGGGGGGCGCGCTCATGACGCCCGTCTTGATCCAGAAGACCAAGCTCCTCCAGAGCCGCGAGGTCGGGAGGAACCTCACCATCCACCCGGCGACCAAGGTGATGGCGCTCTTCGACGAGACGATCGACATGAGCCGCGGCATCCCGCAGGGGTACGCCGTCACGCACCCGACCGATCCCACGATCGTCTACGAGGGCGCCTCGACCCCGCTCGACGTCACCGCGCTCGCGATCCCCTGGGTCGGGCGCCGCTTCATGGAGCTGATGGAGCAGTACCCCCACCTCGCGACGTTCGGCTTCATGATCGAGGACACGGCGCGCGGCCGCATTCGACCGGGACCGCGCGGCGCCCCGCTCGTCACCTACGACATGAACGCGCACGACATCGCCAAGATGGCCGAGGGTCTCGCCACGCTCTGCGAGATCTTCTTCGCCGCGGGCGCCAAGCGCGTCATGCCGATGGTCACCGGCTTCGACGAGGTCACGAGCAAGGCCGACGTGGAGCGCCTGCGCTCGGCGCGCCTGGCCCCGGGCGACATCGAGGTGAGCGCCTATCACCTGCTCGGTACGTGCCGCATGGGCGAGAACCCGTATCGCAGCGTCGTCGGGCCCGACCACCAGACGCACGAGGTGCAGTCGCTCTACGTCGCCGACGGCAGCGTGGTCGCAGGCCCCCTCGGCGTGAACCCGCAGATGACGATCATGGCGATGGCTCTCCGCGCGGGCGAGGTCATATCCTCGCGCCTGTCATGACCAGCTTCGACGTCAACGGCGCCCACTTCGATCCGAAGTCGGAGGCGGGCCACTACGAGAGCTGGTTCCTCCGCGCGAACCACCCGACGAAGAAGCTCGGGTTCTGGATCCGCTACACCATCTTCGCCGCGAAGGGCGGCGCCACCCGCGAGGGCGAGCTCTGGGCGGTCTGGTTCGACGGCGAGAACAAGCGCGTCGTCGCGGTGAAGGAAGAGCACCCGCTCGACGTGTGCTCCTTCTCGAAGCACGGGCTCGGCGTAGCGATCGCGACCGCCCGCCTGGGTGACGGCTCGCTCGAAGGGCGCGCCAAGCGCGGCGCGAGCTCGATGGCTTGGGCGCTCCGCTGGAGCGGTGGGCAAGCACCGCTCCTCCTGTTGCCGGAGCGCATGTACGGCGGTGGGTTTCCGCGCGCCAAGTCGCTCGTGGCTTCGCCGAACGCGCGCTTCGAGGGCACGCTCACGGTCGACGACGGAGCCGGCGCTGCCGCGATCCCGATCGACGGTTGGCTCGGCTCGCAGAACCACAACTGGGGCAGCCGCCACACCGACGAGTACGCGTGGGGCCAAGTCTGCGGCTTCGACGAAGCGCCCGATGCGTTCCTCGAGGTATCGACGGCGCGGATCGCGCTGGGTCCCGTCCTCGGACCGCGGACCACCGTGCTCGTGCTCCGACTCGACGGCGAGGAGCTGCGTCTCAACTCCGTCCGGCGCGCGCTCGCCGCACGCGCGTTCTACGCCCCCTTCTTCTGGGACCTCGAGACCGAGAGCGAGGGCGTGCGCGTCCGCGCGGCGATCGGCGCGCCCGCGTCTTCGTTCGTCGCGCTCCCGTACCGGAACCCTCCCGGCGGGACCAAGACGTGCCTCAACTCCAAGCTCGGTCGGTGCACGCTCGAGATCGAGCGCCACGGCCACGTGCGGCGGTTGACCACGAGCTCGCGCGCCGCGTTCGAGCTCTTGAGCGACGCGCCGCCGCCCGCAGGCGTGGTCCGTTTGGGCTGAGCGCCGCTCAGCGCCCCGGGCGCGCGCAGCGGAAACCGGTCTGCGGACGCGCCGCGCCCGCCTTCGGGTTGCGCTGCGCCGACTGGGCTTCGCCCTTCGTGACCGGCCACGCGCCGCCGCGGATGGACTGGAGATCGCCATCGGCGGCGCTCACCGTCGCGCACTTCGGCGCGTACAGGATCGGCGCCGTCCAGCACGGCTCGGTCGTTCGGTTCCACTTGTCGATCGTCCACTCGCTGACGTTGCCGACGACGTCGACGATGGTCACCCCGCCGATCTCGAGCCGATCGCGTGCTCCGCTGCCCGGAGGCAGAACGCCGCCGGTGCGCCCGGTGAGGTTGCAGTCGTTGCCGCTCGCCGCGAACGCGCCGATGCCGCCGCGCGCGTAGACCGCGTCCCCGCACGTCGGAGGATCGTTGCCCCAGACGTACATGTTGGACGCCATGCCGGTCGCGACGTACTCGAACTGCGCCTCGGTGGCGAGGTCGCCGCCGCGCGCCTTGCAGTACTCGACGGCCTTGGCCCACGAGACGCAGTTCAACGGCAGCTGCTCGTTCTTGGCGACGTCGGTCGTGTACGTGCACCAGTACTCGCGCTCGGACAGATCGCGACCGGTCCCGTCGATCGGGTCGGTGGCGATGCTCTTCTTCGGATCGTTCGGATCGGGGCCGAGGAGCGCGAGGTTGGACGAGCGGAACGCGGACACCGTGACCTCGCTCGTGTCGTAGAAGAACGGCTCGACGATCACGAGGTGCGGCGTCGTCGGCGAGTCGGCCGCGCGCTGCTCGCTCAGGTTCGGGTTGCCCATCCAGTACGCGCCACCCGGCACGCAGGCCTCGCCGAACTTCGGGGGTTGGCTGCACGGAACGCGGGCGGCGCCGGGCCAGCTCCCGACGCGCTCGTACGCGGGCGGCCCCGCGAGCGGCTGAACCGGTGCCTTGAGCGAGCCCACCGGCACGCCCACCTCGTCGACGGAGAGGAAGACGCCCACGTCGATGATGCCGTCCGCCCCGACCGGCGGCAGCGTGACGTACTTGGTCACGGTCGCGCGCGGGATCGGGTCGCCGAGCGTCATCGCGACGCCGCGGAACATGTCGATCCGCGCGACGTAGCCGGAGACGCCCGTCGCGAGGACCACGCCGAACGAGACCTTGCCGGCGCCCATCTTCGTGGAGTCGATCGGGAAGTCACCGACGCAGCCCTTGCACGGCTGCGGGGTCGCAGAGGCGACGGCGCTGGGCTCGAAGACCGAGACGCGGATGCGATCGAAGAGCGGAGGGATCGCGGGGGCGGGGTCCCCGGGCGCGGCGGGGAGCGGAGCATCCGTCCCGATGTGGACGACGAGCTGACCCGCGGGCGGCAAGGTGGTGCCACCGCACGCGAGCGCGAATGCCCAGCCGGAGACGAGGAGGAGTCGCTTCATTTGCTCACCGGATAGACGCAGCGGAAGCCCGTGTACGCGTCGTAGTAGTTCGCCGTCGGCGCACCGATGCGGTTGCTCACGACCGCTTGTTCACCGGCCCAGTACGAGCCCCGCACGACGTGGGGTGCACCGTCCACGACGCACTTCGCATCGAGCGGGCCCGCCTGCATCCAGCACGGGTCGTCGTAGAGCGCCGGCGCGTCGAGCATCCACTCCTCGACGCTCCCGCCGAGGTTCGCCACGCCGAGCGGGTTGAGATCCTGGCCCGGGTTCGAAGCCGTCGTCACCGGCTGCGGGCCGAAGCCCGCGCTGAGGCACGCCGATGCACCGGGCAGCCCACCGAAGTCACGCGAGTGGACCGACTTGGTACAATCGGGATAGTCGCCATCGCCCCACGGGTAGCGCGTCTCGCTCGGGCGACCGACGGCAGCGGCGACGTACTCCCACTGCGCCTCGGTCGGCAGGTCGCCCCCCTTCGCCTTGCAGAAGGCGCGCGCCGCGGCCGGGCTCACGCACGTGAGCGGGAAGTCCTCGCGGCCCATCGGCTTCGCCGACCACGTGCAGCCCTGGAACGCACCCGAGGGCGTCGCCGGGAACGGCTGCTCATGGGGCCAGGGCGTCTGATCGGGCGAAGCGAGACCGCTGCCCATCGCTCCGCGCCAGTCGCCGACGGTGACCTCGTTCGTGTCGATCCGGAACGGTGACAATGCCACCACGCGCTGGGGCACCGCCGCGAGATCCCACCCGAGCGACGAAGGGTTGCCGAGGAAGAACGCGCCACCCTGAATGCAGGTGGTGCCCGCTCCGTTTGCCGTGCACGGTGTCGTCGGGTGCCAGGTCCCCTGGAGCGTGGGTGCCGTGGAGCGCTCCTGGAGCGGCGAAGCCACGAGCGAGACGCGGACGTTCGGCGTGTCGATGCACGTCCCCGCCTCGCGCGGGGCGAAGCCCGCGTACGAACCGGCCAGGCTCATGCGCGCCATCGTCCCCATGCAGTCGCCGCGGAGGACGACGTTGATCGCTCCGGTGCGACCAGGCTCGAGCACGACTTGGACGAGCCGATCGATCGTGGTCATCGGCTCCGGCTCGCTGATCGGGGTCACGTCCTTTCCTCCGAGCACGAGCCGCGGGAGCTCGCCGCCCTTCGCCGGGAGCGGGCCCGGCTTGGCCCCAGTCGCGTCGTAGTAGCGCTCGCCGTGGTAGTCGCGAGACCGCGCGGCGGTGTAGCCGCGGAGGCGGACGTAGATGGTGGTCTCCTTCGTCTCGTCGGTGGAGAACATGCCGAAGGTGACCGGCCAGTCGCGCGCGTTGAGGATCGCGTAGTCGTGCGAGTCGATCCACTTCCCGTCGGCCTGGAACGTGTCGACGCGGAGCCGATCGACGAACCGCGGGACCGCCATGTCGGTGTCCACGACGAACACGACGGACGGGTACGGATCGAGCGTGTTGGAGCACGACGTCGTCGCGCCGAGCAACCCGACCGACGAGAGCGCGGCGAGCGAGAGGAGTGCGAGTGTCTTTTTCAACATGAGCATGCTCCTCACGGAAGGTCGACGACGTAGAGCCCCGACCGCTGGTCGGCGCAGTACGTCCACGAGTAGATCGCCTTCGTGCGATCCGCGTTGACGTAGAAGTTCGCGTCCGCGTGCGACACGAGCTTGGTTCGCGCCGTGGGGCTGGCGAGATCGACGACCTGGATGTCCGATGTGGGAAGCGACGGGAAGACGAGGTCGTAGCCGTCGTTGTAGACGACCTTGGTGCCCTTGGTCGCATAGCCGGACCATGCCGTCGTGGTGACGGTGAGCGCGGGCGTGGCGGGCGCCGACAGGGGCACGGCCGCGAAGTCGCCATAGAAGCCGACCGGGGCGACCTTGTTGTTCGCGCCGAAGATCACGCGGGACATGTCGGCGGTGAACCAGTCGTTCAAGAACGCGCTCGTGGGCTTCGCGACGAGCGTGGTCGGCGTGCTGTTCGGCGCGGTCGAGAGCAGGTGCAGGTCGTACAGCCCCAAGTCGGGATCGACGGCCTTGTTGACGATGAGCCACTTGTCGTCGGGCGAGAGCGCCTGCACGTTGATGTACCCCGCCGAGATGAACGACACGGCCGGCGACGACGTCGGCGAGCGGTAGATCGCGCCGTTGGCGTTGTGGATGACGACGAACGTCCCATCATGGGACAAGAACGCGTTGTAGACGTTCGCCATCAACGGCAGCGGCGAGCCGGTGATGCTCTGGACGTTCAGGACGAACCCGGACGTGTAGTAGATGAGGCGCGCCGAATCGTGCCCGAAGAACGTGTAGGCGGGCTGGTTGTTCAAGACGACGGGAGCGGTGAAGCTCGGGCCCGCATAGGCGCGAATCGTCGCCGCCGGTTGGGGAAGCTTCGCCGCCGCGCACGAGGCGACGACGGCGCGCGTACCGACGAAGGCGACGTTCGGAACGCACTCGCTGCTCCACACCACCTTCGTCGCCAGCGTGATCTTCCCCGTCCCGTCGGGCGCGGACACCACGATGTCGACCGCGCCCGTCCCGCTCGTCCCGCCGTCGGGGATGTTGGCGGTCGAGTTCTCCGTGTAGACGACCAGCTTTCCGTCGTCGCTCACCGCGAAGATGCCCGCGATGGCATTGTTCGAGAGCACGCGCGCGTGGCCGGAGGCCGTCCACACGACGAGCTGTCCCAAGCGCGGCGTCTGCGCGAACGACGGGATGCCGGTCCAGTACAGGACCACCCCGCCGAGGATGGAGATCACGGTCGAGCCCGAGTCCCACGCCGGTCCGATCTGCTCCGGCGCCCCACCCGCGATGGGGACCGCGTAGACCTTGCCGAGGTGGCGATCGTTGTAGATCGCATATCCGTCGTTGGTGACGCCGAGCACTTGCGCCGACGGGGAACCGACGAGGAGCTTCCCTTGCGGTGCGACGCCGCCCTCGCCGAGGTTGCAATCAGCGGGCGCAGGCCCGGTATCCGGAGGACCCGCGTCGTACGTGGGTGCGTTCACGCCGGCATCCGCGCCCGCGAGCGGCACGGTGCCGCCGCAAGCCGCCCAGAGGAGCGCGCCGCAGACGAGCGCGACGGCGCTCGTGGGCCCGACGAGACGTGCAGCGAACGTCGACGCTCCCATCACGGCACCTGCAGCGCCCAATTCAGACCGCCCCCATCGACCGGCGGTCGCTCGGGCGACGGCCGCGTGACGAAGAAGGTGACGAGCACCGCCGTCACGACGATCGCTCCGGCTCCCGCCCAGAACCACCAGCGCTTCGTGATCGGGGTCGACACCGGCGCGAGCTCCGCGCTCAGGTTCAGCGCCGCGCCCGGGTCCGCTTTGACCTGCGCCTTGTACGGGACGAACCCGTCGCGGCGCACGAGGAGCGCGTACGTGCCTCCCGGACGAGAGAGCTCGACCGGAGCGACGCCGACGTCGATGCCGTCGAGCGAGACCGCGGCGCCGTCGAGGTTCGACGACACCTTGATCGTCGCCGGGAGCTGCTCGGCCGAGAGCGCGAGCGACGTCTTCTCGCCCGGACGAAACGTCTTGTTCACGACGACCTCCGCGAAGCCCGGTCGCGCCATCGTGAAGAGGTGCGTGCCCGGCCCGAGCAACATCGTCACGTGATCGGCGGGCAGCGCGGCGGCGGCGCCCGGCGCCGCGAGCCCGACGACGAGCGTCGGCGGCGAGGTCGAGCCCTCGGCCTGGAGCGGACGACCGTCGACGGCGATCTTGGCGTCGGCGGGCTTCACCGTCACGTCGAGGTGGACGAGCAACCCGTCGATCTCGGTGAGGTACCCCTTCGCCTCGGCGGCGAGGCTCGGCGGAAGCTCGCCCGCGTGCGCCGCGCTCTCGTCGAGCGAGCGCTGGAGCGCATCCCGCGCCTTCGTGTACTGACCGAGCGCGCGCTGGCAGACGCCGATGTTGTAGGTGGTGATCGCGTGGCGGCGGATCGCGGCCGAGGCCTCGAACGCTTGGAGCGCCTCGGCCCACTCGGTCTTCTTGGCGAGGTCGGTCCCGCTCTTGAAGAGGTCGCGCGCGCGCTGGACGTCCGCGTCGTTCGCCGCGTCGGGCCCGGGCGGAGCGGCGCTCGCGCCGCGACCGAAGAGGAGCACGAACGCACAGATGGCCAGAATCGCAAATCGCTTGATCAGCATCGGTGACTCCAACTTCAGAAGGGGACGGCGGTGGACAACCCACCGGTTGCGCCGTTGTGATTCGAGCTGCTGTTCGCGCCGTTCGGCTGCGGCTGCTGGACCGAAGCCGTGCCCGACGGGACGAGCCCCGGGTGGCTTCCGCCGTTGGTGCCGTGCGGTGCGGCAGCGCCTGCGTCGACGTTGGACGCCGGCGGCACGACGACCGCGCTGCTCGGCGGCGCCGACGGAGGAACGATGGGCGTCGTGACGGTCGCCGTCACGACGTCGGTGGTGGCGCCGCTCGCGGTCGCGGTGTTCGTCGTCGTCGTGGAGTCACCGTGATGCACGCCGCGAACGACGAGGACCGCACCGAGCGCGAGCACGAGCACCGCCCCGATCGCCCCGACGATCTTCCCGACCGGCGGCGACTGCATCGGGAGCACGTCCGGGCGCGGCGCCATCTCCACCGTGTGCGAGCGCACCATCGGCGAAGGCGTCATCGCGGGAGACTGCGCGACGGGGTACCCGCCGCTGGACGGCGTCATCGCCATGTTCCGCGGCGCAGAGGGGTGTCCCCCCGAAGACTGCGATCCCAACGCGGGATGACCGCCGGAGACGTTCGCGGCCATCGGGTACGAGCCCGACCCGCCCCAGCTGCCCGACCCGGTGTTGGGCAGCACCGTCGCCGCCGACGCCGCAGCCGACATGCGCGGCATCGACGTCGGCAGCATCGGCCCACTCGGCGTTCCGCGGATCGCGCTCAGCGCGTGCTCGAGCTCGGACAGATCGGCGAGGCGCGTCGAGCGCTCGCGGAGCATCCGCCCGATCAGACTCGAGAGCTGCGGGCCGACCCAGGGCGCGAGGTTCTCGATCGGCTCGAACCGACCGATCGTGACGGCCTTCAGGAGCTGACCGAAGTTGTCGCCCTCGAACGGCCGCTGCCCGCAGACGCACTCGTAGAGGATCACGCCGAGCGACCAGATGTCGGCGCGGACGTCGACGTCCTTCTCGCCGAACACCTGCTCGGGCGACATGTAGTAGGGCGTGCCGAGGAGCGAGCCGGTCCGCGTGAGCGCCGACTCCGACGGCCCCGCGTTCTGCGCGACGAGCTTCGCGATGCCGAAGTCGAGCACCTTCGGCACCGGCGCCGAGCCCGCGTACTCCGCGAGGAAGATGTTGTCGGGCTTGAGGTCGCGATGGACGATGCCGGCGGCGTGCGCGGCCGCGACGGCGGACACGACGGGCCCGAAGATGAACGCCGTGTCGGTCGGAGAGAGCCGACGCTCGCGCGCGAGGCGGGAGGCCAGCGACTCGCCGGTGAGCATCTCCATCACCATCAACGGCGTGCCGTCGGGGAGCGAGAGCACGTCGTGGATCTCGACGACGTTCGGGTGACGAACCGCGCTTGCGGTCTGCGCCTCGCGCACGAAGCGCGCCGTCAGCTCCGCGGAGTTCGCGTGCATGAACTTGAGCGCGACCTTCTTCCGCGTGACGAGGTGGGTCGCCGACCACACCGATCCCATGCCCCCCTTTCCGAGCTCAGAATCCAGGCGAAATCGTTCCGCCACGACGGTTCCGGCGACGAGCTCCATCGATTGAGTTCCCCTGCGACTCGGATGAAATCTAGGTCGGCGCGCGCGAACCGATCCATGGTCATTTATTTTCGACGCGTGTGCGCGCGCCCCAAAAGAAATGACCATTCTCGGCGGCCCCACCGGCTCGTTACGGTGCTCGAGTGACGCGCGCTCTTCTCGCTTCCGTTCGCTCCGCCGCGACCAGCATCGCGCTCGGCGTCTTCGTCGTCGCGTGCTCGTCCGAGCCGGACGGAGTCGTGGACGCGGGGACGGGCCACGACGCGTCGTTCGACGTCTCGAGCAACTTCGACGTCGCGACGCTCCCGCCGGTGAAGCTCGACGTGGTTCGCAACGGAAGCGGCACCGTCACGTCGCTCCCGGCGGGGATCGACTGCGGGGCCACGTGCAGCGCGACGTTGGCCGGCGGCAGCACCGTCGTCCTCAAGGCGGTGGCGGCGAACGGCTTCACGTTCACCGGGTGGAGCGGCGCGGCGACGTGCACCGGAACGGGATCATGCGCGGTCACGCTCGGTGCCGACACGACGATCACGGCGAACTTCATCCAACCGAAGACGCAGCTCACGGTGACGACGAGTGGCTCGGGCTCGGTGACGTCGAGCCCCGCGGGCATCTCGTGCGCCCCGACGTGCTCGGCGTCGTTCGACACCGGCACCAAGGTCACGCTGAATCCGGCGCCTGCCGCCGGCTGGGTCTTCACGGGTTGGGGCGGCGCCTGCAGCGGCAACGGCCCGTGCACGCCCACCCTCAACGCGCCGACGATCGTGAGCGCGACGTTCGCGCCGAACTTCACGACCTGGGATCCGTCGTGGAGCATCCCCGGGGTCGCCTACTCGAACGGCAACCGAACGATCTCCGGCAACAGCGGCGGCTCGAAGAACGTGCGCACGCTCATCGGCAAGTCGAGCGGCAAGTGGTACTGGGAGATCGCCACCATCGGCGGTGACGGGAGCTCGGATGCGGGAGGGATCGGCATCCTCGAGGCCGGGATGCCGAACAACGTGAGCTACATCGGCATCTCGCCCTCGGGGCTCGCGTTCGGCTACGGCTCCTGCTGCTACGCGCAGTACTGGCTCTCGTGGAGCGGCGTGTCGACGTTCGGGATCCCGCCCGCGGGCTCGGCGATCAAGACGGGCAACACGTACATGTTCGCGCTCGACATGGACCTCAAGCGCGTGTGGTTCGGCCACAACGGCGTTTGGTACAACGGCGGCAACCCCGGCGCGAACGTGAACCCGGCGGCGAGCAACCTCAGCGGCACCGTGTACCCGGGGGTCACGTTCTACAGCGCATCGATCAACGCGTTCACCGCGAACTTCGGGCAGCAGGGGTTCGCGTATCCGGTGCCGAGCGGGTTCAACCCCGGTCTGTACTGACGCTCAACGCTTCTTCGGCTCCTGCTCCGGGAGGACGACCGTGCCCGTCGTGCCCTGCCGAGGCGGCGGCGGTGGCGGCGGAGCCGGGTGCGTCGGCGCGAGCGAGCCTGCCCCCGTGAACGAGGCTACCGAGCGCGCGAGCGCGGTCCGCATGTCGAGCGCGGACGGCCAGCGCCGGGTCTTGTCGAACGAGAGCGCGACGTCGACGACGTTGGCGAGCCCACCGGGCGCCTCGGGCCAGACGTCGAAGATGCTGCGCGCGGGCCGAGTGGCGGCGAGGAGCATCGTCTGGATCGGCGTCCGCGCCTCGTGCACGTAGTGGCCCGTCAGCAGCGTGAACATCATCGCGCCGACCGAGTAGAGATCGGTGCGGCCGTCGACCTCGCGCACGTTGCCGCCCGCCTGTTCGGGCGCCACGAACTCCGGCGTTCCGAGCATGGTGCCGCTCGCGGTCATGCTGCGCGAGTCGAGCACGAGCCGCGCGATGCCGAGATCGAGGAGCATCAGCTCGCCGCGCGTCGTGATGAAGACGTTCTCGGGTTTGATGTCGCGGTGGACGATCCCCTCGGCGTGGACGGCCGCGAGGACGTCGAGCAGCGCGAGGCCCACTTGCCCGACCCGGGGTACGGCGAGCGTGCGGCCGCTCGCTTGCCACTCGCTCTCGAGCGTTCGGCCCTCGAGCAAGTCCATGACGAGGAACGCGGTGCCCTCGTCGTCCACGTCGTCGTCGAGCACCCGGACCACGCCGGGGTGCTTCACCTTGTTGGCGAGGTAGCCCTCACGGAGGAAGCGCCGCTTGATGTCGGCATCGCGCGCGTGCTCGGGGTGAAGGAGCTTGAGCGCGACCGAGCTGCCGTTGCGGTGCGTCGCCGCGTACACCGCTCCCATCGCACCGAAGCCGAGGAGCTGATCGAGGCGGTACTTGTCACCGCGGAGGTGCATCCCCACGCGGCGCCTCGCCCGCTCTTCGAGATCGGGAGGGTGCTTCAACCCCGAGAGCATACCTCCATCCCCTATACTCGGGCCGATGGAGATCCCGCGCATCCTGGTCGACCCGCCCTGGAGAGCGGGGGCGCGTGCGCACGCGAAGGCTCCCGCGGGCGCCGCCGGCGCGCACTCCCGAGCGGCGAGCACGCCTCCGAAGCTCGAGTGGCTCGAACACGAGCGCGAGCGCTCGGCCGGCAAGCCCCCGCCCAAGATGACGGAGGTGGCCGAAGAGCGGCTCCTCGAGCGCTTGCTCGACGAGTGCGACAAGCGCACGCCGCTCCGCGCCGCCGAGGTCGCTCGCCTCGGCGACGAGTCGCTCGCGACCCTGGCCGAGGAGCTCGACGCCACGACGATCGACGGCCCACTCCTTCGTACCCTTTTGGGACGGCTCGGGGACGACTTCGCCACGACGGCGGTCGCGCTCGTCCGCGCTGCGCCTCCGGAGCGCGGCCTCCTCGAAGCGGCGCTGCCGCTCGGGAGCGACGACCTCGCCGCAGTCGCGGCGACCGCGTTCGTCGCCCGCCCGGCCCCCAGCACGCTCGACGAGCCCCACGGACAGAGCCCGGCCGAGGCGTGGCTCCGCCGGCACGTCGCCCGGGCCGTGCGGGCGCTCGCCCCCGATGCGCTCGACGAGAGCGCCTCCGGTCACGCGGCCGCTCACGCCGCCCTCGCGTTCCTCGCGGCGCATGGCGCGGAGCTCGGCGACGCCGCGCTCACCGGCGAGCTCGCGCCGTGGGCCGCGCTCGCGCCGCTCGCCGAGCGAACCGATCCGAGGAGCCAGTGGAGCCTGCTCGCGGCCGCCCGCCGCGAACCGCGCGCGCGCTCTTTGCTCGAGGGCGAGGCCTGCGCCGACGCGCTCCGCGCGCGCCTCGACGCTGCCCGGACCGATGCGCAGCTCGAAGCCGTCCCGGACGCCGTCGCCGAGCTCCCCGCGTTCTTCGATCCGGCGAAGCTCTCGCGCCCGCTCCTGCGCGATGGGACGCCGCTCCCCGACGAAGCGGTCCGCGCGCTCGGCGAGATGCTGCGCTTCTCCCCGCTCGCCAACCCCTACGTCGGGCTCGCGCAAGTCCGCGAGGCGTGCGACGCAGCCTCACTCGACGCCTTCGCGCTCGAGCTCTTCGCCGCCTGGCGCGAAGCCGGGGAAGACGTGCGCGAGACGTGGGCGTTCGAGACGTGCGGCAAGGTCGGTGGCGAGCGGAGCGCACGCGCCGTCGCCGAGCGCATCCGCGGGTGGGCGCGGGGCGCGGAGCCGCCCCGCTACGGCTGGAGCAGCGACGAACGACGGATGGTCATGTTCGCGGGTGGGGATCGTGGCTTCGCGCTCGCGCGGACCGGGTGCGCGGTGCTCGCCGCGCTCGGCGGCGAGCTCGCGGCGACGCACCTCGGCGATCTCGCCCGCGGCGCGGTGCAGGCGTGGCTGCGGCGCGAGGCCGCGAGCGCGCTCGGCATTCCCGACGCGGGGCCGCACGACGACGTCGAAGCACCGGTCCCCGACGTCGGGCTCGACGCCGACGGCTCGGCCACGCTCGCGTGGAGCGATCGCTCCTACCGCGTGCACGTCGACGAGACGCTCGCGCCGGTCCTCGTCGATGCGACCGGAGAGCGCATCAGCGCGTTTCCGCGCGCGCGCAAGGGCGAGGACGCCAAGGCGCACGCCGCCGCCAAGGAGCGCTTCGGCGCGATCGTGAAGGACGCGAAGATCGTCGCGCGCTACCAGACCGCGCTCCTCGAGCGGATGATGTGCTCCGGCCGAACGTTCCGCGCGCAAGCCTTCCGCGAGCGCTTCCTCGGGCACCCGTTCCTGCGTCACCTCGGTCGGCGCGTGGTCTGGATCGCACGCGAGACGCCCTTCCGCATCGCCGAGGACGGCACGTTCGCCGACGTGAAGGACGCCCGCTGGGAGCTCGGCGACGGCGACGTCGGGGTGGTGCACCCCCTCGCGCTCACCGCCGCCGACCTGGCCGCGTGGAAGCGCATCTTCGCCGACTACGAGATCCTCCAGGCGTTCCCGCAGCTCCTCCGCGAGACCCACGTCGTCCCCGCGAGCGCGATCGGCGAGCACGAGCTCGCGTCGATCGTCGGGGCGGCGACGGCGCGCGGGCGCATCTTCCAGCTGCTGCGGCGGGACTTCCGCTTCGACCACGCCGACGTGGAGCCCGGCACCTCCGCGCTGATCACGACGCTGCCGTGCGGAGCCTCCGTCACCGTGGTGGTCACGCCCGAGGTGCGCGAAGACGCTCCCACCGACGCGACCTACACGGTGACGCGTGCGCGCAGCACCTTCGCGCTCGACCGCATCCCGAAGATCGAGCTCTCGGAGCTCGTCCGCGATCTCGAAGCGCTCCGGAGCAAGTGAGCCGGCGACTCAGCTCGCCGGCTCGTATCCCAAATTGGTACCGAGCCAGCGCTCGATCTCGGCGAGCGTCGTCTTCTTCCGCGCCGCGTAGTCGGTCGCCTGATCGCGCCCGATCTTCCCGAGCGTGAAGTAGCGCGCCTCGGGGTGGCCGAAGTAGAGCCCGCTCACGCTGGCTCCCGGCCACATCGCGTAGGACTCGGTGAGCTTCATGCCGGTGTTCTTCTCGACGTCGAGGAGATTCCAGAGCGTGCCCTTCTCGGTGTGATCCGGGCACGCCGGGTACCCCGCGGCCGGGCGGATGCCGCGGTACTTCTCCTCGATGAGCTCCTTGGGCGAGAGCTTCTCGTCCCCGGCGTACCACTCGTGGCGAACGCGCTCGTGGAGCCACTCGGCGAGTGCCTCGGCGAGGCGGTCGGCGAGCGCCTCGGCCATGATCGCGCTGTAGTCGTCGTGCTGGGCGCGGAAGCTCTTCGTGAGCTCGTCCAGGCCGAGCCCGGCCGTCACGGCGAAGCCGCCGACGAAGTCCGCCAGGCCGGTCTCCTTCGGCGCGACGAAGTCGGCGAGGGAGCGATGCGCCTCTTTGGCCTTCTCCGTCTGCTGGCGCAGGAAGTGGAACGTCGCGCGGGCACTCGTGCGTGCATCGCTCTCGTAGAGCACCACGTCGTCGCCTTCGGCGTTCGCGGGGAACACGCCGTAGACCGCGCGCGCCCGGAGGAGCTTCTCCTTCACGATCCGATCGAGCAGCACGTTCGCCTCTTCGAAGAGCTTCCGTGCCTCGACCCCTTGCGTCTCGTGCTCGAGGATCCGCGGGAACACGCCTTTGAGCTCCCAGGTGTGGAAGAACGGCGTCCAGTCGATGTACTCGCGCAGCTCGGCGAGCGGCACGTCGTCCAAGACCACGACGCCGGTCTGCTTCGGGCGCGCGACGTCCTTCGCGTCCCAGGCGATCGGCGTCCGGGTCGCGCGCGCGTCGGCGAGCGACACGAGGTTCTGCTTGGTCCCCCCGTGGAGCCGGCGGAGCTTCGCGTACTCGGCGTCGTGCTCGGCCAGGAACCCCGCGCGTTGCTCGTCGCTGAGCAAGCTCGTGGTGACCGGAACGGCGCGGCTCGCGTCCAGCACGTGGACGACCGGAGCGCCGTAGTTCGGGGCGATCTTCACGGCGGTGTGCGCGCGGCTCGTCGTCGCGCCGCCGATCAGGAGCGGGAGATCCATGCCGAGGCGCTGCATCTCCTTCGCGACGTGCGCCATCTCGTCGAGCGACGGCGTGATGAGCCCGCTCAGCCCGATCAGGTTCGCGTTCTCCGCCTTGGCCTTCTCGAGGATCTTCTCGCACGGGACCATGACGCCCATGTCGATGACCTCGAAGTTGTTGCAGGCCAGCACGACGCCGACGATGTTCTTCCCGATGTCGTGCACGTCGCCCTTGACCGTGGCGAGCACGATCTTGCCCTGCGACTTGACCGCTTTGCCGGCGCTCGCGAGCGCGGCCTTCTCCGCCTCCATGTAGGGCGTGAGCCACGCGACCGCCTTCTTCATCACGCGCGCGGACTTCACGACCTGCGGCAGGAACATCTTCCCCGCCCCGAAGAGGTCGCCGACGATGCTCATCCCCGCCATGAGCGGCCCCTCGATCACGGCGAGCGGCCGACCGAGCTTCGCCATCGCCTCGGCCGTGTCCGCGTCGATGTGGGCGTCGATCCCCTTCACGAGCGCGTGCGCGAGCCGCTCCTCGACGGTGCCCTTGCGCCACTCCTCTTCCTTCTTCTCGGTGGTCTGCTCGCCACCGCGCGCCTTGAGCTTCTCGCCGAAGTCGACGAGGCGCTCGGTGGAGTCGGGGCGGCGGTTCAGGAGCACGTCCTCGACGAGCTCGCGGAGCTCCGGCTCGATCTCCTCGTAGACCTCCAGCATGCCGGCGTTGACGATGCCCATGTCGAGCCCGGCGCGGATCGCATGAAACAGAAACGCCGAGTGCATGGCCTCGCGCACGACGTTGTTGCCGCGGAAGCTGAACGACACGTTGGAGATGCCGCCGCTCACCTTGGCGTGGGGCAGGTTCTGCTTGATCCAGCGCGTCGCCTCGATGAAGTCGACGCCGTAGCGCGCGTGCTCCTCGATCCCGGTCGCGACCGTGAGCACGTTCGGATCGAAGATCACGTCCTCGGGCGGGAAACCCACGTCGTTCACGAGGATGTCGTAGGCGCGCTTGCAGATCCGGATCTTGTCCTCGAGCGTGGCGGCCTGGCCCTGCTCGTCGAAGGCCATCACGACCACCGCGGCGCCGTACGCCAGGATGGTGCGCGCGTGGTGGCGGAAGGTCTCCTCGCCTTCCTTGAGCGAGATCGAGTTCACGATCCCCTTGCCCTGCAGGCACTTGAGGCCGGCTTCGATGATCTCCCACTTCGAGGAGTCGATCATGAAGGGCACCTTCGCGACCTCGGGCTCCGACGCGAGGAGCGAGAGGAATCGCGACATCGCCGCGACGCCTTCGATCATCCCCTCGTCCATGCAGACATCGATCACGTTCGCGCCGGCCTCGACCTGCTGCCGAGCGATAGCGACCGCGTCCTCGTACTTCCCTTCCTTGATGAGCTTCGCGAACTTCGGCGAGCCGGCCACGTTGGTGCGCTCGCCGATCATGATGAAGACACCCTGTTGCTGGGTGAACGGCTGCGAACCCGAGAGGCGCAGCGGGCGCGGCGCGGCGGGGGGCACGCTCGCGCGCTCGGCCCGCTTCCCGAGCGAGCGCGGCGGGCGCCCCTCGAGCGCCTTCGCGATCGCCGCGATGTGCTCGGGCGTGTTCCCGCAGCAACCACCGGCGATGTTCACGAGCCCCGCCTGGGCGAAGTCGCCGAGGAAGCGACCCATGTCCGCCGGCTCGAGGTCGAAGCCGGTGGGCGAGAGCGGGTTGGGCAAGCCCGCGTTCGGGTAGCAGGAGATCGCGACGTCCGCCTTCTCCGAGAGCTCGGAGAGGAACGGGTACATGAGGTCCGGGCCGAGGGAGCAGTTGAGCCCGATCGAGATCGGGTGCACGTGCGCGACGGCGTTCCACAGCGCCTCGACCGTCTGGGCCGAGATCATCGTCTCGCCACCGCGCCCGACCGCGGCCGAGATCATCACCGGGATCGGCTTTCCGGTCGCGGCGAAGATCTCCTCGATCGCGACGAGCGCGGCCTTCGCGTTGAGCGAGTCGAAGATCGTCTCGACGAGGAGCACGTCGACCCCGCCGGCCAGGAGCGCCTGCACCTGATGGGTGTAGGCGCGCTTCACCTGATCGAACGTCACGACGCGGAAGCCCGCGTCGTCCGCGTCCGGCGAGTTGGAGAGCGACACCGTGAGCGGACCAATCGCGCCCGCGACGAAGCGCTGCTTTCCGTCGGCGTTGCCGACCCGGTCGGCCCACTCGCGGCACTGGCGCGCCGACTGCTCGTTGATCTCCCAGGCGAGCTCCTTGAGGAACGCGTCCTCGATGATGGGCTCGTAGAACGCCGCGTCCTTGCGCCCGCCGTGCTCGCGCGGGTCGTCGACGAAGAACTCGCTCTGCGTGATGGTGGTCGCGCCGAACGTGTTCGTCTCGATGATGTCGGCGCCGGCCTCGAGAAAGCGGCGGTGGATGTCCCCGACCATCGCAGGCTGCGTCAGGCTGAACAGGTCGCCGTTGTTGAGGAGGTCCTTCTTCGACGACTTGAAGCGCTCGCCGCGGATGTCCGCCTCCTGCATCTTGTAGGTGCGGATCGTGGTGCCCATCGCACCGTCGATGATGGCGATGCGGTTCTGGAGGAGCTTCTTCAGCGGATGGTTGGCGAACGTCACGACTTTCCTCTTCTCTCGGCGCCGGGGCGGCGACCGATGGCGAGCACGACTTGGAAATGGGGCTTCTTGGGCTCGCGCGTCGCGACCTCGACGTTCACGACGTCGAGCCCGGCGCGCCCGAGCAAGGCACGGAGCTGCTTCGGAGCGAACCCGTGGTGGCGTTCGCCGTAGGGACCGGTCACGTCGGCGTGCTCGTGGCGGTCGAGCGAGAGCACGACGACACGGCCCCCCGGACGCACGACGCGAGCGCACTCCGCGAGCACCGCAGCCGGATCCGCGGCGTAGGTCAGCGTGTGGAACACCATCACGTCGTCGAAGGAGCGATCGCGGAACGGGAGCGCTTGCGCATCGGCGACCTGTGCGCTGACGTTGGCGTGCGCGGCGAGACGCGCCCGCGCGGCCTCGATCATCCGCTCGCTCGCATCGATGCACGTGAGCGACTTGCAGTACGGCGCGAGGTAGGACGCGACCGCACCGTCCCCGGAGCCCACGTCCAGTACGTCCCCCAACCGGAGCAGCGCGGCGATGCCCGCGACGAGCGAGGGCCACGTTCGCCCGGGCGAGTAGTGGAGGTCCATCTTGCCCGCGAACGCCTCGGGCAATGCCCCGCTCCGCTCGGCGTCGAGCTCCCCGAGGCGCCGCTGGTCGCCGGCGAGGGTCGGATCTGCCGTGCTCGTGGCCTCGTCGAGGATGGCCTTCGCCGCCTTCGGCAGCGCGTCGACGGCGAGCGAGTAGAACGCGTGCTGCGCCTCGCGCCGGTCACGGACGAACCCTGCTTCGCGCAGCCGCGCCAGGTGCGTGGAGACGCGCGATTGCGAGATCCCCGTCACCTTCACCAGATCCGTCACCCGCAGATCGCGCTCGCGCAGGAGCGCGCAGAGCCGAATCCGGCTCTCGTCCCCGAGGACGGCGAGGGTGTCGATGGTGGCCGCGAGGGTCATTCGCTTATCCCGATGAGCGGATATATACGAGCCCGACCGGGCGGGGTCAAGGCAGCGGCGAACGGGCTTTTTCAGCCGATCGCGCTGACGGGACGCAACGAACGGCGCGGCGAAGAAGCCGGCGCGCCCCGCCGGGGGACCCGCAGGACCACGCGCGTTCCGCGCCCGAGCTCGCTCACGACGTTCAGCTCGCCACCCGCCGCGTGGCAGGCGGCGCGAATCGCCCCCATCCCGATGCCGTGGCCGGAGATGGCGCTCACGCCGTCCCGAGTGGAGAGGCCGTCGGCGAAGAGGGCTTCGTGGAGATCCGCGAGCGTCTGGTGCGGGAGACCGCGGCGCGCCGCTCGAACGGCCACGCGGTCCCAGTCGATCCCGCGCCCGTCGTCGCTGATCTCGCAGATGACGTCGTCGTTCTCGACGCGCGCGCGCAGGTTCATCCGCGCGTGCTCCGCCTTGCCTGCCGCGCGCCGCTCGGCGCTCGTCTCGAGGCCGTGGTCGACCGAGTTCCGAATCACGTGGACCAGCGCGTTCCAGATCGGCGCCCAGATCGCGGCATCGACGCGGATCGGCGCCGTGTCGACCACGACGTCCACCGGCGCGCGCCCGAGGTGCGACGCGAGGTGACGTGCCTGATCTGCGAGCCGCGTCAGCCGATCTTCGACCGCATCGAACTTGAGATCCGCGAGCGCGGCCTCGATGAGCTCGAAGGGGGCGCGGGCGCGGACGAGCCCGAGGAGGAGCGCGTGCTCGGCGGGCGTCATGGCGATCCGCTCGCTCGAGACGCCGGCGAGGCGCCAGACGTTCTGCTCCGTCGCGGCCCACACCTCGCGGAGCTTCGCGAGATCCGCCTGCCGGAGCGGCGTCTCGGCATCGCCGACCTCTTCGATCTCCGCGCAGGCATCGACGACCGGCGAGAGCCCGAAGAGCGCGCTGTTCCCCTTCATCGTGTGGATCGCACGGCGGCGATCGATCGTCGGCTGGCTCGGGTCGAAGATCGTCACCGCGAGCCACTCGGCCTCGGTGAAGAACGTCATGAACCCGTCCCGATCGCGGAGGAGGTTCTCCACGACGACGAGCGTCGCCGCGCGCGCCGCCTCCGCGCGCCGCGCCTCTTCGGCCGCGGTCACGTCGGAGAGCACGGCCACGATCCCGCGCTCCGTCGGGCGGTAGCGCGCTTCGAGGATCCGGTCGCCGACCAGGATGCGCGTCGGCAGCTGATCGAGGACGATCGCGAGCGGCATGAAGCCGTCCCCGAGCGCGTCGACGCCGAGCGCGAACGCCGCCCGCAGCGAGGGGACACGCCCGCCGATCCAGTCCACGATGCTCCGCGACGGCGGGATCGGCCCGAGCCAGGACTCCACGACCGCCGAGCGCTCTCCGAACACGAGCCCCCGGCGATCGAACACGAAGAGCCCTTGGCCGATGTTGTCCAGGATGAGCTTGAGGTCGGACGTGCGCTGCGCGAGATCGTTGGTCCGCGCCGCCACCTGGCTCTCGAGCCCGACCCGGGCGTCGTAGAAGGCACGCGCCACGAAGCACGCGCTGGTCGCCTCGAGCACGACGAGCAGTCCGTGAATCGAGACGGAGACGAACGACGCGTCGTAGTTGAACACCGCCCGCGGGTAGACCGCCCAGAGCAGGACGTCGTGGAGCGGCACGAGCGCTGCTGCAACGAGGATTGCCAGCGGATCCGCGAAGACGATCAGGAGCGCGAGAAGCACGAAGAAGTAGAGGTGCATCTCGATCTGCAGCGGTCCGCGTCCGAAGTAGACGAGCAGGCCCGCCATGCCCATCGCGGCGACCGCTGCGACACGACCGACGTGACGAGGGTTCGCGAGGCTGCGCTTCGCCAGCCACGGTCCAGCGGCGACGAGCGCCGAGGCCAGCGCGGCCTGCCATGCTCCCGTGCGGTGGAACACGGCGACGAGCACCAAGACCGGCACGTGCGCGAAGAAGAACGCAATCGCGAGCGGGTGTAGCTTCTCGAGGTAGGCGCGCTCGTGCTCCCCGACGACATCGGGGAGGAGCACCCATTCCCGGAGACTCCTCATCGCGCGCCTGCGCTTCCGAACCACGTCCCGCTCACCGAATCGTCCTTCCCAAATGCTCCACATCAACCTGGGACGAGCGTTTCAGGTTGAAACGACACTTCGTCACCGGGTGGTGGAACACCACGTCGGCTCGTCCGATCGGACGTTCGTTGCACCGAGCGTGCCGCGCTGGCGCGACCGTGGCTGGCTCAGCCGGTCTCGCCGAGCGGGGCGGGCGTCCGCGACGGGGTCACCGAGTCCACGACGATCTTCCCGTCCTCGACCTCGAGCGTGACGACGTCGCGGCGCTGGATCTCGCCGCGGAGGATCATCTCCGCGATCGGCGCCTCGATCAGGCGCGCGACGGCGCGCCGCATCGGGCGAGCGCCGAGCTCCGGATCGAAGCCGCCCGTGTCGAGCAGGACGTCGACGGCACCTGCGCTCACGTCGAGGAAGACCCCGCGCGCGCGCTCGAGCTCGGTCTTGAGCTGCGCGATCATCTTGGTGGCGATCTCGCGGACGTCGCTCTTCTCGAGCGGACCGAAGGCGAGCACCTCGTCGATCCGGTTGTAGAGCTCCGGCGGGAGCGAACGACGCGCCGCGAGCGTGACCGCATCGGCGTAGGCCGTGACCTCTTGCTTCGATGCGGCGAAGCCGATCCGTCCGCGCGCGACCTCGCGCGGCTTGACGTCCGCGCCGAGGTTGGAGGTGAGGAGGATGACGGTGTTGGTGAAGTCGACCGTCCGCCCGCGCCCGTCGGTGAGGCGGCCTTCGTCGAAGACCTGCAGGAAGCCCTCGAGCACGTCGAGGTGCGCCTTCTCGATCTCGTCGAGGAGCACGACCTGATAGGGACGGCGGCGGACCGACTCGGTGAGCTGCCCACCGGCCTCGTGCCCGACGTAGCCCGGCGGCGCTCCGACGAGCCGCGCGATCGCGTGTGCCTCGGCGTACTCGCTCATGTCGAGGCGGGTCATCGCATCCGGCGAGTGGAAGAGACACTCGGCGATCGCCTTCGCGGTTTCGGTCTTTCCGACGCCGGTCGGGCCGAGGAGCAGGAAGCTCCCAATCGGCCGGCGCGAGCGGAACCCACCCGCGTTGCGGCGGAGGACGGCGGCGATCCGCGCGAGCGCATCGCGGTGACCGATGACGCGCTCGCCCAGCATCGCCTCGAGGCGGAGCATGCGCTCGCCGTCGGACTCGAGGAGGCGCTCGATCGGGACGTGCGCCATCTCGGCGACGACCTCGGCGATCTGCTCCGGGCCGACGCTCTCGATCGAGCGCCGCCGTGCCCGCGCGCCGGCGAGGTCGAGGATGCCGACCGCCTTCTCGGGAAGCGCGCGCGACGTGACGTAACGAGAGCTCCACTGGACCGCGGCGGCGATCGCCTCTCGCGTGTATTCGGTGTGGTGGTGCTGCGCGAACGCGGGGAGGATCCCCTCGAGCGCGAGAAACGCCTCTTCGGGCGACGGCTCGACGACCTCGATCGCGGTGAAGCGGCGCGCGAGCGCGGGGTCGCTCTCGACGAAGCGCTTGTACTCCTCGAAGGTGGTGGCGCCGATGCAAGGGAGCTCGCCCTTCGCTAGCGCGATCTTCAGCTCGCTCGCGGCCTCGTCCCCAGCGTCGGGGCCGAACAGCGTGTGGATCTCGTCGAAGAAGACGACGATCCGCCCCTCGGCCGACTTCACCTCGGCCCGGAGCTGAGTGAGCTTCTCGGCGAGAGCACCGCGCGCACCCGTCCCGGACAGGAGCGTGACCGGCTCGATCTCGACGACGATGCGATCGTCGAGCGACACGACGTCTTCACCGCTCGCGATCCGGAGCGCGATCCCGCGCGCGACGCTCGTCTTGCCGACGCCAGCGGCGCCCACGAGGCACGGGCAGTTGCCCTGCCGCTTGGCCAACACGTCGAGCGTGCGATCGATCTCTTCGTCGCGACCGACGACCGGATCGAGCTCACCCATCGCCGCCGCCAACGTGAGATTCTTCCCCACCGCGACGAGCATCGGGAAGCTCTTCTTGTCGAGCGCGAAGCGCGCCGCGTTCGGCGCGACGTGGCGCTTGGTCGGCTTCGGTTCCGCCTTCTTCTTCTTCGCCACCACGGGCGGCGCGGTCGCGGGCGCGCGCGTGGGGTCGACCGGAGTCAGGCTCGGCACGACCGGGATCTTCACGCGCGGCGGCGCGGCCGACGGGATCGTGGCCGGCACGCGCGCGGCCGGTGCGGGGGCGTGGGCGGAGGGCGGAGGAACGCTCGGCGCCTTGCCGCTCTCCGCGCGCCGGGCGAGATCGAACGCGGCGACGCTCGCCGCAGCGGGGGGCATCGGGCGCGGCGCGGGCGCGAGCCCCATCGCGAGCTGGAGCGCCGCCGTGCGGAGGCGCGTCACGTCCATGCCGCACTGGACGAGCGTGCGCATCGCCGCGCTCGCCTTGTCCTGACAGAGCGCGAAGAGCAGGTGAATCGCGAGCGGCTCGCGCTGCGGGGAGCGGGCGGCGAGCTCGCGCGCACGCTGGACCGCGCGCGCGATCGCGTCGGGAGCGTCGTCCTGGAGAACGCGCGCGGCGCGCAGGAGCACGTCGACCTCGAGCCGGCGATCCTTGAGCAGATCGGCGGCGGGGCCGGTGTGCGAAGCGACGGCGGCGAGCAAGTGGCCCGTCGTCGTCTTCTCCTTGCGCTGTCCTGCGAGTTGTTCCGCGAGCTTCCGAAGGAGCACGAGCTCCGCTTCGCCGCCACGAACTTGGGCCATATCGTGCAGGTCGCACGGTTGGGGCAAAACGGCCAAGTTTGGTGCGCGGCGGTTTGACGGGAGCCTACTTGTGCGTCATTTTGTCTAACATGCGAACCGCGACCGTCCGCCAAATCCAGCACAACCTGCGAGAGGTCTTGTCGTGGGTAGACGGCGGCGAGGAGGTCGAAGTGGTCCGGCGGGGCAAAGTCGTCGCTCGCTTGCTCCCTGCGACACCCAGAAACGCGACCCCGACCGACTTCGTCGGCCGTGCGCGAGCCATCTGGACCGAGGAGCCCGCCGGTGCGCCGCTGTCAGCGCTCGTCGCCGAAGCACGCGGCGACCGATGATCTATCTCGATACCGGATGCCTCCTCAAGCTCTACTACCCTGAGCCCGATAGCGCCGCGGTCGCACGGCTGGTTCATGCGAAGGTCATCGCCTTCGCGTCCCTTCACGAGCTCGAGCTCACGAACGCGCTTCAGTTGAAGGCGTTTCGAAAGGAGGCCCGTCCAGCACAGGTCCGGGCCACGCTGAGCCTAGTCGACGCCGACGTGCGGGGGGGCGTCCTCCAGCGGGTGGAGCTCGACTGGAGCGTGGTCCATCGCGACGCTGCGGCGCTCGCACTCGCTCACTCGTCGAGGCTCGGATGTCGGTCGCTCGACATCCTCCACTGCGCCGCCGCCAAGTCCGTCGGTGCCACCCCGTTCGTCACGACGGACGCCCGCCAAAGGCGCATGGCGATGGCGGCGGGTCTCCGATGCGTGTCGCCGTGACCCGAACGGCGCTACGCTGGTGCCATGCGACGATCGCTCCTCCTCGTCCCTGGTGCAGCCCTCGCCTGGATCTTGGTCGCCGCGTGCAGCGACGACGGCTCTCCGACGACGCCACCGCCCGATCGCGACGCGAGCGTCTACCCCGACGGCTCCGTCACCCCGACGGCGAGCTGCAAGGCGGAGACGTCGGGCGGCGCGGTCCAAGCGCCCACCTTCGTCCGCAACGTGAAGGCGGGCGAGACGGCGTGGTTCTCGTCGCCGGCGATCGTCGACCTCGACGGTGACGGAAAGAGCGAGCTCGTCGCGCCGCTCTACTCGACGTTCGTCTTCGACGCGACCGGCAAGCAGCTCGCGAAGGGCACCGCGACCAAGGGACGCGTCTACGCGCCCGCCGTCATCGCCGATCTCGATGGGGACAAGACGATGGAGATCGTCGTCGGCGGCAACGAAGGCACCGTCGCCGCCTACGAGTGGAAGGGCGGCACGCTCGCGGTGAAGGCCGGCTGGCCCGCCTCCACGTGCAGCGCCGGGCAGTGCCCCGAGGCGCGCGGCATGGCCGCCGGCGATCTCGATGGCGACGGCAAGATCGAGGTCGCCGTCACCACCACCAACACCGCCAATGGGGGCGCGCAGGTCTTCGTCTTCTCCGCCGACGGCAAGGCGTACCAACCCAAGGGCACCGCGTTCACGGCGTGGCCCCGCTACAACACCGCGACCGGCACCGGCAACGACGCCGACTTCAACGGCCAAGGCAACGACGGCTACGGCTGCTTCGGCGAGAACGTCGCGATCGGCAACGTCGACGACGACCCGGAGCTCGAGGTCATCGCGACCTACGACAACCACCAGATCAACCTCTTCAACCACGACGGCACGTCGATCCTGGCGAGCGACTGGTACACGAACCGCCAGACCAAGTACGACGGGATGCGAATGGGGTGGGGCCAGTTCATTCGCTGGCTCGATCCCAAGGTGGAGGACGACCACTATCACCTCCACACCGGTGCCTGGCCCGACGTGAAGACCACGATGTGGCTCCAGTGGACCGCGTCGCCGCCCAACGTCGTCGACCTCGACGGCGATGGGAAGAACGAGGTCGTCGGCATCCCCAACGCCGAGATGAAGGAGCCCTACGAGACGCAGGGCTACGCGTTCATGGTGCTCGACTCCGCCCAAGGCGGAGGCGCGCGCTCCGGCCGGCGCCACGCCGGCTTCGAGACGTTGCCGTTCACGGACAAGCCCACCGTGCGCGGTGCGAACGACTACTACCCACCGGACGGCATCCCGGCCCCGGTGACGGTGAACGTGCTCGGGGATGCGCGGCCCGAGATCCTCGCGTCGATCCCGGATGGGTACCTCTACGCCATCTCGCCCGACGGCCAGCGCCTCTGGCGCTACGACTACGCGAAGGGCACCCCCAAGGTCTTCGCCTCCGAGCCGGTGGTCGCGGATCTCAACAAGGACGGCATCCCCGAGATCGTGTTCGGCACGTACTCGCTCGCGACGAACGGCGGTCACCTGATCGTGCTCGCCAACACGGGGGCGCTCCTCTTCGACGTGGAGCTCCCGAAGCAGGGGACGAACGGCAACGGCATCGGCGTCCCGGCGGCGCCCGCGATCGGCGATCTCGACGGCGACGGTCAGCTCGACATCGTCGTGGCCACCTTCGATCACGGGCTCGACGTCTTCACCGTCCCCGGCTCGGGCAAGGCGTGCATGCTCTGGAGCACCGGGCGCGGAGGCCTCCTCCGGAGTGGCACCGGCCGCTAGTGCCCGCTAGGATGCACCCATGCGCAATCTTGCTTGGCTCGCGCTCCCCCTGCTCGCGACGGCGGGATGCTCGCTCGAGCAGAGTGGACAGGCGCCCACGCTGGGGGACGGGGGCTCACCCGATGTGACGGCGTTCGACGCGAGCGTCGACGCGACACCACCCGACGCGACGGTGATCGACACCGGCGTCGACGTGATCGAGGAGCCGGGCCCGCCGCTCCCCTGCTCGACGGACGCTTCGGTCTGCACCGGCGCGATCCCGGGCGGGTGGACGCTGACGATGTTCAGCACCAACCGCAACACGGCCTGCCCTTCGAACTCGACGACCTCCGACGTCGTCGCGTCTCCCGCGGCCGGAAACGGCGCGTGCAAGTGCTCGTGCAACGTCACGACGCAGCCGTCGTGCGCGATCGGCACGGTGACGGGCTCGTGGGGCAACGGCACCTGCGGCAACGGCTGGGGGCCGTGGACCTTCGCGACGCAAGGTCAGTGCGTCGACCTCGGCGTCAACACGAACCTCGCCAACAACAACAACTTCTCGAAGCTCGGGCTCACGCCGGGTGCGTGCTCCACCGGCGCCGTCGCCGACAACAGTAAGCTCACGTCGACGCCGATGCGCGGCTGCGTCCCGAGCACGGCGTGCGCCGAAGACGTGTGCAACGGTCAGGTGACGGCGGGCTTCCGCTCGTGCATCACCAGCCCTGGCGACGTCGCCTGCCCCGCCGGTCCGTTCAGCGTGAAGGTGGCCGTCGCCGGACCGAGCGCGACGCTCGCGTGCGGCGCTTGCAGCGCGTGCAGCGTCACCCAGTCCGCGTGCGGCAACGCCACCGTGAAGTACTGGGACGACGCCAACTGCACCGTGGCGAGGGGCACCATCACCGCCGACGGACAGTGCAACGGGACCAACAACGTCCACGCGAACCACATCACCTACGAGAACCCGGTCCAGAACGTCCAGTGCGTCGCGGGTACCTCGGCGCCGACGGTGGACATCTCCGGGAAGTCCACGGTCTGCTGCCGCCCGTGAGTGGCTACGTCTTCGTCGACACGTACCTTCCGATCCTCGTCACCCGTCGAACCGCGCCCGCCAGCGCGGCGACGGTGAGCGAGATGCTCCAACGCGTCGAGACCTACCTCGAAGCGAGCGCCGAGAAGATCGCGTTCGTCTACGACGCCGGCAACGTTCCAGGCGGCATGCCCGACGCAGCGGCCCGAAGCGTCACGGGGAACTGGTTCGGCGCGCGACGCAGGCTGCTCGAGACCAAGTGCCTCGGAATCGACTTCGCGCTCGAGTCGACCTTCTCGCGCGGAGCGTTGACCGCGGTGTTCTGGATCGCGCGGCCTCCCGTCCCGTGGACGCTGCACGACGGTACGCGGGCCGCTCTCGCGAGCGCCGCCGTGCGCGTGAATCGCTCCGGAGCTCACGACCTCGCCGAGATGACGCGAACCGTGGCGCACGCGGGTCGGTGATCACGGCGGGAACGCGACCCGCTGAGGGGTGGCGAAGCGACCGCTGACGACGGTCCCCGTCTGTCCCTCCAGCGTTCCTCCCCAACACGCGACGGTTCCGTCTTTTCCGACTGCGCACGCGTGCGACTCCGCGGGCGACACGCTCGTCCGATCGCGGAGCCCCGCGATCTCCACGGGGCGCGCGGACGAGTCGCCCGTGAACGCGGGTCCGAGCTGACCGCGCGAAGCCTTTCCCCAGCAGAAGACCCGGCCGTCGGCGACGACGGCGCACGTCGACATCGAAGCCGCCGCGAGCTGCGTGGCGTGCTCGACGCCCACCACCGGTGCAGCCGTCCCGCGCGTCGTGCGTGAACCGTCTCCGAGCTCGCCCTCGACGGCGCGGCCGAAGCAATCCACGAGCCCGTCGGTGCGAAGCGCGCAGCAATGACTCATGCCGGCCGCGACCGCGACGCTCGGGTGCGTCCCTGGCACCGGTCGCGGAGTGAGCACGAGCCCAGCGTGCGCATCGCCGAGCGTGTCGTCGGCGAGATCGTCCCCGAACGCGAGCACCTCGCCGCCGCGGCGAACGAGACATGCGTGGTACGAGCCCATCGCGACGGAGGTCGCATCCGTGACGCCGGCGGCTCCGGGCCCCTTTGCCGGCGGCTCGCCGCTGCTCCCATCACCATATTGACCGGCGCGGTTCCCTCCCCAGCACGACAGCGCGCCCGCCGTGACGGAGCACCCCGCGAAGACGACGGAGAAGCCTTCGCTCTTCGTCACGGGCGCCCACCCAATCGGCCCCCGGATGGAAGCCGAGGTGCACCCGACGCGACCATCGGCCGTCCGAAAGCACGGAAACAGATTGCCGCCGAGCTCGACGACCGGCGCGAGGCCCGTGACGTCGAAGGGCGTCGCGGTCGACGTCTCGCCGTCGACGCGTCCCCAACAGCTCACCTTCCCTTTGGCGCGGAGCGCACACGTCCATTCCCTCCCCGCGTGGACGGCGACGGCATCGGCGATGCCGCTGACCGTGCTCGGCCGCGGGTCGAACGCGTCGACGCCGTTCCCCAACTGACCTTGCTCGTTCGAGCCCGAGCACGTGACGGCGCCGGCGAGCAGCGCGCAACGGTAGCCCCGGCCGAGCCGGAGCAGCTCGGCATCCACGCCGCCCGGGTGCGACGAGAACGTTCCCCTCGCGAAGCGCGCGTCGAGGCAGAGCGTGGAGTGATCTCGGCGCACGACGCAGACGGAGCCGCCGTCGGTCGAGAGACCCACCGCGTCGCGCAGGCCGAGCGCGAGCGGACCGATCGGGATGCCGGTCGACACGGGCATCGCCGTCGCCGCCGGCACGCGCTCCCCCCAACACTGCACGTCGCCGGACTTGGTGCGCGCGCAGTGGAACCGATCGTTGGCGACGGCAATCTCTTCGACGTCCGCGATCTTCACGTCGGGAAAAGCGACCCGCGGGGTCCAGCACGTGACGATGCCGTCGTGCGAGGCGCACCCGGCTTCCATCGACGAGCCCACGTGCGTCGCGTGCGTGAGCCCCCGCACGATCCCGATCTTCTGGTCGTAGTTCCAGCAGCTCACTTGGCCGTCGTCGAGCACCGCGCAGCTCTCGCTGATCTCGAGCGCCGCTCGCGCGAGCGCGAGCCGCAGCGGTACCGCACTCCGCCCGTGGATGCCGTAGACGTCTCCCGTACGCGTGCGCGCGTAGATGGCTCCGCGAGCGCCGCCCGCGATCTGCACGACTTGCTCGAGGCCGAGCACGCGCTCGGGCTTCGAGCGCCACCCTTCACCCCAACACGAGACCAGCCCACCGTCGTGGAGCGCGCAAGCCATCCCCGACGCGGTCGCGAGGTCGATCACCTTCGCCCGCGGCGGCGTTCGATCGGGCTCGGCCACCACCGCTGCATCCGCGCCGGCGTCACTCGCGCCCGCGTCGCCGTCCGACGCAACGGGCGCGGCAGCGGTCGGCGGTGGAACGCGACCCGCACCCCCGCACGCGACGCCGACGGCGAGCGCGAGCACCGCGAGGGTGGTGGCACGACCCCTCATTCTTCTTCCGGCACCCGAACCGGACCGCGCTTGTAGCAGCACACGTCCTGATCGCGCGCGCGGCGCCGCTTCGTCATGTCGGGCTCGAGATCCCAGCCCACGTCGTTCGTGGCCGGACACTCTTCGACCTCGTCGCTCGGCTCGAAGTCGTCGTCGGGCGGCGGATCGCATTTCACGCCGACCGTCGCGCCACCGCCATCGCGCGTCCCGGCCTCTCGGCTGGGCCCACCATCGAGCATCGCGCGGGCGCTCGCCGGCAAATAAGCGACCGAACTGACGGGCACGATGTCGAATCCGGGGTCGCTCGTTCGTCGACACGACGCATGAAAGAGCGCTCCCCCGATCACGACGCCGGCGAGGAGCACCGAGACACTACGCGCGCGTTCCGGGTGTCCGCTTTCCGACAGCTCCGATTTGCGAAACTTCATGCGCTCCTTCTTGCCCCGCCGGCATCCAACCTTATAGTGACCCGCGGGTCAGAAATTCTGCCCGCCACCCTTACGAGCCGGGGGCCCTCTTTCATGTCGCGAACGCCCGATCTGATGGCCAAGGTAGCGCTTCTCCGCACGGCGGAGGAGGTGTTTGCCGAGAAGGGGCTCGAGGGCGCCCGCGTCGAGGAGATCGCGAAGCGCGCCGGTGTCTCCAAAGGCGCGTTCTACCTGCACTTCGAGAGCAAGGAAGAGGCGTTCCGCCAGGTGGTCGAGTCGTTCCTGGCTCGCTGCAGCGCGCTCGTGAAGGAGCCGGAGAGCTTCAAGACCCTCCCGACCGAAGCCGAGGAGATGCTCGACTTCATCTTCGAGCACGATCTCGCGACGTTCGAGTACCTCTGGCAGAGCCGCGCGTTCATCCAGATCGTGGAGAGCTGCAACGGCGACCACAAGTACCTGCTCGACAGCTTCCTCGAGCACACGCAGCGCAACTCGGAGCACTGGATCCGCACGTGGAAGGACGCGGGGCTCTTCCGCACCAACGTCGACGCGCGGATCGCCGCGACGATGATCTGCGGCGGCTACCGCGAGCTCGTGCGCCGGATGATCACGTCGCCGAAGAAGCCACCGCTCGCGGCGTGGGTCCGCGACGCACAACGCCTGCTCGTCTACGGGCTGGGCAACGAGACTCTCCGCCGCGCGCAAGAGCGGCGGGACGAAGAAGAAGCGCGCTCGTCCACGAGCGACGCGAAGCACCGCAGCACCGGGGACACCGCGAGGACACCATGACGATGACGGGGCTCGAGCAAGAAGAACATCAGAAGCCGGCTTCGAAGGGCCAACTGCGGATCGCCGCGGTCGTGGGCGTCGCCGCGCTGATCGGGCTCGCCGTCATGATCGGCGTGAAGGTCAAGGCCGCGAAGGAGAAGCAGGCCGGGATCTCGAGCGAGCGCGAGACGGCGGCCGCCGCCGCGTTGAAGAAGGATCCGATCGCGGTGGTGCACCCCCTCGCGACGACGTGGAAGCCCCGCGTCGAGATCACGGGCACGCTCCAGCCGTGGCGCTCGGCCGACGTGGGCTTCGAGCAAGGCGGCAAGCTCACGCGCGTGCTCGTCTCCACGGGCGACAACGTGAAGGAAGGTCAGCAGCTGGCCTACCTCGACGCGTCGATGGCGAGCGCCCAGATCGGCCAGGCCGAGGCGCAGACCTCCGCCGCCGAGGCGAACCTCGCCCTCGCCGAGGACAACCTGAAGCGCACCGAGGCGCTCGTCGCCTCGAAGTCCGTGACCGAGGCGCAAGCCGTCGCCGCGCGCTCGCAGGTCGCGCTCGCGAAGGCGCAGCTCGAGGGCGCCCGCGCCAGCGAGCGGCTCGCGCGCACCGGGGCGGGTCAGCGCTCGATCTCCGCGCCTTTCGCCGGGCTCGTCACCAAGGCCCCCACCGCGGCGGGCGGCGTCGTCGGCGTGGGTGCACCGCTCATCCACCTCGAGGATCACTCGCGCTTCCGCCTGTCGGCGACGATCGGCGAGGAGCTCGCCGACCTCGTGAAGCCGAACCTCGACGTCGTCGTGAAGTACCGTGACCGACAGGTCAACGGTCGCGTCGCGACCGTCATCCCCTCGCTCGATCAGGCCACGCGTCGCGCGCCGATCGAGATCGAGGTCCAGAACGATCCGAAGGACCCGCTCCTCGCCTGGAGCTTCGTGCACGCCACGATCGACAGCGGCAAGGAAGTCCCCGCGATGCGCATCCCGGCGACCACGCGCCGCCCGGGCGCCGAGAACCAGATCATCGTCGTGAAGGACGGCAAAGCCACCGTCATCCACGTCGCCGCGTCGACCGACGCCGACGGCTCGCTCATCGTGCGCGACGGCATCGGCCCGACCGACGAGATCGTCCTGAACCCCGGCTCCGACATCCACGACGGCGACGCCATCGTCACCACCCCCGCCAAGAACTGACGGGACGGAGGCCACCTTGAACCTCTCCGCCATCGCCATCAAGCGTCCGGTCTTCACCGTCATGGTGACGTTCGCGCTCATGGTCTTCGGCCTCGTCGGGCTCTCGCGCCTCGGCACCGACCTCTTCCCCGACGTCTCGTTCCCGGTCGTCGCCGTGAACGTGGTCTACCCGGGCGCGTCGCCGAGCGAGGTCGAGACTCTGGTCACGAAGCCGATCGAGGACTCGGTCGTGTCGCTCAACGGCATCGACCGGATGAAGACCTACTCGCGCGAGGGTCTCTCGACGACGATCATCCTCTTCAAGCTGGGCGTGAACATCGAGGACGCCGCGACGCAGGTGCGCGAGCGCGTGTCCCAGACCCGTTACAAGCTCCCGCAAGAGGTGAAGGAGCCGGCGATCAACCGCTTCGACGTCGGCGCCGCGCCCATCTTGACCTACACGCTGAGCGGCAGCGGGCGCACGCTCGCGGAGACGCAGAAGTTCGCCAAGGACGTCATCAAGCCCGCGCTCGAGCAGGTCGATGGCGTGGCTTCGGTCGACATCAAGGGCGGCGCCGAGCGCGAGGTCCACGTCGAGCTCGATCTCGCCAAGATCGACGCGCTGAAGCTCTCCGCGCCCGCGATCATGAACGCGATCAAGGCGGAGAACCTCACCGTCCCCGCCGGTCACTTCGCCGAAGGCACGAAGGACATCAACGTCCGCACCGTCGGCGAGTTCAAGACGGTCGACGAGATCCGCGACCTCATCGTCGCCACCGCGGCCGACGGCTCGTCCGTGCGGCTCGGGGACATCGCGGCCGTCGAGGACGACTACGAAGAGCTGAAGACCCGCATCCGCGCCAACGGCGAAGCGGCAGTCTCGTTCGACGTCGTGAAGCAGTCGGGGAAGAACACCGTCCAGGTCGCCGACGCGGTCCAGGAGAAGCTCGGCCAGATCGAGCCGACGTTCCCGACCGGGATGAAGCCGGCGCTCATCATCGATCAGTCCAAGTTCATCCGCGAGAACGCGCACGAGGTCGAGGTCGCCATCTTCTTCGGTGGCGCGATGGCCATCCTCGTCATCCTCGTCTTCATGCTCGATCTGCGGTCCACGCTGATCAGCTCGGTCGCACTGCCGACGAGCGTCGTCTCGACGTTCTTCGTCATGTACCTGATGCACTTCACGCTCAACATGATGACGTTGCTCGGGTTGAGCTTGGCGATCGGCCTACTCATCGACGACGCCGTCGTCGTACGCGAGAACATCACGAAGCACTTGGAGCGCGGCGAAGACCCCAAGACCGCGGCGCTCGAGGGCACGAAGGAGATCAGCCTCAGCGTCCTCGCGACCACGCTCACGATCGTGGCCGTCTTCGTCCCGGTCGCCTTCATGGACGGCATGGTGGGTCAGTTCTTCCGCCAGTTCGGCCTGACAATCGTCGGCGCGACGCTCATGTCGCTCTTCGTCGCGTTCACGCTGGACCCGATGCTCTCGAGCCGCTTCTCGAAGGCGCACGTCCCCGGCGCGAAGGACCCCTTCCTGCCGCTGAAGCGCCCGTTCCTCTGGGTCTTCCAGGCGATCGAGGGCATCTACCGCGCGAGCCTGCGCTGGGCCGTCGCGCGCAAGCGCAACATGGCGATCGTCGGCGCGCTCGCGATCTTCTCGCTCTGGGGCATGGGCCGCATCGCCGGCCTGATGGGCAACGAGTTCGTCAACGCCGAGGACCGCGGGCAGTTCGTCGTCGACATCGAGCTCCCGGCCGGCACCTCGCTCGACCGCACGTGGGAGCAGACGTCCCCGGTGGAGAAGAAGGTCCTCGAGGACAAGAACTTCATCACCATCCTCTCGACGGTCGGCCCCAACGGCGACTCGAACAAGGTGAAGTGGCGCGTCGTCACCACCTCCAAGAGCGAGCGCAAGCAGACGCTCACGCAGCTGCAGGATCAGGTCCGCGACGCGCTCTACGCGTCGCTCGGCAAGGACACGAAGATCGCCATCTCGCCGCCGCCCTTCGTCGAAGGCGCCGCGACCGAGGCACCGATCATGGTCCAGGTCCGCGCGTCCACCTACGAAGAGCTCGAGCCGCTCGCGCGCCAGTTCGAGACGGCGCTCAAGCAGGTGCCCGGCGTGACGGACGTCCAAGAGCAGTACAGCCCGGGTCGGCCCGAGCTGCGCGTCTCCGTCGACCGCGACAAGGCCGCGCGCGCTGGCGTGCCGGTCTCGGTCGTGGCGATGACGCTCCGCAACGGCATCGAAGGCGACGAGGCGGGCAAGCTCCGCCAGGGCAAGGACGAGATCCCGATCCGCGTGCGGCTCGCGAAGAGCGACCGCAGCACCGTGGACGACGTGCTCCGCATGACGATCCAGACCCCGCGCGGTCCGGTGATGCTCGGCGACCTCGCGACGGTCGAGCGCGGCGAAGGCCCGAACGTCATCGAGCGCGAAGACCGCGAGCGCCAGATCGTCATCTGGGGCTTCCCGAAGGGCCGTGCGCTCGGCGAGATCGTGCCCGAGCTCCAGACGACGTTCGGCAAGATCAAGATGCCGCCCGGGTCGAGCTACCACCTCGACGGTCAGATCCGGCAGATGAACGAGACGAACGGCAACATGGGCCTCGCGATGGGCCTGGCCGTCATCTTCATCTACATCGTGCTCGCGTCGCAGTTCGAGAGCTTCATCCACCCGCTCACGATCATGATGACGCTCCCGCTCGCCTTCGTCGGAGCCATCGTCGGTCTCTTCCTCTCGGGGACGACGATCGCGATGGGTGCGCTCATCGGCATCATCCTGCTCATGGGCCTCGTGACGAAGAACGCGATTCTGTTGCTCGACCGCGCGCTCGTGCGCGTGCGCGAGCACGGCGAGACGCCGCTCCAAGCGGTGCTGGAAGCGGGACCGGAGCGCTTGCGCCCGATCCTCATGACCAGCATGGCGATGATCCTGGGCATGCTCCCGACGGCCACGTCCAACGGCGACGGGAGCGAGTTCCGCGCGCCGATGGCGATTGCCGTCATCGGTGGCGTCGTGAGCTCGACGCTCCTCTCGCTCATCGTCGTCCCGGTGTTCTACCTGACGATCGAAGGCGGCAAGTCGCGGTTGGCTCGGCTGTTCGGGTTCGGTAAGAGCCCGAGCCCGGCGCCGGAGCAAGCGTCGACGCCGGCGGAGTGATGAGCTCCCCGTTCGAGCGCGAGGCCGAAGAGATCGGCCGAGCAGCTCGCGCCGACTTCGATCGCGGGGTCGCACCGAGCGACATCGTCCGCAAGCTCGAGGGTCGTGGGTTCGGGTTCATCTTCCTCATCGCCGTCGCGCGGTACGGCTTCGGGATCCAGCTTCGGGAGGCCAAGTCCGCGGGGGTCTACTTCCGCGGCGGACGTCTCGTCGACTTCGCTGGTTTCGACGCGTACATCCGCGAGCACGTGCGGGGCGGCTGAGCGGCGGGCTTGGGTGTAAAGACGGATCAGAGCCAATGACCTCACGCGACCTCCTCTTCTGCCTCGGCGTCGTTCTGACCGTTGCTTGCGGTGGCACGACCGATCCCTCCGTAGACGCATCACTCCCCGATGCTGCGACGGACGGGTCCAACGAAGCCGCAACGTGCCTGCCCTCGGGGTCCAGCCGCAAACCGGGCGACCCCCTCCAGTGTTGTTCCGGGTTCGCGGTGAACTTCGTCTGTACGGATACTTGCTACCAGCACCTTTCGGCGTGCTCGCTTCCCAACCGTCCTTGCTGCGCAGATGCCGGTTCCTGTATCGACGGTGGGTGCCAATAGACGCACGGCGCCCGAAGACGCCCCAACTCACTCTCGGTCGAAGCGCGCGACGCTGAAGTTCAACTTCTTCGCCGCGTCGGACACGGTGCGCACGACCCCCTCGCGGAGGCCGTTGGGCGCCGTTGCGCGGATTTCGAGGGTCACCGTCACGTCGGCTCCCGGCTGGGTGGAGAGGTGATCGACGAGCATGCTCGAGATGCGACGCGCGAGCTTGGGGATCCGCATCGGCTCGAGGCGCACGGAGCCGACGAACACGTTCGGTGGCGGGACCTCGGGCTTCGCCGGGGCGCCGGGCGGGGGCGGCGCAATCGTCTTCGGCGCGCTCTCCTCGGGATCGAGCCCGGTGGACCAGCGGCTGCGCTCCGGCAGCGTGAGCCGGCGCCGCTCGCCGGACTCACCGTCGTCGTACTGAATCTCGAGCGCCGCTTGCACCCTTCGATGCAGGACTCCGATCCGCGGCACTCCGACCACGACGCGCCCCCTGCGCGTTGCGTCCTCGATCGCCTTCGCGACTTCACGCGCGTGCGCCTCGTGCTCGCTGGCACGACTCTCGGCGAGGACGAGGTAGCCCTCCAGCGCTTGCATCTTCTCCGTCGATGACTGGATGCCCTCGCCGACCGCGCTGAGCGCGGCCGCGAGCTCGACGCTCTCCTCCGTCAGCGTTCCTCCCGAGAGCTCCGCCAGGATCCGGTCGATGAGCCCGTCGAGGCACTCCTCGAGCGTCCCCTCTTCCGGCGAGAGGCTCAGCGCGGGGGCGATCATCTCGAACAGGTTGCCCTGCACGTTGACGGACGGGCCCTTGCCACCTTTCGCGAAGTAGAAGAGGTCCGCGGTGACGCGATCGAATCCGATGGTGTGGAGGCGGACCCCCTTCGCGAGCAGCGGCTCGACCAGCGCCGGCTCGACGGCGAGGAGCGAGCTCGCGGCCGCGGCTCGTCGGGCGTGAGGGAGCGTGGTGACGGCGGGGAGCTCCTCGGGGAGCCCGAGCTTCAGCTCGGCGCGAACGGACTCGCTGAGCTCCACGCGCGAGACCACCGTGATCTCGCGGCTCCACGTGCGAAGCCCGCGTGGCACGACCCACCCCACCGAGGGCCCCGCGTGCACGATCGACTCGCCGGATTTGTCGGGGACATCGATGAAGAGGAGGCCCGGAACGCGGAGGGATTCGCCACTCATGGGGCCGAAGGCTACGACGAGTGTCCGCTTCCTCCAATCACGGCGAAGCAGGAGCGCACGCGGTCACGACGAGGATCGCCATGGCATGCGCGGGTTCCGTTCACGGGGGCAGCCCCAGGCACAGCGATTGGTGCGTGGACGAGCAACTGCCGCCGACGATGATGCTCATGCACCGCTCGCGGTGGGGGCACGATCCATCGGAGGAACACACGAGCGGAACGTTCGACTGCGCGTCGCGCGGGACGCAGACCGGCTGCTCGAGCAAATCGAGCCGAACGTCGTCCGTGACATGACACGGGTCCGGCTTGGCCGCGAGCCAGATGCAGTCCTTGCGCTCGGAACATACTTGCTGCGAGTCGAACGTCCGACACGAGGGGGCGCTCGGATCGATGTCGACGTTGGTGGCCACTGCGCCACCGCACGCGACGAGCGTAAGGAGAACGAACGCGCCAAACCTCACGCGGGGAGCATGAACGACGGGCGCTCGCGTCGCAATCGCGAACGGTCGTGTCTCTGCTCGCTGAGGGGTGGCGCGGCGCACTCAGTGCCGCGCGGGGCCCATCGCATCGAGCTTCGCGATGAGCTCCTCTCGCGTTTCGACTCCCATCTTCACCGCCGCTCGGTGAAGCAAGACGCGAACCGTCGACGCCGCGAGACCTAGCTCGTAGGCGATCTCCTTGTTCGTCCGGCCGAGGTGAGCATGGGTCACGACTTGCTGCTCTCGCTCGCTCAGCTCCGTCGTCAGCGGACGCGTCGGCGGGCGATTCTCCACGGCCACGACGAAGCGACGGCCATCGGTGTCGAAGTCGTCGAGCAACGACCAGCGCGAGCTCACGAGGGGCCGCCAGCGGCGGGTGGAAGCATCGACGTCGGAGCGCCGCTGCTTCGAACGCGCGCGATCGAACTCGAGCGTTGCGTGCCGCAGCACGTCTCGTGACGCGACGATCGTGGCATCGGCCTCCGCGTGCAGCATCTCACCGCCGGGCGCGAGCACCGCCGCACGCTTCGTGACGGGACCGCGGCGCAGGCGCACCGCCGCCGTGAGATGCGCGGCCAGTCGAGAGCCGAGCGCCATGCGGCCGCTTGCGATGCGGGCGGTGGAGCGGAGCGGAGCGCCGATCCAGAGGCCTCTGCCGCTCGCATCCAACGCGTTGATCGCGAACGTGTCGCACGCGCCACCGAGGTGCGCGAAGTGCGGGAGCAGAGCCTTCATCGCTGGGATGCGGCTCGCCTGGCCCGACGTCATGTGGCGCCACGCGCGGAAGCCGACCGGTTCGCGATCGCGCCCGGTCGCGTTCTTGATCGCCGCGGTGAACGGCCGGAACCACTCGAAGTCGAAGCGGTCCGACGCCGCGATGTGCTCGACCCGCGCTTCGCCGTCGCTCGCGTCGTAGGTGTACGCGAGCACGCCGAGCCCGCCGTCCATCAGCGGTGCGGCGCGTTCGACGAGCTGTTTCACGTAGGTCGAGCCATCCAGATCGAGTCGGTAACCGGTGGCCAGACAATCGAGTACTTGCTCCGCGTCCATCGCTTGGTCACAGAACCACGACCGCACGGGCCCATCCAGCTCACATGATCGGCCATACCGAACGGTTGGCGTCCGGCGTCGGCGTCAGCGGTGCATGTCGGTCCCGTACGTGCTGACGGTCCCGTTCTCCTCGATGAAGTAGATGGTGAGCTTGGGCGTGTTGTCTTCGTAGGTGGAGAGCACGTAGCGGTACTTCAAATCCGCGACGCCCATCGGCGAGCTCTTCACGTTCGTGCACTGCTTGAACGTCTGCGTGCCCGACGTCCGATGGTAGACGTACGTGTCGGGACCCGCCGTGGTGACGCCGGACGATGCGACCTCCGTCCTGTACGTGCACGACGCGATGCTGGTCTCGTTCGAGTACGCCGTGGTCGTTTGCCCATCGGCCTCGAACGTCCACGAGACGCCCGTCGTGAGTCCCACGGACGACCACGTGCCGACCAACGAAGCCGGCACGGAGCCCGTGGGGGTCGTTCCCGTCGGCGGCGTGCCCTGTTGCTCGGGTTGATCGCCGAGGCAACTGTCGAGCTCGGTCTTGCACTTTGCATTGAGGCAGTCGGCATCCGTGCATGCGTTGTTGCCGATGCATTGACGAAGCGCCGTCGCGATCGGGCGACTGCTCGGGCTCGCGTGATCGATGCATCCCTGGATGCATGCCTCGTCGGTATCGGCGCAATTGCCGGCGCACTGCAGGACGCCGACGCACGTGGTCCCCGAAGCCGAGGTTCCGCCATCGGGGGTGCCGTTCGACGGCGTCGCGCTCGAGGTCGTGCAGGCGGCGACCGAAGCGCCGAGGGCAAGGATCAGCGACCAAACGGGGATCTTCATCCACCGGATTCTAAGGACACTGCGATCGTCGACCAGCGCGCGAGGGCTTACGTAAGCGACCGCGACGCCGACGCAAAAATTGGAATTTCGCGCATTCGCTGCAGAGGCTTACGTCGCAAACCTCGGGATTGGCCCGCGTTTCGCGAGGCACGGATGTTGTAGTGCGCACGCAGCATGAGAACCGTCGTGTTTGCGCTCGCTACCGCCGCCTTCGCCGTCGCCTGCAGCACGGATGACACCACCACGCCCCCCGAGGCCGGTCCGCCCGACGTCGCCGTCGAGACCGGAACGGACACCGGCGTGGTGGACGCCGCGCCCGACGTGACCGGCTTCCCGCGGCCCGCGGGCGCGATCGCGATCAACTTCAGCGTCGACGACACCGCGAACAAGCTCTACGGCGCGGGCGAGCTCGCGTGGAAGGGCTCGATGAAGTACGACGCGACCACGCGCCTCGTGACGCGCGACCCCAACTGGACGGGCCCGTGGGCGCCGCTCTACGACGACGGCGGGTGGGACGTCGGCGGCCACGAGCCCAAGGGCGCGACGGCCGGCGATCACAAGTGGGGCATCACCGTCTTCGCGATCCCGCCGACCGGCACGCCGGACGCCTACGAGTACGGCCTGAACGACGTGATGTACCAGACCGACTACGGCAACGGCTGGCTCTGGGAAGGTGCGAACGGGGCCTTCAACGTGGCACCGGGCGCGACCGCCGACATCGACGCGAAGGGGATGACGATCCCCGCGGGCGGCACGACCGATCTGCAGCTCACGATCGACCTGACGCAGCTCGGCGCCGGAACGTGGGACAAGTCGAAGGTGACGGTGAAGGGCTCCGGCTGGATCTGGGCCGAGATGGCGCTCCCGAACTGCACGAGCTCGTCGACCACGTGCACGTTCACGCTCTCCGAGTTCATCGGAGCGGGCAAGAAGCTCCCGCACACGTCGCTGCTGAAGACGGGCTCCAAAGCGGCGTTCGTCTTCGTCTTCAACGGCAAGGAGTACAAGGACTCCGGTGGCGTCGCTTACACGACCGGCGTGAGCGCGGCGACGAAGGCCGGCGGCCAGCAGACGTGGAGCCCGGCGACCGTGATGGTGAATCCGTCCGACAAGACGACCTACGTCAACGTGCCGTGAGGCTCCGCGCGGGAGGGAACGTGTAGACTGTTCTCACCGTAAGACGCACATGGCTCTTTTCTGCCGTTCCTTCGCGCTTTCCCTCGGGATCCTCGGTTTCGTCGCTGGCTGCAGCGGTTACGCCCCCGGCGTGATCGGGCTCGGTGACTCGGGGGGTGCGGACGCCGGGAACGACGTCACCGAGCTCCCCGACGCGATCGACGAGGTGCCGACCTCGACCGACGGCGGCGGCACCGACGCGAACCCGGTTCTTCCTCCGCTCGCCCAGCTCTCCGAGGTCGCTCCCAACGTCAGCGGGGGAGCCGATCTCGTCGAGCTCACCGCGCTCGGGAGCGGCTCGCTCGCGGGCTGGACGATCGAGCAGGACGTGACGAACCCCGTCGTCCTCGCGACGCTCCCGGCGATCACCGTGACGCCGGGAGAGACCATCGTCGTGCACCTCGGCACCACGAGCGGCCTCGTGAACGAGACCGCGTCGAAGACGACGTGCTCGAACGGGGCGTGCTACGCGAGCGCGTGGGACGTCGTCGGTGGCGCCACCGGCATCACGTTCTCGGGCCGCGTGATCGTGCTGCGCCGCCCGGACAAGACGATCGCGGACGGCGTACCGTTCTATCGCAACGGGCTCGCGTCGGGCTCGGGCTTCGCGACCGAGGTGATGGCGCTCCAGAAAGCGGGCGCATGGCTCCCCGCGAACTGCGGGGGCAACCCGTGCGCGACGAACGAGCTCGCGGAGCCGATCTCCGTCGACTGGCTCGGCGTCGGAACGAGCGCGAGCGGATCGACGGTCTCACGGAAGAAGGGCCCCGACGGAAACGTCGCGGCGGACTGGTCGATCGGCGCGAGCACGCTCGGGACGACGAACTGAAGCTCACGGGGGCGGCTTGCGACCCGCGAGCGGCGCTCCCGACAGCTCCTCGACGTGGAGCTCGATCCGGCGGTTCGCCGCGCGCCCCTCCGCCGTGGTGTTCGGCGCGATCGGCCGCGTCTTGCCATAGCCGATCGGGTGGAGGCGCCCGGTCGGGACGCCGCGATCGACGAGCGCCCCCACCAGCCGATCCGCGCGGGCCTGGCTCAGTTGATCGTCGAACGCGCTCGCGCCCTGGCCGTCGGTGTGACCTTCGATCCGGAGCTTCGTGACCTCGGGGTGACGCGAGAGGTAGTCCACCACCGTCGCGAGCCACGAGTCGTTCTCGGGCGATGCGAGGAGCTCGTCCTTCCCGCTCGCGAACGACGGCGACATGCCGAGCTCGAGGCGATCGTCGACGATGCGGATCGGGAGGATCGAGCCCCCCGCCGGCGCGTGCGTCGTCGCACTCGGCGTGGGGGCGCCGAGCGGAGCGGCGGAGACGGCTGGAACGGCCACCGTGCTCGGCGTCGACTCCGCGGGCGCGCACGCCGCGATCAGGACGAATGCCGCGAGCGCGCGCTTCATCGCCCGAGCCACCAGTAGAAGCCGCCTGCGATGGCGACCGTGACGACGAGCACGACGAACGCCCGCGCGAGGCTCGGTGTCGGGGGCTTCGTGCTCGCAGGGGTCTCCTCCGCGCGTGCGTTCACGAGCGCCTCCGTCGTGCTGCCGGCTTCGATCTTCTTCGTCTTCTTCGGCGGCTCCGGCACTGGCGACACGCGCGGCGCGACGGTGACCTTCGCCGCCGGATCGTCGGAAGGATCGCTCTCCCGCTCCCGCACCGCATCGGCGGACGCGAGCGTGACGCTCGGACGCGCGTCCGGCTTGGGCTCGGGTTCCTTCTTCGGCGGCTCCGGGGGCACCGATTCGACCGGCGGGAGCTCGATCTTGGGGAGCGGAACGTTGGGCGGCGGCACGAGCGACACGACCGGTTCGTCGGCTTCGTCGAGGTTCGTCGCGCCGAGACGATCGGCGGGCACCTCGGCCAGCGGCACCGGCGGCCGCATCGTGAAGCGCGGCTTCGCGCGCATGCCCGACACCTTCGCGAGCCACGCCTTCTGACGCGCGTGCTCGCCGGGGAAGAGCTCCTCGAGCCAGCTCGCGAGGACCTCGGGCATCGGCGTCTTGCGCCCGTGCTTCTTGAGGAAGGCACGCAGATCGACCGCCATGTCTTCGGCCGTCGCGTAGCGAGCGTCGGGCTCGCGCTGGAGCGCGCGCTCGACGATCGCATGGAGCGCATCGGGGTAGAGCCCCGGCGCGATCGTGCGCGGGTCGGGGACGTCCTGCGCGCGAATGGCGCGGATGGTCTCGAGATCGGTGTCGCGCTTGAAGAGACGTTTGCCGGTCGTCATCTCCCAGAGCGTCGCGCCGAGCGCGTAGATGTCGGTGCGGCGGTCGATCGGGCGCTCGGCGACCTGCTCCGGCGAGAGGTAGGGGACCTTGCCCTTCACCACGCCCTCGGCGCTCTTGGTCACGCGCCCTTCGGCCTTGGCGAGGCCGAAGTCGATGAGCTTCACCGCGCCGTCGTAGGTCAGGAAGACGTTGGTCGGGTTCACGTCGCGGTGAACGAGGTTGAGCGGCTTGCCGTCCTCGCCCGCGAGATCGTGGGCGTGCGTCAGCGCGTCGGCCATGGCCAGCGCGATGTACGCGGCGAGGTCGAGCGGGACCCGCGTCTCGCGCGAGTGACAGACGTCCCACGCGTCCATGAGCGAACGCCCGAGGAGCAGCTCCATCGCGATGAAGCGGGCCTGCTCGGTGACACCGAAGTGCCGAGTCTCGATGATGCGCGGGTGCGAGAGGCGCGACAGGATCTTCGCCTCGTCGAGGAACATGTGGATGAACGTGCTCTGCTGGGCGAGCTCGTCCTTGATGACCTTGATCGCGACGATCTCGCCGTCGGGAGCACCCTCGACGCGGCGCCCGAGGAAGACCGTGGCCATGCCGCCGCCCCCGATCTTGGGGCCGACCTCGTAAGGGCCGAGACGTGACGTGGGACGGATCGACGGGGTCAACGAACCGCGAAGCGTACCACGATGAAGGAGCTCCGCGCGCGAGTCACCGAAGGATCGTCCTCGCCCACGCGTCCACCTTCGCATCGTCGGGGCGGACGACGAGAGTCGTCCCACCGTCGGCCCCGAGAATGCTCGAGACGTTGGGCCCATCGAGCTTCGCACAGTCGAGCTTGGGCTCGATGGTCGTGCGAGCGACGAAACCCCCGTGACGATCGTCGACGCTGATCTCGAAGGACCGGAGCTCGAGGGTGCGACCCGGACACGTCTGCGTCGAGGTGGAGTCTCGCTCGATGATCTTTCCGACGAGGTCGACATCCATCACGGGCACCGACGGTCCGTAGAAGCGCGCGATGTCTTCTCCGCGGCGCAGCCCGTCGAGGAACTTGCTGCCGTGGACGACGACGAGCGTCTTCCGCGAGCCCGCGGGATGGGTCGTCGGCAACGAGGCGTGGAAGATGCCATGGACGGTCCACGCGCGCCCGAAAGGATCGACGCCGAGGGTCGTCTCCTGCGGCCCGAGTCCAGGACACTCGAGACGAACGACGTGCGTCTCGTCCGGATGCAGGACGTCCGGAAAGCGACCGGCCTTCACGACCGCTTCGTCGCGATCGAGCGGCAGAGTCACGTCGTACGGGGCTTCCCAGTCGCGCGAAGACCGAACCCACTTCGCGCCGAGATCGAAGTGGTACGCCTCGTTGCCATCGAGGAGAACCGTGCAACCCGGCGCGAGTGCCACGGTGTACGCTGGGCGCGAGGTCGCCCCGGGGGCACCGAACCCGGCGAACGCCGGCAAACTGGTGGCCGTCGCCGCCAGCGTCGTCGGCATCGAGAGCGGCTCCGGCCGCGTGAAGGGGACCCTGATCACCTGCTCACGCGGTACGTTGGCATCATCGTACCAGCGCGCCGTCACCGAGATGGTGCCGCCCGCGGGAAGGTCTTTCGTCGGGATGCCGAGCTCGTACGCCGCGGCGACAGTGTCACCGTTCCATTCGAACTTGTCGCTCCCCACCGTGTAGACGGTGCCCGGCACGCCCGTGGCGCGAAGCGTGACGCCGTACTTGTCGGTCCTGGCGACGATCGATGCGCCCGCGTCAGGAGAGTCGGTGGCGCCCTTCGACCTGCACGCGAAGAGCGCGAGAGCCACGAGCGCAAACCGTCGAAGACGCATGAGTCATCGGTACGTCGCAGACGACTCGTAGCCCATGGTCATTTCTGCCTCTTGCTCACGCACGGGACGCGCCCACGTCAACGCGCCGAGGCCGCTCGCTCCTCGCCCATCTGAACGGCCTTCGCGCGGACCTCCTTCATGTCGAGCGCGCGCACCCGGTCGAGGATTTTGTCGAGCACGGCGGCGGGAACCATGCCCGGCTGCGCGAAGACGAGAATCCCGTCGCGGAAGACCATGAGGGTCGGGATGGACCGGATGTCGAGCGCGGCCGCGAGCTCCTGCTCGGCCTCGGTATCCACCTTTCCCCACGTCACGTCGGGGTGCCGCTTCGAAGCGGCCTCGAACACCGGCGCGAAGGCGCGGCACGGTCCGCACCACGCGGCCCAGAAGTCGAGGACGACGATTCCTTCGGCCTGGATGGTGGGGGTGAACGTCTCGACGGTGATGGCTTTCGTGCTCATGACGGTGGCTCCTGAGCGTGAGAGCCGCAGGGACCGGGAAAGGGTTCGCCGCGCTCAGAAGCGCCCGCTGAGCGAAGCTCCCCACGTGGCGCCGATCGACGGCGCGAGCTCGAGCGCGGTCTGCTTCTTACCCCGCGGAGCCACCAGCACGAGCGTCAGGCCCGCCGCCGCCAGGACGCCGCCGACCACGAACCCCACCGTCGAGACCGTCGCCTGCATGCGAGCGCGGTCGAGCGCGTTGGGATCGCAGAAGGCACCCTCGCAGCGGGCGGCGCTCTTGCTCCCGATCGCGAGACCACCGAAGAGCGCGCCGACGACGAGCCCGGCGCCGCCGACGCCGAGCGTGACCCACCCCGCGGCGCGGAGCGCGGGACCGTCGCCTTGCTTCGCGTCGTCGCAGACGGGCGTCGCGAGCTCGCGTTGCGGGACCGGCGTGGCGTCCTGAGGCGCCGAGAGCACGAGGCGGAGGGGCCTCGACCGCTCGCCCTCCGCGACCGTGACCTGCCGATCCGCCGTGCCGCCGTTGATCCCCTCGAGGTGGATTTTGTGCGGCCCCGGATCGACCTCGAAATCGCCGCCGAGGCGGTTGCCGATCGGCTTGCCGTCGACCCAGACCTTCACGTTGACGAGCGCGCCGCCCTCGTCGTCGATGGCCGAGATCGCGATCGACGGGATGGCGCGCTCCACCTCGGCGAGCCAAGTGACGCAGTCGCTTTGTACCGCTTTGGGACAAGCGTCGGACGCGCAGATGCGGAGCTGGGCCCGCGTCTCCACCAGCCGGTGCACGTCGCGGAGGTCCTGCGCCTTCTCCGACGCTTCGATGCAGGCCGCCTTGTCCTGCGCGAACGCGGTACCGGCGAGGGCCAGCGTGGCGATGGCGAGCGCGGACGCGGCGACCTTCACATGCACTCCGGCTTGTAGACGTGGTGTCCGCGATCGTCGACCGTGTAGGGCGGATCGCAGCTCGGCTTCGCGCTCACCGCCGGCGCCGCGGTCGACTTGGTCGTCTTCGGGGCGGCGTGGGCGACGCTCGAGGCGACGGGCGGCACTTGGCTCGCGACGGGAGCGGCGCTGGGTGCGGGCGGCGCGGTGGGCTGGGCCGTCGCGCTCGTCGACGCGGGGAGCGAAGGCGCCGCGGAGGAGACGGTCGTCAGGGGGGCTTCGCCGCCGGAGCTCGAGTCCCCGTGCAACCGGTTCCAGCCGAACACGCTCGCGACGCCCACCAGCGCGAGGGCCACTCCGCCGTACACCCAGCGCGACCGCGTCGCGGACGCGGGCGCGGACGGAGGCGCCGCCGACACGGGCTCCGCCGTCGCGCTCTCCGGCGATTGGCGCGCGGGCGGAGTGACCTCCATCGACTTCTGCTTCTCGGTCGGTGCGCTCGCGATCTCGTCGACGGAGCGGGTGACCTCGATCGCCGTCACCATCGCCACGAGCCGCTCGCGCGAGGGTGCCTCGCCGAACGCCTTCTTGTGCGCCTCTCGGAGCGCCGTGCGCATCTCCTCCGCGGTCTGGAAGCGCTCGGCGGGCTCTTGCGCGAGCGCTCGCGCGACGACGTCGACGATGGGCGCGGGCGCGGACGGAGCAACGCTCGCGAGCGACGGCGCCGGCTGCGTCGCGGCCTTGACCAACATCTGCGGCGCGTTGTCGGCCTCGTGGACGAAGCGGCCGGACGCCAGGTTGAACAGCGTGGCGCCGGCGGCCCAGATGTCGCTCCGCGCGTCGATCTCCGGCGTCTTCGCGAGCGCTTGCTCGGGCGACATGAACGCCGGCGTCCCCATCAGCACGCCGCTGCTCGTGGTCTGCCCCGTGACCGAAGCGAGCGCGTCGCGCACCTTGGCGATGCCGAAGTCGAGGACCTTCACCGTCCCGTCGCGCGTGAGGAAGAGGTTCGCGGGCTTCACGTCGCGGTGGACGATGCCCTTGCCGTGGGCCGCGCCCAGCACGTCGAGGAGCTGATCCACGATCGCCGCGGCGTCGCGCACCGGGATCACCTTGCCGAGCTGCTCGACGCTGCAGCCTTTGAGCCGCTCCATGACGATGAAGACGGCGCCGTCCTCGGTGACGTCGTCGTCGACGACCATCACGACGCCCGAGTGCGCGACCGTGTTCGCGGCGTAGCCCTCGCGGAGGAAGCGCGTTCGGATGTCTTCGCGATAGGAGAGCTCGGGGTGGAGCATCTTCAACGCGAGCGATGCGTTGTTGCGCGTGTGCGTGACGGAGTAGACGACCGCCATGCCGCCGGTTCCGAGCACCCCCTCGACGCGGTACTTGCCCTTGATCGTCGTCCCGACGCGACGCTGGGCGTTGGCGAGGACCGAGTCGCTCACCCAACGACGATATCCGAATCAGATCCGCGGGAGAACGAAGATGGCCGTCGCGGTCGCCCACACGACCGACGTCTCGTCGACGGCGATCAGGCGCGCGCCGCTCTGGCCGGCGGCGAGGACCTTCGTGTCGGTCGGCCCGCGGCGGAGCACGAGACCGTCGCTCTCGTTCACGGTGTAGAGGTCCTCCCCGTAGACGGCGATGGCGGTCGGTGTGTGCGCGACCGGGACCGCCGACGCGGAGAGAAAATCCGTAGTCATGTCCACGTTGGAGGTGGCGCCGCGGATCCAACACGCCCGCGCCCCTGCGCCGGTGATCCGGTGGGGTGCGGTCGCATCCAGGGAGAAGACGGATGCACCGTCGGGCTGACTGTTTCCGGCGTCGTCGATCCCGGCAGGGAAGACGCGGCTCACGCGGTTCTCGTCGGCGACGAGCAGCTCGAGGTCCCGCGCCGCCATCGAATCGAGCGAGGTGACGGACATCACGGTCGAGGGCTCGCCGCCGATGTCGAGGCGAACCCGCCGCAGCTCCGTGCCGCCGTCGCCCGCCGCTCCGAAGTACGCGTAGGGACCGGCGCAGGCCACCGAGTCGAGCACGCCCCCGTCGACGACGACCGCCGGCGCACCGCCGTCGAAGCCCATCGAGAGGAGCATCCCGTTCGACGTCCAACTCGCGCCGACGGGTCCGGCGGCGAACGCTCCGACACCACCCTCCGGGACGAACTCGTGCGGCGCGCTCCCATCACGGTTCGCGACGATCACCCGCTGGCCCGCGCAGTAGAAGATGCGGTCCTTCTGCAGCACGAGGCAGGTGGGCGGGACGCTGGGGTTCGCGATCCGGGTCGGCCCACCGCCGGCGTCTACGGTGGGGCCCGCGTCCGGCCACGGCTGGAGGTCGTCGAGCCCCAACACCGCGTTGCACGCCACGCCCGAAGCGATGAGCGCACCCGCGATCGAAGCCACCACCCCGAGCCTTCGCACGGGATTAGGCTAGCACCCATGGATCCGAAATTCTGGGACGAGCGCTTCGGCGCCGACGATTACGCCTACGGCCGCGAGCCGAACGACTTCGTGCGGGACGAGGCCGCGCGCATCCCCGCGGGCCCGGTGTTGTGTCTCGCCGAAGGCGAAGGGCGCAACGCCGTCTTCCTCGCGGGCCTCGGTCACGAGGTGACCACCGTCGACTTCTCGCGGGAGGGGCTGAAGAAGACGGAGCGCCTCGCCAACGACAAGGGAGTGAAGGTGACGACGATCCTCGCCGACCTCGCGACGTGGGAGCCCACGCCGGAGTCGTTCACCGGCATCGTCGCGACGTTCGCGCACATGCCGCCGCCGATTCGGCGGCGCGTGCACGGCTTCATCGCGCGCGCGCTGCGACCGGGCGGCGTGTTCCTGCTCGAGGCGTACACGCCCGAGCAGCTCGAGTACGGCCACGGCGGCCCGAAGGCTCCGGAGCTCCTGATGACGCTCGCAGGGCTACGCGAGGAGCTCGCGCCGCTCGTGCTCGACGTGGGCCGCGAGCTCGTTCGCGAGATCCACGAGGGCCCCTTCCACGGAGGTCCGAGCGGAGTGGTTCAGGTGGCAGCGCATCGAGCGTGAGCGCGTGAGCGCGTGAGCGGTCACCCGAACCGGAGCACGCTTCGCTTCCGGCCCGAGACCGGCCACGCGTACTCGCGCCGCTCCGCCTCGGGTGGCAACGCGTCCGCCCCCGCCTCGCTCTCGCCCAGGAGAACGAACACGGTCCCGCCCTCCCCGACGAGCTTCCGTCCGAGCGCGAGCCAGTCCGCGGGGGCCAGCGTCGCGCGCGAGATCGCCACGTCGAACCCCGGCGGGTCGGTCACGACCTTGTCGCCGTGACCCGTCACGAGGGCCACGTCCGCCCGCCGCAGTCGTCCCAAAGTGGTACGAAGGAAAGCCATCCGCTTCTGGAGCGGGTCGACCAACGTCACCTTCAGCTCCGGCCGCGCGATCGCGAGCCCCAACCCCGGTGCGCCGGCACCCGTCCCCACGTCGACGACCCGCGTCCCCGCGCCGCCCCCGAGCGCCGCCGCGAGAACGAGCGCGTCGGTCACCATCAGCTCGACGAGCTCCTCGCCCGTCTTTGCTGCGGTCAGATCCATCTTGGCGTTCCAGACGACGATCTCGTCCAGCCACGCCGCCATCGCCGCCCGGCGCGCCGCGTCGAGCGCGAAGCCGACGGCGGCCTCTACCTTCTCGATCTCACCAGGGAACCCGGTCGCCGGAGCACGAAGCACGCCCCGCTCTACCACGGCGCCTTGAATGGGCCCGCAGGGAAGTGCACCGGATTCGGGAACCGTGGTACAGGCGTGGCCGATGCCGGAGCTTCGTTTCGAGCCGCTCGCCGCCCTCGTGGAGGCCGTCTCCCCGGGCGCCGGGTTGAGCTACACCGAGATGCCCGGTGGCGCGTCGACGCGGCGTTATTTCCGGGTGAGCCTGGCGGACGGGTCGGCCGTCGGCATGTTCGTGCCGGAGGGCGGGAAGCCGGAAGAGATCGGCAAGCACCACGCCCCGCCGCGGTGGCCGTTCCTCGAGGTGCGCGACCTCCTCGCCGAGCGCGGCGTCGACGTCCCACGCGTGCTCGGTGAAGACACCGACGCCGGTTGGCTCCTCATCGAGGACCTCGGCGACGACACGCTCGCGAATTTTCTTCTTCGCGATCCGGCCGCCAAGCCGCGTCTCTACGCGCGCGCCGTGGCCGATCTCGCCGCCGCGCAGCGCGCCCTCCACGCGCTCCCCGAAGGCTCGATCGTCACCACCCGCTCCTTCGATCACGATCTCCTCAAGTGGGAGATCGATCACTTCCGCGAGTGGGGCCTCGAGGCGCGCGGGCATCACCTCTCGCCCGAAGACCGCGCGACGTTCGATCGGATCGCCGAGAGCCTCGCGAACCGCATCGCATCGTGGCCGCGCGGCTTCGTCCACCGCGACTACCAGTCTCGGAACCTCATGGTCCGGAACGATGGTGCCTCGCTCTGCTGGATCGACTTCCAGGACGCGCTCCTCGGCCCGCGCATCTACGACATGGTCGCGCTCCTGAACGACAGCTACCAAGAGTTCGACCGCGACTTCGTCGACGCACGGCTGCGCGAGTACGGCGAGCACGGCGGCCTCTCCGCCGAGGAGCGCGCGCGCCTCGGGCGCGAGTTCGACTACATGACCGTCCAGCGCAAGCTGAAGGACGCGGGGCGCTTCGTCTTCATCGATCGGGTGAAGGGGAACCCGTCGTTCCTCAAGTTCGTCACGCCGACGGTGCAGAAGGTGTCGCAGTCGCTCGCGCGGCTCGCGCCCGAAGATGCCGAGATGGCGGAGCTCCACGCGCTCCTGAAGCGAACGCTCCCCGACGAAGTCTGAAACCCCGGAATCACGTGCGGCCGCGGGCGCGCTTCGCGGCCTTCTCCACTGCGGCGGCAGCGGCGTCCGCCAAGCGCCCGGGGACGAGTACCTTGAGCACGCCGACCTCGTGCGCGACCACGAGCCAAATCGGGACATCCATGAGCCCGCTCCCCTCGGCGTGGACGTTGCGAACGGTACCGAGCGGAATCACCTCTCGACCCACCCGCAGCTCCGTCTTCGAGAGCTCGAACCGGGATTGCAGCACGACCGAGAACACGACGAGGTTCAAGAACCAGAGGGGACGCCAGCCGATCTCGGCCGGAAGCACGTGGACCAACCGCCCGAGGACCGTGAGCAGCACGAGCATCATCCCCAGTGTGGCGGGCACTCGCGCGAACCACGGCGTGTACGCGAAGACGTACGGCGCCGACGCCGAGGCGCCGAGCGCCCGGAGCAGAAGCCGGCGGTCGTCGTTCGTCGGGCAGAGGATCGTGGTGGCGGGTCCGCCGCGCACGTCGACGACGACGACCGGGCCCTGCGTCGCTTCGCTCCGATATACGCGCAAGACGTCGATGCGGTGACCGTCGATCGTGAGCGCGCGGTCCGTCACGAAGACGCGAGCGTCACGGAAGGGCGGACCGACGAGCCCCGGTCTCGTGTACTGGAGCACCCCGAACACGAGCATCGATACCGCACCGAACACCCCGAACGGATCGCCACGGCGGAGCGCGAGGACGCCAAAGACGAGACCGAAGAGCGCCGGCCAACCGAGCGCGGGGGCCGATGCCCGATCGCGGACACGCGCGCGCGGCCACTCCAAGTTGGCACTCATGGAGGCACGCTCGCATGAGGCTACATCGGAGTGCAATGCCTACTGCGCACGCCCCGCGCCCGCGCGCAGGCGCTGCGCTTCACTTCTTCGTCACGTGCTCGTCGCGGAACGATTTGAAGCGGTCGACGATGTCCTCGATCGCCTTCTGCGAGATCGCAGTCGCGTCCTCGGCCAGCTTGTTCGCCTCTTCGACCTGCGGCTCCAACACGTCGTTCCACGTCTTTTTCGCGTCCATCCCGGCGAGGTGGAGTTGGAGCCGAATCTCGTCCCGGAGCGACGTCAGCGTGTCGAGGCTCGTTTCGATCTGCTTCTGAACGGGCGTCTTGTCGGTCATGCCAGGAGCGAGAAGCAATCCACGCGCCACTCCGTACACCCGGGGGTGGTATGCTCGAAGCGTGCGACCGCTCGCCTTCACCGCCCTCCTGCTCGCCGTCGCTTGCGGGCCCTCGGGCGTGAAGGTCGCTCCCGTCCTCGACACCGTGACCGCGCCGGACACGCTCGCGCTCGACGCCGCCGCGAACAAGTACCACTTCACCTTCACGGTGCAGTTCCACGACGACGACAGCACCGTCTCGTCGATCCGCGTCGAGCTCCAGGGCTACCCGTCGCAGACCCTGAATTTTCTCGATACGTCCCTCACCCAGACGGTGAACATCGATCTCGGCGCCGGCTTCAAGGGCAAGACCCTGAGCTGGACCATCCAGGTCATCGACGCGACGGGCCTCGCGTCGAACCCGAAGTTCGGTACAGTGACGCCGCAGTGACCGACTCGTCCTCCGAAAGGTCCGAACGGCGCGTCCACTTGGAACCCGCGGGGCTCGTCCTCCGCGGCGGCGAGCACCTGCCGCTCGTCTGCGGTGCGATGCACTACTGGCGTCACCACCCGAGCGCGTGGGCGCCCGGCCTGGATGCGATGAAGGCGATGGGCCTGAAACTCGTCGACGTCTACGTCCCGTGGGGCGAGCACGAACGCGCGAAGGGCGAGCTCGACTTCGGCACGACGAACCCGCGGCTCGACCTGGATCGCTTCCTCGCCCTGGCCCACGAGCGCGGGCTCAAGGTCGTCGCGCGCCCCGGCCCGCACATCAACGCCGAGCTCACCTACTTCGGGATCCCCGAGCGCGTCGTCTGGGATCGCGCCTGCCAAGCGCGCACCCCGAAGGACGCTCCGGTCATGCTGCCGATGGTCCCGATCGGCTTCCCCGTGCCGAGCTACGCGAGCGAGGCCTTCCTGGAAGAGGTCGAGGAGTGGTTCGCCGCGTGCGGGCCGATCCTCGCGAAGAACCTCTGGCCCGAAGGTCCGATCGTCATGGTCCAGATCGACAACGAGGGCGCGCTCTACTTCCGCGACGGCGCCTACGATCAGGACTACCACCCCGACTCGATCGCCCTGTTCCGCTCGTTCCTCCAGAAGAAGTACAAGAAGCCGAGCGCTCTCCGCGCCGCGTGGAACGAGCCCGAGCTCACGTTCGCCTCGGCCCCCGCGCCCACCCGCTTCGACGCGAAGTCGGCCGACGCGCTCCCGCGCCACCTCGACTGGGTCGAGTACCAAGAAGAGCTCCTCGCGCACTCGATGGAGCGCATGGCGAAGTCGCTCGCGAGCCACGGCGTCTCGGGCGTGCCCACGATGCACAACCTGCCCCTCGGCGAGGCCGCCACGCCGCTGAACCCGTCGCGCCTCGGTGGCGTGCTCGATCTCGTCGCGCTCGACTACTACCACCGCGCGACCCCCGAAGAGCACGCGGTGCTGATGCGCCGCACCACCGAGCTCGCCGTCCGCTGCGATGGCGAGAGCGTCCCCGCGTACGGCGCGGAGGTCGGCGCCGGGTTCCCGCCGTTCTTCGCCCCGCACGACGAGAAGGACTCCATCTACACCCTCTGCGCGGCGCTCGCGTACGGCCTGCGCGGCTTCAACCTCTACATGGCCGTCGAGCGCGACCGCTGGATCGGCGCGCCGATCGATCGCTACGGCACGCCGCGCCCTCTCGCCGACGTCTACAAGGCGCTCACCAGCGCGCTCGAGCGGATCGACTTCTACGCGCTCGAGCGCCCGGCCCCGGTCCGGCTCGTGATGCCGCGCGCGATCCGGCGCCTCGCGCGCGCCAGCCACGCGTTCGGCCCGCTCACGCCCGCGTTCTTCAACATCATGGGCAAGGGCTTCCGGGAGACGTGCCTCGAGTCGCCCGGCGCCGAAGGTGGCCCCCCGCCCGAGTCGGCACCGTTCGCGGCGGAGACCTTCCTCCGTGCGTTCGAGAACGCGCTCGCCGCGCGCGGCGTCCCCTTCGCGTACACCGGCGGCGAATCGATCGGCCCCGGCACGGCCGGCGCGAAGTGGATCGTCTGCGCGACCGCGCTCGGCCTCAAAGGGGACGTCTTCGCCCAGCTCCGCGAGCGCGCGCGCTCCGGGTGCCGCGTCACGATCGGTCCCGAGGTCCCGTCGCGCGACGGTGGGTTCCGCTCGATCGACGTCCCGCACGACGTCGCGGGCCTCGAGCTCGAGCCCCACCTCGACGCCGCGCGCGCGGACGCGATCGTCGCCGAGCGCATCCGCGAGCTCGATCTCCCGGCCTACGCGGTCGATCCCGACTCCGTCCACGTCACGGTCCACGTCCGGCGGAGCGACGGCAAGCCCGGCGCCGTCTTCGTGATGAACCCCGCCGCGGTCCCGGCGACGGCGCGCATCGCGGTGCGCGGCGTGGATGCACTGGTCGAGGTGTTCGGCGGCTCGCTCGGCGCTCACGGGACAGAAGGTCTCGATCCCGATCGCGGCCGGATCACCCGCGCGAGCGGCGCCTTCGAGGTGAGCGTCCCCGCGCGGACCGTGAAGATCTTCGCGCCGAGCTGACCCGCCGAGCTGACTTGCCGATCTGACCTGATCGGACATCGTCGGAGGCGACCAGGCGCCTCGGTTCCCAGGCGGTCGGTCGTGGTGTAAGACCGGACCATGCGCAAAACCGCTCTCCTCGTCAGCCTCGTCGTCGTCGCTTCGGTCACGGGATGCAAGAAGGACAACCCCTCGGGGAGCGGGACCACGACGAGCAGCACGACCAGCGGTGGCAGCGGCCAGAACGCCAGCAACGGCAACGGCAGTGGTGGCAACACCGGCTCGTCCGGCAACGGCCCCTCGGCCACCGGCGAGACGAAGACGGGTCAGGCCACGGCCGGCTGCGAGATCCCGACGACGATCACCGCCGACTTCACGATGAAGAAGGGCTGCACCGTCTCGATCAAGGATTCGATCCACGTTCAAGAGGGCGCGACGCTCACGATCGAAGAGGGCGTGAAGATGTCCTTCGAGACCGACCAGTACCTCTGGGTCGACTACGGCAAGCTCGTCGTGCAAGGCACCGACGCGGCGCCGGTCCTCTTCACGTCGAACAACAAGTCGCCCGCCGCCGGTGACTGGCAGGGCATCGGCTTCGCCGAGAAGGTGAGCGCGGGCACCGTGCTCGATCACCTCATCATCGAGTACGCGGGCAGCAAAGTGAACTCGAGCCGCGCCGCAATCCACCTCGACAACATGCGCAACACCGGTCGCGTCGCGATCACCAACTCCACCGTCCGCAAGACGGCGCAGTTCGCGCTCGAGTCCGGCGAGAACGGCGGCTTCGCCAAGTTCGAGAACAACACCTTCAGCGAGAACAAGTCGGGCTCGCTCATCGTCGCTCCGAACGCGCTCGGCAGCATCGGCGCGAAGAACAAGTTCGGCGATCCGATCCACACCATCGACGGCGTCGTCGACGCGACGCAGACCTGGCCTGCGTTCGACGTGCCCGTCGTCCTCGACGGCAATGTCCACGTGAAGAGCGACTCGACTGCGCCGACCCTCACGATCTCGAGCGGCAACACGATCAAGGTCTCGCAGGATCGCTACTTCTCGATCGGCGAAGGCAACGGCGGCACGCTCGTCGCCAAGGGCGTCACCTTCTCGAGCGCGAGCGCGACGCCGGCCGAGGGCGACTGGGGCGCGTTCTTCATCTACCCGAAGACCAGCGGGACCACCTTCGACGGGTGCACGTTCGAGTTCTTCGGCTCGAGCAGCGACGGCGCGCACGGCCTGTTCACCCTCTACGGGACGAACGCCAAGGACCTGAAATCGGTCACGATCGCGAACAACACCTTCAAGAAGGGAAAGCAGGGCATCATGCACTCGGACGACGGGGACTGCGGCGCGTTCGCCAAGGCTCCGAACAAGAACGAGAGCGGGCTACCCTACTGCGTGAAGAACTGAGGGCGGTCGAGGAGGCAGGTCATGGACGGATCGGCAAGCGGGCTCGTGGTCGACGGAAAGCGGCTCTGGGAGTCGCTCATGGAGCTCGCCAAGATCGGCGGCACGGCGAAGGGTGGCGTCTGTCGACTCGCGCTGACCGATCTCGATCGGCAGGGGCGCGACCTCGTCGTCTCCTGGGCCAAGGCAGCGGGGATGACGATCACGATCGACAAAATCGGAAACGTCTTCATGCGCCGCGAGGGGAAGAACCCGAAGCTCCCGCCGATCGCCTGCGGTAGCCACATCGACACTCAGCCCACCGGCGGCAAGTTCGACGGCAACTACGGCGTGCTCGCCGGGCTCGAGGTCGTCCGCACCCTGAACGACCGCAAGATCGCGACCGAAGCTCCGATCGAGGTCGTGTTCTGGACGAACGAAGAAGGCTCGCGCTTCGTCCCCGTCATGATGGGCTCCGGCGTGTTCGCCGGCGCGTTCACCCTCGAGCACGCGTACGCCGCGAAGGACGTCGCGGGCAAGTCGGTGAAAGAGGAGCTCGAGCGCATCGGCTACGTCGGCCCCGAGGAGCCGGGCAAGCACCCGCTCGGCGCCTACTTCGAGGCGCACATCGAGCAAGGCCCCGTCCTGGAGGACGCCGGCATCACGATCGGCGTCGTCACCGGCGTGCTCGGTCTGCGCTGGTACGACTGCGAGGTCACCGGCATGGAGGCGCACGCCGGCCCCACGCCGATGGGGCTCCGGAAGGACGCGCTCCAAGTCGCGACGCGGATCATGCAGGAGACGGTGGCGATCGCGCACCGCTACCCGCCCTACGGGCGCGGGACCGTCGGCTTCGTGCAGAACTTCCCGAACAGCCGCAACGTCATCCCGGGGCGCGTGAAGTTCTCGATCGACCTCCGCAACGTCGACAGCGAGCGGCTCGATGCGATGGACAAGGAGATCCGCGAGTTCGTCGCCAAGACGGCGAAGGAGTCCGGGCTCGGCATCACGATCGAGCAGGTCTCGTACTTCCCGCCCTGCCCGTTCGAAGCGGGCTGCGTCTCGGCGGTCGAGAAGGGCGCCAAGGCGCTCGGCTACTCGCTGATGAACGCGGTGTCCGGCGCCGGGCACGACGCGGTCTACATGGCGCGGCTCGCTCCCGCCGGCATGATCTTCGTCCCCTGCAAGGACGGCATCAGCCACAACGAGATCGAAGACGCGAAGCCGGAGCACCTCGAGGCCGGCTGCAACGTGCTGCTGCACGCGATGCTGGACCGCGCCGGCCGCGCGAGCTGAGCGCTCAGTCCGTCTTCGCGTCGGAGGTCGCGTCCCCGGCGGCATCGGTGGAGCCATCCGCTCCACCTTCGCCGGAGGCGTCGGCCGTGGCATCGGGACCGGCATCGCGCCGGATCTGGCCGCAAGGGTTGGCACACGAGATGCCACCCGTGTTCACGTAGGCGCATCCGTGCGAGTCGGTCCCAGCCACGGTGGGGCAACCGTCGGCGAAGCTCAACGTGTGCGAGGAGCACTCGCTGCTGGATGCCGCCCAACCACCGGACGGCAAGTTGGAGGCGGAGCACATCCCGGCGCTGGCCGAGTTGGGACAGCAGACGCCGTCGCCCGAGGGAGTCGTGGTCGTGTCACCGCAAGCCGCGAAGACGATGCCAAGAGTACCAAGAAGGACCGCCACCCACCGTGTCACCATCGCGTGAGCGTATCACCGGGAATGCGTCGCGCCTCCGTCGCGTTCGCGGTAGGTGCGCCGACGCCTCATCCAGTCGACCAAGCTCTTGTCGCTCGCCATCGCGGTCCTCCCCGCGTGCGACAAGGTGGGCTCGCATGCCGAACCCACCTCGACCGCGAGCGCTCCCAGCGCCGTCGCGAGCGCCCCCAGCGCCGTCGCGAGCGCCCCGACACCGGACCCGGCGGTCTTCGCGCTCGCGGCCGAGCTCCAGGGCGAGAGCCGCGCGGGCGCGCTGGCCCGGATGGACCACTACCGTCCCCTCTGCGACGACCACGGCTATCCCCTCGTCGGCAACCTCGCCATGAAGGCGCCGAGCGATCCGAAGGCGATGCCGCCGAGCGAGCTCTGCGCCGAGGTCCGAAAGAAGAAGTGACGATCTACAGCCGCGCGTGAGCCCGCCGTTCATCGCGGTGTGACTCCTCGCGCCTACGCCACGCTCGCGCTCGCGCTCGCAGGTGCGCTCCTGGCCTTCGGGTGCGAGTCGCGCTCCGAGACCGTGCTCGGGCTGACGCCCGGCGCGGGTCCGACCGCGAGCAGTGGGACGAGCTGCGACACGCCCAACGACGGCTGTGCTTGCGCCACCGAGGGCGAGAGCGTGCCGTGCGGCGCGATCGCCTCCGTGTCGGTCGGAAGCGTCGAGTGCACCCACGGCTACCGCACCTGCCACGCGGGCGCGTGGGGAACGTGCGACGCGCTCGGAGTGACGACCACGCAGTCCATCCCGCTCGTCCCGCAGAACCTCGGCGCATCGACTCCGTGCACCGACAACCCGTGCGACCCGTACTGCAACGGCTACACGGACACGCCGACCGGCGTCGACGCAGGCACCGCCTTCACGCTGAACGAAGGCGGGCTCACGCTCGCCGGGACGGGCTCGTGCCAGGGCGCCTCGAACGTGGACGACGACGGCGACGGCTGGACCGAGCTCGAGGGCGACTGCAACGACTGCTCCAAGGTCGTGAACCCCGGCGCGCTCGACTACGCGGGCAACGGCTACGACGACGACTGCGACGGGACCATCGACAACGCGCCGACCACCTGCGACTCGGCGCTCACGCTCGCGACGACGACGAGCGACGACTTCGTGAAGGCCGTCGATCTCTGCTCGTTCACGAGCGCCTCGGCCACGGGCTCCGCGAAGAAGTGGGGCGTGATCACGGGCACCTCCAAGCTCGTCCGCGCCGATGCGACGAGCGCCCCCGCCGCGCTCCAGTACGGGATCATGCCCTACTTCGGGAACTCGGCGGCGAACGGCGCACGGCGCGGGACGAACCTCGCCGCGTTCTCGTCGGGAACCGCGCGCTACACCGGCCAGTCCGGGTTCGTCGCTCAGAAGGGGTGGTGCGGGAGCTACAACGCGAACACGACCTCGACCACGCCCTGCGGTCTCTCGTGGAACAAGAGCGGCTGCGCGGCGGGGACCGGCGGCTACGACTCGGCGGGGATGACGTTCCAAGTGCGCGTCCCCACGAACGCGCAGTGCATGAGCTTCCGGTTCCACTACCTGTCGTCCGAGTACCCGGAGTGGGTGTGCTCGGCCTACAACGACGCGTTCGTGGCGATGCTGACGAGCTCGAAGATGACCGCGGGCACGGGCTGCTGCGGGACCTCGCCGACCGTGAAGTGCAACATCTCGTACGGCGCGAACACGACGCCGGTGTCGGTGAACAACAACCTCTTCACCGTGCCGGGGTGCTCGTCCTGCACGTCGTCCACGCTGTCGGGCACCGGCTTCGACGGAAGCTGCGGCGGCTACATCAAGGGCGGCTCGACGGGCTGGCTCTACAGCTACGCGCCCGTCACGCCGGGCGAGATCGCGACGTTCCACACGTCGATCTGGGACACCGGTGACCACGCGTGGGACTCGACCGTGCTCATCGACGACTGGCAGTGGTACCCGGGCTCGTGCGCGATCGGTACGTCGCCCTCGCCGCCGACGACGCTCCCGACGCCTCCGACGCAGAACCCGTACGTCGCGTCGTCGTTCACGCGCGACTTCGTGGCTTCCTGCTCCGATCAGACCGTCCCCGTGTGGCGCGACTTCACCTACACCGCGGTCGAGCCGCTCGACTCGAAGGTGGTCTTCACGGTCCAGTCGGCGCAGACGCAAGCGACGTTGGGTGCCGCCACCAGCGCGGCGCTCGTCACCGCGTCCGGCAAGTCGACGCCCACGCCGGGCTCCGCCGACGTGAAGGCGGCGCTCGCGACCGCGCTCCTCCCGCACCGGAACTGGCTCCGCGTGACGATGGCGTTCCAACCTTCCACCAATACGCAGTCGGTCCCCACCGTCTTCACGTGGGCGCAGAAGTACGACTGCGTCCCGGGGCTCTGATCATGCGGCGCCTCCTCGTCGTGCTCCTGGTCGCTTGCACCGCCGAGCACCCCTCCGTCCTCGGGACGAGCACCGGCATCGTCCCGTCGGACGCGGGCGTCGTGACGCCGAAGCCGGACGCGGCGACGACGAGTGACGCGGGGTCCACGCCCGATGGGGCGGCACCGCGCAACGCCTTGCTCTCCGACGTGCAGCACCCGACCGAGCTCCAGGCGTCTGCGACACGCCTGGTCTGGCTCCGCGACGATCCCGTGTCGGGCGCGGTGCTCACCGCCCCGACCGGAGGTGGCGCGACGACGACGCTGGCGAGCTCGCTCGTCGCCGCGGCGGGCCTGCAGATCGACGACACGAACGCGTACCTGCTCGTCGGCGGTCCGGCACCGGCCGTGACGAAGGTGGCGCTCGGCGGGGGTCCGCTCGTCACGCTGCTCGGCGCGAGCGCACCGAGCCCGCTCCGCGGCCTCGATCTCGACGCGCAGTACGTCTACTTCACGAACGGTTCGCACCTCGATCGCGTGGCGAAGGCGGGTGGGCCGGTGACGACGGTCACGACGGGGCTCGCCGCGCCCACCGCCGTGGCGGTCGACGGCGATCACGCGTGGGTCGTCGAGAGCGGCGACTCCGGCGCAATCGTCGAGGTCGCCCTCGCAGGCGGCACGAAGACGACGCTCGCGTCCGACCTCGCGAACCCACGCGACGTCGTCGCGGCGACCGACGCGATCTACTGGATCGACGACGGAACGTTCGACGCGCAGTCCCAGACCCTCGTCGGCGCCGCGATCCGACGGCTCCCGCGGAGCGGCGGCCCCGCGACGGTCGTCGTCACCGGGTCGACCGAGCACTTGGCCGTGGTCGGGACGACGCTCTACGCCGCGCGCGGAAGCTCCATCGTGCGGTTCGACGCGTCGCCGACGAAGCTGGCGACGACGACGACCGCCGTGGGCCTCAGCGCCGCGGGGACGTTCCTCTACTGGACGGAGCCGGGCACGAGCGACCGCGGGTTCGCGGACGGAGCGATCCTCGCGGTGACCCGCTGATCACCAGGGGAACCACTCCCCCGGCACCTTCTCCCACGCCGTCGGCCGCGCCTTGTCCCCTTGGGGGACGACGAGCGAACCGACCGCATCGGCGTGCTTGTACACGTCGCCGATCGTCTTGCGGATCAGATCGAGCTCCTCGTTCCCGACGACGCCGTTCGAGGTCGCCTTGTAGAACTGGACCGTGATCCGGATCGGGAAGGTGGGATCGCGCACGAGCTCCAGATCGTGCCCCTCCGTGAACGGTCCCAAGTTGGGACCATGACCGAGGACCGCCTGCTCGACGTCGGGGCGCGGGCCCATCTCGCCGCGAGCGCCCTCGGCGTTGGCCATGAGCTGCCCGGCGGACGTCGCGGTGGGAGCGGGCGCGGCCGCCTTGGCCGCAGGCTTCGCGAGCGCGTCGTAGCCGAACCCTGCCCCGACGCCGCTGCCGTAGCCGTAGCCGCCGGCGCCGAGCCCGTTCAGGTACCCGGCGTTCTTGTGCTTCAGCGGCACTTGCACGAGGAACATCACGTCCGCGCCGCGCTGAATCGCGGTGCGGTCGTCCTCGGTGAGCGGCCCGCCCTGTTCTTCGATCCGCTGCACGACGTCGCTCCGACGCTCGGCCGTGAACGCCGCTCGCTGGCCGCGGTTGTTGTAATAGAGCTCCTGCCCCCAGCCGGTGGCGGTCGCGTCCTGCTCGCGGTTCTCGATGACTTGGATGCTCGTGCCCTGGCGCGTGACGAGGATCGCCAGATCGGCCGGCGACCCGGGCGCGGACTGGTAGTTGAAGAGGACCGGGTTGAACTCCGCCTTCTCCTTCTTCGGGATCGGCAGGAAGATCGCCTGCGCGCTGACGAGGAAGTGCGTGTCGCGGGGGGCGAGCATGCTGCCCGAGCCCTTGATGCTCGCCGGGGTCGACGCGAACTCCTTGAGGTTCTTGAGGAGGTCCGTCAGCGCCACGGTCTTGAGCTCTTCGCCGGAGTCGTGCTCGTTGCCGACGCGGACGAAGAACTTGTCGGCGGGGATGTCACCGGTCACGTCCGAGAAGTTCGGGAACCGGAGGACGGGCATGACGTTGCTGACGTAGCCACCCCACGGACTCTTCCGCCGGACCTGGAGCGAGAAGTCGCTGATGTTGGGGCCAATCGAAGAGCCCATCTCGCGGCCGGTGTCTTCCCACGTGACGTCGAGCACGTCGAGCCCGCGCGCCGACGCGCGCCCGATCAGTCCCTCGTCGTTGACCATGTTGCTGACGCGGTCGATGGTCCAGCCGAAGTCGTAGAAGCGGGTGACGGGGCCGCCGTCCGCGTACGGGGCCTTCGCCTCCATCCGTTGGAGCGAGCTCCGCGCGAGGAGCTCACTCGGCTCGTGCGGCGTCTCCGGGACCTGGGACGGGGCGAACGGGGTCTCGGCTCGAGCCTGGGCGTTCTTGTGCTGGGCGAAGAGGCCGAGGCCGAGGGCCCCCGCAACGAGGGAGGTGGTCAAAAGAGCAGTGCGCCGGCGCATGGGTTCCTCCGCGACTTCCGGCTTCGACGCATCACGCGGCCGAAGGATCTATCGCCCCCGATCGGACAACGCCCGAGGCGCGCGGTTCCGTCGACCCTGCTAGAGTCGGCTCATGGACGAGAAGAAGCGCGACGGCGACCGCCTCACGATCAACAAGGAATTCGAGTCGTTCGACGCCTTCATCCAGGAGTACGTGACCAACATCTCGAAGAGCGGGGTGTTCATCAAATCGCAGAACCCGCTCCCGATCGGGACGAAGGTGAACCTCCACTTCACGGTCATCATGGAGGACATCGAGACCATCGAAGGGGTGGGAGAGGTGGTCCGGATCGAGTCGAACCCGCCCGGGATGGGCGTGGTCTTCCGGGAGCTGTCGGCGTACTCGCGGGATCTGCTGAACAAGCTGCTGACGCGGGGCTGAGCGCATGACGCCCGCGACGAGAAGACTCGTCACGGTCGCCGTCGTCGGATGCCTTGCGGTCGCGCACGTACTGGGATGCCAGTGGGACAGCGCCTGCGGAGCTACCCCGTGCCCGCCGCCGTTCGTGCTCGTCTCCGCTCCGTGCGGGGTCAAGAGCATCACGTCGACGTGCCGCGGGTTCTCGCGCGATGCAGGCGCATGCGCGTCGAACTGCACCTTCGAGATTCCTGGCGTCGCCGCCGAGACGTGCACGATCGACGTCGTCTACGGCAACGGCGCGACGACGAGCGCGACCGTCAGCTTCGTGAGCGACGACTGTTGCGGCGTCCACGTCAAAGCGCTCACGAAGCCGATCGCCGTTCCGCCGGGTTGCGAGGCGCCCGACGCCTCGGCCACCGACGCGAACTGAGCCTCACTTGATCTGCAGCGTCCCCGCCACCGTGAAGGCCTTCCCGGTCGCTGCCGACGCGGGGGACAGGTTCTTGAACCCGATCCAGAGGCTCTTGTACGGCTCGTCGCCCAGCGTGCGGACGAAGTAGCCAATCACCTTCGCGCCCCGCGGGAAGGTGCCCTTCTTCACGTCGGCGGCGAGGTCCACGCAGATCTTCGTCCGCGTGTAGAAGAAGTCGTTCTCGAGGAAGAGCTTCGACTCGTTCTTCGCGGGCGCCGCCTTGTCGCGCGAGACCTCGATGTCCGCCATGGAGAGGTTGAGGTCGTCGCGCTGCGACACGTTCTCGACCTCGAGCTTCACGAGGAGGACCTTCTTCCCCTTCTCGAGCGGGTTGTCGATGGTGTCGACGCGCGCGTCGAGCAGCGTGAACTTGACCTCGTCGGTCGAGACCGACTTGCCCTTCGCGATCGGCTCGAGCGAGGTCCCGGGATCGCAGCCGGTCGCATCCAGCTTCTTCGCCGTGGGTGCGGCGCTGGCTGCTGCGGTCGCGGCCGCGGTGGACGACGCCGCCGAGGTCGACGAGGGCACCGCCGAGGTCGCGCCGTTCGACGAGCCCATCGGGGCGATGCCCTCGGTCTTGTTGCAAGCTACGAGTGCGAGGAGCGCGAAGGAAGCGAGGGCTAGCGGTCGGAGCATGTCACCCAACATACCGGACCGCGAGCGTCAGGCGGCGCACTCTCCTTCGGTCGTCGCGGGCGCGAAAGCGGCGGCCTCGCCCAGGTCGACGAAGTCCTCCGGCGTCGCGTCGGCCGCGTCCAGCTTCTCCAAGTCGGCGATCGCGCTTCGCAGCGTTGCGAGCTCCGCGCGCCCGAGGAACTCGGCCATGTCCTCGCCGGGAGCTCGCTGGCTCTGGTAGAGCGCGGCGAGCCGCTCGATGACCGCGCCGATCCGTCGCGCGGGCACCTTGCCGATCACGCGACCGAACCGCGGCGCCGCTCCGTCGGGTCGCCCGCCCGCGTAGACGTGGTACTGAGGCACCGGCCGCCCGTCGATCTTGCGCAGGCCGCCCTGGAAGCCGAGGCCCGCGACGTGGTGGAGGCCGCAGCCGTTCGGGCACCCCGACACGCGGACCCGCAGCCCGGCTGCGCCGTCGATCGCGGCGAAGTTCTCGGCGAAGCGACCGGAGAGCGACTCGGCGAGCCCACGCGATTGGGTGACGGCGAGCTTGCAGGTCTCGGCGCCCGGGCAACTGGCGACGTCGGCGATCGACTCGGGGTCGGTCGAGGCGAGCCCGATCGAGTCGAGCGCGGCGTGGAGCTCGGCGAGACGCTCGAGCGGCACCCAGCGGAGCGTGACGTTCTGCCCGATCGTGAAGCGAACCGTTCCATCGCCATAGGCCCGAGCGAGCACCGCGAGCGCGCGCAGACGCCCGCTCGACAAGTCGCCAATCGGCGCCACCACGGTCACCATCGCGAAGCCCGCTTGCTTCTGGCGGAGCACGTTGGTCGCGAAGAAGCGCTGGTAGGACGCGCTGGCGGTCGTCGGCAGGTAGCGCGGCGTGATGCCGGGCCCCGAGATCCGCTCGGCGGCGACGAGCTCGGCGAGCTCGCGATGCGTCGGCGCCGGCTCGCGACGCGCGGGTGGCGCTTCGACGCGGTGGTCGTCGTCGGCGAGGGTGAGCACCGGGAAGCCGCTCGCTTCGATCGCCGCGAGCTCCGCGAGCACGGCCTCGCGGAACGACGGCCAGCCCATCTGCTTGATGAGGAACTTCATCCGGTTCTTCTTGCGGTTCACGCGATCGCCGCGAGCGTGGAACACGCGCAGCACCGCCTCCGTCGCGCCCGCGATCCGATCGGCCGGCAAGAACGCGAAGAGCTCGAGCCCGCCGTTGCACATGAGCGCGGTGCCTCCGCCGACGGTCATGCGAAAGCCGCGCGCCCCGTCCTCGCCGAACCGCGCGCTGAAGCCCACGTCGTTGACGAGCACGTAGGAGTCGTCGCGCCCGCCGGCGGAGAACGCCATCTTGAACTTGCGCGGCAGGGTGGTCGCGATCGTCCGGCGCAGGAAGTAGCGCGTGAGCGCGCGCGCGTAGGGCGTGACGTCGAAGAGCTCGTCGGGAGCGATGCCGGCGGTGGCGCTCGTGGTGATGCTGCGGACGGAGTTTCCGCACGCTTCGCGCGTGGTCATCCCCGCGTCGGCGAGGACGGCCATCGCTTCGCCCATCTGCGAGAGTCGGACGAAGTGGAACTGCACGTTCTGGCGGGTGGTGACGTGGCAGAACCCGCGCGAGTAGCGGTCGGCGACTTCGGCGAGGACCTCGAGCTGCGCGGCGCTCACCAACCCTTGCGGGAGCTTGGCCCGCAACATCGACCACTCGCCCTCCTGACGTTGCCCGTACGTGCCGTTGAGCAGACGAAACGCACGCCACGCGTCGGCGTCGAGCTCGCCGCGCTCGAACCGCTCGAGCGTCTCGACGAACTGGCGAACGTCCGCACCGTCGGCGAAGCTCAGGTTCGCGGGCCCGTAGGTTTCGGACTGGAAGCTCAATACCCCTGTGCCATGCGCCATGACGCCGTCTCCTCTCGTGTCTCGTTCGTCTTCCTCGGGCCCTCGGCGCTCCCGCGCGTCGCGTGACCGATCGCTTCGGCCAGGCTGACGACGGGTCCCAACACCAGGAGCCCTCGCGCCTCGCCCTCGAAGGCGTCGGCGCTGGTCGATGCGAGCTCGCCCAGCGTGCCCGTCCAGCGCTGCTCGGTCGGCAACGTCGCATCGATCACGATCGCGGCCGGGAGCGTCGTCGGCCAACGCTGCTCGACGAGCCAGCGCGCGATCTCCTGCCGACTTCCGAGCGCCATCATCAGCACCACCGTCACCGAGCCCGGCGCGAGCCCGGCGAGCACCCGCTGGTAGTGGGTCGAGGGCACCGCCGAGAGCACGAGGAACCCCGGCGAAGCATCGCGGTGGGTGACCGGAATGCCGACGGCCGCCGGCCCTGCGATCGCGCTCGAGATGCCGGGGACGACCTCGACGTCGATCCCGGCCCGGCCGAGCGCGAGGATCTCCTCGCCACCGCGCCCGAGCACGAACGGATCGCCGCACTTGAGGCGGACGACCGTCTTCCCCGCCCGCGCCGCGCGCAGCATCAGCGCGTCGATCGTCGTCTGCGCGGTGCTCGGCTTGCCGCCGCGCTTTCCGACGCAGAACTTCTGCGCGCGCGGCGCGAACGCGAGCGCCTCGGCGTCGACGAGAGCGTCGTAGAGCACCACGTCCGCGGCGGCGAGCGCACGGACCGCGCGGAGCGTGAGCAAGTCGGCCGCCCCCGGGCCGGCGCCGATCAAGATGACCCGACCCGCTTTCATGTGACTCCCTCCGGATAGAGCTTGGTGAGCGCCTCGATCAGGAGCGGTCGCCGTCGCGCGAGCGGCACGGCCGAAGCCTTCCACTCGGCGCGGAGCGACGTGGCGAGCTCCCCCCAGCGCTCGACGTCGTCCGCGGGGAGGAGTGCCTCCAACGCGCGACGGAGCACCGCGACCAGCGCCGGCGCCTTGCCGTCGGACGAGATCGCGAGCGTGAGCGGTCCGCGCCGAACGACCGCCGCCCCGAACGCCGAGCAGCTCTCGATGTCGTCGATGGCGACGACGAACTTATGTCGCGCATCGCACGCGCGTTTGAGCGTGCGATTGGTCGCTGCATCGGCGGCGGCGATCACCAGCCACGCGTCGTCGAGATCGCGCTCCTCGAACGCACCTCGCTCGTGACGGATGCCTTGCGGCACCTCGGTCACGGCCGGGTCGACCGAGCGCACACGCGCCCCTGCGTCGAGCAGAGTGCGCGCCTTGTCGAGGCCGACCGGGCCCATGCCGACGACGAGCACCGACTTCTCGGAGAGACGCAGGAACAGCGGGAACGCGACGCCGTCGCTCATCGCGCACCCCGGGGGTGAAGACCGCACTCCTTGTGCTCGGCCGACTCCCACCACCATCGTCCCGCGCGCACGAGCTCGCCCGGCGCGATCGCACGCGTGCACGGCGCGCAGCCGATCGACGGGTATCCCGCGCGGTGGAGCGGGTGCACGGGGAGCTTGCGCTCTTCCGCGTAGGCCCAGACGTCTGCCTCGCTCCAGTCGAAGAGCGGCGAGTACTTCAAGAGGCCCCGCTCGTCGCGCTCCGCGGGCTGCACGTCCGCGCGCGTCGGGGACTGCTCGCGACGGAGACCCGTCATCCACGCCGACGCGCCTTCGAGCGCGCGACCGAGCGGCTCGAGCTTCCGCACCGCGCAGCACGCTCGTCGCGCGTCGACCGATCCGTAGAAGCCGTTGATCCCGTCGCGCGCCACCAGCGCTTCGACGCCATCGCGCGCGGGAAACAGGACCGCGATCGGCAGTCGATAGCGGCTCTGGAGCACGTCGAGGAAGGCGTAGGTCTCGGCGGGGAGGCGACCGGTGTCGATCGTGAAGACGCGCGGTGCGACGCCCAAGCGCTCGGCCGCGGCGGAGGCCTCGTGCAGCAGGACCACGTCCTCGATCCCGAGCGAGCAGGCGATGGCGAGTCGAGCGCCGTGCTCGGCGAGCGCATCCTCCACGAGGCGAGCGACCCCGACGTGAGCGAGGTTCGGTCGAGAGATCGCAGCGCTCACGCGATCGCCTCCGCTTCGGACGCTGCGCGCGGCTGCTGCTTTCGGTAGAGGGCGATCTGCACGAGCAGCGTCAGCCGGAGCAGGATGCCGAGGAGAAACCCGGCGACGAAGACATGCTGCCCCTGCGACACTGCGAAGGCGAGCGCGAGGCACCGACCGACCGCGTTGAGCGCGGGGAAGAAGTAGCTCAGCTCGTCGGAGCGCTTGAGCCGATGGAGCCGCAGGATCTGCGGCACGTACGACCCCTCGATCGCGAGGAGACCGAGCGAGCCGACCCAAGGGAGCAGTGTCATGGCCGAAGAGAGTCCTTCCTGGGATAGCGAATGAATTCGTTATAGCAGACACACGATCGCTATGATAGACGTTTCCTCGTGCCCCGCAGAGATCACCTCTCGGACCTCGAAAACGAGGCCATCTTCATCCTCCGCGAGGTCGTCGCCACCCGCGAGCGACCCGTCATCCTCTTTTCCGGCGGAAAGGACTCCATCGTCCTCCTCCACCTCGCCCGCAAGGCGTTCCACCCCGCGCGGGTGCCGATGCCGGTGCTCCACGTCGACACCGGTCACAACTTCCCCGAGGTGCTCGCCTTCCGCGACGCACACGTGGCGAAGCTGGGCGTCGAGCTTCGGATCGCCAGCGTCGAAGAATCGATCGCGCGAGGAAGGGTCGTCGATCCCACCGGCCCCTCGGCGTCACGCAACGCTCTCCAGACGGTGACGCTCCTCGATGCGATCGAGGAGCACGGCTTCGACGTCGCGTTCGGCGGCGGACGCCGCGACGAAGACCGCGCGCGCGCCAAGGAGCGCGTGGTGAGCGTTCGGGACGAGCACGGGCAGTGGGACCCCAAGCGCCAACGGCCCGAGCTCTTCTCGCTCTACAACACGCGCATCCGACGCGGGCAGCACCTCCGCGTGTTCCCGCTCTCGAACTTCACCGAGCTGGACGTCTGGCAGTACATCGAGCGCGAAGGCATCGAGCTCCCCTCGATCTACTTCGCCCACGAGCGCGAGGTGTTCCTTCGGCACGGCATGCTCCACTCGACGTCGCCGTTCGTGGCGCGCCTGCCGCGCGAGACGCCCTTCTCCGCCACCGTCCGCTTTCGAACCGTCGGCGACATGACGTGCACCGGCGCCGTTCGGTCGGAGGCGCGGACGATCGCCGAGATCGTGGCCGAGGTCGCCGCCGCGACCATCACCGAGCGCGGCGCGACGCGCGCGGACGACCGCATGAGCGAGGCTGCGATGGAAGACCGCAAACGCGAGGGGTACTTCTGATGAGCGCGATTCCCACGGATGCGATCACGGCGCCGCTTCGTTGCGCCACGGCCGGCAGCGTCGACGACGGCAAGAGCACCTTGATCGGGCGGCTCCTGTTCGACGCCAAGGCGCTGATGACCGACCAGATTGCGCACATCGACGAGGCGAGCCGCCGGCGCGGGCTCTCCCGCGTCGATCTCGCGCTGCTCACCGATGGTCTGCGCGCCGAACGCGAGCAAGGCATCACGATCGACGTCGCGTGGCGGTTCTTCGCGACCCCTCGGCGGCGGTTCATCCTCGCCGACTCGCCCGGACACGTGCAGTATACACGCAACATGGTGACGGCGTGCTCGACCGCGGACGCCGCGATCGTGCTGCTCGATGCGCGGCGCGCGGGCGAGGCAGGCGCAGACCGGCTCGCCGAGCAGAGCCGGCGGCACCTGTTCATCGCGCGGCTCCTCGGCGTGCGGTCGATCGTCGTGGTCGTGAACAAGATGGACGCCGTGGGCTACCAGCTCCCGGTCTACGAGCGGATCCGCGACTCCGTCCTCGACTACCTCGCTGCGCTCCCGACGACCGAGCGCGCGAGCGACGTGTCGTTCATTCCGGTCTCGGCGTTGGTCGGCGACAACGTGGTCGAGTCCTCGCCGAGCCTGGGTTGGTACCAGGGGCCGACGCTCCTGGAGAAGCTGGAGTCGCTGCCGGCCGACGTGCTCGATGCTACGGCGCCGTGCCGTCTGCCGGTGCAGTGGGTGATCCGTCCGCAGAGCGCGGAGCACCCCGACTTTCGCGGGTACGCGGGGCGACTGGCCGCCGGGGTGCTCGCGGTGGGCGACGAGGTGCGTGCCGTCACGGCGGGGCTCACGTCGCGCGTCGTGGGGATCGATGGCCCCGCGGGGCCGGTGCAACGCGCGAGCGCGGGCGATTCGATCGTGGTGCGCCTCGCCGACGAGCTCGACATCGCGCGCGGCGAGGTGCTCGTGCGCGAAGGTGAACCGGCGCCGAAGGGAACGCGCTCGCTCACGGCGGATCTCGCGTGGCTGCACGCCGGCGATGCGCGACCAGGCCAGGTGCTCCTGCTCAAACACGGCACGCGCGAGGTGCGCGCGACGATCGCCGAGGTGGAAGGCCACTACGAAATCGCGGACGGCTCGCTCCGGCGCGACGGCCACGCGGGGCTGCGGCTCAATGATCTGGCGCGCGTGCGGATCGAGACGCACGACGAGTTGCCGCTCGACGCGTTCTCGACGCATCGGGTGACGGGCACCGTGATCGTGGTCGACTCCGCGACGGGGGACACCCTCGCGGGCGGGATGGTGCGCTCGGTGTAGGGAATCCTATTCCGCCCGCGACCGGATCTGCGCCCGCGTCCGCATCCGCGCGCGGCTTCGTTCCCTGGATCGTTCGTCCCTCACTTGCGCGGGGGTCTTCACGGTCGCAGCTTTCTCGAACGTGGAAGACGCACTCGCTCGGCTCGCTGGCACTCGCGTTCTCGGGGCTCTCTTGGCAGAGCTCGGGCGAACCGCTCGCGGTTACGAGCTCGTCGCCCATTGGCAGCAGGGCGAGTTCCATCACGACGTGCTCGTTCGCCCCACCGATGCGACCGTCTTCGGTCCCGCACTCGTCGTCGCGACCAACTGCAACGGCGGCGTGAAAGAGGTGCTCGCCTTCGCGAACGCGCCCGAGCGTGGAGCGCTCTGGCATTGGCGCTGCCCGTCCGACGGTGCGTTCGCCGGCGAGCTTCCTCCGCTGCTCGGGCGAGCGGTCACCGAGCACTGGTTCGACCCGTGCGAGCTCCTGGGCGAAGGGGCGCGCTCCGAGCTCAAGGAAGAGTTTCGAGAGCGGCAAGAGGGCGGCGGTTGGCAGATGAGGGCCTGCAAGAAGCCCTGAACGAAGACGCGCTCACGTTCGATCCCGCGCACTGTTCGTGACGCCTCAGCGCGGTGCGCGCCGAACGCCAACGCCGGTCGCTGACGCATCCGCGTCCCTGCCGCGCCGCCAACCGTGCGCCAAGAGCCACGTGACCGGTTCGACGCTCAGCGCCCCCGACTCGGGCGCGGTGACGACGCCGGGCGGCGGCCGCGGTTTCGCAAGCAGCTCCTCCAACCCCACTGATGCCCAGCGATCCCGCTTCGGTGCGGCCCGCTCGGCCGAGGCGTGGTGTGCGTGGTTCTCGAGCACGTACCGAATCGCACGCCACGTGGCGCGCGGCGAGCTCAAGACGCGCGCATGATACCGGTCCCCGTACACTCGGCCGCGACGCCCCATCAGCGCATTCAAGCGCCGCGCGAGGCGGATCCCGAACCCTTGCATTCGGCGCGACAGCGCCTGCTTGTCCGCGGCCTCGACCACCAGGTGCAGGTGGTTCCCCTGCACGGAGTAGTGGACGACGCGGAGCTCTCCGCGCTGCGCCTCGAACGAAAGCGCGTGACGCACACACGCAAAGCCGCGCTGGCTCCGCAGGTTCCACACGTGCCGCGCGAACCGCACCGTCACGTGAAGCGGCGTGCGCCCACCGTCGAACTCGGCGCGCCGGACGTGGGACTGCAGGTCCGAACGACGCTTCCGCCCCGCGCGCGCCCGCGCACCGCCGCGCACGGCAGCCCGCTCGGGCATCGGAAGCGCGAGCTGACGAGCGGCCTCACGCCGTTTCATTTGAATTAGCATATATCATTTTCGGCCGAAAGCAAGGCGTCGCGACCCCTTTCAGCCGCAAGAAAAGGTGGCACATGGCTGACGCGTAAGGCCGAGGGCACTCCTGAAGCTCTCGGCTTGCGCGAGAACATCCCTGACGTGCGGGGAGTCCGCTGGAAGGAGACCCAGCTCGTGAACGAGCGCCCTTTTGCCAGCGCAGAAGCGTCGCGGGAATGCAGGCGCAACGAGGCGAGGCGAGACGCGCCTCTCCGCGAGACGTGCGCGTCGCTCGGATGGAGACGCGCCTCTCCGCGAGACGTGCGCGTCGCTCGGATGCAGGCGCAACGAGGCGAGGCGAGGCGAGGCGAGAGGTGCGCCCGCGCCTCGACGCGAGAGGTGCGCCCGCGCCTCGACGCGAGAGGTGCGCCCGCGCCTCGACGCGAGAGGTGCGCCCGCGCCTCGACGCGCTCCTCCGCGAAACGTGCGCCGCGACTCTCCGCGAGACGAGCCCTCGCCACGCCGCGTCCGCCGCACGCGAGGCGCACCGCCGGACACGAGCCCCTCGCCACGCCGCGTCCGCCGGACGTGCGCCGCGCACCGCCGGACACGAGCCCCTCGCCACGCCGCGTCCGCCGCACGCGAGGCGCACCGCCGGACACGAGCCCCTCGCCACGCCGCGTCGCCGGACTGCGCCGCGCCCCGCCGGAGACGAGCCCTCGCCATGCCGCGTCCGCCGGACGTGCGCCGCGCACCGCGCACCGCCGGAGACGCGCCCCTCACCACGCCGCGTCCGCCGCACTCGAGGCACGACCGCCGCAATTCGCCGCGATCCGTGCGCGGCGCTTCTCGCTCGGGCCACGCGACCGCCCTGCCTGCGCCACGGCTCGGCGGCTCTCCGAGAGACAAGCCCCGCACCAGGCCGCGTTCGCCGCGCGTACGGCGCCCCGGTGCGCTTCTCCATCCACGCGCCCCGCATCTTGCCGCGTTCGCCGCGCGTACGGCGCCCCGATGCGCTTCTCCATCCACGCGCCCCGCATCTTGCCGCGTTCGCCGCGCGTACGGCGCCCGATGTGCTTCTCGATCCTCGCACCAGTGGCGCCGTGCCCGTTCGCCGGCGCGGCACCACCCCACCCCGCTTCGAGCGAGCCACCCTGCGTCGCACGGACTCCGCGAACTGCGTCCGACCCCCCGCCTGAGCCGCTCCCTCTGCGCCCGAGGTTCCCTCTCCGCGCCCTTGCCCGACGGATGACCACCGCGTGGCTCGGTGCGCGCTCTCGCCCGCTCACACCTCCCCGTTCACCCACCGTTGCAGCGCTCGGACGATCACCACGATCCCTGCAATCACCAGCCCCACGAAGACCACCTGCCCCGACAGCACCGACAGACCCACACCAGCCACGACGAGCAGCGCTCCGAACACGAGCGGACGAATCGCGGCGATCGTCGCGTCCCCGATCCACCGATCGGGTGCCCCTTCCCGCGCGTCGGCCAGCATGCGCTCGTACGAGACCCATCCCTCGTCGTCGTCTTCGGGCGCCCCTGCGCTCGCCGTCCGATAAGGTCCGCGCGCGCCTTCGGTCACCGCGGGACTCGGGTCTGCAGTCGGCCGCGAATCGGCCCGACGCACGAAGAGCGCCCTCTTCCGCGCACGCGAGAACAGGCCGATGCGGCTCAGCGGCTCCGGCCCCTCTTCTTCTCCGTCCACCCCGTGGCGGTAGAAGTAGAGCGGCTCGTCCTCGTCGATGGACTCGTCCTCGTCCATCTCGAGATCCTAGCCCGAAATGCACGAAGGCCCACCGCGTCTCCGCGATGGGCCCTCTTCCGAAGAAAACGCGTTCTCCGCGCTCAGTGCTGGTGCGTCGCCATGGCGAACCGCTTCGCGACGTTCGCCCAGTTCACGACGTTCCACCACGCCGTCACGTAGTCGGCGCGCTTGTTCTGGTACTTGAGGTAGTACGCGTGCTCCCACGCGTCGCAGATGAGCAGCGGCACCGCGCCGACGAAGCTCGAGTTCTGGTGGTTCATCAGCGCGAGCGTGATGAGACGATTGCCGAGCGGCTCCCAGGCGAGGAGACCCCAACCGGACGCCTCGACGCTGACCGTCGCCGCCGTGAGCTCCTTCTTGAAGTTCTCGAACGAACCGAAGTCCTTCTTGATCTGCTCCGCGAGCGCGCCGGTCGGCTCGCCGCCGCCGCCCTTGCCCGCGGGCGCCATGTTCTCCCAGTACTGCACGTGGTTCTGATGGCCCGCGCCGTGGAAGCCGACGAGGCGCTCGTAGTGCTGCACGAGACCCATGTCGCCGCTCTTGCGCGCTTCATCCAGCTTCGCGAGCGCGCCGTTGAGCCCGTCGACGTACGCCTTGTGGTGCTTGTCGTGGTGGAACTCGAGCGTCGCCTTGTCGATGTGGGGCTCGAGCGAGTCGTACGGGTACGGCAGCGGGGGGAGTTCGTATGCCATGTTGGTTCCCTCGTTCCTTTGGGTGATTCGGGGACCAGGAGGCTAGAGAAGGATAGTGCGCCCGTAAACCCCCCGGACGGCTAGTGACGGGAGCGGGCGTTCAGGTCGGGAGGCGCCTCGTTTCCGCGGCGATCACGGAGCAACGCCACGGCGAACACCACGACCCACAGGTAATAGATGCCGATGTTGATCCGCTCCCAAACGCCCATCCAGGGCGTAGGCAGATCGCGCGGGATGTTCGGCGCTCCCTTGCTCGTGAGCACCCCGAACAGGATCATCGTCGCGATCGAGCCCGCCGTGAACGCGCGGAATCGCCAGCGGTACGTCGCCGCCGCGAAGCCCATCGCGAGCATGGAGAGCAGGCCCCACGCCACGGTCCACACGACGTGCAGGACGTCGCTGAGATCGCCGCCGCCGACCGCCGTCACCGCGCGAAGGTGCATCGGCGGCCAGTAGAGACCCAGGACGGCCGAGACGAAGATCAGCGCACCCGCCACGCGGAGCGCTAGCGAGCGTCTGCCCTCCCTCCAGACGGCGACGCCGAACGCTCCGTAGAGGGTCGAGTACAGCAGCGCGAACACGACCCACACCGGGCGGGTCGGAGCGTCGATCGCCGACAGCTCGCTCACCGTCTGCCACGACGAGTCGTACTCCGGCCAGAGGAACGGGATGAACGCGTTCATCGCCCCGTAGACGAGCGAAGCCGCGATCCCGCAGCCCAGCAACGCGTGGCGGAGCGAGAGAGTCGCGCGTGGAGCGAACGCGGGTCGGTGAGTCGTGAGCGTGCCCATGCCCCGCGCCATGCATCCGCCGCACCGCGCCGTGACCCGAGAGATCTCGCCGAGTTCGACGCCACCGCGGGTGCTTCGGCTGCGCACCGACGCACCTGCTGCACCAACGCGACGACCAGGACGGCGTCGCTCCGCGAAACCACGAACGGCACATCGGTTGCTTCGGCCAACGCCCATGAACGCGTCGACGCATGGCTACGTCGCCCCGGGCTTCGAGGAGGTTCGGACCGAGTTCGAGCGCAACTTCACCGAGCGTGACGAGCTCGGTGCGGCGGTCGCCGCGTATCACCGCGGCGAGAAGGTCGTCGACCTGTGGGGCGGTCGCCGCTCCGAAGCCACCGGCGCCCCCTGGAACGAAGACACGATGGTCGTCGTCATGTCGAGCACCAAGGGGCTCTCGGCCATGACGTTGGCGGTCGCCGCCGCACGAGGGTGGCTCGACTACGACGCGCCCGTCGCGCGGTACTGGCCGGAGTTCGCCCAGAACGGGAAAGGCGCCATCACGATCCGACAGCTGCTCGGACACGAAGCCGGCTTGGTGCTCCTCGACGAGGAGCTCCCGATCGCGAAGATGAACGACCTCGACGGCGTCGCCGAGCTCCTCGCGCGCCAGAAGCCCGCGTGGACGCCCGGAGAGAAGCACGGCTACCACGCGATGACGATCGGCCTGTACATGCAGGAGATCATCCGCCACGTGGATCCGGCGCGCCGCACCCTCGGCCGGTTCTTTCACGAGGAGATTGCGCGCCCGCTCGGGGTCGACTTCTACATCGGGCTCCCGGCAGAGATCCCCGACGAGCGCATCGCCGAGCTGAAGCTCCTCTCGCCCGCCCGCGCGATCTTCGCTCTCGGCCACGCGCCGCACCAGTTCATCGAGCGCGTCTTGTGGCCGTGGTCGCTCCTTCGCGAGTCGCTCATGATCCCGACCGGGCTCGACTATCGCAAGCGCGACGCTCTCGCGATTCAGCTCCCGGCGGGCAACGGCATCGGGACCGCGCGGGGCATGGCGCGCGCGTACTCGGCGTTCGCCGAGGGTGGCGGAGAGCTCGGCATCACGGCGGAGACCATGGCGCGCCTCCTCGAGATCGTCGACTTCCCGCACCCCAAAGACGCCGTCATCGGGATCCCCGCCTACTACTCGCTCGGGTTCCTCCGCCCGGGTCCGAAGATCGCGTTCGGCTCCAGTCAGCACGCGTTCGGAACGCCCGGCGCGGGAGGGTCGTTCGCCTTCGCGGATCCCGACGCCCACCTGGGCTTCGCGTACGTGATGAACAAGCTCGACTTCTACCTCACCGACGATCCGCGCGAGAAGTCGCTCCGCGACGCGGTGTACCGCGCCATCCGGAACCGCTGACACGGTGACCGCTCGATGCGAGCTGCCGGACCGGCGAGGACTGCGTCAGCGCTCTCGGACCTTGCTCGCGAGCTCCGCTCGAACCGCCGCGAGCGACGTCGTCACCCCGCACGGATACGGCGCCGGCGACAGGATGCGCCGGTGACGCGGGAGGAGCGACCGCGTCGAGCGAATCGCCCGATCGCGCGACTCCCGCGCGGGCTCGGTCGCCTGCAAGCGCTTGCCCGCGCGCATCATCTTCACGAGGAGCGGAGCGCTCGCCGCCGCGTCCTTCAGCTTCACCGTGAAGCCGGTGTGCCCGTCGACCAACTTCGCGTCCTTCGGCGCGAGGTGACGCTCGTTCGCCGCGTGCACGATGTCGCCGACCGGATGCCCCTCGGCATCGAAGTACCGGAGCACCACCTTCCGCCCCGGCGTCGTCGAGCGGTCGGCGCGACCGCCGAGCCGGATCCGGGGCGACCACTGGCCACCATCGTCGATCGCGGCGACCTCGTAGCGCATCGCGCGCCGCTCCTCCGACGGGACCTCGACGACGAACGCGGCGACCGGAACGCCGGTGGCGCGGAGCTCCGCGATCCGGCCCGGGCCATCGGCCCCGCGCACGACGAGGACCGGCTCCTTGAGCCCGGCTTTCGCGAAGCGCTCCGCCGCGACCGGCGCGAGCTCGACGACGAGATCCGCGTGGAGCTCGATGACGATCGGCGCATCACTCCACGAAGCCGTCGCGCGGGAGCGGGTGGCGTTGACCGCGCGCTCGATCCCTCCGATCGGATCCCGCACGTCGACGCGAAGGATCGGCTGCTCGCTCGCGCTCTTGAGCCAGTGCTCGAACGCGGCCGTCTCGCTCTTGCTCGCGAGGACGAAGCTCGGCGGTTGGCGCGCCCGAACCGGCACGCCGTAGCGGCGCCCCGCGAGCGCGTTCGTGCTCGCCCCGGCGCCCCCGACGAAGGCCGCGCGCGACGCGAGCGGGTTCCCGCCGAGGCGGTTGAGGAGCTGCGTCCCGCACTCGATCACCTCGGCGTCCTCCGCGACGAGCGCGCAGTGCGCAAAGTGGGTCGCGACGCTCGTCGCCTCGTCGAGCGAGCTCCGCACCCACGACTCGACGAGCTGCACTTGCCAGAACGGGCCTTCGACGATGAGCACCGGCTCGCCGGCGAAGACGAGCGAGCCCTCGGGCGCGGCGTCGACGTCGCACGTGAAGCGCGCGTCGTTCAGGCGCGACTTCACCGCTTGATCGATCGCACCGATCCCCTCCAGGTACGCGAGCTCGTCGCTCTTGATCCGAAAGCGCTCGAGCGCGTCGAGGAGCGGCTCCACGCCGGCGAGCACGTCGAACGACGCGTCCCCGTCGAGGATGCACTCGAAGCTCGCCCGTGCGTTGGCGAGGCCGGAGTGGACGGAAGCCGTCACGGCCTGGAACGCATCGAGACCGAGAGAGAGCGCGTTGACGGCGAGGGCCGGTGACGGAGGGACCGGGGTGCGCATCTTTCCCCCGATGGTACCGGAACTCGCGTCGGGGCGACGACGTTAACTCCGCCGCGCCTTCGCTGCCTTCGCGGGCTTCGTCGCCTTCGCCGGCTTGCGCTTCGGAGCGGGAGCGGGGCGCGCGGGCGCCGCCTTCGCCGGCTCCGCCACCGCGCGCGGACGCGGACCGAGCGGACCGGGGCCCGCCTCGGCGAAGCGATAGAGCTGCGCCGGCCGGTGCTTGCCGGAGCGAACGCCCAGCGCCGGCTCGACGAGCTTCTCGCTCAAGAGCTTGGCGCGGAAGTTCCGCCGATCGATCTGGCGCCCGAGCGCGACCTCCACCACGTGCTGCAGCTCGCCGAGCGTGAAGCGCGGAGGAACGAGATCCACGAGCCGCGCACCGAGCTCCGGCGGACGGAACGCGAGCCGCTCGCGCAGGCAATCCCGCGCCGCGACGATGATGCGCTCGTGATCGAACGCGAGCGATGCGAGCCCGCGCGGAGAGCGCCGGCTCTTCGCGCCGCGCGAGGGCGCCGGAGCATCCGTCCGGAGATCCAAGCTGGCGAGCGGCATCCACTGCACCTCGGCGGCGTCGTCCGAGGCCACCGCGCGCGGCGGCGTGTGCAGGAACGCCCAGAACGCGACGCTCACGGTGTGCCCGCGCGGATCGCGCCCCGGGTCACCCCACGCGCCGAGCTGCTCGACGCGAACGCCGCTCACGCCCGTCTCCTCGCGGAGCTCGCGCAGGACGGCGTGCTCGAGCGACTCGCTCTCGTCGACGAAGCCCCCCGGCAGCGCCCACGACCCCTTGAACGGCGCGTGACCGCGGCGGATGAGGAGCACGCACAGCTCGGGGCCGCGCGCCGAGAACAGCACGACGTCGACCGTGACCGCGGGGCGCGGATACTCGTAGGTGAACGGCATCAGAGCCTCTTCGCGAGCTCTTCGATCGCGCGCGGGTGGGCGGCGTCTTCGAAGAGGAGCGGGAAGTACGACGGCGCGATCGGGAGCTCCTTCGCGAGCCGAGCGAGGCTCTCGGCCTGCACCCGCTCGCGGGTGGCGCGCGCGCGCCCGGCGAGCAGCGCGGCCGCGCCCGCGTCTTCACCCGGCTCGGACTCGGGGAGCGCCTCGAGCGTGGCGCGCTCCTCCTTCGAGAAGAGCGGCGGGAGCACACCGTTGACGACGATCTTCGCGATCGGGAGGTTCAGCTCCTTCGTCAGCGCGTCCGCGAGCTCGATGGTCTCCTGCGTCGGCATCTCCTCGGGCAAGGTGACCAACACGACGCCGCTCTCCTTCGGATCCTTGAACGAGGTCCACGCGCGCTCGGCGTCACGGCGGAGCAGGCCCGGCGGCACGACGTCCACGATGACCTTCGGCACGCGCAGCATGTCGAGCCCGTGACCGGTCGCGGGCGCGTCGAGGATCACGACGTCGTACACGTTCTTGCCGCGCGAGTCGGTCTCGGTCGTGTGCCACCACGCCTTGCCGAGCATGGCCCACTCCTGGATCCCGGGGACCGCGCGGAAGAAGACTCGCACGTACTTGTTGTCGAAGAGCAGGTTGAACAGCGTCTTCGATTTGAGCGCGAGCATCCCGTACTCCTCGAGCGCGGAGTCGGGCGTCATGTTCACGGCCCACACGTTCTTGCTCACGGGCCTCACGTCCGTGCCCACGAGATCGCTCCCGAGCATCGCCGACAGCCGCTCCTTCGCGTTGCACATCGCGATCAGCACGCGCTTGCCGCGGGCGGCGAGGTGAACGGCCAACGTGGCACACACCGTCGTCTTGCCGACGCCGCCCTTGCCCGTGACGATGAGGAAGCGACGTCCTTCGATCGATGCAGCCGACATCTGAGGGCCTGCCATTCCAGCACCGCGCCCGTGCTACTGTCCAGCGCTCCGAACTCGCTGGGAGCTGGCACCGGCGAACGGAACGAGGCGAAGGATGGCCGCGCGAGTCCACGAGATTCTCAAGCTCCTCGGCACCGGGGCCGCGCTCGTCGCCCTCGTGACCTTGGGCGCGTGCGGGGGCGCTTCTGCCGTGGCGCAGCCACCTCAAACCGCGCGCGTGGCTCGACCGATCCCGGAGCAGGAGCCGGTCACCGTCGACACCGACGCAATCGTCGCCGCCGTAGCTCAGGCGCGCGGGCTCGCTCCGAAGGCCAAGGTCCAGTTCGCCACCCTCAGCGACGAAGACTTCGCCGCCTCGTTCGGCGCCGAGATCGCTCACCGGCGCGCGGTCCGCGGCATCACGTCGCTGTCGGTCTCCGGGGGCTCCGATGCGAGCTTCTTCCTCGCCTACTACGACACGCGGCGCAAGAAGGTCCTCCTCCGCCAGAAGACGCCCGAGTGGGCGAAGCTGATGGACGCGCGCGGGCTCGTCGCCCACGAGGTCGAGCACGCGATCCAGGATCAGTACTTCGATCTCGATGCCATGCTGTCGTCCCCCGAGGTCGACGTCGCGCGCGCACGCCACTCGCTGATCGAGGGCGACGCACAAGCGGTCGCCGCCGGCGCGGTCGCCGTGCTCGATCACTTGCCGCCCAAGCGCGCCATCGTCGCCGCGACCACGATCGTCGAAGGGCTCGGCATCGACACCTACGTCGCGGGCGGCATGGTCGATCCGCGCATGGCGAAGCTGAAGCCCGCCGAGCGCGAGGAGATGCTCTTTCCTTACCGCCACGGCGCCGCGTTCGTCGGGGCGCTCGTGCGCGCGGGCGGCTTCGCGCTCGTCGATCGCGCGTTCGCGCACCCACCGGCGTCGAGCGCCGAGATCATCCACCCCGAGGCCTACCTGGCGGGGCGCGTCCGCGTCGAGATCCCACCGATCCCGGAGCTCGCGGGCTGGAAAGCCTCCGGCCCCAAAGGCTCGTTCGGCGAGCTCGCGCTCCGGAACGTGCTCTCGACCTTCGGCATCCCCGACGACTCCGTCCGCTCGCTCGCCGCGACGTGGCGCGGCGACTCGTTCGCCGCGCTCAAGAACGACGCCGGGCACCCCGCCTACGCGTGGTCGCTCGTCGTGCAGGACGAGCCTTCGGCGGTGGAGCTCGGCCGCGTGCTCGCGCGGAAGGGCTCGGTCCTCCAGCGCGGCAACGTGCTCGCCTACGTGGAGGGCTTCACGAGCGAAGGCGAAGCGCGCAGCGTCGCCTCCACTCTCCTGAAGCTCCCGCCGGCCAGCGTGCCCGCGCCGGCGCCTCCGTTCGGCGCGCTCACGATCCCACCGCTCCCCCCGCGGCTCGAGGATCGCATCGAGCACCAGGCCACGCTCGCCGCCGGTGCGCTGCGCGTCGACGCCCTCGGCATCGACCTGCGCGTTCCCACGACCTGGGTGCTCAAGCCGCCGAACGACAAGCGTACGATCATCGCCGTGCTCGCCGCGCCCGCGGGTGCGCTCGTCCTCGCGCTCGACTCGACGCGCCAATCCCCGCTCGTGCTCCGCGCGATGGCAGGCGGCGTGGTCACGGGTTTCAAGCAAGCGGGGGCCCCCACGCGGCAGACGCAGGAGATGGTCCCGACGGTGCTCGGGGACGCGCTCGACATGCACATCGAGTTCGAGGGCGGTGCTCACGTCCGCTTCGTGGCGCTCCCGATGTGCGGCGCCGAGGCTACGTTGATGGTCACCGCCTTCGAGCGCGCGCCGAACGCCAGCTTCGAGGGCGACGTGGAGCGCCTCGTCGCGAGCTTCGATCCCAAGCGCATGAGCGCGAGCACGTGGTGCAAGGGCATCCACGAGGAGCGGACGACGGATCTATGAGCGCGCTCCGCGTCTTCCCGCTCGGTGGCCTCGGCGAGGTCGGCATGAACTGCCTCGCGCTCGAGCAAGACGGCCAACTCATGCTCGTCGACTGCGGCGTCACGTTCGACGATCGCGGGCTCGGGATCGACGTCGTCCACCCCGAGTTCCGCGCGCTCGACGAGTGGCGCGATCGGATCGCGGGCATCTTCGTCACGCACGGGCACGAGGATCACATCGGCGCCCTCCCCTACTTGCTCGCGCGCCACGACGTCCCGGTGTGGGCGCCTCCGTACGCGCTCGGGCTGATCCGCGAGCGCCTCGGCGAGCACGAGATCCTCGCTCACGCACGCCTGATCCCGACGCGCCCCCGCGAGCGCTACGCAGTGGGTCCCTTCCAGGTCGAGCCGATCCGCGTGACGCACTCGATCGCCGATGCGACCGCGCTCGCGATCGAGACCGCGCAGGGCACCGTCATCCACACCGGCGATTTCAAGTTCGACGAGACCCCGCCCGACGGCGAGCACTTCGACGAAGCGCGCTTCGCCGAGCTCGCCGCGCGGGGCGTCGCACTTCTCTTCTCCGACTCGACCAACATCGACGCCGCGGGCCCGACCGGCAGCGAACAGGGCGTCGGCGACGTCCTCCACGGCATCGTCGCCGAAGCCAAGGGCGCGGTCGTCGTCTCGCTGTTCGCGTCGAACGTCCATCGCCTCCGGCTCCTCGGCGAGATCGCGCAGCGCACGAAGCGCAAGCTCCTCCTCCTCGGCCGGAGCGTGAAGCGACACGCCGGCGTCGCACGCGACACGAGCTACCTCGACTGGCCGAGCGACCTCGTGTGGCCTGCCGACCGCGCCGGCGAGCTCCCGCGCGAGCGGATCCTGGGTCTCGCCACCGGCTCGCAGGCCGAGTCGCGTGGCGCCCTCGCGCGGCTCGCCCGCGGAGACTACCCCGGCCTCGACGTGGGTCCGGGCGACACCGTCGTCCTCTCCGCGCGGACGATCCCGGGGCACGAGCCCGCCGTCTATTCGCTCATGGGCGCACTCCTTCGGCGCGGCGTGCACCTGCGCTCGTGGGCGACCGATCGGGGCGTCCACGTGAGCGGCCACGCCCATCGGATCGAGCAGCGGCGCATGCTCGAGCTCGTGCGCCCGCGCGCGTTCGTCCCCGTGCACGGCACGCGTCACCACCTCGAGCGCCACGCCGCGCTCGCACGCGAGCTCGGAGTCGGCAGCGTCGCCGTGCTGGAGAACGGGGACGTCGCCACCCTCGCCGAGGGAGCGATCACCAAGACCGATCGGGTGGAGAGCGGGCGCTGCTACGCCGCGTTCGGGCGCGAGCTCCCGAAGAGCGTGATCAAGGAGCGGCTCGCGCTCGCCGCCGAAGGCGCGTGCGCCGTCAGCGTGCTCTACGTCGCGGAGGACGACGTGCGCATCGTCGTCGCGACCAAGGGCGTCGTGGGCGAGGGCGATCCCCTCGTCGCCGACGCCGTGCGCGAGGCGCGGCGCGCGTGGTTCGAGGTGCGCGTCGACTCCGCCGCGCCGCTCTCCGCTCGCTGCGCCGAGCGTGCGGAAGCCGTCCGCCGCGCCGTGCGCCGTGTCTTCGAGAACGCGACCGGCGCTCGCCCGATCACGATGGTCAACCTCCTCTTCGCCGACCGCACGTCATGAGGCTCACCGCTCCCTTCCTCTCGAAGCTCCTCCGCGCGACGTCGATCGAGATCGACGCCACCCTCCCCCGCGTCCGCGCCTCGAGCGACGAGGAAGCCATCCACGACCTCCGCGTCGCCGTGCGGCGCATGCGCGTGCTCCTCAAGATCGCGCGCCGCATCTGGATCCGCTCGCAGGTCGAAGCCGCCCGCGCCGGCTTCACCAAGATCCATCGCGAGACGAGCGCCCTCCGCGACGAAGAGGTGCTCCGCGAGACGTTGGCCGAGGCGCCGCTCGCCACGCCCGGGTTCCTCGCGTTCCGCAGCGCCCGCGCGAAGCTGGAGGCGAAGCTCCGCGGCGAGGCCCGCCAGCGCATCCGGGGCGGCGCGCTCCGACGCCCGCAAGAGCTCCTCCACGCGATGTTGGTGCTCCCGGGCGCGCGCCCGATCGCGCTCGACCGGTTCGCGCTCCGCGTGCACGAGCGCCTCCACGCGCGCGTCCTCGCCGATCTCGCGGCGCCGCTCGAAGACGCCGTCGCCCTCCACGAGCTGCGGATCGCCTGCAAGAACCTCCGCTACGCCTCCGAGCTCCTCGCGCCCGCGCTGGCACCGGAGCTCGCGCACTCGGAGAAGCCCGCCGCGCGGTTCCAGAAGCACCTCGGCGAGATCCACGATCTCGACGTGGCTGCCGCGATCGTCCGTCGCTCGCGCATGCTCTCGCTCTCCGACCGCGCGACGCTCCTCGCGTGGCTCTCCGCGCGCCGGGCGAAGCGCGCTGCGAGCTTCGCCACCGAGCGCGACACGCTCCCGCTCGTCGGCGCGCCGGCGCCCGAGCCCGCTACAGCCCCGAGCCGGGGCGGCGCGGCCCCGAGCCCGCCGGGGCGGTCGCCGTCGCGCTCGCGGACGCGCGCGCGGTCGGGGTCGCCGAAGGCTTCGCGGTCGCGGTGACCGTCGCGGGTGCAGTCGGCGCACTGGTCGCGGTAGCGGTCGTGGCCGCCGTCGACTTCGCGGAAGCCGACGCGAGCGCGCTCGCGGGCGCCGTCGCCGTCGCGACGATCGGCGGCGCCTCGGCGTCCATCACGACCGAGAGCGTCGTCGCCACCGCGCTCGGCGGCATGGTCGCCGTCGCCGGCGGAGCGCCGTTCGCCGCGCGCTGATCCATCGCGCGCCGCGCGACGAACCCACCGACCGCGAGCACGATCACGAGCGCGAGCCCCCCGCCGAGCGCGAGCGCCCACGCCATGCTCCCACCACCGCTGCGCTCCTCGCGCCCCCGCGCCGGTGCCGTCGACTCGAGCGGCGGCTTCGGCGGCGGCGGGGGCGGCGTCGGCGCGCTGATCAACGCCGTGTCGTGCGACGGCTCGCGGACGGGGAACGGCTGCGCCTGGCGCGTCTCTGCGCTGCGATCCACGGCCGGCGGCGCGGGCGCGACGTTCACGCTCGCCGCGCTCGCCGCGAGGCTCGGCGCTCCCGGCATCTGCGGAGTGATCGGTGCCGACGTCATCGTCGGCGGCGGCGCGACCATCCCCTGCGGCGGCCCCATGATCACGGTCTGCCCGCCCGCGACGGGAACGGTCGGACCGACACGCGCCTGCGGCGTGTCCGGCAACGTGGACCCACCGACGCCGTGCGAAGCCGGAAGCACCTCGCGGCCCGACACGACTTCCGTCCCGCGCTTGTCGGTGTCGGGCACGGTGGAGACGACGGGCGCCGCGGTCGAGAGGTCGTTCGCGCGCGAGATCTCGCCGACGAGCTTCCGCTTGAGCTCCCGGAGCGTCGTCGCGAACGCGTACGCGCTCGCCGGCCGCTGATCCAGCCGCTTCGCGAGCGCGGACGTCAGCAGCGCATCGAGCTCGGGCGGCACCTGCGCGAAGCGCGCGATCGACGGCGGCGGCACGTCGATGTGGGCCTTGCCGATCTCCACCTCTCCGGTGAAGTCGTCGAACGGTCCCCGCCCCGCGACCATCTCGTAGAGGACGAGCGCCGCCGAATAGAGATCGCTCTGCGGCGTGACCTCCTTGCCGAGGATCTGCTCCGGCGGCGCGTAGCGGAACGTGCCGATGAAGCGGCCGCCGGTGTGGAGCGTGCTCCCACCGGTGAGCTTGATGATGCCGAAGTCGAGGAGCTTCGCGAGCGCACGCCCATCGCGTCCCCGCGTGAGGAAGATGTTGTCGGGCTTGACGTCGCGATGGACGATGCCGGCTTCGTGCGCGTGATCGAGCGCGTCGAGCAGGTCGATCTCGATGTCGTACGCCTGCTCCAACGTGAGGTGCCCGCGCCGCTCGAGCGCGACCCGCAAGCTCTGCCCCTGCAACCGCTCCATCACGTAGTAGGGGAGCCGCAGCATGTCCGCGGTCGTCCCCGAGGTGAAGACCTCGACGATGTTCGGGTGCTGCAGCTTCGCGAGCGCACGCGCCTCGCGCGAGAGCCGCGCCGCGAGGTCGGTGCGATCGGCGAGATCCCCGTGGAGCGTCTTCAGCACGTAGCGCCGCCCGACGGTCGTGTCCTCTACGTCGTACACCGTGCCCATGCCGCCGGCCCCGAGCACCCGGTGCACCTTGTAGACGGTGCCCGGGACGAGCTGGCCGGGCTGGTAGTCCGGTGTGCGCGCACCCATCGAACCTGCACGATAGCACCGGGGGTCGGGCGATCCTTTTTTGTGTCGAAGCACGCAACCTCGAGCGGGCTCGCGCCGATGGGGTCATGACCACGCACCCACGCCAACCGAACACCTCCCGAGGATCCATGGAAACCAAGGCCCCCACGACTCGTCCCGACGTCACCTTCATCCAGAGCGCTCCGCGCCCCACGCCCACGCCCGTTCGCGTGAACTTCGCCGACGTGCTCGCGAAGGGCGCGCAGGGCCTCGTCGCCGGCGCCCAAGCCGCACTGAACGTGCTTCCAGGCGGCCCGCTCGTCGCGGTCGCGATCCGCAACGCCGTCGGGAGTGGCGCGTCGAGCCGCCCGATGAGCCTCGGCGGCGGCACCGCGGGTGGTGGTGCTGCGTCGCTCGGCGGTGCACGACCCGAAGGCCCCGGGACCAGCGGTGGCACGGGCACCGGCGGCGTCGGCGGTGCGGGCGCCGGTGAAGGCGGAATCGAAGGCTCGCTCCAGCAGGCGCAGGAGATGAACCTCTACTACCTGCAGATCCAGGAGCAGGTGAACGCGCAGAACCGCACGTTCTCGACGCTCTCGAACGTGCTCAAGGCCGAGCACGACACCGTCAAGACGGCGATCGGCAACATCCGCTGAAGAGTGGTAGAACGGATAGCGCGATGGCGATCGATCGAATCGGCAAGGGCGGTGCGCCGCCGGTACCGGGCGGATCGTCCGGGCCGGCCGGTCCGGGTCGCTCCGCAGAGACCGGCAAGCCCTTCTCCGCCGAGCGCACGGGAGAGGCCGGAGGAGCGAACGCCGCGCGTCCCGCCGAAGCCGTCGGCGCGGCGTCGCCGCTCGCCGAGCTGCGCGCAGGTCGCCTCTCGCTCGATGGCTACCTCGACGCGAAGGTCCACGAGGCGACGGCCCACCTCGAGGGCATGCCCCCGGCGAAGCTCGCCGAGCTCAAGCGTCTCCTCCGCGACAAGCTCGCGAGTGATCCCTCGCTCACCGAGCTCGTGACCCAAGCGACGGGGCAGGTCCCCGCGCCGCCCGAAGATTCGTGAAGAGCGCCCCCGCGCCGAAGCCGACCCGCCGCGCGTTCGTGCTCGGCGCGGCGCTCGCCGCGTGCACGCGGAAGGAGTCCGTCACCGTCGTCGACGCGAGCGCGCCTGCGCCTCCGCCGAGCACCGTGTCGTTCAAGCCCGGCGAGCGCGGCAAGACGGAGCTCGTGCAGTGGTCCCTCGATGGGATCTCGACCGAGGTCGCAATCGTCACCCCGAGCTGGTCCGATCCGAGCGGCCGCTTTCCGGTCCTCTTCGCGCTGCACGGGCGGGGCGAAGCGGTGAAGCCCGCCAAGATCGGCGCGCTCGGTTGGGCCAACGACTACGGGATGGTGCACGCGATCGAGCGCATCTGCGCACCGCCGATCGGCGACGTCGATCTGCAGGGCCTCTCCGATCCGACGCGCCTCGCAGCGATGAACCAGGCGCTCGGTGCGCGCCCGTTCCGCGGGATCGTCGTGATCTGCCCACACGTGCCGGACTTGGATCTGCACTCGGGGAAGGACGCGGAGCGCTACGGTGCGTTCCTCGTCGACGTCCTCTTGCCGCGCGCGCGCCGCGAGCTGCCGGTCACACCGACGGCCGAGGCCACCGGCATCGACGGCGTCTCGCTCGGCGGCGCGCTGTCGTTGCGGATCGGGTTGGCGCGACCCGCGTTCGGGGTCGTCGGCGCGCTGCAACCCGCGATCGGAGACGATCGGCTGGACGAGCTCACCGATCTCGCGCTGGCCGCGCGCGCGAAGCGCCCGAAGATGCCGCTCCGCCTGACGACGAGCCACGACGACTACTACAAGCCGTGGGTGACGAAGCTCTCGGAGCGGTGGAAGAGCGCCGGCATCACGCACGACTTCGCCGACGTCCCGGGCCCGCACGACTACGTGTGGAACAAGGGCCCGGGCGTCTACGAGATGCTCTTCTGGCAGGATCGCGCGCTGGCGTGATCGAATCGCCGAGCGCGATTTAGATGGAGAAGCCGACGGCGAGCTCGGCTCCCCAGCGCTCGTCGCCGACGAGCCCCACCTCTCCCGAAGCGCTCGCGAAGAACCACTTGCGCACGTGGAGTCGGAAGCCTCCCCGCGCCGCGAAGCCGAACGTCACGGCCGAGTAGTCGTGCGACGCACCGTCGATCGCCAGCGTCGTGCCGACCCAGTGCACGGAGCCGATGATGTCGACGAACGGCGCCAGCGGCCCGATCGGGTACTCGCCACCGATCCCGAACCGGAGATCGTGCGACTGGATCGAGCGCACCTGCACGTCGCGCAGCGCGCCGCCGACGGGATAGGTCGCTTGCCCGTCCCCGAGTCGAAGTGCCATGAACGGCTGGTCGTAGCCGACGGTCATCCGCACGTAGCTCACGACGAGCCGCGCGTCCCAGCGCAGCCCGAACGCGTTCACGCGATCGTACGGCGTCGCCTGGAACGGCGACACGAGCCCGTTGGCGCCTTCGGTGCTCCCCGAGCTCAGCGAGAACGGCGTGTTGGTGTACGTGCGCTGGCCGGCGAGGAACCCCATCGACACTTCGAAGTGATCCCAAGCTGCGACGCGCCGCCGGTCGAGCGGCGCGTAACGATCGGTCTCGGTCCGATCTTCCTTCACGTCTTCGTCAGCGAGCGCGCAGCGATCGAGGACTCCGACGATCAGGAAGACGACGGCAAGGAAGACGAGTGGACGGCGACGACGAAGAAGCTGAAGAACGATCTGCATGCTCCGTCCAACGAGCAACGGCCACACCATCGGCGCTCGTTCGGCGATTTCCGACGCCGCGCTGCGCCGTGGGATGATCGCCGAGTCATGGCCGTGCGCGGGCCGCACGCCACGCTGCGCCAGCGCAGCGCGACGGGGGAAGATGACGCGAGGATGGTGCGTAAATGGCGGCGCCCGCGTTGCGTGCAGAGCACACGATTTTGCCGGGACGTCACGTTCGGCGCACTCCCCGTTCACCGAGGCCTGCGAAGGTGCGGGCATGAACCCGATCGAGACCATCGTCCTCGTGACGATCATCTACGGCGTGGCCTGGCTGGGTCGCGCAGCCGAGCAGCGCCTCGCGCCCGCCGGCGACTGAGCACGGATCCTTTTCGGCCATCGCCCGCGATTGGGTCGCGCGCGCGAATCGCTTCGCTATCGTCGAAGCATGAGCCGAAACTTCTTGATGCTCTTGGTCGCGGTGTTCGTGGCCCTCACGGCCTGCGGGACGACCCCCGCCGTGGTGAAGTCGCTGTCCGCTTCGGCGGGCAAGACGGCCCTCGCTCCGAACGAGACCACGACCATCATCGCGAGCGTCTCGGGGGACGGTGACTTCGAGCCGGGCGTCGCCTTCAGCAAGGTGAGCGGCGAAGGCACGGTGGCCTCGACCGGCAGCGCCACGGCCACGTTCACCGCGGGCGCGAACGCCGGGACCTCGGTCGTTCGCGCGGCGGCCATCGCCGACCTGACGAAGTTCGTGGACCTCACGTTCGTGGTCGCTCCGGTCGGGACGCTCACCGTCGCGATCTCGAGCCCGAGCGCCGACGTCTCGACGAAAGGCACGGTCCCGATCCAGATCGCCGTTGCCGGGGGCCCCGACTCGGTGGAGCTCCTCCGCGACGGCGAGCTCCTCGTCACGCTGACGGCTCCGTACAGCTACACGTGGGACACGTCGGCCGAGCCCGAGAAGACGTACACCCTCACCGCGCGCGCCTCGAAGAACGGGCTCACCCCGGTGACGAGCGCGCCGCGCAAGATCACGGTCGACCGCACGGGCCCGAAGATCGCGAGCCAGCTCCCCGCCGGTGGCGACGCGAACGCCTACCTCGCCGACGAGATCAGCACGACCTTCGACGAGCCGCTCGCGCCGTCCTCCGTCACGACGACCAGCGCGAAGCTCCTCGCCGGTGCGACGCCCGTCACCGCGACCGTCTCACTGTCCCAAGATGGGAAGAAGGTGACGTTCGTCCCATCGGTGATGCCGACGCTGCCCGCGAGTCTCGCGATGAGCTTCACCGCGATCACGGACGTGCTCGGGAACAGCGCGACCGTGACGAGCGCGGCGTTCACGGCGCCGGAGTGGCCGACGATGGGCCCGCAGCCGCTCGACGTGAACGCTGCCTACAACGCGGTCCCCTGGGCGATCTCGACGGACGCGAGCGGAAATACGCTCATCGCGCTCGACGAGTACGACGACAAGCAGCTCACCGTGAACCGCAATGTCTACGTCAAGAAGTGGAGCGGCTCGGCGTGGACTCAGCTCGGCGGTGCGCTCGACGTCACGGTCGGTGTCGATGCGAGCAACCCCTCCATGGTGCTCGACGGGTCTGGCAATCCGATCGTGGCGTGGAACGAGGGCGCTTCGATCAGCGCAAACCAGCTCTACGTGAAGAAGTGGAACGGAAGCGCCTGGACGCAGCTCGGGGCGGCGCTCAACGTCAACACCGGCTTCAACGCGACTTCCGCTTCGATCGCCATCGACGGATCGGGCAACCCATTCGTCGCGTGGTCCGAGTACGACTCGGTGACCTACAACACCGACGTCTACGTGAAGAAGTGGAACGGCTCGGCGTGGGTATTGGTCGGTGCCGGGCCGATCGACTTGGTGACGAGCGAAGATTCGAACGCGCCGAGCCTCAAGGTCGACGTCAACGGTCTCCCCGTCGTGGCGTTCCGCGAGCACGACGGCACCTCGGGGAACGTCGTCGTCGTCCGATGGAGCGGCTCCGCCTGGAATCTGCTCGGCGGCCCCGTGGACGCGAACTTCGGCGACACGGCCGAGTCCGCGAGTCTCGCTCTCGAGGCCAACGGCACGCCGGTCGTCGCTTGGGAGGAGGCCAGCAACATTCGCGTCGCGCGATGGAGTGGCTCCGCGTGGACGGCGATCGGTGGTGCGCTCGACATCGATCTTCCGAAGCTCGCATCTTCACCCGACCTTCGGCTGACGGCCGCCAACGTTCCCGTCGTGACGTGGGCGGAGAACGACGGCATCTCGCTCAACGTCTGGGTCAAGGTCTGGACGGGCTCGACGTGGAGCCCATTGGGCTCTACGCCACTCGACGTGTTCCAGGGAAAGCACGCCAGCGTCTCGAAGCTGGCGTTCGATCCGACGGGGGACCCGCTCGTCTGCTTCGCCGAGTCCGACGGAACGTCCGTGAACGCCTACGTGAAGCGCTGGAATCACCTACCGTGACGCTGGTAACTTGGTGGTAACCTCGCCACCCAAGTCATTGAAATGACTTGGTGGTACGGCTCGTGCTCGAGAGGTTCCCATCGTGGTAACCTCTTCCCCCATGCTCGTCCATCGCCGGTACCAGCCCGGCGAGCTCTTGGGCCGTGGGGCGCAGGGGGCCGTCCTCCGCGTCGTCGACCGCGAGGCTCCGGAGGCAGCTCTCGTCGCGAAGGTGTACCAACCTGGGACGTTCGATGCGGCGGGGTTGGCGGCCGAGTTCGCGCTCCTCGCCCGGTGTCGGATCCGGGGTCTCGCCCGCGCCCACGACTTCGGCTTCGACGAGTCCAGCGGCGCCCCCTTCTTCGTCGAGGACTACGTCGCCGGCAGCTCGCTCGACCGGGCACTGGCAGAAGCCGCGTCCGCGCTCCGTGAGCGGACGTTCGCGAGCGCGCTCGCCGACGCGTTGGAGACGCTCGGTGCGCTCCACGCCGCCGGGTTCGTCCACGGCGATCTGAAGCCGGCGCACGTTCGCGTCGCGAGCGGGCGAACCACGCTCCTCGATCTCGGCGCCGCCGTCGTTCGCGGCGAGCGCGCGAGCGCGTTCACGGAGGGGTTCTCCGCGCCCGAGATCCGCGGCGGCGCGCCCGCGTCCGCGCGCTCCGATCTCTGGTCACTCGGCGCGACGTTCGACGCCGCGGCACGGGGCGCCGGGCTCACGCTCCGCCCGAGCGTCGCCGCACTCATCGCGCGGATGCTCGCGCCGCACCCGAGCGATCGCCCCGAGTCCGCCTGGGAAGCTCTCGAGGCGCTCGGGCGGAGCGCCCCCGCGGACGCGCTCCGCGGCGCGCGCCCGGCGCCGGTCGGGCGAAGCGAGGTCCTCGCACGGCTGCTCCGCGGCGAGGGCGCGCGCGTCGCCTGGCTCGTCGGACCGGCGGGCATCGGGAAGACGTTCGTCGCCGAAGAGCTCGCGATCGAGGCGCTGCGCTCGGGCCAAGCGGTCCGGACGTTCCGCTTCCCCGAAGGCGACCCGCGCACGCTCGCGCCGGTCCTCTCGTACCTTCGTGGGACAGAGGCGGCGTGGCCGTTCGCCGCCGCGCCGAGCGCCGATACGTGGGTGATCTTCGACGGCCTCGAGTCCGCCCCGCGCGAGGTGACGAAGGCGATCGAGGCGTACGCATGCCGTGATGGGCTCGTACGCGTCCTGGCCGTCGCGCGCTCGGCGCCCGCCACGCCCGGGGCGCGCGTGGAGGAGCTCGGACCGCTCGCGCGCTCCGACTTCGACGCGCTCTGCGGAGCGTTGGGCGTCCGTGATCGCGACGAGGCGTGGAGCGCGTCGGCCGGTGTCCCCGCGTGGATCGCGGCGAGCGCGGGGCGCGTCCCGCTCGGGCGCGATGCGGCGTTGGAGCGGCTGCGTGCGCTCGGCACGCCGGCGACCCAGGCGCTCGCAGCGATTGCCTTGCTCGGGGGCGTCCTGCGGGAGCCGCTCCGGCGCCTCGCACCCGACGATGCCGCGCACGCGCTGGTGGAGAACGGGTTGCTCTCGCGCCATGGCCGCGATCTCGTGCTCGCGCAGCCCGCGCTCGCCGCGGATCTCGCCGCTGCGCTGGGGAGCTGCGCCTCGGTCGACGCCGTGGCCGAGGTCGCGCTCGCGACGAACGCGACGGCCGCCGAGCTCGAGCTCCTCGCGAACGCGCCCTATCCGGCAACGCGACGCGCGGAGCTCGTGGACGCGTGGGCGGCGGCAGCGCGGCGCGAGGCACTGCCGATCGCCGAGACGCGCGCGCTCGTCGAGCGCATGACGGAGCCGGCGGCGCGGACGCCGGAGCGGCTCCTTCGCCTCGAGCGCCTGACGCGCGACACCGCCGATGCCGAGGCCCAGGAGCGCGTGTTCGTGTGGCTCGGCGCCGCGGTCGAAGCGGGTTCCACCGGGGAGCTCGCGTGCATCTTCGAGCGACGGCGTGCCGAGCGCTCCGCGCGCAAGGGCGCGCACGACGAAGCACGCGCGTCCGCCGAGGCCGCGATCGCGCTCGCCCCGAACGACGTCGCACGCGCTCTCGCGACCGCGACGCGCGGGACGGTGGCCCTCTTCGCCGCCCAGTGGGAGCGTGCGCTGACCGACTACGTGGCGGCGCGCGCCGCGCTCCGGGGCCAGACGATGCTCGACGAGGAAGAGATCGCGCGCCTCGATCACAACCTCGGTGTCGTTGCACTGTACAAGGAAGATCTCGCCCGCGCCGAGCAGGCCTTCACGCGCTCGCTCGTCCAGAAGCGCGCGCTCGGCGATCTCGCGGGGGTCCGCTCGGTCCTCTTGAACCTCGGCATCACGCGCACGCGCTCGGGGGCGCACGCATTGGCCGCGCGCGATCTCGACGAAGCGATCCGGCTCGCGCGCTCGCTCGGACAACGGGGCGGGCTCGCGTGGTGCCTGGTGGCGCGCGCGGAGCTTTCGCTGCGGGCAGGTGCGCCCGACGAAGCCGCGGGGCACTGCACCGAGGCGGAGTCGCTCTCGGATGCGATGACCGCTCCCGTGCGCGCCGATCTTGCGCTCGTCGTCGCGCGGGTGGCGTTGGCGCGGGGGCGCGGGCGCGAGGCGCTCCGCGCGCTCGAGCGGATCGAGGCGCCGCTCCGCGCGAGCGACCCGCTCGTCGATGCACGCGCCCACGCGATCGGAGCCGAGGCGCGACTCGCGGTGTTGCCCGCCGATCGCAACGCCGCCGCACGGTCGGCGATCGCGGCCGTGCGCCGGGCGCGGGGGGCGAGCCTCTCCGAGATCGAGACGGCCGCGCTCGCGACCTTGCGTCGCGCACGCGATCGGCGCACCGTCCATGGGATGAAGGGCGCGGCGCCGGTGCCGAGCGATCTCGAGCCGATGATCCTCGCGTGCGCGAAGGCGCCCGCGGGCGACGCGGCGATCAGCGCGCTCCTCGGCGAGATCGTCCGTGTGACCGCGGCCGAGCGGGCGTTCGCCGTGCTCGAGGATGGGCGCGCGCTCGGCGTCGACCTCGACGGGCTCGCGATCGCGGACGCCGAGCGACGCGTCCCCGACGCCGAGCGCCCGATCGCAGCGGGTGTCCGCTACGCGCGCGATGCGGAGAAGCGCGGGGGGCGCGGGTCGCACGTGGTCGCGCGGCCGGAGCTCGCCGGTGCGGCGACGCTCGTGCTCGAGCACCGGTTCATCCCGTCGCACTTCGATGCGATCGCGGAGGAGCGCTTGATCGCGTGGGCGGCGCTGCTCACGCTCGTCGCGCGTGGAGCCGCCGGCGCGGGTGCGGCTGCCGGCGTCTCGGCCATGGGTGCCGGCGCGTCTTCCGCCCCCGTCGCAGCGGACGGCATGGCGTCGGTCGCCGCGTCCACGGCGATGCCGTACGTCGAGCCCCGGCGCGCGTTCCCCGGCATCATCGGACTGTCGGTCCCGCTGAAGCGTGCGCTCGCCCGACTCGACAGCGCGATCGACAGCGATCTGCCGACGCTGATCCTCGGCGAGACCGGCGTCGGCAAGGAGCTCTTCGCGCGCGCGCTGCACGATCTCGGCGAGCGTGCGCGCGGCCCGTTCGTCGCGGTGAACTGCGCGGCGATCCCGGACACGCTGTTCGAGGCCGAGCTCTTCGGGCACGCGCGTGGCTCGTTCACCGGGGCGGACCGCGAACGGCGCGGGCTGCTCGCGCGGGCCGAAGGCGGCACGCTGTTCCTCGACGAGATCGGCGAGCTCGCGCTCCCGCGGCAAGCCACGCTCCTGCGCGCGCTCGAGACGCGGCGCTACCGCCCCGTCGGCAGCGACGACGAGCGCGCGTTCGACGTGCGGATCGTCTCCGCCACCAACCGCGACCTGGCGGCGGAGGTCGAGCGCGGCGCGTTCCGGCGCGATCTGCTCTATCGGCTCTGCGTGCTCGAGATCCGCGTGCCGGCGCTCCGCGAGCGGCGCGAGGACATCCCGCTTCTCCTGCGTCACTGGCTCGGCGAGGCATCGATCGAGCCCGCCGCCATGGATGCACTCTGCAATCATTCGTGGCCCGGCAACGTGCGCGAGCTCGCGCACCAGGCGCAGCGCTTGCTCGCTCTGCGGGCTCCCCGGATCGAGCTCGGCCACCTGCCCCGCGAGATTCGCGCGGCGGCCGGCGTGCGCGCGGTCCGGAGCGAGGCGCCGCGCTCGGTCGCGCCGCCGGAGCCGGCCGACCCGAAGGAAGAGGTCCGGCTTGCGCTCGAGGCGACCGGTGGCAACATCAGCCGGGCGGCGGAGAAGTTGGGGCTCACGCGCCACGGGCTCAAGAAGCGGATGTTGCGCCTCGGACTCCGGAGCAAATCTTCATGAAGCGGTTCTTCCTTCTTTCGACTCTCACCCTGGGTGCGCTCGCGTGCGGCGGCTCCACGTCGCAGCCCATCGTCGACGCGGGCACCACGAGCGACGCGGGGGCGTGCGCATCGCTCGGCGCGGACGTCGACGTGCAGACGCCTTCGTCGATCTACCCGAGCTACGCGCTCGAGGGTTGTCGCCTGGCCTACGTCGCGAAGGGCAGTCAGCGCTTGGTGGTGCGCGATCTGACGAACGGCACCGAGCGCTTCGTCACCGATCCGCCGGCCACCCCGGACGACGTCCCGCGCCGCCCGACCTTGGGCGACGGCACGGTCGCGTGGGAGAGTGGCGCGCCTTCCGCGAGCGCGGTGTTCGTCGCCACCAGCGGCGGCACGGTGAAGGTCACGGGGTCGTTCGATCACGCGAGCGAGCCGCGCGCGTTCGGGAGCGTCGTCGTCTTCACCGCGTGGGCGAGCGCGGATCCCCTCGCCGACACGGACGTGTGGCTGTGGGACACGAAGGGCTCGACCGCATCGCTCGTGGCAGGTGGGCCTGCGCAGCAACGCTTCGCGGACGTGAACGCAAAGTGGGTCGCGTTCACGGACTTCAGCGAAGATCCCGATGGGCGTTGGGATCAGAACGACACCGATCTGGCGGACGTGGTGCTCTGGAACCGCGCGACGAAGGCGGTGACGCCGCGCAAGATCGTCGGCAAGGAAGCGTTCCCCGTGTTGGTCGGCGACGATCTCCTGGGCTACGTGCACTGGAGCGACGTCCACCCGGAGCCCAAGTTCCAAGCGTTCGGCGTGCGCGGGGCTCGGGTCGGCGCGGATCCCTCGACCGACGTGGTGGTGGCGGACGTGAAGGACGCCGCGCGCTTCTGGCTCCCCTCGGGCAACGGCGGAACGATCGACTGGATCGCGCCGGAGACGATGGGCGGGCCCGATCTGATGTGGCGCGCGCCCGTGGATGGGTCGGCGGTGAAGAAGAGCGTGCTCGACGGCGTCTTCACCGGACCGCCGCAGTCGTCGCCAGCGCTGACGCTCGTCCTGCAGTCGTCCGGCCTGAAATCCGTCACGCGCTGAACGACGGACCCCGCCTTGGGCGGGTTGACACGGCGCGTCATTGGCGGCAGATGGAGGGCATGGCCAAAGCCAGCTCCCAGAATCACGTGCGCCCCAAGGGCGAGCGCATCGCCATCGTCGCCGGATTGCGAACCCCGTTCGCGAAGCAGAGCACCGTCTACCGCGATCTGTCCGCGCTCGATCTCGCGCGCGGCGTCGTCGCCGAGCTCGTCGCCCGCACCGAGATCGATCGGCGCGAGATCGGCCTCTGCGTCTACGGCTCCGCCGTCCCGAGCGTGCGCACGCCGAACATCGCGCGCGAGGTCGTCCTCGGCACGAACCTCCCGAAGGAGGTCGAAGCCTTCACCGTCATCCGCGCGTGCGCCACGTCGTTCCAGGCGCTCACGTCCGCCGCGGAGTCGATGGTCGCCGGAGAGCACGCCGTCGCGATCGTCGGCGGCACCGACAGCTCGAGCGACGTGCCCATCACCACGTCCAAGAAGCTCACCACCGCGCTCATCGATCTGCAGAAGGCGCGCACGCTCGCCGATCGCCTGCGCATCCTCGCGAAGCTCTCGCCGCGCGATCTCGTCCCCGTCCCGCCCGCGCTGAAGGAGCCGACGACGGGCCTCACGATGGGGGAGAGCGCCGAGAAGATGGCCAAGGAAGCCGGCATCACGCGCGAAGCGCAGGACGCGTTCGCGCACCGAAGCCACTCCCGCGCGGCCAAGGCCTGGGCGGACGGCATCTTCGCGAACGAGGTGATGCACTTCGTCGCTCCGCCGCGCTTCGAGCCCGTCACGCAGGACAACGTCTTCCGCAAGGACGGAACCCTCGAGAGCTACGCGAAGCTGAAGCCCGTCTTCGATCGCAAGTACGGCACCGTGACCGCGGGCAGCTCGTCGCCCCTCACCGACGGCGCCAGCGCGCTCCTGGTCATGACCGAGGCGAAGGCCAAGGCGCTCGGCTACACGCCTCTCGGCTACCTGCGCTCGTGGGCGTTCGCCGCGCTCGATCCGGGCGAGTGGATGCTCATGGGTCCCGCGTATGCGTCGCCGATCGCCCTCGATCGCGCCGGGCTCACGCTGAAGGACATGGCCATCGTCGACATCCACGAGGCGTTCGCCGCCCAAGTCCTCTGCAATCTGCAAGCATTCGACTCGAAGAAGTTCGCCGAGGAGAAGCTCGGCCGCAGCGCACCGATGGGCGCCGTCGACGACGACAAGCTCAACGTGCACGGCGGATCCATCTCGCTCGGTCACCCGTTCGCGGCGACCGGCGCGCGCATGGTCACCACCGTCCTGAACGAGCTGAAACGACGCGGCGGCGGCTTCGGCCTCGCGACCGCGTGTGCCGCAGGTGGCCTCGGCGCGTCCGTCGTCCTGGAGGTGGAGTCGTGAGCGTCCTCTCGATCGAGCGTGGTACCGACGGCATCGCCGTCGTGTGGTTGGACGACCCGAGCTCGTCCGCGAACACCATCACCGAGGCCTTCGGCCGCGAGCTCCTGGCCGCCCACGGCGAGCTCGAGCGCGACGCCGCAGTGAAAGCCATCGTCCTCGCGAGCAAGAAGCGCGACTTCGTCGTCGGCGCGAACGTGCAGATGCTCTCGAACATCCGCACCGCGGGCGAAGCCGAGCGCCTCGCCAAGGAGCTGGCGCTCGGCATCCGCGCGCTCCGCACCGGCAAGCCGATCGTGGCCGCCGTGAACGGCCAAGCGCTCGGTGGCGGCTTCGAGCTCGCGCTCGCGTGCACCGCCATCGTCGCCGCCGACGACGCGAAGCTCGGGCTCCCCGAGGTGCAGCTCGGACTCATCCCGGCCGCGAACGGTTTGCTCCGCGTGTGCGAGCGCGCCGGTCTGCAGGTCGCCCTCGACCTGGGCCTCACCGGCCGGAACCTGCGCGCCCCGAAGGCGAGGAAGATGGGGCTCGCCGACGAGGTGTGCCCCGCTTCGATCCTGCTCGCGGTGGCGAAGGCCCGCGCGAGCGCCCTCGCCGAGGCGGGACCCAAGAAGGCTCGTACCAAACTGGGACAGGAGGAGCTCGTCCGCTTTGCGCTCGAGAAGAACCCGGCCGGCCGCGCCTTCCTCTTCAAGAAGGCCCGCGCCGAGACGCGCAAGAAGACGCACGGGCACTACCCGGCGACCGAGCGCATCCTCGATGTCGTCGAGCGGTTCGCCCAGAAGGGCGAGGACGCTGCGGCCGCGCTCGAGGCGAAGTCCTTCGGCGAGCTGCTCGTCTCGAGCGCGAGCCGCGAGCTCCGGAACATCTTCTTCGCGACCCAAGCGCTGAAGAAGGAGACGTGGGTGTCCGGCGGCGCGAAGGACGCGAAAGCCGAGCTCCCGCGGAGCGTCGCGATGGTCGGCGGCGGCCTCATGGGCGGCGGCATCGCGTACGTCACGATCCAAGCCGGCATCCCGGTTCGGCTCAAGGACAAGGACGACGCGGGGATCGGCCGTGGCCTCGCCTACGTGCGCGGCATCCTCGACGAGCGAGTGAAGAAGCGGCAGCTCTCGCGCGAGGATCGCGATCAGGTCTTCGCGCGCCTGACCGGCTCCTGCGAGTACGCGGGGATCGCCCACGCGGACATCGTGATCGAGGCCGTCTTCGAGGATCTGGCGCTCAAGCACCGCGTCCTCCGCGACGTCGAGGAGCTCGTCGGGCCGGACACGATCTTCGCCTCGAACACGTCGTCGATCGCGATCGCCAAGATCGCCGCCGCGGCCAAGCGGCCCGAGAACGTGATCGGGATGCACTACTTCAGCCCGGTCCACAAGATGCCGCTCCTCGAGATCGTGCGCGCGCCGAAGACGAGCGACCGCACCGTCGCGCGCGCGGTCGCGCTCGGCAAGAAGCAGGGCAAGACGGTGATCGTCGTGAACGACGGCGTCGGCTTCTACACGAGCCGGATCCTCGCGCCGTACATGAACGAGGCGGCGTACCTCTTGAGCGAAGGCGTCCGCGTCGACGCGCTCGACGAAGCGCTCGTCGCGTGGGGTTTCCCGGTCGGACCGGTGCAGCTCCTGGACGAGGTCGGGATCGACGTCGCCGCCCACGTCGGCCCGATCATGCTCGACGCGTTCGGGGCGCGGCTCACGCCGCCGCCGGCGATGGAGAAGCTCCTCCACGACGATCGCAAGGGTCGCAAGAACGGGCGCGGCTTCTACCGCTACGGCAAGGACGCGAAGGGAAAGGTCGTCGACGACTCCGTCTATGCGGTGCTCGGCGTGACGCCGACCGCGAGCGTGCCGCCGGAAGAGATGCAGATGCGCTGCGCGCTCACGATGGTGAACGAAGCCGTGCGCTGCCTCGAGGACGGGGTTCTGCTCTCCCCGCGCGACGGCGACATCGGCGCCATCTTCGGGCTCGGGTTCCCGCCGTTCCGCGGCGGGCCGTTCCGCTTCGTCGACGCGGTCGGCGCGGACGAGGTGGTGCGGAGGCTCGAGAGCTACGAGCGGCGCTTCGGCGCGCGCTTCACGCCGGCAGCGAAGCTGGTGGAGATGGCGAAGCAGAACCAGCGATTCCACCCGTGACTTGACCGAGAGGGGACTCCCGATCACGATCGGGAGTCTTCCTTCTTTGGAGTCGGGTCATGAGAGCTTGGATCTTCGGTGCCGCGCTCGCGGCCGGGACGTGTTTGGCGTCGAGTGCTTCCGCCGACCCGGCGTGGAAAGACGGGGATCCCGTCCCGGACGGGTATCACGTCGAGCGCACTTCGAGCGATGCAGCGTTGGCGGCGGGGACGGCCTTCATGGTCCCCCTCTCGACGCTCCCGATGGCGATGCTGACGATCGGCCCTGGTGCGGTCCCCCTCTTGTTCCCCGGAGTCGGGCCGTTCGTCGCGATCGGGACGCTGGGCTTCAGCCCACTCGGGGCCGCGCTCCTCTCGCTCCTGGGACTCTCCCAAGCAGCCGGAGTCGCACTCTTCACGTGGGGCGTGATCACGCCGAACGCGAGGGTCGTCCGTGATCGCGTGGAGGCGCCCTACTTCGCGCCGCGTGGCTCGCACTGGGAGCACTACGACCCACGCCCCATCATCGCGAGCGGCGTGACGCTGATCGCCGCGCCGTGGGTCGCGGGTGCATTGATGGTGGCGCCGTGGCTCGAGACGTCGCCCTCGAACGCCGGGATGCTGGTCCCGGTGGTGGGGCCCGTCATCCAGATCGGCGTGCTCGCGAGTGAGCTCCGCGGATCGAACGGATCGTTCGGCGCGATCCTCATGCTCCCGTTGATCATGGACGCCGTCGTCCAGGGGACGGGCCTGGGCATGGTCCTGGGTGGGGCGCTGCATCGATCGACGTACGTCGCGAAAGACGACGCGAGCCTGCACGTGCAGCTCGCCCCCGGTGGACCGGCGGGGCCGCTCGGATTGTCCCTGATTGGGACGTTCTGAGTTTCCGTCCGAGAGCTCGGGGTCTACGATGACCCGATGGAGTCGCCGCCGTCTCCGAGCCCCCCGAAGAAGACCGGACCCACGCTCATCGGGATGGCCATCCTGGCGGCGATGATCGTCGCTCTCGTCGTGACGATCGTAGTGCTGGGCATACGCGGCTCTCCGAAGTCCGTCACGGAGGCGCTCCACGGCGAGAAGAAGGAGTACGTCGGCAAGTGGGCCACCAAGGACACCACGCTCTCGGCCGAGCTCCAGATCGAAGCGACGGGAGACATCTCCTACGACGAGAGCTCGGCGCTCCGGGCCAGTCGCGGTCAGAGCGGCAACTTGGAGGCCGATCAGCTGTACATCCGCTCGTTCGAAGGCGACGACATCGTCGTGGACCCCTCCCTGCGCATCGCGGTGACGAAGGCGCCGCACCTCGTCGGGGACCACTTCGAGATGACGGCGAACGGGGTGGACTTCGTGCGCGCGCGCTGAGCGATTGCTTACGGGCGCCCGAGCCGCAGCAGGAGATCCTGCGCCTGGGTGCACTCGTCGGCGTAGCGCGGCGCCGCTGAGCCGCGACAGATCATCTTCTGGAACCGGGTGAGGTTCTCGAGCGCCTCGTTCTTCCGCGGCGGCTTCGCGAGCGCATACGCGGCGCCGAGCGAGAAGAAGATCACCTGCTGACCGCGCTCGTTGCACTCGCCGCAGGCCGCGCGCGCGGCCTCGTCCTCGACCAGCTCACGCGCCGGGTCGTGCTTTCGCGACATGACGACCGCGAGCAGCGCGTGCAGCTCGAAGCCGCCATGCCCGTCCTTGTCGAACACGAGCCCCGCGCGAAGCACCTTCTCCGCGTGATCGAGGAAGCCGAGCCGCAGGTAGAGGTCCCCCAAGTTCGTGTAGGTCGACGCACGGTCCGGACGATTGCGGATCGCCTTCGTGAGGTGTGCGATCGCGCCGGCGTCGTCGCCCAGGTGGAGGAGCGCCTCGGCCAAGTCGATCTCGGGCTCGTCCCAAAGTGGGTCGAGCGCGACCGCGGTCTCCAGGCTCGCGCGCGCAGCCGCCCACGTCGCGGCGCCCTTGTCGGCCAAGCGCGAGAGCGCGTAGCCACGGAGGTACGCGTAGCCCGCGTGGGACGGGTCGAGCGCGCACGCGCGGTCGAGCAGAGGGACGATGCTCGCCCAAGCCTCCTTCCTCTGGTACGCGCGAGCGAGCTTCCACAGGATGGGCGCGTCGTTCGGGGCGAGCTTGCTCGCGGCCGTGTAGTCGGCAATCGCACCGTCCAGATCGGTGGTGAGCGTGCGGTCGCCGCGGGTGACGAGGGTGACGACGTCGGGCTCGCGCGGACACTCTGCGTGAGCCGCGGGCCCGGCCGCGAGGAGACCGAGCGCGAGCGCAGCCACGGTGAACGAGCGACGCACCATGACCGCGATGGTACCATCGCCCGCATGCAGCGATGGTGGGTCGTGTTCCCGGCGAGCGTGCTCGTGCTCGGCGCCTGCGGCCAGCCCGCGCGGACCGACGGTCCGAAGGTGGCCCTCGCCCCGCCGAGCGCGTCGGCCACGGCAGCTCCCGTGTGCAGCGACTCGGCGCCGCCCTACGTCCCGCACTCGGCGTGGTCCGGGCCTTCGCCCGATCTGCCGCCGCCACCGACGTTACCCGATGGCCCCCTCCGGATCGGTGCAGATTACACGGTTCGCGGCGCGCTCCACGCGCTGCACGGTCGCTACGGGCAAGGCGAGCTGCAGAAGCCCATCTCGATCGTGGGCTTCATCGTCGACACGAACCTGAGTCGCGCGCCGAAGTGCGCGGTGCACCGGCGAGGGATCGCGGATCCGAAGGGCTGCACCTCGGAGATCCCGAGCTTCTTCATCGCCGACTCCAAGGACGACAAGACGGCACCGCGGATCAAGGTGGAGGGCTGGGCCTCGAACTTCCCGAACGTGGTCGAGGCCTACCTCAAGTACAAGTCGCTGACCGCGGCGCCGGCCACGCTCGAGCAGGACGCGAACTGGGCGACGGACATCCCGTATCCGCTGCCGGCCGTCGGTGCGAAGGTGCGGGTGACGGGTCGCTACGGAGTGAACTTCACGTTGAGCTCGGCCGGCGTGGACGCCGATCCGGAGACGGGGATCCTGACGTTGACGTCGACGGTGACGCTCGAGCGCGCGCCGACGCCGGCGACGCTGCCGGGGTTCGGTCCCTGACCAGGCGTCTCCAACGTCACGCCCCGAGCACGGTCGCCGCGATCAACGCCTGCCGGCTCCCGACCCCCATTCTCGCGCATGCGGCACGAAGGTGCGTGCGCACGGTCTCCCGCGACACCCCCAACGCGCGGGCCGCGGCTTCGAGCGTGACGCCGCGCGCGAGCTCCAAGACGACGCGCCGTTGCGTGTGCGTCAACAGCTCGGCAGCGGGAGCCAACCGCACTCCGCGCTCGTCGTGGAACAAGAGCAACGTGTAGCCCGGCGCCCCTGCGCGCGCACCGACGTCGACGTGATCGACGCGCACGCGGCCGAGCCGAAACGTCCGCGGCCCGCGCATCGCGCGAGAGCGCTCCAGTGCCCCGCGGAGGGCGCGCCCCAATGCGCGCGGAGTGAGCGGCGTCCCCATCTCCCCGAAGAAGAGCTCGTGCGCGCCGGCGGAGAGGACGACCTCGCCGTCGATCACGCGCGCGTAGCCCTGCGCCCGACGCTTGGCGTCGGAGAGCGTCTCGGGTGCGCTCTCCGCGATCGCATCGAGCGCGAGCCGAGGTCCAAACGCACGCGCCACGTGCGGGTGGAGGAGCCGCAGTAGGGTCCCGTCCTCGGCCCCGAACGTGCGACCGTCGTCGCGATAGAGCGCGCTGAACAACGGCGCGCCGAACGACGATGCGATGGTGGTGATCGCCGCGTCCGAATAGCCGTGCGTGGCGAGCGCGCGAAAGAGCGGCATCTCGCGCTGCTCGCGCGTTCCATCCGCGTGGACGCGATAGGTCGAGCCGGGCCCCGCCCGAAGCAGCGCCGGGCCCGAAGGATCCTCGGCTTGATGACGGCGATGCGTATCCATCCATCGGTTCGTCACGCCGTGCACGCAGACCCACGGGAAGAAGCCGTGGCCTTGCGCGACGCTCGCCGCAGCGGCTCCGTTGGCTCGCGCCCAGAGCGCGAGAAACTCGTGGGCATCGCCGCGCGTGACGATCCCGCGCTCGAGGAAGGAGAGGAGCGTCCCCACGTGCCGGCTGGCCAACGCCGAAAGGTCCCCCATTCGGGGGATGGTAGCCGCAGACCTGCCACGGCGAAATGGGGGGAGTGGAGGGTTCCATGCGTCGATCGACTTGGATCGTGGGGGTCTGCGTGGTGAGCGTCGGCCTCGCGTCACTCGGTGGCAACTGCGGGGAAGATCAAAGTCCCGTCTACGTGATCGCGGTCACCGACCAGGCGTGCGCCAACGAAGGACAGGAGATCCAGATCGCGGTCGACGGTGCCGACCAATGCACGTACCAAGGCACGGTCACCTTCACGGGCGGCGCGCAGGCGCCGGGAGCGCTGAGCAACTCGACGCTTCGCGTCGTGGTTCCGACGGGCGCGAAGAGCGGACCGATCGACATCTCGAAGCTCTGCCCGAACATGAGCCCCACCGCTCCAGCGCCGGCGCTGACGACGCCGTGCCCCGCCGACGCGAGCCCCCCCGATGGCGGCGGCACCGACGCAGGCTCGTGCACCAACGACGGCACGTGTGGTGCGACCGAAGACTGCGCGTGCAACGACTGCAAGAGCGCGACGCGTTGTGGAGCGGGGTGCACGCCGGTGACGGTCACGGACTTCAACCCGATGAACGCGAACTTCGTCGACGGGAAGATCGCGCAGATCGATGGCCCGCTCCCCGACAACATCCAGTGCTTCTGGAAGAGCGGGGCGGGCGTCGGAAACGAAGCGCTGACGTTGCCGACGATGCAGGCCGAGTGTGGCGGTGGTCTGAAGACCTGCTTGCAGGTCGTGACCGAGAACTTCTCCGGCAAGCGCTACATCCAGACGAGCGGGAACCTGAACCTGACGCAGACGGGTCCGTTCAAGGGCACGATGACGAACGTGGTGCTGTTCCCGCGCGTGAACCTGCCGGACGGCGGGATCGCGGCCGACATGGATGGGGGGTGCGTGTACATCCAGAGCGCGAAGATCCCGACGGTGGATGGGGGATAGCGAGCTCGAACGCTCACTCCGAGCTCGGCGCCAGCAACTCGGAGGCTCTCCGCACCAGCTCCACCCGCGACGCGACCCCCAACTTCTCGGAGGCGCGCGACAACGCGCGCGCCACGCTCGACTCCGAGATCCCCAGCTCGTAGGCGATCAACTTGTTCGAGTGCCCGAGCCCACACCGCGAGACGACGCGCGCTTCCCGATCGGTCAGGATCGACGGCAACGTCGGCGGCTCGTTGGGCAACGCCACGTAGTAACGGCGCCCGTCGCGTTCGAACCGATCCACGAGCGACCACTCCCCTTCGTGCAGTGCCTTCCACACGCGGCGGGGATCGCGACGGCGGTTCCCGGCGCGCACGCCGTCGATCCGAATCACCGCCGCGCGCAGCGCATCGAGCGCGGCGTTGGGCGGCGACCCGTCGACGCCGGCGGAGACCTCGTCGCGCTCCCCCAATGCCGCGAGGTTGCGCAGATGCACCCGCGTGAGGCGCTTCGTCATCTCCTGGGGTCCGAACGGACCGCCCGCGATCCGATGCGTGTCGGCGAGCGCCAAGGTGTAACTCCGCTCGCCCCACGCGATTCGGCCGACGATCTCCAACCCGAACGGCGGTGCGAGCGGCTCCCACGCCGCCGGCGGCGACGCCGCGAAGAGCACCCACCGCACGTTGGGCGCCCGGAGCGAGGTGAGGAATGGCCCCCCGGTGAGGACCGCCTGCATCTCCACGCCGAGCGCTTGGTACCCACTCGCCGTCATGCGCCAGCGCGCGAACGCGAGGTCCCACTTTCCTTCGGGCTCGAGCTCGCGCCAGATCGCGTGGGCGCGTTCGAGCAGAGGATCGCCCTCTCGCAGCGCCGCGGGTGCGTCGTGCATGGTCACGAACGCGTTGAGCGCGAGCGGCTCCGACGTCGCGGCGTGCACGGCAAACGCGAGCTCCGGCGCATGGGCGAACGCCGCGCGGAAGCGCTCTCCCGAGTCTTCGCCCTCCCAGCGCGCGACCACTCCGGTCAGCGTCGGCAGCGACGCGGCCGTCACGGGCCGATACGAGCACTGCGAGAGCTCGTCGAAGTGGAACGGATCCAGGAACGGCGCCGCCCGGCGACGCATGTAGAGCGCACGCATCACTTCGATCGGAGCAGCGAGCGGCCCGAGCGCGCAGATTCGATCGAGGATGAGCGCGCTCGCGTTGTCGACGAGCTGCCGGTGGCGCTCGGGTGCGCCCTGCACCAGATCGTCGTAGAGGACGTTGCGCGCGAGCGCATGCGGGATCAGGTTGCCCCCGCGCCGCTCCACGAACGTGAGCGTGCTGAGCCAACGGAAGATGGTCCGTACCTCGGGGGCGGGACGATTCAGCATCGCACCGAGGAGCTCTTCGTCGAGCGTCCAGGGGATCGAGAGCGCGAACAGCGCACGCTCGTGCTCGGCCGATGGGGCATCGCGCGTGAACTCGGAGACCAGCGTCGCGACCACGTCCGGAGCGGCGCCCGGAGTGAACTGGTGATCGCGATCGAGCTCGTAGCGATCGGCGATGATGCCGAGCGCGAGCGCGTGCCCGGCGGCGTAGCGCACGATCGCTTCGTGCGAGGCCGTCGGCACACCGCGCCGGCGCAGGTACTCGCGTGCTTCGCCGTCGGTGAAGGGCGGTAGGTCGAACTCTCGCATCGCCGAGCCCCACGCCGAGCGTGATTGCCGCTCGGGTCGCTCGCGGCTGGTGAGAAAGACGCAGATGCGCGCGCCCGCCTTCGGGAGCGCCTCGTCGAAGAGCCAGCGCTCCAGCGCGCGGAGCCGCTCGAACGCGTCGATGACGATGATGTCGGCCTTGCGCCCGCGCCCCAGCTCTTCGAGCGTGCCGCCGCTCTCGCTCCGCAGCGCTGCGGTGAACGCGTCGGCGTTGGGCGCGATCCGTTCGCCCGAGAGCCAGACGCTCCGCCGCGTGGGCTCCGCGCGGAGGAGGTGCCGGAGCAGCGCCGACTTCCCCGCGCCCGCCGGGCCGACCAGCGTCACGACGCGAGGCTCGCGTGCCGCCTCGGTGACGATGCGCCGAAACGTCTCCAAGATCGCGCGCCGTCCGACGAACCGCTCCGCTTCGGTGGCTGCGAGCACGGTGCCGAGATCCGCCATGGCCGACAGAGTATGCGCGGGCGCCGAGCACTTCCACCGTCGGGAGGGCGGCCCGTGGTATCGTTCGAGCCATGAAGCCACCGCCGGACCTGCGGTGTCAGATCTTGCGCCTCGACGGGCGCGAGGTCCTCGTCCTGAGCCACGCCATCGACGACGCTGGCGACGGCCTGGAGACGCTGACGCGCGCGCAACGCGACGTCGTCGCTCTCGCCGCGGAAGGGATGAGCAACGCCGAGATTGCCGTCGTTCGCGGGACGGCCGTGGCGACCATCGCGAAGCTGCTCGAGGGGGCGTACCGGCGCCTCGGCGTGCACTCCCGCGCCGAGCTCGTCGCGCGGCTGCCGCGCCGAACCACGCCCTGAGTGCGTACGCGCGCGCGTGCGCCGTCGCACCGCGCAGCTCGCGGCGCCACGAATTGCGTACGGACGCGGCAGTGCGGCGAGGCGAAGCTCGACCCCATGCGACGTACGCTCTTCTTTGCCGCTACCGGTCTCTTCTTCGGCCTCGCCGCTTGCTCCAGCAACGATCCGACGACCGCGCCATGCTCGACGGACGCGGGCGCGGACGCCTCGAAGCCGCTCTCGTTCGATCCGAGCCGGGGCAGCTTCGGCCCGGCGCGGAACGCGGTCGATGCCTTCGTGCAACTCGGGCGCAACGCCGAGATGGACGACCCCAACCGCTTCTTCCCGATGCGCGATCCGGTGTTCGTCACGAGCGCGCTGAGCGAGGTCCTGCGCGCGAAGGTCACGACCGACTGCGTGAACGGGGCCTTCGGGTGCCCGTCGCCGGCGGTGGCGAACGCGCTCCTGGCGGAGTGGGCGGTGAACGAGCCGGCGCTGGTCGGCGCGTTGAAGAAGGCCCAATCCGCGACGCACGCGTGGGGCCGGATCGCGCTCGCGGAGAACCTGCTCGGAGTCCTGAACCTGCTCGAGCAGGCGAAGGCGCTCACGGCCGACGACCTCGCCGCGCTGGTCCCCGCCGCGGGCACGCTCGCCGACGCGCTGAAGTCGCCCAACCTCGCAATCGCCGGAGTCTACCCCGACCTCTCGCCGAATGCTGCACTCTACAAGTTTGCCTTCCGCCAGATCCGGCCCGCGCTCGCGCCCTCGAGCGCGCACCTTTCGGCGGCGAACGCGTTCATCACGACGGTGTTCGCGCGGCTGACCAAGAACCCGACCGATGCGAAGACCGCGTGCGGCGAGCTCCTGAAGCGCTTCGTCGACGGCATCATCGTGCAGGGGATCATCGTCCAGGGGATCATCGTCCAGGGCAGCGAAGCCGGGCAGGTGTTCGAGTCGCTCCCCTACTTCGTCACCGTGGGCGAAGGTGCGGATCCGGCGGCGGTGGATCACTTCGCGACCGAGACGGATGCGATCGTGACGAAGGTCGCCTCGAACACCGTGACGGCCCCCGATTGGGTGAAGTACGCGACCGCGATCGACGGCCTGGCGACGACGTTCGACGGCCCGGCCGGTGCGCTCGGCAGCTCTCGCTTGATCCCGTCCGTCCCCACGACGACCCCGAAGACGCCGGGCTCCGGGCTCGAGGACGACCCGAACGTCATTCAACGTACGCCCACCGCGAAGATGCTGCGCGAGCTCGAGGTCGATCCGACGGTGCGCCTGATCACGTCGGGCCCGATCACCATGCCCGCCGGCGAACGACGGGCGCCGATCGTGATGCCGGTCGGCGTCGAGGTCGCCCTGCCGTCGCGCGCGGTCCCCACGATCCCGGCGCCGGTCGGGCTCTACCCCGTCGTGAGCTCGCCGCCGATCTACGTGTGGTGGGACCAGTCCGTGGCGAGCCACGAGTTCGACCACTTCGATCTCCGGGTCGAGAACCTCACGTCCAAGAAGCGTGTATTCCACAAGATCTATCGGCGCCAGAACGACGACACGATCGCGACCGCGACCACGCTCCCGGTCGACGCATCGTGGTTCCAGGCGGGCAGCACGAACGAGCTGCAGCTCCGGATCGCCGCCGTCGATCGCTGGGGGCGCTCGTCGGGCATCCTGTGCGGGGATCTGGCGGTGACGGTCGACACCGGCTCCGCGTGGACGGCCGCGCCGGAGAAGTCCGTGAAGTGCAACGCCGCGGCGATCGATCTGGGCGAAGCACCGCTGGGCGACGCACCGGCCCTCGACGGGGTCGTGATCGGCAAGAGCATCGGCACGCCCTACCGACCTTCGATCTTCTTCGGCACGACGGTGAAGCTCTACAACGACACGAGCACGCCGCGCCGGCTCGTCTCGCTCTTCACGCCCGACTACCTCGAGGTGTTGCCCGATCTCGATCGCGCCGTCCGGAAGAGTGACCTGCTCCCGCTGGGCATGCCGCCCGTCGACACCGGAGTGATCCCTGCGCATGGCTCGATCACGCTGACGCTGCCCGCGCTCGCGCCCGACGACTACCGCTTCGCCTTCTACGACGCCGATGCGGCTCCGTTCCAGAAGGTCGTCTTGGTGAAGGGCACCAAGTTCACCACGTGGTGGTGAACGCCGCTTGAACGCGACTGCGTACGAGCAGCTCAGCCGTGGGAATCGGCCCCGCGTTCGCCGAGGAAACTGCGTATCGACCCGCGCCCCGTCGAGGAGCCAAATCGCCACATGCAAAAGAAACTTCTCCTCACTGCCATCTTCGCCGTCGGGGTCGCGTTCACGGGTTGCTCGTCCGCCGAGCGCGGTCCCTCCGAGTCGGTCGGTCACAGTCACGGGGCTCTGACCGCGGGCTGGTGCAGCGCCGCCGGGCACCAGCTCCTGGTGGGCGACTTCGACGGAAACGGACTCGACGACCTCCTCTGTCACTCGAACCTCGGCGAGATCTGGGTCGCGCTGAACGGCTCGGGCGACTTCAGCTCGTCGATCGAGACGTACGAGAACCTCGGCTGGTGCTCCGGCAGCCTGGAGCTGAAGACCGGCCACATGAACCAGGACACGCGGACCGATCTGGTCTGCTGGTCGGACGCCACCGGCGAGCTCTGGGTCTCGTTCGCGAAGCCCGACCCGCAGACGGGCGGGGTGAAGTTCATGGGCACCGATCGCTACTCGTCGACCGGGTTCTGTCCGCCGACGCTCGGCTTGCGCACCGTGCTCGTCGGCGACGTGAACGGCGACGGGCGTGACGACGCGGTCTGCCACAGCGACGCCAACGGCTCCATCGCGGTTCGCTTCAACGACGGCGGCGGCGGGTTGCCTGGTCCCGATGTGGTACAACCGCTGTCGCCCTGGTGCTGGGGAATGGTCTCCACCGACCCCCACTTGATCCCGGTGAACCAGATCTGGCTCGCTCGGGTTGCATCGCCGCCGTGGGACGTGCCTCGCGGCCCGAACGACACGCGCAAGGATCTCGTCTGCCGCCAATTGAGCGACGGGCACTGGTGGACCGCGCTCAGCAAGGCGGCCGGCGGCTACGACTCGACCACCTGGGACGACGCCATGGGTTGGTGCACCGGCGAAACGGGCTATCCGCTCTTCGGCGACTTCGACGGCGACGGGCGCGACGACCTGCTCTGCCACGGCCGGGACGGACGCCACTGGATCGCGACCAGTGACATCGACGGCGGGTTCCATCCCGCTTGGGAAGGCCTGGCCAATTGGTGCCGCCACGACGGCGCCGAGGTGCTGACCGGCGACTTCAACGGCGACGGACGGACCGACCTGCTCTGCCACGATGGCGCTGGCCAGAAGTGGATCGAGTACGCGGATCCGGACAAGCTGCGGATCGGCGGAGCCATCCTGTCTTGGTACTCCCCGTGAGCCAGGACAACGCACCATCCGGTGCGTTGTCAGGTCGCCTCCGCGTGCGTACAGACGCGGAATGATCGTCGAGTACATCCGCTACGAGACGCAGGGCGAGGAGACGCTCGCCCTGCTCCAGGCTTACCGCAACGCCGCCGTTCATCTGAACGCCGCCCCCGAGTGCCTTCGGCACGAGGTCACGCGGGGCGTCGAGGATCCCGGCGCGGTGATCGTCCGGATCGAGTGGACGTCGGTCGAGGCGCACGAGCACGGCTTCCGCGGGGGGCCGCATTTTCCCCCGTTCCTCGAGCTCGTGCGCCCGTTCGTCGCGCGCATCCGCGAGATGAAGCACTACGCGCCCGTGCGCCCTGCGCCGCCGACGCTCTCCGAGTGGATCGGCGGCAACGAGCGCCTGCGCCGCGTGGTCGACGGGTTCTATGCGCTCGCGAAGGACGACGAGCTCCTGGGTTCGCTGTTCGCGAGGGTGGGCGCCGAGCACGTGGAGCACGTGACGCTCTTCCTCGACGAGGTGTTCGGCGGCCCCGCGACGTACGGCGAGAAGCACGGTGGGCACGCAGAGATGGTGCGTCACCACATCGGAAAGCGCCTGACCGAGCCGCAGCGCAAGCGCTGGATCGAGCTCTGGCTCCGCAGCGCGGACGCGTGTGGCGTGCCGGACGACCCGGAGTTTCGTTCGGCGCTGGTGGGTTACTTGGAGTGGGGGACGCGCCTGGCGGTCCAGAACTCGCAGCGCGACGACATGCCCATGCTCGCGGAGCGCATGCCGCGGTGGGGTTGGGGTGAGGTGGGCGGCCCGTACCTTTCTGGGACGACCGACGAAGACTCAGGATCGGGCTGACCCGAACGTGGCGCCCGTACGCTCGGCCTCGGCGAGGCCCCAGCGATAGAGAGCCTCGAGGGCGGGCCGAAGCTCTTCGCCGCGCTTGGAGAGCCGATAGCTGGAGGGAGCGCCGCGCCCGCCGCGCTTGCTCTGGACGACGAGCCCGAAGGCAACGAGCTCGCGAAGCCGCTCGGTGAGCACTTTGTCGGACAGGCCGGGAACGGAGGCGCGCAAGTCGGAGTAGCGCTGGGGACGCTCCTTGAGGCGAGCGAGGAGGACGACCTTCCACTTGCCGCCGAGATGGCTGAGAGCGAGCTCGACGGGGCAACCAAAATGCGACGACATGGCGCAAAGAGAATACCGCGCTTCGCTGCCGGCTCTCCCACCTGCGCGTGCCCGCCCAGCAACCGCGCCTTCGCTGCCAACTCTCCCACCTGCGCGTGCGCATGCGCATGCCCCTGCCCGCCCAACAGTCGCGCTTTCGCTGCCAACTCTCCCACCTGCGCGTGCGCATGCGCATGCCCCTGCCCGCCCAACAACCGCGCCTGCGCTGCCAACTCTCTGCTGCCTGCGCCGCCGCCTTCTGCGGCGAGCACGGCAAGGGGTACGCGCAATCGCTGGGCGGGCACGGGCATGCGCATGCGCAGGCGCAAGTAAGAGGGGCAGCGCCAAGACCGCCCTTGAAATGCCGCATCGACGATATATGCTAATTCAAGATGCGCCGCCGCCACCCTCGCCCCCACGGCGCCCAGCTCGAGCTCCCCGCACCGCGCCAGCAAACCACGCCTACTCACGGAGGCCCCCGCCGCGGCGCAGGCCGTCCCCGCCGCTCGAAAGAGCAATCTCACGTGCGACGCCCCCGCTTCGACGGCCATCGCGAGGCGCTTCACGTCACCGTCCGCTTCGCGCGCCATGTCTGGAACCTGCGAAGCCAACGCGGGTTTGCCTGCGTGGAACGCGCGCTGCGCCACGAGCAGTCCTTGGGCGAGCTTCGAATCGTGCACTTCTCCGTGCAAGGGAACCACCTGCACTTGATCGCGGAAGCCCAAGATCATCGCGTCCTCGCCCGACGGATGCAGGGCTTCGGCATCCGTCTGGCGCGCGCGTTGAACGGCCTCATGAAGCGGAGCGGGCGCGTGTACGGCGACCGCTACCACGTGCGTCCGTTGAAGAGCGCGCGGGAGACGTCGAACGCCGTGCGCTACGTGCTCCAGAACCACGCGAAGCACGCCGCTCAGGCCGGGCGGAAACCACCTCCCGAGGATCGCTTCGCATCCTCGAGCTGGAGCGCGGCGCTCGCGCAACGCCCCTCGCGCGGGCCGCCGCCCCCACGGGGTCCCGCGCTGGTGACGGAGCCGATGACGAGCGTCCTGCGCAGCGGTTTCCGCTTCGCGAGCCGGGCCGCACGTGGCGCCGGAGCGACGCGATGACCGCTCCCGAAGCGCCGCGCACCCGTTTCTGGACGTGGTTCGCGCGGAACGAAGATCGGCTCCGGCGCGGGCTCGCCACCGCGCCCGAGTCCGCCGGCGCGCTCGTCGACGAGTTGGCCGACGCGCTCCAGCAGTACGACACGCGGCTGTTTCCCCTGATCGGAGCGAGCCCCGAAGGCGACTGCGAGCTCATCGTCACCGCCGAGGGAAACCGCGATGCGTTCCCCGCGGTGTTCGAGCTGGTGCGCGCGGCGCCGCCGCTCGCGGGATGGACGTTCACGGCGCTGAAGCCGCGCTTCGGTGACTTCGATCCCCTGACGTCCGTGAGCCACGAGGGGATCACGCTCTCGCTCGAGAGCACGCGGTTCGCGCTTCGCGCGGAAGACGGGAAGCTCGATCTCGCCCTCCTCGTGCCGGATCACGCCGTGGAAGAGGCCGAGGCGTACGCGTTCGCCGCAACGCAGTTGGTCGAGGGCGTACTCGGCGAACACGACTTGGCAACGCGAGTCTCCACGCTGCGGGTGTTCGGGCGCACCGCCTTTCGAACGGCGACCGGCCACGAGGGCCGGCCGCTCGCCGAGCTGGTGGACGCCATCCCGCCCGGGCGTCCCTGAGCTACCCCTCTCCCCAGCGCACTCCCGTCCACGCTTCGCTCCTCTCCCACAGCTTCTCCGCGAGCGCCGGATCGTTCGCCCACGGTCGCACGCCCTTCGGCTGCGGGTGGTCGGCGGGCACCGCCTCCGCGATGTCGCAGTCCTCGCAGTAGACGCCGCCCTTCCCTTCGAGCCGCGGGCTCGTCGCGCACCAGATCGTGGTCGCCGCGCCTTGCTCGATCGTCTTCACGCCGCCCGGGACCTTGAGCGCGTTCTCGATGACGACCTTCATCTCGTCCGGCGGCACGTGCCGCCCGAGCTCCGTCATGATCGCGCCCGGGTGAAGCGAGAACGCGCGGATCCCCTCGGCCGCACCCCGCGCGTCGAGACCGATCGCGAAGAGCACGTTCGCGGTCTTCGACTGCCCGTACGCCTTCCACTTGTCGTAGGGCCGCCGCTCGAAGTTGGGGTCTTCGAAGTCGACGCCACCGCGCACGTGCCCGCGCGACGAGAGCACGACGACGCGTGCGCCCTTCGCGCGCGCGAGCGCAGGCCGCAGCCGCACCGCGAGCTGGAAATGCCCGAGGTGATTCGTCGCGAGCTGCGACTCGAAGCCGCGCGCATCGCGCGCCAGCGGCGTCGCCATGATGCCCGCGTTCTCCACGAGCAGATGAAGCGGCCGCCCCGACGCGACGAAGCGCGCCGCGAACGCATCGATCGACGCCGGATCGGCGAGATCCATCGGCTCGATCGACACGCGCTCGCGCACCGCCGGGTCGAGCGCACCGATCGCCGTCTTCGCCTTGGCCTCCGAGCGCGCGGGCACGATCACCGTCGCGCCGGCGCCCGCAAGCACACGCGTGGTCTCGAGACCGATGCCGGCGTAACCGCCGGTGACGATCGCGATCTTGCCTTCGAGCCGCGCATCGCCGAGCGCCTCGCGCGCGGTCGTCTGCGCGCCGAGCCCGGAGCCGAGGGGAGCTTGTTCCGTTCGTGCCATGGGGAGTTCCTTTCGCTGACGAGGACCGTAAGCCTCGGGCACTGGTGCGACAATCCGGATACTCTGAGATGCACTCATGAGCGGTTTCGAACAATCGAAGAGCACTGGGCTGTCCGAGCTCCACGCCGTCGTCGCCGTCGCGCAGCATCGGAGCTTTCGTCGAGCGGCGGCGGAGCTCGGGGTCTCGGCGTCGGCGCTGAGTCACTCCATCGCGGGGCTCGAGCAGCGCCTCGGCGTGAAGCTGTTCCACCGAACGACGCGCAGCGTCTCCCTCTCCGAAGAGGGAACGCGCTTCGTCGGGCGCGTGCAACCGGCGCTGGGCGCGATCGTGGACGCGTTCGAGCGCGCGGACGATCCCGGGACGGCGCCGAGCGGAACGCTGCGCATCAACACGTCGCTCGCAGCGGCGCGGTGGCTGTTCGAGCCGTTCGTGCTGCCGTTCCTGGCGCGGTACCCGCGCGTGCGGGTGGACATCGTCACCGACGGGCGGCTCGTCGACATCGTGGCGGGCGGATTCGATGCCGGCGTCCGCCCCGCGGATCTAGTGCCGAAGGACATGGTCGCGGTGCCGTGCAGCCCACCGCTGCGCTTCGTGGTGGTGGGGAGCCCGGCGTACTTCGCGCGCCGACCGAAGCCGCGCACGCCGGACGATCTGACCGCGCACGCGTGCGTGCGGCGGCGGCTGCCGAGCGGGGCGCCGCTGCGGTGGGAGCTCGCGAAGGGGCGGCGAAAGCTCGAGCTCGACGTCGACGGCGCGCTCACGGTGGACAGCGACGAGCTCGCGGTGACGGCGGCGCTGCGTGGCGTCGCGCTGGCGTGGGCGAACTCGTGGAGCGTGGAGCGATGGATCGCGGAGAAGCGTCTCGTGACGGTGCTGGACGATTGGTGCCCGACGTCACCGGGGATCTGCGTCTACTACCCGCCGCACCGACACGTGCCGCCGGTGTTGAAGGCGTTCGTGGAGCTCGTGAAGGAGCGCCGTGGTCACCTCTTTGATCGCGGTCGGTCCATCCGCCCCGCGAGCTACGATGGAGAGCCGAGCCGAGCTCGAAGATGACGCGTGATTTCATCGGAATCCTCGAAGCCGCCTACACCGACACGCCGAGCGCGGCCGCGTGGCGGGCGCGCGTGCTCGAAGCCGGCACCATGCTCGATCGCGGGCTCGGCGTCGTCTTCGCGCGCTCCGACCTGACGGGTGCGCGCCATCGCCATTGCGAAGTGGAGGCGACGACACCGGAGCCACTGCGTCGCACGACGACGTGGTCATCTTGGTGACGATGTCGGAGTCTTCTTGTCTGCGCGAGTCTCTCGACGGAGATTCCGCCGCATGCGAATCCGCTCGATTGGCGTCACGCTCGCCGTAACCACCGCCCTGGTCGTCGCCGCCTTCGGGTGCACGAGCACGAGCCCCGGCGCCGCGGAGACGAGCGCGACGGGCACCACGAGCGCGGCGCTGAAGAGCGACTTCCTGGGCTTCTCCACCACGGAGTACCGCCCGAGCAAGTCGCTCACGTGGGATTGGAACCGCTGCGTCCCCGATCCGGTCGGCCAAGTAGAGCGCCTCCGCATGCGCGGTGATGTGATCGGGACGAACATGGGCGCGGGGTTCCCGGACGTCGACGAAGACAAGAACCACTGGCAAGGCCTCGTGCGCTTGCCGGTGGGGCCGTCGAACCTCTTCGCGATGGATGCGCGCTTCGGCGATGGCTCGCGCCTCGGCATCGCGCGGATCAGCGGCAGCTCGGTCGCGACGGGCCGACGAATCCGCGGCAACCGCATGAGCACGACGCAGCCGGACTGGGACGTCGCGCCGCCCGCGCAGGATGCGATCCTGTGGAAGGACCTGATCTCCACCGGCCACGTGCACCCCGGCGGCATGCAGACGCTCGGGAGTCACCTCTTCGTCCCGCTCGAGGAGAGCGGGGCGTTGATCGTGAACTACGACGTGTCCCAAATCGGGACGTTTCCGTGCACCCAGGGAGTGAACTGCCCGAGCCTCCGCTGGGCGCTTCCGCTCTCGATGACGGGAGGCGCTGCCGCGTTCGCGGGCGTGGCCAAGCTCGCGGATGGTCGCTACGTGCTCGCGACGGCGGAGAAGGACACGACCGTAATCCACTTCCTCGTCTCGAAGGACCCGAGCCGCGCGATCGACGATCCCCAGGTCTTCGACGGCGCCCTCCACGGCGCGATCGCCTGCAAGCTCCCGAACGGCGAGAGCTGCTACTACCAGCACCTCAGCGTGCTGACGGCGTGCTCCACGTCGAAGCTCGAACCCAACGCCGGCGCGCTCTACGTGCTCGCGAGCGGGAGCGCCGCGCGCGAGAAATCCGGCGACGACATGGTCCATCTCTTCGAGCTCGGTCTCACGAACGGTGGTGACCCGGCGTTCCCGGGGACCGATCTCACGGTCGCGATGAACGAGGTCGCCTCGCGCCACCTGTACTGCTCGAGCTACCCGTCGTCGTCGTACGTGCGGCAGTGCGACTTCCTCGCGGCGGTGGGCACGTACGTCGACCCGGAAGGTCGCCTCTTGGTCTACGCGAGCGAGCACGACAACGACGGGCCGAACGGCTCGGTGAAGATGATGGAGTTCCGTCCGACCGATCACCTCGACCAGCCGGGCACCGGAGCCGTGGAAGGATGTGCGACCAACGCCGACGCCTTCGTCGAGCTCTACGACGGACCGATCGCGACGATCGGTGCCACGCCCCCGGCGGGGAGCTTCATGATCGACTTCCCCGATCGCAACCGGCGCTCGCTCGACTTCGGGCCGGCGTACGCGATGAACGATCGCGTGCGGTCGATCCGCTACTGCCTGCCGCCGGGGCTCGCCTATCGCGTCTGGGGCGAAGCGGGGCTCTGGGGCGCCCGCGCGGACTTCTTCGGCGACGCCACGCTGGTGGGGACGGGACCGTCGTCGAACGGCGCGATCCAGACGTTCGAGTGGCCGAGCAACAAGGGTTGGAGCTCGGGGTGCTTCACGCTAGCGGGGAGCACGACGTGCTTGCCGGACGGAAAGCTCTGATCGAAGCGGAGAGTGCTACGATCAGCGGACTTTGCGGCTTGCCATTCGTCTCCTTCTACCGCTTCTGGCACTGACCCCGCTGGCTCCGCTCGCGGGTTGCGAGCGTGACCTCGATACGTGCCCCGTCGGCCCGGATGCCCGGCGTCTCCCGAACGGCGAGTGGGCGACCGAAGCGCTGCCGTCGGGAGCGTGCAGCTCAGAGGGTGAGCGCTGTCAGCAGAGCGCGGCGACGCGCTGTGACGATGCCGGCGGAAGCGCGGGCTTCTCGGGTTACGAGTGCAGCTGCGTCGAGTCCCAGTGGCAATGCGTGAAGACGTTGCCGGGCGCGAACAAGTGCGTGAGCCGGGACGCGAAGGCGGGCGATTGAGATGAGCCGCAACGTCGTCCTTCGCACGGAGCGCCTGATCCTGCGCGAGCTCGAGCTCGCCGATGCGATCCCGATGAACGAGTACGAGAGCGATCCCGAGGCGGTTCGCTACGTCCCGCACGATGTGCGACCGCTCGCCGCCACCGAGGATCGGGTTCGTAACTCGATGGAAGAAGCCACGCGCGAGACGCGCCGGATCTTCGATCTGGCGATGGTGACGGTGAAAGACGGGCGCCACGTCGGCCGGGCCGGGTTCATGATCGGCAAGCCCGACGATCGGCAGGCGATGCTCTGGTACGTGCTGCATCGCGCGGTCTGGGGGCGCGGCTTTGCGGCGGAGGCTACGCGCGCGCTGCTCGAATTCGCGTTCGGGGAGCTCGGGTTGCACCGCGTGTGGCTGGATGCGGATGCGCGGAACGCAGCGTCGATCCGGGTGGCCGAGAAGGTCGGGATGCGACGAGAGGCGCATCACGTCGAAGACGCGTTCGTGAAGGGGGAGTGGACGGACTCGGTGGTCTTCGCGATGCTGGCGAGGGAGTGGCGAGCGAGCGGAAGCGGGTAAGCAGGTAGGCGACCGCGGAATTCTGTCGCAAAAAACACTATGTGCGGACCGCGGAGCGCTTGATAGCTCATCCTCGGGCCTGCGGCGCGCGCCAACGCTTCGATCCGTCGGGCACGATCCCACCGAACGAGAGGGGCAAGCATGGCTATTTCGCCGACATATCCCGGCGTGTACGTCACGGAGCGCAAAGGCGACCAGCGAACGATCACCGGAGTCAGCACGTCGATTGCACTCTTCCTAGGAATGACGAAGAGCGGTCCGATCGGTGAGCCGACGCTCTGCCTCAACTTCAGCGACTACGTTCGGCAGTTCACGGATGGAACGACGAACGACGATTTCTCGCGTCACATACGTCTGTTCTTCATCAACGGTGGCACGCAGTGCTACGTCACACGCATCGCCCATGGAGCGAAGGCGGCAACGGGAACGCTCGCCACCCTCACCTCTTCAGGAGTCACTCCAGTCCCGTTGACACTGGAAGCCCTCAGTGGCGGCAGCAGTGGGAGTGCCGTCCGTGCTGCCGTCACCTACACGAGCAATCTGCCGGAGAGCGGGTTCGACATCGAGGTCTTCCGCTGGCAGCTCGATGGTGGTGGCCGCACGACCAAGGTCGCGCAAGAGACCTGGCGAAACCTATCGATGAATCCCGCGTCGCCGATGTACGCACCGGCGTTCCTCACGGCGAATTCGGCACTCGTGAAAGCGAGCGTCCCGACGGGCGCCTCGCTGACTCCCCAGACCGGTCATTCGATTTCCGCACCCATCGTCGCGACGGACCCGTGGCTACCGCTGACGGATGGCGGATTCCGGATGAGCGTCGGCAGTCTGGGCTTCCTTCCCGTCGACCCCATCGGCACGGTTTCGGACGTCCCGTCGGCCAACGCCGCGCTAGAAGCGAAGATCAAGGATGCGATCCTGAAGGCGGACCCCACTTCCACGCTTACCGTCACGGCGGCCTTCGAGCCCCTCGGATCGGCGTACATCCTCCACCTCTCCGCCCCGGACACCGATGTTCTGGTCGCTCCTGCGGCTGGAGCGAAGGACGCAGCGGCGAAGCTCGGCCTCGGGACGGCGCAAGGCGGGGTCGAGATATCTGCGTTTGCCGACTACCGACCGATGCCGAATGGCATTTGGCTGCAGAGTGGCGCAGCTGCGCTCGCCACCTCCGCTCAGGGCGAATTCACCGTGACGCTCGGCACCACCGCGTTCAACGTTACGGTTGGCAAGGACCCCACCAAGAAGCTCTACGAAGCGCCCGAGGGTCTGCGCGCCATGCTCGACGAGTTCGTCGCGGGCTTCAACGCTCAGGCCTCCGCGATGGCCGACTTCCCTTGGCGCGCCGCGGCGTGGGGCTACCGGCTGGCGTTCATCGCGCGAGCCGGAAGCGATGTATTCACCGAGTCGACGGTCACGATCTCGTCGGCCGGCTCGACCGTGCCAGTTACGTTCACATCGAACGGTCGCTACTCTGCTCTCACCTCGGGCAACGACGGGACCGCACCCCAAGGCAGCGACTACGAAGCTGCCTACGACGTGATCGATCGTGAGGTCGACCTCTTCAACCTGATGGTTCTCCCGCCCCGCGGCGTGGAAGCTGGAACGCCACCGCTCGAGGTCGATGTCGACATCCTCGGCCCAGCGAGCGCGTTCTGCGAGCGACGGCGCGCGTTCCTTCTGGTCGACGCGCCGAGCGGTTGGACGAGCGCGCTCGCGGGAATGAACAAGGTCAGCGAGCAACGGAAGGGCTTGTCGGCCGAGTACGCTGGTCTCTTCTTTCCTCGCCTCCAGGTCTCCGAAGGACCTCTGGTAGCGAACGTCGGCGCCAGCGGCGCCATCGCGGGGCTGATGGCCCGAATCGACGGTGAACGGGGTGTATGGAAGGCTCCGGCTGGGATCGAAGCGGACCTTCGCGGCATCGTCGGAGTCGAGCAGCGATTCTCAGACGCGGAAAACGGCATCCTCAACCCGAAGGCCATCAACACGATCCGTGCGTTTCCGACCGGCATCGTCAACTGGGGTGCTCGCACGATGGCAGGCGATGACGCGAACCAGACCGAGTACAAGTACATCCCGATCCGTCGCCTTGCTCTCTTCATGGAGGAGAGCCTCTACCGCGGCCTGAAATGGGTCGTGTTCGAACCAAACGATGAGCCGTTGTGGTCCCAGATCCGGCTCAACGTCGGCGCATTCATGCAGGATCTCTTCCGGAAGGGCGCGTTCCAAGGGACCACTCCAAAGGATGCCTACTTCGTCCGCTGCGATGCGGAGACGACGACCCAGTCGGACCGCGACCTCGGGATCGTCAACATCTGGGTGGGCTTCGCTCCATTGAAACCCGCCGAGTTCGTGATTCTGTCTCTTCAACAGATGGCCGGCCAGCTTCTGGCCTGATCGGGAGAAGCGATGAGCATCCAGCGCCAATTCGTGGTGAACACCCACCGCTTCGACCCGTACGCCAACTTCAAGTTCCGCATCAAGTGGGACGGACGCTACGTCGCCGGCGTGAGCAAGCTGAGCGCGCTCAAGCGCTCGACCGACGTCATCACGCATCGCGAAGGCGGCGACCCGAGCACGAGTCGCCACACCCCGAGCCTGTGGAAGTTCGAGCCGATCACGATCGAGCGCGGCATCACGCACGATCCCGAGTTCGAGGCCTGGGCGAATCGCATCTACTCCACCGCGGGTGATGCAGCGATCTCGCTGAAGGCGTTCCGCAAGGACCTCATCGTGGAGATGTTGAACCGGCAGAACACGGTCGCCAAGGCGTACCGCGTCTTCCGCTGCTGGGTGTCCGAGTACACCGCACTGCCAGAGCTCGACGCGAACGGCCACGCGATCGCGATCGAGAAGATCGTTCTCCAGAACGAAGGTTGGGAGCGCGACCTGAGCGTCGGCGAACCTACCGAGTACTGAGATGACGCCGGCCGCCGCGGTGAGGCGCATCCGCATCGACTGTGCGGGCAGCGCGCGCTTTCTCAAGGTTCGTGACATTTGTGGGGAGGACGAAGAGAGCGTTGCTGGCATCGATAGCCAGAGCGCGATCGACCTACTCGACCGACTCCTCGTCGCCGGACGAGGGAGCGACGTCGCCCCGGGACAAGCCGCAGAGCTCACCATCTCCGAACGCGACTTTGCGCTCGCGTCGGTGCTCGTGGGCACCTTCGGCTCGACGGTCCGCGAGACGGTCCGTTGTGGTCAGTGCGCGGCGAAGTTCGACTTCGAGCTCGACGTCGAAGATCTCGTTCGGCGCCGCCGTGAGACCGCGACGGCGCTCGATCCCAGCAACCACGACTTTCGTCTTCCCACGGGCCTGGACGAGCTCGCCGTCGAAGGATTGGACGAGGAAAGCGCCGAACGCGCCATGCTCACCCGTTGCGGCGTGCCCGACGAGCGGGATCCGGCCCTGATCGTCGAAGCGATGGAGACCGCGGCTCCACTTCTCGACGCCGAGCTGCTCGCGGCGTGCCCGGAGTGCAGAGCATCGAACACGGTCGCGTTCGACGTCCAATCCCACCTGCTCGGTGCGATTGTCCGCGAGCATGCCGTCCGAGCGCACGAGATTCATCGACTGACCGTCGCGTACGGCTGGTCCCTCACCGAGATTCTCCGACTCCCACGGGCGCGGCGACGCACGTTCAACCTCCTCGCATCCGAGCGAGACGGATCGTGAAGTCCTACCTGCGACGCGTCGCTGCGCGCTCCTCGACCCGGGCAGGCTTCGTCGCCCCGGTCGCAGAGCCCATGGACGACCCCTTCGAACGGGTCGCGCCGGCGGCGCCGGGGCCGAGCGCGGCCGAGGGTCCTCCCGACCGCCACGGACCGTCCCCGGCAGCGGTGGAGTCACCGGCGCAACCGGATCCGCGACGCGCTTCGCTCGTCGCGGATCCTGCGGAGGCTCCCATCCCGGGTGCACGCGAGCTCACGAAGATGCCGAGCGAGCAGGCTACGGAGCCATCGCGCGCTTCGAACGGAATCGTCGCGCCGACTCCCCGCGCGCCAGCGCGAAGCGTTCACCGTTCTTCGACACCGGAGCTCGTCGAGCCGCACGTTGCGTCCGAACCGGAGCTCCGCGTCCCGGTCGAAGCGAAGCGTTCGCCTCGCGTGGACCCCGCAGCGATCCCCTTCGTCACGACGACGCGCCTCGCCGAACCTCGTGAACCCAGCGCCGCGGGTGCCCCGTTCGCCGCATCGCGAACTGAACCCACCATGGCGCCCGAACCACGGGCCGCAGGTAAGGAACCGAGCATCGTGATTGGTCGGATCTCGGTCGAGGTCGTGCGCGTTGCACCGTCGATCCCCGAGACGCCAGCAGCTCCACCACCAGCTCGCGCTCCGGCCCCCTCGCCGCAATCGGGCGTCGGCATCAACCATCGTTTCGGGATCGGCCAGCTCTGATCATGACGATCGGCGATCTCTCCCTCGTCACGAAGACGCTCCAGAGCATGCTGGAGCAGCGCCTCGAATTGCACGCGGGCGCCACGGTCGTGGTGCGAGCGGTACCGCCCGACATCCTCACGGAGGATGCGAGCGGCGAGCTGCTCGGTCTGTACCTCTATCACGTCACCGAAGAGCCCTACTTCAAGTCGCAAGCCCCGACCTCGAGCAGCGTTCCGCCGATTCAGTTCACGCCGATGGCGCTGAATCTCCACTATCAGATCACCGCGCGCAGCAAGGACTCCGAACAGGGCGTATTCAACGAGCAGCGCTACATGAGCATCGCCATGAAGGCGATGCACGACTTCGCGATCCTGACCGAGAGCAGCGTCGTCGATCCAGCGAAAGGAAGGCTCTTCGACGCGAGCGGCCTCGACGGCAAGGACGTACGGCTGCAGATCTCGCTTCAGCCGATCTCTCACACCGAATCTCTCCAGTTCTGGAACACGAGCTCGAAGCACCCACGCTTCTCGGCCTACTACGTCGTTTCGATCGTGATGCTCGATCCCGAGCGCGCGACGGCGCGTTCGACGCGCGTGTTGAGCTACGGCGTCCAGTCCTTCGTCGGGAAGGAGCCCCACCTCGATGGCTCCGTCAGCATCGCGCAAGTCACGTACGGCGGCACGATGCGCAAGCTCGAGCTGCGGCCGGCGGTCGTCACCATCGGCGACCCGACGGCGCGCGTGACCTTCGTCGGCTCGGGGTTCGTGGGTGACGAAGTCGCGCTACAGCTTCGGAGTCGACGCTTTGCCGAGCAAACTGGCGACGGCGACGTTGCAGAGGATCCCACCTGGCCACTGACGAACGACGCGACGACCGTCGAGCTCCTGTCGCCGAAGACGACCATGAGTGGTCTGGTGGTGATGCCAGGCATGTACTCTGCACGCATTCGAGTACGAAGCATCAAGAGCACACCTGCCGGCCCGCGGGCGTTCGACGCGACGAGCAACGAGACGCCGTTCGTGATGGCTCCCCGCATCGATGCGATCGTCCCGAGCGGCGCACACTACACGCTCCAGGGCTGGCGCTTCGCCCTCCCACCCACGACTTCACCCACCGTCACCGTCCTGCCGCTCGACGTCCGCCTCTTCGTCGGCGGAGAGGGGCTGGCTCGCGTCGACGGCACGGCTCCCCTGGCCGGGGGCCAGTTCTCCGCGTCCGCGAACGCGCTGGAGTTCCTGCCCGCCACCAAGCCGGTCGGCCCCACGAGCGTCCGGGTCGTCGTCGACGGCGCGGAATCCATGCCCTTCTGGTGGGTGCCGACATGAGCGCAACGGAAGACAACAAGTTGCACGCGCTGGTGCTTGCACGCGTGCGGGCCAGGCTCTCCGCACGCATCGCATGGTTGCGTCACCTCTGGTCGCAGGAAGCGACGCCGACCGCACGCGGCGCGATCACCCACGACGAAGCCGACGCGATGTTGGAAGACCGTGACGATCCCACACGTGAACGCGAATGGCTCCTCGCCAACGCGTTGCTGGAGGGAGTGGACGCCGCCGATGCAGAGCTCGACGCCGCGCTGGCGGAGACCGATACGCGCTTCGGACGCATCATCGAGCGTCTGGGGCTCGGCGTGATCGAAGCCGACTTGCTCCAAGCCTGCCTCGCGCTCGAGCTCGATCCCACCCTCGCGCGCCTGTATGCCTACGCCAACGACGTCGCGACGCGTGCCTACCCGACCCCGGCCTTCGTCGGGCGTGTCTTCGGCCACGGACGAACCGTCGTGCTCGCGAACGACGCGGCGATCCGGCGCTGGGTGCTCGTCACCGAGGCGGGGGGTGGACTGGGTGAGCCCACCGCATTCGCGCTGGATGGATCCGTCCGCGACTGGCTCCTGGGAACCGATGCGATCGATGCCGAGCTCGCACCTTTCGCCCGTGTCCAACCGGTGCTCCCCGCCTTCGAGACATGGCCGATCGAACGCGCCGTGGCTTGGCTCGGTACGCGTCACCTCGCGGCCGATGCTCGGCATGGACGGATGCGCATCCTCGGTGCACCGCAAAGCGGGCGAAAAACATTCGCCGCGATCGTGAGCGCCGAGCTCGGTTTGCCGCTCATCGCGATCGACGGCGACGCTTTCTCCGACGATCGGTGGCCACTGCTCTTCCTTCGGGCCCAGCGCCACGGAATTCTGCGCGACTGCGCCGTCGCATGGAGCGGAGAAGCGGTCAGTCAACGTAAGTGGCCGGAGCAGCTTCCGTGGTGTCCGGTGCAGTTCGTCATCGCCGACGCGAAGCGCGTGATGGCGCGCTCGTCGAGGGCAGTCGACTTGGACCTCGAGATCCCCTCCCTCTCCACGGCAGAGCGCACCGAGCTCTGGCGCCAGGCCATCCCGGGAGCTGAAACGTGGCCCGAGCATGCGTTCGATGCCCTCACGCGACAGGAAAGAGCGACGGTCGGGCACATCGCCTCCGTCGCTCGGCATCGAGCGCTCACCCCCGACGACGTTGCGTCTCGGCTCCGCGTCGCACGCAGCGATGCACTCGGCGAGCTCGCCCAGCGGCTCGAGTGTCCGTTCGGCTGGGACGACCTCGTCGTGAGCCCAGCGCTCCGGAGACACCTCGACGAGCTCGCGTACGAGGCGCGCGAGCGATCTGCGTTTTGGGAACTTCCGGATCGCCGTCGACTCTTTCCCCAGGGTCGTGGCCTGCTGGCCGCCTTCAGCGGTCCGTCGGGCACCGGCAAGACGATGGCAGCTCAGGTGCTCGCGAAGGAGCTCGGGCTCGACCTCTTCCGGCTCGATCTGTCGACGATGGTCAGCAAGTGGGTCGGCGAAACCAGCAAGAACATCGAGCGCGTCCTGACTCGAGCGGCGCACCTCGACGTCATCCTCTTGTTCGACGAAGCCGACGCCCTCTTCGGCAAGCGCACGGAGGTCAAGGACGCGCACGATCGGTTCGCGAACACCGACACCAATCATCTCCTCGCGGCGATCGAGACGTACCCCGGCATCGCCGTCCTGGCGACGAATCGCAAATCGGACATCGATCAAGCGTTCACCCGGCGCATTCGATACGTACTCGACTTTCCGGAGCCCGATCAGGCGACGCGCGAAGCGATCTGGCAGCGACTCGTCGCGGAGCTCGCCGGTGAGCTCACGGCGCGTTCGCTCGATCCGAAGCTGCGTCAGCTCGCGGCGTCGCTGAAACTCACGGGTGCTCAGATCAAGTACTCGTTGTTGAACGCGATGTTCATCGCGCGCCGCGAAGGGGTTCCGCTCGCAGGTCGACACGTCGCGCGCGGGCTCGAGCGCGAGCTCCAGAAGGACGGGCGCCCACTCGAGGCGCGGGTCCGGGAGGCCCTCGCTTCATGAGATTGCTCATCGAACAACTGGCGCTCCGCTTGCCCGCATCTGCCAGCGACGACCCGCGCGCGCTCGCAAGGAGCGTGGTCGAGCGCATCGAGCGCCGGCTGCCCGCTGACGCAGTCGCCTCCCTCGGTTCTCTCCAACTCAAAGTGACGATCCCCGCCGGGGCGACCCAGGACGACGTTGCCGACGCGATCGCGAACGCTCTCCTTCGCGGAATGAGGAGCTGACGATGCCTCTCGGATACTCGCAAAGCCCGAAGCTTCTCAAGGGCGCTCTGATCCGAATCGCGGAGGACTTTCTCGGCCCCATCCCCGACATCATCGTCTTCCAATACAACCCGCATACCCTCACGCGGACTTTGAAGCCCTGGGGAAGTCCCGTTCAGGACAAGTCGGTGCGATCCAGCGCAACCAACCGCGCGCAGCCGTTCGACCCCGTGGAGACCTTTCAACTCGCCCTCGAGCTCGACGCGGCAGACGCGCTCGAGGAACCCGAGATTCATCCGGTGGCCGCCACGAGCGGCGTCGCGGATCGAATCGCCGCACTCGAGATGTTGCTCTACCCGGTAGAGGAAGATGCATCGACGCAGAGCAAAGTGCCTGGCGTCGGCAGCGCGACGGCGAAGCGGAAGGCGGCGCCGATGGTCCTGTTCGTCTGGGGACCCGGCCGGATCGTTCCCGTGCGCCTCACGAGCTTCTCCGTCGAAGAGCAGGCGTTCCTGCCGACGCTCCATCCGATGCGGGCGACGGTCACAATCGGCCTCGGGGTCCTCGACGACAACTACTTCGAGTCGCGCCGCCTCGCTTCGGCGAGCCGAACGCTGAGCGCGGCCGAATCGCTGGCGCTCGCTGCCTACAAGTACACGCGCGGGCAGAAGGAAGGCCTCGCACGCGCCAATCTCGCCAACGACACCGAGTCGATCCTCGGGCTCCTTCCATTCTGAGCGATCACCATGTTCCAGAAGAACAGCCGCTACTACGGGATCGAGACGCTCCAGGTGAAGGATGCGCGCGGGCGCGTCGTCACCGTGGTCACGCCTCCGGACGCGCCAGTTCAGACGATCGCGGGCGTGCATCGGCTCAAGCAGGGACAGCGCCTCGATCACCTGGCTCATCGCTACTTGGAGGACGCGTCGGCGTGGTGGCGAATCGTCGAGCTCAGCGAGGCCATGCTGCCCGACGCGCTCGCCGAGGTTCAGGAAGTCCTCGTCCCCAAGAGGTCGGGCTGATGGGTCTCGGCGCCACCATCCGCGCGGCCAATGGGTCGAGCGACGATCTCGCGGATGCGAGCTGGATCGAGATCCACGAGCGCATGGGCGAGCCGACCACATTCCGCATGCGCTTCGAGGTCGAGATCGACGACGACGACGTGGACTGGGTTTCGGACGAGAGGCTCTCGGTCGGATCCACCCTGATCGTGACGACCACCGTGGGCGACACGAAGGAGTGCCTCGTGAAGGGACCCGTCCACGGACAGCGCATCCACCTCGCGCACGGCGGCGCGGGTTCGCTGGTCGAGGTCCGGGGGACGGATGCGCTCGTCGAGATGGATCGTGAAGCGCGCTCGCATCAATGGAAGGACGCGACCGACAGCGAGGTCGTTCAACAGATCCTCCAGAAGTATGGTTTGAGCACCGACGTATCGAACACGAAGTCCAAGCACCAAGAGGACAAGCACACACTCATCCAGCGCGAGAGCGACTTGGGCTTCGTGCGTCGGCTCGCGCGGCGCAACGGTTGCCTCTTCTGGCTCACGTTCGATCCCGAAGGCACGGTGGGGACGGCTCACTTCAAGCGCCCACCAGTCGACGGAACCCCGCGCACGAAGCTCAGCATCAACGTCGACACTCCGACGATCGACGAGATTCAGATCGAGTGGGACGTCGAACGACCGACGAGCTTCGAGGCGATGCACGTCGACTTGAACGACAAGAAGAAGCTCGACGGATCGACGAAGAAGTCGCCGCTCGCCGCGCTCGGCGAGCGCGATCTCGCGTCGATCACCGGCGACAAGCGCTCCATGTTCCTCGCCGCACCGATCGACGAAGCCGGTGATCTGGTCGCGCGGACCGAAGGCGCCGCGATCGAGTCGTCGTGGTTCGTCCGGGCGACGTGCTCGACGAACGTCGAGACGCTCGGTGCCATCGTGCACGCGCACGCGGTCGTCGAGCTCGAAGGTGCGGGCTCCCGCCACAGCGGCAAGTACTTCGTCGCAAGCGTGAAGCACACCATCGATCCCGCACTTCACGCGATGGAGATCGAGCTCGTCCGCAACGCGTGGAGCACTCGATGATGCAAGGTGAGCTCCTCTCTCTCCTCCTGGATCTCGTACGCAATCGCTTCTTCGGGAAGTATCGCGGCACGGTCAAAGGGAACGAGGACAAGACGAAGCGAGGGCGCCTACTCGTCAGCGTGCCAGCCGTGCTGGGCGACCTCGAAGTATGGGCGATGCCTTGTGTGCCCTACGCCGGGAAGGAAGTCGGCTTCTTCGCGCTACCGGAGAAGGAGACCGGGGTGTGGGTGGAATTCGAAGGCGGTGATCCGTCGTACCCGATTTGGACGGGGTTCTTCTGGGCCGACAAGGAGCTTCCTGGCGAGAGCAAGGCGGCGGTGAAGATCCTACGCACCAAGGCGATCACGATGAAGCTCGACGACGATGGCGAAGAGTGGTCGCTCGAGTCGACCAAAGGCGCTGACGCCTCGCTCTCCGATGCGATCAAGCTCGAGACGGAGAACGCGAGCGTGACGATCGATGACGGCGTGACCAGCGAAGCGGGCTCCGCGAAGACCGAGCTCACCGACTCGGAGCTCAGCGTGAACGACGGCGCGCTGAAGGTGTCGGTGCTGGCATGAGCGCGACGTTCACCGTCGACACCCAGCTCGTCTGCCCTCACGGCGGATTGATCAAGGCGACTCCTTCGCAAACCAGCGTCACGATCAACGGCTCCATCGTGGTGACCACCGCCGACACCTGGGTGGTTCAGGGCTGCCCATTCATCAACCCGGCGACGAGCTCGCCGAACCCCTGCACCAGCGTCGTTTGGCTGGGCGGCGATCTCGAAGTCACGGCGGGAGCCGCGACGATTAGCAACGCCGCGCTGGGCCTCTGCGTCGGGAGCGTCGCGCCCGGGCCTGCATCGCTGGTGCAGACGCAGACGGTGGTGGAGACCCGATGAGCTCCTTCGACAAGGGGATTTTGAATCCACTGGCGATCGACGAGGGCGCTGGCACGCTCGCGGTCGAGCGAAGCTACCCGGAGTACGTCGACCAGCTCGTGAAGCAAGTGCTCCTCACCGCCCCGGGTGAGCGCGTGAACCTCCCCGACTTCGGCTGCGGGCTTCGTCGGATGCTTTTCGCTCCGACCAGCATGGCGACCGCGCAGCTCCTCGAAGTGATGATCTTCGAGTCGCTGACCAAGTGGCTCGGCGAAATCCTCCGCGTGGACTCGATCAAAGTGAAGTCGGTCGACTCGACGCTCGTCGTCGACCTCGTCTACATGATCTTCGTTCGCGGCGAGAAGCGGTACCTGACGCTGGAGGTCACGGCCTGATGGCACCTCCGGATCGTCTCGAGCTGCTGCTGGGCCAGACCGCCCTCACGGGGATCGACTTCGTCGAGGTCGACGAGCCACAGACCACCCTCACGGTGCACTTCCTCGTTCCACCCACGTTGCTCACGCCGCGCGCGACACCGTTCGCCCCGGATCCGACGACACTCGCGATCCGAAGCCGAGCCCCCGATGCCGACGTGACCGAAGTACAGGTCCAAACCGCGGGGCTCGTCGGAGACGTACTGGTGGTGACGATCGTTCCGCCGGTCGGCTTCGCGAACTACTCGCTCCACATCGAGAGCGAATACGTCGACCCGTACTTCAACGACGCCGAGTTCAGCTTCAAGGTTCATTGCGACAGCGAGCTCGACTGCCGCCCCGAACCGGTCGCGTGCGACGTGGAGCCGGGGCTGGATTTTCCGGTCGACTACATGGCGCGCGACTTCTCGAGTCTGCGCAACGCGCTCTTGGAGTTCGCCGCTACGCGGCACCCAGAGTGGTCCAATCGAATCGAGGCCGACGTCGGCGTGATGCTGCTGGAGGCCATGAGCGCGCTCGGCGACGAGCATGCCTTCCTCCAGGATCGCATCGCGCGAGAGGCTTACATGGAGACCGCTACCCAGCGGCGTTCGCTCCGCCGGCACGCGCGCCTGGTCGACTACGACGTCGACGACGGCACCGGCGCGACGACCTGGCTCGATGTCTCGGTCGATGCTGCAGCGACTGGACCCCTCGCGCTGACCGCAGGGACATCGGTGTTCGCCATCGCCGACGACCGCACGACGATCGCGTTCGAAATGGGGATGGGCTTGCGCGACACCACGACGTACTGGGTCGCGGCGGACTGGAACGTCTGGAGCCCTTACTTCTGGAGCGACGACGTCACGTGCCTGCAGCGCGGAGCCACCTCGATCGACGTGGACGGAGATCGCTCCGTCGCGCTCACTCCCGGGGTGGGCTTCGACGCCGTGCGGCTCCTGCTTCGGGTCGATCCACCGACACCCGACGTCCCTCGGCGACGTTGCATCGTGACGGTCGGATCCTTCGAGGTGAAGAGCGATCCGCTGCTCGGTCGGAGTGTGACCCGAGTTCACCTCACGGAGCCGCTTCCCTTCGATCTCGATCTCAGCGCGACGACGATCGGACGCAACGTCGTCCCAGCGACGGCAGGCACGACCCATCGGCAGGTGTTCACGATTCCCGCTCTCGGCGAGGTATCGCCCGGCGTGGTCGAACGCGTCGGTCCCAACGGCACCACGACCTTTCTCTTCAGCCTCGACGGCTCCGACACGAGCGAGCTCGTGCGACTGGTCCAAGCGGATGGCCACGTCCGCGCCGAGATCACCCTCGAGGGCGCCGCACTCGCATGGGAACATCGCGACTCGTTCGTCGGCTCGCCTTCGGCGGCGCCCGACGAGCCGGTCTTCGTTCTCGACGACGGCATATGGCGCCGCATCGTTCATTTCGATCGGCCGGGCGGCCGAATCGATCACTACGACTACGCCGCCGGAGCGGGCAAGACGATCCGCTTCGGCGACGGCTCGCTCGGCCTGACCCCAGCGCGGGGTACGACGTTCACGCTCGCATACCGCTTGGGCGGTGGCACCGGCGGAAACGTCGCTGCGGAGACGATTCGCTACCTGACGACCGCGATCCCGCTCGTCACGGCGATCACGAACCCCATGCCCGTCGTCGACGGGCGCGACCCCGAGAGCGCGCAGACGTTCAAGCAACTGGTTCCCGAGGCCTTCCGCGCCGTGACGTACCGAGCGGTCAGGCCGATCGACTACGCCGACGCACTCGAAAGGTTGGATTGGGTCCAACGCGCAGGCGCCAGCTTCCGCTGGACCGGGAGCTGGGTGACGGCGTTCGCGACGCCGGACCCCATCAAGACGACGGTGCTGCGCCCCGATCGCCGGGCCGACGCGAATCGTCAGCTCGATGCCTATCGCCAAGCGGGACGTGAAGCGTTCGTCCAGGCACCGCGCTACGCCGATCTCGATCTCACGGTCTGCGTGTGTGTGGAGTCGACGGCGTACCGAGCGCACGTCCAAGCCGCGATTGCGCGTGTCCTCTTCGGAGAAGATGGCTTCTTCTCGGTCGACCGATTCACGTTCGGGACGCCCCTCCGACGAGCGACACTCGAAGCAGCAATCCAAGCCGTAAGCGGCGTACGGGCCGTCGAAAGCATTCAAGTTCGGCGGCGCGGCTGGTCCGCTTGGGCCGAGCTGGGCGCGACCTACACCCCCGGGATGGACACGGTCATCCGCGTCGAGAACGACGTACTTCACCCCGAGCGCGGCACGCTCGAGCTCGTGATGGAGGGCGGAGCATGAGCTGCACGTGCGACGACCATCCGTTCCCGCGCGCACCGAACATCGAACCCGGCGCGAGCTCCCTCGCGCGTCAGATGGGGACGTTCGCCGACTTCCGAACCGCGTTGATCGGTGACCTGGCGCGGACACCAGCATGGAGCCGATGGCGCGGGCGCGATACGCGCGACTTCGGCCTCATGCTGCTCGAGATGTGGGCCTACGTCTGCGACGTGGTTTCCTTTTACGATCAGGTGATCGCGAACGAGACCTATGTGCGGACCGCGTTGCGGCGCAGCTCGCTCCGAAAGCTCACGGCACTCATCGGATATCGCCCACGGCCCGCCGTGGCCGCGTCGACATCGGTCGCTCTCCTCGCGAGTGGGCGTCGTCCGATCACGGTTCCGGCCGGAACGGCGATCCGGTCGAGCGGCTTCGGCGCCGAGCCGCCGCAGACGTTCGAGCTCGACAGCGACACCATCATCCATCCGTTCTTCGACGCTTGGCCCGTCGCCCGCACGCGACCTTCGATGATCGCGCTCCCTGCGAGCGAGCTCTTGGTCGACCGCACGAGCTGCCGAGCGCGCAAAGGCGACCGACTCGCGATCGTGATCGACAAAGTAGCCGAGATGCGAACTGTCGTCGCAGTGACTCCGTATCGCGGGCTCGACGGCGAGGCGTACGTGAAATTGAGCCTCGACGCGTCCGTTGGAACCGCCACCGTCGAAGCTTCCGAGGTGCGGGTCCTCCGCGCCGGTGCGCGCTTCGAGCTCTCGGACCAGCGGCTCGCGGAGCATTCGACCGGGCCCCACGGCCATCTCGAATTGATCGGTGTGGAGGGCACGGTTCCCGGGCTCCGCGCAGACATCATCGCCGGCAGCGAGGTGATTGCACTCTCGAAGAACACTGCCAAGGACGGCGTCGTCGGGAGGATCAGCTACGTGTCCGCGACGACGACCGACGTCTCGGCCACCACGACCTTCGACAGTACGCTCGACATGAGCGCGGAGATCCAGACGCTGACCGCGACCTCGAACACGACCGTCACGCTGCCTCGAACCAGTGTCACGATCGAGAAGGTCGACGTCGGCAAGGCTGCCGTCGTGCTGCATCGCCTGACGGAGGTCGCCCGCGTGACGGCCGAGCTCCGCAACACGCTCGATCCAGGGGATCCCATCGCGCTCACCGGTGCGCTCGAGCAGCCCTTCGGGACGACGAAGCTGCCCACGAGCTTCTTACTCGGCGACGATCAAGGGAACGGCATCGCGGCGAGCGGGACGCTCGACTACGCAAGTCGCTCGATCGCGCTCGACCAGCCGATCGCGAGCTCGCTCGCGGCGGTCGTGACTGCCTGGGGAAACGTGGCGAAGGTGAGCCGCGGAGAAACCGTCGCGAACGAACTCCTCGGCAGTGGTGACCCGCTCGTGGCGAGCCCGTCGTTCACCCTGAAGAAGAAGCCGCTCACCTACTTCAACGCACCGGGCTCGGCAGACCCGACGCACACGACGAGCACCCTCGTGGTTCGAGTGGACGACGTCGCATGGCGCGAAGTTCCGAGCTTCTTCGGCATCGGCCCCGACGAGCGGGTTTTCATCGTACGCGAGGGCGACGATGGCTCGTCGACGATCACGTTCGGTGATGGCGTGCGCGGGGCCCTTCTCCCAGCGGGGAGGGACAACGTCGTCGCGTCGTATCGATACGGTGCCGGGAGCGCGTCTCCGCCGGCCGGGTCCATCACCCAGCTCGCGAGTGCAGTTGCAGGCCTGAGCTCGGTCGTCCATCCAGTTCCGGCGACCGGGGGCGGTGATGCCGACCCACCCTCGAAGCTCCGCTCGCTCGCACCTCGGTCGGCGCTGATCCTCGGCCGCGCCGTTTCGATCGAGGACATGCAGGCGGTGGCCCTCGCGCAACCGGGAGTCATTGCGGCTACCGCAGACTGGGCGTGGGACAAGGGAGCTCAGCGGGCCGTAGTTCGCGTCGCCTACATCGGCGAAGCAACCGAGCCCGCGGTGCGGTCCGCACTCCGCGCGGTCTCGGATCCGACGGTCCCGATCACCTGCATCCGCGCCGCCGCTCACCCGATGGATCTCGCGATCGACGTCGAGGTCGACGCTCGTTACGTCCCGGCGAAGGTCGCTGCCGCCGTGCGCCAAGCGCTCCTCCGTCCCGAAGAAGGGCTGTTCTCGCTCGAGCGAATCGGAATTGGTGCGCCGCTCTTCGAGAGCGCGATCTATGCCGCCATCCTCGCCGTCGAGGGGACGGTGAGTGTCACGGGCATGACGTGGGGGAGCGACTTCGGCGTCGTAAAGGAGCCTTACGTTCGCGTGTCGGAGCCCACAACGTACTTCGATTTCGCGGCGGGCCTCGCGATCGACGGAAAGGTCCAAGCCGATGGCTGACGTCGCCAACGATCGCTTCGCGCTCTACTACGCCGAAAAGCTGTGGCAGCTCATCCCCGAGGTCTACCGCTTCGACGATGGCTTGGGCGATCACCCGGGCGCATTGCGCGCGCTCGTCGAGACGATCGGCAAGCAAGCTGCAACGCTTCGACGCAGCAACGACCGACTCTGGGACGATGCATTCATCGACCTCTGCGATGACTGGGCAATCGCTTACATCGGCGACCTGGTCGGCACGCGCCTACTCTCGTCACGCAACGCCCGTGGCCGGCGCATCGATGTCGCCAAGAGCATCTACTACCGCCGCCGCAAAGGCACGCTGCTCGTTCTCGAAGAGCTCTCTCGCGACGTCACCGGGTGGGAAGGCCATGTCGTCGAAGGCTTCAGGCGCCTCTCGCGCATGCACCACGCGCTCGATCCGCAACCGCAGGACCGCCTCGGGCGCGTGACGCGAACTCCGCCTGGCGGCTTGCCCGACCTGCGTCATCCCCGCGGGGCTCAGCTCGCCTACGGGACCTTCGACGAGTTTCACCACTTGCCCGACGTGCGCGCGCATCACGGCGGAAACGACGGGCGCTACGGGATCCCCAAGCTCGAGATCCATCTCCATCGTCTCGACGCCGTGATGCTGACCGGCGTGATGCCCCACCCCATCGCGAGCGCGGCGGCCATGTCCGGGTTCACCTTCGATCCCTCGGGGCGTGACGTGCCGCTCTTCATGCGACGGCGGCGCACGGGCGAATGGCGTCCCGCACGCGAGTGGGATCTGCCCGCGCCGATGCCGTGTCGCGTCCTTGGCGATGCACGGTACTTCGTGTCTCGAGCCCTCGCCGCCGCCAACCCCGGTGTCGTTCCCGACGAGCTCGTCGAACGCGCGATTCTGTCGGAGCAGCGCATCGACGATCTCGTCGCTGGAGCCACGAATCCGGCGGCAGTCGCACAATTTATCCGAGCGAACGCGATTGTCGACGACTGCGGGAAGGCGGCTCTCTATCCGTCGAAGGGGCCAATCGATGCGCGGACCGAGCCCTATGCCCTCGAGGTCTTCGACGAGGCCGGCCAAGTGCCGCGCGAGCTCGTGACCGCGGGGCACCTCGGGACGATGGACACGACCACGCCGGACTTTCGCCTCGTGATCGACTCCGTCCGCGGGCGCTTGCTGTTCGTCGAGCAACTCTCCGCCCCACTACCGACGAGCGATGCGGTCCGGGTGACGTACCACTATGGCTTCTCCGGGCCGGTCGGCGCTGGCGGGCAACCGCGCTCGCCGCTCGGACCCGTCTCACCGACGGTCGCGCTGGCGAACGGGGCAGCTCTCGTGGCGTATGACCCGTCGGACGTGGTCGAGCTCGGCGACAGCTCCACCTATCACGTGGACGTCGCAACGCAGGACGCGACCGCGCTCGTCATTCGGGCGAAGGATCGCGAGCGTCCCTACGTGCGTATCGGCGACACGGGTTGGACGTTCGTCGGCAGCGGAGACGCGAGCCTCGTTCTCGATGGTCTTTGGCTCGGAAACGCGAGCGGAGCGAGCGCAGGCATCACGCTCGCAGGAGACTTCGAGCGGGTCCACCTACGCCGGATGACGCTGGATCCCGGTGGGATCGACGCTGAGACGAACCCGATCGTACCGGTCACGCTCACGATCACGGGATCGGTGAAGGAGCTCGTGATCGAAGACGCGATTGTCGGACCGATCGTGCGGTCCGGAAGTGGGCTCGTCGAGACGCTCACCATCACGCGGTCGATCGTGCAGGCGCTCACTGCACCGAAAGCGATCGACGTCGACACCGGCATCACGCGGATGAGCGCCGTCACGGTATTCGGCAACGTCCTCGTCCACCGCACGGAGTCGTCCGAAGTCATCGTGGTCGGAGTGATGTCGACCATCAACGCGCAAGATGGATGCTTCCGCTTCGGTGCCGCGGGCACCGCCAGCACGCTCCCGCATCCCTACCTCCCCCTGAGGAGCGACGACCTGGCCGGCGCGTTCGAGTCGCACGTGTTCGGCCACCCCGCGTACGCCCAACTCAAGGAGAACGCTCCGGCAATGCTCCGCCGTGGCGGCGAGAACGGCCTGGAAATGGGGGCCTTTCGCGACTTGCTTTCGCCGTTCAAGCTCGACGACCTGCAGAAGAAGGTCGAGGAATACATGCCTTTCGGACTGATTCCGATCTTCCTCTTGGAGACCTGAGTTCATGACCCACGACATTTCTCGTTCGGCTCACGATCCGAAGAAGCACTACGCCAGCGCTCTCTTTCAGCAGGGTCGGATTCCACTCGACGACGATCTGAACGAGTCCGACACGATCACGAAGGAGGACGCACGCCGAACACGCATCGACGTCATCGGTGCGGTCGGAAGCCCGAACGACGGGTTCCGCATCAGCGTTCAGGGCAGCACGCTGGGGATCGCGGCTGGCATCCTCTACGTTGGGGGAATCCCCGTCGTCCTCGAGGCGGCGGAGACCTACGAGACGCAAGCGGACTGGCCCACGCCGGATCCGTTGGCGTCCTTGAGCGCTCCGACCCTGGTGTTCCTCGAGGTCTGGCAGCAAGTCGTCACCGCCGTCGAAGACACCGAGCTCCTCGAACCGGCGCTCGGCGGCCCCGACACCACGGCACGGTTGCGCACCATGCGCCGCGTTCGTGCGTTTCCGACTTCGGCCACGGACTGCGAGAGCGCCTGGGCCGAGCTCGTCGCGTCCAAGGCACCAGCAACGTACGACAAAGCCACGGCGGAGCTTGCGACGACGGCGACTCTTTCGGTGATCTTCGATCCGAGCGGCTCGGCAACGACTCCCTGCATGCCGGGGGTGAAAGCGGGCTATCTCGGCGCAGAGAATCAAACGATCCGCGTCCAAGTCGCCCTGTCCTCCTCCGGATCGCCGCAGTTCATCTGGGGATTCGACAACGCCTCGGCGCTGTACCGGATCCAGAAGATCGAGACGGTGCCAGGAGGCACGCGGTTGACGATCGCGTCTCCCAGGGACGAGGAGCATCAGCCCAGAATGGGACAGATCGTCGAGCTGCTCGACACGTCGGCAAAGCTCGACTCGGGTGACCCGATCGCTGCGCTCGTAGGTCCGACGGCCAAGGTCATCGAGTCCTATGACACCGACAGCAGCTCGTTCGTGATCGACACCAGCACGAGCACGGCAGCGTTCGTCCGCGTGTGGAACCAGGGTGACGCCCCATCGCCGCCGATCGACATCGTCACGGGAACGACCACCGAGTTGGGCACGACGGGCGTGCTCGCGACCTTCGGTGGCGCCGGATTCCAGCCCGGCGATCACTGGATCATCGCAGCGCGGCCCGATACCGACCACGTCATCCCGCGCTCCCTCTACGGCCAGGCCTCGCCGCCAAACGGGGTGCGGCGGTTCTATGCGCCACTCGCGTTGCTGAGCCAAGGGGCGGCCGGACAGGTCACGGTTCACGACTGCCGCCCCACCTTCGATCCGCTCACGACGAAGCGTGGATGCTGCACGTATACCGTCGGCAGCGAAAAGACCGGCGCCGGCCACTTTCAAAAGATCCAGGACGCGGTCGACAACCTCCCGCCCGGTGGCGGTGAGATCTGCGTCCTCGCCGGCGAGTACGACGAGAACGTGAGCATCCTGGGGAAGACGCACGTCACCATCCATGGTTGCGGCTCGAGGACGATCGTGAGGCCGAAGGATCCGTCTCTTCCCGTCTTCACGTTGGCGGGCGAGCGCATCACGCTCACGAAGATGGAGCTCGTGGCGACGAACGAGACGGCGTTCAGTCCGGCGATCAGCGTACTGAAGGAGTTCTTCTCGAACGTCGATGGCGGCTCGGACGTCGACTACGGGGGGCCAACCGTGGATACGTTGCTGCGGGATCTGGAGATCAACGTCCGCGGTGGCCCCGCAATCGTGACCGAGCAGGTCCTCGGTCTCGAGGTCGAACGCGTTCACGTCTTGGTCGACTCACTCGCAACGGACATCGCTCAGGCACCCGCCAACGTCGGGACGTGGCCCGCCATCTACGTCGCTGGCGAAAACTTGCTCCTGGAACGAAACTGCGTCGAGTTCACCGATCCCGACGATGTGGCGAAGCACGCGCACGGAGGGATCCAGATCGGCGGAGGGTCGAAGCGCGTCGAGCTCCGCCGAAACCGAATCATCCGGGGGAACGGGATCGGCATCACGCTCGGCGAGGTCGTGTACGGCACGGCGAAGAGCGGACCTACGGCGGCATATGCGCCTGGCGGTTCGACCATCTTCTACTTCGCGAACGGTTGCTGGAACTACAACCCGTCGCCGCTGCCCCCGGTCGAAGGAGGGGCCCCCGGCGTCACCGAGGGCGCCGGGGAGCGCGTCGAAGACATCCGCCTCATCGACAACGACGTGGAGCTCATGGGGCAGAGCGGAATCGCCGTCGCAAAGCTCTTCGCGTCGACTGATGCGAACGGAGAGGACACGAACGCCGGTGTGATCCAGACGAACCATCTGCTCATCGAGAACAACCGCGTGCGTGACTGCATGCAGCTCCACCTCGGTGAGGCCCCGACCGGCGACCCCTTCTTCGCAATCGGCGGCATCATCCTCGCCGACGCGACCGACGTGACTGTCCGGGGAAACTTCGTAGAGCGCAACGGCTCGTCCCACGAGGATCCTGCGTGCGGGATCTTCATCGGTATGGGTGAGAAGGTGACGATCGAGGGGAATCGTTTCGTCGGCAACGGTCCCGAGAACGCAGGTGACTGGGACCAGTATCGCGGCGGGATCGTGATCGCTGCGGCGGCTGCGCTCTCGAAGCTCGAGGATGACTTGGCCAAGGTGGAAGAAGCCGCCAACCATGGGTCCGAGCTCTTCATCCCGGACTCGCCGTTGCCCGCCACCGTGGTGCGTATCCACGGGAACGTCGTGAGCTCTCCTTATGGCCCGGCGCTCGATGTCACGGTTCACGGCGCCTGCGACGTTCAGTCGAACGAGCTCTCGACCGATGCGACGGCGTATCGAGGAAAACTCGACCACATCTCGCTGACCGCACTTTCGAAGATCCCATCGGCTGGCGCGGGACCCGCTTCGGGCGTCGTGAGCATCCGCGCCGATGCCGACGGAAAGGCGCTGACGAGCGGCTACACCATGGAGGTCTATGCCATGAGTCGGTACCTTCCGACATGGGCGCCGAGCGGAGGGCGCGCGGTGTTCAATGACAATGCGGTGTCTTACACGCCGGCCAGTGGCTCGAACGAGCTTTCACGAATGCTGGTCGTCGTCGCCGCTACCGATGACGTCTCGTTCCAGTGCAACGAAGTCATGAGCTCGGCAACCGCCGCCATCGCTTGCCCGGTCATTGTCGAATCGTCACGGAGCGTGCGCTTCCAGGGCAACCGCATCAGCGAGATGGACGCCGTCCTCTCCGGGGTGAGCTATGCGCCGCTCAACGTGACGACGAACAACCAAACGGACCATTGCCTCCTCGCCGTTGGGAGCAAACGCGTCTTCGCCAACAACATCTCGGTCGACTGCGACGACGACCATGGCGACGAGCCGAGCATGCGCTGGCGGAAGTCCGGTACGGTTCCCATCAAACTCGTGAGGCTCGCATGACCAACCTTCCCCTCAACGCAGCACCGGTGCAAATCGAGGTTCCCGAGGACACCGAAGCGGTCAACGCCCGCCAGGAGCTGCTCCAGAAACGACTGAGCGCGCGCGTCGCACAGGCCGAGCGAAGTCACGCCTATGCGCTGACGCAGTACGGAACGGAGTCGCCGGAGGCGAAGCAAGCGTCCGGCATCCTCGCGGCGCGACGCCTCCTCGCGAGTCAGCTGAAGGCGACGTTGCAGCGGCGGACATTGACGACGCCGGAGGCGAATCCGGAGTCGTTCACCGTCTACGGTCGCGTGAGCGATGCGGCGGGGCTTGGGATGGCGGGCGTCGTGGTCCGGGCGACGGACGAAGCGCAGCGGCACCTGGGAGAGGACAAGACGGATGCGCAGGGCGGCTTCGTGATTCGGACGTCGGGGAAGCCGAGCGCGTGCTGCGACGAACGACAGCAACCCCCGAAGGATGACCCGACCCGTCCCTACTCGGGGCCACAGACTGGCGGGCTCATCAGCCATCTCGATGGCGGCGAGGACGTCGTGCGTCTGGGAGGGAACGGGGGTTCGTCGAGAGTGCTCTACCTGAGCGCCGAAAAAGACGGGAAGATCTTGTACCGAGATGGGACGTCGACGGCCATCGCCTTGGGGAAGGTGATGGCGCGGGAGCTGAAGGTGTCCTGACGCCCATGGGCTCCCTGAGCAGACGTCCCGCGCACAGCAGCACCCAAGCTTCTCCGTCGCGTTCGGCACTCGTCGGACAGCGTGACCAAAGCCCGCGTGCGCGGCACGGAGCAACGAGCCACTCGAACCACGTCGCGATCCAGCCGGAAGCGACCGACGGTGAGCACGCCGCCGACGCCGTCGCGTCTCGGGTCTCACGCTCCGTGGCTGTCCTGCCGACGCTGACGGTTGCCCCACGTAACCTGCCGTTGCCCGCAACGTGGCGCCGTTCGCTCGAACCCATCGTGGGGGCGGACCTTGCGCCCGTTCGCATCCACGCCGATGACGAAGCTGCACGTCATGCGCGAGCCGAGCGCGCGCAGGCCTTCGCCTTCGGCGAGGAGATCACTTTCGGTCGCGGACAACTGCGACCGGACACCCGAAGCGGAGTGAATCTCATTGCACACGAGCTCGCTCACGTTCTTCAGCAGCGCAACTCGACAAGTCGCGTAACGCGGCGAGCAATCGGCGGCTCGTCCTCGCCCGATGCCACCAGCGAGCCCGTCGAGGAGCCCAAAGAGACTGGCGGATTCTCGCCGCTGGTGACGCGCTCGCAGCCCACGCTCGTGTTCCGCGGCGTAGACCTCGTCGAGGACAAGGCTCGGGTACGAGCTGCGCTCGTCCACAACTTCCTCGCTCAGGGAATTGGGGGGTTGAAAGCAGCGTGGGCGTTCCGAGCGGAGCTGAGCCGCCAGACCTTCAGTCCGACGCCGACGTACGAGATCGTGAACGCCAAGGTTGGCGACAACAACTTCGCGCGACGTGTCGAAGGTGTCGTCCAGGACGTACTGTTCAGTCTGAGTCGCGAGGATTACGCATTCGTCGAGGCGTTCGAGGAAGAGGCCAAACTGGTCCTCGGCAGGTTGATGGAAGCCTCGAAGCGAGCGCTCCTCTATCATCGCGGATACTTCGCGTCGTCTGGTGAAGACAACCGGCTGTACACCGTCGCCGCAAGAGAACAGCAGGCCAACTCTCAGGCCTTGATCCGTGACAAGGCCAAGATCGAGCGCGCTGCGGGCCAGGTTGCGTGGCACGGCGACATCGAGCGCGCGGGACGCCTGCGAGGCGAAATTCCGAAACGGATTCGCGCGTACCATGACGCGACGCAAGGTATCTACAGTTCGGCCCCGTGGCTTCGTGGTGTCAAGTACGGCGACCTCGGCGACATCGCGAAGGGGGACTTCACCGCGGTCATCGAGTTGATCGACGCGCAGATCAAGGGGTGCGACACGGTCAGGAAGGGCGGCGGCGGAGACGCGTGGATGCTCCCGACGGTCGTGCAAGCGACGTTGGATCTTCGGAAAATTCCCTACGACTCGCGCTGGGCCTATGCCGTCGGGTGGCGAATCCACTCGTCGAAACGCTTCAGTGAGGACTGGCGATTCGCACTGGGGATATTTCAGATGCTCTGCTACATCGCGGCGCCGTTCACGGGCGGCGCCAGCCTGATACCTGCAGCCGCGATTAGCGTGTTCCAAGCTGGCGATGCTGCGCTTCAGTTCGATCGCGACTCGACCTTGCATGACGCGGGTCTTGCGCCCGCTCCGTCCGCGCTTGGACTCGCGCTCGCGCTCGCTGGAGCAGCGCTGGACGTTGGTGCTGCCGCGGCGCCTGCGAAGAGGATCGGCGCGCGCATCCTTGGTGTCAAGAAGCTTCACGTCCAGGGTGCAAACGCCGTGCACGGCGCGCCGTCGTCCGAGCCCATCAAGGCCGAACCTGTGAAGACGGAGATTGCACAACCAAGTGCACCCGACACGGTGGTCAGCCAACACCCCCCAAGTGGGTCGTCGGAAGCTGCGCTCGGTGACGCTCTTTCAGGCGAATCAGTGCATGCACCTCCCGTCGAAGAGCAGGCGGTTTCTCCAGCCAAGAAGCCAGGCGATGCATCGACGAAGGCCACGAAGGAAGCGACCAAGGCCAGCGCAGCCTACTACAAGCCCACGCGAGGCATCTCGGGCTACGGCTCCGTCGCAAACCTATCTGCGATCGACGAAATCCGAGCGATCTTCCAGCGACGGACCCGGCTAATTCGACTTCGGAACAAACTGATCCAGCGCGCCGAAGCGCTGGGGGTGGCGACACCTCAGCGCGCCAAGACGCTTTCGCTCGTCCGCGGACAGATTTCAGAAGCAAGTCGACTAATCGGCGAGGTCTCGGCGGAGAGCATATTCAAGGAGCTCGGAGCTACGCGCCTCTATCCGGCCGCCGATGCCATCCACGGCACCTCTCTTCCCAATGAGTTCGACCAGATTTGGGAGCTGGAGGGCGAGGTCTTCATCGTCGATGGCAAGGGTGGTTCCGGCGCAACGCCGACACGCCCCGCCGCCGAGCTCGGGAGGCGCACGACACAATTCACACCTGAATACATCGCAAGCATCGTGGGCGAAGAGATGCTACCCAAGCCCGAACTCGAAGGCTTGGTCCGCAAGATTCTTGATGCGTACCAGGCAGGCAGACTTCGTTACATCAAGGTCCATGTCCCGCTGCGATCGGCGGCGGGCGACGTACTCGAAGGCTACAAAGTCGTTTCGTATCCCATCAAACGGTAGCCTGCGACGCTCGGGGTACGGCGCCCTCGTGTACCGCCTGCTACTCCACAGCGACCTCGCCGCGTTCCGCGTGACCAGCAAGTCGTGGTGAGACGCGTGACTCACTCGGCGCTAGAACGATCGAAGCGCATCAGAACGATCTCGAACGTTGCGCATTCTCGGTGTCCCACGGCAGCTCGCCCGGTTCCGGCGCATAGTGGAGGTCCCGAGAGCCATGCCCGAAGAGATACTTCGGCGTGGTCTCCGTGAAGCCCTTCTTGTCGCGCCCGGTCGCGGGCGAGTACGAGTCCAGATGGATCGTGGCGAAGCCCGAACCGCTCTTCCCGATGCTGATGTGGAGGCCCTCTTTCCCCGCGCGACCGAGCTGCCGAAACGAATCCATGTCCTTGTGAAACAAGCCCATGAATCGACCATCGTGCGAAAAGCCGCTCTCTCTCGCATGGAGCCGGCCCAGCAGATCGGGCTTCACGGTGGCATTGATCTGGCGATACGTGACGTTGACGCCCGTAATGGTCGCGACGCCGTCCCACAGGTGTACCTGGAGAAGCGCGGCGCGAACACGAAGCACGATCCCCCGTTCGACCAGCGACATGCCGTCGAAGACCGGCTGAGCGATCACGGCCTGGAGATCTGCCGGTAGCGTCGTCCAAAGTGGCGTTACGGACGCGTGGTTACTCGCTCCCGCCGGACTGGTCATTCCCACCGAAGAAGCAGCGGTCCTCGCCGGTGGCGTGCCCGCGGGCTTCTTCTCCAGCTCCGACATCGAGCTCGTCATCGCTCAGGGCCCCTGCTTCGCGAGGATGTCGGTCACGTACTGCGTCGTCTCTCGGTACTTGTCGGCCGGGGTCGGATCCTTTTTGAAGTACTTGTCGAACGATTTGCGCAAGGGTGACTTATCTCCGCCGTTCACCAGGTCGCTCCAGTTCGTTCCCGAGAGCTTCGCGGCCATTGCCTCGGATTGCGCCGTGGCGACCGCAGACGGACCTGCATTGTACGCGGCGAACAGGAACTTCTTCCACTCGACGCCGGTCGGTATCACCTTGAGCACGCTTCGCAGCGTCTTGGCTTTGAGGACCAGGGTGCGCGCCAACAGCGGAATCGCGAGCGCGGGTTTCTTGCGATCGCCTGGCTTGCCACCCGCTAGCTTCTCTTCTTCCGCATCGAGTTGCGCGATGCCAGCGATGTCGCCAGTTTGATCGTCTTGGGTCATGTCGCTGCTTTCGCGCGCGATCATCGCCTTGAGATCGGCTGGCTTGAGCCCCGCTTCGGTCAGCGTCTTCCGAACGTCGTCGCTCAAGAAGATGACGTCAAACTGATGCCACTTCTTGTCGGCGGCGGCGGATGAGGACCGGCCCGCACTGAGCTTCGACGCCGCCTCGCGAATGTCGACGCGATGAGCAGGATCGATTCCTTTCGTGTCGGGGTTGGCGATGATGTCGTCGAGTGACTTGGCGAGGTCGGCCTCGAGCAGCTTCTTTCGGTCGGCCTTCTTCTCACTCGCAATCGCCTCTTTGATCTCTCGCTGGCGTTTTGCGAGCCGCTTCGCGAGCATGCCATCGAGCACTTTGACCGCGCCCGCTTTGAGCGCGACTGTCTCGCTCTTTACCTGCTTGAGTGCGGTGGCATCGGGATCGTCGTCGAGCTGAACGATCGACGCGCCGCCGTTGCCAACCGGCACCCCCAAGCTCATCGTGTTGGCAGCGCCACCGCCGGCTGCTCGCGCGCCCATCGCCCTGGCCTCGTGCTCGAGCGCGTGGTCGTCGTTGAGAGCCGCGCCGGTGCGATGGGTCGTGGTTCGCACTCGCCCCGCGCGCTGCTGCACCACGTGGCCGAGCTCGTGGCCCAAAAGCTCCTGACCCGCTGTCGTCTCGGGTGCCCACTTGCCGGGCGCGAAGTGAATCTCGCTGCCTTCCGTGAACGCCCTGGCCGCGAGCTCGGTCGCACGCGCAGAGCTCGGGATGACGCGCACGCTCGAGAAATCCTGCGCGAACGCACGCTCCATCTTGGCGCGCACAGGCGCCGTCATCCCGGTGGCATCGTGCGCACGCGCATTCACCATGGCGTGGTTGCTCGGGCTCGCTTCACTGGTGAGCGGCGCGGACGGCCGTGTCGGTGAAGGATCGACGGCACGCGCCGGCGCCGCGACCGCAAGCTTCGGAGGCTCGGGCGAGGACGACCGCCTCGTCATGTTCCCACCTTCGCCATCTTCGCCGCCAATTCCCCTCGCGATCGCACGCCGACCTTCTCGAAAACCTTCGCCACCTGATTGGAGACCGTGCTCACCGCCGTCCCGCGGCACTTGGCGATCTCTTTGTAGGTCCGCCCGCCGAAGAGACCGCGGACGACCTCGCGCTCGGCGGGCGTCAGGCTCGCGGGCAGCTCGACGCCCTCCTCCACGACGAGACCCGCGCGCGAACGAGCGCCAGTCTTCGCGCGCGCGCGAGTCACGTAGACGTGAACGGTCGACATCGAGATGCCCAGCTCGGCGGCGATGTGCTTCGTCGATGCGCCTTGAGCGAGCAATGCAATCACCTCGGCTTCGCGTCGAGAGAGCATTCAACCCCTTGCCGCGAACGTATGCGTAGTACTTCCGATGCGCAACCCTGGCGGTGCACGTCAATTGCGCCGCGCCCGGGACAGTGCGTCGCGCCGAACAGCTACGTCACCTCGGAAACCACCCTCCCGGTTCGAACCGGAAGGTGCCCGAGACCTTCACGTCCACGCGCCACGTCGCCGGCCTCCACGTCATCGTGCCCTGCCCCTGCGCTTGTCCCTGGCCCACCGTAACCACCGGCGGCATGCGCCACGCTCCCGCCACCCACTGCCAACCGGCGTTCCACGCCCAATAGCCACTCGTCCACACCGCCGTCGGCGCGGGCGGCGCCTCTCGCGCTTGCGGCTCCGCACGCGGCGGAGGCGGTGCGCTCGGCGCGGTGACGGTGCGCCCCTGCGCGCGATCTTCGTCGTCGACACGCCAGAACCCCGCCGACCAGAACGACCATGCACTGTGCACATAAACCCAGTGCCCCGGCACCCACGTGGCGTTCACGCTCGGACGCGGTGGCTGCGTCTCCGCCAGCGCGGGCGGCGGCGGCGTGTTCGTGATCGGCGGGGCCGCCATGGAGTCGTCGAGCGACTTCTTGATGTCGGCGCACGGGGGCGAGGCGAGGACTTCCTTGTTCTGCTGGCACGTCTCGACGCGAACGTCCGCGCACTCCTTGGCCCCGGGCTTGGAGACGCACTCGGCGATGTGCGGGCGCCGGTCGACGGGGTGCGCGTGCGCCACGCGATCGGCCTCGACGCGACGACGATAGGCGACGGGATCGTTGGGGACGATCTCCCACGTCCGGATCTCGAGCGTGACGCCGCTCCAATCGATCGGGGTCATGCCCCAGAGCACGATCCGCAGCGGGATGCCCGGCTTGACCGGAGACTCGTCGAGCGAATCGGGATCGTAGGTGGAGTGCTGCATGTCCATCCGGAAGATCTGGAACGCGGGGCGCGGATCGCTGGTGCGCGAGGCGTCGAGCTGGAGCTCGACCGCGGCGCGCGTGGTGGCGGTGCCTCCGGTCGGGGACGCCGGGGCGCCGCCGTCCCAAGTTGGTACGGGCGCGGCCACGACGGGGACGAGCGGGACCACGCCACCGCTGGCCTGGCAGCGATGAGCGTCACCGACGTCGCTGGCGCTCGAGATCGGGCGATCTTCGTTGGTGAAGAAGGTGGTGGAGATGCGGCCGCCCAGGTTCATCTCGGCTTGGCCGGCGATCCAGTGGTCGGAGTGGGCTTCGATGGTGACGACCTCGCCCCATCGGTAGCCGACGGTGGGAAGCGAGTACGAGATGGCCTGGGCGCAGCCTTCGATCGGGCGGACGAAGAAGCGCGAGCGCGGGGACCACGTGTAGTCGGTGAAGGCGACGGACCCGGGAGGCGAGGAAGCAGACGACGGGTAGCGCGGCGCAGGGGCCGGATCGGCGCTGCAAGCGAGGAGGAGGGAGAGGGCGAAAAAGGGGACGAGGGCTCGGTAAGACATCGGACGGGACGTAGGACGGAGGTGGAGGTGGGAGGATTCAAGCGCGCACGGCCGGTCTACTGGGTGGCCAACTGGCCTCACTCAGATCCGCGAATGAATCACACGCTCATCGACGAACGCGAACGGATCGAGCCCGGTGCGCTCCGCGAAGTGCGCTCGAATCGCAGCGCGTGACGCCTCGAGCGAGCCCCGGCTCCACTGCCATTTGGGGAGCAGCGTCGACGGAGACCTTCGAAAGGGTGCACACAGGCTGATCGCCGCAGCGTCGACGAGCAGGTCCACGTCGTCGTCGACCATCGGGAGAAAACCGTCCGCCGCCATCTGCGCCGCCACCTCGTCGAGCATCGCGTCCTGACAGGGAACGCCGACGCGAACCAGCAGCGAAGCCAGAGGTTGCCCCACTTCGCTTCGAAGCCTCGCGAGCCGTTCGGAGTGACCCGCTGCGCGCAAGACGCGATCGATAGTCTGCTGCGCCACGGTCGCGAGCTCTTCGCGCAACTGGCGCGTGATCGAGTACGCCCTTCGGATATCGGCGGTGAAGGCGTTCGCCTCGGCGCCGAACAGCTCTTGCGCAAGAAGCTCCTTCTCGTCGCAGAGCATCAGGACGCGCCCGATATTTTGGTGGAAGAGAAGATCGCAATCGACGTGTCCCTTCCAGTCCGAAGCGAGGCTCGGAGGTCGCGGAACCGCAAGAATCGGCTCCTCTTGATCGCTCATGAAGAGACGGAGCTCGTCGGCATCGACGCGGCCTTCGACACGGGCCTCCGCGATGAGAGCGTTCCCCCTCAGCGACCATTCGATCTGGTGAAGGATCCGCAACATCGCATCTTCGTCGTGGCTCGCCGGCGCGAACGCGTCGTCGAACACCTCGGCGAGCAGCCGCTTCGCATCCGTCGCCCGGTGCGCGAGCGTCAGGCAGTTCGCGAAGCCCTTGAAACTCACCCCCTCGGTATGGTGCTCGAAGAGGTCCGTTCCGCCACTGCCTTCGCCTCTACGGACGAATCCGTCGAGAAGGCGCTCGTGCTCCAACTGGGGGAGATCCCGCAGCCGCTCTCCGCAGTAGACGGCGATGGTCTTGCCGAGCTCCTCGGGAGCCTCGTCGACACCGAGCACGAGGTAGACGAGGTCCCAATCGTCGTAGAGATAAGCCTTCACCGCGTGCGCAAAGAAGTCCGAGTCGAAGTAGCGCCGATCCTTCTGGAAAAGCGACAGGTGCAGCGACTTCATCGCGAGGTAGCCGGCGAGGTAAACGTCTTTCGAGGCGAGCGGCTGAACGAGGAGGTCGGCCTTCCGCCGCACGTTCGCAACGGTGTGCCGGCTCGCCCCGAGGATGGCGGGCGCTCGCTCCAGGAACTCGGGGCCGCCGACTACGCCTCCGAAGAACGCTGCCGTGAAGAGGGCGGGCCGAGAGATCAGCGGCGCATCACCCGGCACGAGATCGTGTTCCGCAAACAGAGCGAGCCCTTCGGCGAGCGGACGCAGCACCTCGAGCAGGACGTTGACCCGCGCGACGTCCGCGAAAACGGCCGCTGCACCGAGGGCAAACGCGCTCGCGTCCGTTTCACGGGCGACTGCGACGGCGCGCCGCGCCGCGCGCATCTGCAAGAGGGCGATCGTCCAGCCCACGGGCGTGTCGAAGCACCAGTGGTGCGTCATCTCGTGGATGAACGTCGGGACGACGCCGAGCCCGAGGCGTCGGCCGATGAGCGCGCCGATGTCCGGAGCGGTGAAGATCAGGTTGCTGAACGGGTTCGTCGCAGCTCGACCGACTGCGCGCTGCCCGAAGCCGTTCACAAAGGCCCGCGCAGCTGACGAAGGACCGCTGCGTCGGGCGGTTCGCTCGACGACTTCGAGTACTTCACGACACGACGTTTCACCGTGCCGTCGGCCCGCACTTCCTCGACGGACTCTTCGAAGCTTTCGCCGCGGTGCTTGCGGAGGAAGTAGGCCGCGAGCGCCGTGATCGCCGAGCTCGCGACGATGGCAACGAGCGTCACGACCTCACCATGGTCGTGGCCGTCAAGCCGCTCCTCGGTGAAGGTGATGCCGGGATCCGAGAGCTGCCTCTGGTCGAGCTTCGTAAGGCCCCGAATGCGGAACGTGGACTCGGACATCACATCCTCCCTCGGAGCGAGCCTATCAGAGCGTCCGGTTTTCTTCTCTCGCGCGTCGATGACCCCATGCTCTGATGTCGTCCCGGACGCCCGCTCCCTCCGAGCGAGGCGTCCCCCCGTCCAGGCCCCACACGCACCTTCTCCCTAACGGTCCTAAGGTACCGAACCCGGAGCGATCCGGCGGAGAGAGCGTGGCGCGATCTCTTCGCGGAGAACGCGCCGTGCGTGCCCACTGCCGGCGAAAGCAGGTAAGGGCGGCCGTACAAAAAGAAACGTCCCTTCGGGGACCAGGCTTGGACACTCGGACGCTTCGCTCGGGGGGAGCTCGGCTCCCCCTGCTCCTCACCCGAGCGCTTTTCGGTAGGCCCGCACGGCCTGCGTCACCGTCGGCTCGTCGAGGAAGGACACCAGCAGCTTCAAATCGAGCTCTGGGAACGCCACGCTCTTCGCGCTCGCTTCGTAGCGGTCGCCCCGCAAGAGATGAATGACGATGGCGTCGTTCTGCCAATACCAAACCTCGGGCACGGCCAGGCGCCGATACCCTTCGAGCTTGTCGACACCCCCGCTGGTCCACACGACCTCGATCACGAGGTCCGGCGTCTCTCGCTTCTGATCGGCCCCGACGAGGTAGCACTCGTCCGGCTCGAGCCCCGCGCTCTTCGGCGCCGACTTCAAAGTCCACGACCCATACGGCGAGAGATCGATGTTGCGCTCGAGCGCGAACGCTTCGACGAGCCGCCCAATGTACGACTTGATGCGTTCGTGATCCTTCGAGGGGCTCATGAGCTCCATCACTCCGTCGATGAAGGTGATCCGCGGAGACGCCTTCTCGCCGCGAAGGGCGAGTTGTGTCTCGTAGTGCGACCAAGGGACGCCGTGCAGGACCACGCGGTTGTCCGCCGTGGGCACGTGCTCGCCTGGTGCGACCGGCACGGAGCTCATGAGTCCAACGCTAGCACGCCGTCTCGCCCGCTGACCGTGAGCGCCTGCGACCATGCGCTGAGGTGTTGCGATTCTCGTGCCGCGCTGGCGCAGCGGGTTTCTCACATGTCGCGGGTGGCGCGCGCCACTTGGTGCCGGCGCCGCGCCACTTGGCGGGCGAGCCGCTCACACCACGATCACCCGCACGCTCGGGAAGAACGCTTGCAGTCGAAGCATGTCTTTGGCGTCCGACGTCGCGAGGACATCCCCCGGCCGCGACGCCGCCGATGCCATTGCAATCGCGTTCATGGTGAGCGGACACTCGCCCTTCCGCGGCTCGATCGCTGCCAGCGCTTGTCCGGCGACGCGCAACGTCGCCTCGGACAGCCAGTCGATGCGAACCGACCGGAGCTTGTCTTCGCGTTGCGGCTCGCGATCTACTCGATGCGGTGCACGCTCCACACCCCGATCTCGCTCCCGAGCACGGTGAAGAGGACTCATAGCCCTCGGCACGAAGCTCATAGAGCCCTGGTCGCCCGCGCACGGTTTTGGAGGCGCCTTCGCCCGTCCGGGCGAAACGCTCCACCGCGGCCGCCACACGTGAAGCGGTGCGCGAGTGCGAGATAGCGAGCAGCGACGCTTCCGCGCTCGCGTGCCAGACGACGTTCACGGCTCGGAAGGTTTCTTCGCGTCGAGCGCAGCCACGGTCCGCGCGTGAGGATGCCATGCGTCGGAGCTCTTCGCGGCTTCGAGCGCGGCGATCTCCTCCTCCGTCAGCGGAGTGTCCGACGGCGGCGCGTTGCGCAGCGCGAGGATGACCGGATGGTCGTCGATGCGGCCGGCGGTGCTCATGGGATTGATCTTAGCATGTGAGTGTTTGCAGCCATGCGGAGAGGTTCTGCGAATCCCGTGCCACACTGGCGCTGCGGGTTTCCCGCGTGCCTCGGGTGGCGCGCGCCACTTCGTGCCGGCGCCGCGCCGCTGAACGAGCTCGCGAGTGGTACCGTCGTGCGATGCTGACCAGCCGCCACTTCGGGCCCATCGGGGCAAGCGACTACGCCGAGGGCGCAACGACGCACGACGGTCATCCGGTTCGGTTCGACGTCAACCTCGCCGCTCCGGCCGCCTTGGGTGCAGCCGACCTCGCCGAGGTCGATCGTGCGATCGACGAGCTCGACGCCCTCGTCGCGATCGCGCGCGCCGCTTTCCGCGCCGCGATGGAGAATCCGAAAGAGCAACCGCTGCAGTTCTGGGAGTTCCACCGCGACGATGTGGAGGGCTACGCGGACCTCACCCGCGAAGTGTTCGTGGATGCGCTTTCGCTCGCGCGGATCGGGTTCTACCCGGACGGTGCGTTTGGGACGAAGGCTTGGGTCGTCCTCGACTTCGAGCTTCGGGGAGGAGAGCGGTCGGATCAGATCCTCGTGGCGAAGCTATCGAAGGATCGGGAGATGATCGGGATCAGTTGGGAGAGCTGAGCGTAGTCGACCGCAAGCGTGCGGCGAAATGCACTCAACGCACCCCACGCGCACTCTTGAAGATCGACCTTCGATGGTACTCGAGGAACTCCTCCTGCTTGCGCGTGAATCCCCCGACCTCCGGCGGACGATCCGGATCGATCTTGAGCTTCCGTAAGACTTCTACGTCGGTGACTTCCGCGATGAGCGTCTTCCCATCACTGAACGAGATGAACCCGCGATCGAAGAGAAAGTCGACGTGGGGCGCGAGCATGAGCCCGTTCTGATCGCTGAGGCGCTCGTCGTCGTTCGCATGGCGCCAAGGCTTGATGTGACTCGCGATGAGATAAGCCGGGTTCGAGACCTTCGTCACTCGGCACTCCGCCTCTACACGCGCAACACGCTCACGGAAGACGCCCTGACCGCGCCGTGCCTTGATGAGGTCGACGCGCTCCGTTTCGACGGGATGCGCGTCCCGAATGCGCTCGACCTGGTGTTGCTCCCAGCGCTCGCGCTCAGGCTCCTCCAACGAACCGGCCAGCAGGTGGCGAGTGTAGCCAACGTCACGAAGTTGGAGCGGATTCGCATCGCCAATGAGCCGCTCGATGATCAAACCGAGCGCATCGGGCACACTCGCGAGATAGACGGACTGGAGCCCTTTCCCCGAGGACGCTTCGAGCGGCGAGTACTTGCTCGGTAGGAGCGGCTGAATCAACGACCAATGACGGCGCGGTTCGACAGGAACGTCGAGCCGAACGTACTCGACGTCCACCCGGTACCCGATGTCGCTCCAATTGCGACCGACGTTGCCGAAGTCGGGCTTGGGCAGGTCGTAGCCGAACGAACGTATGTCACCGCGGGCTCGAATCTTCGTGCCCCAGTACGAGAAGACCACGTCGCCGGGCGCGACGAGCTTCATGTTCTCGTAGAACTGATTGTAGGTGCCGTTCTTCCGCCGTTGTGGCGACCAGAGGTAGCCGCCGGCGAGCTCGTGCTGGTGCGTCTGGGCTTGATTCACCCACCAGTACTTCCGCCCGCGGAGGAGCATCGTTTGGAATCGTCGGCAACTCGCGCAGGGCTGTCAAGGCGCGCCGGTCGAAGCTCTCTCACATGACTTCGCAATTAGAAGGATGATCTGAATGCTGGGGTCGACACGTCCGAGAGGAGACGATGCACGGAGGCGTCCGCGATGATCCATCCGCTCTTGCTGGCGCCGAGCACGTATTGCCACGGGGCATACGCCGACACGCACGTGAACGTCTCGCCGTCGTGCTCGACGTCGGCGACCGTGAGGGTTCCGGGCATGCTCACGGCGAACACATCCCGCGCCGCCGTGCCGAGCGGCGCGGTCGGTCTCGGCCGCAGCGAGATCCGATTGCTCAACCGCGCGATGGCCGTTCGAAACGGATGCTCGTACCCCGGCATCGTCCAGACGTCTTCGTCCCGACGCGGAGTGAGATCGCACGCGACGTGCTGAGACGGTGGCTTCACCTCTTGGAGGAGGGCGAGGTCGAGCGATGGATCGCTCAGGAGACGGTCCCAACGCCGCGGAGCGCTTCCCGATGTTCCACGAGACGACGCGAAGCGTCATTGCAACGAGACTACGCTTCGGCGACTACCCGTGCCGCACTACTGTCTAGATCGATAGTCGAGCGTTCAGTCCACGAACTTCACCTCGAGCGCGAGCTCGCCACTCACCCGCTGCAGCGCCCTTGCCACACATCGAAGACGCGCCACGTCTCCCTTCCAACCCTCGACCCGCACGTCGGCACCGTGCACCAGGAACGTCGCGCTGGTCTCGGTCTTCGCCCCCGGCATCCCAGCGCACGCGCTCAACGCGGTGGGATCGATCTCGATCGCATTCGGCGGCGGCGGCCCACCGTCTTCTTGCTCGCGGAAGAACGAGATTGGGACCGTCATCGACCGCCGTCCCGGATCGAAGTGATGATCGTGTGCCGAAGCAACGAGACACGCTCGAAGCGCTTCACTCGCCCCGCAACCACGAACGGCGCGGACGGTCGCCGCACCGGAGTCGTCGACATCGAAGCGGAGGAGCAACCGCACCTCGCCCGCGTTCTCGCGGGGCGATCGCGTCGCTGAAGCAGTGCTTGAAGGTGACGTGGCCAGGAGCGCTCGGCGCCCCACCATCCGTCGGAGGCGACGATGGCTTCCTGGCCTCACCACGGGGCCACGTCGATTCGCCGCGAAACCCGACCTTGCCGGTACACGAAGCGAGGAACACCGCGCCGTCCGCATGGAGCTCCAGCTGCTCGGCCGGCCCCGTTGATGCCGTTGTCTGCGGCGAAGCGACGAGCTCAGGAGGCGCGACCTCTTCACGCTGCTCCGCACACGCGATCGCGAGCGCCCCCGCAACGCCGACCGCGCCGAGCAACCATCGAACGGCGCCACTCACTCCTCCATCCTACAGAGAACTTCCACCCTTGATCCTCTCCAGCAACGCGTCTACCTCCGTTTCGTGGCCGCGATCGGACGAAACGACCCCTGCCCCTGCGGCAGCGGCAAGAAGCACAAGCGCTGCTGCGCCCTCGCGGTCGACGTCGTCGCGCAAGCCGCACACCTCCACGATCTCGACCGCGGCATCCTCGAGAAGCTCCGGCCGCTCCTCGCACGCGAAGGCTTCGACGTATTGCGCGGCGTCGATGACCTCGCCGACGAGCTCGGGGACGACGAACCGGCGAGCCAGCTCCTCACCCCGTTCGTGATCTACGAGCAGCCCGTCGCGTTCCTCCTCGACGAACCCGATCCGAGTCTGGGCACCGCCAGTCCTGCCGCCATTCTCCTCGCGCGCTATCCGGGTCGCTTCGACGCGCGGGAACGCGCGTGGATCGCGAATCAGGCCAACGTGAAGATCCGACTCTGGGAGGTCACCGCCGTCGAGCGCGGTGTCTCGCTCGACCTCGTCGACCTCGAGTCGAAGGACCAGCGGCACGTCATCGAGAGGCTCGGCTCCACGAACATGCCTCTTCGGTCCGGCGTGCTCGCGCGCGTCGTCGACTTCGAAGGCATGACCGTGCTCGATGGGATGCACCCCCGCGTACTCGGTCCGCGCGGCATCGTGGAGTGCCGCCGCGTCCTCGAGGATCTCACGCAGAAGCGGAAGACGCGCACGCCGTTCGATCGCCTCATGGCGTTCACGAGCGCGCTCGACTTCGAGGACGAAGGAAGTGCGCAGCCTCCCACGCTCGAGAACTTCGATGGTGAGCTCGTCGTGCCGACGAACGATCGGTTCACCTTCCCGGAAGAGCGTCGAAGCGAGATCCTCTCCGCGCTCGAGGCGATCGAGCACTGCGATCGCGACGAAGATCCCGACGACCCCGAACACGACGTCGTGCGCTACCGGTTGTGGAAGCCCGGCAGCCGCCAGCATGCGCGCTGGGATGAGACGATTGTGGGACAGATCGAGGTCCGCGCGAACGTGGTGCTCCTGCGAACGAACTCGGTCGAGCGCGCCGACCTGTACGCCTCCAAGCTGGCGCGCGCTTTCGAAGGGCTCGCGAAGCGTGGGCTCCGCGATCACGAGGACGCCATGGCTGCCCTGAGCCGGACGGGCGCCACGGCCCCGAAGCAAGAGCTCTCCGCCGGAGCGCGCGAAGCCCTCGCGCAGATCATCCGGGCGCACGAGGATGCCTGGCCGGACGAGCCGCTCCCCGCGCTCGGCGGCAAGACGGCGCGCCAGGCAATCAAGACCAAGAAGGGTCGCGCGGAGGTGGAGCTGCTCCTCCGGGAGATGGAGCACCTCGCCTCCAAGGCCGGAGAGGGCGGCATGGATCCGCAGCGGCTCCGGGCGGCGCTGGGGCTGTAGCCACGCTTCGCAAGTGGTTCCACGTCGCGCGGCTCGGCGAGCTTCAGAATGCGCTCGCCATTGCCGACGACGAGGGCGGTCACGGGATCCTTCTTCCCGACGCAGAGCGCGCCGATGCGGCAGAAGCTCGGGTGAAAGAGCTCGAAGCGTTGCTGCGCACGAAGGGGTGAACGGCTTTGGGCCGTGGCACGGCGTCTGCAGCGTGGACGGACATGCAGATGGCACCTTTTTGCCGTTCCCACCGTGTTGGGGCATCGTCGATGCCATGACTCTCCCGACCTCGAACCTGGACGATGCCACCGTCGAAGACACCGAGCTCCAAGCGGAGATTCGGCAGGCGATCGCAGGAGGCGACATCGCTCGACGTCCTGACCGTTCGCGACCAACCGCCACCGCCGATCGATCGCGGATGACCATCATCGGACTGGCGCGCCGGCTCCCGAGAGATCGTTCTCTTGCCGAACCCGCACCGTGCCGATCTCTCGACTGACCTTCACCAAGGGATCGTCGTCGAAGACGACACCGAGGGAGTCTTGGGACGCCGCGCTCTCCACTCGGGCTCCCGCCGGCAGTTCCACGCGCTCCGGCGATCTCGCCGGGCTTCCTGCGCAGCCCGCCACCGCCGTCGCGACCACGAGCACTCGCGCGCATCGCGTGAGCCTCCCCGCCGGCACGATGCGCCGAGTGAGATCGACGACCGTCTCCCCAAATCGTTCGCACTGCGCCTCGCCGTCGCGATCGAGCGCCTCGCTCAACCCTTCCGGCACTCCGGGACATCGCCGCACGAGCTCCAAGCGCATTCGCCTTCGACCTCGTTCGGCGGCTACTGCTTGGGACCCCTCGTCGTCCCAGCGTCGCTCGGCTCAGTCCCATCGACCTCGTCATGGCGCACGTGCCCGAGCCAGGACATCCGCTCCGCCAGCGGATCCGGCTTGAACATGGCCGCCACCGTCTCGTCGATCGACGTCGACGCCTCGGGCTCCCCACCGTCCATCTCGACCGCCACCGCAGCAGGAGCCGCCGCCCTCTCGACCACCGGCCTCGCCGCGCTTCCCCCGCACCCCGCGATCGCCGTCGCCGCGACGAGCACCCTCGCGCAGCGAATCACCCGCCCCGCCGGCACCGCGCCGCGCCCAAGATCGACGACCGTCTCCCCGCACCGCTCGCACCAACCTTCGCCGTCGCGGTCGAGCGCTTCGTCCAGACCTTCGGGCACGCCGGGACATCGCCGCACGAGCTTCAGCCGCATTCCCCTTCGACGTCGGGCGACGCCTGCGTGTTGGTGAAAACTCCCCTCGCCGCTCGACCTGCTATCCTCGTCTCGTGAAGCGCGTCTTCCAGGTCGTGTTCGCCATCTTCTGCATCACCATCGCGTGGATGGCGTTCGACAACGTCCTGACCGACGAAGAACCCTTCAAGCAGCTCGCCGAAGAGACCGCGTGCACCGTCAAGAAGTGCAGCGAGAAGCACGGGCTCACGAAGATGTCGCGCACGCCGCTCGGGGTCTCGATCGAGACAACCTGGAAAGACGGCACCGTGTCCGTGACCTGCCGCCGAGAGTACGTGGTGGTCGGCGCGCGCAAGTGCACGGTCGACTAGCTGACACCCACCCGATCACATCGGTTCCAGGCGCCCGTAGCCCATCATCCGGCGAATCGCTTCTCGCGCTCGACGCGGGAGCACCGCATGCACGGGAACGAACCACCACGGCATCGGTAGCGGTCGTCCGAGCCGCTCTCCTTCGATCGGGAGGTAACGCATCTCCGCCGCGCGCCAGCCGTGGGCGCGGAAGAAGCCCTCCCAGTCCTTCGGCTGAAAGCGGAGCTGCGCGTTCTTCAGCTCGCTGCGTTGCACGCGCGCTCGCACGGTGCGGTTCAAGAAGCGCGCGCTCTGGTCGACGATCCACGTTCGGAATCGAGTGTGCGCGCGCAGGTCGTCGGCGAGCGCGGCGACTTCGCCCTCGGTGAGATAGGCGATGACGCCCTCCGTGAGGATCACGACCTCCTGTCCGGCTTCGTCGAGTCGCGCGAAGAGGGCGCGCCTCGCGGTGGCATCGCTGAGATCCGCAGTGACGCGCTCGAGCTCGCACGTGGGCCGCTCGTCGCGCAGGAGCTCGTCTTTGCGCGCGACGATCTTCGGGACGTCGACCTCGACCCAGCGGAGCGTGGGTGGCAGCGCGAGCCGGTACGGTCGCGTGTCGAGGCCGGCGCCCAGATTGACCACCATGCGCGCCCCGCGAGCGACCGCTTCGAGCAGGAGCTCGTCGATGATCACGGTGCGAATGCTGGTCATCCAGTAAAACTGCTCGGCGCCCGTCATCGTGGCAGCGATGCGCGCGCCTTTCGGGCCGGCGAGACGCGCGGCGAGAGGATCGCGAAAGAGCGCGTCCGCGCGTGCCGTCTCGCGCGCGCGATAAGCGGCAATCCAAAGCGCGGTGTCGGCGACGTCTTCGATGGCGGGTTCGCTCTCTACGCGCGGCACGCAGGGAAGATACCGCGTTCTCCGCGGTCGAGCCGTCGGTCGCTGAAACTCGGACGTCCCGCCGCAATCATCGAGAGGAAGAGAGCGGCGGCAGTCCCTGAGCGGATGAGGTCGAGGAGACGGACGAACTCGACTCGAATGGCGAGCCTACGGGCACGGGCACGTGGAGAGAGAGCCCGCCCTTTGGGCGGGCTTTGATCGAGTCAGCACCGGCTTTTGCTGCCCAGGACTTCAGTCCGGGGTGCCCAGATCCGTCGACTACCGGCGCGCGCGCGCATCACGCGAGTCACGTCTTCGACCAGCGGCGGTGCTGCTCCACCCACGGCGAGTCGCCGTTGAGGCGCGCCATCGTTCGAAGCTCGAACTCGGTCTCGAAGTCGCAGTCGCTGGCCGTGAACATCAGGAGCAGGTTCGGGTACGCGGCGAAGGCGCCCTCGGTTCGGAGCCGCTCGAGGACGCGGATGCACGACTCGAACAAGCTCTCCTTGAACGCAGCGTGCTGCTCGGCATCGAGCTTCGCCCCGTCGGCGCTCACGGTGCGGCAGATCGCTGAGAAGCGGTTGCCAGCGAAGGCCTCGAACGCCCACTCGGCGGTGGAGAACGTGTAGACGGCGGGGTCGTCGGGGTACTTGGCGATGCGTGCGGCGCGGCGCGTCGCGACGTCGAATGCGGGGCAGACCGTTTCGGCGCCGTCGTCGCTGTAGAGCGCGAAGGCGCACGGGGGTTCTTCGGGGTGGGCCTGAGCGAAGTCGGCGAACGCGAGGCGCGTCGCGGACGCGATCTCGTTCTCGAGGGAGGCGAAGTCGAAGGACATTGCGGGAAGGATACCGCGCGGCGTGGGACGGATTCAGCCGGGGTCGTGGAAGAGGAAGAGGAAGAGGAAGAGGAAGAGGAAGAGAAGAAGAAGGGACAAGGACAAGGGCAAGGGCAAGGGCAAGGAGGAGAAGAGAGGGCAAGCGGGCAGGCGCAGGCGCAGGCGCAGGTGGGGAGAGCCCGCCCTCCTGGGCGGGCTTTGATCGAGTCAGCACCGACTTTTGCTGCCCCGGACTTTAGTCCGGGGTGCCCATGTGGATGCCCATGCCTCCTCTCTGGATGCCCATCCAGCCCTCCCTTTATCCCCCACTTTCCCGGTGGTAGACGGAGGCCCACATGATCCCCCGATACACCCCAAAGGACTTCGCCGACCTCTGGTCCTCCGACCGTCGCTTCGCGATCTGGCTCGACGTCGAGCTCGCCGCTTGCGAGGCCATGGAAGAAGCCGGCCTCGTTCCCAAGGGCGTCGCGGCGCGGATTCGCGACAAGAAGCTCGTCCTCGACGCCGCTCGGATCGAGGAGATCGAGAAGACCACCAAGCACGACGTCATCGCCTTCTTGACCCACGTCGAGGAGAAAGCCGGCATCGACGCACGGTGGCTCCATCGCGGCATGACCTCCAGCGACGTGCTCGACAGCTCCCTCGCCATTCAGCTCCGTGACGCTGCGGACCTTCTGCTCGCCCGCTGCGACAAGGTGCTCGTCGCGCTCGCCAAGCGCGCTCGCGAGCACGAGAAGACGCCGATGATCGGGCGCAGCCACGGCATCTTCGCCGAGCCCGTCACGTTCGGCCTCGCGCTCGCCGGGCACTACGCGGAGCTCAAGCGCGCGCGCACGCGCATCGCGATCGCGCGTGAGGAGATCGCGGTCGGCAAGATCGCCGGCGCCGTCGGGACCTACGCGCACGTGTCGCCCGCGATCGAGGCGCGCGCGCTCGGTGCGCTCGGTCTCACGCCCGAGACCGTCTCGACGCAGGTGGTCGCGCGCGATCGGCACGCGGCGTTCTTCGCCGCGCTCGGTGTGTGTGCCGCTGCGATCGAGCGGTTCGCGACCAACGTGCGCGGGTGGCAGCGCTCGGACGTCGGCGAGGCGGAAGAGGCCTTCACCGTCGGGCAGAAGGGCTCCAGCGCGATGCCGCACAAGCGCAACCCGATCCTGAGCGAGAACCTGTGCGGCCTCGCGCGCATCGTGCGCGCGGCGGTCACGCCGGCGCTCGAGAACGTGGCGCTGTGGCACGAGCGCGACATTTCGCACTCGTCGGTCGAGCGCATGATCGGTCCGGACGCGACGGCGACGCTCGGGTTCATGCTCGATCGCACGGCGAGCCTGGTCGAAGGGCTCGTGGTGTATCCGGCGAACCTGAAGAAGAACCTGGATCGCGCGGCGGAGCTCTACTTCTCGGAGGCGGTGCTGCTCGCGCTCGTCGAGTCCGGCATGCCGCGCCAAGAGGCGTACGTGCTGGTGCAGCGGAACGCGATGCGCGCGTGGAGCGGCGACGGGCGGTTCAAGGACAACCTGGCGGCCGATGCCGACGTGATGAGCAAGATCGATCGGAGGAAGTTGGATCTGTTGTTCGATCTCGAGCACGCGCTGGCGCACGTGCCGACGATCGTGGCGCGCGCTCTCGCTTGACGATTGGGTCGGGCGCGAGAGGCGCCCATGCTGGTCGGCGAATGGCTCGCCCCGGCGCGTCGTTCGAGCGTTGGCTCGCGGATCATCGCGCGCGCGGTTCGGGATCGATCCGGCGTGGCGACTCTTCGACGGCGGGTTTCGCTGCCGCGCGCTCGCGCGTGGCGCCTGCCGAGCATCGCTTGACCACCCGAGTCCGCCCGTGTTCATCCTCGCGGATGCGCTTCGTTCGAACCTTCGGTCTTGGTTCCCTATTCGTCTTCTTGGCTTGTGGCGGCTCGGAGTCGACGCCGCAGCCCACCGTGGACGCTGCGCCCGATGTCACGACGATCGATGCCTCGACCGCCGACGCCTCGACGTCCGACACCGGCGCCCCCAACGACGCCGCGGCCGACGCCGTCGTCGTGGATGCCGCGGGCGATGCGGTGGTGGATGCGGGCGTGATCCTCCCGCAGGGACTGTTGAACCCCGTGCCCTACGTGAAGAAGGCCGACAGCCCGTTCACGGGCGTGAAGTTCCCGTCGTACTTCCACCTCGAGGATTTCGAAGACGGGTTGCTCGACACACCGGGCGTCACGTCCGACGTCGGTACGCACTCGAAGCCCTTCGGCAACCTCGTCGACTCGGTCGACGAGGACGACGGCACCGTCGACGGCAAGTGCGGCTCGAACTGCGATTCGTGGTTCTTCGGTAACGGCGTGTCGGGCATCACGTTCACGTTCGATGCGATCGCGCTCGGCAGTCTGCCGACGCACGTCGGGATCGTCTGGACCGATGGCGGCGCGAGCTGCGACGTGACGTTCACCGCGTACGACGCCTCGAACGCCGTGATCGGCACGAAGACGCTGACGCAGGCGGGCGATGCGCAGAACACGGGGCAGGTCGCCGAAGACCGCTTCTTCGGCGTCGTGGCGAGCGGCGGCGTGAAGGCGATCAAGGTGACGAACACGAGCGGTGGCATCGAAGTCGATCACCTTCAGTACGGCCGCTGACACGATCGCGGCGCGCGCTCGCCTGACGATTTGACCATCGCGCGCGGCGCGCGAGTTTGGTGAGATGAACACGATGCTTCGACGCTCGATGTCGGCCCTCGCGGTCGTCGTCACGTGTACGTGGGGCGCCGTGGCGAACGCCGAGCCGGTGGCTCCTGCGCCTCCGGTCGCCGCCGAAGCCAGCGCGCCAGCGACGACGACGCGCTGGTGCGGCGAAGCGACGCTCGCGATCGACCTCACCGCGGCCGGGACTGCCCTGCTCGGCGTCGGCCTCTTCTATGCGGTCTCGGAGCGCGGCGATCACCCGCTGTGGCCGCTCGCCATCACCGCCGTGCCGGCGTACGGCGCACTGCTGTTCGGGGGCCCGATCGTGCATTGGGTGCGCGGGCGCGTCGGGAAGGGCTTCGCGAGCCTCGCGCTGCGGTTGTTCTTGCCGGTGATTGGATCCGTGCTCGACATCGCGCTGCTGAATCGCGAGACGGTGAGCGAGCCGCCGCCCGTCGGGCTGGTGCCGATCGTGCCGATCGTGACGGCCGACGCGAACGGGTTCACGGCGGGAGCCGCGCTCGCGTTTTGAGCGACGAGCGTCAGAGCAGGCAGACGCCGACGCCCGCAGCGATCCCGACCGTCTTGTCGCAGTGTCCGGAGCCGCAGTCGCCGTCGTCGCAGCAGAAGCGGGCGCACTTCAGCTTCGTCGCGGGCGTGCACGTCGAGGTGGGACTGCAAGCGGGCGCGCTCGAGCTCCCCGTCTTGCACTCGCCACAGAGCGGGAGCGTGTTTGCCGGCGGCGGCGCGTAGCACTTGAACCCGCCATTGTCGTTGTCGCACGACTCGCCGGCGTTGCAGCCCGCGTTGTGACTGGGTTGCACGCGATGCCAGCGTCGGCGTTCACGGCGACGCAGGCGCCGTTGCTCGGCGCAACGGACGGCGCATCGCACGCGGGGCCCGTCGCGATGGCGTCCGACTTGAGACCGCCGGCATCCTTGAGCGGGATCGCGCTGTCGCTCCCGGCGTCCGTGCCCGTCGGATCGCTGGAGGAGCAGCCGAGGAGGAACCCGAGAAGGAGGAGCGCGCGCATTTCTCCCATCCTCTCATGAACGCGCTCAGAGCACGACCGGTTGGGCATCCGGCGGGGGCTCTCCGAGCTCGCGCAGATCGCGCGGAGTGATCGGCGTTCGCGTCAGGCGCGCGCGCAGCACGCGATCGCAGCGGAACGAGCGCCCCGCGTTCCGGGTGAGGCACCACGCGAGCAGGTACCAGTGCCCGCCCGTTCGTGCGAAGGCGAGCGGCTCGATGCGACGGCGCCGCGTGAGCTTGCCCGTGGCGTCGGTGTAGTCGATGGTGACGGCGACGCCGCGGCGCAGCGCCTCGTCCACGATCCGCGCGGGCCGGCGCCCGAGCGGCTTGGCGCCCGAGCGCATCCAGACTTTGCGGCCGAGGGCGCTGACCTCGGCGCGCTCTTTGGGGCTCATCGCGCCGAGGATCTTCGCGAGCGCGCTGCGTCCGTCCGGCGCGAACGGCATCCCCGGGTCGGCGGCGAGCGCGATCGCGATCGCCGCGGCTTCGCCGCCGGTGAAGACGAGCGGCGCCGTCGCGATCGACACGAGCTGGTAGCCGCCGCCCCGTCCATCTTGGCCCGCGATCGGGTGGCCGGCGCCTTGGAGCGCGGCGACGTCGCGCTTGATCGTCCGCGCCGAGACCGCGAACTGCTCCGCGAGCGACTCCGCCGTGCGCCCGCGCCGACCGGCGGCACGAAGCGCGGCTTCGAGGGCGTACAGGCGGTCGGTACGGTTCACGGCTCGATGCTCGCTCCGACGAAACGGTGACATAACGGTGCCACCCCGACAAGGCATGCTGCGCCGGGAGGTGACCCATGGTCGACATCGTTCTCTTTCACTCCGCGCTCGGGCTCACGCCGGGCGTTCGCCAGCTCGCGGCTGCGCTCGGCGCGACGGGCGCGCGCGTGCACGTGCCGGATCTCTTCGACGGCGAGACGTTCGCCGAGCTCGCCGCGGGCGTCGCCAAGCGCGATGCGCTGGGGATCCCGGAGCTCATGCGGCGCGCGGCAGCGGCGGTCGCGGACGTGCCGGCCGACTGCGCGTACGTCGGGCTGTCGATGGGCGCGGCAGCCACCGAGTGGCTCGCGCTGACGCGTCCTGGCGCGCGGGCGGCGGTGCTCGCGCATGGCGCTCTTCCACTCGCGGCAATGGGCGCGACGGCATGGCCCGCCTTGCCGCTCCAGGTGCACGCGAGCGAACGAGATCCGTGGGTCGAGCTCGCGGTCGCGCGAGAGCTCGTCGCGGCGGCCAGGGGTGAGCTCTTCACCTATGCGGGCGACGCGCACGTCTTCACCGACGCGAGCGCGCCCGACTACGACGCGAAGAACACGACGCTCTTTCGCGAGCGCGTGATGAACCTTCTGCGCGGGCTCTGACGCCGCGTCAGAACACTTCGCCGAAGAACCGACGCATCTCCTCCCACGATCGCGCGTCCGCCTTCGCGTCGTAGGCGGCGCCCTTCGACGGATCGTTGCCGGCGCCCTGCACCGTGAACGCGTGCACCGCGCCGCCGTAGGCGACGAACTGCCAGTCGACGTGCGCTTGTCGCATCTCGTCCTGGAACGCGGCGACTTCGTCCGGCTTCACGAACGGATCGTCCGCGCCATGGAGGACGAGGACCCGCGCCTTGATGTTCTTCCCGTCCTCCGGCTTCGGCGAGCTCAACCCGCCGTGGAACGAGACGATGCCGACGAGCGCCGCGCCAGCGCGCCCGAGCTCCAGCGCTTCGGTGCCGCCGAAGCAGTAGCCGATGGCGGCGACCTTGGTCGCATCGACGGCGGGCTCGGCGAGAAGCTTCTTCAGCGCCGCTTCGCCGCGCGCGCGCATGAGCGCGCGGTCGTTCTTGAAGCGCGTGGCGACGGTGCGAGCTTCGTCGGAGCTCGCGGGGCGAACACCTTTGCCGTAGACGTCCGCCGCGAGCGCGACGTAGCCGAGCGCGGCGAGCTGGTCGGCGCGCTTCTTGGTGTCGGCGCTCACGCCCATCCAGTCGTGGAACACGAGGACGGCGGGGCGCTTCACCTTTGCGTCGTCCTTGGGCTTGGCGAGATACCCTTCGAGCTCGATCGTACCATCTTGGTACGACACGGTCGCGCCCTCGACGGGGAGCGGAGCGGCGGCCACGGCTGAGCCAGCGACAGCGCCACCGGTCGAGCTGGCTGCAGAATTTGCCGGCGGCGGGGCGCACGCGAGGCCGAGCGCGCCGGTCAGGGTGAAGACGACGAGGACGATACGACGCATGGCGCGGATCCATACCACCCCGCTATTCTGTCGTCTCATGGCTGCGAAGAAGCGCGCCGCGAAGGCGGCACCGCGAACGAAGGGGAAAGCGGCGAAGGCGCCCGCGAAAACGAAATCGGCTGCGGCGATGCCTGCGAAGACGAAGTCCGCCGCGCGCGCCGGGACGGCGAGCCCCACCGGGATCGCAGCGGTGCTCGCGCCGTTCGGGTTTCCGCGGCCGGGTGGACCCGGCCTGGGTTTCGACGCGGAGGGCGATCGCCTCTTCGCGAACGGGTATCCGAACCTGCGTCTGCTCACCGACGAGGCCGTTGCGCCGGCGGCGGCCGAGAAGATCGCGCTCGAGGCGATCGACACGATCGATCCGTCGCTCCGGATTGCCGTCCCGCGCTCGGTCGCGCGTCAGTTCCTGCTCGGCTACTCGGTCGCGCCGCTCCTCTTCGAGGATCAGCCGGGGACGGGGCGACTGCGCGCGGAGCGTCAGGAGCGGATGCGCTCCGATCGCGCGATCGATCGCGCGCTGCTCGAGGAGACGCTGCAGCGCCCGCACGCATGGGGCATGGGGGACACGTACGCGCGCTGGCGATGGCCGAAGGTCCTGTACCTGTACGAGGGTTTCCTTGGCGCGGCGGTCGTCGCGCAGGTCGTCACCGACTACCTCGTGGCGTCCGCGCGAGATCCGGAGCGCTGGGGCTTCGCGGCACAGGACCCGAACCGTCGCAACACGGTCCACCACTACGTGGCGGCGGCGTTGCCGTGGTTGCTGTTGCGAGCGCCAGCGGCGATTGCGACGGAGCTGCGCGTACGCCTGACGGAGGTGCCGCGCTCGCCCGTCGTCCCGACGTTCGTCGAGCTCGTGCACTGGATCGGGGCGCCGCAAGGCTCGCCGCCGCCGAGCTTTGCGCTCGAGACGCTCGCGGGCGATGCGCTGCCGACGCTGCTGAGCACGGAGACGCACGCATTCCAGTGGTACGTCGGTCGCGTGGTGTGGCTGCTGGGGACGGAGCGGCTGGCGGGCCCACTGAAGATCGCGGGCTACGATCTGCCGCGCATGGTGGATGCGGTCGCGCCGCTGCGCGATCCGGGAGTGGTGCGGCTGCTGGTGCTGATCGCGTCGCAGCGCGCGGGGCGCAAGCCGGCCGGAGAGTGGCTGGCGCGCCACGCTCGGTTCGCTCGCCCGATCGTCGACGCGTTGACGAAGGCGCCGGACGCGAAGGAAGCAGCGGCAGCGCGCGCGGCGCTGGAGCTGATGAAGGCGGGGGCGATCGAGGAAGCGCCGCTGACGACGGAAGCGGATCTCGAAGCCCAAATCGCGCGCATCTTCGGCGAGCTCGGCAAGAAGCTCCGCGCGACGACGTCGCGCGGGCTCCGCATGATCGCGATCCGCGAAGCGTACGAGGCGTACACGGAAGCGCGGGCCGCAGCCGGCAGCACGATCGCGGAAGCGTATTTCACGCACCGCTTCGGTGACTTCGGGCTGGGTGAGTTCGGGATGCTGGCGGTGGATGCGATCGGCTGATCAAATGGTGTCTGCGTCGGGGTGGCCCAAACCGGCGGCGGTCATGTCGGCGAGGAGGTCGTGCATGGGGGCTTCGGGGAGGCGGCCGTCGGTATCGTCGTCGTCGTCGTCTTCGCCGGCGAAGTTGTCGTCCCAGTCGACGGGGATGAGGTCGAAGGTGATGGGGTTTTCGGGGACCTCGGCGTCGTAGAACTCGTTTTCGTCTTCGAAGTAGTCCCAGGGATTGGAGACGCCGTCGCGGCCAAGGCGGTCGACGAAGGTGTCGAGGCGCTTGCGGAGCCGATTGACGGTCTTCTTCCAGCCCTTCTGGGGGACGCCGGCGTCGCGACTGAAGACGCAGGCGTCGGCGAGGCGGTAGTGGCTCTGGACGTGGGTCATCCACTGGATGAAGCGAAGGGCGGTCTTGGCCAAGTCGGTGAGGGTGACGAGCCAGGTGCGGCGATCGGAGTGGGGGGTGCGCTGGACGAAGCCGAGAGCTTCGAGAGCGCGGACCATGATGCTGACGGTGGGCGAAGCGACGCCGAGGTTCCTGCGGAGCTCGGCCTGCGACATGCCCTGACGCCCGCCCGAGAGCAGCATGCGGAGCATGTCGACGCGAGCGGGAGTGAGGTTGACGCTGGCGGCATCGCCGCGAGTGAACTTGAGCGCAGTGAGATGGGCCTGCTTGATGGCGTAGTTGAGACGCTTCATGCCCAACCCCTCAGCACGAACCGAGCCAGGCCCACCCAGAACCAAGCCCACCCGAAGACCCCCAAATCCCACGGCCTTTTTGACCCCGATCGTTAGCAAGATCGCGTTCAGGCCGGAATTGGGGGGTGGCGCGCGCCGGTCTCTCGCCACCTCCCTCGCCACCCCCTCCCGTCGAGGGCGATCGTTAGCAAGATCGCGTTCGGGCCGGAATTGGGGGGTGGCCGGCGCCCGCCTTGGGAAGGGTTGGGCCGCGTCCCGCTTCGAGGAGCCTTGCTGACGGGGCTTCGGCTTCGTGCGCTCAGCCGATGCTGCGGTTCTCCGCGTCTTCGATTTGACCGAGCACCACGGCCAGCGCGTCCTTCGCTTTCTCCAGCGCCGCTCGATCCTGGTCCCACTTCGCGTACGCGCGCTCGGCGCGCGACGTCTGCGTCGCGAGCTTCTCCTTCGTGTCCACGAGCTCGGCCTTGAGTCCCGCGTTCTCGGCCTCGAGCATCTGCACGCGATCCTTGTTCTGCCCCAGGTCGGCCGTGAGCGAAGCCACCGACGCCCCGAGCTCCGTGACCTTCTGTTCGAGCTCGGCGATCCGCGCCTCGTTCGCGGCGTCCACCGCGCGCTTCGTGTCCACGAGCTTCGCCAGCTCGTCCTTCACCGCGCTGAGCTCGCCCTCCAGGCGGCCCACGGTGGAGTTGCGCTCCGCCTCCAACGCCGCGACCTTCTCGTTGCGATCCTGCTCGAGCGCCGCGACCTCGGCCGCGCGTGCTGCTTCCAACGCAGCAACCTTCTCGTCGCGATCGCGCTCGGCCGCCGCCACCTTCGTGTCGCGATCGCTCGTGAGCGCCGCCACCTTCGCGTCGCGGTCCTGCTCCGCCGCCGCGACCCGGGCATCCCGGTCCTGCTCCGCCGCCGCGACCTTCGCATCGCGGTCGGCCTCGAGCGCGGCGACGCGCGCGTCGCGATCGGCCTCGAGCGCCGCCACCTTTTCGGCGCCCTCGCGCGCGAGCGCGGCGAGCTTCGAATCCCGATCCTGCTCGGTCGCCGCCACCCGGGCGTCGCGATCCTGCTCGGTCGCCGCGACCTTCGCGTCCCGATCCTGCTCCGCCGCCGCGACGCGGGCGTCGCGATCCTGCTCCGCGGCCGCCACCTTCGCGGCGCGCTCGGCCTCCGCTGCGGCGACCTTCGCGTCGCGATCGGCCTCGAGCGCGGCGAGCTTCGCATCGCGATCGGCCTCCAGCGCCGCCACCTTCTCCGCGTGCTCCTGCGCCGCCGCCGCGAGATCGGCGGCGCGCTTCGCCTCGAGCTCGCCTTCGCGCGCCTTCAGCGCAGCGGCAGCCTGCTGGCTCGCCTCGAACAGCTGCTCGTCCGCGCGCTCTTGCGCGGCCGCCAGCTCCGCGGCGTGCGCCGCAGCGGCCTTCTCGCGCTCCTGCGCGTGCTCGTTCTTCAGCTTGCCGAGCTCGTCCTGGTGAGCGCGGTGGAGCGCGGCGAGCTTTCCGTCCGCTTCGCTCTTCATCGCGGCTTCCTTCGCCGCGACCGCCTCGTTCTTCGCCTGCTCGCCGGCCGCCGTGGCCGCCGCGAGCGCTTCGTCGTGCGCGGCTGCCAGCGCAGCCCGCGCCGCCTCGGCGGCCGCCGCTGCCGCCGCGAGCGCCGCGTCCTTCTCCTTGGACGCGTCGGCCAGCGCAGCGACGCGAACGGCGTCCGCAGACTCCAGCGCTGAAGCGTGCTCCGCGCGCAACGCTGCGAGCGCGTTCTCGTGCTCGCCCCGCACCGCCGCGAGCGCCGCTTCGTGCGCGGCGGCCTCGTCTTTGGCCTTCTGCTTGGCCGCCTCGATCTCCCGCGCGCGCTCTTCGATCGTGGCTTCCGCCTTGGCGAAGCGCCCCTTCGCGTCGTCCGCCGCCTTCTTCGCGGTGTCGCGATCGCGGACGGCGTTCTCGAGCTTCTCCGCCGCCTCGGCGAGCTGCCGCTCGATCTGGAGGACCTTGTCGTCGAGATCGGCCTTCGCGCGCTCGAGCGCGAGCGACTTGTCGCGCCCGTCGAAGATCTCCTTGTCCTTCTTCGACAAGGTCTCCTTGAGCGAGAGGATCTCCTTGTCCTTCTTGTTCAGCGCCTCGCGCAGGTCGAGGAACTCGCGGCTGGAGACGCCGCCCGTCTTGCCGGCGGGAGCCGCGGTGAGCTTCTGCCGAAGCTCCTCCATCTCGGCTTCCATCTTCTTCTGCTCGGCCTCGATCTTGGCATCGAAGTCGGAGCGGAGCTTCGCCGACTCCTCGCGCGCAGCCATCAGCTGCGACTCGAGCTCGGCGACGCGACCGTCCACCGGCGGCGGGATGCTCTTGCCCTTCACCGTCATCACCGCGCCGGCCGTCGCCGGAGAGCCGTTCGCGGGGGGCGGAGCGCTCTTGCTCGACGTCAGCCGATCGAAGCCGGCGTCGAGGAAGGCCTCGACCTCGTCGTCGACCTTGGCCGGCTTGGCCGGCGGAGGCGGCGGCGGCTTGGACACCTTGGCCTGCGACGCGGGCTGCTCGACCACGAGCGTGCCCTCGTCCTCGACCACGTCGCCGCTGGCGATCGCGATCTCGTCGTCGATCACGATCTCGCCCGGCGCTTCGCTTCCGCTGGCGTTCCCGAGCGGAACGAACGTGCGGATGTGCTGAAGGAGCTCCCCGAACGCGATCGGCTTGTGGACGTAGTCCTCCGCGCGGGTGCGGAGCTTGCGGTGCTGCTCGAAGGTCTCGTCGCTGGACTCGCTCGACATGATGATGAGCGGGACGTCCTTCAGCTTCGCGTCTTTCTTGAGCTTGTTGCAGACCGAGAACCCGTTCATGCGCGGGAGCTCGATCGAGAGCAGAATCAGGTCCGGCTTCTCCGCCGCAGCCTGCTGGAGCCCGACGTTCCCGTCATCGACGACGGACGTCGTGCATCCGAGCCTGCCGAGCTCGTTCCGGAGCTCCGCGGCGAACCCCGCGTCGCTCTCGAACACCAGCACCTTCGTCGTCATCTCGCTCTCCCGTCTAGAGACACGTCACGGCTCGCTCCAGGCCGCGGCCAAAGCGCTCCGCGACGGAAAAGCATAGGGGTTCGGGAGATTTGCTGTCAAACACCCCGCGCTGCCTTCTCCGCGTGGCCGCTCGTGCCGAAGCGCCGCCGAAGTACCTCCAGCACGGCCGTGAGAGGCACACCCCGGGACCGGAGCCCCACCAGCGCGTGGAACAAGAGGTCCGCGGCTTCCTCGGCGACCCGTTCGTCGGATTCGCTCGCGAGCGCGGCCGCGAGCTCGGCCGCTTCCTCGCGCACCTTGCCGCCGATCCGCTCGGCCCCGCCGTCGTAGAGCGAGCGGACGTAGGACGCCTTCCCGGTCTCGGCCTTGCGTGCCTCGAGCACCTGCTCCAGGCGCATGAGCAGCGGGCCGGGCTCCGCCGGCTCGAGCTCACCCGCGCCCTGCGCCCGGAAGAAGCACGTGGCCGCCCCCGTGTGGCAGCTCGGGCCCGCGGGGCGCCCGACGTAGAGGACCGCATCCTCGTCGCAATCGACCAACACGCGCGAGACCGCGATCACGTTCCCGCTCGTCTCCCCCTTCACCCAGCGCGCGTTGCGCGAGCGGCTGAAGAACGTCGCGCGCCCGGTTCGGGTCGTCTCCTCGAGCGCCGCTGCGTCGGCCCACGCGAGCATGCGCACCTCGCCCGTGAGCTCGTCCTGGACCACCACGGGCACGAGCCCTCGCTCGTCGAACACCATCGTGCACGCAGCGTATCGCGACGCCACCGCCCGTGGTAGATCCGGCGGCAATGGCGCTCCGATCGCGGATGCTCCCGTTCCTCGTCGTGCTCGCAGGCGCCGCGCCCGCGCTGGCCGCCGATGCGCCCAAGCCCGCCGACGCCACCGTGGGCTCCGTCCGCAATCGCGTCGTGGTCTTCTCCCCGGCCGAAGCCCCCGCGCTCGTCGGGAGCACGCTCGACCGCGGCAACCGGATCCGGACCGACGTCGCGGCGAGCGCCGAGCTCACCCTCGCCGACGGCTCGGTCCTGCGCCTGGGCGAGAGCACCGACCTCGTGCTCTTCGGGCTCGGTCGCTCCAACGGCACCAAGACGACGATCGCGGGCGAGACCACACTCGTCGCCGGCCTCCTCCGCAGCCGCCGCAGCGATGCTTCGGGAGCCAAGCCCCTCCCGATCGTCACCGACGGGGCGCGGATCCAGCTCGGGCGCGGCTCGGCGCGCGTCTCCTTCGACGACGGCAAGGTGACGCGGATCGCGGTCTACGACGGGCAGAGCACCCTCACCGGCCAACGAAAGGACGTCGTCGTGACGGCCGGGTTCGGGAGCAAGGTCGAGCGCGGCAAGGCGCCGACGCCACCGCAGGCGCTCCCCGCCGCCCCCGGCTGGCGCTCGGCCCCGCCGGAGCTCGTCCTCACGCGCGATCCGACCGTCGCCGTCGCCGCCGTGTACCAATCTGGGATGACGGGGCCGCCCCCCGCGCAGTGGCACCGCCTCGTCGCACGCGGCACGGGCTGGACCGATCTCGTCACGGACGACGTCGTGGCCGGCAGCAAGCTCGATCTCGCTCCCGCCCTCGGGCCCGGCACCTACCATGTTCGCCTCAGCTCCATCGACGCCGACAAGTTCGAGGGGCCCTTCAGCCCCGACACCACCGTCCGCGTGGTGTCCCTCGCCGATTCGAGCGTCTCCGCCGGGACCGCGCTCGCAGGGCTCTTCTGCGCGATCGACGGCGGCGCGCTCGGTCCCGTCGCGCCCGACCTCGCGCTCGATCGCTTCCACGCCCACGACCTGAAGTGCTCGACCGCCGCCGATGGGCACGCCCCGGCGACGCTCCACCTCGACTCCGCTCCGTTCGAGCTCGCGTGGGAGCTCCTCAACGCGAGCGCCACCACCCACACCGCCACGCTCCGCGGGCGCGCCACCGCCACCGGGAGCGTCCCGGTCGAGCACCTCACGCTCGCGGTCAAACCCACGGGGGGCGGCGACGTGGACGTCTTCGCCTCGCCCTCGCCCGGCGTCTACGAGGCGAAGATCTCCTGGCCGCGTGGCACCACGCGCTTCGTCGCGAACGTGGCGGCAAACGGCGAAGCGCACGGCGAGATCGGTCTCGCGCTCCCGCCGCCGCTCCCGTCCGATTACGACACGCAGGTCATCCCGCTGCCCGAGGTGAAGACCACGTTCGGCGAGCTCGGCCTCGGCGCCGGCTTCAGCGGCACCGCCGGCGGCATCGGTCCGTTGCTCGCGCTCCGCGGCGGCGTGCGCCACGACATCGGCAAGCTCGAGCTCTCGGCCAACGTGCTCTTCAGCCTCGAGGCGCGCTCGAGCGACGAGACCGGAAACCTCCCCGACTCGCTGACCGGCGGCAACGCCGTCACGTCCTACGCGACGAGCGAGCGCGTGTACGTGACCGGCCTCGCGTTCGAAGGCCGCTACAAGCTCGGCGCATCGCCGTTCTCCGCGGGCGTCGGCGTCACGCCGTTCATCGCGATCGAGAACGCGAGCGTGAGCTACTTCGGCGGCGACGTCGCGCTCCCGTCGCCCAACACGGCGTTCGGTGCCAACATCGTCGGCGTGCTCCACCTCGCGGCCGGTCCGGGGACGATCTCGTTGGACGCCGGTGTGCGCGTCTCGTCGATGAAGGATCGCGTCGTCGTCCCCGTCGACATGCTCGGCCCGTACGTCGTGCTGGGCTACCGCCTCGCGCTCTGACGATCGGCCGGCGTCGAGTCGATCGCCTCTGCTATGTAATGCGCGATGCCGCCCGCGCTGCATTTCGCCACCCCCCGTAAATTGCCGCGCGCCCGCGAGGTCCACGGCCGCGTCGTCGTCGTCGACGTCGCGTTCGCGTCGGAGGCGTCGGGGGGCGGCTTCGTCAAGATCACGAAGCCCTTCATCGATGGCCTCGGCCCGCGGCTCGCCGCGTGGGTGGACCACCACGATCACGCGGAGCACGCCTCGTACCGCGGCGACGCGCGGTTCGTGCTCGCGACGAAGGCCGAGCACGGCGCTTGTCCCGAAATGGTCACGCCGGAGCTCGTCGCGCGGATCGGCCCGATCGACAGCATCGTCTGTCACACGGACTTCGACGGCCTCTCCAGCGCGGCCAAGTGGATGCGCGAGGGGCGCGAGCCGTACGAGGGCGCCGACGCCGACGCACGCGCGATCGACACGCGGATCGGCACGCCGGGCCCGATCGCCGTCCGCTTCGATCGCGCGCTCCGCGCGCGCCCGCGCGACTACGCGCTGTTCGGCGTCGTGGTCCGCCACCTCGCCTCGGGCTTGGCCGACGCGTCGCTCTGGGGCCCGATCGACGAAGCGGGGCGCGAGCTCGACGCGATCGAGCAGTGCACGCGGCGCGTCGCCGAGCGCTATCGCGTGCTCCCCCTCGCCGCAGGGCGAACCCCGGCGCGGTCGGCCGCCTTCGTCGACGCGACCGACGAGCATGGCCGCTACGACAAGACGCTGCTCCTCATGCTGGGCCAGGAGCGAGCCGACGTGGCGGTGCTCCTCGACCAGGACACCCTCTCGCTCGCGGCCCCCTTCGACAGCGGCCAGAACTTTTTGAACCTGCTCGGGCTTTCAGGGGGCATGCCCACCCTCGTCTCCGTCCCGAAGGCCCGATTTCGGGACGCTCTGGTGGGTCTGGGGGTGGATCGTGGAGACATCGAACTCCTCGGAGCCTGAGGGGATTTCACCTTTGAAAGGTCTCCGGTTTCTCCCGTAAAGTGACCGAACCTCCGCACGAAGGATGAGCGCTAAGGGTCGGAAACTCGTCACCGAATCGTCGCGGGCCCTGGCCGGAAAGCGTTGACCCGGCTTCCAGCCGCGTGGTACTCGCCTTTCACTTTTGAAAGAAGTGGGGTGAGTTCACATGGCGGCAAAAGCGTGGGGTGAGCAGCAGAAGCCCGTCGAGGAGATGTTCTTCCGGAACGACGCGGTATCGCTTTGCATGATGATGAACCGGCGCGCGAAGACCATGCGCGTCATCGATTTCCGGGCGGGTCCGAGCGACGCGAAGCGGATGTTCGTGCTCTCGATCGCGCAGCGCGAGGGGGTGGAGAAGATCTACACCCTGGTCGAGCGCGACGAGGTGAACACCTGGGTGCGGCTGGGGTTCGCCCGCGAAGGCAACATCCCCGGCTTCTACAAGCGGAGCGACGCGTTCCTCCTCGGGTGCAGCGTCCGCACCGCGCAGGAAGAGGCGAAGGCGAGCGCGAAGCGCAACAGCGAGGTGCGCATCGCACTCCGCCCCACCGACGAATACTCGGTGCCGATGGTCGACGAGGCCAACGACGACGTGGAAGAAGAGCCGTCGCCCCTCGCCACGAAGGCGCAAGAGTTCGCCGAGCGGACCATCGCCCAAGCGAAGAAGCGCGCCAAGGATGCGAAGGACTCGCCCGCCAAGGCGATCCCCGCCGTGAAGATGACGGTGACCGAGATCCGCGAGCCCGAGGTGCGGAAGCCCCTCGCCGTCGCGCTCAAGGCCGGCCGCGCCCTCACCGCGTTCGAGCCGTTCGGCCGCGATGCCGAGCGCCGCTACTACGCGATCACCGGCAAGCTCAAGGGCAAGACCGAGCCGTACGAGCTCATCGTTTCGGCCGAATCGCAGGCCTGCTTCGGCAACGCCTACGTGGAGATGCTGACCGCCCCCAAGACCGACGCCGAGAAGATCATCGTGGTGAGCGCGCTCCGCGCCCTCTGCGACAAGCTCCTCGCGGCCGAGGTGGTGGGCTGCTTCGCCCTCGCCCCGAGCGACGACGTCGCCCTCGCGACGGCCTTCGTCATGAACGGGTTCCGCCGGACCGGGCTCCTCCTGAACCACATTTCGGTTGGTGGTGCGCGGAAGGACGCGATCCTCTGGTCGCGGAAGCTGACGAATCCAGCAGATACCTGACGGGAAGCCCCGTCATGGTACATTCGAGGATCATGCTGGCGGTGCTTTGTGCACCGCCCAGGAGATCCTCATGCTGGTTCGTCACCGTGCGCTGTTCGTCCTTCTGATCGCCCTCGTGGCGGCCGCCTTCGCGGCCTGCGGGAGCGAAGACGACAGCATCTTCCCTCCGGGCGACAAGGACTCCGGCATCACCGACGACGCCTCGCTCGCCGATCAAGGCAACCCGTTCGACACGGACGGCGGGGTCCTCGATCCCGACGCCGCGGGTCTCAAGATCACGCCGATCGATGCGGTGGTGAACGTGACCTACGGCCAAGCGGTGCCGACGATCACGTACCAGGCCTACTACGACGGCACGCCGGTCGCGGCGTCGTTCTCGCTCGATCGCGGCGAGCTCGCGTCGCTCAACGTCGGCACCGGGCTCTTCACGCCGAAGGGCACGCTCGGTGGCAAGGGCGTCGTCACCGCCTCGTACCAGGGCAAGCAGGTCTCCACCAGCGTCACCGTGAACCTCAAGTGGGAGGAGAACGGCGCGACCCCGTCCGATGCGGGCGTCGACTCCGGTGCGGGCGGCAACGGCGGCGTCGGTGGCGAAGGCCCCGGCGCTTCGGTTCCGCCGGCCACGGTCGCCGTGCTCACCGGCGCCGCGGTCGCGGATCAGGGACTCTCGTGGCTGTACCCCTACGACGCGACGGTGTGGCCGCGCGGCATCCTCGCGCCGCTCCTCATGTGGCAGCCCGGCGCGCAGACCGACTACGACGCGGTCTACATCCACGTCACGGAGAACGCGTTCGAGTACAAGGGCTACTTCGCGAAGACGGCGACGCCGTTCATCCACCACCCGCTCCCGCAGGGCGCGTGGAAGGCGCTCGCGTACTCCAACGGCGGCGAGGACGTGAAGGTCGAGCTCACGTTCGCGAAGAACGGCGTGGCGTACGGGCCGATCTCCGAGAAGTGGCGCATCGCGAACGGCACGCTCAAGGGCACCGTCTACTACAACTCGTACGGGACGAACCTCGCCAAGAACTACTGCTGCACGATCGGCAACAAGTCGTTCGGCGGTGCGACGCTCGCGATCCGCGGCGATTCGACCGGCCCCGCGCTCGTCGCGGGCAACGACCAGAAGTGCCTCGTCTGCCACAGCGTCGCGGCCGACGGCTCGATGCTCGTCACCCAGGACGGCAACTCGTACACGACGTCGATCCACGTCAACCTGAAGAACGCCAACGCGCAGACGACGATCGCCCCCGGCGACGGTCGCTTCGCGTGGCCCGGCATCTACCCCGACGGCACGATGGTCTTCTCGAACGCAGCACCGCTCGCCGGTGCTTCCGCGCTCGCGTCGAACCTCTACGCGATGCCGGGCGGTGCGCCGCTCGCGACGACGGGCCTCCCCTCCGGCCTGCGCGCGGGCACGCCCGCGTTCTCGCCCGACGGCGCGCACGTCGCGTTCAACCACTACGCCGGCGCGGGCGGCGACGCGAAGTCGCTCGCCTTCATGGACTTCACCAAGCCCGGCACCTTCGGCGCGCTCACCAAGCTCGACACGCCGCAGACCGGGAGCGACTGGTGGCCCTCGTTCCTGCCGACCAACGACGCCGTCGTGTTCCAGCGCGAGACCGTCTACAACGGCCGCGACGTCGCGGGCACGCGCTCGACGTGCGACTCGGCCGGCTCGTGCAGCGACAGCGGGACGCGCGCGCAGCTCTACTGGGTCGACCTCAAGACGAAGACCGTCACCCGGCTCGACAAGGCGAACGGCATCGGCCACGTGCCGAACGGCCCGAACGCCCACACCGACGACGCGACGCTCAACTACGAGCCGACGGTGAACCCCGTCCCCTCCGGCGGGTACGCGTGGGTCGTCTTCACGTCCCGCCGCATGTACGGCAACGTCGCCAACATCAACCCGTTCTGGAGCGACCCGCGCTTCCACGACATCAGCACCAAGCCGACGACGAAGAAGCTCTGGGTCGCGGCGATCGATCTCAACGCCCCGGCCGGCACCGACCCGAGCCACCCGGCGTTCTACCTCCCGGCGCAGGAGCTCCTCGCCGGCAACTCGCGCGGGTTCTGGGTCGTCGATCCCTGCAAGAGCGACGGGAACTCGTGCGAGACCGGCGACGAGTGCTGCGGCGGCTACTGCCGCGGCGGGAGCGACGGTGGGCTCGTGTGCACCCAGACGCCGCCCCAGTGCGCGGTGGAGTTCGAGAAGTGCACCACGTCCGGCGATTGCTGCGGCTCCTCGCTCCAGTGCATCAACGGGCGCTGCGCGAAGAACCAGCCGAATTGAGACTGGTGACTGGGCCACCTCGGCGTACTACGCTGCGGTTTCCCCGTGCACTTCGAGATCACCCATGATTTCGAGATCCCCCGCGACGCCGTCGAGCTCGCGGTCATCTCGCCGGACCTCTTCTCGCGCCTCCGCGCGCGTTTGAACAACATGGAGGAGGTGCGGCAGAAGCAGCACGTCCTCAAGGACGGGATCCTCGACCGGATCTGGGCCTACCAGGCCAACGTGAAGGTGCCCGTGTTCGCGCAGAAGGTGGTCACCCGCGAGATGCTCTCGTGGGACGAGATCTCGCGCTACGAGCTCGACCGGCACACGGCGCACTGGGAGGTCCACCCCAACGTGCGCCCGGAGTGGCGCAAGTACTTCCACGCCGAGGGCACCTACACGCTCGAGGCAAAGGGGAGCGCCAACACGCGCCGCGTCGTGAAGGGCGAGCTCGATCTGAAGGTCCGGATCGTCAAGGGCGTCGCCGAGCGCGCCATCCTCGGCGAGATCCGGAAGATGTTCGATGCGGAGGCCGAGACCCTCCGCGACATGGCCACGCTGGTCTGAGGGAGACTGCATGCGATCCCGCTCCAAGCTTCTTTTCTCCGCCACCATCCTCGCTGCCTGCGCCGCCCAGGCGTTCGCGTCGCGCGGCGCATCCGCCGAACCGCTTCCGCGCGCCGAGCGCATCGACGCGATCGGTCGCAACGCCTCGAGCGACGACACGGCCGAAGCGATCCGCCTGAACCCCGCGAACCTCGGCTTCCTACCGAGCTGGGAGCTCCGCTGGAACGGCGTCCGCTGCAGCGACACCCAGAAGGTGAACTGCGGTCACGTGCTCGAAGCGGCGACGCCCGTCATCTTCGGCCTCGCGACGGGCCTCCGCGTCGACTACGTCATCCCGCCGCTCAGCGCCGGACCCATCTACGGGGCGACGCCCTTCGCGTGGCTGACGTGGGCCCTCGCCTACAAGCTGAGCGACGCGCTCGCGTTCGGTGCCTCGATCCAGCGCAGCTTCTCCGCCAACCCCGTGACCGACGGCATGTTCGGCATCTCGGCCGGCGCCACGTTCCGGCCCGATCCCCACGTCGCGCTCGCCTTCGTCGCCCAGGACTTCACCCGCGCGACGGTCGCGCCGTTCCCGAACGGCAACCCGATCCTCGATCGGAGCTTCGTCCTCTCGGGTGCGTTCCGCCCGACGGGCCGGCGCGTGCTCGAGCTCGGCCTCGAGCTCCAGTACAAGGAGGGGTCGGCTTCGACCGCGAACGACGCGTGGATCCCGCGCGCGACGGCCGCCGTCGATCTGCCCGGCGTCGGGCGCATCCGCGGCGACTTCGCGATCCAGGACCTCGGGAACGACGCGCTCCGCAGCTACTACGGGAGCGCCGGCCTCGAGATCGCGCTCGGCCCCGCCACGGCGGGCGGCGGCGCGATGTTCGGCAACAGCCTCGGCGGGGAGGACGTCGGCGAGTTCGGCACCCTCTCGATTGCAGGATACAAGCATCCGGGCATCCCCGACCCGTCGCGCGCCGTCTCGATCCGGATCGAGACCACCCCCGGCACCCGCGGTCACGTCGCTCTCCTGCGCAAGCTCTGGGCGATCGCGGATGCGAGCAACATCAGCGGCCTCCAGCTCGTGCTCCGCGCCGAGCCCGCGTCGAGCTACGCCCACGCCGAAGAGCTCGCCGATGCGATCCGCGTGATCCGGTCGCGCGGGAAGAAGGTCCTCTGCAGCTTCGAGGACAACGGCGCGAAGTCGCTTTACGTCTGCGCGAACGCGGACCGCATCGTCGTGAACCCGGCCGGTGGCGTGCGCTACTCGGGTCTGCGCTCGCAGTACATGTACCTCGCGGGCTTGCTATCGAAGCTCGGCATCAAGGCCGAGTTCGTGCGGATCGGCGCGCACAAGAGCGCGCCCGAGCAGTTCACGAACGAGCACGGGAGCGACGTCGCGAACGCCGATCACGAGGATCTGCTTCGCAACATCGAGGCCGTCTTCGTGAAGAACCTCGCCGTGGGCCGCAAGCTCAAGGAAGAGGACGTCCGCGCGTCGACGGCCAAGGGCCCCTTCATCGCCAAAGAGGCGATCGACGCGAAGTTCGTCGATGCCACTGCCTTCGACGACGAGGTCGACCGCGCCACGCGCGAGATGATCGGGCGCTCGGTCGCGGTCAGGAAGTACGACCCCGACGACGTCGCGCCGAAGGCCTTCGGCCCGCAGAGCAAGGTCGCGATCCTCTACGTCGACGGCGACATGGTCGACGGCCGGTCGCAGAAGATCCCGATCCTCGACATGAAGCTGGTCGGCAGCTACACGATCGCCGACACCGCGAAGGCCCTCCGCGACGACCCGACGGTGAAGTCGGTGGTGCTCCGGATCGAGAGCCCCGGCGGCTCGTCGATGGCGGCCGACGTGATGTGGCGCGAGCTCCGGCTCCTCGCCGAGAAGAAGCCGGTCGTCGTGTCGATGGGCTCGGTCGCCGCGAGCGGCGGCTACTACATCGCGACCGCCGGTCGCGAGATCTACGCGCTGCCGCTCACGATCACCGGCTCGATCGGCATCTTCTACGGCAAGGCGGACGCGAGCCAGCTCCTCACCAAGATCGGCGTCAGCGTCGACACGTTCCGCACGACGCCGCGCGCCGACGCGGAGTCGATCTTCCGCGGCTTCACCGAGGACGAACAGAAGGAGCTCCAGCGCAAGGTCGGGCAGTTCTACGACGTGTTCCTCGATCGCGTCTCGACCGGGCGCCACCTGACCAAGGCGCAGGTCGATGCCGTCGGACAGGGCCGCGTGTGGGCGGGTCAGCAGGCCATCGAGCATCACCTCGTCGACAAGCTGGGCGGCCTGCGCGAGGCGCTCGCCGAAGCGCGCGCGCTCGGCGGGCTCCCGAACGACGCGCCGATCCTCGAGGTGCCCGTCATCGAGAAGACGCTCCTCGAGCAGGTGCTCGACGCGGGCGGCATCGGGGCGGCGGGCACGCCGATCTCGATCGAAGGGCTGCCGATCCAGGTGAAGGACATCGCGCGCGCGCTCGCGCCCGTGGTCGTCTACACCGGCGACGTGCCGATGGCGCGGCTCGAGTGGGTCAGCGTCGAGGACGAAGCCGCCAGCAAGGACTGATGCCCTTCATCCGCGCCAGCGCCGTCAAGGACTCGCTCGAGTTCCTCGACGAGTTCGAGCGCGGCGCACGCGCGATCGTGCTCGAGTCCGTCCCCGCAGACGTGCGCGAGCGCATCGCCGACGCGGGCCGCACATCTTGGATCTCGATCGAGGACGATCACCACACCGTCGACGCGATCGTCGCCCACTTCGGCGTGGAGCGCGCGACCGACTATTGGACCGAGAACCTCCGCTCGCTCGCCGAGAAGCCACTGCTGAAGACGTTCTTCTTCGGCATGCTCACGCTCGTCGGAGGGGACCCGGAGCGCGTGCTCGCGCTCCTGCCGAAAGGCTGGCCGCTCGTCTACCGCGAGATGGGCACGCCGCGCTTCACCAAGCGCGGGTCGCTCGGACAACCGGCGCTCGTGTTCGAAGACGTCCCGGCCGAGGTGCGGAGGTACCGGAACTACTTCCACTCCTGGCACGGCGTCTGTCGCGCCTTCGCGACGATCGCCAAGCTGAGCGGTCCGGTCACGTTCGAGATCGCGCCGAACGGCGGGCGCGCCGAAGCATCCTTCGCGCGGTGAACGGAGCTCAGCGGCCCGGCGGGACCGACAGCGACCGGCGCTCCGCCACGACGACGGGCTCGCTCGGCGGCGCGTCGGGGACGACGCTCGCCGCGAGCGGTTCCCGGACCGCCTTCACGAACTGAACCACGAGCGCGGCGAGGCCCCAGCCCAGCGCGACGGCGACGCCGAGATCGACGATCCCGCGCGCGTGCTCGGGGAGACGACGAACGACGAGCACCGCGATCGTGATCGCCGCGACGCCTGCCCACGCGCGCGCCATGGCGCGGCGGTCCGCCCATGCGAGCGACAGCGCCGACAGCGGTGCGCCGAGCACGGCGATCCCGCGCAACCGCTCCGCCGCCTCGAACGCACGCGCGACGAGGTGCGGGACGAACCGACGCTGGAGCGCGCGGTAGCCCTCGGCCCACCAGAGCGTGGGGACGACGATCGCGAGGGCGACCCACTCGGTGGGCGAGAGCCCCGCCTCGATCGTGCGGAGCCCGCGGACCCCGAGCCGGACCACCGGCTCGAACAACGTGAGCGCCACGAATCCGACCGCCCAGGAAGCGACCGCGATGCGGCGCGCTCGGCTCGGATTCCGTTCTTGGCACTGCGAGTTCGGCGTCGTCGGATTCGTCATGCTGCACCTCCAAGCTCGCGGCCCACCGCCAGGAACGCCGCCTCGATCTCACGGAGCTCTGCCCCACCCGTCCCGTCCCGCAGCTCCGAGCGTTCGTCGAGAGAGCGCTCGAGCAACGCGACGAGCTCCGCGGCAGGGTCGCCGCCACCGGCGAGCAGATCCTCCGCATCGTCGGTCCACGACAAGAGCACGGGCCGCCCGTCTTGCTCGGCGAGCGCCGCCGCTCCGCCGACGAACGCGCTCGCCGTCACGCCCCGCCGCGCGAGCGCGCGAAGGTGTTCGAGCGCTCGCCGCAGGAACGCAGCGACCACCGGCGTGCTCTCGCGCGCCAAGACGTCGCGCGCGACGTCGACCAAGCTCGGAAGATCCGGCGTCACGAGCCACAGCCGCCAGTGATCGCGCTCGCGTGCGACGGCGAGCGCGCGCCCGTCGGGGACGACGTCCATGATCGGGAGGATGCGCCGCACGAGCGCGAGGAGCGCCGTCCGCGCCGTGCTTTCGTCGCCGTACACCCAGCGGTCGCGGGAGTGCATGCGGTAGCGACCGTTCCCGAGCTCGAACGCACCGCGGGGCGCCCACGGGCGCACCTCGTCCGGCGCCTCCAGGTTCGTCGTCGCTTCGCCCAGGAGGGCGCGGCCCTTCACCGGCGGCCACACGTGGCCCGAGATGATCTCGTCGGGGTGCGGAACGCCGATCGCGGTCAGCTCGTTCACGCTGTTGCTCCGCCCGCGCGGGGGCTCCGCGCTCGGCGGCGCCGCGGCCTCGACGATCGGCGCCGCCGGTTCGACCACCGGCGGGGCCGGGAGCTCGGGCACCACCACCGGTTCCATGTCTTGTTTCGCCGCGGCCGCGCGCGACGGCGGACGAAGCGTCTCGGGGAGCGGCGTCCCGGCCGTGCGGAGCGTCGGCACCTCCGGCGCGCGCGCGTCGGCTTCGTCGGTCAGATCGCCGTAGCCCGCGGTCGGGCGGGTCTGCGCTGCGACGCGCTCGGCTGCGGCGAGCTCCGCCTCGCGCCGCTCGGCTTCCAGTAGCGCCGCTTCGCGCGCGTCGGGGACCGGAGCTTCGAGCGCCACCACCGGCGCGGGCGCGGATGCTTCCTCCACCAGCGCAGGTGCAGACTCCTCCGCCAACGCCGTCATCGCTTCGTGCAACGTCTCCGCCGACTCGGCCGCGAGCGAGAGCGTGAGATCGGTGCCGAGGAACAGCGTCCGAACGCGCTCCGTGGCGAGGCGTACGGCGAGGATGAACGTCTCCATCGTCCCGACGCCCTCCGCCGCGATCGCTCCGACCACGTGCGTCGTCGCCGTCGGCGCGATCGCCGCAGCGACCGACACGGGGCCGAGCGCGCCTCCGAGATCCTGCTTGTTCGCCTGCAGCACGAGCCCGAGCGGGATGGCTCCGCCGATCCGCTCGACGATCTGCGCCGTCGTCGCGAAGTTCGCGCGTGCCTCGGCGAAGGCGGTCTCGCGCGAGTCCGCGACGAAGACGATCGCGTCCGCCTTCTCGAGCAGGTAGCGACGCCGATGAAGGAGCCGCGGCTGACCAGGCACGCTGACGAGCTGACAGCGCACGCGGCGACCGTCGAGATAGCCACCGGCAAAGTCGAGCCAGTCGAAGAACTCGGTGCGATCACCGGTCGTGCCCGGGCTCTTCTGCGCTCCCCTGCGCTGGAGCGAGATCTGCTGACCGAGACGTTGCACGTTCGTCGTCTTGCCGGCCTCGGGTGCGCCGTCGTAGACGATTCGAATCACGATCTCCCCCGATCGAGCGTCGATGTGCGGCATGGTGTTCCTAGTTGCCGGCCTGAAGCCGAGTTTCGAGACGTGAAGGAAGATCGGCGGCGCGCACGGCTGCGAGCGTGCGCTCGAGGTCGTAGGCGACGCGCAGCGAGCGGAGCTCGCCCGTGCGTTGGTTCCAGAGCGCGTAGGCCGCGCGTGGATCGCCGTCGCGCGGCTGCCCGACGGAGCCCGGGTTCACGAGCCACGTGTGCTTTCGGTTCAGCTCCACCGTGCGTTCGCCGGCGAGCTTCGAGGCACCGCCCGCGAGCTCCACGTGGACGAGCTGCACGTGGGTGTGGCCATGGAAGCAGATCGGCGTGCGGCTCCGCCGGAGGTGCTCGAGGTTGTCCTCGTAGGTGAGGTCGTACACGTAGGCGAGGAACCGCTGCGGGTCCTTCGGCGCACCGTGGACGGCGAGCCAGCCCTCCTCGGCGTGGTCGGTCGGCAGCCCACCGAGCCAGGCGAGCTCTGCCGTGCCGAGCACCGTACGTGTCCACTCGGCACATACGCGTGCCAAGCTGTTCATTGCGACATCGATCCCGGTGGCCAGCGCGTGGTCGTGGTTGCCCCGGATCCCGACGAGACGATCGCCCAACTCGGCCAGTCGCTCGACGCACTCCTTCGGGAACGGACCGTAGCCGACCGCGTCGCCGAGGAAGAGCCAGCGGGTCGCGCCCTGGCGCCGGGCTTCGGCGAGCACCGCCTCGAGCGCGGGCAGGTTGCCGTGCACGTCCGCGAGGACGCACGTCAGCTCGGCCGTGACGGCGGGCTTGCGCGCCTCGCGCGCGCGCTCCGCTCGGGCGGCGAAGAACGCTGCGACGACCGCGCGGCGTTTGGGCTCGTGGGCCTCCACCAGTGGGTAGGCGACGATCCCGGCTTCGACCGCGTCGAGCGCGATGGCGTTCGCCGCGAGCATCCGCGCGAGGTCACGGCCCCACGCGCCGAACACCGCCGCGTCGCACTCCGGCTCTTCCGGGATGCGCGCGGTGATGGCTGCGGCGATCTCCGACGGTCCGAACGCCGCGTACGTCTCCTCGTCGAGGTAGAACGTACGGTCGAGCTCGGCGTCGACGCCGAAGTTGGACGGGTTCACGTCGAGCGCGAGCCCGTGCACTCGGTGGACGTCGATCGCACGCTCGATCATCGCCGTCCATGCTGCAAAACGCGCGCCGCGGTCGGCGAGCGTGCGCAGGGTCGAGAGCTCGGGGCAGAGCACGAGCGGGTACCACGCGTCACCCGCGCGATAGATCGCCCACGCCTTCCGCGGGTGCCAGATGCCGGCCGCCCGCGCGGCTCGACGCGAAGCGAGGAGAGTCTCCTTCGCCAGCTCGGCCGTGGCGCACCCCAGATCGAGGCGCGTCTTCATGACCCAACCGCCGATGGCGAGCAGACGCGTCGTCGGTTTGGCGGAGCCGTCGAACGGACCCGCCACCCCGACCTTGTGCTTCCACTCCACCGCCGTGGGATCCGCGAGCTTCGCGAAGAGCTCTCCCGCCGTCCAGGGCCCGGCGGGCTGAAGGAGCTCGACGTCGGCCTCGATGGCCGGCCGCGGAAACCACTCCGTGCTCAGGGGAGCGTCCCTTTGATCGCGGCGACGTTGTTGCGCAAGGCCGCCCACCCCATTCCTTGGTTCACGGTCTTCTTGGTCACCATCACGATGACGGCGCCCTTCTCTTTGATCGTCGTCATGAAGTGATAGACCTTCGGCGAGGAGATGAAGATCTCCTCGAACGAGTCCTTGATCGGCTCGCCGCGCTGCTGGCTGAGGAGCTCCTCGACGCGGCGCACGTTCTTCCCGCGGAACATCTCGACGGCGGCTGCCGCCACTGCGTCGAGGTAGGCCTGCGTGAAGTAGGGCACCGAGTGGTAGACCCCCATCAGCATGCCGGTGTTGAGATCGACGACGCCGACGGCGAGGCAGTCATCCACCTTCTCGTGAATCGATTTGCAGACTTCAGTCGTATTCGCCATGGTGAGTTCCTCCCTTTTCAGACTGCGGCTTCGATGTCGCCGATGGACTGGCGCGATTTGGTGAGCGCCATGCCGATGTTTGCGGACGCGCGGCAGACGAAGACGACGGCCTGATCCGTCTTCTTCTTGGCGCGGATGAAGATGTGGAGAAGGTTCTCGCTGAAGACGAGGATCTCGCGGAAGTAGTGCACGCCATCCTCCGTCTGGCCGCGCGACTTGCGGAACAGCTTCTCGATCGAGGTGACGCTCTGACCCTGGAAGAGATCGGCCGTCGCCGCGGCGACGAGGTCGAGCACCTCCTGCGGGTGAGAGTCGACGGTCTTCACGCCGAGGAGCATCCCGGTGCTCATGTCGACGTAGCCGACGGCAACGCACTCGGGGACGGATTGTTGGGCTTTGGTGAGGGCAGTATCGAGGGACATTTCGACTCTCCTTCTTGAACGGTTTTCGTGACTCGTGAATCGGTCAGCACGTCGCGGACGTGCACGTGCGCTCGCCGTGGAGGCGCACGTGCGCCTCGAACGCGGAGAGGAACGCCACCTGGGCCTCGGACTGGATCGCGCGCGGGTTCACCCGGCGCACCCGCTCGATCGCGTCGCGCGCCGACTCGCCGTCGTGGACGAGCTGCGCGGCGAGGAGCGTCCCCGTCCGCCCGAGGCCCGCCCGACAATGGATCGCGACCGCGACCCCACCCGAGTTCAGCGCATCGATCCGGCGACAGAGCTCGTCGGCGGCGGCGAGCTCGGGCGCCGCCATGTCGGGGATCGGAAAGTGGACGGACGAGATGCCGAAGCGCTGGAGCAACTCCGGATCGACGGTCGTCGTCTCCTCGGCCGTGACGAGCGCGCCGACGCCGAGCCCGGCGAGGAGCTCCACGTCTTCCTCGACGGAGCGGACGATCCCCGGGCGCGGCAAGCCGCCGAGGAGACCGGGCCGCACCCAATGGAAGCCGCGCGGGCCTGCCGTTCGCGGGCGCGCCACGGCGACGGCCACCGGCGGCGGCGTCGCGGGATCCAGCTCTTCGACGCGTGCGCCGTTGAGAAACGAAGGGCTCGGCAGCGCGCAGCCGCCGGTGCGCACGAAGACGCGCGCCGCCTCGGTCTCCGGTGCATCGAAGAACCGATCGGCCGGAGCGATCTCTTGGATGCGACCGCCGGCGAGCAACGCGACGTCGCCCCCGAGCAGCCGCGCGTAGCGCTGATGATGGGTGACGACGAGCACGCCGCAGTGCTCCGCTTGGCGGCGCAGGAGCGCGAGCACCTGCTCGGCGTCGCTCGGCTCGAGCCCCACCGTCGGCTCGTCCGCGACCAGGAGCGTGGGCTCCGCGGCCACGGCGCGCACGAGCGCGAGCTTGCGCTGCTGCGCCGTCCCGAGGTTCGTGACGTTCTCCGCGAGCCGCGTGCCCAGCTCCCCGAGGTCGTTGGCCTCCAGCAGCGCCCGAACGCGCGCGGTCTGCGCGGCGGGCTCGAGCAGCGAGCGGTTCGGAAGCGCCGACACGAGGTTCTCGCGGACGCTGTCGAGGAAGAAGCGCGCGTGCTGCGTGACGATCGCGACGCCGAGCCGCACCTCGCCCGGGCGCTGGCGCCCGAAGGAGAGCGGCTCCCCGGCCAGACGTGCATCGCCCCAGACCGCGAGATCCGGGTGCGCGTCGTTCAGCCCGGCGATCGTGCGGAGCAGCGTCGACTTCCCGGTGCCGGCGGGTCCGACCAAGGTCGTGACTCCGCGCGCAGCGACCGCGAGCGTGACGTCGGCCAGGACGACGCGGTCGCCGAAGGCGACACCGAAGCCCTGCAGCGCGAGCGCTGTCGACTCGTGGGTCGAGCTCATTCGGCGCCTTGGTCCCCTTTGGAGATCGAACGCGAGAGCGTCGTGAGGCACGCCCAGCCGATCCCCTGCGAGCCTTGGCGCGCGGTGAACACCCACGCCGAAGCCCAAGGCTCGGCGCCGAACGTCTCGGCGCCGAAGCACCAGATCGGGCCGTCGCCCGTGACGAGCGTGCGCAGATCGAACCCGAGCGCTCCGAGCGCCCCCGGCGCCTTCGACCGCGCGAGGATCCCGAAGAGCGGCGCGCGCCGGCGCGCGAGCGACACGCAGCGCGCCTCGTCGAGCCCCGCGCGCCCGATCCCGGCCGTGCGCTCGTCGGTCGACAGAAGGACCGCGCCGAGCACGTCGCGCCCGAACGAGAACACCTGATCGATCGCCGGGAGCGGCGAGGTCGGCTCGCGCCGCCACGCGCCCAGCTCCAGCGGCGTGTCGTGGCGCTGCCGCCGCGAGAGCACGCCCGCCGCCGAGAGCGCGGCGACCGCGGCGCCGAACGTCGAGTCGATCGCGAGCATCGTCCAGAGCTGGCGGCGCGTCCCCGCGAGCTGCGCCCCGAGCAGGCAACCATCGGCCGAGCGCACGGCCACGAAGTCGGCCCCGTCGCCGAGCGTGAGCCGCGAGATGTCCGACAGATCGAGCGCCTCTTGGCTCGCGCCGGCGTCGTCGACGACACGGCCCTCCTCCACCAGCTGCACCCAGCGGCTCCCCTTGATGATGTCGAGCAGCTGGCGGGCGGTGGAGCCCGTCGCGGTGGTGCGCGCCGAGGGGACCGGCTCCTCGCTCGCGAGCGCACCGACGAGCTCCCGCACGTCGAACGTGAGCTTCTCGTCGTAGCGCGCGTAGTTGTGGCGCTCGAGGAACACCGTCGAACCGACGCTGCAGCGCGCGAGGCTCGCGAGCGCGAGCCGGAGCTGATGCGCGAGCGCGGCCTGCACGTCGCCCCACGACGCCAAGTCCCACTCGACGAGCGTCTCGCCGAGCGGCAGACGGTCGCGCCGACACGTCTCGACGACCTCGCGGAAGGTCTGGTCGTCGATGTTGCGGCGCGCCTTCAGCGAGCGCGCGAACTCGAACGGGTGCGCGGAGTCCGTCGCCCACGCGACGCGCCCGCGCTGGAGGAACACGTGGACCTCGAGCGTCGACGTCGCGCAGATGAACTCGCCGCTCCGCCCCGCACCGGCGTGATCCTGGAGCTCGACCAGCGGTGCGCCGCTCATCGCGAGCCTCCCGTGCGCACGCCGAGCCGAGTACCGACCTTGGCCACCACACCGTCGATCGCGGCGTGCTCTCCGGACTGGGAGACCGCGCGATCGAGATCGTCGTCGAGTCCCGAGAGCCGCTCCAGGATCGCCCCGCGCTCGTTCGACTCCGGAGGCAGACTCAAGAAGCGCTCGACGGCAGCCGCGTCGTGCTCGACCAACTCTTGGCGCCGGTTGACCATGTGGAGCATCTCGACGAACCCGTGGACGTCTTGCAGCAGGCGCTCGCCGTCGAGCGGATCGCGCTCGGAGCCGGGCGCCAACCAGGCGACGAGCCGCTGTTGCAGCTCGAGGACCTGGAGCCGATCGCGAACGCGGAGGAGCGCCGCCACCTCGCCCTCGGCCAGGCTGTCGATCCGCGCCGAAGCCGCGCGGAGGTTCGCCTCGATCGTGCTCGGCGAGACCGCAAGCATCTTCTGCGACGAGAAGTACGCGCGAAGACGCCCGTACGAGCGCCGCACCGTGAGCGACTCCTGGAGCTCGCTCGCGAAGTCGAGCGCGGGGGCGACGCCCTCGATCTCGACGATCCCGCGGTCGATCGTCCCGAGCCCCTTGCGAATGCGCCGCAGCGCACCGTCGCACTCGCCGATCACCGTGACGGGGTCCGCCGCGTCACCGAGGCGCTCGAGGCGCTCGAGGCGCTGACGGAGCTCCATCTGGACGAGAAACGCGATGTCCTCGACCGCCGCGAGCGTGGGACGCCCCTGCGCGAGCTGATCGGCGGCGGCATCCATCTGCCGCTCGAAGGAGAGGAAGCCCGGCGGCAAGCTCGAGACGCGCGGCTCCGCAAGCTCGGGCTCCGCGCACGCCGCCACGATCTCGGCGACGAGCGTCCGTGCGTCTCGCGTCAGGCGGAGCGCGATCGGCAGCGTCGCGCGGGCGACGATGCGCTGCCAGTCCCGCTCGCCCGAGAGCGTGCGGAAGTTCCGCAAGTCGGCGCGCGCGACCTCGCGGACGAGCGCCGCGATGCGGGTCTGGAATCCGGTGAGCGACGGCTTGGGCGCGGTCGCTCGTGCTTCGAAGCTTCCCCCTTCGGCCATGGTGTGACTTCAAACCAATTTGGGGCTTCCAAGAACGGGTCACACCGGACGCGACCGTAAGATTTGCCGAGAAAATAAGGGGGTCTCTCCCGGACAGCGGGTAAGGGTTTCCCTGAGGGGTCTTCCGCGAATATCCTCGATAATTCGGAGTTCGATGGGGACCATGCGGGGTGGGGGTAGCGGCCGAGCACGAATCCTGATCGTGGACGATCATGCGGTCGTCCGGGACGGGTTGCGTGAGATGTTCGCCAAGGAGCGCGATCTCGAGGTCGTGGGCGAAGCGCGCGATCGCGTCGAGGCGGCGAAGAAGTGCAAGGAGCTCGCACCCGACGTCGTGATCCTCGACCTCTCGCTCAGCGGCCACCTCGCGATGGATCTCGTGCGCGATCTCTCCAGCAACCGTCCCCCGCCCGCCGTGCTCGTCCTCTCCATGCACGACGAGAAGGTCTTCGCCCAGCGCGCGTTGCAGGCCGGCGCGCGGGGCTACGTCGGAAAGCACGAGGACAGCGCCGTGATCCTCCGCGCGCTCCGCCGCGTGATCGCGGGGCGGACGTTCGTCTCCGATACGGTGAGCGAGATGCTCGTCGCCTCTCTCGCGGAGCCGAAGATCACGAGCGGGCGCCCCAGCTTGCGGCACCTCTCCGATCGAGAGCTCCAGATCCTGCGTCTCATCGGGTCCGGCCTCCGCACGACCGAGATCGCGCGGAGGCTCGCCGTCGGCGTGAAGACCGTCGAGACCCATCGCACGCGGATCAAAGACAAGCTCGGGCTCGAGAGCGCCAACGAGGTCGTCGTGCGCGCGGTCAACTGGGTGCGCGACGGCTTCCTCGACGCGCAGGACGATCTCATCGGCGAGCCCACGACGGACGTCAAGCGCTCCGTCGCTCCGAGCGACGGTCGAATCCGCGTGCTCGTCGTCGACGACGACGTCCAGGTCCGAACGAGCGTGACCCGCGCGCTCACGCGCGACGGGATCGACGCGGTGAGCGTCTCGGGTGGGAAGGAAGCACTGGAGATCCTCGGCACGCAATCGTTCGACGTCGCGCTCGTCGATCTCCGCATGCCGCACATGAGCGGGTTCGACCTCCTCGAGCGCATCCGCGCCCAGAAGCTCGACTGCGAGGTGGTCATCCTCACGGGGTTCGGTGACGAAGCGACGGCCGATACCGCCACGCGCCGCGGCGCGACGTCGTACCTCTCGAAGCCGGTCGAGCCTCGTGCGCTGGTGCGCGAGGTTCGGCGAATCGCCACCAAGGAGTGAGCGCCCTCAGTCTTCGCGCGGCCAGGTGACGACGACCTCGGTCCCCCCCTCGCGCGGCGTGACCAGCGCGAGGTTCCCGCCGAGGAGGCGCGCGCGGTACTCCATGCTCGAGAGCCCGACCCCACGCAGGTTCGCGCCCTCGGGGATTCCTTTTCCGTCGTCGCTCACGCTCAGGCGAAACCACCCCGTCTGGAGGGCGAACGCGATCTTCACGTGCGTGCCACCGGAGTGCTTCGACGCGTTCAGCACGGCCTCGCGCGCGATCAAGTACGCCTGGTTCTTCTGCAGCGAGCCCGGCTCGGGTAGGTCCGGATCGATCTGGAGCGTGCAGCCCATCCCGAAGATCGTCCGAGTCTGCTCCGCGAGCGAGGCGAGGGCGTCGCCGATCGACGTCTCGACGATCTCGATCGTCGACAGGCTGCGGGACGCACTCCGGATGTGTTCCAGCGCGTCGCCGAGGAGGTTCGACACCCTCCCCACGCGATCGCGCAGGCGCGGCGGTGCATCGCGGACGATGCTCTGGGTGAGCATGCGCGCGGCGGCGACGAGCTGACCGACGACGTCGTGCAAGTCGTAGGCGATCGACGTACGGACGCGGAGCTCGTCCTCCGCGACGTTGAGCTCGAGCTTCCGTCGCTCGGTGATGTCGTGGAAGACGGCGGCGAAACGCGCCTCACCTTCGGCGACGTACTCCGCGACGGCGAGCTCCGCCGGGAACGACGTCCCGTTCTTGCGCACCCCCGTGACGCCACGGCCGCTCCCGGGGGTCAGCGGCGCCGCAGCCGGCGCGAGCATCGCCAGCTCGCGCCCCACGAGCTCCTCGGGCGACCACCCGAACATCCTCGTCACGGCCGGGTTCACGCGCTCGATCACGCCGCGCGCGTCGGTGGTGACGATCGCATCGAGCGTGGAAGCCAGGATCGCCCGCAGCGATGCCTCGTTCGCGTGCAGATCGGCGAGCCGCGCTCGGGCGGAGGCCGCCGCACGGCGCTCCTCGGTCACGTCCCGCAGCGTCCCCACCACCTTGCGCGGAGCGCCGCCGTCGGTCCGTACGACCTCGGCGCACTGTTCGACGATCCGCTCCTCGCCGCCGCGGGTGCAGACGCGATGCTCGAGCTGGTATCCACCGGGCTCCTTCTCGATCCGCTCGAGCGCGGAGCGCACCGCAGCGCGATCGTCGGGGTGGATGGGCTCGAGGAACGCGACGAGCGTGGCTTCGCCCTCGGGCGGCTCGCGATCGAGGATTCGCCCCGCCTGCTCGGTCCAACGGACCATGCTCTCCGCGTCGACCTCGCCCCGATCGAGCAAGAGCTCGAAGCTCCCGACCCGCGCGACGCGCTGCGATGCAAGGAGGTGCCCGTGACTCACCGTACGCCGCGCTCCCGTCATCTCCCCCCCACTCGCCATCTCACCGGCAACGCACCTTCGCGTCAACCTCCGCGGCGCGGCTCAGCCGCAGCGGAGCGTGATGAGCGCGATCGCAGGTGCGACCCCGAAGCGGATCGGCGGACCGGTGGTCCCGAGACCCGGGTGCACGTACAGCGTGCTGTTCCCATGTTGGTACGTCCCGAGGTGGTACTGATGGTTGAGCTTGCTCAAGTTGACGTGGCGCGCGACGAACGGGAGCGCGACCTGCCCGCCGTGCGTGTGACCGGAGAGCATGACGTCCACGCCCCGCCGCGCCGCCTGCCGAAACTGATCGGGATCGTGGGCGAGCAGCACCGTCGGCGCACCCTCGGGCCGATCGCGGAGCGCGCGATCCAGGTCGGCGCGCTGCGTCCACGTGTCGTCCACGGCCGCGACGAAGAGCTTCGCCTCGTCGCGCTCGAGGACGAGCCCGTCGTTGCGGAGCACGACCGCACCCGCCTTCTCGAGCATGCTGATCAACGGCTCGCCGTTGCCGAAGTAGTCGTGGTTCCCCATCGAGACGAGCACGCCGTCCTTCGCCTCGAGCTTGCCCACGATCTCGGCGATGTCGGGGTGGAACTCGGTTCCGCTCGTCACCATGTCGCCCGTGACGACGGCCATGTCGGGCTGGAGCGCGTTCGCCGCCGCCGCCCAACGGAAGCCCCACGTCTTCGGCGTGAGCGCGCCGATGTGGAGATCGGAGAGCTGCGCGATTTTGTAGCCGTCGAACGCGGGGTCGAGTCCCTTCACGGCGACCTCGACCCGATCGATCCGGAAGAAGCGGCGCCGAACGAGCACGCCCCACGCGCAGAGCAGGAGCCCCACGCCGTAGATCCACATGAAGCCCCCGCGCGGGAGCGCGACCGGATCGCCGCGCACCAGGTCCACGATCGGCGACACGAGGAGGACCGCGAGCGACGGCAGCAGCGTGAAGAGGCACGCGCACCAGTGGATGAAGTACGGGACGTCGACGAGCCGCAGCATCAGCTCGTGGCGCCGATGATCGGCGATGCCGATGCTCGCGCGCCCGAGGAAGAGACCCGTCCCGCCGACGTAGAGGACGAGCCCGAAGACCCACGGGAGCGGCCCGCCCCAGCGCCGAACCGCCTCGGTGAAGCCGATCGCCGCCGGCAGGTGCGAGAGCGCCGTCAGCGTGAGGAGGATCCAGAGGAAGCGCGAGAGGCGCGGGCGCCGCCCGATCGTGCGCTGCGCGACGGTACGGGCGGGAGGCGGGGCCGAAGAACTGGACTCCACGGAAGATCCGATGTCTTCACCGCCCGAGCGGTTTCGTCAAGGGAGCCGACCCTCGATCACCGCGCCGTCGTCGCACATCGCACGCACGATCCGCGGCAGCGCCACGACTGCGAGCGCGGCGGACGTCAGCCCCACGTCGTTCGACATGCGGACCCAGCTGTCGCCGGTGCGGCGGAGGATGCGCGCGCGCGTGGCGCCCGCCCAGGCGGTGCCTTCGCTGGTGATGGAGAGGGACAGGAGATCGGACGTGGTCTGGACCGCCTCGAGGTGGCCCTTGAGCTGCGGATCGACGGCGAGCGCATGCCCGCCGTTGCCGACCGTGACCACGCCGCCGCCAGGAAGCCCGGCGATCGCGTAGAGCTCGCCGTTGCAGACCGAGCTGGAGCCCACGACGGCTCCGTTCTCGACCGCGACCACGGCTCCCCGCTCGCCGCACGCGATGAAGCGCGAGCCCACGCGCGCGATGCCGCGGAGCGGCGGCGTGTTGGGCACGTCGAGGAGCATCGCGAGGCGACGACCCTGGAACTGGACGATGCAGCCGATCCGCGTGCCCGCGGGGGCGCCGAGCCGAGTGCGATCGGGGCGATCGCCGACGAGCGTCACCGTGTCGCCCTCGACGAGAGCCCCGCGGAGGACGAGCTCCGGATCGGGCATCGGGAAAACGTCGAGCGCGCCACCCGAGAGGCGCACCGCGACGCCGTCGCCCGCGAGCACGAGATCGCCGTTGGCGTAGCGCCCGATCGTGCGAACGCGCGCGGCGTTGAACGCGGCCGGGAGCGTGGCGGCGACCCACATCCCGCGCTCCCAACGTGCGAGCCCACGCGGGCCGACGCCGACGCCGGTCTCGCCGTCGGGCGCGAACGTGGACGCACGGATGACCTCGGCCTGGATCCGGGGCGTCATCACGCGCCACGACCAGAGCGCGGGGTTCGACGTGTCGCCCTGCGGGCGGACGATGCGAACCTCCCCGCTGCTGCTCGCGTGCCGCTCCGGGGCGGGCGTGAAGCTCAGGCGATCCGGTTGGACCGGGACGACGCTCGAGCGCTCGCCGGTCGCCGGGAGGATCACGGGCACCTGCGAAGGCCGGGGCGGCGCCTGCATCGACGCAGGGACCGTCTCCGAGAACGGCAACGCGCGCGCCGGCGGCGGACCCGAAGCGCGGCCCGCCTCGGACGCGGTGCGGAGCACCGGCTCGATCGCGCCGAAGAAGTCCGTCACGGTGGCGTGGCGCGCGGCGGGATCCGCCGACAGCCCGCGCGTGATGTGCGAGTCGAGCACCGAGATGAGATCCGGGCGTTCGCGGAGCTGCTGGGGGAGGTTCTCCGCGTGCTTCGCGAGCGTGGGCCGCGTCTCGTTCAGGATCCGCGTGACGATCAGGAGCGGGTTCTCGCCGTCGCGGTAGGGGAACGCCATCTTCCCCGTGAGCATCTCGAACGTGATCGCGGCGAGCGAGAACACGTCCGTCCGCTCGCTCACGCGCTGGTTGCCCTGCTCGTACTGCTCGGGCGGCGCATAGCCGAGCGAGGCGCCGGCGAGCGTCGCCGTGCGCTGCATGTTCATGTCCACGAGCTTCACGAGGCCGAAGTCGGTGACCTTCGCGACCTCGGTCCCCGCCTCCAGCGCGAGCAGGATGTTCGACGGCTTGAGGTCGCGGTGGATGACCTTCTTCGCGTGGACGATCTCGAGCGCTTGCGACACCTGGCGGAGGATGCGGCGCGTGCGCTCGACCGCGAGCCCGCGGCCGGGCTGCGCGTCGATGACCTGCTCCAGCGTCAGGCCGTTCACGTACTCGAGGATCGTGAACGGGAGCGTGTACGTGTCGGTACCGTTCGGCGATCGGAGGACGGCCGTGGCGTGGTCGTAGAAGCGGACGACGTGGGGGTTCGGTGTCCCAGATTGGGACAACATGCGGAGGACGTCCGCCTCGCGCTGGAAGCGGCGCATGGTGTCCGCGTTCACCGCGTCGGGCCGGAGGACCTTCGCGATGACGACGAAGCCACCCGGCTCGTCCCAGTTCGCAGTGAAGACCCAGCCCTGACCGCCCTCGCCGATGCGCTCGCGGATGTAGTACTGGACCCTGCCGCTGCCGCGCAGGACCTGGCCCGGCAGGCTGTCTCGCAATGCGATCAGCCGCGGATCCGTGGCCAGGTTCACTCGGTCCCCATCCCTATCGTCCCCATCCCGCTCGACCCCATGCCCGGCTCGGGCGACGCCGGCTCAGCTCTCGAGGAGCTTGAGCAAGGTCTCCTTGTTGGTGACACCGACGTGCTGGCCCTTCACCTGGCCACCCTTGAACACCATGACGGTCGGCACGCCCTTGATCCGGAAGCGCTGGGCAACGCCCGGGCAATCGTCGATGTCGACCTTCGCGACCTTGTATTTCCCGATGTTCTCGTCCGCGATTTTGTCGACGATGGGCGCGAGCTGCTTGCAGGGGCCGCACCAGGTCGCGGTGAAATCCACCAGGACGGGGGCGTCGGACTTGAGCACCTCGTTGTCGAAATTCGCGTCAGAAAGGTTCAGGACGTTCTTGGACATGACGATGACCTCGGTTCTCGTAAAGTAACCCTGGGGACCGGCAAAATCTATCCCGGCCGAAGGACCAGGTGGGGCGTTCTGGCTAGGACCCGAGCTCAGGGCTTCGGCCGCACCAGCTCCCCCGGCAGGGCGGACGGGGACCCCGAGCCGCTCGGGAGCGGGGCCAGCGGTCGTGGCGCCGGCGCCGGCGCCGTGGGGAAGAGCGCGCGCCCCAACGCGGAAAACACCCGCCGAACGTCGTCGGCCGCCCACTCGGCGCGCGCGTCCAGGACCTCGCCGTTCACCTCGAGCTTCACCGCGTCGAGGATGGGGCCGAACCCCATCAGCCGCACGATCGGGTCCTGCCCGAGCTTCGCCTTCTTGCGCTCGAGGAACGCGCGCACCGTCTCGCAGGCGCCGGGCTTCTCGCACCGCAGCTCGGCGAAGACGGTGACGGGCGCACTGGCGGTGGTGGTGTGGACCGCGATGGCGACCTCGCCCACCGCCAGGATGGCGTCCATCGTCTGCGCGCTCTTGGCCGCGTTCGGGCCCTCCGCGTCCGTCACCATCTGGCGCCGGAGCCGCTCTCGGAGCGCCTTCGGCAGCACCGCGGTCGCGACGAGCGCGGGCCGCGCCGCGTCCCCCGGAGCGTTCGCGCCGACGACCTCTCGCAGCGCCGTATGCGCCTTCTGCGTGGCGATGCGCGGCTCCGTCCCGTCGAGCGCGCCCCGCATCTTCGTCATCCATCCGCCACGGCCGACGAGGAGGGGCGCCCCCTCGCGGTAGACGATCTGACCCTTGGGTCCCGGGTCGATCGACTCCGCCGCCTCGAGGATCCCGTACGGTCCTTCTTGGCGAAACGTGGCGCCGTCCCCGCGCTCGTTCGCGAGGCGCTTCGCGCACGCCGAGACTTCGTCGCGCCCGAGATCGTGCGTGACGGCGAGCCCGAACTCGCCGCTCTCTTCCTCCGGGACGGAGATGGCGACCTGACTCGCGCGGTCGAGCGGATCGAAGCCGCACGTCGTGGCGACCTCGGACACCTCGTGCAGCGCATCGAGCTCGCTCGCGAGCGGCGACGCGCGGAGCTTCTTCAGATCGAGCGTGACGAGCAGGAACGTGTGCTCGGGGACCGCATCGAGCGCGCCCCGCTGCGGCGTGGGACCACCCGCGAACCACGCGCCCGCGGCCGCGGCGACGCCAATCGCGCCGAGGACGAGAGCATTCCGGGTGCGCGTTCGCATGGCGGGGAACGGCACGTTAGCAGGTCGGTTGACAGCGAGCAGCGTCCGGGAGAGAACCTCTCCATGCTCGTCGCGTTGGGGATCGCGGCTGCCGTCGTGCTCTTCGTCGGGGTCGTCATCGCGATCCGGATGGCGCGTGCGCAGGGTGCGGACGACGAGCCGCCCGCCAGCCGACCGGGTGACTTCGTCGCGCCCGTCAGCTCGGGTGGGTACCGCTTCCGCAACCCGGACGAGTCGCAGGAAGACTTCGCCGCACGCGTCGCGCGGGAGAACGCCGACGCCGAGAAGAGCGAAAAGTAGTCCTCAGGCGTCGCGGCGGTCGGTCGCGCGGCGGCCACCGTTCTTCCGCCGCCCTTCGGGGCGCGGGAAGAACCGCCGATCGGCTTCGCTCCGACGGTCCTCTCCGCTGCGACGCTCGGGGCGGGAGCCAGGGCGACCGATCACGGGGTTCTTGCGGCGCATGCGTTCGACCGTGCGCGCCTGCTCTCGCGTGGGCCAAGTTTTCGGCAATGCGCCGGCACATTGACGCACGGGGCTCTCGCGGGAGAGAGTCTCGCCGTGCACACGCCCTACACGGCGACGCCGGACGCGGCCTTCCTCGTCGCGCATGGCGCGACCGGTGTGACGGCAGCCGCGCTCTCTTGGACTCAGCGGCGCGCGCTCGGGTGGGGAACGCCCTTCGTGCTGGCCGCGATCGCGTGCACGGTCGTCGCGAACCCCCTCCCGGGGTTCCTCGTCGCGCTCCATCGGACGGGCATCGAGCCGACCCTGACGTTGACGCTGCTGCGCGGCGCGGCTTGGTGCTTCCTGGCCGGCGCGTTGCTGTCGCGCGGATCCCTCCCCGCGAAGCTCTTCGCGGTGGTTCTCCACGTGCTCGCCGTCTTGGGGAACGGCTTCTTCGTCGACTCCACGTGGGAGGTGACGGTGATGCACCTCTCGCTCGGGATGCTCGCGACGGGCCTCGTCACCCGGACGAGCCTCCCCCCCATCCGCTTCGCGATCCAAGCGGAGACGTCGGGCCGCGGGGGCGACGCGGAGCTCGCCCAGGATCTCGTGCACTTCTTGGTACCGACCGTGCTCGCCGTGCTCGTGGGGAAGTACGTGCTCCGCTGGGGGATCGACAGCTCCGACGAGTGGGCCTACACGTTCCAGACGAGCATCTACGCCAAGCTGCGCTCCTACTCGGAGGCAGCGCCGTGCAACCACGCGTTCCAGAATTTCTGGGTCTTCGACTGGGAGGGCAAACGCTTCTCGCAGTACACGCCGGGGTGGCCGCTCTTCATGGTCCCGTTCTTCTGGACGCGGACGCTCTGGCTCGCGGGCCCCTCCAGCCTGGGGCTCCTCGGCGTCGCCGTCGGCCGGCTCGCGCGGCGCCTCGTCACGGGCCCAGCCAAACCCTGGGCCGCGTCGCTCGCGGTCGCCTCGCTCGCGCTCGGGGCGACTCTCCTGATCAACGGTGGCTCGCGCTTTCCTCACATCTGGGTCGCCGCGTGCTTCGCGTGGAGCCTCGAGGCGCTGCTCCGCGTCGGCGAGGTCCCGGGTCGCAACGCCCGGATCGGCTGGGGGATCACGTTCGGCGTCGCGGTGACGTGGCTCCTCGCGACACGCGTCTCCGACGGTCTGCTCCTCGGGACGGGGATCTTCGTGCTCTTCGTCTCCCGCGTCGTGCGCCGCCGGATTCCTCTCGTCGCGTTCGCGAGCGGACTCGCCGCTGCGGCCGTGCTCGGCGGTTGGACGCTTTGGGTGCTGCACCGACAGCTCGGGACCTGGTTCACGACCGGCTACTCGCTCAGCACGATCATCCACCCGTGGAACAAGTTCCAGATGGTCAAGCCGAACCCCGGCGAGTGGAAGTGGGGCATCCCCCTCGGCACGGGCGCGTACTGCTGGTTTCCGGCAGCCACGTCGCTCGGGCTCTTCGGGCTCGCGCGCGCGACGAAGGGTGCGCGGACACTCGCCATCGCGATGCTCGTGTCGGCGACGTTTCTCTTCGTCTTCTACGCGTGGTTCGACATGGGGCGCGGCTACGACTGGGGCTACGGGCCGCGCTACGAGCTCCCAACGGTGGTCCTCTGGGCGGTCGGAACCGGCGCAGCGATCGCAGCGCCCAGCCTCCGTGTCGTCGCGGGTGCCAAGCGCCATCGGGTCGCGGGCGCGGCGATGGCGTTCGCCGCGACGAGCCTCGTCGGAACGCTCCTCTTGGCTCCGATGCTCTACCCGATCAACACGGACTCCGTGATGAAGCTCGAGGAGGTCAACGATCGCGCGCACGACGCTGGGCTCCGGCACGCGATCGTGATCGTGGGTCAGAACGGAACGGGCGAGCGGGGCGGGCTCGACCTCACGCAGAACCTCCCGCTCGATCTCTATCCCGAGCAGAACGTGCTGGTCGCGCAGCCGTCGGGCAACGAGGAACAGTGCCTGCGCGAGCGCTTCCCGGACCGCGCGTTCTACGAAGCACGCGGGAACCCGGTTCGGATCACCCCGTCGCCTTGACGAAGATCCGCCGGCGCACGCGCTCGGACTGCAGCGCGATCCCGACGAGTGTCAGCGCGAAGATCACCAACCCGAGCACCATGAAGCGCGGGCGGTAGCGGAAGTGCATCACCCCGGACGGCGCGTCCACGCGCACGGCCAGCCGATCATGCAGGTTCTCGACACGGCCCTCCGCCGACCACCCCGCGTCCCAGTTCTGATTCATCACGAGCACGTCGCCGGACTTCGCGCCTTCCCACCGAACGCTGACCGCATTCGGAGTCCAGGTCTCCATCGTCGCAGTGCCGTCTCCGTCGATGAAGAAGACCTCGCCGCGATAGTCGGGATCGCCGAGCCCCTTGGCTCCGAGGCCAGGGACGGCTCCCTTCCGGTCGCGGTAATAGCTGTGGAGGCCGGGGAACGTACCGCAGTCGATGAGTCCGACGTTCGCCATCATCGCCGGAAGCGCGGGTGCGGTCCAATCAGCCCCAGCGTACCGGAGCTCACCCGTGGCGACTCGCTCTTGGTGGAAAGGCCCCGTCGAAACCGCGACGGAGGGACCGGGATGCGGGAACGCGTTCACGAGCTCCTTCTGCGACTCGAGCGCGATGTCGATCCCCACCCAGAGCGCCACCGCGAGGAGCGCAATCTCGAGTGAGAAGCGCTTTCCTCCGTGCCGGTGGAGCAGCCGCTGGAGCCCAGCCGCTGCGGCGACCGACAGCATCAGCACCATCGGATAGAACCAGCGCGACGGGACGTGCTGGGACTGGAACACCGGGACATGGTCGTGGAGCAGCGCCCACGGCGCGATACTGCTGAAACGCCCGAGCGCGAGGACGAAGCACCCAGCACCCGCGAACAGCGCGGCGCGCTCGCGCCACCGGCGCGCGAGGAAGGGCGCCGCGCACATGAGAATGAATGGGATCCAGCCGACGTAGATGCCGAACTCGTGCCATGCCCACGGGCCGACCGCGGGTCGCGGATCGCCGCTGCGCGTGGTGAAGATGCCGACGACACCGTTGAGGTCGATCGTCTCCGGCGAGTCGACGAGACGCGGGAACCGCCGCAGCGTCTCCAGGATGGGGAGGAGCTTTGGGGCCGCCAGCCCGAACGACACGACGCCACCGAGCACGGCGAGGGCGAGCGGACGAAACGACCGCAGTGCGACGGCCCCCGTCAACGCGTAGATCGCGACGACCATGATCGCCTGAGGCATCGGATAGATCGCGCCGAGGTAGACCATCCCCGCGAGAACCGCGCCGAGGCCGACCACGCTCCCCGTCGCCTTCCCCTTCGCGGCGCTGATTGCGCGATCGAGGAAGAAGAGCGCCCACGGGACGAGCGCGTAGTAGAGGTGCCACGCGTGGCCCATCTCCACGCCGAGCGCGTACCGCGTGTTGAGCGCGAACGCGACCGACACGAGCAGCCGAAGCCCAGTGCTCTCCAGCAGCCGACCGCCAAACACCCATGCGCCGACGGCGCCGAGGGTGGTGGCCCCCGCGATCTCGATCCGGAGCGCCATCGGGAGCGGCGCGAGCAGGTACGCGGGAAGAAACGGTGAGACCAGGTTCGTCCCGCTCTCGACCCCGCCCCACCATGTGTGGCCGCCGCAGGAGTACGGGTTCCAGAGCGGAATCTGGTGGTACTTCGTGAGCGTCTTCACCGCGAGGTAGCGGTGCGCCTCCATCTGATCCCAGTCGTGCGATCCGTAAGTATCGCGGTGCGTGAAGATGGGCGCGAGGAACAGGGCGACGATCGCGAGGAGCGCGACGAAGCCGACGACGTCGAGGATCTTCGCGCTCCTCGAGCGCGCGGCGGCGATCACCGCACCCTGCACTCGGCGTACGTGTTGAGGCCGAATTTGTGCGTGTGGCAGGCGGTGATCTGGCTCGGACGAAAGCCGCTCTCGACGAGGAGCGTCCAGAACTCACGCGGCGTGTAGTAGCGCTTGTGATCATCGATCTCCGGCGCGGAAGTCACGCGGAGCCGGAACGCCGCCGTCTCGAGGAAGAACTTCCCCCGCCACGAGGGGACGTTGAGCGAGGCGACTCCGCCCGGGCGCAAGATGCGCCGGATGTGTCGGAGCGCGGTGCGCGGGTCCCAGAGGTGCTCGAGGACGTTGTTGCAGATGACGACGTCCATCGTCTCGTCGCCGATCCCCGCCAACGCGTCGGGAAGGACGCCTTCCACCCAACGCACCTTCGGGTTCGCCTTGAGATCGTCGGCGAGGCTCAAATCGACGAGCGTCGCGCTCTCGACCTCGTCGAGGACGGAGCGCACGAACCCCGCGTGGAACCCGCACCCGATGTCGGCGATGCTCTTGCCGCTGAACGAGCGCGCGGACTTGCGGATGCGCCGCGCCGAGAGCCAGATCCCGAACTTGTCGACCGGCGTCTGCCGATAGTCCTGTCCCCAGGACTTCTCCCGATCGCCCTCGCGGTTGCCCGAAGCCATGGTGCGAGAGGGTGCCCGATGGCGTGGAAGTGCGCAAGATCAGCGACCGAAGACTTCGACCTCGTTCAGCGCGATGTAGCCGGGCTCCGTGCGGTGGACGCGCACGAAGCGCGCGGTGCGCCCACCCGCGTCACTCTCCCAGCGGTCGAAGTGCTCGGTCCGCCGCGCCAACGGATCCCACGTGACGCCGTCACGTGAGGTGTCGACGAGGAGCGGGAGGCTGTCGTCGAACCAGCCGTCGCCGCGGTTCCAGACGACGACGCGATCGATCGTGTGCTCGGACTCGAGATCGATCGTGATCTGCGGCGCAGCCTCGTCGTTCGTGTGGATCCCGATCGTCCCGCGGGTTCGCCCGTCGACGAGCTCGGCGGGGCTGGGTGGGTTCATCTTGAGACTGGTCGCGGTCACCGGCTTCCCGAGCGCCAGATTCCGGACCCCCACCCTCGCGCGGGCGAAATGGGTGACCCCGAGAATGAGCGCGAGCGCGAGCCCTCCGACCCGTGCCCAGCGCTGGACACGCAGCGCGAAGACGCTGCGCGTCTCCGTGCCGCCTAGCTCGCTCGTGACCGCGAGGTCCAACTCGTCCCGAAGCGCCTCGAGCTCCGCGAGCGGCTGCCGATCGAGCTCGAGCGAGACCGCAACGTCGGAGGGCGGGCTCGCGCTCGGGCCCTCGGGAGACGCCGGGCGCAGGAGCTCGACCGCCCGCGCCGCGTGGTCGCGGGCTTCTCGGAGCAAGACGATCGCGGGGATCGGGTGACCGAGGCGCCGCGCGGCTCGCAGACGCAACCGGGCCGCGGCGACGTGCTCACTCGCCTCTTCGCGGGCCGAGTCTTCCACGGCGCGTGCACGAGCTTCGGCCTCGCGAAGGAGCAGGAGCTCGGCCAGTCCGGCGACGAAAGCTGCTACTCGGTTCATGAGGGGCCAACCGGTCGAAGAGCGCGAAGGTGCAGTCTCATTCCCCTGCCGCGATGGTCGGTGACGCTATCACGGCGGACAGGCGGACGCCGCAGCGACGCGACGCGAAACGTCGGGTGGGGGAACCGACCGAAGATCCATGCATCAGGGCGCTTTGCCGCATCGAAAACGTCGACTACAACGGGGGGGATGACAGGAGAGACAACCAGCGGACGCCCGTTCGTCTTCGAGCCGACGCCCGCGGTCGCGACGTCTCGCGGTCGCAGCCGCTACGTCGACTGTGCCGTCTGCCGGCAGGACAACTCGGTCTACCTCTTCCACAAGACCGGCGTTCGGTTCGTTCGGTGCCGAACGTGCGACTTGGTCTACGTCAACCCCGTCGGCGGCGCCGGGCGGAACTACTTCGATCTCGCGCGCTTCGGTCAGCACGACTCTACGCGAGACCGCAGCAACTACGCGCGTGACTTCGACGAGCTACTCGCCGACGTCGAGCGCTCGTTCCGCGGGGTCGAAGGCCGCTCCCCGACCAGCGTTCTCCTCGTGGGGCGGTGGCTCGACGAGCTCGCGGAGCTGCCGCGCGCGAAAGAGCTGGGGCTCGTCATCCACCGGATCGACGACGAGCAGTTTGCTCGACTCGGTGAAGACGGCGACGTGCAGTGGCTTCAGGTACCGACCTCCGTCGACGTCGTGATCCTCGACGGCGTGCTCGAAGCGACCGGGGCCCCACGCGCCGTTCTCGAGCGCGTTCTCCAGCAGGTCGGCGCGAACACCTGGCTCGCCGTGGTGTACGCGAACGCACAATCCATCCCGGCGCAGCTCATGCGCCGGTATTGGCCTCCCTTCTTCGACTTCAAGCGTGCGTTCTTCACGACGAACAACCTCGTCGCGCTCATGAACGATCATGGGCTCGCGCTGAAGCAACAGTTCCCGGTACCCACGCATGTGAGTGCCCCCTATGCGATCGATCGCCTGCTTCCGGCCAATGGCGTGGCGCACGCCGTTGCGAAGCCGCTGTCGGCCGTCACCTTGCCCCTCCGAACTGGAGGGAGGGTCGCACTCTTCAAACGGAGCCGTGTGGCACGCGGCCAGAGCGAGAAGCTCTCGATCGTCTTCCCGTGCTTCAACGAGGAACGGTACGTGGCCCAGGTGATCGAGGCCATTCTCGCCAAGCCGCTGCCGGTCGAGCGAGAGCTCATCATCGTCGAGAGCAACAGCACCGACCGCACGAGAGAGATCGTGAAGGGCTTCGAGGGACGCCCGGGCGTGCGCCTCATCCTCGAAGACCAGCCGCGCGGAAAGGGCCACGCGGTCCGCACCGGACTCGCGGCGGTGACGGGAACGATCATCCTGATTCAGGATGCGGATTTCGAGTACGACATCGACGACTACGACGCGCTGCTTGCGCCGATCCTCCAGCATCGCACGTCGTTCGTGCTCGGTTCGCGCAGCCTCGGCCTCGACGACTGGAAGGTTCGTCGCTTCGAGGGGACGCCCGCCAAGCGCTTTCTGTTGAACGCCGCGCAGGTCGGTTTCGCGAAGACGTTCAACGTCCTCTACCAGCAGAGGACGACCGACGTGAACACGATGTTCAAGGTGTTCCGCACGGAGTGTCTCGAGGGCATCGAGCTGGAGGGTGATCGCTTCGAGCTCGACATCGAACTCGTCTGCAAGCTGGTCCGAAACGGCTATGCGCCGCTCGAAGTCCCGGTGAACTACGTCGCGCGTGGGTTTGCGGAGGGCAAGAAGATCAGCTTCGTGAAAGATGCCCTGCCCTCCTACTGGGCGTTCCTCAAGTATCGCTTCTCGAGGTGATGCGTGGCAGAGGAGCTTCGTTGGGGAGCACAGGCGGTCGATCCACGGGAGCGCAGCCTTCCGGGCCTGAAGGCGTCGTTCCTGGTCCAGCGCGCGCCCGTGCGCGGACGGGTGCTCGAGATCGGCAGCGGCGATGGGAAGATGCTCCGTACGCTCCACGCCGCTCAACCGGAGTTGGAGCTCTTCGGCTGCGACGTTCGGCAGCCAAGAACGACGCCGGATTGCTACACGTTCCGTCGGATCGTCGACTCGCTCCCCGAAGAGTGGACGAACACCTTCGATGCCGTGCTGCTGATGGACGTCCTCGAGCACGTTCCGGATCCGACCGCCCTACTGGCAGAGGCCGCACGCGTCCTCCGGCCGGATGGGGAGCTCATCGCGTTCATCCCCATCGAAGGCGAACCCCTGTCGGCGTACACGGTCTTTCGAACGCTGCTCGGGAAGGACGTCTACGTGGAGACGAAGGACCACGTCCAAGCGTTTCGCCACGAGGAGGCAGCGGCGCTCCTCGGGAAGTTCTTCGAGATTCGTGAACGCATGTACGCGTACCACGCCCTGGGACAGACGATGGACGCTGCGTTTTTCGCCGCGCAGAAGTTGGGTAAGATCCGTGACATGTGGAGGCGAGACAACTCGTTCTACAACGCGGAGAAGAAGGACGTCGGCGGAGCGGTCGGGGTCATGAACCGGGTCCTGCGCGCGGCGAACGTGGTTGCTTGGGCGGAGTCCCGGGCGCTCACGCGAGTCCGCACGACGAGCGCAGGCCTCCTCGTGGTGGCGGGGCGCGCGGGGACGAAGTCGGGGGAGAGAAAGGCGTCCGTGGAGTGATGGACCATCAAGGCAAGCGCTTCATCGTCACCGGCGGAGCCGGCTTCATCGGGAGCCACATGGTAGACGCCCTCGCCGAGCGCGGGGCCAAGGTCACCATCGTCGACGACTTCTCGACCGGGTTCCGCGAGTTCGTCTCGAAGCACCCCAACGTGACGCTCGCCGAAGGGAGTCTCCTCGACCTGCCGTTCCTCGAGAAGACCTTCGCCGGGCACGACTTCGTCTTTCACTTCGCCGCCAACGCCGACGTGAAGGACGGGCTCCTGCATCCGCGCAAGGACGTCGAGCAGAACACGCTCGCGACGCACAACGTCCTCGAGGCGATGCGGAAGAACGGCATCAAGGCCGTCGCGTTTTCCTCGACCGGGTCGGCCTACGGTGAGCAGGAGATCATCCCCACCCCCGAAGATGCGCCCTTCCCGATCCAGACGTCGCTCTACGGCGCGTCGAAGGTCGCTTGCGAAGGTCTCCTGACGGCCTACGCGTTCGGCTACGGCTTCCGCGTCTACATCTATCGCTTCGTGTCGATGCTCGGCCCTCGCTACACGCACGGCCACGTCATCGACTTCTACAAGAAGCTCCTCGCCGACCCGTCGCGCATGGAGGTTCTCGGGAACGGGCTCCAGAAGAAGTCCTACCTGCACGTGAGCGACTGCATCCGCGCAATGCTGACGATCGTCGAGTCGTCGAAGATGCCGAACGACGTGCACATCTACAACATCGGCCATACCGACTGGCTCGAGGTGAACCAGAGCATCAAGATCATCTGCGAGGAGATGAAGGTCTCCCCGAAGCTCGAGTACACCGGCGGGGAGCGCGGCTGGATTGGCGACTCGCCGAAGATCCTCCTCGACACGAAGCGGCTCCGCGCCCTGGGCTGGAAGGAGACCTTCACCGTCTCGGACGCGGTGAAGGACACGCTCCGCTACCTGATCGCGAACCCATTCACGTTGCGCCGGTCCTGATCACGGGAGGGTGACCAAGACCAACTCGCGGGCGTTCGCGGGTCTGCGGGCAGGGCCGCCGGCCCAAGTCGCGACGTAGCGTTCGACGCCGATCCGGTGATTCAGGACGAAGTCGACGACGTAGAGATAGCCCTTCTTCCACAGCGAAGTCGGCAGCGTGGGGGGCCACGCCATCTGGCGGACGACGTCGCTCTGCGGGATCCAGCTGAGACGGCTCTTCGCGACGATCTGGGACGTGACGTTGAACGATGTATCGGATGCGGTGGCCCCACCGGACTCGAACCACATCTCGAGCCGTGGCTCGACGCCGCCGATCCGACGCACGCCGACGAGTGTGTGGTCCCCCTCCCAATGCGCCTCGACGGTGCGATCGAGCTGGTCCGTGACGAGCTGACGGAGGCGCTCGGCTTCGGCGCCATCGCCGCGAGCGACCGCGGCGTTGTGGAGGATCCGGATGTGCGGAAGTGTGTCCGCCGGACCCGTCGGGGGCTCGGCGGGCGAAACCCCGAGGTGATCGCGCCACTCCCAGGTCAGGAACGCGTCGGGCGAAGGGTCGATCGTCCGAACCGGGTCCGTCGGGTTGGTGAAGTACCACTCCAACGGGCCAGGCTCGCGCTCGTGCAGATCGTACGCGTCGAGCGGCCCAGGCGCGTCGTCGCGATCGGCAAAGAGCACGTCTCCGTAGATCCGGAGGTGCGGGAGCTTGCTCGCCGTTCGAAGGCCGCCGGAGCCCATGCCGCTCGCGCGGCCGACCCAGAAACGGTGTTGCGCATCGGGACCATCGCCACCGTCGGCGTTGCATGCTGCCGCCCACGGATGCTCCCAGCCCCACGACGCGCTTCCGTGTGCGGCGACGCGATCCCCCCAGTGAACGTAAGGTCGCACGAGCTTCTCGAGCACGAAGAGGAGATCGACGTGGGTGCGGATCAGGCTGCCTTTGTCGTCGTAACGCCCCCCCGTCGCCCGCCAGAGGTGAAGCGAGCGGACGGTGTCGGGCGCAGCCAGGGCGGGGATCACGATCGCGACGACGAGAGCCACGATGGGGGCGGCACGCGGTGCGCGCTTCGTGAAGCGCCCCACCAACCACTCCACGCTCGCCACGAGCTGCGCGAAGGCGAACGCGTAGTAGAGCCCGTAGTAGTGCGGCCAGAAAATGTGGATGTCGGCGCCCTGGCGAAAGACGACGTACTGGACCGATGCCGCCGCCAGCACGGCGAGCGAGAACACCTCTTCGTCTCGCCGTCGAAGGAGGAGGCGGGCGGCAGCCACCCACGCGCCGACCTTGCCGACCGCAATGACGAGCGGCGTGAAGCTGAACTCGACCCACGTCTTGCGCGTCTCGAGCACCTCGGCCAGCGGCGTCGTGTCGCGGGAGCCGCGTTGTGTGGCCGATCCGAGCCAATCGCCGATCTTGTCGGCGCGCTGGAAGAGCGCCACGAAGAGGAAGAGCGTGGCGACCGACACGGTGACGGAGAGCGCCCACAAGCGGTGGTAGCGCTCGCGCGGAAAACCCGGCGTGAAGCCACGCGGCAGAATGAAGCCGCGGAGGAGCGCGAAGAAGAGAATCGGCCCGAGAACGAGAAAGCCGACCCAGTCACCACTGCCAGCGATGAACGCGCCGGCGAGCGCGGCGAGGAGGTGCCGCACTCTCCCCTTCTCGAGGTGCACGACCCACCCCCAGCAGAAGAGGGTGGCGCCGAAGATGGTGATCACCTCGAGGTTGTGAAAATCGGAGAACCCGACCACGAGGGGGATGAAGACGAACCCGAGCACGGCGCCGGCCGCAGCGATGGGCCCCCAGACCCTTCGAGCGATGCCATGGAGGAGCACCGGAGTGAGCGCGCTCTGGATGGCGGCGGGGAGGAAGACGACGAGATCGTGGTGCCCGAACGACCGCAGCGCCAACATGCTCATCCAGTACATCCCGAACGGATGGTGGCAGTAGGCCGACACCGGGTACGGGTCCACGGTCGGGAAGAACTCCAGGATCGGGTAGATCGTGTGCCAATGGAGGGAGCTTTCGGCGAGGAGGGTCGTCCCTGCCGAGCCCGCTCCGATGTGCCCGCCTCCAGGAATGCGCCCGACTCCCCAGAAGGCCGCGAGAGCGAACCACACACAACCGACAACGGACGCGAGATTCGCCACCCGCTTCGCGTCGACCCGGCCCATGTGGGGCCGGACGATACCACGTAGCTACGGCCCCGGGGGCGTGCCGCGAGTCGCGTCCGTAGTCTTGGTCGGCCAGCGCACCTCCGGATCGAAGGGAACGATCCGATACTGGCGATGACGAAGCTGCGCCGAACGCGCGAGGTCGAGCTCCAGCGCGTACGTGGGGACGGCGGGGAGCGTCGGACGCGCCGCATCGTACTCGCGCCGGTTCAGCGGCAGGAAGAGGTGCGCCTCCGTGCTCGCGCCGGTCGCGATCTCGTAGGGGTAGCCGTAACCCCAACCGGCGGCGCCGCGTTGACCGACCGTGGGGACCACGACGACGGCCTCACCGATGTCGGATGCAGCGACGGCATCCCACGGCGCCGAGATGGCATCCGCGAGGACCGTGAGACGGGTGAAGCGGATCGGGGTGGTGGCGACGAGCGCGACCCCGACCGCCGCCACGACGGCCCAATGAACGAGTGCACGCCCTTCCGTCGTGAGCTTGGCGGCCTGCTCCGCCAGCACGGCGACGCCGCGCACGAAGAGGGGGGCCAGCATCGGCACCAGGACGAAGCAATAGGTCGGGCCCACGTCCCAGGTCCCCGCACCCGGCACGAGCAGCCAGATCCCCCAGTAGGTCGCCAGGAGAATTCGAAAGAGCGTCCCTCCACCCTTCGGGTCGCGGCGAAGAGCACCGAGGACGATCACGAGCAACGCGCCGGGGACGCCGATGAACCAAGCGTCGATGCGTTGGAGCATGGTCGCCTCGATCGCCATCGCGCCCAACGGGCTGTGAACGTAGGGCCCCCGATACGATTGGGTGAACCCGATCCGCATGATCGACTCGTAGTCGAGCGACCATGGGAACGTCGTGATGGAGCCCCCCACGAGCCGATTGTGCACCGGGATCATCCACGCGAGAGCGGCGTAGCCAAGCCCGGCGAAGAGGGCATAACGAGCACGCGCGGGGGATCGCACGAGGCCCCAGACGAGCGCGGGAACGCCGAGGCTCAATCCATCGAGAGGGCGACAGACGAGCAAGAACGCTCCGCCGAGTCCGGCAACGATGGCACTCACGGCACTCCCCGTGCGGCGATGACGTACGATCCCAGCGAGCGCCAGCGCGAACCCACACGCGGTGGGACCGAACGAGAGCACCGTGCCGTGGATGGCCCACGTGAACGGCGAGACGGCAACCAGCCCGGCAGCGAGATGCGCAGAGCGCTCTCCCCAAAGGTCGCGCGTCAGCGCGTGGACGGTCAGCACCAGCGCGCCGGCAAGCAGCGGGTGAACGAGATAGGGCACATGCAGCAGCACCCCGATCGCCAAGAGCAGCGCGTTCCCGGGTGGATACTTGCTCGCATGGACCGGCGTCACCAGGATCATCTGGTTGCGAAGTGCGCTCGGCAGGGCCGGCTCGGAGATCTTGCCGTGGGCAAAGAGCTCCGCCTGGAACATGTAGCTGCGTTCGTCGTCGAGGAGCTCGACGTGGCGGATCAACGCGTAGCCCACGAAGGCCGACCCAGCGACCGCGATCGCCGCCATCAGCACCGGCACCACGCGCGGGTCCCCGCGCAAGAACTCCTCGGCGGCGTCGAGTGGGGAGCGGCGCTTACGGAGACTCCACGCAATGATCGCCACCGCCGGAACGAGGGTCACCCCAGCAACCCCCTGAAGTAGCCCTTCGACGTGAGTCAGCGTGCGTGAGGACTCGGCGCCGTTCGCGGCATCGATCGGCAGCATCAGGAACGGCTCGTCCAGGAACCAGTTGCAGCTGCGGGCTGCGCCCCAAAACGCCAGGACGAACGCGACCGCGACGACCGACGCTACCACCAGGCGCCGACCGGCGGACGCATCCTCGGCACGGTCGTCGGCGGTCGTCACGCGCCCGAGCATAGGCTGGGCGGGACCTACGCGGCAATCGCGCGCGCGCACGGGGCCTCGTGGTAATGCTCTTCCGGCATGATGGCGTGGGGCCAAGGGATCGTACGGTCGCTCCGCGCCGTTCTGTCTGCATCGGTCACCCTGACGGCGGTCTTGTTCGTCCTCCCTCGCGCCGCGCACTGGGCGGAGTGGCTCGTCGAGCGGTGGGTGCGCAAGACATCCACCCCGGAAGCCGACCTCGAGCTGATGCGCGCATCGACGATGCCGTTCGCGTTCTACTCCATCATGGTCGGAGCGGCGGTCGTCGGCGCGCTCGCCGTCAGCGTCGCCGTCCGCTACCTCCGCACGCCGGCGCTGCTCTCAGCAGCGACCGGCTGGGGCCTCGTCGCGAGCAGCATCCTCCTCCGGCGGACGGTCCACGGTCCGAAGTGGTTGTTCGGGGCAATTCTGTTCCTCCTCGCGTCGGTCGCCGTCACGCGGCGCGAACGGCCCGCGGACACCGTCGAGCGATCCTCGGTCGTGCCCTTCCTGCTCGCGGCGGAAGGGGGTGCTCTCGCGCTCGCGTTCGTCTTTCCGCACGCAGAGCACCATGGGTCCTTCGCAATCGTGGGCTATGCGCTCGGGTTCGGCGCCGCTGCGTTGGCGACCGCACGACTCGACGAAGCCAAACGCCTGCGAATCGCCGCGCTGGGCCTACCCGTCCTCGTTCTCCCCCTCAGTGGCCTCGCTCGGAATCCGTCGACGACGAAGCTCGTGCTCGCACTTTCCATCGCGTACGCGATCGCCGCCGCCGTCAACCATCGATTCCCACGCGCCATCAAAGAGCTCGAGGGCTTCAGCCGCCAACACGGCGCATGGCTTGCCGTCACCTCGGTGAGTCTGCTCTTCGTCCTCCCGTTCGGATTTCGTGATCTCGCCAACTCGGACTGGATGGGACACGAGGGCCAGCATCTCGGGTGGATCAATTCGATCACGCATGGCCGCTGGATGATGGCCGATGCGGGGTTCACGTATGGCCCGCTTCGCGAGTACCTCGTCGCGCTCGTGGCGACGTGCTTCGGTGGTCTGAACCTCGAGCACGTTCGACTCGGCCACGTCGTCGTGAATCTCATCGGGCTGGCGGCGCAGCTCGCAGCGATTCAGCGATGCGTAGGGAGACGGTTGGACGCTCTCGTTCTCGGTGCGGTCCTGCTCTTCGTCCACTCGGCGCTGACGTCGTTCGTGGTCTACTTCAGCACCTACTCGTTCGGTTGGGCAGACTCGCTTCGTGCCGGCGCGGGCCTGCTGGCGATCGCGCTGGCGTGTGGCGGCGTCCCCACGCGCCGCACCCGAATCGCCGCAGGCCTACTGACCGCGTTCGGCGTGCTCTACAGCCACGACTTTGGTCTACTCGCGCTCGTCGGAGCGCTCCTCGGAATCGTAGCCGAGCAGTTGGCGCAGCCGGGCCAGCGACGATTGGACCGGCTCAGGAGCGCGGGCGTCGAAGGTGGGATCTACCTCCTCGCCACCGTCGCCGGCGTTGCTCTCTTCGTCATCGTGTACGTTGCGAGCGGGCGCGGGCACGCACTGTTCGATGGGTATCGGTGGACTGCACGGGTCGCGCTCGGGATGCAGGCCTATGCTCACGAGCCCTACCCGATCGACGACGAAATCCTCGCGACACCCGAGAAGCTGCTCGATCCGGTCGAGACGGAGGGCCACATGGGGCTGTGTCGGCTCGACTATCTCGTCATCCCGCTCATTCCGGTGCTCGGGCTGGTGAACGCTGCATCCGCCCTGGGGAAGGGCACGTTTCGGCGCTCGAGTGCGCTGGTGCTCGCGCTCTCCGTCTTCGCATTCCTCGTCCAGCGGCACCCGATGCTGAGTGCCGACGGTTGGCACAACGCCAACTCGGCTGGCCCCTGTTGCGTTCTCGTCGTCCTGCTCTTCCACGAGTCCGGGGGTGCAGCGGTGCGCGTCGGTCGCCGTCTCGTGCGATGGGGCCCTGCGGCCGTCGTCGCGGCGACCATCCTATGGCTGCGCGCGGGTGAGCTGCTTCCGCTCGAGGAACGGATCCAGCGCCTGACGAGCGGCGCAGAGCACCCCTCCTTCGGCGAGCCCTACGCCTATCCGGAGCTGCCGCGCGCGGGCGACGTCCACGTGACCTCCGACCATCTGGAAGTGGTGACGTGGATCCGCCAGCACTCCGGCCCCGAAGACCGGATCCTGTCTTCGACGTGGATGCTCGGCGGTGGGACCGAGCTCTTCCTCGCGGACCGCGGAAATTCGACGCCCTTCGACAATCCGGCCGAATGCATCGGTCCGCGAATGCGGGCGCGGGCGCTCGAAGAGCTCGAGCTCCATCCCCCCGCCTACGTCATCGGAGACTTCTGGGAGTACTACGGGCCGGACGTTCAAGCCTGGGTGAACGCGAACTACGAGCGGCAACCGCTGCCCTTTCGCGCGGCCGTGTGGGCCAGGCGCCCGCCCCCGCCCTAGGCGAGCATCCGCTCGGAGAGCACCCGCAGGTTCGGCCCCGTGAGATCGGGGAGCCGCTCGGCCCTCCCGAGTCCGTCCCGGAGAGGGCAGAGCTCGCACCGCTTGGGGTCGAAGACGAGCGCCGTCTTGGTCTTGGCGGCGAGGCCCGCGGCGACGTCCGACGTCGTGTCACCGATCATCCAGGAGGCCGCAGGGTCCAGGTCGAGCGCGGCGATGCACTCGAGCAGCAGTCCGGGCTTCGGTTTGCGGCAGTCGCAAGGCCCGACGAGCGAGGCGTCCCCGCCATCTCCCCCGTCCGGGTGATGCATGCACACGGCGACGTGCGCGATCACGATGCCGTGCTCGGCCAGTCGCCGGACGACCTCGGCATTGGTGCGCGCGACCGCATCGCGCGAGTACTGACCCTTGGCAGGCCCGGGTTGGTTCGTCGCCATCGCGAAGACGAACCCCGCGTCACGGAGCGCAGTCAGACCTTCGATGACGCCCCCGAGGAGCCGTACCTGTTTGGGATGAAAGGCGGTGACGATGGCCCCCGCGTCTTCGTCGCGAACGACGTCGATCAGCGTTCCGTCGCGGTCGAGGATGACACCGCGTGCACCCATCCGACTACTTGGTGGACTCCCACTTCGTCGCCTTCTGCTGCAGCGCAGGGTGGCTGACGAGGAGGTGCCAGAGCACGGCAGCGAAGCCCTCGGTGTGAGGCGTCACGCGATCCTTGTGGACGGTGGGGACGACGACACAAGCGTCGGCCACTTGCTTCGTGTAGCCGCCGTCGCGCCCGACGATGCCGAACACCTTCGCGCCGCGCTCCTTCGCGAGCTCGAGCGCCCGCACGAGGTTCACGCTGACGTTCTTCTCCTTGTTGCCACCGCCGACCGAGAAGATCAGGAGGCCGTCTTTCGCCCCGAGACGCGAGACCTTCAGCCACTCCGAGAACGTCGTGTCCCAACCTTCGTCGTTGGTTCGCGCGGTGAGCTCGGACACGTTGTCCGTAGGCGTGTACGACTCGAGCCCGCAGATCTTGCGGAAGTCGTTCACGGCGTGACTCGCGTGGCCGGCGCTGCCGCCGACACCGAGGATGAAGAGACGACCACCGCCTTCGCGGAGGGTGGCGAGGCCCGTCGCCATGGCCTCCATCTGAGCCACGTCGACGCCCTTGATGAGGGTGATGCTCTCTTCGAGGAATTGCTCGGTGAAGGTGCTCATGGGGCCTTTCAGGAACGGTGGAAGTTGGCGGCGATGCGAGCGCCATCGAAGTCGAAACGAAAGCGCATGGGCCGAAGCCCACGGACGAGTAGCGCGTCGTAGACGGAGCGCTTGTCCGCGGGCCGAACGTAGAACATGAAGAAGCCTCCGCCCCCTGCGCCCATCAACTTGCCGCCGATGGCACCGGCCTTCCGCGCAGCGTCGTAGTGCTCGTCGATCGCAGAGTCGGTCATGTTCGAGGCGAGCTTGCGCTTGTTCGTCCAGTGCTCGTGCATGAGCTCGCCGAAGTAGTCGACATTGCCCGCCAACAGGAGCTTCTTCGTCTCGTACCCGATCTCCTTGATCCGATGCATGCGCGCGACGGCGTCGTCCTTGTTGGACTTCACCGTCTTGGCTTGCTCGGAGAGAACCGCGGATGCCGACCGCTCGACGCCGCTGTAGAAGACGAGGAGATTCGACTCGAGATCGTCGATGACCTCATCACGGATCGGGAGGCGCTCGGAGTGCACCGTCCCATCCTTGTCGAAGGTGAACGCCGTGATGCCGCCGTAGGCGCTGATGTATTGGTCCTGCTTCCCGATCGGCTCCTTGAGGACCTCGATCTCGATGTGGCACGCCTCGTCGGCGAGCTGCTTCGTCGGGACGTACTCCCGCTTGAACGCGTGGAGCCCGTTCAAGAGCGCGACCGTGAAGGAGCTCGACGAGCCGAGGCCCGAGTTGGCCGGTACGTCGGCCAAGCTGTGAAGCTCGAGCCCGCGCTCCAAGCCCGCGAAGCGCAAGGCTTCGCGGAAGATGCGATGTTCGATTTGGTCGACGGAGTCGACGAGCTCGCTCTTGGAATAAGCGAGCCGAATGTTCGGGTAGAAGCGTCGCGCCACGCAGACGCTGACGTACTTGTCGATCGCGGCGGCGACGAGGAACCCGCCGTGCTCGCGGGAGTAGCTCGGGAGGTCGGTGCCTCCACCGCCGAGGGAGAACCGGACCGGGGCGCGGGAAACGATCATCTAAGAGTGCTCCGACAGACGCGCATTCAGCGCGGCAAGGCCCTCGGGCGAGCCAATTTCGAAGAACCTCTCACGGGCGACGTACGCCCGCAAGCGTTTGCCGCGCGCCAGCGCGGTCTGGATGCGGTCGAGCCCGAAGGCCACCCCCGCGGGCGTCGCCTCGCGCTCGAGGACCGCGCGACGGAGCGCGATCGCGCCGTAGTCGATGTGGTCGAGCGCCGGATCCGTCCCGCCCTTCTCGTAGCGGACGACCCAGGTACCGTCCGTCTCGGTGTTCGAGGCGTCCCACTTCCCCTCGTTCTTGTAGACGCTCATGACGCCGTCGCAGTCGGCGTGGGCGCGGAGCATCTGGAGCGGGCCCGCGTAGTCGAAGGGCAGCCAGCTGTCGCCGTAGGTGACGAGAAACGTCTCGTCGAGCATCGGGAGCGCGGCCCGGAGCGCGCCGCCGGTCCCGAGGAGCTTCTCGCCCTCCTCGGAGTAGCGGGCGCGAACGCCGTACCGGGCGCCGTCCCCCACGTGGGCGCGGATCTGCTCGCCGAGGTGGGCGATGCAGAAGACCACGTCGTCGTAGCCGGCACCGGCCAGGCGCTCGAGCAGCCAGTCGACGAAGGGGCGCCCGGCGACCTCGAGCATGGCCTTCGGGATCGTGAGGGTCTTCGGCCGCATCCGCGTCGCGAGGCCCCCCGCGATGACCACCGCTTGCATGGCGCAGTCTCTAGCACGTCAGGCCCGGCGATCCCTTCCGTCGGTCTGAGCCTGCCCCCTTGACACGAGGGATCCTTCCCGTTACTTAGGCGCCCCTCTCGTCGAGGTTTCGTCGAGGCTCTGGGCCAATAGCTCAATTGGTAGAGCAGCGGACTCTTAATCCGTTGGCTGACAGTTCAAGTCTGTCTTGGCCCACCAGAGATCACTCCTTCGCCGCGTCGGCGCTCCCTGCATCGGAGCAGACGTAGGCGAAGGGACAAGCAAAGCCGCCCGCCCCATTGCCGGCGGGCATCGTGAAGTTGGGCGTGCGCGCCACGCACATCACTCCGCCCGTGTTCGCGCTCGACGATGCGATGCCGACGAGCGCCCCCGTCGCGTCGTAGAAATAGATCTGGCACGTATCGATGCCGCACGAGGCGAGCCCGGTGAGCCCGCCGGCGCAGGTGTAGCGGAGCGTGTTGCCGAAGGACTTGGGGCACTCCTTCGACGCCTCCGCGCTCGCCGTGGTGAGGTCGCGCTTGGCGGCGTCGACCTGGTTCGGATCGAGGGCAGGACACGCGGGCGCTGCGTCCTCCGCGTCGCCATCACCGGCATCGTTCGCCACGAACGACGACGTGGAGGGTTCGGAGCTGCAGGCTCCGAGCGCGAGGAGCAACGCCGAGTTCGCTGCGACGAGCAGGTGCCTCCAACGCATCGAACAAAGCTAGCTCAGAACGCTTTCCCGCGCCGGCCGAGCCTCCGCTTCGGCGGCAGCCGCGCGAAGAGCTCGTCGAGCTGTGTGGCGGAAGGGCTCACCGCGTCGCGCGAGTGGATCTGGATCGTCTGCCACGTGAGCGGAGTCCCGACCGCTTCCACGCGCTCGAGGATCGGCTCCATCGCCGGTGAGTCCACCACGCGTTCGACGAGCCGGTCCTTCCGCCGCTGGATCCGCACGATCGCCACGATCGCCGCGACCAGGGCGGGCGGGACCAACAGCGCAATCGGCCACCACGCGGCTGCGAGAAACGGGAAGAAGCACGTCCCGAGCACACCCGCGATGCCGAGCTGGCGATCGGTCTTCATCGCGTCGAGCTCCGCCGCGCAGGCGGCGCAGGCCTCGCCCTCGACGTCGATCCAAGCGCGACCCCCCGCTCCAATTTCCGCCACCTGGATGACGAAGCGACGCCCCACCCGCGGCTGCGTGTCGCACAGGTTGCAGAGCTTGGGGCCGTCGGCGAGGGGCACGCCCGCATCGTACGGTGGGCGGGGGGTACGTTCCTCCGCGCGACGTGGCCATTTCCGCGCACCTTTGCGAAATATGTCGATTCGCATATTTTGTCTCTTGCGCAATATGCTGGACGACATATTCTGGGGTCGATGTCGACCTCTGCTTCCCCGCTTCGTTCTACGCTCACCCTCCCCTCCGGCGCCAAGCTCCCGAATCGAATCGCGAAATCGGCGATGAGCGAGGTGCTGGCCGACGACGACGGCGCCCCCACCGAGCGCCTCGTTCGCCTGTACGAACGGCTCGGGCGGGGTGGCGTCGGCCTCCTCATCACCGGCCACGTCATCGTGTCGCCCGGCGGTCGTGGTGAGCCTGGGAACGTCGTGGTCGGGCGTGATGGGCGGAAGCACCTCCCCGGCCTGCGCGCGTGGGCCGAGGCGGCGCAGGCCCATGGCGCGAAGCTCTGGGCCCAGCTGAACCACGCCGGCCGCCAGAGCCCGCGCCGGTTGATGCCGGTGCCGGTCGCGCCCTCCGCGATTGGGCTGAAGGGCTTCTTCGGCACGTTCGCGAAGCCGCGCGCGCTCGAAGACGCCGAGATCGAGGCCATCGTGGAGGACTTCGCGAACGCCGCCCTCGTCCTGAAGGAAGCCGGCTTCGCGGGCGTGCAGATCCACGGCGCGCACGGCTACCTGGTGAGCCAGTTCCTCTCGCCGCTCGCGAACCGCCGCACGGATCGCTGGGGCGGCTCGCTGGAGAACCGCATGCGGTTCCTCCTCGCGATCGTGAAGAAGACCCGGGAAGCGGTCGGCCCCGAGTTCCCGATCGGCGTGAAGCTGAACTCCGCCGACTTCCAGCGCGGCGGTTTCGAGGTCGACGATGCCAAGGTCGTCGCGCAGGCGCTCGAAGAAGCGGGGATCGATCTGCTCGAGGTATCGGGCGGCAACTACGAGAGCCCCGCGATGGCGGGCCGCGGCGGCTTGAAGGACCGCGTCCGCGAGAGCACGCGCCTGCGCGAGGCGTACTTCCTGGAGTACGCGCGCGAGATCCGCGCGGTGACCAAGGTCCCGATCCTGCTCACCGGCGGCATGCGGACGGCGAAGACGATGAACGAGGTCGTCGCCAGCGGCGCGGTCGACGTCGTCGGGCTCGCGCGCCCGCTGACGTTCGAGCCCGACCTGCCGAAGAAGCTCCTCGAGGACGAAACGGCAGCGGCGCTGGCGGTCGACCTCCGGACGGGCATCAAGCTCGTCGACGACATGCTCCAGATCTTCTGGTTCCAGCAGCAGATGCACCGGATGGCGGACGGGCTCGAGCCCGATCCGAAGCTCGGAAAGTGGGCCTCGCTCTGGGCCGGCGTCCGGGACACGCTCCTGGCATCGTCCTCGGCCTCCGGCCTCGGCCGGCTTGCCTCCCGCAAACCGACACCGGCCCTCCCGCCCGCGCCAAAGAAGACACCCGAGGAGAACGAGGCCACCGCATGAGCACGACCAAGCCGACGAAGGGCGAGCGCACGCGCGAGCGCTTGGTGGAGGCCGCAGCCACGCTGCTCCAACGCCAGGGCTACCACGCGACCGGCTTGCTCGACGTCGTGGCCGAGAGCGGCGCGCCCCGTGGCTCGCTGTACTTCCACTTCAAAGGCGGCAAGGAAGAGCTCGCGTGCGCGGCGCTCGAAGGCGCAGGCGCGCGGTGGCGCGAGGTCATCGACGCGATCGTGAACGCGACGCCGGATCCGGGAGAGGCAATCGCGGCCGTCTGTACCTTTTTGGGACAGTCGCTCGAGGCATCGAACTTCACCGAGGGGTGTCCCCTCGCGACGGTCGGCCTGGAAGCGGCCAGCACGTCGGAGCCCGTGCGCCAGACGATCGCCCGTCACTACGACGGGTGGCTCGCGACGATCGCGGCGCGCGGCGTGGCGCTGGGTGTTCCCACGGCCGAGGCCGAGCGGTTCGCGACGTTCACGCTCTCGGCGATCGAGGGCGCGCTACTCCTGTCGAAGGTGAAGAAGACCACGCAGCCGTTGAAGGACGTGGCCGTGGTGCTGCGGGGGTTGGCCAACGCCACGCTCCACTCGCCCCCGGTCACCGCGCGCTGAGGGCGTCGTCGCCCCCGGCGAAGTGTCGGAGCCACCAAGGCGGCGTTGCGCCGCGCGCCAGCCGCCGGTGCGTCACTGCGGCCCCGGCGACGCGCCACCGGCCGGCCCGAGCCCGCCGCCGGAGCCGAACGCTTGCTCCGTCTTGCTGCCGGACGCTTGGACCTTCTGGCCGACCTGCTTGACGATCGCAGCCGCGAACACGAGGACCAGAAACAGAAGGATGGCGTACTCCACCATCGTCGCGCCTCGCTCGTCTGCGTAGAGAGTCTTCATGGTGGAGACGCTCTTGCGAGGCGCGTACCAGCAGGCACTTCGCCGCAAATCCGCGGAAACTCGCAACGACGGAAGGTCCGCGACGGTGCTTTCGCGCCAAGCGCAGGGTCGAGTTGCCCGGCATGGGCCGCGCTCGGGCTGATGGGACACGACACCGATCGAGCGCCCGCGGCGCCGGTGCGCTCCCCCGCGGAGTCGCGTACCCCGCGCGGTGGCGAACCGCGCGGCATCTCGGGTCAATTCGTTGGTCGGAGCGGAGTTGAGCGACCGCGCAGTTTCCGGTGCGATGGAGAGCCGTGCGAAGGTGGTTCGCTGCGCTCGTCGTCACCCTGCTCTCGTCGCTCTCGTCGTGCGCCGTCCTCTCCGGGCTCGATCGTTTGACGTTGGACGAAGAGCATCGGGCCGACGCCTCGGTCGACGGCACCGACGGCGAGCTCGACGCGGCCCTGCCGAGCGAGAGCTCGCGCGACGCCGAGCCGGCCGACGCAGCGAGCGACGGCGCACCCGACGCTACCGACGACGGCGCGACCGCAGCCGCGCTCCGATGCGGCACCGGCTCGTGCCCGACCTCCTCGGACTGCTGCAACGTCGTGACGAACGGCACGCCCAGCTTCGCGTGCGTAGACGCAGGCACCTGTACGGGCTCGAACCGCTTCGTCCTGCGCTGCGACGCGACGTCGTGTCCGGGGAGCCAGCGGTGCTGTGTGGCCCTCGGCGGGATCCTCGCCGACCACGCCGAGGGAGCATCGTGCGCGGGCACGTGCCCCTCGGTGGGCGGGACGTCGTTGTGCATCTCGAGCGCGACGTGCACCCTCAGCCGGTCGTGCAAGCCGGCGCCTTACGGGCTCACCGGTTACCAGGCGTGTGCCCCCTGATCTTCTCCGCCGTCGCTCGCATCGGTCCGGTCCCGTCGAGATCGTCGCCGGCTCACTTCATGTCGATCGTGTGGCAGCCGCCGCAACCGAAGCCCTGCTGGGTCTTCGGATCGTAGTGCGGGAGGCCCATCGCGTCGGCCATCGGCGCGGAGACCTTCTCCATCATCCACTTCGTCATCTCCGGCTTGTCCTTCGCCTGCGTGAAGCCGCCGTTCTTGAAGGTCAGGTGCGGGAGGTAGGCCTTCGGCTCCTTGTACTCGGGGCCGTGGCAGGTCTTGCAGCTGAAGTCCGCCCACTTCTTCGGGTCGTGCTCTTTGAAGATGGGGCCCATCTTCGGCATGACGTTCTTCTGCATGAACGCCATCTGCTGCTCCTTCGGCATCGTCGCGCTCCAGACGGTCGGCACCGGAACGGCGGAGGCGGACGCGGAGGCCGATGCGGTCGCGCTCGACGTCGCGGTCGCGGACTCGGCGGCGCTGGCGCTCGGCGCGGTGCTCGCGCTGGCGGAGTCGGTCGGGCCGGTCGGGTTCTGCGGGGTGGGCTCGTTGCCACCGCAAGCGACGGCGACGACGACGGCAGACACACTGGCGAGGGCGAGGAGGGGGAAGCGGCTACGCATGCGCGCAGTGCTACCGCGAACCGCGGTCCGCGAGCCAACAAATGGCAGGAACGAACCGTTGCCGTGGGGAGAACAATCCGTCAGTCCGCGGGCACGTTGTCCGCGATCGCCGCGAGGAGCCCCCAGAACTTGAGGAGGTGCGGCCCCACGAACGGCTTCCCGCTCGTGAGGAGCGCACAGGAGAGCGCTCGCTCGGGGTCCGCCCAACCGACGACGTTGATGAAGCCGTAGTGGCCGAAGGCATGGGCGGTGTTCGGCCCGAACGGGCTGAGGCGCTCCGCCCCGAGCATCAGGCCGAGGCCGTAGCGGACCGGAAGACCCAACGTGAGATCGAGCTCGAGGTACGAGCTCTCGACGAGCGCGCGCTGCACGGTCTTGCGATCGAAGATGCGCACGCCGTCGAGCTCGCCGCCCCGCCGGAGGAGCTCGAAGAAGCGCGCGAGCTCGTGCGCCGTCGCGACGAGATTGCCGCTCGGCACGACCGCGCCGAGGAACCGTGGGTCGTTCGAGTACTCCACCGCCCGCTCGAACGGGACGCCGAGAGCGCGCTTCACGATCTGCGCGAGCCCCGGCGGCACGCGCGGACCCGTGAACTCGTTCCGCGCCACCGCCGTCACCTTCTCGCGCGGGACGCCATAGCGGAACCACTTCATCCCGAGCGGGCGCGCGATCTCGGCCTCCAGGACCTCGTTGATGGTCTTCTTCGTCACCCGGCGGACGATCTCGCCGAGCACGAAGCCGCCCGTGATCGCGTGGTACGCGAGGCGGCGGCCGGGGACGCTCACCGGCTTCGCCTCGCAGAGCAGGCGGACGATCTGGTCCCAGTCGGCGAGCAAGTTCACGTCCGCGTGCCCCGCCACCGACGGGATGCCGGCGCGGTGCGTGAGCACGTGGCGCACCGTCATCGACGCCTTGCCGTTGCGCGCGAACTCCGGGATGTACTCCGCCACCGGATCGTCGATCCGGAGCAGGTTCCGGGAGTCGAGAAGGTGAATCACCATCGCCGTGATCGCCTTCGACACCGAGAAGACGCAGAACGGCGTGTCCGGCGTCGCCAGCTCGCCCGGGCGGGCATGCCCCACCGCGCGATCGAAGACCACGTGCCCGCGCCGCTTCACGCAGAGCGCGATCGCCGGTTGCGTGCCCGTCGCGTAGAGCGTGAGGAGCGCCTTCTCGATCCGCTCGATCGCGGCGACGCTGAGCCCGCCTTCCCACGCTTCGACTTCACGCGCCGACCGGATCATCTGCTGACGCTCCAGCTGTATCACGGGTGGACGCGGTCTCGCGGCTGATGTACGTGCAGCCGCATGAGCCACGTCGTCGTCGAGAACGAAGGGGCCGTCCGCACGCTGCGGCTCGCCCGGCCGGAGAAGAAGAACGCGCTCACGATCGCCATGTACGAGGCGCTCGTCGCAGGGTTGGACGCCGCCGACGCCGAAGACTCCGTCAACGTGCTCCGCATCATCGGCTCGCCCGGCGTCTTCACGGCGGGCAACGACATCTTCGACTTCATGCAGCGCCCGCCGACCGGCGAGGACAGCGCCGTCTTCCGCGTGCTGCTCGCGCTGCTCGGGTTCTCGAAGCCCATCGTCGCCGCCGTGGATGGGCCTGCCGTCGGGCTCGGGACCACGATGCTCCTCCACTGCGATCTGGTGCTCGCCACGCACGCGGCGAAGTTCCGGATGCCGTTCGTTCCGCTCGGGCTCGTCCCGGAGGGCGCGTCCTCGCTCCTGCTCCCGCGCACCGTCGGCATGCAGAAGGCGAGCGAGTGGCTCATGCTCGGGGACGTGTTCGACGCCGCCGAAGCGCACCGCGCCGGGCTCGTGAACCGATTGGTCGAGCCGGCCGCGCTCGAGGCGGACTCGATGAAGCTCGCGACCGATCTCGCGGCGCGTCCGAAGGAAGCCGTGAAGCTCACCAAGAAGCTCATGCGCGACCCGCTCCGCGAGGCGACGCTGGCGACGCTGAAGCGCGAGGGCGCCATCTTCATCCAGCGGCTCCAGTCGCCGGAGGCGATGGCGGCCTTCATGGCGTTCGCCCAAAAGAAGTAGGGCCTTCACGTTACTTCAAGCAGCAGCCCATGGCGCGGAGCGCCCGCCGTTGGCATGATCCGGCGATGAGCACGATCGCGCACGCTCGGGGTCTGCGCCGCGAACGCACCCTCGCCTCTCCCCGCTATCGCGATGGGCTGTTCCACAACACGCACGCCGTCGCCCCGGGTCTCCAGAAGGGGACCACCGTCTCGACGATGCGCGAGTTCTTCTTCGGCGGGCAGCGCCGTGTCCCCACGGCCGAGCTCCCGTCGGTGGATCCGCGCCCGCTGTGGGCGCGCCCGGTGGAGACCGGCCTGCGCGCGACGTGGCTCGGCCACTCGACGGTGCTCCTCGAGATCGACGGCTACCGCGTCCTCACCGATCCGGTGTGGGGCGAGCGCATCTCGCCCTATCCGATGGGGCCGCGGCGCTTCCAACCGGTGCCGATCGCGATCGAGGGGCTGCCGCCGCTCGACGCGGTGATCGTCTCGCACGATCACTTCGATCACCTCGACGAGCCGTCGATCAAGGCGCTCGCCGCCGCGCAGCGCAAGGTGAAGTTCTACACCGCGCTCGGCGTCGGCGAGCAGATCGCGGCGTGGGGCATCCCCGAGGAGCGCATCGTCGAGCTCGATTGGTGGGAATCTGCACGCATCCCGCACGGCGACCTCGAGCTCGTCGCCGCGCCATCGCAGCACTTCAGCGGCCGCGGCCTGCTCTCGCGCAACAAGACGCTCTGGTCGTCGTTCGTCGTGCGCGGCCCCAAGAAGCGCGCGTTCTTCAGCGGCGACACCGGCCTCACCCCCGAGTACGTCGAGATCAAGGACCGCCTCGGCCCGTTCGATCTCGTGATGCTCGAGGTCGGTGCGTTCCACCCGAGCTGGGGCGAGATCCACTTGGGGCCCGCCAACGCGCTCGCCGCGCTCGAGCGGCTGGGCGGCGGCGCGTTCCTGCCCGTGCACTGGGGCACGTTCAACCTCGCCATCCACGCGTGGGACGCGCCGCCGGAGGAGCTCGTGACGCTCGCCGCGCCGAACACGCACCTGCTCCTGCCGAAGCTCGGCGCACCGATCGAGACCGTGCGCGAGCACCGCGTGGAGCCGTGGTGGCGCGGGGTCGAGCAGCGTGAAGCGCGCTCGTTGCTGACTTCGAGCGAAACCTGAGCGCGTCAGTCGGGGCCCGCGGATCTCGAGGGCGCACTTCGCCTATGACCGCGAGGGACAGCATCGCGGCTCCGCGAAGGAGAGCTCACGATCCGCGAAGTCGCGATCGCAGGGTCTATCGCGTTGAGCGCGACAGGGACGCAAGTCGCGGTGAGTTGGCGATAGCATCCAGCACAATCACGCTTCAGGGCAGAACGCCGGGACCGAGCGAGTCGAGCCGTACACGCGCGACTTGATACCAGTACTTCGGCGTGAACGTCGCCGAGATGAAGACCTCGTCGCAGGTGACGGCAATCGGGACATGCCACGTCTTCCCGTCGAGGTACCAGGCCACGCCGTCCGACAATCGCACAATCTCGAGCATTCCTTTGGACTGATCGAAGGCCATTCCTCGGGCCGCGTATCCGCAGCCCACCGCGTATTGCGAGCCTATGCCGTAGGCGCCCGTGCTCCGCACCTTGCGCGGCTGGATCGCCTTCGGGTCCGTCGTGTACGGCGCCGTCATGATGTAGTTCGTCCCGAACGGGTCGGATGGCTTGGTCCGGTTCTCGCCGTACGACCACACCATGTCCTTCCCATCCGTGCTCATCGCGAGCACGCCCTTGGTCCAATCGGGCTCCGTGCTGACGAGCGCCTGGGTTCCGCCATCGGGCGTCCACACCATCAGCTCGCTCGGCGAGCTCCCGGTAAAGCTGTTCCAGAACAACGCATCCCCGAAGAAGTGCGCCATGTTCTGCTGGCGGCCCTTCTGGGTAGCGGGAGATGCAACGAAGATCGAGGTGTCCAGGTCCGTCCACGGTCGCACGGAGATCTGTTGTCCGTTGCCGATGTGCATCACCCCGTAGGACCCGACGCTGAAGCCACTGTGCACCATCTCTTCGCTTCGAACGGTGTACAGCGGCTGCAGCTCGTCCAGTTTCCCCACGATCGCGCCCCCCATTACGCTCCCTTCCATCACCTTGTACGCGTAGTAACCAGACCCGACACTCTCTGTGTAGGGGTTGCAATACTTCCACTGGTTCGCGAGCACAGCCGCTCGCACGGGTCCGTCGGCGTCCGCGAACAGCCGATAGATCCCTTCTTCCTTCCATCGGTCGAAGGCGAACGTCACCCCGCCGTTGGGGTTCAGCCAGCCCATCATGATCGCCGCCGCCACGGCGGTCGTCGCTTCCTTCGGCGGCGTCCAGTCCACCTTCATCTGCCGGCATTTCCACGTCGGGGGGACTTCGGGCGCGTCGCACGGCTCCCACACGATCGGCTCCGGCATCTGCTCCTTCGTCGTTGGAACGTAGATCCCGCAACACGGCCAGTAGGTCTTCTCCGTCTCCCACCCCACCGGCACGCTCGCGGGCCGGGTCGCCGGCGTGCACGCCACCGCGCTGTCCCCGCCGTCCGGCGCGCCCGCCTCAGCGGAATCTTTGCCGGCGTCGCTCGGCGTCGCGGGTGCGTCGTGGCTGCACGCCGCCACGACGCCCAAGAGCAGCGCGCTCGCGGCGACGGGGACCACCTGCGCACGCCTCTCAACGCCCGAAGGCTCGGTCACGGCGGAACGCCAGGACCGAGCGAGTCGAGCCGGACACGCGCGACTTGATACCAGTACTTCGGCGTGAACGTCGCCGAGATGAAGACCTCGTCGCAGGTGACGGCAATCGGGACATGCCACGTCTTCCCATCGAGGTACCAGGCCACGCCGTCCGAGAGTCGCACAAGCTCGAGCATTCCCTTGGACTGGTCGAAGGCCATGTTCCGTGCGGCGTACCCACACCCGACGGCATACGGCAACCCGTATCCGTACGCACCGGTGCCCCGCACCTTACGCGGTTGAATCGCCTTCGGGTCCGTCGTGTACGGTGCCGTCATGATGTAGTTGGTCCCGAAGGGCTCCGACGGCTTCGTTCGGTTCTCGCCGTACGACCACACCATGTCCTTCCCGTCCGTGCTCATCGAATGGACGCCCTTGGTCCAGTCGGGCTCCGTGCTCACGAGCGGTTGGGTTCCACCGTCCGGCGTCCACACCATCAGCTCGCTCGGCGTGCTTCCGCTGCTGCTGTTCCAAAATAGCGTGTCCTCGAAGAAGTGTGGCATGTTCTGTTGCCGGCCCTTCTGCGTCGCGGGAGACGCAACGAAGATCGAGTTGTTCAGGTCCGTCCACGGTCGCACGGAGATCTGTTGGCCGTTACCGATGTGCATCACGCCGTAGGAGCCGACGCGAAAGCCGCTGTTGACCATCTCCTCGCTTCGCACGCTGTACAGCGGCTGGAGTTCGTCAAGCTTCCCCGTGATGGCTCCCCCCACCACGCTGCCCTCCATCACCTTGTACGCGTAGTATCCGGACCCGACGCTATCGGCATACGGGTTACAGTACTTCCACTGGTTCGCCAGCACCGCCGCGCGCACCGGTCCATCCGCATCGGCAAACAGGCGATAGATCCCCTCTTCCTTCCACCGATCGAATGCGAATGTCACCCCGCCGTCGGGGTTCAGCCAGCCCATCATGATCGCCGCCGCCACCGCACTCGTCGCCTCCTTCGGCGGCGTCCAGTCCACCTTCATCTGCCGGCACTTCCACGTGGCAGGAACCTCGGGCGCATCGCACGGCTCCCACACGATCGGCTCGGGCATCTGCTCCTTCGTCGTTGGAACATAGATCCCGCAGCACGGCCAGTAGGTCTTCTCCGTCTCCCACCCCGCTGGCACGCTCGCGGGTCGGGTCGGCGGCGTGCACGCCACCGCCCCATCGGCTCCGTCCGGCAGACCAGTCTCCGCCGCGTCCTTCCCGGCATCGCTCGGCGTCACGGGTGCATCGTCCCCGCTGCAGCCATGGCTGCACGCCGCCACGACGCCCAAGAGCAGCGCGCTCGCGGCGACGGGGACCACCTGCGCACGCCTCTCAACGCCCGAAGGCTCGGTCACGGCGGAACGCCAGGACCGAGCGAGTCGAGCCGGACGCGTGCTACTTGATACCAGTACTTCGGCGTGAACTGCGCGGAGACAAAGACTTCATCGCACGTGATTGCGATCGGCGCGATCCACGTGCCGCCATCAAGGTACCATGCGTGACCATCGGAGAGTCGCACAATCTCAACCGTTCCTTTGGACTGGTCAAATGCCGTGCGATGGGCAGCATATCCACAGCCCACCGCATATTGTGACACCATTCCGTACAGACCTGTGCTCCGTACCTTGCGCGGCTGGATCGCCTTCGGGTCCGTCGTGTACGGCGCCGTCATGATGTAGTTCGTCCCGAACGGGTCGGATGGCTTGGTCCGATTCTCGCCGTACGACCACACCATGTCTTTCCCGTCCGTGCTCATCGCGAGCACGCCCTTGGTCCAGTCCGGCTCCGTGCTCACGAGCGCCTGGGTTCCGCCATCGGGCGTCCACACCATCAGCTCGCTCGGCGAACTCCCTGTAAAGCTGTTCCAGAACAGTGCGTCTTCAAAGAAGTGCGCGACGTTCTGCTGCCGGCCCTTCTGCGTCGCTGGAGACGCAACGAAGATTGAGGTGTCCAGGTCCGTCCACGGTCGCACGGAGATCTGTTGTCCGTTGCCGATGTGCATCACCCCGTAGGACCCGACGCTGAAGCCACTGTGCACCATCTCTTCGCTTCGAACGGTGTACAGCGGCTGGAGCTCGTCCAGTTTCCCCACGATCGCGCCCCCCATTACGCTCCCTTCCA